>JBMNIQ010000001.1:0-18549 GCA_050951095.1 Eggerthellaceae bacterium
GGTTGTTGCCCTGCACCTGCACGGATGTCTCGGAAGCGCCCAGCGCATTAACGCGGTTCTCAATGATGGCCCGGCTCTTCTCCAGGTTCTCCTGGCTGATGGCGCCGTTATCGGAATCCGTCTCGGATGCCGTCAGCACCACGGACAGGCCGCCTTGGATATCCAGACCCTGATTGATCTTCTGGTCGGGCGGCATGAACATCCAGATGGAGCCGATGACCAGCAACGTGGTAGCGATGAGCAGCCAGATGTTGCGGCGATTCACGTTGTGGGAACGCTTGCGGGAATTCTTCTTCCCCTTGCCGTTGTCCTTGCCGGTTGCCTGCTTCGAAGTGCGCTTCGCAACGTCTTTCTCGGCGCCCGTGCTTTCGGCAGAAGCCTTGCCGTCTTTCGCGCGGGACTCCGCCTTTTTCCGATTGCTGCGCTTTCGGCTGCTTGCTTCCTTGCGGGACTTCGCCGCAATGGACTGCAGGTCGGGCTGTTCGGACTTATCGTTTTTCGGCTTCTTCTTGAACATGAACCGTATCCCTTTTGCTGATCTCCCTCGCCCGCCGCGGGCTGCACAGAACAGGCTTCGTCCGCCGGGGCAGATTGGCTTTGTTGCGTATAACCGTGCCATTATGACACATCCGCCGCCGGTCCCGCAGCCGTCTCAGAGGCTTTATCAGGGCTTTACCTGTCGTTTATGGACGAACGGTGTTCACCGTCGAAAAAAGAGAGAGCGGAATGAGGCCCTTAATAGTCTGCCGCGGCCGGAGACGACATCCATTCATTTTCGAATTCATCATACGCATCGGCCAGCACCGCCGCGCGCGCTTGGCGCATCAGCTCTAAAAGGAAGTACAGGTTATGGATGGACAGCAGGATGCCGCCCAGCATCTCGCCCGTCTTCACCAAGTGGCGCAGATACGAACGGGAGAACTTCGCGCACACCGGACACGTGCATTGCGAATCCAGCGGCCCGAAATCGTGCACGAAGCGCGCGTTGCGCATGTTCATGCGGCCTTCGTGGCTGAACGCCGTGCCCATGCGCGCCGTGCGCGTGGGAAGCACGCAGTCGAACATGTCCACTCCTTCGCCCACAGCCCGCACCAGCGTCGTTGGGTTGCCCACGCCCATCAGGTAGCGCGGCTTGTCCTCCGGAAGCGCGCGGGCAACCCGCCCCAGCGTGGCGAACATGGTCTCGTGGTCCTCGCCCACGGAATACCCGCCGATGCCGTAGCCCTTAAAGCCGGCACCGCCGCGTGCCTCGTCAGCCGCCGACGCCTCTGTAAGGCGGCGGATGGACTCCAAGCGCAGATCCAAGTGCATGCCGCCCTGCACGATGCCGAATAGCGCCTGGTCACGGCGCGTATGGGCCGCCAGGCAGCGTTCCGCCCACCGCGCGGACAGATCAACGGCCCGTTCCACGAACTCACGCGTGGCCGGGTACGGCGGGCACTGGTCCAGCTGCATGCAGATGTCGGCGCCGATCTTCTGCTGGATGGCCATGTTCTCCTCGGGCGTCCAATGAATCTTGTCGCCGTCGTACACGGATGCGAATGTGACGCCGTCAGCATCCAGCTTCACGGTATCTGCCAGCGAGAAGATCTGGAAACCGCCGGAATCCGTGAGCATGGGGCCATGGTACTGCATGAACTCGTGGATGCCGCCCGCCTCGGCGATAAGGTCCGCACCCGGACGCATGGCAAGGTGGTACGTGTTTGCCAAGACCACCTGCGATCCTATCTCGTGCAGCGTGGAGGGAAGCACGCCCTTCACGGAAGCCCGCGTGCCCACGGGCATGAACATGGGCGTGTGCACGGTGCCGTGTGCCGTTTCGAACGTCAGGGCGCGGGCGTTGCCGCTTTGCGCGTCCTTCGTCACCTTGAAAAGCTCGTCCATTACGCCTCGCATTCCGGAAAGTTGGCTGCCCAGTCTGCAAACTGCTGCAGCGAGCCGTTCTTGATGGTATCGATCGGAAAGTTCACCGGGTCCAGCATGCGGTCCGTGATCAGGAACGCATCTGCGCCCAGCTCCAGGATGGCCAGGTCCTCGCGCGTGTTGTTGCCCACCATCAACACCTCTTCGGGCTTGCAGCCGACAATGCGGATGTTCTGGCGGTAATACGAAAGCGACGGCTTCAACGCCGACGAATTGTCATACGTCGTCTTGCGCTCGAAGCACGACGGGTCGACGTCCGCCCATTTCAAACGCCAGTTCAGCGCCGATTCCGGGAACATGGGCATCGTGGTCAGGTACAGCGGATAGCCTTTCTTGCGAAGGTCCTCCACCACGCGGCGCGCGGCGGGGTTCGGCTGAATGCCGGCGCCGATCTCGCCGAAGTCGTTCTCGTAGAAATCCAGCAGGACGTTCTCCATGGTGTCCGCGGATTCGCCGAACAGCGCATTGAACGTACTCCAGAAGGCCTCCCGGTTCGTCTTGCCCGGATGGTCGGCGCCCATGGATTTCATGCCCTCGTTCAGCGCATACGAGAAGCGCTCCGCATCCAATCCCAAACGTGTGACGTAGATGCGCAGCTTAATGAAATACCGATGCAGGAATTCGTCCATGTCGATGGGCAGCAACGTGCCGTCCAAATCGAAGAATATCGCCTTGTAGCGCCGCTGTTCCATGTGCCTCCCGTGGTCGGGTCTGTACGAAAAACGGCCTCTAGTATAATGCAGGCGAAAAGGAGGTTGCCCCGTGTCCAGAATCTTGCTACATGCCTGTTGCGGGCCCTGTTCCCTGGAGCCCACGCGCCTTCTGCAGGAAGAGGGCCACGACATCACCATCGCCTATTCGAACGCGAACATCCATCCGCGCGACGAGTACGTGCACCGCCTGAATACGCTGACTGCCTGGGCGAACACGCAGGATATCGCGGTGTTGGAGGGAACGTACGATCCCAAACGCTGGCATGCGCTGGTCGGCGACAAGAACACCTGGGGCCCCGACCATGCCGAACGCTGCCGGCGCTGCTACCGCATGCGCTTGGAAGAGGCGGCCCGCATGGCGGCGGAAGGCGGCTACGAAGCGCTTTCCACCACCCTGGCCGTAAGCCCGTACCAGTTTTCCGACATCGTGCGTGAAGAACTGGAACGCGCAGCGGCGGCGGTCGGGCTGCCGGCCATCTGGCACGATTTCCGCCCGTACTATCCGCAGGCTACGCGCCGCAGCCGCGATTTGGGCATGTACCGTCAGAATTTCTGCGGCTGCGTGTTCTCAAATGCGGAGGCAGCGGCGGAGCGCGAGGAGCGTAAGATCGCCCGCTCGCGGGAGAAGGAGCAGTGGCGCGCCGCCCATGCCGACGAGATTGCTGCCAAGGAGGCCGCCCGCAAGCAGAAGCGTGCGGAACGGGCCGCCTACGACGCAAAGCAGCATAGGAAGAAAGAAGCTTTGCGCGCATTTCGCCAGGCGGAGAAGGCGAAGGCGCGCGCTGCGCAGCGCGAAGCGGAAGCAGCCACGCGCGTGCATCCCGGCGCGTGAGCATTCTCGCGCCCTGGCGGGCGGGCGGACTTGCAACTGCAGCGCTCGAGCAGGCCTGAGCGCCGCCAGAACTCGAACGGGCGTGTGCGCCTTACGCCCCGGCGCACGGTCGGGTTTGCCTGCCTGCCGACGCGTGTAAGCGGGCTTGCGGCTTTTGAGTTCGGGCAATAAAAATGGCGCCCCGAATGGGGGCGCCATGGCAAACAGCTTTCGTACTTGCCTACTGCGGAACGACGTTGCTGGCCTGCAGCTTGCCGTTGCTACCGGTTGCCACATCGAAGGAAACCGACTGCCCCTCCTCGAGGGTCTTGTAGCCATCCATCTGAATCTCGGAGAAGTGGACGAACAGGTCTTCGCCACCATCCTGAGAGATGAAGCCGTAGCCCTTCTCGGGACTAAACCATTTAACCGTACCCTGTGCCATTGTTCCTCTTTTCATCGGTTCCCCCGAAGGGGATTCCATTCGTCCGGTGCTTGGCGAGTACCGAACGCTCGTACCAGTGGCTTAAACCATACACTATGGAGCCTACTCTGGCATCGTCGTTTTTGCGACAGGTGAGAAATACTTAGGCCAACGAGAGCGAAAAGAGAGCGTTGTGTTAGAGCTTCGTAAAGAACTGATTCAACATAAACGAACTGGTGGGCTATGTATTTCTCACAGCGTCAACAGATGTCATAGGGGGCTGTACCCATCCGATTACCGCTTGCGATATTTTTACGACACATTACGACAGGTCTATTATTTTGTCCTATCGTCTGCCCTTCGCGGTAACTGAAATTAGAGCCAGGCGCACTCAGCCGACGTCGACCGCGTTCATGCTCTCCGCGAAGAATTCCTCCAATGTCTGGGGATCGAGCATATCTTCCGAAAGCGGAATGCGGTATGCGTCGGCCACCGCATATGCCTGTTGGCTGCGCAGCAACGCCAGCGAGTCATTGCCGGATTTGCCCAGCAGCTGGGATTCCAGCAGCAGCGAGCGGACGATGTACTCAATGACGCCCGGATCCGTATCGGATACCCGCAAGATGCTGGCAACGGATTCCGGAGCCAACGCGAGCAGCGCCTGCCCGTCAATGTTCACGGATTCTCCCACCTGGGCTTCCAGCAATTCCGTTGCCGTGCCGCCTTCGTCGCCGTCACCTGCGCCCTTCTCCAGGCCCAGGCGGATAGCCTCGGCGAACCGCACGAACTGATCGACGATATAGTCCTTGTTCAGCATGCCCATGGCTGCCTACCTTCCCTTATCCGGCAGCGGCTGAACGCCGATATGCCAGTACGCCTTCTCCGTGGCTTGGCGCCCCTTCGGCGTCCGGACCAGGAAACCCTGCTGGATGAGGTAGGGCTCGTACACGTCCTCGATGGTGCCCTGATCCTCGCTCAAGGCAGAGGCGATAGTGGACAGGCCTACCGGGCGGCCGCCGTATTGCACGCACAGCAGCCGGAGTATGCGGTTGTCGATGGCATCCAATCCCAACTTGTCCACTTCGAAGAAATCCAGCGCCTGCGAAGCCGATTCCTGATCGATGATGCCGCTGCCGCGCACCTGCGCCCAATCGCGCGTGCGCTTCAGCAGGCGATTCGCCAAACGCGGCGTACCGCGGCTGCGGCGGGCTATCTCCAGCGCGCCCTCTTCCGTGATGTCGATATCCAGCAACGCGGCGGAGCGGAGAATGATATGCGCCAGCTCTTCGGGCGAATAATAGTCCAGCCGGAACGAGATGCCGAAGCGATCGCGCAACGGGCCAGTGAGCATGCCGCTGCGCGTCGTAGCACCCACAAGCGTGAACCGCGGCAAATCCAGACGGATAGAACGCGCAGCCGGCCCTTTGCCCACCACAATATCCAAGGCGAAGTCCTCGAGCGCGGGGTACAGAACCTCTTCCACCATATGGTTCAGGCGGTGAATCTCGTCGATGAAGAGGACGTCGCCATCCTCGAGGTTCGTCAGGATCGCCGCCAGGTCGCCAGCACGCTCGATAACCGGACCGCTTGTGGTCTTCAGGTTCGAGCCCAGCTCGTTCGCAACAACGTTCGCCAGCGTGGTCTTACCCAAGCCCGGAGGGCCGGAGAGCAGGATGTGGTCCACGACGTCGTTGCGTTCCTTCGCCGCCTTGATGAAGATGGACAGGCTCTCCTTGATCTTCTCCTGGCCTTGATAGTCTGCCAGTCGCTTCGGACGCAGGCTGCGGTCAAGCGCCAAGTCGTCGACGGTCAGCTCCGATGTCGTCAGGCGCTCGTGCGTCGCCGTCGAAGATGCGTTTTGCGGGCTCCCCAGGTCGGAAGCCTCGTATCCGATGCCTTCGATGGCAATGTCGGAGGAGTCCCCGCCAAGGGGCACCCCTTCGCCCTTCTGTATGTCTTTGCCGTCTTCCAATGCGTATCAGCTTTCCGGATGCTTAGGATCCCAGTCGTTTCAGGGCATATTGTAGCAGGGCGCCCTCGTCGGCCCCCGCAGGCGCATCCTGCAGCGCCACTTCCGCCTCCTGCGGCGTGAAGCCCATGGCCATCAGCGCCTCCGCGGCGCCCCGCAAGCCCTCGTTCGAAACCGGCTCTCTTCCCTGCGCTGCGGCTATTCCCTTCTCCAGCGACCCCTTCAGCTCCAGCACGATACGCGATGCGGACTTCTTGCCGATGCCAGGGATGCGCGTGATGGATGTCACGTCCTCGTTCAGGATGGCGTCCGCCAGCTCCGTCGGCGTAAACGTGGAAAGGATGGCCAGCGCCACTTTCGGCCCGATGCCGCTCACGTTGACGAGCTGGGTAAACGTCTCGCGCTCTTCCTGAGAGGCAAAGCCGTACAGCGACATGTCGTCCTCGCGAACTTGCAGCACGGTGTATATGCGCACGGGTTTCCCCGCCTGCGGCAGTTTCGCCAGGCTTTTCGTAGACATGCCCACTTGAAAGCCGATGCCGTTCACTTCCACTACCGCCGACAGGGCATCCGATCCCGCAAGCGTTCCCTTCAGATAGGAGATCATCGTCCGCCTTCTCCCCTTCCCGACGGCACCGCATTCACCAGATAGCAGACAGCCGCCGCCAGGGCGTCTGCCGCATGATCCGGATGCGGTTCCTCTTCCAGATTCAATAGCTGCCGCATCATGTACTGCACTTGGCGCTTGTCCGCCTGACCGGTGCCCACCACCGTCTGCTTGATGGTGGAAGGCGCGTATTCACCCAGGTCAAGCCCATGCTCGGCACAGGCGACCAACGCTGCCCCGCGCGCCTGCCCCGTGGCGAATGCGCTGGTGGTGTTGTTGCCGAACCAGACGGTCTCGATTCCGACGGCATACGGCCGGTACCGTTCGATAACGGCACCCACCTGCTGGTATATCTTCAGCAAGCGCCGATGCAACGGCGTGTCGCTGCACGTGGCCACGCATCCATATGCCACGCAGCGAAAGCGCATGCCGTTGCGCTCCACCAATCCCCATCCGGTATGGGCCAGACCGGGATCAATACCCAGCACGACGTCCCGGGATCCATTCGTTCGCACGCTTAGTTCCTTTCGATGCTGCTATTGCAAATGCAAACATTTGTTCGCAGTATAGCACACGGAATGCAGCGAAAAATGTGCACGGCCGCGCGCATGGGGAACTTCCACGATACGTCCTTGGAAGCAGTCGCAGCGCCCCGTGCCGCGTACGGGCTTTTCGCCGCCTCCCGCCGATGCGCGGGCGAAAAGGGCGGATATCGCCGAATGCCGCCATCATGCATGCAGAAGCGCATAGTATACTTTTTTGTTATCCGAAGCCGTAGCAGGCGCCTCCGAAGCCGACATGCTCGCCGATGCCCGAACGGCCTTCGGAATTGAGGCGAATCCACCGAAGGGAACACAGAAGATGTCGCAGAACCTTTATATCGATACGCGCGGACGCTGCGCGGAGCCCGTCCCCTATACGCAGGCCGTCATCGACGGCCTGGCCGAAGGCGGCGGACTGTACGTGGCCCAGAATATTCCCCATATGGACTTGGACGACATCTTGTCCCTGGCGAAGCTGCCGTATCGCCAGCGCGCCGCTGCCGTATATCGTGCATTCGACGTGGACTTGGACGATGCCGTCATCGACTCCATCATGGAGGGATCCTACGGCACGAACTTCGACGATGAGCGCATCTGCCCCATCACCTCCCTTGATGACAACACGCATGTGCTGGAGCTTTGGCATGGCCCCACCAGCGCATTCAAGGACATGGCGCTGCAATGCCTGCCGCGCTGCTTCTCCGCGGCGGTGAAGCAGCAGCAGGAGCAGGGCAGGCTGGACCACGACTTCCTGATTCTGGTTGCCACGTCCGGCGATACCGGCAAGGCGGCTCTGGAAGGCTTCAAGGACCAGGACCATGTGAGCATCGGCGTCATGTACCCGGACGGCGGCGTTAGCGACATCCAATATCGCCAGATGGCCACGCAGGCGGGCAACAACGTCAAGGTCTGGGCCGTTCGCGGCAACTTCGATGACTGCCAGACGGGCGCAAAGGCCGTGTTCAACGACAACGCATTCGCCAACGAGCTGCAGAACAACTACCGCATTGCCCTGTCCAGTGCGAACTCCATCAACTGGGGCCGCCTGATGCCGCAGATCGTCTACTACGTTTCCAGCTATGCCCAGCTGGTTGCGGACGGGAAAGTGGAGCCCGGGAAGCCCATTGACGTGTGCGTTCCCACGGGCAACTTCGGCAACATCCTGGCAGCCTGGTACGCGAAGCAGATGGGCACGCCCATCGAGCGCCTGCTGTGCGCCAGCAACGAGAACCGCGTGCTGACGGACTTCATCAACACGGGCGTGTACGACATCTCCGACCGCGAGTTCGTGCTGACGCCGTCGCCGTCCATGGACATCCTGGTCTCTTCGAACCTGGAGCGCCAGCTGTTCGAGCTGACCGGCCGCAATGCCAAGGCAATCGCCGGATGGATGGAAGATCTGAACAAGCGCAAGCATTTCGAGATCGACGGCGATACGCTGGAGAAGCTGCATGCCGACTTCGCCTCCGATTCCGTGAACAGCAAGGATTGTCTGAAGACGATCAAGGACGTCTACGACCGCTATGGGTATCTGCTTGACCCGCACAGCGCCGTGGCCTTCCGCGTTGCCCAGAACCTGCGCGGCAGCAATCCTGTGCTGATTGCCAGCACGGCGCATTGGGCGAAGTTCGGCGCCAACGTCTACCGTGCGCTTCACGACCTTGCCCCGCACGACGAGCTGCCCGAAGATGTGGCCGCGCTGAGCGGATGCGACCTCAATCGCTTGGTTGAGCGCGAAACGGGCTGCGGTCCCATTCCTGCCGGCCTTGCCGAGCTGGACAGCCTGCCCATCCGCTTCACGGAAGTCATCGATGGCAACACGGGCGCCATCGAGAACGCCGTTCGCGAGATGCTGAGCGAATAACTGCCATAGGAAGGAGTCGCTCCATGATGTTGCACGATATTCAGGGAGTCTATTCCAACCATTACCAGGAGAAGGACCCGCATCCCCGCGATCGGGTTCTTTCCTTTTCCGGATCGACGCTGCTCATGAAGCGTCGCGGTGAGGAAATCGCGTTGCCCACCGTCTCCGAATACGATTTGGACGACCGCAACGCCACGTACCTGTTCTCCATAGACGACTGCGCGTATTTCCTGGATCGTGCTCCGGGCAATTTGCAAGACGATGCTACCCGCACGCTGCTGGGGCAGCACGGCATCGATGCCGGTCAAACGGGTACCGGACGAAATGCAGCGCCTGCCGAATACGCATACCAGCCCCTGGAAAATTTCCAGTGGATACAGCCGAGAGATACCCGCTTCGCCGTAGAGGTGGGCTGGCAGCTTTCCCACTGGTATGCGGATAACCGCTTCTGCGGACGATGCGGCGCACCGACGGAAGCCGACCATGTCGAGCGCATGCTGCGCTGCCCGGAATGCGGCAACATGATCTACCCGAAAATCAGCCCCGGCATCATCGTGGGCATCATCGACGGCGACAAGCTGCTGCTGACCCGCTATGCCGGAAGGGGCTTCAAGGCATGGGCCCTGGTGGCGGGCTTCACGGAAATCGGCGAGCCGCTGGAGGACACCGTGCGCCGCGAGGTCATGGAGGAAGTGGGCCTGCACGTGAAGAACATCACGTACTTCACGAACCAGCCCTGGATGCGCTCCGCCTCTTTGCTAGTGGGCTTCTTCGCCGAGGTCAACGGAAGCCCCAGCATCACCGTTGATCACAGCGAACTGGCGGAAGCAGCCTGGGTTCCCTGGCACGACGTGCCGCACGAGCCGAACGGCTACAGCATGACAAGCGCTATGATGCATGCGTTCTATGAGAACCACGACCATTTGGAGCGCCTGATCCATTCTTAGGCTTCGCATCCGCATGCCTGTGCGGCTGCGTATGCTGCCGCCTGTCACCCGACCGTTTCTTCTGGCGGCCGGGCGTCGTTCCTTCTGCGCATGCAGCAGGCTGCTCCTTCGCGTGCGAATCGCGTCCCCCTTCTCCGGAATCTGCCTGCTGACAAGGATGCGACGGCTCTGTCAGGGGTACCAGTCGGACATCCACCATCACGCGATACCCCAGGGTATCGAACAGCGTCCCGTCCTGCTGATACACGGGGGCAGCCGCCCGCTCTGGCACCACGAGCTCGGCATCGACCGGCGCGGGAACATGGGCGGTGGGTGCCGCAACGGGCAACGAGACAGACTGCGGCGCATGCCGCGATGCAAAAGCCGCACCGCCTTCCTGGAACGGATCGTCCGGTTTCTGCTGCGTAACCTCGCGCTGCGGCGTTCCCCCTGCGGTCCCTACGTCATCTTTTCCGAATCGATGCAGGCACCCGTAGCAGATCTCCATGTCGTCAAAGCATCGCGCCTTGCAGACGGGGCAGGTCTTCATCTTTCGTCCTTTCTCGAATGGGCAGGCGCATCCGCCGCCCTGAATCCACCTAATTCCAGGCATTCGCCCTCTTCGAACCAGACCTCGCGCGGTACGGCAAAGCGCTCCAACACAGCGACTGCCTGCGCATTGCGTACGCGCCTGTTCGGCAGGACATCGCGGCACGATTGGATGATCCTGCCGTGTTCGTCCACAAACGCCACATCGATGGCGTACCCCATGCCGAACGTGTGAATATCGCGGCAGGGCGCCAACATCAGCACGGAATCGCTTTCGGGAGACATCAGCAGTCCGCGCAATCGGCTGGTCAGGCGCGTTGCCAGCACAAGCCGTGAAGCGGGAAAGCCGTCTACCGGAAGCTTCGCGTATGGCAGCATCCGCCCTTGCGCGCCCGACCGCACCCTGTTGGCCTCCCTACTGCGAAGACTCGCTTGCAGCATTCCCATCACCCCGATCCAACACCACAACCACCGAGGTGTCGTCGCCTACGGCAGTGCAATCCACGTATGCCCAGGTATAAGCCCCCTCTTGTTTCAGAAAAGATGTCCGGTTTCCCTGCCCGCTCTCGATGTACGTCCAGCCGTTCTCCTGCAGGCGGCCCTTGCACAGCTCCATGGTGTCTTCCGGAGCGCCCGAGCAGACCATGCCGACTACCCTTCCATCCGGAGTATGCTGCAGCTGCCCGAATCCCTCCGTCGAGAACACGGAGCTTTCGAAATCCGCCGGCACCCCCGCTTCCGACGAGCCGAATATACCCGAACCCCGGCTTGCCGCCTGCACCATCTGCGCAGCGGTAACGGTACCCGTATCGCCCTGATCGCCTGCAACGGCATCGGCGATGCCGTCAGATCCGGCAAGCGCTGCAACTATCGCCACGGCAATGAGCGTTCCCCTTACCGTTTCTTTCCTCATAGCTACCCTCCTTAGAACAGCACGCCTGGTTTATAAGGACTCACCACCAGGGATGTCGTATGTTGCAGATGCGGCAACGACACGCCCAGGATGGAACTGCGAAGCCCCAGCCCGAACAGATTCGGGGCATATTCCAACGTCGCATCGAAACGCACCATGCCCCCATCCTGGTTCGAGGAAGTCACGGATACCGACGTCGTATCGCTTGAGAATTCCGCTTCCAAGGCCGATTGGATACGCGGTCCGGCCGCCGCACCCGTTTCGCCGTATCCCGGCGATGCCGCATACGTGCGGATGGCATTTTTCGCCTGCACGTCGAATCCCGCGCACTCGGAGAAGAAGAGGACCGCATTCACCGCAATACAGGCAATAATGACCATGATTGGGAACATCGCCATGAACTCCATGGTCATCTGGCCCTTCGAATACCTTGCCGACGCGATTGCAAGCATGTTCGTCACCTCCATTGCACGACATCCGTCATCGTTGCGCGTATGGAGCGGAGCCGCGCCGCCAGCTCGGATATCAGGCCTTCGCCGGTATTCTTGACCGCCGGCGGCAACGTGATGGTCACCGGCAGGGAAGGTCCTGCATCGCCGAACGGCTGGATGGTGGCTATGACAATCTCGTCGTTGATGGAGCGCACCTTCTTCACGGCATAGGTCTCCGCAACGGACACCGCACCCGAGAACAGGTCCTGGCCGGTCATTTGCGCCGCCGCCTTCTTCACGGACAGGAATCGGGCGGACGCCTCGCTTCCATCTCGCGACAATGCGTGATACGAATTCGCAAGGATGGGCTTCGGCGCGTCCAGTTTCGCCGGTTTCAATCCCAGGCCCTCAACGGTTTCCTTGAACTTTCCCGATGCCCATGTCCCCAGCCCGCTCGGACCCACCAGGGGCAGACGGTTGAGAAGGGAGCGCAAGCCGTTCTCCACCGCCGATTCCCCTTGCGTGTATGCGAACAACAGGGAGGACCAGGCATCAAGCACCATGCCCGCTCCGGTCACGCCCAGCGTCTCCCCCTGCCCCTTAAATCCATCCAGGAGAGACGAGAGCACCGAGGCCGTTTCCTGCGGTTTGTCGCTTGCCAGCACCGCCGACGATATCGCCGCCCGCGTGCCCAGCGAAACGCCCGTGCTGACGAACGAGTTCTCGAAGCCGCTGTCTGCCGGAAGGGACTTCGTCGTCGCCACGATTGCAACGGATCCGTACCGTCCCGGCGGCTTCGCATCTATCCGCTGCGAAGCCGCCTGCGTCATGGCAGCGCTCAGCTCTTCGAATGCTTGCCGCACAATATGCTTGGCCTTGTCCGATTCCGGCTTCTGCTCCTCGCGCGCCTTCTGATAGCGCTGCGCCGCCTCGGCAACCTTCCGATAGTGGTATTCGAAACCGTTGTCTATGGTCGAAGACGCCGCTGCCACCTTCCCCAGACTGGAAACGGTGAACTCGCAATCGGGGCACGTTTCGAACCCCCCTTCATCGAGGTCCTTGATGGAACCGGTGCCGACCGCGGACGCCGCCTGCGGGCAACCGCTGAATGCGTGCATGGTCTTCTTCTTGCCGTTTTCCGTAATGGGATACACGGATTCCGTATAGAGCTCCGTCTCCTTCATCTCCGACGTGTTCCTGGGAAGCAGGGGGAAATTCGCGGAGAACGAATCGTCACTCTCTTTCACGAACCCCTTCGCCACGGTCTTCGATGCATAGCGGTAGAAGCGTTTCCGCAGCTCGGAATCCGCTTGCGCAGATATGGAGGAGCCTCCTGGGCTCTCCGCGGCAAGCCGGGCCGGATAGTAGGCCTGGGCGCGGCGGAGGGCAACAGCAAAACTCCACGCGTCCGCTGTAGCGTAGTAGGGGTTTTTGTCATCGGAGAGCGAGGCAAGCGTCTTCGCGCGCTCGTAGAGGCAATAGCCCGGGTTGTCGCCGCAATCCGCCCGATACCCCTCTTCCTTCGCCTCGTTCGCCTCCCGCGCCGCCTTATCCGCTTTCTCCGCAGCCTCTTCCAGCTCGTCCCGATTCTCCTGGACATCTGCCATCGCCGCTTGCACTTTATCGGCTTCGCCGATCTGTATGTCCTTGCCCTTCACCGGCAGCAGGAGCGCGAAACCGAAATACCCCGCATCGCCATCCGCCTGGGCGTTCGCCGATACGACCGCAGCCGAATCCGCGGCTGCCAAGAACGTCAGGGATTTCTGTACGTTGTTCAGCCCCTCGACGGCCTTTTCGGCAAACGAGTTGCGCGCTTTGAACACCTTCTCCGCAATGGCAATCAGTTTTCCGCCTACCGGCGCCGATTGGGGAATGCAGAGCGCTGCGATTCCCGCACCCATGACAACAGCCCCGGTCAGAGTCATGGAAAGCACCAGAGCGTCGCAGACGCGCACTGCGATATAGAATTCCGCAACGACATCCTCCGCCGCAAGCGCGGCGGCATCCGCCGTCTCCTGGATGGTTGCAGCGCTGTTGATGCGGTACACCTGCGCCGACGCAAAGATCAGCGATAGGGAGACCAGCAACGCCAGCACCACGCCGACCGTCGAGAACCCCTCATCATCGAAGCACACGTCATGCACGCTCATCGAACCCGCCTCCTTTCCCTATCAGCCCCAGTTACCTGCCCACGCACCTGCATGCAATCCGTACTTGCTTGCAGCCACCCATTCCGGCTGCGTTTGCATGGTTCGCGTCACGGACACCTCCAAATTCCCCGACGCATTTGCAAGACCTATCAACTTGCATCCGGCATCCAGCAGCGGCAGCGGCTTCACTTGCTGCGAGATGGTCGCGCTGACCGTCTGGCTGCTCTCGTTTCCCTGCAGCTGGATTTCCCACGAGCATCCGCCCTCATGCACATGGAAGTTCTCCTGCGGCGGTATGGCTCCCAAATGGCGGATGACGGCCTCCTCGTACACCTTGTCGGACAACCCCTGCGAAGCGGTGCGCGTGACGAGCATGCGGCAGGCATCCGATGCCGCAGACTCCATGACCACCCGGTCGTAGAGCAAGATGCCCGGCTGCAGCAAGAGAAGCAGTCCCAGGAATATCAGGGGGATCAAGAACGCCGCCTCGACTGTAGCCTGGCCGTTCGCTCCCCTGCGCAGCCGTTGCGCGCAGTCCGCCAAGACACCGCGAACGGCATCAGTACATGAAGACATCGCCGATCGCCCCCGCCGCTGCCGACTGCAGATGATGAGATGCGCTTTGCAGGGCATGTAGGATCGGCGCGCCCATGTCGAAG
Organism: Eggerthellaceae bacterium; assembly: GCA_050951095.1. Classification (GTDB taxonomy): domain Bacteria; phylum Actinomycetota; class Coriobacteriia; order Coriobacteriales; family Eggerthellaceae; genus UMGS1519. The sequence goes on from JBMNIQ010000001.1 coordinate 14,482, forward strand.
AAATGCCAGAGTGCGCCGAACCCCACGACCATGGCGAGAACTGCTGCTAGGACAACAGCATATTCCACCGTCCCCTGGCCGCTGCACCGCCACTGCCCGCAGCGCCACCCGCTACAACCCGTTGATGCCTGCGGCGATTGCATTCCACAGCTCTTGAATCTTCGGCTTGAATAGCGTGATGGCCAAAATGGCGATAACCACCAGCACGCCCACGAGAATGGCGTATTCCGTTGTTCCCTGCCCCCTCCTGTCCCGAAACAACGCCGCCATCCGCACCCACAGGCACGTCCACCAATTCCAAACCCTTTCCATGGCATACCTCCTAAAACTCCGTCATCAATTCCAGAATCACCGGCCCCATGACCAGCAGCAACATGGCTGGCAGTATCAACGTTCCCACGGGAAGCATCATCTTCACCGGGGCCTTCGCAATACGCTCCTCCATGCGCGCCCGATGCAGGGCGCGCGATTCCACCGCCGATGCCTCGAGTGCATCCGCAAGCGGGCTTCCGAAGCGAAGCGACCGGATCGCGCTCTCCACCACCCGGTCAAGGAGCACGGAATCGTACTGCGCTGCCAGGTTTCGCAGGGCCTCTTCCCGCTGCACCAAGCCGGTCTCCCACTGGCTCACCGTCTTCGCCACGCTATGTGCCAACGCCGTATCGAAGTACCGGGGATACAACGCGAACGACTTCTCCAGTGAAAGCCCACTGTGCATACCCAGCATGACGACCTCGATCATCTCCGAGAGATGCCGCTCAGCGTCCTCGCTTCGCGTGCGCGCCTCTCGTTTGAGCGCCCAACCAGGCAATGCGAATCCGATGCAAGCGCCGGCCAGCATGCCGAGCACGGCCAGCTCCGCCGTGAACACCGCGCCCGTCACGCCGCCTACCGCGGTTCCTCCCACGGCAAGCTTCATGCGGGACAACCGGACGCCACGCACGGTAACAGGTCCGCTCATGCCCGCATGCATCAGCAGCCGCTCTCCGGGGTCGAACCTGTCCGAAAACGGCAGGCGCATCATGCTGGCGCCGCCCTGTTCCGCTCGGCTTTCCCGCTGCACCGTTAGCAGCACGCGATGTGCCAACCCGGTTGATTCCGGCAGCGAAAACAGCGTCTCTTCCCCGGACTGCGCGGCCAGCTCCCGCGCCGTCCGCTTCCTTTGCGCAAGGCGTCTGCTGCGCAGGAACGCCGAGAACAGCAGCGAACCGCATGCCGCAGCGCATGCCACGGCGATGGCCAATGCCGTTCGATCCCCGATCATTCATCCCTCACCTCCAACAGCTTCCGAACCGCCGCAACACCCGCCGCCTGCATGGCAAGCGCCACCGTCAACACCGCAATGCCCGATGCCGATGAGAAGAACGGCGCCAGGAAATCCTGCGTGAATGTGGACAACAGCGCGATGAGCACAAACGGCATGATGGTCACCACCTGCGCGGAAAGCCGCGCCTGTGCCGTCTGGACGCGCAGCGACCTGCGCAGGGCAAGCTCCTGGTTCACCGCATCGCATGCCGAATCGATGATCTGCCGCATGCTCCCGCCGGTCCGATGCTGCACTTCCAGCGCGACAATCACGAATCCCAATTCCGGCAAATCGGCATCGCGCCTTAATTCCTCAAGCACCCGATGGGTGGTTTTGCCCGTCTCCAGGCCAGATGCCGCCCGATCGAAATACCCCGCAATCTCGTCATCCGTTTCCGTGGCAATCTGGCGAAACGTCTGAAGCAACGTGTACCCCGCATGGAAACAGGCATTCATCGAACGTAGAACGCCGGGAATGCCATCGCGCAGCTGGTCATGCGCTGTCTCGATGGCCCGCTTTGCGGCAACCACCATCGCGAACACGAAGATGATCGCTAAGGCAATGCCCAGCGGCGCAGACCCGAACGCACATCCTGCCGCGAACAGCGCTGCCGAACCCAGACCCAGTATGCTCAGCAGGCCCGTTTTCGTGGCATCCCACCCATGGAGGCGACAACCGCGCACCAGCAGCTCGGCAAGCCCGTCCATCCTCTCCATGCGCAGCAGGCGTTCCGCAAGCGGTACAAGGAACGGCACGCCGTTGCGCAGCAATCTGGTCCGGCCGGCGCGACGCGATGCTTCGTCGCCCTGCCCGCGGAGCGACAGCACAGAATGGCCCACCGAGCGCGCGAATCGGACAACTTGCATGCACAAACAGCATCCTGCGAAAAACGCCGTCACGAAGGCGGTGCAAGCAAGCCAACTCGCCGCTTCCATTCGGCAACCTCCTCTCCCCGGGCAAGACCGCGGACTTCCAACCTATCCATCCAATCCGGCACAGCAGACCAGACCCCTTCACTCTGGAAATACTCGCGTTCGAACAGGGGCGTCACGCGCACGGTGCGCTTCTCGTCGTCGTATGAGAGCGCGACGATCTGCGAGAGGTAGCGGTCGCCGGAAGGCGCGCGGGCAAGTTGCAGCACCACGTCAATGGCAGAGGCGATTTGCCGTTCGACGACATCCGCCGGGAGGTCGGCCGCATAGCGCACCATAACCGCCAGGCGCGACACGGCATCCGCCGGAGAATTCGCATGAAGCGTGGTCAGCGACCCGTCGTGACCCGTGTTCATTGCCTGCAGCATATCCAGCGCCTCCGCACCGCGGCATTCGCCCACCACTATCCGATCGGGACGCATGCGCAATGCATTGACCACCAGATCTCGGATGGTGACCTCCCCCGTGCCTTCCGCATTCGCAGGCCGCGCCTCCAGGCGAACGACATGCGGATGTTCCAGGAACCTCAGCTCAGCCGAATCCTCGATGGTCAGAATGCGCTCTTCGAACGGAATCTCGCACGAAAGGGCATTGAGCAGAGTGGTTTTACCGGTACCCGTGCCCCCGGAAACGGCGATGCTCACCCTTGCCGCAACCGCCCATCTCAGGAACTGCGCCGTTTCCCCGTCCAGCGAGTTCATGTCCACCATCTCGTCCAACGTGATTACATGCTCCGCAAATTTTCGGATGGTCAGCACGGGGCCGTCCAACGAAAGCGGCGGGATCACGGCATGCACGCGATGGCCTTCCGGCAAACGCGCATTCACCATGGGCGACGATTCGTCGATGCGCCTCCCCAAAGGACTGATAATCCGATCTATCAACGCCCGGACCTCCTCGTCGGAGGCGAACGACTGTCCGCAGGCGAACAACTTACCGCGGCGTTCGCAGTAAACGGAATGCGTGCCGTTCACCATGATCTCCGTGATCTCCGGATCCGCGAGCATCGCCTCGAGGGGCCCCAGGCCGAAGAGGGCGTCCAGCAGCGCCCGAACCAGCGCCTCACGGTCCTCTTCATCCAGCATGCCGCTTCGGGGAATAGCGTTTTGCGCGAAGACCTGGCGGCATATGCTGCGAATCTCGTTCTCAGCGCGCAGAGGATTGTCTGTGACCATCCGCGCAAGCTTGTCGCTGGGAATATGCAGCCACAGCTGCTGCTTCAGGGCATCAAGCTGCATGCTGTGCAGATCCGAACCGTATGCCTCGACCGTATTCCCCGCCGCTCGGATGCAATCATTCAGCGTCATCATGCCCTCCTTCTCCGCCGGAACGGCATCACGTGCCTTGGAGTCTGCACGGGACGGGCCACCTGCCGCTCCCGCCGAGACGCCTCAGGCAGGATATCCACCAGGAACGCCTGCAGGCTTTGGCAGAAGTCGTTTCGCGTCTTCAGCAGCTCGGGCGCCATGCCGGCACCCATGAGCTCCTCCACCTCGCGCCCGCCGTCCTTGAGTTCGACCACCTTCGCCCCGTTCAGCGCACACGAGATATCCAACGACGTCAGCATGCCGTTTCGCGAGCAACGGTTCACCGCGAACAGGAACGGCGTGGATGCCACGCCGCAGCGGGCACAGAGTTCAAGCGCACGCTTGATGGCCTTTAGCGAAGTAGGACGTTGATCTACCAGGAACAGCGTGTTCGAGCTGAGTTCGAGCAGCCTGATATGCTGCTCCATCCAGAACGACCCGGTGTTCACGATGATCACGTCGAACGCGCGGCGGAGCCGGTCCATCAGCGCCTCCAGCTGCTCGCCGACCATCTCCGAATCCT
>JBMNIQ010000002.1:0-608720 GCA_050951095.1 Eggerthellaceae bacterium
GCTCTTCGGCCGCGCTCACCCGGCAGCGCCCGCGCACGCCGTCCACGTCCGCCGCCATGCAGGCGAACGCCTTGCCCTCGCGGTGCTTCCGCTCGCGCAACGCGGCAATGGCCTGCGGATTCTCGGCATCCGCACACCAGATGGAACCCGCCCAGGCCCTTCACGGCAAGGATGCGGCCGTCATGCAGCCACTGCGCGGCGCGGGCGATGATGGCGTCGGATTGCTCGCGCGTCAGGCCCCACTCCACGTCGTCGGAGCCGGAAACGCTCCAGTTGATATGCGGGCCGCACGAAAAGCACGCATCCGGCTGCGCGTGGAAGCGGCGATCCGCCGGGTCCGCATATTCGTGCGCGCAATCGGGACACATGGCGAACGGCGCCATGGATGTGCGCGGGCGGTCGTAGGGCAGCCCGTTCGATGATCGTGAAGCGCGGACCCGCAGTTCGTGCAATTGATGAACGGGTAATGGTAGCGGCGGTTCTCCGGATCGAACAGCTCGCGGACGCAATCGTCGCACGTGGCCAGGTCGGGCGAGACCAGCGTGGTCTCGCCCGCCTCGGCGTCGTCCGATGTCACGATGCGGAAGTCGTCGAACGGTTCCAGCGGCACCTCCGTGAGCTTGATGCTCTCTACCTTCGCGGCGGCGGGCGCATGGTCGTGGATCTCCATCACGAATTCGTCCAGCAGGTTCTCTTCGCCTTCCGCATGGATCTTCACGCCATCCGCGGCGTTCAGCACCCAGCCGGTGATCAGGTAGCGGCGCGCCAGGCGGTACACGAACGGACGGAAGCCCACGCCTTGGACGATGCCGTTCACTTCGATGAGCAATGCAGAGCGCATACGACCTCCCCTTCGATGGAGATGACAGTGTCGGGAACCGAACGGCCGCCGCCGCAAGGCAAGAGAGGCCCCGCTACGAGAAACCGGCCGCTCTCGCAGCCGGTTTCGTCCATTCGGTTTGTGGTAAGCAGCCGCACGGCGGATGCTACAGTCCCAGCGCCTTCTTCAGGCTGGAAACGCGACGGCGCGACACGGGAATCTTGTCGTCCGTGCCGTCCAGCGTCAGCAGCAGCGTGCCGCCGGGTACGGATTCCACTTCCTTGACGTGGTCCAGGTTCACCAGGTAGCCGCGGTGCACGCGGAAGAACCCATGGCCGTCCAGGCGCTTCTCCAGCTGGGCCAGGCTGACCGTGGAGAAGTAGCGGTCCGTGTCCGTCTGCAGGTACGCATAGTCGTCGCGCGCCATGATGTAGCGGATAGAATCGATGTTGATCAGGATCTTCTTGCCCGCCTTTTCCACCGGGATGCGCTCGGCGCGCTGTGCGCCGGTTGTGCAGCGCAATATGCTCGCGGACGCGTGCCACGGCCTGGGCCAGGCTGTCCTTCTCCACCGGCTTGATAAGGTAGTCGATGGCATGCACTTTGAATGCATCCAGCGCGAATTCGCTGTATGCCGTGACGAAGACAACGGCGGGCGGGTACTTCAGGTGCTGCAGGGCCTCTGCCAGCTGCATGCCCGTGGCCTCCGGCATGTTCACATCCAGGAACATGACGTCGCACGGGTATTCCTTCAGTTTCTCAACCGCTTCGCGAACACTTGCTGCTTCGGACACGACCTCGGTCTGTCCCAGTTCGTCGAGGAGGTACTTGAGCTCCGAACGGGCGGGAGCCTCATCGTCGACGATCATTGCTTTTGGCAGCATTGACTCTCCTTGTTAAAAACTCGTATTTGAATCACATTCGATTATAACCCAACATATCGGACGTCGCGTATTATTCACGTTCCTTCGAGGCAGCGCCTTTCAGGAACAGCGTCACCACCGTCCCCTTGCCCAGCGTGCTCTCGAAATCCATGGAGCTGTCCGGGCCGAAATACCCGGTCACGCGCTCTTTGATGTTGCGGATGGCAATGCCCAGGCCGGTGTCGGACTTCGCATGCATGATGTTGCGGCGCACTTCCTCGCTCATGCCCACGCCGTCGTCGCTCACGACGATGTACAGGTCGTCGTCCTCCAGGTGCGCCTGCACCTTCACGGTCAGCTTGCGGTCGGCCGGGCGCGCATGCTGCACGGAATTCTCCACAATGGGCTGGGATCATGAACGACGGGATGAGGATGTCCTCTGCCTCTTCCGGAATATCCACGTCAAGCTCCAGCATGTCCTCGCCGAAACGCGCCAGCTCGAACGTGAAGTAGCGCTGCGTCTGCTCCACTTTCCTTCGAAAGCTCTATCAAGTCGCCTTCGTTCTCCAGCGTCTTGCGGTAGAACGTGGCGAACTCGCGCAGCAGCACGCGGGCCTTGTCGGGGTCCATGCGGATGAACGCCGCGATGGTGTTCAGCGTGTTGAACAGGAAGTGCGGGTTGATCTGCGTCTGCAGGGCGCGCAGCTCCATGGACGTGGCCAGCTTGCGCTGCTGCTCCATGGCTGCAGCGGCAATCTGCGTGGACAGGATGCTGGCGAAGCCCTCTGCAATGGACTTCTCCGTGTCGTTGATGAAGTGGGGGTGCGCGTAATAGAACTTCAGCGTGCCCACCACCTTGTTCGACATGACGAGCGGCGAGATGATGGCGGCCTGGATGGCCTTCACCTCGTCTTTGAAGCCGATCTCCTGCGCGGGACAGCATGACGCGCGTGGCGCCGTCTTCCAGCGTGTCCTTCGTGGCCAGCGTGCGGATGGGCAGGCCGCTGGGGTTGCCGTCCTCGGACACGCCCACGTATCCCAAGATGGTGGTGCGGTCCGTGATGGCAACAGCCACGCCGCGCGTGTTCGGCAGCAGCAGCTCGCAGATCCGCTGCGCGGAGTTCGCCGTCAGGCCCCTCGCCCTCCCATGGCTCCCAGCATCTGGTTCGCCAGCGTCAGCATGCGGCTGGTGTTCTTCGCCTTGATGCGGTCGGGCCCGGCAATGTACCAGAAGGCGCCGAACACGGAGAACGCCAGCACAGCCACACCCATGAGGATGAGCGGCACGTTGCGACGGCCCTCCAACAGGCACCACATGAGCAAGCCGGCGGCTACGACCGCGATGATGGACAGAATCACGGCTGCGGATATCTGCCATCCGTTATGTTTCCTTGCCATACGGCAGAATCCTTTCATTGGGACAACTACCGAATTATAGCGGCATTCGCCGATTTTTCGTAGCTGTTACCGTGGTCGTCCAGGCATTCCCCTGCTTTTGTCGCTTCCCCGCCCGCGCAACAATGACGGTTTGCATCCATCTGTTCAGACGGAAGCCGGCAACGTGCCGTTCGCGCGGCAACGGGCGGCTGAGGAGACTGCGGACCAGCGGGAGATGCCGGCTAGAATCCCGCTTCCCGAAGCACCATGCCGATGGACGCGACGCCCAGGATGATGCCGAACCCGAAGCGCAGATGGCGCTCGGAGACGCGCTTGATCAGCTTCGCGCCGATCACGGCCCCGGGTATGGAGCCCGCCGCGATGGCGAGTCCCAGCCAGACCACCACGTTGCCCAGCATGATCTGCTCGATAGCGCCCGGAATGGACAGGATGGCAATGGCCAGCAGCGACGTGCCGGATGCATGCTTCATGGACAGCCCCAGTAGCACCACGAACAGCGGCGTCATCAGGAAGCCGCCGCCGATGCCCACATACCCCGCGGCAACGCCGGCAAGCGCGCCGATGAAGAAGCCCTTCACCAGCTGCGCGCGCGACAGCATGCGCGGCGCGGGCGGGATGATCTCCTGCGAGCCCCGCACCTTCGGCGCCTTCAGGGCCTTGCGCAGCATCTTCACGGCAGACCACAGGATGACCACGGCCGCCACCAGGATGATGGCCCATGACGGCGAGAGGCTGGCCAGGTACACGCCCACGGGCGAAAGGCACGCACCGCCCAATCCGGCGGCAACGCCCAAGCCCACCACGCACGTGCGCTGCCGGATATGCGTCACGCAGCCGGCGGCCGCCGTGGGGATGATGGTGAACAGCGACGTGGCCGTTGCCCGGATGGCCTGCATGCCGTAGCCCAGCGTGAACACCGGCACCATGATGCTGCCGCCGCCCACGCCCAGCATGCCCGAGCACAGGCCGATGGCGAAGCCGACGACCAGCGCTATCAGAACCGAGGCTATTGTGATTTCCATTGCCGCGCGCTACTCCGCAATGTTCAGGCGGATCTCGCCGGTAGCACCGGGATCCAGCGACGTCTGCGGCATGGGCGCGTCTTCCTCCAGGCCCAGCTCCTTGCGGCGCAGGCGCATGGATTCCAGCAGCGCGGACGTCAGGATGCGGTCGCCGCGACAGCGCTGCATCATCTCCGGCCAGATGAACTGGAACTCGAAGTAGCGCGAGCAGTTGTCCTTCGCGTATTCCGTCGCCTCGCGCGATGCGGTGCGGGCGGCGCGCAGGTACGCGCCCTTCTGCTTGCGCGCAATGGCGCGCAGGAACGCCGTGATCTTCGCGCGGCGCGTGATGCCCGGACGCAGGAACGGGCCGGGGTACGGCTCCAGCATGCCGGGCGTGATCTGGAGCAGGTCGATCTGCGTGCGGCTGTATTCCACCTTGCGGAACTCGTAGATCCAGCGATAGATGTCGCGCAGGAAGCGGTCGCCCTCGTTCGCCGTCTTCGGCGGCATGTGCACCAGGCTCCACTGGTTGTCGAACCAGATGGTGGAATCGTACATGCGCAGGCTGAGCATGTAGTCCAGGTCCTCGCCGCGCGGAATCCACGGATCGAACGCAAGGCGCTTGAACGCCTCGGCATGCAGCGCCAGGCATCCGCCGCACACGTGGTTCGAACGCGACAGGCGCGGTCCGCGCATGGCACCTTCGATCCATTCGTTGAACGCCTTCCCCTGCTCCCAGAAATGGTTGTACCAGTGATTCTGGCTCATGGACGTGTACTTGCCCTGGCGGTTGTAGTAGTAGCCCGTCTTCGCCAGGATGGGCACGCCGCGCTTCGTCAGCTTGCCCAGGCCGTACACGGCTTTGTGCAGGAAGTCGGGGTCGTCCACGATCTCGTCGTCATCCAGGAACACCACGGAGTCGAAGCCCAGCACGTTCGCCACCACCAGGCCCAGGTTGCGGATGGCGGAATAGCCCGTCATGCCGATTTCCTTATCCAGGTTCCCGGCGCCCAGCTGCTCCAGGCGCTGATGGATAAGCGCCAGCTCGCTTTCCGCAATCACCAGAATGTTCAGGTCCGGGAAGCGGTTCACCGCAGATTCCACGGTCTCGACGGCGGCCCTGAGAATGCGCTGCTGCGCAGACACGATGACCACGATGACGCCCACGTCCTGGACGCGCCGCAGCGACTCCAGGCAGCGCGTCAGCTCCTCGGCATGGCCGGGCGACGTGGGATGATCGTAATAGGCAACCGGATCGTCGCTCTGCTGTCGGGTGCGGACGGCATATATCGTGGGAATGACTATGACCGGATTCATGCTTCGTAAACCTCCCTACTCCATGCAGCGTGCGCATGGGGCGGTCTTTCTGCCTGCGCCCTCCACGCAGGTATGCCCATTATAGCGGTTGCGGGAAATCAGCCTCTGCGGCGCGGGTGGCCGCGGCGCTCGCGCTTGCGGGCCGCCTCTTCGCGCTTCTCCCGCCCCTTTTCGTTCTCGGCCGCAAGATCGCGGTACGCATCAAGCCTGGCCTGCGACAACGCGCCTTCCTCCACGGCCTTGCGAACGGCGCAGCCCGGTTCGTCGCCATGGCGGCAGTCGCGGAACCGGCAGCCTTCCGCAAGCGCCACGATGTCCGCGAACGCCGCGGCGATGCCCGCGCCCGCATCCCACAGCGCCAGGCCGCGCACGCCCGGCATGTCGATGACGCGGCCGCCGCCCGGCAGGTCCACGATCTCGCGCGACACGGTGGTATGGCGGCCCTTGCCGTCGCGGCTGCGCACGGCATTCGTGGCCTGCACCTGACGGCCCACCAGCACGTTCACCAGGCTGGACTTCCCCACGCCGGAACGCCCCATGAGCACAGCCGTCCGCGTGCCGATGGCGCGGCGCACGGCCTCCACGCTGGCCGCATCGTCTTCCGACACCACCAGCACGTGCACGCGATCGCCCGCGATGGCGTCCACGGCGTCGCGCACGTGCCGCACCTGGTCCTCGCTTTCGGCAAGGTCGGCCTTCGTCAGAATCACAAGCACCTGCGCGCCCGTCTCGAACGCCAGCACCAGCTCGCGCTCCAGGCGATGCAGGTTCAGCTGGGCAAGCGGCTGCGCCACGATGATGGCGTCGAAATTCGCCGCAAGCGTCTGCGGCAGCGTGCGTTCCGCCGGGTCCTTGCGCACCAGCACATGCCCGCGCGGCCCGATGGCCCCGATCTGCGCCATGTCCGCGCCTTCCGTCAGCGACACCTGCACGCGATCGCCTACAACGGCGCGCACCGAGGCGTTCTTCACTAAGGCCGTGGCATGCTGGCAGCGAATCGTACGGCCGTCGTCCAGGCGCACCAACGGGAAGCCGCGATCCAGCTTCACCACTTCGCCCGTAAGCATCTGCCCCTCTCCTGCCCGAGCCGCACCCGTGCGAGCCGGCTGCACCGTGCCGTCTTCCGTGTCGACGGCAATCATGTCGTGCCCGCTCATCGCGACCGCGCCCGATACTGCCGGTATCCCAGGAACAGGAGCACGCCCAACACCACCAGCAAAGACGATGCCAGCAAGTCCGACGGATCGAACGCATCGTGGCTGGAAGAGCCCTGGTCGACCACCGTCAAGCTTGTCGCATGGATATCCTCCAGGCCCTCGTGCGCCGAGCAGTTCGCATGGAACGTGCCCATGACGCGCACCTTCGAGCCCGTGACGCCGTAGCGCCCGTACGAATCGATGGCGTCGGCCTGCGCATTCGTCACCAGCACCTGCACGGATGCGGAGCTTTCGCCGTGCAGGGCCGTCAGCGTGATCCAGCAGTAGTCCGAGCCGTTCTCCTCGCGAATGCGATCGCCCACCACTTCGCCCGTGACCTGCACGGATTGGTTATCGTAATACGACTCGTCCGCCGTCAGGTCCGCAATCTCCACCTCGTAGATGAACGACCCGTCCGGCAGCTGCCCGGTGGATACGCTGTTCGATGCGTGCGCCGGGGACGGGCACGACAGCAGGCATGCCGCCGTCAGCGCCGCCAGCACGAATGCGCATGCAAGGACTCGCGCGACATACGGAGCGCGCACACCCGCCGCTTGCGTGCATCCGCCGTTCCAAACCGCTTCGCCCGCGCGCCTCATCGGCCCTCACGCCTTCTGCGCGGCTTCAGCGACACGAAGATCTTCGCAATCAGCGCGAACAGCGTCACGAACTCCAAACGGCCCGCCCACATCTCGCCGATGTAGAGCACCTCAAGCGGCACGGGCATATCGGACGACACGATGCCGGCCGACAGGCCGCCGTTGCTGGCCATGGCCACGGAGTCGAAGATGGCCGCCGTGGAATCGTAGCCGTACGCCACGCCCACCAGGGCGCCCACGGCATACATGGCCACGAACAGCGCGAAGATGGTCATGGCCTCCTTGACCATGGCATCGTCGATGGTCCTTCGCCCGATGTGGCGGTACGTGCTGACGACGCGCACGGATTCCGGCGACGCCGTCTGCTTGATGGTGGCGCCCACGGAACGCGCGATGATGGCCAGGCGCCGCAGCTTGATGCCGCCTGCCGTGCTGCCGGCCGAAAGGCCCGCCGCCATGGCAAGCGCCAGCACGAAGAACGCGCCCGTGCCCACGACCATGGCCAGCTTGTCCGCCGTGATGGTGGAGAACCCGGTCGTGCTGGCGGCCGCGATGATCATGAACAGGCCGCGCCGCATGAGCGACGGCGCACCCGCGAACGACGATGAGGCGGAAAGCGCCAGGACGCCGATGACCACCAGCAGCAACAGCCACAGGAACATGGTCTTCAGCTCCGTGTCCCGCAGCACCTCGCTCACCTTGTCGCGCCACGCGGCGGCGAACAGCGCGAAGTTCACGCCGCCCAGGAGCATGAGCACCATCAGCGTCAATTCCATCGGCAGCGAATGATAGTAATAGATGTTCTCCGCCATGGGCGTGAACCCGGCCGTCATGAAGCCGGAGATGGCAATCCAGATGCCGTGCAGCACGGCGCGCGCCGGCTCCATGCCGGCAACGAGGCAGAAGACGATCAGGATGACGGAGAACACGCCCACCATGACCAGGGAGATGCGCGCGATCAGGCGCGTGGTCTGCACCACGTTCGGCACCACGTGCTCGTCGCGGCCTTCGGACGAATACAGGGACGAGCCCGAGCCGCTCATCAGGCCCAGCGACAGCATGACCACGACCAGTCCCAAGCCGCCCATGAAGTGCATGGCGAAGCGCCACATGTTGTCGGCATACGAAAGATGGTCCAGATCGGAGATGATGCTGGCGCCCGTGGACGTGAAGCCGGACACGGAATCGAACAGCGCATCCAGATACGACCCGTAATGGCCGGAGCCGAACAGCGGGATGGCGCCGATCAGCGCCAGGACGATCCAGGCGAAGCCCACCACGGCCAGCGCCTGTTGGCGGTTCAGCTGGCGCGGCGTGGCGTTCATCATGCACATGGCGCTGCCGATGATGAGCGCCAGGCCCACGGCGCGCAGATAGCGCCCGGCCGGCTCCCATTCCTGGAATATGACCGCCACCAGGAACGGCACGATCATGACCACGGCCACCAGCAGAACCAGGTCGCCCAGGTAATGGCCGATAACGCGGAAGTCCGAGAATGTGTAGCGTTGCCACATGGGAGTATCGCCCGCCTACCCTATCAGCAGGCGCACCACCGCAATGACCAGCTCGCAGACGAACACGAATCCGGTCAGGAGCATGACGATGGAGAACATCCCTTTGATCGGGGTCTTGAAATCCCGTTTGATTTTCACTCGAGGCGTAGCCATGGCGCCATTCTAGTACATTTCGCTTTCGGCGGGAGCGGACGCGTTATCAGCGCGCCCAGTTCTCCAGAAGGCGCGCGGCATCCAGCTCGTCGAAGCCGGACACGCAGATATCCGCCACGGCCGCCAGCTCGTCCACGGACCCGGCATCGTCGTGGTCGAACATGGCGATGGTGCGGTAGCCCGCATCGTGCATGGCCTGCACGGCATACAGCGAATCGTCGATGCCCCACGTGTCCTGCTTGCGCGTTCCCATGCGCTCGCAGGCAATCTCGTAGATGCGCGGGTCGCGCTTCGACAGGTCCACGTCCTCCGTGGACACGATGTCGTCGATGTACGCCGCCATGTCGCAGCGCTCAAGGCCCAGGTCCAGCAGCTCGTGCGCCGTGGACGAGACGATGACGCAGCCCACGCCGGCATCATGCAGCGCCTTCACGAACGCCCGCGCACCGGGGCGCTCTTCGGCTTCGTCCGCGTAGAAGCTGCGCATGATGTCGTCGATGATGCCGTACACATCCTCCCACGTGCCGCCCAGGCCCATGTGCTCATGGAACCATTGGCACACCTCGGGAACGGTGTACGAGTTCAACAGCGCCTTCTCGTCCTGTGTCAGCGCGCGGCCGGCGCGGGCCGCCAGGCGGTTGTCGATATCGCGCCACGCCCCCATGGAATCCAGCAGCGTGCCGTCGCAATCCAGAATGATGCCTTTTCCGCCCATGCGGGTTCCTTTCCATTCGAAGGGCCGAACGCCGCCGTCCGCCCGCCGCAGCCGCGGGAAGGCGTGGCGGCAAGGGGCGGCGCCGCAGACGCCGGCAGCAGCCATGCCGCCCGCCGCCGTGCCGCTGTCCAGGGAAAATGCGCCGCCGCAGGGCCCCGATGCTTGCAATCTACCTGTTGTAACCGAAAAAGGCGGCAGAGGCTCGTGCCTCTGCCGCCTATCCATGAAAACCCTATGCGCTGCGTATGCGCAGGCGGGATGTATTACTCCTCAGCCGCGGGAAGTTCTCCCTCGTCGCTGTTCAGGAACGCGTTCACGTCGTCCGAGGTGCGGTCCGTGCGCTCGCACGTGTATTCGCCGGTAGCCATGTCGAAGTCCACCTTCACGTTGTCGCCGTCATGCAGCTGTCCGGAGACGATGGCCGTCGCGATGGTATCCACCACGTTGCGCTGGATCAGGCGCTTCAGCGGACGGGCGCCGTACACCGGGTCGTAGCCCTCGATGCACAGGTTGTCCATGGCGCTGGAACCCACTTCCAGCGTGATGCGGCGCTGCGCCAGGCGCTTGCGCACATCCTCCAGCTGCAGCTCCACGATGGGCTCGATGTTCTCCATTGTCAGTGCCTTGAACGTCACGATGTCGTCGATGCGGTTCAGGAACTCCGGGCGGAACGTCTGGCGAAGCGCGCCGTCGATCTTCGTCTCCAGCTGCTTCTCGTCGCCTTCGCCGGATTCCTCGAAGTCGCGGATGTACTGCGAACCCACGTTGCTCGTCATGATGATGATGGCGTTCGTGAAGCTGACCACGCGGCCCTGGCCGTCCGTCAGACGGCCGTCATCGAGCACCTGCAGCAGGATGTTGAACACATCCGGATGCGCCTTCTCGATCTCGTCCAGCAGGATGACGCTGTACGGCTTGCGGCGCACCGCCTCCGTCAGCTGGCCGCCCTCGTCGTAGCCCACGTATCCCGGAGGGGCGCCGATGAGGCGCTGGACGCTGAACTTCTCCATGTACTCGGACATGTCGATGCGGACCATGGCCTTCTCGGAATCGAACAGGCACTCTGCCAGCGCCTTCGCCAGCTCCGTCTTGCCCACGCCCGTGGGGCCCAGGAACAGGAAGCTGCCGATGGGCTTGTCGGGATCCGACAGGCCGGCGCGGTTGCGGCGGATGGCACCCGCCACGGCATGGACGGCCTTGTCCTGGCCCACGACGCGCTCATGCAGCTTGTCCTCCAAGTGCACCAGCTTCTGCATCTCGCCCTGCATCATCTTCGACACGGGAATGCCCGTCCAGTTCGAAACGACCTCGGCGATCTCCTCGCTCGTGACCTCCTCTTTCAGGATGGCGCCGGACTCCTGGTTCTCGTTCAGCGTCTCTTCGGCCGACTTCAGCTTCTGCTGCAGCGCCGGGATCTTCGAGTAGCGCAGCTCGGATGCGCGCGACAGGTCGCCTTCGCGCGTGGCGCGCTCCTCTTCCAGCTGCAATGCGTCCAACTGCGACTTCAGATCCTGGACGTTCACGATGACGTCCTTCTCGTTCTGCCATTCCGCCTTGTTCGCATCCAGCTTCTCCTGGGCGGCCGCGATGTCCTTGCGCAGCTTCGCCAGGCGCTCCTTGCTGGGCTCGTCCTCTTCCTTCATCAGCGCCTGCTCTTCGATCTGCATCTGCGTCAGCTTGCGCTGCGCCAGGTCGATCTCCTCGGGCATGCTGTCGATGTCGATGCGCAGGCGGCTTGCCGCCTCGTCCATGAGGTCGATGGCCTTGTCGGGCAGGAAGCGGTCGGAGATGTAGCGGTTCGAGAGCTCGGCGGCGGACACCAGCGCGGAGTCCGTGATGCGCACGCCATGGTGGATCTCGTACTTCTCCTTCAGGCCGCGCAGAATGGCGATCGTGTCCTCGA
This sequence comes from Eggerthellaceae bacterium, assembly GCA_050951095.1. GTDB lineage: Bacteria > Actinomycetota > Coriobacteriia > Coriobacteriales > Eggerthellaceae > UMGS1519. Next base: position 11,483 of record JBMNIQ010000002.1, read on the forward strand.
CGCTGGGCTCGCCCACCAGCACCGTCTGGAAACGGCGCTCCAGGGCGGCGTCCTTCTCGATGTACTTGCGGTACTCGTCCAGCGTGGTGGCGCCGATCATGTGCAGTTCGCCGCGAGCCAGGGCCGGCTTGAGCATGTTGCCCGCGTCGATGGAGCTGTCGCCGCCCGCACCGGCGCCCACGATGGTGTGCAGCTCGTCGATGAACAGGATGATGTTGCCGTCGCTCTGGCGCACTTCGCGCAGCACGGCCTTCAAACGGTCCTCGAATTCGCCGCGGTACTTCGCGCCTGCCAGCATGCTGCCCATGTCCAGCGTAATGACGTCGTGGTCCTTCAGCGACGTGGGCACGTCGCCGGCCACGATGCGCTGCGCCAGGCCCTCGACGATGGCCGTCTTGCCAACGCCGGGCTCGCCGATCAGGCACGGGTTGTTCTTCGTGCGGCGGCTCAGCACCTGGATGGTGCGGCGGATCTCCTCGGAGCGGCCGATCACCGGGTCCAGCTTGCCCTCGCGCGCCATGTTCGTGAGGTTCTGGCCGTATTTCTCAAGCGCCTCGAACTCCGTCTTGCTGTCCTGCTCCGTGACGCGCGTGTCGCCGCGCAGGTCCTCGTAGACCTTCTCCACGTTCTTGCGCGTGATGCCCGCCATGTTCAGCACCTTGCCGGCCGGGTCGTTCGCGTCCGCCAGCGCAATGAGCAGATGCTCCGTGGTGGCGTATTCGTCTCCCAGCTTCTCGGCGGCCTTCACGGCTTCGTCGAACACTTTCATGAATGCCGGGCTGGGATTCGGCATCATGGCGTAGGCGCTGCTTGTGACCTTCGGCATCTTCTGCAGCTCGTTGTCCACGTTCTTCAGAACCTGCTTCGGGTCCGCGCCGATGCGCCGGATAATGGCATCGAGGTTGTTCTCGTTCTCGGACAGCAGCACATGCAGCAGGTGCAGGGGCTCCACGGAGCCGTGGTTCAGCTCGCTTGCGTAGCTCAAGGCGGACTGCATGGCCTGCGCCGAGGTCATTGCCAACTTGTCTAGTCTCATAAAACCCTCCATCTATTGCGGAAGGCTTCCGCCTTCCCGGGGGTGGTCAGTGTTATCGAATCGGTATTCTCAAACGGCTGCGGGATTTCTCCCGCAGCCGCATGGGATCGCCGCTATAGATCCATCAGGCGGCGAATAGAGCTTGTTGTCGCGGGATCCATGAGGCTGGATACGCGCTCGCGCGTTTCCAGCTCATGCACGCGGTCGGCCAAGCGACGCACCCGCTTGTGCAGGTCGTCTATCTCCTGGTCCCGTTTCTCCAGGCGGCCCTGCAGATCCAGGATGCGTGTGACGCCTGCCAGGTTGATCCCCTCTGCAGTCAGGCTGTTGATCAGGCTCAGCCTTTCGATGTCCGCCTCCGAATACATGCGGGTGTTGCCGCTTGTCCTCTGGGGTGTCAACAGACCTTTCTGCTCGTACATGCGCAGGGTCTGCGGGTGCACGCCGGCCAGCTGGGCCGCAATGCTGATCATGTACACCGGACGGTTTCTGTCTTCCATTACCAGTTCCTCACCTTATCTACTGTGGCGTTGCGATACGCCTCCAATGCTTCGCGTTGCTTTTCGTTCAGATGCCCGGGCACTTGAACCGCCAACGTCATCTTCAGGTCGCCATGCTCGTCCTTCTTCAGGCGCTTGGCTCCCTTGCCCCTCATGCGCAGGACCTTGCCGTCCTTGCTGCCCGCCGGGATCTTCACGCGGACGCGCTTGCCGTCCGGCAGCGGCACCTCCACGCTGGCTCCCAGCGCCAGTTCGTCGAACGTGACGGGGACGGTCAGCAGCACATCGGCGCCGTCGCGCGTGAAATACGGATGCGGCTTGATGTGCGTGACCACCAGAAGGTCGCCGCGCGGCCCGCCGTTCACGCCTTCGGCGCCCAGCCCGCGCTTGCGGACGCGGCCGCCTTCCACGGCGCCTTCCGGCACCTTGATGGTCAGCGTGCGACGTTGCGTTTCGCCCGGGATGCGCAGCGTCACCTTCTTCTCGCAGCCGTTGAAGGCCTCGTCGAACGTGATGTTCAAGTCGACAGTGACGTCCTTGCCCTTCTGGGGCACTGCCTGCGGCTGGCGCTGTCCCTGGCCTCCCATGAAATCGGAGAAGTCCCAGTTCGTGCCGAACGCACCGCCGCCGTTGCGGATGCTCTCCAGAATGTCCGCCCAGCTGCCGAACCCGGCGGCCTCGAACGGATTCGCCCCGCCGGCACCGGCTTGGCCGCCCCAGCCATGGGGGATCTTGTTGGCGTCCGCCGTGCCGTACTGGTCGTAGAGCTTGCGCTTCTTCTCGTCGCCCAAGACCTCGTAGGCTTCGTTTATCTCCTTGAATTTCGCCTCATCGCCGCCGGCGTCGGGATGGTACTTGCGCGCCAGCTTGCGGTAGGCCTTCTTTATCTCTTCCGGTTTTGCGGTGCGCGACACGCCCAACGTTGCATAGTAGTCAGGAGTTTTCGTCGTTGGCATTACGCACCACCTTTCTCTGTTAGTTCAACCGCCGTGAAGATGCCCGCACCGGGAATCCGGCGAATGCGCGGGCTCTGCACGGCGGCTGCGATTCGTTTAGGGATGTTGCGCTCCCTTTATTCCTCTTCGGCGTCATCCTTCGGGCGCTGCGGGCCGCCCGTGCTCACCTGCACCATGGCGGGACGGATGACCTTGTCACCCATCTTGTAGCCCTTCTGGTACACCTGGGCAACGGTCTCGTCGGGAACATCCGCGTTCTCGACGGTGCCGACCGCCTGATGCTCCAGCGCATCGAAGGCCTCGTCCTTCGGGTCGATGGCCTTCAGGCCGTCGTTCTCCAGGACGTTCATCAGCTTGCTCTGCACCGCTTCGACGCCGCCCAGCAGGTTCTCCACGCCGTTCTCGTTCGCATAGGCGATGGTGCGCTCGAAGTCGTCCAGCACGGGGAGCAGGTCCTTGACCAGCTTCTCGTTCGCCAGCTCCTTCTCCTTCGCGCGATCCTCGTTCGTGCGGCGACGGTACGTGTCCCACTCGGCATGCAGGCGCATGAACTTATCCTGCCATTCGGCAGCCGTCTTCTGAGCCTGCTCCAGCATGTCCGTCGTTGCCTTGGCCGCGGTCTCGGCGGCAGCGGCAGCGGACTTGCTCGCCGCATCCGCTACCTGGGATGCCGTGTCCTTGGCATCGCCGGCGGCCTTGCCGGCGGCTTCGGCGGAGGCATCTGCCACTTCGCTTGCCGCCTGGTATGCCTTGTCGGCCGCCTCGTTGACGGCGTCGTACGCTTTGTCCATAGCCTCTCCTGCCGCGTTCATTGCCTGGACGGCTGCATCGTTGATGCGCGTCGAGGCGCCGTGGGTGCTTTCGTTCGTGCGTTCGGCGAAATCGCCGGCCATATCCATGGCCCGGGCCGTGGCGTCCTTGGCACCGGCGCGGAATTCATCCCGCATCTGCTTGCCCAGGTTGCGCCAGGCATCGGCCGCATCCTTCATCGCGCTGCGCGCGCTTGCCGCCGCGGATGCGTCCTTCTTCGTGCTTCCGTTGTTCTCGGCGGCTTCGACTTTCTCGGAATCAGCCATTTTGACTACTTCCCTTCGGTCTTCTTGTCGTCATCGACAACCTCGTAGTCCGCGTCCACGGTGTCGTCAGCGGGCTGCTGGTTCGCGGTCGTGTTCGCCTGAGCGCCGGCTGCGCCTGCTGCGCCGCCGTTGCCGTAGGCGATCTCGGCCATCTTGTAGCCGGCCTGCTGCAGCTTCTCCGTGGCGGCCTTCATGGCCTCCAGGTCGTTTGCGCTCATTGCGTCGCGGCCGGCCTTGATGGCGTCCTCGGCCTGCTGCTTCACGTCTGCGGGGACCTTGTCGCCCAGGTCGTTCAGCGTCTGCTCCGTGGCATTCGTCAGAGAGTCGCAGTTGTTGCGGGTCTCGGTCTCCTCGCGATGGCGCTGGTCCTCCTCGGCATGAGCCTCGGCGTCCTTCACCATGCGGTCCACTTCCTCGTCGGACAGGGCCGTGGAGCCCGAGATGGTGATCTGCTGCTCGCGACCGGTGCCCAGGTCCTTAGCGGAGACGTTCACGATGCCGTTCGCGTCGATGTCGAACGTGACCTCGATCTGAGGCACGCCGCGGCGGGCGGCAGGAATGCCGGTCAGCTGGAAGCGGCCCAGCGTCTTGTTGTCGGCAGCCATCTCGCGCTCGCCCTGCAGGACGTGAATCTCAACGGACGTCTGGTTGTCGGATGCCGTGGAGTAGATCTCCGTCTTGCGGGTAGGAATGGTGGTGTTGCGCGGAATCATCTTCGTCATGACGCCGCCCATGGTCTCAACGCCCAGCGAAAGCGGGGTAACGTCCAGAAGCAGGATGCCCTCGACGTCGCCGGCCAGCACGCCGCCCTGAACAGCTGCGCCCATAGCCACGACCTCGTCGGGGTTCACGGACATGTTCGGCTGCTTGCCGGTGAGCTGCTTGACCAGTTCCTGGACTGCCGGCATACGGGTGGAGCCGCCGACCAGGATGACCTCGTTGATGTCGCTCGTGGACAGGTCCGCGTCCTTCAGCGCCTGCTCGACGGGCTTGCGGCAACGGTCCAGCAGGTCCTTCGTGATACGCTCGAACTCGATGCGCGTCAGCGTGTAGTCCAGGTGCTTCGGGCCGGAAGCGTCAGCCGTGATGAACGGCAGGTTGATGTTCGACTGCGTGGTGTTCGACAGCTCCATCTTCGCCTTCTCGGCAGCTTCCTTCAGGCGCTGCAGGGCCATCTTGTCCTGGCGCAGGTCGATGCCGTTGTCCTGCTGGAACTTGTCGGCCAGCCAGTCGATGATGCGCTGGTCCCAGTCGTCGCCGCCCAGGTGGTTGTCGCCTGCGGTGGAGCAGACCTCGAATACGCCGTCGCCCAGCTCCAGGATGGAGACATCGAACGTGCCGCCGCCCAAGTCGAAGACCAGAACCTTCTGATCCTTGTTCGTCTTGTCAAGGCCGTAGGCCAGAGCTGCAGCCGTGGGCTCGTTGATGATGCGGAGCACTTCCAGACCGGCGATCTTGCCGGCGTCCTTCGTTGCCTGACGCTGAGCGTCGTTGAAGTATGCGGGGACGGTGATGACGGCCTGCGTGATGGGGCTGCCGACGCGCTTCTCGGCGTCTGCCTTCATCTTCTGCAGGACGACGGCGGAAATCTCTTCCGGCATGTAGTCCTTGCCGTTGATGTCGACAACGGCGCGGCCGTCCTTGCCGCTCTTGACATGATAGGAAACCGTCTTCTGCTCTTCGCGCGTCTCGTTGTAAGAGCGGCCGATGAAACGCTTCACAGAGGAAACGGTGTTCTCAGGGTTCGTGACAGCCTGGTTCTTTGCGGCCTTGCCCACGACGCGCTCGCCATCCTTGCGGAAGCCGACGACGGACGGGGTGGTGCGGTCGCCTTCGGAGTTGACCAGGATCTCGGGTTCGGAACCCTCCATAACCGCCATTGCGGAGTTCGTGGTACCCAAGTCGATACCGATGATCTTGCTCATATATGCGTCCTTTCTTAGAACCAATATGCCTTTTGCATAGTGTTGATTTGTTTCTGTGCGGGCGTGTTTTCTTGTTCGCCCATTTACGGCACGATGTAAATATATAATCTAAGTGCGGTACTGTCAAGTTTTCTGGCAAAATAATTTTAAGATTTTTTATAAATCGATTGTCCTATAACTTGACAGCGCTCTCACCTGGGGTTTCTTGAAACCGCTCATTTGCGGAACGCAGAATTTTGCTCCAACGATCCTTCGTTTCGGCTGTTTCGGATCTCAACATGCCCGAAAAACGCCCGCCGAACGGCCGCTTTTCCCGGTCCCTGCGCGGCAGATGGCGAAGAGCGCCGCCGTCCGTGCCCGCCTTCGCCCCAGCCGCAGGACGCCCGGAACCGCATATGACTCGCACCGCAGAGCGCCTGCATCCGCATATGCCCGTATACGCAAAGAGACCCGACCGGCAGAACCGATCGGGTCTCTTGTCTGAAGACGGCTTATAGCGAAGGGCTAGTCCTCGTTGATCTCCGTGATGGAGCCCATGGGGCATTCCTCCAGGCAATCGCCGCAAGCGATGCAGGCCTCTTCGTTCGTGACGGTGCAGACGCCGTCGACGACTTCCAGAACCTCCTGCGGGCAGGCATCACAGCAGATGCCGCAACCAATGCAAGTATCAGTGTCGATGATAGGACGGGACATGGCTTCCACTCCTCTTTCTTTCCAGGGGCTTATCTGTCTCCAAGCCACAATTGCGTGGCCTCTCATTTGCAAAGCCACATTTGCTACCCCGCAACATACCACGCTTTTGCCATTTATCAACCGCGAAGCAGAAACAGGCGGGCGAACGGTGGCGGAGCGCGAAAACTCCCCAACGGCCTTCATACCGTCTTTATACATAGGTAAGAAGGAGCAAAGCACCGCACAATAACGGAACGCCCCTGATAAACGAAGGACCCGGGCAGCTGCCCGGGTCCTTCCCGAACTTCCCTTCGCTGGTACGAGAGGGAGGAACGATATCGTCAAGGAAGAATTAGTTCTTCTTGTACTTCTTGACCAGCTGACGGCCGGCGATGTACTCCATGATCTCGGTGGTGCCGCCGCCCATCTCGTTGCCGCGGAGGTCAGCCCAGATGCGGCCGACGCGGATTTCCTTCGTGTAGCCGATGGCTGCGTAGATGGACATGGCCAGATCGCCGACCTTCGTCAGCTCGCGGCAGGCATAGCCCTTCAGCAGAGCGGACTCGAGGCGGGTGGACTCGCCGCGGTCGATCATGTCGACGACGCGGTAGAGGCGGGAGCGGACGTTGTCCAGGATGTTCTCCATCTCGCACAGGTGATCCTGGATGGCGGTCAGGTGAGCGATGGGCTTGCCGAAGCAGATGCGCTCGGAAGCGTAGGCGGCAGCATCGTTCATGGCAGCCTGAGCCAGGCCCAGGGAGGAAGCGACGACCAGCATGCGCTCGAACTCCAGCTTCTTCATCAGGTCCAGCCAGCCCTCGCCGGGGTTGCCGATGCGGTCGGCCTCGGTCAGCTTCACATTGTCGAAGAAGCAGTCAACGAACGGGATGGACTGCTGGCCGACCTTCTCCAGCTGGCCCACGGTGAAGCCCGGGGTGTCGTTCTTGACCAGCCACAGGGAGTAGTTCTTGTTCTCGTACGAAGGATCCTCGTCCTTCGCCACGACCATGGTGTAGACAGACAGGCCGCCCAGCGTGACCCACGTCTTCTGGCCGTTCAGCAGGTACGTGCCGTCGGGCTGCTTCTTCGTGACGCACGTCATGGCGTTGTTGTCGGAGCCGGCAGCGGGCTCGGAAATGGCGGAGCAGGCAACGCACGTGCTCTCGACGTTGTTGATGACGTCCATGATGCGCTCTTGCTGCTCTTCGTTGCCGAAGTCGATGACGTCGGTGATGGTGTTGAAGTCCGTGACGAACGGCAGGATGACGCCGGTGTACTCGTGCAGCTTCTCAACCAGGAGGATCTCAGTCAGCTTGCTGACGGGCACGCCGCCGACCTCTTCGGGAAGGCCCAGGTGCATGAAGCCCGCCTCGCGGTAGGCCATAGCCTGCTCGATGCTGATGTGATGGTTCTCGTACGCTGCCTTGCAGGACTCCTCGTCGAAGTAGCGGTCGGCGTATTCCTTGGCGCTTTCGATGAGCAGTTCTTGTTCGTCGGTCAGGCTGAAGTCCATAAGTCCTCCTCTAGGAACTCAACGGTAAGTAAACGGCCCGGTTGACCCCTTGCGCCGGGAAGCCTTAACCCGATGACTTCTCCAGTCCATTCTCGCGGGATCCGCGGATGAGGCAGCGTGGCATCTTTCGCCTTCGTATTCTGCCGCCGTTGCATTTACTGTAAATCAATAAATGCCTGATGGAACGCCCGAAATTCAAGGAACATATTCAAAGTTATTTGCAAAATCAGCACTACCGCAGGGTGATTTGAATAACCCCAGCACAATATCCCGCCAGCATCTTCATACTGCCCGGAAAACAGCAGCGGCCCGGGCAGAACCCGGGCCGCATCGTCCGTTTTTTCCCACGGGGAAACGGGTCAACTTAGCAGATTCGGGGCAGCTGCTCTCCCACGAGCATGTCCAGGATGCGCTTGCCGCCGAAGCCGTTCTCCAGCGTGACGCGCGGGCCGCGATCGCTGTTCATCTCCGTTACCTCGCCGATGATGGCGGCGTCGGCGCCGTACTTGTTCGCGCGCATGGCCGCCAGCGCGGCATCGGCGTCCTCGGGCGCCACGACGCAGACCATCTTGCCCTCGTTCGCCACCTGCATGACGTCGTAGCCCAGCATCTCGCAGGCGCCCATGACCTCGGGCTTGACCGGCACGTCCTCCTCGCGGATGAGCATCTCCACTTGCGACTGCTCCGCCAGCTCGTTCAGCGTGGACGACATGCCGCCGCGCGTGGGGTCACGGAAGCAGCGCGTGCCGGGCGCTGCGGCCAGCACGTCGGCGATCAGCCCGTTCAAAGGCGCCGCATCGCTCTTCAGCGACGTCTGGAAGTTCAGCGACTCGCGGCAGCTCATGATGGTGATGCCGTGGTCGCCCACGGTGCCGGACACCAGCACCTTGTCGCCGGGACGGCACAGCTCGCCGCCCAGCTTCACGCCGGCCGGGATGAAGCCCACGCCGGACGTGTTGATGTAGATGCCGTCGCCGTGGCCGCGGTTCACCACCTTCGTGTCGCCCGTGACGATATGCACGCCGGCTTCCTTCGCCGTCTCCGCCATGGTGGCGCAGATGCGGCGCAGGTCGTCCATGGGGAACCCGTCCTCCAGGATCATGCCCACGCTGAGGTATTTCGGCACGGCACCGCTGGTTGCCACGTCGTTCACGGTGCCGCAGATGGCAAGGTGACCGATGTTGCCGCCGGGGAAGAAATGCGGCGTGACCACGAAGCTGTCCGTGGAATAGGCCAGGCGCTCGCCCGGCGCAGGCGCCGGCAGGCTTGCCGCGTCGTTCCCCTGGCGCAGCTCGTCCGTGCCGTAGGCCTCCATGAATACCTCGTCGATGATGCGGCGCATCATCGAGCCGCCGCTTCCGTGTCCCAGCAGTACCGTTTCGTCCATTCCCATACCTTCTTCGCTTGCGCGTTCCCGCGCTATCTGTTCTGATCCACCGTGGTCATGACCAGCTTGCCGTTCTTCACCCCGCGCGTGCCCAAGATGACGTTCGCAATCTTGTTCACCGCTTCCGCCATGCCGCGCAGGACGATGACCTCCAGGCAGTTGTCGGCATCCAGGTGCACATGCATGGAGGACACCACATTCGCCAAGTAGTGGTGTTGGATGTCGTGGAGCGTGGATTCCAGGTCCGTGGCATGGTGGTTGTACACGATGGACAGAGAGCCGATGACTTCCTGGCCGGGTGTTTCGCATTCGTTTTCCACCAGTGCCTCGCGCACCAGATCGCGGATGACCTCGCTGCGGTTCTTCATGATGCCGCGCTGGGCCACCAGCTCGTCGAATTCCATCAGCAGGTCCTCGGGCATGGATACCGAGAACCTCATCAAGTCGTTGCTCATAGATTCGTTAACCGACCTTACACGCGGGTGACGGTCACGTTCGCCAACCGTTCGGAATCCGCCTCCAGGGCGTCCTTCGCGTCCGTCATCAGCGCGCGCGCGTCGTCCAGCAGGCCCTGGACGTCGTGCATGATGCGGCACGTCTCGTCAAAGCCGTTGTCGCCGGCCAGATGGGCAAGCTTATGCGTCCAGCGGCGGTTCAGCGCCAGCTGATCGTCCATCTGCTCCAGCATCATCTCGTATTGACCGGTGTTCACGCCATTCGAGCACATAGTAAACCTCGATTCGTTGCGGGCCGCCGTCTTGCGGCTGCGCCCCATTATGGTTCTCCAGCAGTCACAATAGTACGGCAATACGGCGGACGGTGTGAAAAATGGAACAAAATGTGTGCAGAGTGTCACATTTCACGCACGGGAAACCAGGCAGTACCATTCGTCCCGCACGAACAGCTGCACCGGGTCGAATCCTGCGGATACGTAATGTTCGCGCAGCTCATCGGGCAGGTAAACCGTCAGGAAATCGCGGGCGTCCGTGAAGCGCGGGTCGTCCGGGTCGCTCATCTCGCAGATGGTCAGGAACGTGCCGCCCGGTTCCAGCACGCGCTTGACCTGCTGCAGGCCGGCATCCAGATCGGGCCAGAAGTACACGGTCTCGCACGCCATGGCGAAGTCGAACGAGCGGTCCGCGAACGGCAGCGCCGCCACATCGCCTTCCACCACGTTGCAGCGGCCGGCCTCGATGGCCGCCGCGTTCAGCTTGCGGCTTTCCGCCACGCTCGTGGGCGCATAGTCCACGCCGGTCACCGTGCCGTCCGGGCATGCCGTCAGCAGGCGCGCGATGTTCGCTCCCCCGCCGCAGCCCACGTCCAGCGCCCGCGCGTCGCGGGGGACGCTCACATGCGTGAACGCCCAGTCCACCAGGTCCTTATGATGCTCGTTCATCTTCGCCAGCACCTGCGCGCCGAATTCCCCTTCGGGTTTGCAGGCGTTCTTCAAGTATTCATCGGCCATAGGAGGCCCTCCTTCGACGTTCGTTTTCACCCGCAGTATAGCGAAACGCCCGCGCCTGCCCCGCCGCTACACGGGAGCTTCAATCCGGCGCGCTGCCACCCCGGCGCGGATGCAGGCGGGGAACACGCGGATGCCGCCGTACGCGCCGCAATACGCGCGAGGACCCGGCAGACAGGCATCTGTCGGGTCCTCTCATCAGCAGGCGATCTGCGTGCCGAATGCTATTTCTTCGCAGCCTTCTTGCGGGCGACGGCGGAAAGCAGGCGCTTGCGCAGGCGGATGTGCAGCGGCGTGACCTCCACCAGCTCGTCGTCCTGGATGTACTCCAGCGCTTCCTCCAGCGTGAACGTCACGGGCGGCGTCAGCTGGATGGCCTTGTCGGCGCCGCTGGAACGCTGGTTGCCCAGGTTCTTCGTCTTCTCGGCGTTCACGACCATGTCGCCTTCCTTCGCGCTTTCGCCGATGATCATGCCCTCGTAGATGTCCTCGCCGGGGCCGATGAACAGGCGGCCGCGCTCCTGCAGCGTATCAAGCGCGTATGCAACGCTCTTGCCGGTGCTCATGGAGATCATGGAGCCGTTCTTGCGGCCGGCGAAATCGCCGCGGTACGGACCGTACTCGTAGAAGTGGTGGAACATGTTCGCCTCGCCGCGCGTTACGTTCAGCAGGCGCGTGCGCAGGCCCATGGTGCCGCGCGTGGGGATGTGGAACACCAGATGCGTCTGGTCGCCGCGCGTGACCATGTCCGTCATCTCGCCGCCGGCCGTGCCGAAGACCTCGATGACCTTGCCGGCGTAGTCGGACGGCGTCTCCACCGTGGCCTCCTCGATGGGCTCCAGCTTGTTGCCGTCGTCGTCCGTCTTGATCAGGACGCGCGGACGGCCCACCTGGAACTCGAATCCCTCGCGGCGCATGGTTTCCATCAGCACGGACAGATGCAGCACGCCGCGGCCGGCCACTTCGATTCCGGACTTGTCTTCAAGCTCCTGGATGCGCATGGAGATGTTGCTCTCCTTCTCGCGCATCAGGCGCTCCTTCAGCTGGCGGGCGCCCACGATGTCGCCGTCGTGGCCCACCAGCGGGCTGGTGGAAGCCTCGAACACAACGGCCATGGTGGGTTCCTCCACCTTGATGGGATCCAGGCGGATGGGATGCTCGCGGCTCGTGACCATGTCGCCGATGTCCGCATCCTCAACGCCCACAACGGCCACGATGTCGCCAGCGTGGACTTCGTCGTATTCCTTCTTCTGCAGGTTCTCGAACGTGAACACCTGCTTGATCTCCGTGTTGTAGCGCGTGCCATCGTTCTTGATGACCAGCACCTGCTCGTTCTTGTGGATGGTGCCGGAGGACAGGCGGCCGACGCCGATGCGGCCCACGAAGCTGGAGTGGTCCACAGTGCAGATCTGCATGGCGATGGGGCCGTCCGGGTCCACGTCGGGCGCCGGGATCTCCTTCAGGATGGTGTCCAGCAGCGGCAGCATGTTGTCGTTGTCGTCGTCCACCTCGTAGCGGGCGAAGCCCTGCAGCGCGCTGGTGTACACGATGGGGAAATCAAGCTGCTCGTCCGTGGCATCCAGTTCCACCATCAGGTCGAACACCTCGTCCACCACTTCGTCGGGGCGGGCGCCCGGGCGGTCGATCTTGTTGATGACCAGCACGATGCGCAGGCCCAGGTCCAGGGCATGCTGCAGCACGAAGCGCGTCTGCGGCATGGGGCCCTCGAACGCGTCGACGATCAGCAGGGCGCCGTCGGCCATGTTCAGCACGCGCTCCACCTCGCCGCCGAAGTCCGCATGGCCCGGCGTGTCGATGATGTTGATCTTGACGTCCTTGTACTTGATGGAGCAGTTCTTGGACAGGATGGTGATGCCGCGCTCGCGTTCCTGGTCGTTGCTGTCCATGACGCGATCTTCCACCTGCTGGTTCTCGCGGAAGACGCCCGCGGTGTACAGCAAGCGGTCCACGATGGTGGTTTTGCCATGGTCGACATGCGCGATGATGGCCACGTTGCGAATGTTCTCTTGCTTCATTTCTCTCTTTCAAACGAAAACTTGCGAAAAGCGGACTCGGGGCAGATGCCGGCGATGGGCCCCTGCCCCGCTTTACCCTATTCGGCGCCGTGCGGCCGCGCCCGGCGAAAAAACGGTGCCCCGGGGACGAACCCCGAAGCACCCGTGCGCATCTGTGCTAGCGGTTGATGTTGTAGAACGCATCCATGCCGGCATATTCGGCGGAATCGCCCAGCGTGTCCTCGATGCGGAGCAGCTGGTTGTACTTCGCCACGCGGTCCGTGCGGCAGGGAGCGCCCGTCTTGATCTGGCCGGCGTTCGTGGCAACGGACAGGTCGGCGATGGTGGTGTCCTCCGTCTCGCCGGAGCGGTGGCTGACGATGCAGGCGTAACCGGCGCGCTGGGCCATCTGCATGGCCTCCAGCGTCTCCGTCAGGCTGCCGATCTGGTTGACCTTGATCAGGATGGCGTTCGCGGCACCCAGCTGGATGCCCTTCTTCAGGCGCTCGGAGTTCGTGACGAACAGGTCGTCGCCGACCAGCTGCACGCGGTCGCCGATGCGCTTCGTCAGCTTCACCCAGCCGTCCCAGTCCTCTTCGGCCAGGCCGTCCTCGATGGAGATGATGGGATACTTCTGCGTCAGGGCATCCCAGTAGTCGATCATCTCGTCCGTGGTCAGCTCGCGGCCTTCGCCCTTCAGCACGTACACGCCGCGGTCGGCGTCGTAGAATTCCGTGGAGGCCGGGTCCATGGCGAACTTGAAGTCCTCGCCGGGCTTGTAGCCGGCCTGCTCGATGGCCTTCGTCATGTACTGGAACGGTTCCTCGTTCGTCTTCAGGTCGGGAGCGAAGCCGCCCTCATCGCCCACGGCCGTGGACAGGCCGGCTTCCTTCAGGACGTTCTTCAGCGTGTGGTAGACCTCGCAGCACCAGCGCAGGGCCTCCGTGAAGTTCGGGGCGCCCACCGGCATGATCATGAACTCCTGGAAGTCCACGGAATTGTCGGCATGCACGCCGCCGTTCATGATGTTCATCATGGGTGTGGGCAGCGTGTGGGCGTTCGGGCCGCCCAGGTACTCGTACAGCGGCAGGTCGGCATCGTCGGCAGCGGCGCGGGCAGCAGCCAGCGAGCAACCCAGGATGGCATTGGCGCCGAATGCACCCTTGTTCGGGGTGCCGTCTGCCTCGATCAGCGCATGGTCCACTTCGCGCTGATCGCTTGCATCGATGCCCAGGAGGGCTTCAAAGCACTCATCGTTCACATGGTCCACTGCCTGATGCACGCTCTTGCCCAGGTAGTCGGACGCGTCCCCATCGCGCAGCTCGACGGCTTCGAATGCGCCGGTGGAAGCACCGGACGGAACGATGGCGCGTCCGATGGCGCCGTCGTCCAGCAGAACGTTCACTTCGACCGTGGGATTGCCACGGGAATCCAGAACCTGGCGACCGTAGACGTCGATGATATCGCTCATATTCTTCTCCTCCTGAGAATGCATTTTTCACGGTTGGTACCAGCCTAGCAGATGCGCGCCCCACCTGCGCGCACGCGCTGCGAGTTCCAATGGAATTCCAGGTAAAGTTGCGGGGAAACATACCCGTTCTGCACAGTTGCGGGCATGAAAAAAGCCGGGGTAAGCACCCCGGCCGTCCGTTTCGTGGTGGAGCATAGGGGGATCGAACCCCTGACCTACGGCTTGCAAAGCCGTCGCTCTCCCAGCTGAGCTAATGCCCCAAGTATCAATAAACGTTCCACCGGCTATCTCGGCTCACGGTGGAACGTTTATCAGCAAAAATGGTGGGCCTAAGTGGATTTGAACCACTGACCTCACGCTTATCAGGCGTGCGCTCTAACCAACTGAGCTATAGGCCCTTGAAACAGCTTGGTTAATATAGCCCATCCCGCAGAAGCCGTCAAGAACTATTTTCTGCTAGCATGAAAGAAAATTTCGAAGCTCTGAGGAGGTAGGCCATGGTTCCCGTCAGCGTGCTCACGCTTATCATGTCTCCCGTGCCGTCGCCCTCCATCCTGGTCCTGCAGCCCACCGCCGATGTGGGGACGAACAAGAACAGCCGCGTCGTGCCCATCTGGGTGGGCGTTTCCGAGGCCACGATGCTGGGCATAGCGCTTGAGAAGGCCCGCTTCAAGCGCCCGATGACGCACGACCTGTTCCTGGATGCGCTCACCAGCCTGGACGCCCTCGTGGACCATGTAACCATCTACGACGTGCAGGGCCCCACGTTCTATGCGGAATTGGCCTTGAAGGCGCGCGGCAAGCTGCTGTCGCTCGACGCCCGCCCCAGCGACGCCATCGCGCTGGCGCTGCGCGAGGAGGCGCCGCTGTACATGGATGAGGCCGTGCTGGAGCGCGCCTCGTTCCCGTACCTGTTCAACGACGAGGCCGACGACCCCGATCGCGTCATGGCGGATTTCCACGACTTCATCGAGCAGCTGACGCCGGATGACCTTGCGGGAGGCAGCCGCCAGGACATGGAGGCCGTGATCAGCCAGGCCGAGCAGCTGATCGGCGCCGCCCCGGGCATCCAAGGCCCGCAGTCAGCCGCTGACGACACTGCAGATGCCGACGATGCCGACTACGGCGACTACGGCGAAAACACTACGGGCGAAAGCACGGCAGGCGAAGGCGCCGGCAGCCGGCCCGCCGCACCCGACGATGCCGACGACGCACCCAGCGATGCCGACGACGCGCCCGACAACACCCCCGGCAGCGGCCCGGAATTCCCCCGCGCCTAGTCTGCAGGCGCGGACCGCAACATCACCCTGAACAAGAAAGAAGCCTGCCCGGGCAATCCCGGGCAGGCTTCTCGCTTTCCTGCGCCTCATCGGCGCGCTGTTCGGCCGGCAGCTATTCGCTACTTCTCATCGTTCTCGGCATCTTCATCGGCATCATCGCCCTTGATGGAGCGGGCAATCTCCTCACGGGAGGCTGCCTCCACCAGCGTCTCGGGCTCGTCGATGGCCTTCTTGTCCGGCTTCGGACGGTCGCCTTCGTTCGCAATGGCCACAGCGGTGACGCGATCCTTCTTCGCAATGTCCATGATGCGGACGCCCTGCGTGGCGCGGCCCAGCTGGCTGACGCCCTTCGCCGGCGTGCGGACCACGATGCCCTCTTCGGAGATGATCATGAGCTCGTCGCCCTCGTTGACCACCTTCATGGCGGCCAGGCGGCCCTTCTTCACAGTCATCGTCAGCGTCTGGACGCCCTTGCCGCCGCGATGGTGGCTGGGATACTCGGAGATGGGCGTGCGCTTGCCGTAGCCCTTCTCCGTGATGACCAGCAGCTGCGAATCCTCGTTCGCAATCTCCATGCCCAGCACGTGGTCTTCGCCGTCGTCCTCCAGCGTCATGCCGCGGACGCCCATGGTGTCGCGGCCCATGGTGCGGACCTCGCTCTCATCCCAACGGATGGCCTTGCCGGCAGCGGATGCCATGATCACGGATTCGCCGGGCTTCACGCGACGTACGGCGATGAGCTCGTCGCCGTCGCGCAGGTTGATGGCGATCAGGCCGTCCTGGCGCGTGCGGTCGTAGGCGCTCATGGCCGTCTTCTTGACCATGCCCTGCGCCGTGGCGAACATGAGGAACTCGTCTTCCGGGAAGTCGCGTGCCGCAATGGACGCCGCCACGGTCTCGCCCTTGTGCAGGTGCAGCAGGTTCACGATTGCCGTGCCGCGTGCGTGACGCGACGCTTCCGGCACCTCGTAGACCTTCAGGCGATACACCTTGCCCAGCGACGTGAAGAACAGCATATAGTCGTGCGTTGACGCGGTGAAGATATGCTCCACGAAGTCGTTGTCCTTCAGGTTCACGCCGGACATGCCCTTGCCGCCGCGCTTCTGCTGGCGGTACGTGGTGATGGGCATGCGCTTGATGTAGCCGGCCTGCGTGATGGTGACGGCCACTTCCTCGTCGGCGATCAGGTCCTCCACGTCGATATCCTTCGCGGGACCGGAGATGCGCGTGCGGCGCGGCGTCTTGTACTTGTTCGCAATCTCCTCCAACTCGTCCTTGATGATCTGCTTCACCAGGCTCTCGTCGGACAGGATGCGCTTGTACTCCGCAATCTGCTTCTTCAGCTCTTCCAACTCCGCAACCAGCTTCTCGCGTTGCAGGGCGGTCAGACGGCGCAGGCGCATGTCCAGGATGGCTTCCGCCTGGCGCTCGCTCAAACCGAAGCGGCCGCGCAAGCGGTCGTTCGCCTCCTGGTCGTTCGCGGACGAGCGGATGATCTCCACCACTTCGTCGATGTTGTCGACGGCGATGACCAAGCCCTCCAAGATGTGGGCGCGCTCTTCGGCCTTGCGCAGCTCGAACTTCGTGCGGCGGACGATGACGTCTTCCTGGTGCTTGATGTAGTATTCCAGGATCTGCTTCAGGTTCAGCACCTTCGGCATGCCGTTGACCAGGGCGATCATGATGACGCCGAAGTTCACCTGCAGCTGCGTGTGCTTGAACAGCTTGTTCAGCACCACCTGCGGCAGGGCATTCTGCTTCAGCTCGATGATGATGTCAATGCCATGGCGGTCGGCGCCGTCGTGGATGTTCGAGACCTCGGGAAGCTTCTTCTCGCGTACCAGGTCGGCAAGGCTCTGCAGCAGGCGCGAGCGATTCACCTGATAGGGAATCTCGGAGACGATGATCTGGCTCTTGCCGTTCTTCTTCTCCTTGATCTCGCACTTCGCGCGCACGGGAATATGGCCGCGGCCGGTTTCATAGGCTTCCTTGATGCCCTCGCGGCCCATGATGATGCCGCCCGTGGGGAAGTCCGGTCCGGGCAGGACGGTCATCAGGTCGTCGATGGTGGCGTCCGGATTGTCCAGCAGCATGCGGGCCGCGGCGATGGTCTCGCCCAAGTTATGCGGCGGGATGTTCGTCGCCATGCCCACGGCGATGCCGGACGAGCCGTTCACCAGCAGGTTCGGGAAGCGCGCCGGCAACACGGCGGGCTCTTGCAGGCTCTCGTCGTAGTTCGGCTGGAAGTCGACGGTTTCCTGGCGCAGGCCCTCGAGCATCTCCATGGCCGGCTTCGCCAGACGGGCTTCCGTGTAACGCATGGCCGCTGCGGAGTCGCCGTCGATGGAGCCGAAGTTGCCGTGGCCATCGACCAGCGGAAGGCTCATGTTGAACGGCTGCGCCAAGCGGACCATGGCATCGTACACGGCGGAGTCGCCATGCGGATGGTACTTGCCGATGACGTCGCCGACCGTACGGGCCGACTTCACATGCGGCTTGTTCGGCGTGGAGCCGGACTCGTACATGGCCCACAGGATGCGGCGGTGCACCGGCTTCAGGCCGTCGCGGACGTCGGGCAATGCGCGGCTGATGATGACGCTCATGGAATACTCCAGGAACGACTGCTGCATCTCCGTGCCCAGCTCGTACGTCAGCACGTTGCCGGCTGCGTTCTTGTCCTGCTCCTCTATGACCTCGGCCGAAACCTCGGGCGCCTGCCCTTCTTCGGTATGTTCGTTTTCGTTGTTCGGATCTTTGGGATCTTTAGTATCTGCCACGTTCATTCAACTTTCTGCTTATTCGGAAGACTTCGAATGCGGGTTAGATATCCAGGTAGCGGGCATCGTGGGCGTGCTTGTTGATGAACTCGCGGCGGGGTTCCACCTGGCTACCCATCAATTCGCTGACCACATGTTCCGCCTTCGAAGCGTCTTCGATGCTGACGCGCACCAGCGTGCGGTTCTCCGGCTCCATGGTGGTTTCCCACAGCTGGTCCGGGTCCATCTCGCCCAGGCCCTTATAGCGCTGGACGTCGAACTTGTCGTCGTCGTATTCCGCCAGCGTGGAGGAAAGCGCCTTCTCGTCGTAGATGTAGCGCTCGATCTTCGTGGAGCGGGAGTTCTTGCGCTTGATGCCGTAGATGGGCGGCTGCGCGATGTACACGTAGCCGCGCGTGATGAGCTCCGGCATGTAACGGTAGAAGAACGTCAGCAGCAGGATGCGGATGTGCGCGCCGTCGACATCGGCATCCGTCATGATGATGATGCGATGGTAGCGGGCCTTGTCGGCATCGAAGTCGTTGCCGATGTTCGTGCCGATGGCCGTGATCAGGGCGCTGATGGTATCCGAGGACAGCGCGCGGTTCAGGCCCACGCGCTCGACATTCAGAATCTTGCCGCGCAGCGGCAGGATGGCCTGGAACTTGCGGTCGCGGGCCTGCTTCGCGGAGCCGCCTGCGGAGTCGCCCTCGACGATGAAGATCTCGCACTCTTCCGCCTTCTTGCTGGAGCAGTCCGCCAGCTTGCCGGGCAGCGAGAAGCTTTCCAGCACGCCCTTGCGGCGCGTCATCTCGCGCGCCTTGCGGGCCGCCTCGCGCGCCTTCAGCGCCTGCGATGCCTTGCCCACGATGCGCTTCGCCGCCGCGGGGTTCTCTTCCAGGAACTCCGCCAGGCCCTGCGTGACGGCATTCTGGACCAGCGGGCGAATCTCGCTGTTGCCCAGCTTCGTCTTCGTCTGGCCCTCGAACTGCGGGTCGTGCAGCTTCACGGAGATGACGGCTGCCAGGCCCTCGCGCGTATCGTCGCCGGTCAGGTTCGGGTCCTTGTCCTTCAGGATGCCCTTGCTGCGCGCGTAGTCGTTGATGGTGCGCGTAACGGCCTGCTTGAAGCCCTCCAAGTGCGTGCCGCCCTCATGCGTGTTGATGTTGTTCGCGAACGCCAGCACGGAATTCGACGAATACGAGCTGGACCATTGCATGGCCACCTCCACTTCGCCGTCGGCGCTTTCGGCCTCGAAGTCGATGATGGGATCCAACGTCTCGCGGCCGGTGTTCAGGTACTTCACGAAGTCCGAGATGCCGCCTTCGTACTGGAACGTCTCGGTCTTCGGATTGCCGTCCTCGTCCTTCTGGCGCAGGTCCGTGAGCGTCAGCTTCAGGCCCTTGTTCAGGAACGCCATCTCGCGGAAGCGCGACTCCAGGATGCTAAAGTCGTAGACCGTGGTCTCCTTGAAGATCTCCTCATCGGGCCAGAACGTGATCTCCGTGCCCGTGTGGTCGGCATGGCCTACGATATGCAGCTTCGTGGTGGTAACGCCGCGGGAGAACTCCATCTCGTAGATGTTCCCGTCGCGGGCAACGCGGACGACCAGCCGCTTCGACAGCGCGTTCACGCATGAAACGCCCACGCCGTGCAGGCCGCCGGACACCTTGTAGCCCTCGCCGCCGAACTTGCCGCCGGCGTGGAGGATGGTCATGACCACCTCGACGGTGGGAATCTTCTCCGTGGGATGCTTCTCCACGGGAATGCCGCGGCCGTTGTCGCGGACGGTAATGGAGTTATCTTCGTTGATCCATGCTTCGATTTCGGTGCAGTAACCGGCAAGCGCCTCGTCGACCGAGTTGTCCACAACCTCGTACACCAGATGGTGCAGGCCGCGGGAGCTGGTCGATCCGATGTACATGCTGGGACGCAGGCGCACTGCCTCCAAGCCCTCGAGAACCCGGATGTCCTTTCCGCCGTAGCTCTCAGAGCCTTTCGTCGTGTTATTCGCCAAAAGATGCTCCTAGTGAAAAATGGGTAATGAAATCAAACAGCACCCTGTTCAGGTGCTCCCTATATTTTACCAGAACAGGGGGTCTCAAACCGTCTTATCACACCCGTTTCACAATCGCTGACGCCGCGAATGAGGCCCGTTTAAGCTTTCCGATAGGAAAAAAGTTGATGCGCCAAAGAACTGCATGCGTAAACGCATTTTCTGCTTAGCGGGAACGCCCTTCCTGCAGCGCCGTCCCGTCCTTCCACTCCAGGTCCTTCTCCATGGCCCGCTGAAGCGCGCGCGCAACTTTCGGGTTGTCCGTTTTGCCCACTTGCTCGCGGATCAGCGCACGCTGCTGCTCCGTCAGCGGAACAGGCCGCGCGCCCTCGTGATAGGACGGCCCGCCCTCTTCCACAAACGGATGGATCTTCTTATAGCGGCCGCGCGAGATGATGATCTTGAACTCGTCGATGTCCTCGTGGTAATGGTCCAGGAACTGCAGTTTGATCAATTCGCGCCGGGCATTCAGCTCGGCGGCCACCACGCTGTCGTCCACGTACACGATGAGCTGCTTGCCCCGTCCCGTGCTGGACGCATCCTTCCCGTCATCATGGAAGCGCTTGCCGCCCGGACGCGGCTTTCCGTCCACGCGGATGATGTACACATTATTAGTATGTTCCAGAATGAACTCGTCGTGGTTGTGCATCATCAGGTTGCGCCACATGGAGCGGACCTGCGCGCCTCGCGCAGCCTTGCGCGCCTCGCCGGGATCCCCGCCCATGGACTCGATGACCTTCTGGACGCTGTCGCCCAGACGCCTCATACGGCGCATGTTATTGGCCCCCGGCGGCTTGGCCCGTCTGCTGCTGGGCATCCTGCTGTTGCTGGGTGCCCTGCTGCTGGGCATCGCCGCTCTGCTGTTGCTGGCCGTACCACGTATCGTTCTGGTACGAGTACTGGCCGCCCTGCTCCTGCGTCTGCTGCTGTTGCTGCTGGGCTTCTTCCGCGGCCGCCTGTGCGTCCTGTTCCGCCTTCACTTCCTTATACGAGCGATGCGGGTCCTCGCCCAGATCCACGACGTACATCAGGTGCTTCCAGGCCGTCTTGTCCTCCGCCATGGTGCCCTTCGCCTTATCCGTCACCTTGTCCGGACCCGTGCACTCGTATATGGTCACGCGCTTCGAACCGTGCCGCTGGAACTTCCGGACCAGCTTCCTGGCCAGCGTGGAATTCATATTCGTGATTACATTGCCGCTGAGGCTCTCGGCTGCGCCGATGGCCGCGTTCGCATCCATGCCCAGAACCTTCTTGATCATGGCCACTTCGATCTTGCGAATGTTGCTTTGGCGATGGGCGGAATTATCCGAGGGGTATTCCTCCCATGCGCGCGCATACGCCAGCGCGCCGGACGGCAGCAGCTCCCGATTGTTGCCCGCCTTGACCACAACGTTCTTCGCGTTGATGGGATCCTGCGACGTCACGGTGACATCCACGTTCACCACGATGTCGTCAAGGTCCTCGATGATGTCCTCGAAGCCGCGGAAACCGACCATCAGGTAATACGGGATGTCGACGCCGGTCAGGCTCTCAACAGCCTTCACGGTCTCCTTCGGGTCGTTGTTCAGCAGCGTGTCGGAAATCGGCGAGCTTTCGCCCTCCATCACCGTTTCTGGCGGCACCGTGATCAGCGTGAGGGCGTATTTCTTTGGGTCCACGCGGACCAGCGTGACGGTGTCGGCATGCTGGTCGACCTGCGCGTGGTCCTCTGCATTGCCGGTATACAGGGTCGTGCCCTTACGGGAGTCGGACCCGATCAGCAGCACGTAAAACGGCTTGTTCGTCTGGACGCTGGACGAGGCGTCGGGCACGCCGTTCGTGGCGATGCTGCCCTCGCCGTAGCCCGTTGCCAGCAGCACGCATGCCACTGCCACCAAGGCCGCCATGATCACACCCAGCACGCGGGCGGCTATGTGCTGCCGATGCTCTGTGCTCTTCGCATTGTTTGCTGCGTCCATAGTCGCCTCCTTATGCCTTTTCCTGCGGGGAGGCTTCATTGGCCGCCGGCTTCGGCTCTGCCGCGGCAGCGGCATCGGAGTCCTCGTTCGCCGGTTCGCCGCCCTTCTCCTTCGCTGCGGAGGGAATGGGGATGGCCTCGTTGATGATCTTCTGCGCGTGGGCGGCGGAATGCGGCTTGCGCACGCCCGTCTGCCCGCGGCCCACATAATAATGTTGCAACACGGGCCGGAACAGGCCGAAGCGCCAGATGATAAAACTTACTACCACCAGGAGCGCAATCAGCGTTGCCCAGCGCACGATGCCCGAGGACCCCATGAGCATGAGGCCGACCACCGCCAGCGCCGCCGTGCATCCATACAGTATCAGCACCGCCTTGCGCTGGCTGTATCCGGCATCCACGAGACGATGATGGATATGGCCCATGTCCGCCTGGTCGAAGCGCTTATGCTGCCGTTTGCGGCGCACGATGGCCGTGAACGTGTCCAATACGGGAACCCCGGCCATGACCAGCGGCACCACCATGATCACCAGGCTCTGCGTGCGCACGACACCGGCGATGGAGATGGTGCCCAACAGCAGTCCTAAGAACAGGGCTCCCGAATCGCCCATGAATATCGAGGCGGGATAGAAGTTGTAGATCAGGAAGGCGGCGCAAACGGCCGTCAGCATGAGGCAGACCAGCACGAGCGAGTAGCTGCCGCGCATGGCCACCAGTATCAGCAGGCTGATGGACGAGATGCCCACGATGCCCGCTGCCAGGCCATCCAGTCCGTCGATCAGGTTGATGATGTTCGCGAACGCCACCAGGTAGAGCACTGTGATGGGAATGTCCATGAAGCCCAGCGACATATAGCTGTCATCGATGAGCGAACGCACCATGTCGATGGAAACACCCGCAAGCGCCACCAACAACGATGCCAGCAGCTGCCCGGCGAACTTGACCTTCGGCGTCAGCTGGACGATGTCGTCTATCAAGCCGGTGAGGAACATGACCGTGAAGCCGATGAGCAGCACCGGGTAATTCATGTTCGCCACCACGTAGTAGTCGATGATGCGCCAGTTGAAGAACGTGATGCCCAGGTAGATGGTCAGGGCGCCGGCCATGAATCCCGTGAACATGGCGATGCCGCCGCAACGCGGGATGGGCTTCGTGTTGATGCGGCGGTTACTGGGATAGTCGATGGCGCCGATCAGCGTGGCTATCTTGTGGGATACCGGTACCATAGCGACCGTCACCAGAAAGGCGACAACGAATGTTATGGCCCCTTCGGCAAACTCAGGCGATGTCAGGAATTCTTGCAGCGGTGTCCCTTTCAGAAGCGTGGAGGCGTCTGCGGGAAACGCAGGCGTGCGGACACGCTCGATAGCAGTACATACGTGATGTTTCATTATATCCGCAGAATGTCCCAACGCCAAACGCCGCTTCGGGTCCTCACTGGCAATTGCGCGAAATGGAAACGGAAAGGGGAAACGGCGGCCACGTTCGACCGCCGTTTCGTTTACGTGTGAATAACTGCCGTTAAGAAAACGAGAGCGAGAAAGTGCCGCTTGCCCGCTTCGCTTCCTAGCTCATGCTATAGCCGTACATGACGGCCGCGCCCAGCAGGACGAGCATGATAAGGGAGACAACCAGCACGACGATGCCGACGATCAGGCCCGCCATTGCCAGGTTCCGGCTGGTAGTTCCCTTCGGGTTGCGGCGCAGCGCAACGGCACCGAAGATGATGCCCAGCAGGTCCAGGACGATGGGCAGGAAGATGATGCCCACGAGGGAGCACACCAGCGAGGCGACGGCCAAGCCGTCCGTTCCGCCCGCTGCCTTATCCTGAGTCGGGGGAACCGGCACGGAAGACGGCGCATCGGCCGCTGCCGGAGATGCCGGTGGCTTCGGGGCACCTGCCGTTGCTCCGCCTGACGTGCCCGCCGCAGCTGCCGCCACGGTCGCGGACGCTTTGTCCTCAGCGGCGCTGTCTGCAGCAGCGGTGTTCGCAGCGGGGGCCTTGGGCGCTACCGGCGGCTGGGGCGCAGCGGATGCGGCAGGCGCCGGCTGACCAGCGGCTTTCGTCTGATCGGCAGCTTTCGTCTCCGCCGTCGGGGCGGCCGGCTCCGCTTCGTTGCTCACCGGATGCCCGCAGTTCGGGCAGAATGCGACGCCTGCAGGCGGCTCCAGATGGCACACGGGGCATTTCATAGTGTTCTCCTTTTCGTATGCTCCACCGTTCGGGACACCGCATGCGCACAGCACCCATTGGCGGTGCTTCGCACGGCTTTCCCTTCAGGCAGATCCTCGTTCTTCAATGACTCCGTTATTCCTCAACGCCGGCTTTTGCCAGGAACGCATCCACGAAGCCGAAATACACATCCGGATCCTTCGCGAAGCCCTCCACATGGCCGGCACCGGGGATGACGTGCAGTTCGCGCAGTTCGGGCGCCGCATTCGTGTACAGGTCCACGGCCATGGTGGACGGGACCCACGGGTCGTTGCCGCCGTGCAGGAACACCGTGGGCGTCACGCTGCGCTTCACGGCAGAAAGCACATCCGCGCGTGCCAGGTCCACGCCGCCGCGCAGCTTCAATATGGCCGCCACGGCAACGGCGACGGCGTCGCCGGGCAGTTTCGCCCGGAACGCATCGTTGCGCACCATGGCCAGAGCCGACGTGTACGAGGAATCCGCAACAACGGCCTTGACCTGCGAAGGCAGGCCTGCGCCTGCTGCGATAAGCACCGCGGCGGCGCCCATAGACTGGCCATGCAGCACAATCTGGCAGTCTTCGCCGAAACGAACCAGCACATAGTCAACCCACAGCAGGATATCGGCCGCCTCGACGGCGCCCATGCCCACGTACCGTCCGCCGCTTTCGCCTTCTGCATGCAGATCCGGGGAAAGCACGTTGTAGCCGCGCTTCACGTAGTAGTCGGCGTAACCGTCCATATCGTAGTGCGTGCCGCGATAGCCGTGCGCCATAATGACCCAGCGGTTGCTCTCCTGCTCGGGGCGGTAGACATAGGCAACTGCCGGCTCCGACGGCTTCGAGCCCGGGATGCTGACGCGCTCGACTTCCGCATTCTCGTACAGATTCGTCTGCAGCGTGCGAATGGTCCGCTGAACCTGGGCGCGGGATTCCGCGAAATCAAGCCCGGTCGTGCCCGGCATGTCCGACGCCAGCTTCTCGAAGAACGCCTTGTTATCCGTCACGGGACGGCGCATGAATGCATCCGTCACGATGCCATTCGCCTTATGCGCGATTGCCGCCGCAGCCGCAACGGCTGCGCCGCCCACCACAAGCGCAGCGGTCCTGCCCTTGCCGAGTTGCCTTCTGTTGCAAACGCAGAGTTTCGCCATAGTCGTCCTCCTCGGTTCTCGTTTCGGTCAATGATACCGCACCCGGCCAGCGTGCAGGCGGGCATCCTGCGCCGCTAACACACACTTGCGCTGCCGAAAGGGGCAACGAGGCAAGGAGCGCGCGGCTACGGTGCCACCTCGCCGGAAACGAGCGCGTCCGTCTCGCGCGCGATGCGCATCTCCTCGTCCGTGGTCACGACGCAGATCTTGATGGGCGAATCATCCACGGACACGATGCGGTTCACGCCGATAGCGCCTTTGACCTGGTTCTTCTCGTGGTCCAGGATCATTCCCATATGCGCCAGGCCGTCGAAGATGCGGCGGCGCAGCTCGGCGCTGTTCTCGCCGATGCCGGCCGTCATGACCACGGCGTCCGTGCGCGTCATGGCCGCATAGTACGACCCGATAGCCTTCTGCACCTTGTATACGTACATCTTCACGGCCAGCTCGCAATCCTGGTCGCCTTCGTTCGCCGCCTTCAGCACCTCGCGCATGTCGCTGGAACGGCCGGAGATGCCCAGGATGCCCGACTGCCGGTTCAGGATGTTGTCCATCTGGTCGTACGTGACGTTCTCCCGGCGCATGATGTACGTCACGATGGCGGGGTCGATGGAGCCGCTGCGCGTGGCCATCATCAGGCCGTCCAGCGGCGTGAAGCCCATGGTGGTGTCGATGGATTTGCCGTGGTTCACGGCCGTGATGCTACCGCCGCTTCCCAGGTGGCACGTGATCAGGCCCAGGTCCTCCAACGGGCGCCCCAGCAGGTTCGCGGCCTGCTGCGCGGCGTAGCGGTGCGACGTGCCATGCGCGCCGTAACGGCGGATGTGGTACTCCTTGTAATAGCGCATGGGCAGCGGGTACATATACGCCTTCGGGGGCATGGTGGCATGGAACGCCGTATCGAACACCGCCACCTGCGGCGTGTTCGGCATCTTCTCTAAGCTGTATTGGATGCAAGCGGCCGCCGGCGGGTTGTGCAGCGGCGCCAGCTCGCTGCATTTCTTGATCTTCTCGAACGCGTCGTCGTCGATGATGACGGAATGCGTGAAGTACTCGCCGCCGGACACGATGCGGTTGCCGATGGCATCGATTTCCGAAAGGCTGCGGACGGGCGATGCATCGTCCGTCACCAGGATGTTCAGCAGGCGTTCGAACGCATGCGTGATGTCCATTTCGGGAATGGGGTCGACGCGCTTCGTCTTCTCCCCCGTCTTCGGGTCGATGAACGTGATCAGCTGCATGGCCAGCGGCTCGCCGATGCGCTCCGCAAGGCTCTTCATCAGGCAGATCTTGCCGTCCGTTTGAATCAGCTGGCATTTCAACGTGGAACTGCCGGCATTCACCACCAACACGATCATGGGAACCCCTTCCCCGCCGCTCCGGACGTCGGAGCATCTGCCCGCATGCCGTACGCGACGCGCACTTGCTCGCTCTTCCTCCATTCTAGCCGTCTGCGAACGAGGGGTGAGGGGGCGTTGCTGAGCGCCGGGTAAAATTCCGGTCACGCACCGTTGCGGCGGGAACGCGAACGGCCCGCCGTCCGCGCGGAGCGGGCAGCGGGCCGCAACAAAGACGCAGGCAACGGATGCGTCTAGGACCGCGCGGCCTCCTCCGGCGTCTTGCGCAGGAACGCGCTCATCAGGCTGCGGTTCACGTCGCTGCGGCTGACGGTGCCCACCAGGCGCCCGTCCTCCAGCACCGGCAGCTTCTTGATGCGCCGTTCGCCCAGCACGGCGCATACGCGCTCGATGGGCGTCTCCGCATCCACCGAGACCACATGCGACGTTGCCACCTCCATCACATTCGCGTTCATCAGGTGGTCCAAGCGCTTGTCGAAATGCTCGTCGTTCGCGAACACGGACAGGCTGTACATGAGGTCGATCATGGGCTGCCCCTGGTCGGCCAGCGTCTTCATGATGTCGCCGTCGGACACGAAGCCCACCACGCGGTCGCGCTCGTCCACCACGGGCAGGCCGCTGGTCTTATGCTCCAGCATCTGCTGCACGGCTGCATAGACGGGCTGGTCGCTGCGCACGGTAAACACGTCCCGCTTCATCACCGCAGGCAGGGAAAGGCCCATCTGCGCCGTTTCGGCCTTCGTCTCCTGCGCGGCCACCGGCTCCGTGCCCGCCACCTTGCGGGAATAGAAGAACGCCAGCACGGTACCCGCGATGCCGATGCCCGCGGCCACCACCGTGGCGGCTGCGAAACCGTCGGCAGAGGCCTGCGCTGCCGAAGCCCCGGCGGCAAGCGCCGACGACTGCGACGCAGACAGGATGCCCATGTATAGCGACGGGCCCACGGACGCAGCGACCATGATGAGCAGCGATATCAGGGACACGCCGTCCGCATTCAGCCGATGCGGAATCTGTTTCAGGCCGGCCGTCTGCGACGGGCTCATGACCAGGCCCACGCCCGCGTACACCACGCACGCCGCCGCAACCACAAGCCCTATCTGCAGCGACCCGGCAATCAGGGAGACGACCACCATGCCCGCGGCCACCAGCAGGAAGCCCGCCGGCAGCAGCGGCCATTCGCCCCGGCTGTCCATGACGCGGCCGCCGACCAACGAGGCACCCGCATTCACCAGGATGGGAATGAGCACCAGGAAGCCTGCCGCGAACGCCGTCAGGCCGCCGGCGCCCTCGAAGTACAGCGGCAGCAGCACGCTCATGGAGAACGTGGTCATCATGGCGAAGATGACCAAGATGCACGCCAGGGAGAAACCGGACGCGCGCAGCGGCTCCAGGTTCAACAGCGGCGTCTCCAGCCTGTCCTGGCGCCGCGCGAACACGGCGATCACCGCCACCGCCACGGCCACCAGCACCACGGCCTGAAGCGGGTTCGAGGAGATCAGCAGCAGACCGAAGATGAAGCTGATCAGGCCCGCCGCCGCCAACAGCACGCTGAGCACGTCCAGCTTCACCTTCTGCGTGGGAACGAGCGGCTTCACGAACGCCAGGCCCGCGATCATGAGCACAACCACGGCCACGAACGTGGGCAGGAACATGGCGCGCCAGCCGAAGTACGTCACCATGAGGCCGGAAACCACGGGGCCGAACGCGGGACCGAACGTGATGCAGCAGCTGCCGATGGACAGGTACGTGCCCAGCTTCTTGCGCGGCGCGATCATCAGGACCGTATTCATCATGATGGGAACGAAGATGCCGGTTCCCACGGCCTGGAACAGGCGCGCGCCCAGGAGCACGGCGAAGTTCGGCGCAACGAAGTCGATAGCGCTGCCCAGTGCCAGGATGATGCCGCCGGCAAAGAAGCTCTGGCGCAGCGTGAGCCGACGCATCAGGAACGCGATCACGGCCGTGATCGCGGCAGATACCATCATGTAGCCGGTGACCATCCATTGCGCCGTGACGGTATCCACGGAGAACTCCGCCATGATGTCCACCAGCGCAACGTTCACGATGTTCTCGTTGAACGAGGCGATGAACGCCGTTCCGAACAGCACGGCCAGCAGCGCCTTCGCGTTCACGCTCTTCCTGACGGGGGTGCCTCCAGCCGCCTGGGGCCTGCCATCCGCCGGGCCGCCGTGCCCTGCGGCTGCCGCGTCCTTCTCCAAATCCCGTGTCATATATCTGCTCCGCTTCCTTATAGTTCCCACCGCTGCGCTCAGCGCATAAAAAGACCCGCAACCACTACGGCTGCGGGTCGGAAGAAACCAGTCATTTCGGAGCAGTCGCAGGGCAACTGGACTTACGCCGTGCGACAACTCGTTGCGAATACGTATTGTAGGCAAAGGACGGCCTCCGCGACGGCACTCTTCGCCAAATGTTCACATGCCCGCGCGCGCCGGCACGGCGTTTATTCCCGACTCTTCAGCGCCAGCGAAAGCGGAACCTCCTTGACGTGGCGCATGTGCAGCGATAGCTCCGAACAGCACGTCCGGCGCCCGGGTGCAAGCGCAAGCGAAAAGCAGGAGCTACGCCTTCACGCCGTACTGCGCGTAGTACGCGTCCAAGGCGGCCTTCAGCTCGTCATTGATGACCACCTTGCCCTGCACCTCATGGCTGTATAGCGCTTCCACGACCTCTGTCATGTTCACGATGGACGCTGTGGGGAACCCGTACTTGTCGGATACCTCGTCGATGGCGGCCTTCACGCCGCCCTTGCCCACTTCCATGCGATTCAAGGACACCATCAGGCCCTTCACGTCCACGTCGGCGGCGGCCTTCAGCTTCGGGTACGTCTCGTCGATGGACTTGCCGGACGTGGTCACGTCCTCCACCATCACCACGCGGTCGCCATCATGCAGCTCGGCGCCCAGCAGGTTGCCCTTGTCGGCACCGTGGTCCTTCGCCTCTTTGCGGTCGGAGCAGTAGCGCACCTCCTTGCCGTACAGGTCGTGGATGCCGATGGCCGTAACCACGGACAGCGGAATGCCCTTGTATGCCGGCCCGAATACGATGTCGAAATCCAGGCCGAAGCTGTCGTGGATGGCCTGCGCGTAGAACTGCCCCAGGCGCTTCAGCTGGTAGCCGGTCACGTAGGCGCCGGCGTTCATAAAGAACGGGGACTTGCGCCCGGACTTCAGCGTGAATTCGCCGAACTTCAACACTTCGCTTTCAACCATGAACTCGATGAAATCCTGTTTGTACTGCTCCATTGCCGGCCCTTCCTTGCGAATGAGATGAACGGCGCTCCGTCCCGCCGCATATGTGCATACGGCGAATGCCCGCGCCTTGCATCCATTATGGCTGATAAAATCCCCCGTATGACTATGAATGAGAAACAGCACGGACAATCTGCCGACGCGGGGAACGCCGAAACGGCCCCCGCGCCCCGCACCGCCGCGGGCAGCCCCGCCGCCTCCGCCGCGGGCGGGAAGCCGTCCTACCTTTCGTTCGCGCTCATGGTGTTCGCCGCAACGTTCGGCGGCCTGACGCAGAACATCATGAACACCGCGCTGCCGTCGTTGATGCGCGATATCGGCATCAACGTCACGTCCGGCCAGCTGCTAACAACCATCTTCCCGCTGTGCCTGGGCGTGGTCATCCCGTTGGTCGCGTTCCTTTCGCGGCGCTTCTCGTCGAAGGCGCTCACGATATCCGCCCTGGCGTGCTTCCTGGCGGGCTCGCTGATCATCGCCATGTCGGATTCGTTCCCGCTGCTGGTGATGGGCCGCATCCTGGAGGGCGTCTCCACCGGCATCCTGGTCCCACTGGTGCAAGTCGTCGTGCTGGCGCTCTACCCGAAGGAGCGCTGGGGCCTGCTGATGGGCATCGTGGGCATTGCCATGGGCTTCGCGCCGAACATCGGCCCCACCATCGGCGGCGCGTTCACGCAGTTCCTGGGATGGCGGAGCTGCTTCTGGTTCCTGTCCGCATTCAGCCTGCTGTTGTTGATTGCCGTGCTGATCTGGTTCCGCCCGCGCGACATCACGGAAGAGCACCCGCCGAAACTGGATTGGCTCAGCCTGATCCTGTCCTCCGCGGGCTTCGGCAGCCTGCTGATGGGCTTTTCGAACGCCTCCAGCTTCGGCTTCACCGCCCCGGAGTCGTTCGCGTTCATCATCGTGGGCGCCGTGCTGGTGGCCGTCTTCTGCACGCGCCAGCTGCGCATCCCGAACCCCATGCTGGACCTGCGCACGTTCCAGGACCGCAGCTTCCGCGTGGGCACCATCATGGTGTGCCTGCTGTTCTGCGCGTTCATCGGCATCACGCTCGTCATTCCCATGCAGCTGCAGACCGTGGAACACTTCTCGGCCCTGGAAGCGGGCCTGGTGCTGCTGCCCAGCTCGTTCGTCGCCGCCGTCATGAGCCCCGTTTCCGGCGCGCTGGTGGACCGCTTCGGCGCCCGCAAGGTATCGCTGGTCGCCTGCACGGTGCTATGCATCGGGACCGCCATGATGCTGGACCTGGGCCACTGCACGGACCTTACATACATATCCATTGCCCAGAGTCTGCGGCAATTCGGCATCGCGTCGCTGATCATGCCGCTGACGGTATGGAGCATCCGGCACCTGAAAGGCCGCATGGTGGCCGACGGCACGTCCGTCACGAACGCACTGCGCCAGGTGGCGGCGTCTCTGAGCACGGCCATCATGGTGCTCATGATGGCCGGCGGCGTGGCCGGAGGGAACGCAACGTCCGCGGGCGTGAATGCCGCAATGGCCCTTTCGCTTGCCATCGCCCTGGTGATGCTGGTCATGGCCGCCACGCTGGTCCGCGACGATGTCTGACAACAGACGCGCACAAGTGTAAAGGTGAGCCGACTGCACCGCTCGCCGCCGCAATACGTCCCTTTGCAAATATAACCTGCGGTTTTTGCCGCATTTCGCTTCGTTCTGAGAATAAACTTTTCCAGTTTTACATCACGCAATAGGAAAGGTTTGTGCTAATGGGTACTATTTGGCGCACTTGGAACGAGATCAGCTTGATCAAGCGCATCTTGGTCTTCCTGGTCATCGGCGTCATCTTGGCGTTGGCTTGCCCGGGCATCGAGTGGATCTCCATGCTGGGCTCCACCATCTTCGTCGGCGCGTTGAAGGCCATCGCGCCCCTGCTGGTCCTGTTCCTGGTCAGCAGCGCAATGGCAAACGCGAAAGCAAATAAGAACATGGGCACGGTCATCGCGCTCTATGTGTGCGGCACGCTGATTGCCGCCCTGGTATCCGTAATCGTCAGCATGGCGTTCCCCGTGGAGTTGCAGCTGCAGACGGATACGTCCGGTGAGACGCCGCCCAGCGGCATCGCCGAGGTGCTGAACAACGTCATCGCCAGCATCTTCATGAATCCCGTTGACGCACTGGTGCAGGCGAAGTACCTGGCCATCCTGTTCTGGGCGCTGCTGCTGGGCATCGCGCTGCGCGCCACGGCACCCACCACGCGCAAGGTGTTCACGGACATGGCCGCCGCCATCAACCAGATCGTCCGCTGGGTCATCAGCTTCGCCCCCATCGGCATCATGGGCCTGGTGTACAACGCCGTTTCCACCAGCGGCATGAGCATCTTCATCACGTACGGTCAGCTGATCGTGATCCTGGTGGGCGTCATGCTCATCGTGGCCTTGGTCACGAACCCGCTGCTGGTCTGGCTGAACATCCACCAGAATCCGTACCCGCTGGTGTTCACCACGCTGAAGGACTCCGGCCTGTACGCGTTCTTCACCCGCAGCTCCGCGGCGAACATCCCCATCAACATGGAGCTGTGCAACCGGTTGGGGCTGAATAAGGACCTGTACTCCGTGTCCATCCCGCTAGGCGCCACCATCAACATGTCCGGCGCCGCCGTGACCATCTCCGTCATGTCCATGATGGCCGCCCATACGCTGGGCATCACCGTGGACCCGGTCACGGCCGTGATTCTGTGCGTCCTGGCAGCGGTTTCCGCTTGCGGCGCATCCGGCGTTCCCAGTGGCTCCCTGTTGCTGATCCCGGTTGCTTGCTCGCTATTCGGCATCGACAACGACGTGGCCATGCAGGTCGCGGCCGTGGGCTTCGTCATCGCCGTCATCCAGGACTCGTGCGAGACGGCCCTGAACTCCAGCTCCGACGTGCTGTTCGCCGCCACCGCGGAATACCGCGATTGGCGCAAGCAGGGCAAGCCCATCGTGATTCCGAAGCATCCCGTGGGTGCGAACAGCGGCGCCATCGTGAAGGACGACATCAGCACCGGCAAGGAAACGGAAGCGCAGGCCGAAGCCGAAGAGGCGGCGGCGTCCGGAGAGAAGAAGGACTAGCCGTCAGCCCGGCGAACGCACCTGCCGCATTTGCGGCCTGAAACGACATGCCCCCTCGCAGCACGATGCTGCGAGGGGGCATTTTCATTCTTACGGCTGCTTCGTTCGTGCACACCGTGCGGGCGTTTAGGCATGGAGGGACGCTGGCTGGCCGCCCGCTATTCGGCGGCCCGGCCGTGCGGGCCGTTCGGCCATTCGGCAGGAAACTACTCCCGGTTCGCGGGTGCAGCAGGCGCAGAAGCGCCACCCTTGTCGCTGACCCCCTCTGCCTGGTTCGGGAGCAGCTGCTGCGAGATATGGAAGTCCTCCAGGAAGTCCACCAGATCCTGCGCTACGGGCGACAAACGGGAATTCGCAAGCTTCAGGATGCCGATATGGTAGAAGTCCTTTGCGCCGGGTTCGTCCAGCTCGATGATCTTCAGATTCCGGTACGGAGCCAGTCCGGACGTGAGCAGCACCAGGGCGGCCACGGGCTCGTTCGCCGCAATGCTGCCCAGCATGACCTCATCGTCGCTGTCACGGTTCAGGTGCAGGTCGTGCGGGCCGTAATTCAGAGAATCCAGGAACGAGTCAATGGCGTTGCCGATTGCAGTTCCCGCGCGATACGTGTAGACGTCTACGTCGCGTAGGTCCTCCATCGTTACTTTGTCCCGGTCCGCCAGGGGGTGGCCCTGCGTCACGGCAACCACCAGCTGCTGGCTGAACAGCGGCGTGAACGTGAAGCCATCTTCATGATGGTTCTCGGATGCCAGCGCGAATTCCAGGTCGCCGTTGCGGACGCCCGCCATCAGGTCCTTCGTCTGTGCCTGCGTGATGCGCAGGTCAATGAGAGAGCCGCGCTTGCGGCGATACGCCAGCACGGCAGCGGGCAGGAAGTCCGCGTGCACGGTTGCCACGGCGCCGAAGCTGACGGTGCCCGTCAGGCGACCCTGGCGCTTCTTCAGCATGGCGATACCCTCATCCAACGTCCCCAGCGCAGAGTCGACATACTCCTTGAACAACTGGCCGGATTCGCTCAACTGCACGTTGCGGCCGGACTTCTCGAACAGTTTCACGCCCAGATCGTCCTCCAGGGCCGAAATGGCATGGGACAACGTGGGCTGGGAGATGAACAATTCCTTTGCGGCCTGCGTATAGTGTTGAAGCTCGGCAAGTTTCCTGAAGTAGTAAAGCTGCGACAAATTCATATTACAGATTCCTCACCTGGGGTTATGCATTCTGTGCATCTGATTATAGCTTCCCTATTCACAAATACACTCGACAGGCGGCGATTCTTCTTTAAATATCATTGAACTTTTGCGCGAACGGTTCGGCACTTTCTATACATGCAGATGAAACGCGCGCCGTTCGCCGGCACGGCTGCCCACCGATGCATCCGCTTGCCGGCCGGACTTCCGAAAAGCCTCTTCGGGGTACGCTATTCCGCAACGCGCACGTGGTTGATCAGGTGCGCCTGATAGCCAGCGCCGAAGCCGTTGTCTATGTTCACCACAGACACGCCGCTGGCGCACGAATTCAGCATGGACAGCAGCGCGGACAACCCACCGAAGTTCGCACCATACCCCACGCTGGTGGGCACGGCGATGACCGGACATGCGGCCATGCCGCCGATGACGCTTGCCAGCGCCCCTTCCATACCCGCAACCGCAACGATGACCTGGGCATGCGCGATGTCATCGCTGGCTGCCAGCAGGCGGTGGAGCCCCGCCACGCCCACGTCGTACAGGCGCGTGACGCGATTCCCCAGCACCTCTGCCGTTACCGCCGCCTCCTCGGCAACGGGAAGGTCGCTCGTACCGCCGGTGGCAACCACCACCACGCCGTTCCCGTCCGGCTCCGGCAAGCCGCCGATAATGCCCAGTTGCGGAAGCTCGCGGTATTCCAACGGCAGCATCTCCGCTATGCGCGCCGCCTTCTCCGCATCCAACCGGGTGATCAGGACGCGCTCCTGCCCGTGCTGCAGCATGCTCTGGCAGATGCCTGCAATCTGGTCGGGCGTCTTGCTCAGGCCGTATACAATCTCCGACACGCCCTGGCGCAGGCCGCGGCGATAATCCACGCGCGCATACCCCAGGTTGTCGATGGCATCTTGCGAAAATACCGCACGCAGATCGTCCACCGCATCGTCAACGGATTGCGAACCGTCCTTCACGCGCTCCAGAAGCGCTTTCAGATTCCTGATCTCCATCATTCTCCTGTTCCCCAGCGGCTCATTGCGCATTTACGCGAAACCGCCGGCGCGGACACGTGCCCTTCATCTGGGCAAACATATCGACTGCGCATGCTGCGGGCAGCCTCTCGCACACATCCCCGGAAATACCCCTGACGGAGCATCAACCGGCAGACAACCGGTTCGAACATCCATGATACCAGCCCGTATGCACCTTCCCCGTCTCACCGCAACGCAGGCGCCGCGCACGCGAATGCGGACACACCCTATTCCCCTGTTGCCTATTCGCAAAGACTTTGTGCAGAAACAACCGCCGAACGGCATTTCTCCGAGGCCGACCTTGACAAGGGCCAGAGGCCCCTCTACGCTCGTCATATGAACGGTTGCTCATATGTTCTTTTGAGTTTCCGTTCAATTTTACAAGTAATGCCGGGACGGAAGATGCGCCCGGCAGAGAAGGAAACGCACATGACGAAGACGTACAAGCTGGACCAGCTGGGTTGCGCGAATTGCGCCGCGAAGATGGAGCGCAAGATTTCGGGGCTGAAGGGCGTAAACAGCGTGAAGGTGAACTTCATGTTCTCGAAGCTCACACTGGACGCCGACGACGCGCGGTTCGACGACATCGTGGACCAGGCACAGACCGTCATCAGCCGCATCGAGCCCGACTGCACCATCGTCCGTTAACCGCACCCGGCGCGCAATCGGCAGCAGAACGTACGCATCGACGGCCCCGTAGGACCATTGCTCATTTCGTCCCGCTTCCGTGCCGCCAAGGAGACGTCATGAACAACCGCAATCTCATCCGCATCATCGCGGGCTTCGTCATCTACGTTGCTGTGTACATTTGCACCACGCTGCTGCCGTTGGAAAGTTGGTTCGCACCCGACCAGGTGATTTACGTGAAGCTGGTCGCCTTCCTGGTGCCGTATCTGATCGTGGGCTACGACGTGCTGTGGACAGCCGTCCGCAACATCGGCCACGGCCAACTGTTCGACGAGAACTTCCTCATGTCCATCGCCACCCTGGGCGCGTTCGCGCTGGTATTCTTCCCGGAAGCCGAGCAGCACTTCGCCGAAGCGGCCGCCGTCATGCTGTTCTACCAGGTGGGCGAACTGTTCCAGGATTACGCCGTGGACCGGTCGCGCAAGTCCATCTCCGCGCTGATGGAGATTGCCCCCGACCACGCGAACATCGAGCGCGACGGCAAGCTGGTGGAAGTGGACCCGGAGGAAGTGGCCGTGGGCGACCTCATCACCGTGAAACCCGGCGAGCGCGTGCCGCTCGACGGCGTGGTGGAGACCGGTACCAGCAGCCTGGATACGGCCGCCATCACCGGCGAATCGCTGCCGCGGTCCGTTGCGCCCGGCGACGACATCTTCAGCGGCTGCATCAACACGAACGGCCTGCTGACCGTCCGCGTCACGAAGCCGTTCGGCGAATCCACTGTGGCGCGCGTGTTGGAGCTTATCGAAAGCGCCAGCGACAAGAAGGCGCGCACGGAGGACTTCATCACCCGTTTCGCCCGCTGGTATACGCCCATCGTGGTGGGCGCCGCCGTGGCCCTGGCGGTGATTCCGCCGCTGGCGTTCGGCCTGTCCTGGAGCGACTGGGTGCAGCGCGGCCTGATCTTCCTGGTGGTGTCCTGCCCCTGCGCGCTGGTCATCTCCGTGCCGCTTTCGTTCTTCGGCGGCATCGGCGGCGCCTCGAAGGCGGGCATCCTGGTCAAGGGCGGCAATTACCTCGAGGCGCTTTCGAAGGCGCAAACCATCGTGTTCGACAAGACGGGCACGCTGACGGAGGGCTCGTTCAACGTCGTGGCCGTGCACCCCACGCCCGGCGTGGATGCCGACCGGCTGCTGTCGCTGGCTGCATATGCCGAGGCGCATTCCGACCACCCCATTGCCCTGAGCATCCGCGAGGCGTACAGCGGCGAGATCGACCGCTCGCGCATCGAGAAGGCCGAAGAGGAAAGCGGCCGCGGCATTCGCGCGACCGTGGACAAGAAGGTCGTGTTGGTGGGCAACGGGCGCCTGATGAACGAGGATTCCATTGCATACAACGATTGCGAGCTCACAGGCACCGTGCTGCACGTGGCGTGGAATGGCGAATACATCGGGCACATTGTCATCGCCGACGTGCTGAAGAGCGATGCGGCACAGGCCATTGCCGCCCTGCGCGACGCCGGCGTGAAGAAGACGGTCATGCTGACGGGCGACCTGGAGCCCGTGGCGAAAGCGACCGCCGAGAAGCTGGGCATCGACGAGTACCATGCGCAGCTGCTGCCGCAGGATAAGGTGACCCAGGTCGAACGCATCATCGACGCGCGCGATGCCGCCGGCGACGACGGCCGCGTGGCGTTCGTGGGCGACGGCATCAACGATGCACCCGTGCTGACGCGCGCCGATATCGGCATCGCCATGGGCGCCATGGGCGCGGACGCCGCCATCGAGGCAGCCGACATCGTGCTCATGGACGACAAGCCCAGCCGCATCGTGACCGCCATCGCAATCGCCCGCAAGACCATGCGCATCGTGTGGCAGAACATCGTGTTCGCATTGGGCGTGAAGTTCGCCGTGTTGATCCTGGCCGCCCTGGGCATGGCCAGCATGTGGCTTGCCGTGTTCGCGGACGTGGGCGTTGCCATTATCGCCATCCTGAACGCAATGCGCGCCATGCAGACGAAATAGGCGGGGCGAAAAATACCCGCCCCGACCGCCGCCGTCTGCCACTGCCGCCAGCCACATTCCCCGCGTGCGCCCTGTTCCCGCGGCCCGGAACGACATCCGGCCGCAGCCGGAGCCGGCAGCGTCGTTTGCCCCGAAACCTATGCAGAACGCCAAAAAATAATGCTGGTTTCTATTCGCGACAAGCGAAAACGGGTAAACTGAAGCCGTACCAAGTAATTTCATCTGCGGCCGCATATGAGCAGCCGCTTCAATCGAAGGCAGGAGATTACCATGGCAATCGAGTATCAGCACGTTTTCGCAGCGCTGGACGGCGGCGTGACCCAGGAGGATGTTGCCCGCAAGGCAGCGGCCATCGCGGCCGTCAACAAGGCGCACCTGATGTTCGGCACCGTTATCGACTCTCTGCCGCCCGAGCTTGCCGAAGAGGATACGGAGGCCGTCTGCGAGCAGACGAAGCGCCGCATCTCCGCCATGATTGACCCCATCATGAAGGACATCGACGAAAAAGTGGCGGCCGGACGCATCGCCTCGTTCGAGTTCAAGGCCATGCCTGGTAACGTGAACACCATCCTGCACCGCGGCATGATTCTGCCGTTCGGCGCCGACCTGGTCATCTGCGGCGAGCGCGGCCTGTCCACGGTGAAGTATGCATTCGTGGGCAGCACGAGCACCTACCTGATCCGCAACCTGCGTTGCGACGTGCTCGTGGTCAAGAAATAGAATCATCCGGCTGGCTGCAGCGGCGGCCCCTGAGATTTTCGCAACACGCCATGAGAACCGGCTGCCATCTGGGCGGTCGGTTCTCTTCGTTACGGGGCCGCCGCACCGCAACCGCACCCTGAGGCGGCAGCCCACCGAACGGGAAGAGAATCGCATGCGGCGCGCTGCATGCTTCCACCAGCCACCGCACAAGGAGTTCCGCATCCATGAAACAACGCTTCGACATGGTCTTCTTCGATATCGACGACACGCTCTACGACCAGGCGCAGCCGTTTGCATACGCCGTGCATAAGGTATACGGAGACGTGCCCGGCGCTACGGATGCCCAGCTCTTCCAGGCAAGCCGGGTGCACAGCACACAGGTGTTCGCCGCATTCAGCCGCGGCGAGCTGCCCACCGACGCCATCTACACGCGCCGCATGGTGGACACGCTGGCAGACTTCGGCGTGAATATCTCGGATGAGCTGGCCTTGAAAATCCAACGCACATACGAAAGCGACACGAGCCAGTCCATGGCAATCTCCGAAACCATGCAGCAGTGCCTGGAGCTCTGCCGCCGCGCGTGCCGCGTGGGCATCATCACGAACGGGGCGGAGAAACGGCAGAAGGGAAAGCTGCATCTTCTGCACGCCGGACAGTGGATTGACCCGCATGCCGTATTCATCTCGGACGCCATCGGCATGGCGAAGCCCGATCCCGCCATATTCCGCTATGCGTGCAGCCAGACGGGCACGCGCCCGAAGCGCTGCCTGTACATCGGTGACTCGTACGGCAACGACGTCGTGGGCGCCCGCAACGCGAACATGCCCGTTGTCTGGTTCAACCGGCGCGCGAAGGCCCGCCCCGCCAACGGCCCGCGGCCCACCTGGGAGGTTGCCGGCGATAGCGAGCTGCTGGCGCTGCTGCAGCGCATCCGCTAACCGCGCCTGCAACGCACACTCCCGTCAGCGCGGCGCCGCCCAACTGCGCGTGCCCAGCGTGACGGCGGCAACAATCGCCAGGCCCGCCTGCACCACCACGGGCGACCACCACAGGCCCTCGACGCCCAGCAGCGCCGCCATCCCGAACACGATGGCGAAGATCAGACCTGCCTCCGTATACACCATGCGCGAAGAGGCGTGTGCATGGTCAACCGCGTAGAAAAACGAGGTGCTGGCATGCGTGAAGCCGTAGAATACGTACGCCAACGAGAAGATGGGCATGCCATGTGCAACCAGCTCCGCCGTAGCGCCCGATGCCCCGAAGAAGGCGGGAATCGTATAGCGCAACGCGAACACGATGATCACGCCCGCGGCGCCCATGCCTATGGTGAAGCAGTAGTTCGTGTTGCGGTAGCGGCGCACCGTGGCATAGTCGCCCGCCCCGTACGCCCGGCTGATCAGCGGCTGCGCGCCGTCGCCCATGCCCTGGATGAGCATCTGCAGCACAACGGCCACATACGCAATGACCGCGTACGCGGCAAGCGCCAGTTCGCCGCCGTAGAGCGCGGCATTGATGTTAATTGCCACCACCTGCAGTTCGGGAAGAAGCGAAAGCCCGGCGGGAGCCAAGCCCAGATGCGCCATATGGCGAACCAGGCCGCCGCGCAGGCGAAAGCTGGCCCTTGGCAGGTGGTTCGCCGCACGCAGGAAGTACACCAGCGCGAACAAGAACGAGAGCATCTGGCTTAGCGCCGTCGCGAGGCCGGCGCCCGCCGAACCCCACTCAAGCAGCACCACGAACACGAAATCCAGCGCAATGTTCGCCAAACCCGACGTGACCGTGGAGGCCATGGCGTAGTTCACGCTGCCCTTGTTGCGCATCAGCGGTATGGACCCGCACGCCAGAAGCATGAACGGCGTGCACCAGGCAAGCGACCGCAGGTAGCTTGTTGCCTGGTACAACACCTGGCCCCGGCCGCCGAACGCGTAGCACAGCGGCTCCGTGAACGCCATCAGCGCAAACGTCAGCGGGATGGACACCAGCGCCAACAGGCACAGCGCATTGCCGAACGCCTGGTTGAAGCGATCTATCCGCCCGCGCGCCCTCTCGATGGATGCGATGACGGCGGCACCCATGCCCACGCCGGTGCCGATGGCCATGACCAGCTGCATCCACGGCCACGCCACGTTCACGCCCGCCAAGCCGGCATCGCCGACGACGTTGCCCACGAACAAGCCGTCCACAATGTTAAAGAGACAAATGAGCGCATACGTCAGCATGCTGGGCACCACATAGCGGGCGTATTCGCGCCACATGCCGCGCGTAAGCAGTAACGGCCGAGCCATGGCATCCCTTCCCTGTCGCATGCATAAAACGAAGCCCCCGGCCACATTGGCCAGGGGCTTCATGCTATCGTATGGCGCTGTACTACGACAGCGAATTCACCAGTCCGTCATGCGCAGGCTAGCTTGTCGTAACGGCATCCTTCTTGGCATCGCGATGAGCTAAGAACATGATGATGCCGAACAGCAGAACCAG
Source organism: Eggerthellaceae bacterium (assembly GCA_050951095.1). Lineage (GTDB taxonomy): Bacteria > Actinomycetota > Coriobacteriia > Coriobacteriales > Eggerthellaceae > UMGS1519. The sequence continues at coordinate 52,626 of JBMNIQ010000002.1, forward strand.
GCCGATGATCAACGACGGCCACGGGCTCTTCGTGAAAGCGGTGATGATGTAGCCGATCAGGCATACGACTGCGACCGTGGAGGCGTACGGCAGCTGCGTTGCTACATGGCGCAAATGGTTGCACTCGGCACCGGCGGAGCTGAGGATCGTCGTATCGGAGATAGGCGACGTATGGTCGCCGAATACGGCACCTGCTAGCGCAGAACCAATGCCCACCAAGAACATGGGGTCGCTCTCCGGGAAAACGCCCAGCACGATGGGCATCAGCAACGCAATGGTGCCCCACGAGGTGCCCATGGCGAATGCGATGAACGCAGCCACCACGAAGATCAGCGCGGGCAGAAAATCCAGGCTGACGCCCACGGCCGTCAATGCACCGGAGACGAAAGCGCCCGTACCCAGCATGTAGCGACAGACACCGCCCAGGCTCCAGGCAAGCACCAGAATCATCATGGAGCTGACCATGGTGCGCACTCCTTCGGTACCGCTTTCCACATAGCGATCGAGCGTCAGCAGCTTGCGAGGCATGAACATGGCCGCCGCCACGACAAGCGCGACGGTGGATCCGATGCACAAGCCGGCAATAGGATCCACGCCCACAGCCGTGGCAAAGTCCACGCCCCCTTTGAAATAGTCACCGGAATATAGCATGCCGATAATGCTGAACACAATCAGTACCACGATGGGGATCACCAGGTCGCCCACGCGTCCTTTATCGGAGATCTTCATGCCTTTGAATTCGTCCATGGCGCTCTGCGCGGATTCCAGATCTGCCTCTTCGGCAACCACCGTCTCGATATCGATGGGTGGATTCAGTTCCTCAGAATGCTTGTACGTCAAACCCGACGAGGAAACCGTATTCAGCGCCGTCCCGTGCGCCGGCACGCGGCTGGGCTTCGCTTCGCCGCGCCATTCCAGCTCTGCTTCGCGCATGGGGCCAAAATCGACCTTCGACACGATAATCGCGAACACCATGAAGATGGTCAGCAATGCGTAGAAGTTGTACGGGATGGACGCCACGAACGTGGAGAAGCCGCCATCGCCCATATAACCGCCCACAGCCACAGCCCAGCTGGAAACAGGGGCGATGATGCAGACGGGGGCCGCCGTGGAGTCGATGATGTAGGCCAGCTTCTCGTGGCTCACCTTGAACTTATTCGTAACGGGCCGCATGACGGCACCGACCGTCAGGCAGTTGAAATAGTCGTCCACGAAGATGACGATACCCAGGATGGCCGTCATGAGCTGGGCCATGCGGGCGTTCTTCACATGCGTGGACACCCATTCCGCATACGCACGAGAGCCGCCCGCCACGGATATGATCACGGTTAACGACCCCAGTAACGCTAAGAACAACAGCAGCGCGCCGTTGCTTTCTATCTGCGCTGAAAGCAACGTGGGCAGGTCGCAGAATGCCGCCACGAACGAAGCCGCCGAAGCGCCGCCGAGGGTGAACTCGTAGATGACCAGGCCGGCAAACGTGCCTACCAGAAGCGACGAGTACACCTCCTTCGTTATCAGCGCCAAAGCCAGCGCCAGCAACGGAGGTACCAGCGACCACGCACCGGTGCTCAGTAGTTGAAACGCATCCAAAATCCTCTCCTCACCTTGGAAACATGTGCACGCAAAAGTATAGGCAACCCTTCCGGCGCGGACCCGAATCCAGCTGATTTTTCAGCGGAGGCGAAATGTTTTGCATGTGAGCGGTGCTGAGACCTGCAGAATGCCTTCCCGAAAAAGCCCGGTCGCACTACAGACTGATTGCATCTATCCGACCGCCACAGATGCCGCTCTATGAACTAGAATAGAGACAAGGATTCTGCAAAGAGGATGCAGAGCATGAGAGACAAGGAGGCAGCACCAGTGGACAAGTACATCTGCCAGGTTTGCGGCTTCGTATACGATCCGGCCGAAGGCGACCCGGATGGCGGCATTGCCCCCGGCACCGCTTTCGAAGACATTCCCGAAGATTGGGTATGCCCTGTCTGCGGCGTAGGCAAGGACAGCTTCGTCAAGTACGAAGAGTAGCAGATCAGTGCTTGCAGGATGGCATTGGCCCCTGCAAGCACGAATAGCAGGTGCTTGACGGTTCGAGCGTTTCTTGAACCGCGCCGCAGTACCTGGCACCTGCGCTTCAGCGCAGAGAAAACGGCCGCCCCACTGCGATTCGATTGTCGCAGGCGGGGCGGTCGTTCATTTCATGTGTCGGCAGATGGTTTGGGACATCTGCCGACCCGAGATAGCACGAATCAAGGTAAGCGGAAGTTATTCGGCTGTCTTGGGAGTTCTAAAGAGGGACGAAGGCTGAAAGCCTCCGGGATGTGCCCATCCCTTTTTCGTCCGCCGGGGAAAGGAGTTGGAAATCCGGCGGGAAAAGGGAACTTATCCGCACATCCCCTAGCGCATTCGCATGGCGACCACGATGCCGCAACGCCAGGCGGCAAGTGCGAATGCCGGACGATTCGTCTTCGATTGCATCATGGTCACCTGCTTTCAATTACTGCGCGATTCCTTTGACAGCCCTTATTGTGCTACGAAATGAATGTTTTGCGCCCTAGGGCTTTTATATACCGGGCTACCTCTTCTTCATATAACGCGTGCTCTCAAGCCGTCCCGATTACCAGTCAGGACGTCACTGCACCAAAACCTATATATGCATCTACTCACTATTATTAGCGGGTGCATCTATAACTATCGCATCTTCTGGCACATTATCTTGTGGCACCGCTACCAACTTATAGCCACATACCCAGAACATATTGGCAAGAGTATCTGCATTAGGAACACTGCCACGAGTGCGCATATTCGCAAGATAATTATTAGCGTGTCCCAGCTTACGGCCAATAGCCCCGTAGCTAATTTTTGCCCTCTTAGCTGCGGTTTTAACAGCGGCAACAGCATCCATAGTCTATCCTCTTCCATTTCCTACACAATTAATTTAAGTAGAGTTTTCGCAGGTCATAGTAGCATTTAGGCTATTGCTATAAAATCATAACAAAATAGCCTCTTGCCTACTGGTAGCCATTTGGCTAATGTCGCCGGCGTCAAAAGGAACGGCGAACAAAACAAACAAGCCGAACCAATTGAACGCAACTTGAAAAACACCGTGGTTAGAAAGCCCATGCCACATGGCAAACGCGGCCATGCAACGGCAATAAAGTTATGGACTAAAGCCAATAGGCTTATGAAACAAACAACCCGCGCAATCATCAGAACATGCGGGCTGTCATGTGGCATAAGCCACGGGCGCGGCGATTGTTATCCGAACACATAGATAGGACGGCCACACAAGAGCGAAATTAATAACTTCATTGAATTGCTAATCGAATTATTAATCGTCGTCATAGTGGTGCGCTTGCTCATTCGCAAGTAGCCGCCGCCTGAACTGTCCCCTGCCTCACTCTGTAAAAGTAAGGGCACGAGACAACAAGAAAGCGAAAAAAGCCATCGCACCCTCTATGTGATTCATTGGACTTCAACGCCCACGGTCGATTGGAGCGGCAACCCCATGCCGACCGAGCTCGGCCAATACCTGGGTAAGTTGGGAGAGTGATGCAGATGGTACTCATCGAGCTTGTATCAAACAGCCCGTCGACGGTTGAATACCGTTATTACCCGGAGAGCAAGGAGAACGCGCCTGGAAGCTTCAAGATAAGCAAGGACGGCCTCGAAGAGACGGACGTAACGAAAGCTCCCGGCGACAGGTTCTCGATATATCTGGATCATGCGATAACCGAAGCTGCAGCATTGGTAAATAGCGGATGTACCAAAAAAGAATCTACCGCATGTTGGTATTGACGACCGACAAGGATGAAGCCCTCGCAAACGCGGGGGCTTGCCATCGGCCATACAAGTTGAGGATGCTAGAACGTGTGACGCTCTCCCAGCACCGCCACGCACGCAGGCTCGTACGCCACTCCCGTCATATGGACGGTCCCGCTGCCGAGCGTGTACGTGAAGTCTCCATACTCGCGGCAATAGTCGTATGACCCGTTTTCGACGGAGCTTTCCAGGGCGATAATATCCTCATCGTCTCCGTCGAAAAGAATCTTTTCGAATGTGTCGATATCCATTACTATAGCCCCTTAAGTTCAGCATACCTGGCTATTATTTTATCTATATACGGGTGCACCTCCGCGTCGCCTCCGGCTAGTCTCTTGTCATTCCGAAGCATCATCTTCTCCTCCATTGCTTCATGGAGGATCGTATCGGCAAGCTCGCGCTCGCTCCCATCTTTCTGCGGGCCGATTTCTATGGATACAGTCTTTCTGTATCCGGGGAATACCTCCACAACATGCGTCTTCCTGTACGCTTTCAGCCTTGGGTTCGCCTTCGGCTCAGCACCGAATCTGACATTCCCGGCGTATTTCTCAACCGCCGCATCCACCTCGTCTTGCGTATACACGAACCTTCCGCTCTTGGTTTCGCGTTTGAACCTCTCAGGCATTCCCGCTGCGGCGCTTGAGCTTGCGGATGTCATTCTCGAGGCTGCGCTGCCTGCCGACTGCCCTGCGCGCCTCGTCGCGCGTGCAACCGGTGCGGTCGAGCGGATCGGAGAACATCCTCCCGATACGCAGGTCGTATACGCGCAGCTCGTGCTGGCAGTTGTACCCGCCGAATCCGTCGTTTGATTACCAGTCAGGACGTCACTGCAAGTCAAAATAAAGGCTTAGCCTAAAAAGCCCTCTTGGAAGGGCGCCACGTAGGTGGCATGTTTGACTTGATAAAGCCCTCGAAAGAGGGCTTTTCTATTGTAGCCGTCATCTTCCATACCGCCATATTCCCGAGACGCAACAGCGCATTGTCGCTCGTAAACGGCACTCCCCCGCACTGCAACTTACCCCGTTAGTGCAGCAGCCACCCGCCTTCGGAGTAAATCGTCGTGCCCGTAAGATACGAAGCATCGTCGCTTGCCAGAAACAGCACGGCATTCGCAATATCGTCCTTCGTTCCGCGCCGTCCCAGCGGAACGGTGGCGCAGTACGCCTCTTCGGCACCCGGCTTCGCATACGCAGCCGCGTTCAGGTCCGTGGGCACGCTGCCCGGCCCCACGGCGTTCACGCGGATGCCGTATTCGCCCATATCCTGGGCAAACGACTCCGTTGCCGCACGCACGCCCGCTTTCGCAATGTTATATACGGCGCAACCGGGACGGCAGCGCACGGCATTGATTGACGAGATGTTAACGATGGCGCCCGGCGTTCCCTGCTCTTTGTGATACGCGCAGAACCACTGCGACGCGAAGAACACGGACTTCAAATCCGTATCCAGCACGCGCTGCCACTGCTCCTCCGTCACATCCAGCACGTTGCCCGGCTCCCACACGCCCGCATTGTTCACCAGCACGTCAAACGCTCCGAAACGATCTGTCACCTGGGTAAAGAACGCATCGATCTGCGCAGGATACGCCACATCCACCGCACCGGCCATAACACGAAACGCAACCTGGGGCAAAGCCGCCTCGACCTCTTGGACAAACGCATCCAGTCCCTTCCCCGTACGGCTGCAGAACACCACGTTCGCGCCCGCCTCAAGGAATCGTTCGCCGATATGTCGACCAATACCGCGCGCCGACCCCGTCACCACGACCGTCTTTCCTGTGAAATCATACGTATTCATGGGGGCAACCTCCTGCTACGACAATTTATCCGGCATTTGACGTCGACGTTACGTTCGTCTTTACCTTGTACGCCATTCTGTAGGTCATGAATTTCCCAATGAGCAAATTTTATCGCAGCCGCCTACGTTCTCGGCGGCCGTTTCCCGTCCGCCGCCTTGTCTATGCCCTGGTATCGGGTGCTCTCTGCGGCTCCGGACTGTTCGTCGCATTCGCAAGCTTCTGCTTTGACGGGCTGCCGTTTCTAAGCTGGCTAGCTCCAAGCACAATTGCCGCCCATTTGTTCATCGCCGCATTGACCGTCCTGATCATCGGCGGCATGTACGCGCTCCTGGGCCTTCAGCCCGCCACATTCCCAGCCACCGACACTACCGGCACCGCAGCAGAAACAGCGCACCCGCAGCCGTCGCAGCGCGCGCATCGCTCACGGCATGCCCCGCGCACGTCCCGCGTGCGCTTCTGCTTCGACGCGAAGCACATCGTTTTATGGGCCCTTGTCATCTTCGCCTGCTGGTTGCCCGTGCTGACCATGAAGTACCCGCGCACGCTGAACGGCGACACCATCATTCCGTAGCTCTGAAGTACAAACAAAAGAAAAGGCCGCCGGTATTGCCCGGCGGCCTTCCTCGTTTCTGGAGCCAACGACCGGATTCGAACCGGTGACCTACGCTTTACGAGAGCGTTGCTCTACCAGCTGAGCCACGTTGGCAACAACCATGGGTCACCCCATGTGCGGATAAGAATTATAGAGCAGAACCGCATCAGGTTCAAGAACTTTCCTTCCCACATAAGATTCCCAAACATTTTCCCGTTTCGCTCTGCTTTTGCAATCAAACCCCGTCCGGCAATTCGAGCTCTGACATATTGCCAGATGTGCTAGGCTGCAGTTATCAAACCGCCGCATGCGGCTTCATATCTGGTGTGCCCAGCGCAACGACGCTGGAAGACTGCCGACCAAACCCCCTCCGAACCGGGGGCCGTATCGGCGGTTTCATATCGGCACACCAATTGGAGACCCCATGCTTCTCATGTTGGACAATTACGACTCGTTCACAGCCAACCTCTACGCATATTTCGCCGAGATCGGCTGTGCAATAACGGTCGTCAAAAATGATCGCATCGACCTGAATCGACTTTCCGACCAACTCGCAACGCGCACTCATCCTCGTGTGGACATCGAAGGAATCGTCATCTCACCCGGTCCGAAATCACCCGATGATTGCGGCAAATGCCGCGATGTCGTTGCCTTGGCAGCAGGATGCGTCCCCATCTTGGGCGTGTGCCTCGGGCATCAGGTCATTGCACGCGAATTCGGAGCACAAGTGCACCGCGGAACGCGCCCGATGCACGGACGCGTCACTCCGCTGGAAAACGACGGCACCGGATTGTTCTCCCGCCTTCCCCGCCGTTTCGAAGTAACGCGATACCATTCGCTTGTTGTATCGGATGCGCAGTTCCCCAAGAGCCTTGTCGTGAATGCACGCTCCGACGACGGCACGATAATGGCGCTCTCCCATAAGAGCTTGCCGATTTTCGGCGTGCAGTTCCATCCTGAAGCGCTGCTCACCCAGTACGGGCATCCCCTGCTTCGCAACTTCGTACGCACCTGCAGTGCTTGGAGAAATGGCAGTTGGCATCCGCAAAGCACCTTTTCCATCGCTGAACGCGGGAACGCACTGGCAAAGGAGGCGCGATAACCATGTCCACAGCCAGGATCCGCCATCTCGATTTCCGCGTCGGCCGGAAAAACCGCCCAGGCAAGGACTCGCCACTTGCAGCTGTCCTTGACCTGCTTCCCTGCCGGGAAGGCGTCAGCTTCCTGGACTCATCGCTTTGCGGACCCCAGGGCCGCTGGTCAATATTGGGAACGCATCCCCGGGCCGTGCTCGAAGACCGGCATGGCATATGCTTTTGCAACGGAATGCCCATCGGCCATGATTTCACCGCGGCATTGCGCAATCTCCTTTCCACCTGCAATCGCGCCGGGCGTTCGGACCTCCCCCTTGCCGACGGCGTTATCGGCTATATGGGATATGATTTCGGGCGCAGTCGCCTGGGAATTCCCTCGCGCCATGCCCCATCGGTCGATCTGCCCTGTGCCCGATTCGTCGCCTACGATCGCCTGTATGTGCAAGATGCCGACAAGGGTACGATCACTCTTATCGCCCAAGGGAAAACGGAACCAGCGGAAAAAGCATTAGACCAGATGGAGCGGCTTGCAAAAGCAGGAATCGCCCGACAAGTGCGCTATTCCGCAGCAGAAACGCCCTCGGCCGCTCCCATCGCCTTTTCCTCCGACTTCTCGCAGGCGGAATACCTGCAAGCAGTAGAGAAGCTGCAAGACTACCTTGCCGAAGGAGACGCCTACGTGGCGAACATGACACAGCGAATCACCGTCTCAAGCCCCGCCGATCCCTACCTGGTATACCGCCATCTGAGAGAAAGCAGTCCGGCGCCTTTCGCGTCGTACCTTCATGCGGGGAACGCCCAGATAATCTGTTCATCTCCCGAGCGTTTCCTTCGCGTGCGAAACCGAACAGTCGAAACGCGCCCCATAAAGGGCACACGCGCAAGAGGGGCGACTCCCACCCAAGACGCCGCGCTGAAACGCGAACTCGCCGAAAGCGAAAAAGACAGGAGCGAGTTGCTTATGGTCGTCGACCTTGAGCGCAACGATCTCAACCGCGTTTGCGAGCCCGGGAGCGTCGTCGTTCCCAAGCTATATGCAATCGAGAAGTACGCAGCAGTCTTCCAGCTGGTCGCAACGGTGCAAGGAAGGCTGGCGGGCGGGCATGATTGCCTAGACCTGTTGAAAGCAGCGTTTCCCGGCGGGTCGATCACCGGAGCGCCCAAGCTTCGCGTTATGGAGATACTCGACGAGCTCGAGCATTCTGCCCGCGGCCTGTACACCGGCTCTATCGGCTATATCTCATCAACGGGAGACTGCGATTTCAACATCGTAATCCGCACAGCCGTCGCCCAGAACGGCATTTTCGAAATAGGTGCAGGCGGAGGCATAACCTGTGAATCGGACCCCGCGTTCGAATACCAGGAGACGCTCCTCAAAGCCCGTGCTGTGCTGCAGGCAATCGCCGCGGCGGAAAGGCGAACCCATGCATACCATCATTGCCGATGAGGGTTTCTATTTCGGGATGGGCGCCTTCGAAACGCTCGCAGTGCATGCAGGGAAGCCCCTTCTGCTTCCCCATCACATACGGCGGCTTGAAAAGGCGCTGGATTTTCTGGGAATCGACCGCCGCAAAGCAGACGTGCAGAACGCCGTGAATGAAACCCTGCAATCCGCCGAAGAGGGGCTGCGGGAAAATGGAACCCTCAAAATAATTGTGACCAGGAAAAACATCGATGTCTCCCTAACAGAAAGCCGATATGGGCCGCAGGCGTGGGAAGAGGGGTTCACGGCCGCCATCAGTACTGTTCGCCGCAACGAAACGTCGCCGTTCGTCTACCATAAAACACTCAATTACGGCGACAACATCTACGAAAAACGGCAGGCCAAAGCGCGGGGAATCGACGAACCGATTTTCCTGAACAGCCGCGGCGAGCTTTGCGAAGGCGCCACAAGCAACATATTCCTAGTACGGAAGGGTATGCTCTTCACCCCTCCCGTTGTCTGCGGGCTCCTGCCGGGTATCGCTCGTGAAATGGTAATCGAATCACACCCTGTCGTACAGCGAGCTATAACGCCCGATGAGTTCCCGGACTTCGACGAGGCATTCCTTACCAACTCGCTCTTCGGCATCATGCCCCTGTTGCGCATAGGGAAGGTGCACTTCGATTCTCGGAACATGGCAGATGTGCTGCTGGAACAACTGCGCCCGAAGCTCTTGGGATAGAGCCTCCCTTCCGGGCAGAACGCTCGCGTCCGAAAAGGGGAGGGTCGAACGCCCGCTGCAAGCAATTGTCCCAATCAGCCCGCCTCCCCGGTCCCCGGCGTGCAGCATGGGGAAAATGAACGAATTTGCGTTGGAAGATTCCCAATTAACAAGACGCATTAGAGGTCCGAGTCAATACGATTAGATAAACTTAAAGTCGTTAGTTTATTAATAACTAATCAACAGGCTATTAACCTATTCATCAATTATTCAATATCGTGGCATTTCTATTCATTTAATTCACACAAGTGCGAAAATCTGTTGCGTTATTTCCCTCACATCTCCCTCATGAGGGAAGATAATGGTAACAAATATTGAACATTTCAATTTAATGCTATAAATCTTCTGTGCTCGGGCCAATAGGGCGCAAGGGAGGCCGTATGAACCTTTCCCAGCTGTACTACTTCCGTATGCTGGCGCGCAAGCGCAGCTTCAAGGGCGCTGCCGCCGAACTGTATATCTCCGAACCCACGCTTTCCGTGGCCGTCAAGAAATTGGAAACGGAACTGGGAACCGAGCTGGTCATCCGCAAGCGACTCGCCATCGAGCTCACACCCGAAGGCGAGGAATTCGCCGAATGCCTGGAGCAGTCGCTGCAGAACATTGACGAGCACGTGGCAAGCATCAAGACGCATGCGCGCGAACGCAACCAGACGCTGCGCTTGGGAATCGTGTTCTCCCTGCAGCAGCGCGTCTGGCTGCCGCTGGTCAACGACTTCTGGATTGCACAGCACCGCGAACCGGACAACGTCATCAAGCAGGGCACCACGGAACAGCTGCTGCATGCGCTGAAGAACGGCGAGATCGACGTCATCATCGCCGGCACGCTGGGAAAAGACGACTCCGTCACGTCCTACCCTCTGTGGACGTCGCCCGCGCTGGCCGCCATCAACACGAAGAACCCGCTGTCATCCCGTTCCAGCGTCACGTTCGACGACATCCGCGGCAGCCAGCTCATCACGTATGTATCCGAAGGTCCCTTGGGCAAGGAATGCCATGACCTTGCAACGCGCTTCAATCTGAACCCGCTGTACGCGTATGCGAATGAGCCCTCCATCTGCTCGAACATCGCTTCCCAGCCCGACTGCATCGGCATCGTCTGCGACTCGTGGCTCGCATATTCGCTGGATGACGTGGCCATCGTGCCCATCGAGGACTCGCCGGAGGACTTCCATCGCTTCTGGCTCACGCATCGGGCGAACCCGCCGAAAAGCCATACGCTTCTGCAGGAGTTCGTGAACTTCGCAAACAACTACGATTACAGCCGCTATCTGTAAACGAAGCGCCGCCCCGATGATCGGAGCGGCGCCTCTATTTATATATGGCGTTCGCACGAAGTGGCATGAACGCGCTTCTTTCTTCCCGCTATTTCTTCTCTACCGTCTTCGCAACTTTCGGCCGTTTCAGATGCGGCATCTCCCGGCGAACCGTTTTCATGGTGCTCAGGATCAGCGCGCAGACAATGATGTTGACCACGGACGCCGGCTCCGGAATGCCCGCATACCAAACAGCCGCAATGAAGAACACCACGGACGCGGCAAGGATGATGATCGCGGGCACCTTCAAGCCGCCTTCCGATTTCCTGTCGTACATCCAGCCGAATCCCAGGAAGTTCAGCACCACGTAAATCACTGCCGTTATCAGCAGGAATATGGACTCAACGCGCATAAGGATTGCCGTATCCCATCCGTTGAATTGGTTGCCGCCGCGCGCCACCAATTCCCAGTCCTGGTATTCGGCACCCTGGAAATAGGAAAGCACTATCAAGGCAATGGCAATAACGCCAAGTACGATAGCCCACACGAAACAGAAGTTAAGCAGTTTATGCAGCCGATGGCGCGCTGCCGTCATTTCCAGCCCGTCGTCGCCAATGCGGTTTCCCTCGCTGTCATAATGCTCAATAAGGGGCTTGCGTTCGGATTTCTCCTGCTGCTTGTCTTTTTTCTTGGAAGAGTTGCTCTTCCCGGAATGCTTCTTCTTCGACATGCGGCTCCTTTTCTTGATGGCGCCTGCCATCAACCCACAAGATGACAATGAATACTACCCTAACGGCAATAAAGGCAAAGTTACGTAATCGTAATCAATCATCGTTTGTTTTCTTTAACGATTAGCATTCTCCATTTATAGGAATCTATTTGCGGAATCTATTAGCTATCGGCAGAATAATAATGTCATTTGATGAAAGAACTTCATGTTTTTTCGAATGACATGTTTTGTCCGTCTCTTTACCCCTGAAATATGTCGCAAAGAGGATCGAATGCGTCCTTAGGGAAGCTTTGCGCCATAAACGGGTTCGGCGAAGTCTCGGGCAAAGGTATTGGTTCCCGGCTTGGGTGCCGGGAAGGTTTCGTTTGAAAGGAGAAGGATTAAATGGCTTCCACTGAATTGAATTCCTCTTTCCACGGAATCGCAGCACGTCTGGACCGCATGCCGCTCACGAACTTCCATCGGAAGATGCTGTGGCTGCTGGCGGGCCTGACATTCTGCGACTCCGTCGACATGGCTGTGGGCGGCCCGATCGGCAACGTCCTGCAGCACACCATGCTGGCAGATGGCACCACGCCGTGGATGTCCACTGCGCAGTTCGCCGTGTTCAACTCCGTGACCATGCTGGGTTACCTGTTCGGCGGCCTGATGGCCGGCGCTCTGGCAGACAGCATCGGTCGTCGTAAGGCAGTCCTGACCTGCGGCAGCATCTTCACGGTGTTCTGCTTCATTGCCGCCACTTCCCCAGACGCCACGTTCCTGACCGCCTGCCGCTTCTTCATGGGCTTGGGCCTGGGCGCCGCGTTCCCCGCGGGCTACAGCGCACTGACCGAGTACACCCCGCCTCATATGCGCGGCAAGTACCAGTCCTATGAGGGTCTGATCGCAAACTGCGGCACGCTGGTTGCTTCCCTGATTAACCTGGCCGTTCTGCCCATCGCCGGTTGGCGCGAGGTCTTCGTTATCTGCGGCATCATGGGCCTGATCGTCATGGTGCTCATCTTCTTCGGCGTGAAGGAATCTCCGCGCTGGCTGGCTCTGATGGGCCGCAACGAAGAGGCTAACGAGATCGTCAACCACATCGAGGACACGGCTCGCAAGGCCGGCAAGGAAGTCCCCGACGTTCCTGAAGAGGAGATCCATCGTCGCGAGCAGGCTGAAACCGTTCAGCAGCTGCCTTGGAGCTTCCTGTTCAAGAAGAAGATGATCATGCGTACGCTGACCGCCATGTTCCTGTGCTTCACCATGAACGTGCTGGTCTACACCGTCATCTCCTGGACGCCGACCATCCTGAGCCGCAACGGCTTCGACGTGAACATGGCCACCACGCTGACCGTGGTCATGCAGCTGGGCATCCCCGTGGGCGTTGGCGCTCTGACGTTCTACGTCGAGAAGGTCAACCGCAAGACCATCCTGATCGTGACGTACATCCTGATCGCTATCATGGGCCCCATCTGGGCATCGCTGCCCACCAGCAACACCGGCCTGATCATGTTCTTCGGCTTCCTGCTGTGCGTCTGCACGTTCACGAACTCCGTGACCACCGCAGCCATCTACCTGTCCGAGCCGTTCCCCAGCGCCTGCCGCATCCGCGGCGCCGGCGTTGCAAACGCCTTCGGCCGCCTGGGCTCCATCTTCAGCCCCATCTGGATCGCTGCTCTGCTGAACAGCTCCGTGGGCGTCATGGGCTGCTTCGCCATCAATGCCTGCCTGTGCATCTTCATGGCAGTCTGGCTGGGCATCTTCGGCGTCGAGACCCGTGGCCGCACGCTGGAGGAGATCACGAAGGGCCTGCTGGACGACTAGTTCCCGTGATCTGACAACGGCATGTTGCATGCCATCTGGCGTATAGCCTGCTTCCCGCTCGCTCGTCAGAACCAAAAAGGGAGGCTCCCATCCGGGGGCCTCCCTTTTTCTATTGTTGTTTGCTTCATGCCTATAGAATAAAATGGTTGAAAGCAAGCATCCATCAGGCGCATCGTTTCGCCGCTGCATTCGGGGAAGCCTCTCATGACGTTTCTACAGCTACTGTATTTCCGCTACATCGCCGAAGCCGGAAGCATCACGCGCGTTGCCGAGACCATCAACATCTCGCCGACCGCGTTGAGCAAGAGCATCCACCAGCTGGAAAAAGAGCTGGACACGGACCTGTTCGACCGCGAAGGCCGCAAGATCGTGCTGAACGAAAACGGGGAGATATTCCTGGAGCATGTGCGTGAGATCCTGAGCTCGTTGGATATGGCGGAGCAGCGCCTGCACCAGCCGCCGGTACGCCGCCTGCGCATCCGCGGCGATGCGCCGTTCGCCTATTCCACCATGTACGTGATACTCATGAAGAAGGAGCGCCCGGACCTGGTGACGGAAGTGGTGCCGTTCAATCGCGGCGATGCCCCGTACGATCTGCGCATATTCGACAGCACGGCCCCCATCAAGACGCGGAAGCGCAAGCTTGAGCTCATCTGCAAGGAGCGCTATGTGGCGGCCCTGCCCGCCGACCACCCGTTCGCCGACCGCGACAGCATCTCGTTGGCGCAGCTGAAGAACGAACGGTTCGCATACATCGACTACATCCCGTACGAGGCGGCCATGGCCGACATGTTCAAGGAAGCCGGCTTCAACCCGCGCGTCGACATGCACTTCAGCATGACGCAGGTAGACGGACACCATCAATTCGTCCGCGAAGGCCTGGGATGCGCCATCGTGCCCGAATACGCGTGGCGCTTCTCGGACAGCCTGGACGGCGTGTCGCTGGTGCCGTTCTCGGATGTCACGCGCACGCGTCTCATCTACGCCGAGCCGGAGGAGAACGATGCACTTCCCGACGACATCGCGTTCGCCATCCAGTTCCTGAAAGACCGCATGAAGCTGTAGCGCCCTAGAGCGCGAACAGCGCATTCCCTTCCCCGCGCGCTCAGCCCCGCAACAATGAAGCGCCGACCGCCTTGTTTCTCCAAGACGGCCGGCGCTTTCGTTTGCCGAACAAAAAAACAAGCCCCGCAGGTGGATTAGCCTGCGGGGCTCGTTGCCGCGGGTGGAATGACTTCCGCGGGTCTCTATGGAGAGGTCTGCCTTTCCCGAAGGGGGGGGGCGGCGAAGCTTTTCAACTTCGCCGCTACGAGGGCAAGCCCTTGCTCCCAATAACCTTAGACTGTCTAGTCCTTGTTGCCTTCGTCCGCCGAGATCTCGCCCTTCGCGAACGCCTCCCGCCTTGCGGCCAGGGCCTTCAGCTGCTTGTCGATCTCCTCGTCCTGGATGCGCTGGCGCTCCTTGTTGCCGGCGTAGTCGCTCTTGATCTTCTCGTTGTTCGCGAGGAGCAGGTAGAGCGCGATGCCGGCGATCAGGCCGACGCCGCCGCCGCGGGCCAGGATGAAGCCGGCCATCATGCCGGCGACGCCCTCGTCGCACTTGTCGTAGGCCAGGTCGAAGCAGATCTGCGTGCAGACGTAGCCCTGGATGCAGAGGACCACGACCAGCATGGGCCCCGCCGCCGCGGCCGCGGCCACGTAGAGCGGGTAGACGAACAGGCCGACGACCGTGAATATCAGGTTCGTGCCGGAGCCGTCGTAGATGGAGTCCATGCCCTGGCGGCCGCCCTGCTTGTAGCGCTGGTAGGTCGCCACGCAGTACGGGGCGGACAGGGGGCCGGCCTGCGCCGGGTAGCCGGCGACCAGTGCCAGGATGATGTTGCGGATGCCGCAGATGACGTTCGTGCGGTTCGGGTCGAACTCGATGTACTCGTCCTCGCGGACCGCCTGCAGGCCCAGCTGCTGGACGGTGATGAAGTCGCCGTAGGCGATGACCCAGGAGATCAGCGCCATGGGGATGCCGTTGAGCCACATGTCGGCGCTACCCCAGCCGATGCAGAACGGGGAGGTGTACTGCACCATGTAGCCCCAGTCGGGGGCCTTGAAGATGCCCTGGTCCAGGAGGTGGCTGAAGTCGAACTCGCCCGCGATGCCGCCGACGATGAACATGACCAGGACCGCCCACAGGAAGCTGTAGTTGCCCAGGATCTGCAGGCCGCGGCTGTTGTCCATCTTGGAGCGGATGCGCAGGGAGAACATCAGGAAGAACACCACGATCAGGCCGGCCATGCAGCCCCAGGTGGCGGTGTCCATCGCGCCGCCGGTCTTCAGGCGGGCGTTCACGGCGCCGATGCCGGCGCCCAGGACGATGCCTGCCTTGACGGCGGGCGGCACCAGGGTGTTCAGGTTCTTCGCCAGGCCGGAGAAGCCCAGGACGACGAACAGGATGCCGAGCTCCAGCTCGGTGCAGGCCATCGCCTGCATGCGCATCTGCCTCGTCTGCTCGGCCACCGCAACCGCGTTCGGGTCGAGCCCTCCCGCGTAGAGCGCGGCGAACACCGAGGCCTCGCTGCCGTACTGTGTTATCAGGTCGGAGAAGCCGGGGGCCGCGTAGCCCTCCAAGTAGACGATGACGAGCGCCATTGCCGGGGTGATCCATCCGCAGATGGACGGCTCGCCCAGCAGCCAGTTGCACGTGTACATGCAGGTCTCGAAGACGACCAGGCCCCAGGCGCAGGTGCTGTCCAGGCCCAGGGTGCCCGTGAGGACGGCCAGCGCGCCGTAGGACGTGCACGCGTTCATGAGGCCGGTCACCACCTCGGGCGGAGAGATCTTGAAGTGCAGGAAGGGGAGGCGGATACGGAAGATGCCGGCCGGGATATAGGGCTGGATGCCGCCGTACTCGCGCTTCAATGCTGCCATGCCAAACCTCCTTCAAAGGGTTTGCTCGCATTCGAAGGAATCCGGCGTCCAGCGCAGTCGCTAAAGGATTATCGACGGTCTTCAAATGCGGCTGCGGGTTTGCCAGGTGGTCATTCCCACCATCTGGTAAATCCGCAAACGATTAACAATCCGAATTGATTGTAGTCGCATTTATTCATATCTGCTATGGCATAATATGTCACTTTTAATTGGCATATTTTGCAAATGTTGTGTTTGACCTGCAATTTAATAAACTAATTTGAAATGTTATCTTGGCCATCAATTTCGAGATATTGACCGCACCGTCTACAAGTCCAAATAGTTTGTTTAACTGACGTTATCGGTTTATAACTCCCGCAATTTTCAGATATGCGTCCGCGATAATCTGCGCATGGTCGAATGCAAGGTTCTCGGAAGACAGAAGCTCCGCGTGCGGCTCCCCCGTTATGGGCATCGTCAGCCTTCTGAAACGCATCCGCGCCCCCACGCTCGCGTCCCGTTCGGACCGGAGATGCAGCTCGATACGATCCCGCAGCCTCTCGCGCTCTTCTACCGCAAACCAAGCAGCATTCGCCGCGTCGTCCCCGGCATGCGGGATGCGCCCTTCGTCGTCCACGGCAACGAATGCCTCGGACACGGTCCATCCGCGCGGATCGCGGTTCGGGTCGCTGTACAGGCCCACGCGCTCCAGCTTCAGCCCTTGCACGCCCGTCTCTTCCGCAAGCTCGCGCACAGCCGCCTGATCCGCCGTCTCGCGCGGATTAACGAACCCGCCGGGAAGCGCCCACGAACCCAGGAACGGATGGTTGCCGCGCTGTATCAGCAGCAAGCGCATGATCTGGCCGCATGCCGCATTAGTCGACGGAGTAGAAGCCGTTCCCATGCGCTTCCCTTCCAGCTGGAAAACGCAGATGTCCGCCGTCAGCGCCGGTTTCGGATAGTCCTTCTGCTTGTAAGCGGCCAGGAATTCCTGCTCCGTCAAACCGTCCTTGTCCACTGCGGGCTTCCCGTTCGCTTCCTCCGCCATGCGGTTCCTCCTTAGGGTCTCATTGCTCCATATCCGCTTGTCGGGCCTGGCGGATCTCGTCGCGGAACACGTCCACCAGCAAGTCCACCACCTCCGAGATCTGCTCGGGTTCGATGCTGGCGAAATTGATGACGATGCGGTGCACGTCGTAGATGGTCGGGCGCAGGCAGTAGTCGCCCAACATGGCCAGATGCATGCCCCGTTCCAACGCTGCCTGCCGTATGTCCTGGTCAGAGCGCTTCGTATTCACTTGGAGTATCAGGTGCGTGCCCACATCCACGGCATGCAGCGTGGCGATGGACATGAGCGGCGACTCCTTCAGAGCCGCTATCATGGCCGCGCGCTGATGGCCGTAGTAGCGGCGCAGGCGATTGATGTGACGCTCGAAATAGCCGCGCGTGATGAATTCCGCCAGCGCGCATTGCTCGAAGCTCGACACCGTGCACGAATAGAAGCTCAGCTGGCGGCGGTACAGGTCCATCAGGGCTTCCGGCAGCACCATGTACGAGATGCGCAGAGAGGGAACGAGCGTCTTCGAGAACGTGTTCATGTAGATGACCTTGTCGCGGTCGTCCTGCGTGAACAGCGGCGGCAGCGCGCGGCCGGTGAAGCGCAGCTCGCTGTCGTAGTCGTCTTCGATGATGTAGCGGTCGGGCTTCCCATGCGCCCATTCCAGCAACTTCGCGCGGCGGTTCGGGGGCATGACGGCGCCCGTTGGGAAGCTGTTCGCCGGCGAAACGTGCACCACGTCCGCACGGCCGTCCTCCAGCAGGTCAACGCGCATGCCGTCGTCGTCCATGGGCAGGTAATTCCACAGCGTGCCGATGCTGCGCGACACGTTCACCATCTTGCTGGTGCCCACCTCGCCGATGGCGATGACGCAATTCGGGCCGAACAGCTGCAGCAGGCGCCCGTACAGGTATTCCGTGCCGGCGCCCACGATAATGCGGTCCGGCGTGGTCTGGATGCCCTTGAATTCGTACAGGTGCGCGGCAATGGCGCGGCGCAGCACCTCCACGCCGTTGAACGGCACCGTCTCGAACAGCACCGGATTGCGGTCGGAGAGCGTCTTGCGCATGATGCGCGACCACGTGTCCACGGGAAACAGCTTCAGGCTGCAGCGGTTCGCCTTCACGTCGAAGCGAACGGCCTCGTCATCATCCTCTGCTGCCGCGTCGGTGTGCCCGTCATCTGCGGTTTCCCCCGCCATCGGCGCAGGCGCCGCCTCCGCGCGCGGCCCGTTGCCCGATGTTCCCTCGCGGTACGTTCCCTTGTCGCGGCCGGCGCACACGAAGAACCCGCTGCCCGGCTTCGGCTTCACGTAGCCTTCGCTGACCAGCATGTCGTACGCCTGCTCGACCGTGCTCACGCTGACGGACAGATGGCTGGAAAGCGTGCGCTTCGACGGCAGGCGCGCACCGGCCGGCAGCGTCCCCTCGCGAATGTCCTTGCGGATGCACCGGTACAGGTACTCGTATTTCGATTGACGACCCCGCTTATCCAGGTCGTAGGTGATCATCGCCACAATGCAACCTCTCGGTATCCGATCGTTTCCCTCCATGATAGGCTACGGAAAGAAAAAGCAGGTCGATTTCCGTCAACCGACCTGCTTTCGATGCGCGATTGCCGCCCGTCCGGCAGCGAGCGGCTAGCGGCGCTTCCGCCGATGCCGCCGCTTGTCGCGTTCCGTCTTATGGACCTTCCACACGCAGTAGACCGCCAGCAAGAACCCGCACAAGTATCCGAAGAACCCGATGATGGGCACGCCGAACAGGCGGGGCTCCATCTGCGTCGTGCAGAGCAGGCTGGACCCGATGAACAGGCCGGCCACGATGATGCCCAGCGCCATGACACCGATGGACCGGCGCAGCGCCGACACCGGTTCCTGTAGGTCGCGCAGGCCGATGTTCATCTGCATCTCGCCCTTCTCCAGCATGTTCAGCGTATCGGACAGCTGTTGGGGAATGCGCATCCCCTTGTCCGTTGCGTAATACAGGTCGAACAGCCGGCGCTCCGCCTCCCGGCCGATATCCTGCGGCTGTTTCAGCAGCGAGTTCTTCAGGTAGTGGGCCAGCGTGTCGGAGATGTTGATGTTCGGGTTGATGTCCTGCACGGTGCCCTGCAGCGTCATCAGGCCGCGCGCCAGCGTCATGAACGACCCCGGCATGGAGATATGCTGGTTGCGCAAGGCGCTGAGCAGGTCGTTCAGGCCGTTCGTCAGGTCCAGGTTCGCAATGTCGCGCGTCGCGTAGCGCGAAAGCAGCGAATCCATGTCGCGCAGCAGGCGCGCGTGGTCCAGCTCGCCGTCCGCATGGCCCCACGAAAGCAACGTGGTCTTCAGCCCGGCGGCATCGCCCATGGCCACGGCCAGGAACATCTTGCGCAACATGGCGCGCTCGCCCTTCGCCAGCCGGCCCATCATGCCCAGGTCGATCCACACCACTTCCCCATCGCGCAACATGATGTTCGCGGAATGCGGATCGGCATGGAACAGGCCGTCCTCCAGCATCTGCTCCAGATAGTTGTGCACGATGCGGCGGCCCAGCTGCTCCAGGCGGTGCTCGGACAGCTTTTCGCGCAATTCGCCTATGCGGTCGAACGACGTGCCCTCCACGTATTCCATAACCAGGATGGTCTCGTTCGAGTACTCCGTGTACACCTTCGGCGACGAGATGCCGTAGCGCCCTTCGTTGTTCAGGTAGAACTCGCGCAGGTTCTCGGCTTCCTTGCGGAAATCGACCTCCTCCTTCACCGTGCGCTCCAGCTCGTCGATGAACACGTTCGCGTCGAACCCGGAGCCCATGTACTCGGACGCCTCCAGCAAGTCGGCGGCGCGGCGCATGAGGTCGATATCGTCCAGGATCTTCTTCTTGATGCCCGACCGCTGGATCTTCACGGCAACGGATTCGCCCGTCACCAGCGTGGCGCGATGCACCTGGGCGATGGATGCGGACCCCAGCGGCACCGGGTCGATGGACGCGAACACGGAATGGTAATCGCCGTTGAACGACCCCGACAGCAGCTCCTCGGCCTCCTCGAAGCTGAGTGGCGACGTGCTGTTGCGCAGCGTGGCCAACGCGTTGCAGTACTCCACGGGGAAGACATCCGCATGCGACGAGACCATCTGCCCCAGCTTCACGAACGTGGGACCCAGCTCCTCCAACGCCGCCTTCAGCTGCTCCGGCGAGGGATTGCGCAGCAGGCCGTACTTCGCCAGCACGGCCAGGATCTCCCGCAGCCGCTTGCGCGACGTGGCATCCATGGTCATGCCCGCCACGGCGCGCATCGCCTTCGCGGCGCGGCTCATGTCTTCAGGTGCTGCCGGCATCGCGTGCGTCCTTACCGAATCCGTCTATCTCGCGCTACAACGTAGAGCATGCCGCTACGCCCAGGGGTCGTGGACGGGGCCGCGTAGCGCGTTCGTAACCTGCAAGCCGAACACGAATGCCGCCTTCGGTCCGTTGCCCGTGATCAGCGGCGCGCCGTTCACGTTGTTCTTCCCCTCCACCACGGCCGTCTTCTTCAGATTCGCGCCGTGCGCCACCAGATCGTCCTCGTATTCCTTGTCGGGGAACACCGTAGCGTCCACGCCGTCCAGCAGCCCTGCGTGCGCGAGGATGACCGGCGCCAGGCAGATGGCCGCCAGCACGCCCTCGTCGTCGACCACCTGGCGGGCGATCTTCTCCACCCGTTCGTCATCTATGTATATGGTCGCACCCGGACCGCCGATAAGCGCCAGGCAGTCCCATTTCTCGTTCACGGCATCGTCCAGCGTCATATGCGCATGCGCGACGCTGCCCAGCTTTCCTTCGCAGGCGCCCGTATGCGTGCTGACCACCATGACGTCCGCCTTCGCGCCCTTCAGCGCGGCATGCGTCTGGGAAAACTCCTCGTCGCGGAACCCCTCCGGAGCAATGAGGATCATGGCCTTCTTGTCTTGCAGTCCCAGCATTCCGTCTCCTTATCATCGAATACGGCACGAAGCGCAGCTGCCCGCGGTGCGGCAGCTATTCGCATACGTGCGTCAAGCCCTGCGCCAGCATGGTGATCACGTGATCGTCGGCCAGCGAATACAGCACGTTCTTGCCGTCGCGTGAGAATTTCACCAGATGCGCCTGCTTCAGCGTGCGCAGCTGATGGGAAACCGCGCTCTGCGTGGCGCCGATGACCTCGGCAATCTCCCCCACGCGCAGCTCCTTGCCCATGAGCGCGTACAGAATCTTGATGCGCGTCGTGTCGCTGAACACCCTGAACAGGTCCGCCAGGTCGTAGAGCAGCTCCTCGTCGGGCAGCTCCGTGTCCATTTCCTGCAGCAGGGTTTCCATATTGCGCATGTCGCCCATGGCGGCTCCTTCGCTTGCATGCCGGCTTTCTTCGTACCGTATCAGTATACGGCGGCAGCGGGGGCGCGGCCCGGCTTCCGCATGCAAGCTGCGCGAAACCCCTGCAAATGGCGCGGCCGCCCGCGAGTAGCCCGGGCCGTCTCCCGCATGCATCCGAAACGCCGGCAAGGCCTCAACCGCATTGTCAAATCTGTTCGATATGAAGCCGAAAACTTAAATAATTCGGCTCTTTTCCTATTGGCGTTCTTTTACGAAACCCCCGTTTTTCTCCCCCATTCTCTATTGGAAATTCGAAGGGCAAATCAGCAGAATGGAGATATGCCAATCGCTTGGCAACACTGTCCATGTGCATAACGCTAATACGCATGCACGCGAAAGGAGTTTTGCATGAATCCCAATGCAAAGATTACCGATGAGCAGTTCGAGGCTTACAAGCTGAAGATCCGCGAGCTGGCTCAGGGTCCCTTTGAGGAGATGCAGAAGGACATCGAGGTCACCAACACGTTCCCCGATGAGTTCTACGAGCTGTGCAAGAAGAACGATCTGTATCGTTACTATCTGCCTTCCGAGTACGGCGGATGGGACCTCAACGAGCTGGAGATCCTGGAAGTCCAGGAGGAGTTCTCCCGCGGCCCCGGCGGCATGCGCATGCACCTGCATCATGCAGCCGACATGAACTGGCGCATCCTGGAGGACTACGGCAAGCCCGAGGTCAAGGCTAAGCTGATGGACAAGTTCCAGGACAAGACCATCTACTGCAACTTCGCCATCACCGAGGCCACCGGCGGCACCGGCGCCGACCTGCACACCACCGCTGTCAAGGATGAGAACGGCGATTACATCCTGAACGGCGAGAAGTGGCTGATCTCCCACACCGACTGCTCCGACTACACGTACGTCATCGCAGTGACCGACCCGAACGACGACAAGGACTCCCGTCTGTCCGCCTTCCTGGTTGACAACACCCTGCCGGGCTTCGAGATCGTCCCGATGCCCCACATGATGGGCTGCCGCGGCGCCGGCCATGCAGGCCTGCGTTTCACGAACGTCAAGGTCCCGAAGGAGTGCCTGCTGGGCGAAGAGGGCCAGGGCATGGAAGTTGCCATTCACTCCCTGTCCGTCTCCCGCGTGCACATCGCCGACTCCAACATCGGCATGGCTCAGCGCATGCTGGAGCTGTCCATCGCCCGCGCTCGCGACCGCGTGACCTTCGGTAAGCCGATCATTCAGCGTCAGGCCATCAAGATGAAGATCGCCAACATGATGCAGTACATCCATGCGACGCGCTGCATGGTCCGCGACTTCGCCCGTTACTTCGACGCCAACCCGAACGGCAAGTACATCGACGAGAAGGCTGCTCTGTGCAAGCTGCAGTCCATCGACATGACCCGCCTGGTTGCCGACGAGATGCTGGAGATCTTCGGTGGCATCGGCTACTTCGAGGATTGCGAGTACGGCCCGGTCGAGCGCCTGTACCGCGACTCCCGCGCTATGTGGCTGGAGGAAGGCACCCCGACCGTCCAGCGCATCACCATCGCTCGCGCCGTGGACAAGTACGACGGCCAGATGGATTACGTATAAGTCGATTTCGCCTCAACAGCGAATCGCTTCATGCGAATTTCGGAACCGCTCGGATAGCCGGGCGGTTCCTTTTTTATGCCTGACTACTCCGTTCGGGCGCTTGCCTAGAACGCGAAGACCCAGGGCGCAAAGAAAGCGCACCTCCGGCCATGGACGACCGGGGATGCGCTTCGCATGCAGATAGCTGGATGGAACAGGTGCTACAGCTCGTCTTCGGGATTGATGTTGCCGTATTCGCGCACGAAGTTGATGAAGTTCTCCACGGCGCGGGGCTGGAAGACGTTCTTGCGGTAGATGAGATAGACCTTGTGGAAGTCGTCCGGCACTTCCGAAAGCGGCACCTTCACCAGGTTCTGGAACGGCAGCAGGCCCAACGTGTCCAGAACCAGACCGACTGCGGAAGGATCGGAATCCACCAGGGACCCCAGCGTGATCTCGTCTTCCGCCGTGGCATGGATGTCCAGATCGCGGTCGCAGCATTTCCGGCAAATCTTGCGGACTTCCTTGCCCAGGGGGATGTCGGGCGAGTAGCTGTAGATCTTCGAATGCGAAAGGTCCTCGATGGTCACGCTCTCCCGCTTTGCGAACGGGCTGTAATCGTGCACCACGGCAACAAGCCGCTGGGAATCAACGGGAATAAAGCCCAGGTCGTCTTCCTTGCCTTCCACGTACGAGCCGAACACGACATCGTAGCGGCCGGACTCCAAGTCCTCCACCAGCTGCGTTGTAAGGCCCTGGTACGTGTTGATGGTAATGCCGCTGCCGTAGCGGTCGCGATACGCACGCAGAAGCGGCGGCAGATAGTCCGCCTGAATGGTGTAGATGACGCCCAGATCGATAGCGCCTGACGGCGATCCCGCCTGCTCGTGCGCAATATCAACGGCCTTGTCGATAAGGTCGAGCGCCTGCGTGATGTATTCGTCGAATTCACGCCCCTGCTTCGTCAGGCGCACATTGCGCCCCTCCTTCTGGAACAGCGGGATGCCGAGCTCCTTTTCCAGCTGCGAGACCGCGTTGGAAAGCGTCGGCTGCGTGATGAACAGCTCTTCTGCCGCACGTGTGTAATGTTGAACGCGCGCCAAAGTACGGAAATAGTACAAATGCGACAGGTTCATAGTCCGATATCTCTTTTCTATCGTTAAAGAAGGACTCAGTAAGAAACTTACATAAGTGAGAATATAGCATAACAACGTCCTTTAACCTCAGACAGTCAGGGCCTTCAGTTGGAAGACGACTGTTGAAAAGACGCCGAAATGCCAGTGCCGAAATGCCAGTTCGGCGGCCCGCATGAAGCGAACCGCCGAACCAGGGATACGCGTATGTCGAATCAGGCTGCGAGCCGGTTATTCGGGCATCTTATCCATTGCGCTATAGCCGAACAGCTTCTTGGACTGGCTGACCAGGTACAGCATCATGACGATTGCCAGGCAGGAGAACACCAGCAGCAGCACCATCATGGTCCACACTGCAGCGCCCTGGCCGATGGCCGTGGTCATGCTGCCCACGATGTAGGGCAGGAACACGGAGCCGGCGCCCATGAACGTGTAGTAGACTCCGACGTTGCGGCCCTTCGGGCCGGGGCAGTAGTTCTGGCGAACAATCAGGCCCGTCTGCAGCGCACCGCCGGCGGCGCCGAAGCCCAGCAGGGCGATGGCGATGTAGATGACCACGTTCACGTGGATCAGCAGCACGATGGCCAGTGCGACGGCGGAGATGATGGAGTCGATCAGGACGACCTTAACGGGGTTCCAACGCAGCTTGGACATCATGAATGCCCAGAACAGGACCGCGATCAGCGAACCGACCGTGTAGACGGAGGTCAAGCCGGCAGCGGCAACCGGATCCAGTCCGCAGTTCGTGATGCCGAACTGCTTCGTGTACTGCTGGGCGCCGTACATGATGAACATGCAGACGAAGCCGTAGAACATGGTGATGAAGTTCACCAGGGCGTTCGGCTTTGCCAGCATGGCGTCCTTCTGGGCCTTGATCTCGGCCTCTGCAGCGTTCTTCACGTCCTCGTTGTGCGCGCCCTCGACCTTCGTCTTGCGCTCGTCGTCATAGACGAACGGGCAGATGATGGCCATGATCGTGGCGATGACGGACATCACGATGGGGATGACGATGTTGATGTGCCAAGAACCCGGATCGCTGTTCATGGCAGCGAACAGCGGGTAGATGATGCCGGAGACGGAGATGACGAACTTGATGCCGATGACCCAGGAAGCAGCGTTCTTCGGATCGGCTTCCTGCGTGGCGGGATACAGGGAAGCATCCCAGAAGCCGGACGTGGCCAGGCCGGACAGGAACGCCGCAAAGCAGGCGACGGTCGCATCCGTGGTGGTCAGCAAGATGCTGAAGCAGATGATGTACAGCACGCCGCCGACTACGGCCGGGATCTTACGGCCGATGCGGTCGGACAGCTCGCCGCCCGCCCACACGCTGACGAATTTGCCGACGCCCGTCCAGACGATTGCCATGGATACGGCAGCGGCACCGGCGGTGGCGTCCGTGTAACCCCACTGCGTATAGAAGTTGACCTGGTTCTGGCTCAGGATGATTGCCTGAATGCCGTGAGTCAGATAGCACATGTACGTCAGCGCAATGGCGAACATGTACTTTTTCGCACGTTCTGCAGCACTCATATATGCATGCCCTTTCCTCTTTTGCCCCGTAGAAAGCAGCATCCAAGCCGAAATTCTTCCTACCTCCAATTCGGGCAGCGAATGTAAAGGTAGGGAATACATCCGCTTGGGAACGAACTTACCGACAGAGCGAATGAATACCTATGCCCGTGATTCTAAACATTTATAGGTAAGATATATTTATAAATAGATAGAACATTTAAATGGTTTTTCCACTTCCGTTTTATACTTTTAATAAGTATGTGCGGAGGCGGCAATATACCCCAAATCAGGGGAATTCGCCCCTTGACGTTCTTCTCCCCGCCATGGGCGGCATCATTGAATTTTGTTATTTTCTCCCACACGTGAAACGCAACATGAAAGTGCATTTCGCGAGAAAAATCTGCGTACGAAGTTTAATAAATCCTATCTATCATTTACTAAATTACCCATAGTTACAGTCATTGGACTATAATCAAGAGCGTGCAAAAGACATCGTGGTATCGGAAGTGCAGCGGTGTCGGTTGGTTCAGGATGGGTCCGAGAGGGCCTCTCCTACAGGAAAGGAAGTAACACATATGGCTAATTGGTTCGCAACTCAGCCGGATCAGGTGCTGGCAGGCCAGACCGCAGTCGTTATGGGCGGCGGCTCCGGCATCGGCAAGGCTACGGCTCAGTCTCTGATCGCCGCTGGCGCTAACGTCATGATCTGCGGCGTGCCCGAGCAGCTGTGCCTGGACACCGCCAAGGAACTGGCTGCTGACGCCAAGGAAGGCCAGAAGGTCCTGGGCATGCTGTGCGACGGCACCAATCAGGAGAACATCGACGCCATGCTGAAGAAGACCGTCGACGAGTGCGGCGAGATCAACATCGTCGTTTCCACCGCCGGCATCGCTCTGCCCCGCATGAACGTCCTGGATGTCACGCCTGAGCAGTACGACAAGATCTTCAACGTCAACGTGAAGGCCAACTGGTTCCTGGCCACCTCCGCTGGCAAGATCATGAAGGAGCAGGGCAAGGGCGGCAAGATCGTCATCATCTCCTCCGGCCGCGGCACGCGCCCGATGGAGAACATCGCTCCTTACTCCACCACGAAGAGCGCTGTCATGGGCATGGTCCGCGCTATGGCCGTCGACCTGGCCAAGTACGACATCCGCGTGAACGGCATCGCCCCCGGCTATGTCTTCACCCCGATGGTCAAGAAGGTCTTCGAGGAGCAGCCTCAGCAGGAGGCCTACGTCAAGTCCCGCACCCCGCTGCGCGACTACACGTACATGGGCTCCCTGGACGAGATGGCTTCCGCTATCATGTTCTTCCTGAACCCCATCAACGAGTACACCACCGGTCAGACCATCGTCCTGGACGGCGGCTGGTCGCTGCAGTAATTCCGATACCACGGGATACTCGAAAAGGAGCGCCTCGAGCAGGCGCTCCTTTGTTATTTCAAGGCAATGCCGGCAGCCGGCATTGCCTTCCCCGCCCGGCTCCGAACAGGAAGTCGGGCTTGTACTTTTCGCTATTCGTTCTTAGAGAAAACCGCTGAAAGCCCCACCGCCGCCTGGCAGCGCGATGCTTCACCGGGCTATTCGAAATACGAGTGGTACAGCGACTCTTTGTCCACAGCCTGTTCGGGGAACAGGTAATTGTACAAGTCGATGAAGTACTCGTCCGTCATGCACGCAATGTAGTCCGCAACTATGACCTCGAGCGCGTTTCGCTCCACATATTGCGGGTTGTAGCGCATGACCCACGAATGCACATGATGCCGGAATATGGGCGCATCCTCGTTGCCGGCGCGCAGGTCGTCCAAACAGCGCTCGAAGATGCGCGTCATCATGGGCTCGATGATGCTGTCCAGACGGGCATGGGCCGCCTTCGATTGGTAGATGAAGCGCGAGTTCTCATCCTTGATGCGCATCAGGCTTTCGAACACTTCGGGATCAAGCGCAAGATAGCTTTTCCCCAAGCTGTTCTTGATCAGGTTCAATGTCGTGTTCCTGATATAGTCCGCATTCGTGGCGCCGACGACTTCGCCGTCCGTGCGGTACTCGCTCTCGTCCAGCACGCCGATGCTGACCGCATCTTGGCGGTCCTTGCCCAGGTACGCCAGGATGTCGCAGATGCGCACGACGCAGCCTTCCAGCGTGCTGGGCCTCAGCAGCTGGCTGTTCGAGAAGCTGCAATAGCAATCCGCCATCATGGCATCCAAGTCGGCGAACGTCTCGCACGGCCGCGGCTCGTACTTCGCGAACGCCTTTTCGCCGCAATGAGAAAGGATGCCGTTATACGTCTGCAGTGACAGGTTGCTGGTGGAGATCTCGCGCAGCAGGCGCACGCTCTGCACGTTATGGCTGAAATGGCGGCCCGGCTTGCCCGGCGCGTCCGTATGCGCAAAGAGCAGTGTATCCAGCATCCGCTCTCCCCCGTGGCCGAACGGCGTGTGGCCCAGGTCATGGCCAAGGGCGATAGCCTGGATCAGAGCCGTGTTCAGGCCCAATGCCCGCCCTATCTTCAGGGAGATCTGCGCCACCAGCTGCAGATGGAACGACCGGCGCGACAAATCGTCGTTCCGGAAGAACGGGAACACCTGCGTCTTGTCCATGCAGCGGTTGTAGAACGCGTTGTTCAGGATGCGGTCCACATCCCGCACGAATGCGGGCCGCAGGCACGCATCGACATCCGTCAGTTCATCAGGGCGTTCGTACACGGCTTGATTGCTATGGGCCGCATACGGCGAAAGCCCCGCCTCTTCGCGCAGGCGATTCCGTTCCAACAGTTCCCGCTGGTCATCCGTCAGTTCGAAGAGGTCGGGGCGTTCCGTTGCCATTACAGCTCCCTGCGGCTTTCGATGGCACGGCCGAGCGTGACCTCGTCCGCGAACTCCAAGTCGCCGCCGACGGGCAGGCCGCTGGCCAGGCGCGTTACGCGGATGCCGAGCGGCTTGATGAGGCGCGCCAGATAGCTTGCCGTCGTTTCGCCTTCCACATTCGGGTTCGTGGCAAGCAGCACTTCCGTGACGGCGCCGTCGGACAGGCGGCTCATCAATTCGGCAATGTGCAGATCGTCGGGGCCGATGCCCTCCATAGGCGAAAGCGCGCCGCCCAGCACATGGTAGACGCCGTTGTACAACGTGGTGCGTTCGATAGGCGGGATGTCGTGGGGCTCACTGACGACGCAGATGATGCTGTGATCGCGATCCGGCGACGCGCAGATCTCGCACAGGTCGTCCTGCGCGTAATTGAAGCACGTGGAGCAGAAATGAACGGTGTCCTTGACCTCCACGATGGCGTTCGCCAGGCGCAGCGCCGTCTCACGGTCGGCGTTCAGCAGCCAATAGGCAATGCGCTGGGCCGACTTCGGGCCGATGCCCGGAAGCCGTCCCAGTTCATCGAGCAGTTTCTGGATAGAGGGAGCTGCGTACATGAATTACATGCCCGGGATCTGCATGCCGCCGGTGGCAGCGTCGATATGCTGCTGGGCAATCTCGTTCATCTCGCGGAAGGCGTCGTTGATGGCGGCAACCACCAGGTCCTCCAGCATCTCCGTGTCATCCGGGTTCACGACGATCTTGTCGATCTTCACGGACTGCACTGTCATGTCGCCCTTCACGGTGGCCTTGACCATGCCGCCGCCCGCCGTGCCTTCAGCGGTCATCTGGGCAACCTCTGCCTGCGCCTTCTGCAGGCGCGCCTGCATCTGCTGGGCCTGCTTCATCATCTTCTTCATATCCATGGGTGAAGTATCTCCTTTCGGGCACGCGCCCGTCTCTTGCTTCTATAAAACCGCACTTGCGCGGAATTTACCAGATGCCTGCGCGGCGAAGCCACGCGTTCTGCCGAAATCGCGCGAACCGCGCATGCCGGCCTTGCCTGCTAGCGATTGCCGTCGGGCACGTCGCTCCCGTCCACTTCCTCGAACGTCACGCCGGCACCGAAGCCCGCAGCCAGCATGCTGGCGAAATCGCCCTCTTCCTGCGGATCGATGTCGCCCGTCGGCGCAGCTGCCGGCTGCGGCTGCGGTGCGGGGGCCGCCTGCGGTACGGGGGCCGCAGACGCTGGTGCCGCGGCAGGCCGCGGAGCAGGGGCGGGCTGAGGCGTCGGACGCGGCGTCGGGGCCGATTGCGGGGCTGCAGCCGCTGCCGGCTGCGAAGCCGGGTACGAACGCGGCCGTGCGGGCGCCGGACGCGACGGCATCGGGCGTGCAGCCGCCGGTGCAGGAGCAGCCGATGCAGTCGGTGCTGCAGGCACCGCGGCACCTTCCTGCTCGAACTGCACGTTCACCGTGGAGCCGAAGCCCTGCGCCGTGGCCTTCTCGAGCGCATCGTACACTTCGGGCTTGCGGACGGACATATAGGCGAATCGCGCGGTTGCCGGGAACGAGACGACGATGGTGCCCTCTGCGGGCTTTGCGGAAACCGTCGTGTTCAGGAACAGCACGCCGTATGCGGCCTTCTCCTTCTTCAGCGCCGCCATGGTTGCCTGCCACCCGCGCTGCAGCGCCGCCGGATTCGCCAGCGTCTCGCCGACCTCGGCGGGCACCTGGTGCACGCGCGGCGGCTCAGTCCCGGACGAAGCGGGGGCACCGGGCATTGCAGGCGCGGGTGCCGACGTAGCGGCAGGGACAGCCGGCGGATTCCCGTTCGGAACCGGGCGCGCAGCCGCCGGACGCGAAGGGCGCGGTGCGGAATCCCGCCGCGGCGCGGGCGCCGGAACGGACTGAGGCGCACCTCCGTCCATGCCGTCATACGCCTCTGCCGGCAGGTAATCGTCGGGGACTTCGCTGTAATCCTCGTACAGGTCGTCCGGTGCCGCCTGCGGGCGAACGGCAGGACGGGCGGGCACCTTCACGGGCGGAACGGGCGCCTGCGGACGCGAGGCCGCCCCGTTATGCGATGCGGCGTTGCCGGCATGGATGCGCGCCTTCGCGCGCGCTGCAGCTGCACGGGCGGCATTGCGCGCCGCCTCTGCCACGTCGGCGGGTGCGGCGCCCGGCGCTGCGGCGGCAGGCGCCGGCGATGGTGCCGGGGCTTCCTGAGGCCCCGCAGACTGCGGAGGTGCGGCAACCGGCGCAACGGAGGCCGCAGCCGCAGGGGCAGGCGCCACCGGGGCAACCGGACGCGCGGCCATGCCCTTCTCCAGCGTCTCGATACGCTCTGCCAGCGATTCCAGCGTCAGGTCGGACGAGGGGTGCACCATGCGCGTGAGTGCGATCTCGAAGCTCAGGCGCGGATTCGTGGAGGTGCGCAGCTCGTTCATCAGGTCGCCCAAGATCATCAGCAGGCGCGCAAGCCGATCCGTGCCGAAATACGGCAGCTCGCGCACCAGCTGCGCGCGCTCCGTTCCGCTGATCTCCAACGGGGCATCATCGCCCATGAGACCCAGAATGTACAGCGCGCGGATGTGCTCGGCCAAGTCGCGGGCGAATTGCGCCAGGTCAGCGCCCGTCTCCACGTAGTTCGCCAGCCACACGAAGCACGCGGCGGCATCGCGGCGACCGATGGCCCCCACGATCTCCGCCATGTCGGACGAGTCCAGGGAACCCAGCAGGTCCTCGGCGGCAGAACGCGTCACGTTGCCCTCGCTGAACACCATCAGCTGCTCCAGCGACGTCAGCGCGTTGCGCATTCCGCCATCGGAGCGTTCGGCGATCAGCTCCAGCGCCTCGGGTTCGAACGTCACGTCCTCCGCAACGCACACGGCGCCCAGGCGCGCCACGATCTCCTCCACGGAGATGCGATGGAAGTCGAAGCGCTGGCAGCGCGAATGGATGGTTGCGGGCACCTTGTTCGGGTCCGTGGTGCACAGGATGAACACCACGTGGTCGGGCGGCTCCTCCAGCGTCTTCAGCAGCGCGTTGAACGCCGCCGTGGACAGCATGTGCACCTCGTCGATGATGTAGATCTTCGCGCGGCCCACCGTGGGGGCGAAGTTCACGCGGCCGATGATCTCCTCGCGGACGTTGTCCACGCCCGTGCGGCTTGCGGCGTCCAGCTCGTAGACGTCCGGATGCGTGCCCTCGGCAATCATCCGGCACGATTCGCACGTGCCGTCCGGGTCGGGCGTGACGCCCTTCTCGCACAGGATGGCCTTCGCCATCAGACGCGCCGTGGTGGTCTTGCCGGTACCGCGCGGCCCGCAGAACAGGTAGGCATGGCTGACCTTGTTCTGCGCCAGCGCGTTGCGCAGCGTGCGCTCGATGGCGTCCTGGCCCACCACGTCGGCGAACGTTTGCGGACGGTATTTCCGATACAGGGATTCTGTCATACGCGCAGCCTATCCTTTCAAGCCCGCGCCGAAAGACGGCGCCGGCGAATATTCTCCGCGTTCTAGAGTACCGCTATTTCGCGTGCTTTGCGTGCTTGCCCCGCACAGACGAGGCCTTCTCCACAGGCGTGCGGGACGCGTTCGACGCCTCCGCCGCATCGGCAGCGGATTCCGCAACCGGGGCGAATTCGCCGGTCTTCCGCGCGCGCTCTTCGCGAATCTGCTCCGTGCGGTATTCGCGCAGCGCCTGTTCCTGCGCCGTGCCCTGGCGGGACTTCACGGCCGTCCGGATGGCGCCGATAAGGGCCGGCAGCACGGACACGCCCACGATGCCCAAAACGATGACCTCGAAATGCTCCTGCACGAACGGGATGCCGCCGAAGAAGTAGCCCACCAGCACGAACAGGCTGACCCACGAGATGCCGCCGATGCAGTTGAACAGCGTGAAGCGGCCGAAGTTCATATGGCCCGTGCCCGCGATGAACGGGGCGAACGTGCGGAAGAACGGCATGAAGCGCGTGATGACGATGGTCAATCCGCCGTAGCGGGCGAAGAACTCGTCCAGCTTCTCCATGCGCTCGGGCGTGAGCGACTTGATCTTGCCGGAGTCGATGATGCGGCTGCCGAAGAAGCGCGCAATCCAGTAGTTCGACGTATTGCCCAAGATAGCGGCCGCATAGAACACCAGCAGCGTGGCGACGATGTTCAGCCCGCCGCCGTCGGCGGAGAACACGCCCGCCGCGAACAGCAGGGAATCGCCCGGCAGGAACGGGAAGACCACGACGCCGGTCTCGATGAACACGATGAAGAACAGAGGACCGTACACCAGCCCCGGCCCCAGCGAGACAATCCACCCGGCAATGGCCGTTCGGGGATCGGACAGCAGGCCCATGATGAAGCCGATGAAATCCATGCGCATCCTTCGTTAATCCGTTAATTGCTGCAGTTGCTTGCCGGCATGAGACATACATAAGAAAGCGAGTATGCCAAACAGGCAAGGGCGCTCGTCAGCGGTCCCTTATGGCTGCTTCCTCCCGGACCTGACCAGGTTCGGAACTTGGCGCCGCCCAAGCCCATTTGAGATACTCGCAAGTATGTACGCCAGTATATCGCAGCCGCGAATGAGGGGCGTAAACTTCTTGCAAAGCCGCACGATGTTCACAAACGGCCGTCGGGAAACGATGCCGAATAGGCGACTCCCTACTCCGTTGCCGCCCGATATGCCCGCTCCACCTGCGCCACGGAGTACAGGCTCCCGAACGCCACCACCACGGGGTTCGCGTACGAAGGTTCCTTCGTCCAGCCGGCAAGCGTGTCGAACGGATCTGCAGACGGGCCGCTGATCAGGTCGTCCTCCATCAGGTCCCACGCCGTTTCCAGCGCCGCGGCAACACCGCGCTCCACGCTGCCCGCCTCCACCACATGCACGGCATGCAGCTTCGGCATCAGCGGATGCGCCTTGTGCTCGCGCCGGTTCGCCTTGTCCACCTGTTCCCGGATGGCCGCCGCCAAATCGGCCGCCGAAAGCGCCCGCGGATTCGGGGGCTCCACCGTAAAGAACGCGCGCGTGCCGGGATAGGCGATGACCGTATCCAGCATGGAGCGGTAGTCCTTGTCCGCCAGCACACCCATGACGAAGAACACGGGGCGATCCGGGTACCACTGCGCCAGCGAGTCCACCAGCGCCTGGGCGCCCTGCGGGTTGTGCCCGCCGTCCACGATGAACGGCGGGTTCTGCCCCAGAAGCTCGAAGCGCCCCGGCCAGCGGGCTGCGGCCAGGCCGGCGCGGATGGCGTCATCCGGGATTTCCCAGCCCTCTTCGCGCAGCGCGTACACGATCTCCAGCGCCAGCGCCGCGTTCTGCGGCTGGTAGCTGCCCATCATGCCCAGCTGGAAATGCTCCCACGTGGGCTCCAGGTAATACGAGAAGTCCTCGCTCGTTCCCAGGACATCGCTTGCGCGCACGAAGCGCAGGTGCGCGTCGTTGCGCCCCACGGCCTTGCGGATGGCCGTGTCCGCGTCGCGTTCCTGCGCGGCGCTCACCACCCGCGCGCCGGGCTTGATGATGCCCGCCTTCTCGTTCGCGATGGCGCCGATCGTATCCCCCAGATACGCCATATGGTCCAGCGCGATGGGCGTGATGGCGCACACGGCCGGATGCTTGATGATGTTCGTGGAATCCAGGCGTCCGCCCATGCCCACCTCCACGACGCAGATATCGCATTCGCACCGGGCGAAATGCACGAACGCCACAGCGGTCATGAGCTCGAATTCCGTGGGATGGTCGTCCATGGCGTCCGCCTGCTCGCGCACGGCAAGCGTGACGTCGCGCAGCTCGTCGGCCGTGATGTTGCGGCCGTCCACGCGGATGCGGTCGCGGAAATCCAGAATGGCGGGGCTGGTGAACAGGCCCGTGCGGTAGCCCGCAGCCTGAAGGATGGACGCCGTGAACACGCACGTGGACCCCTTGCCGTTCGTTCCCGCCACGTGCACGAACTGCAGCTTGTCCTGCGGGTTGCCCAGGCGCTCCATCAGCTCCGTCATGCGCTCCAGGCCCAGGCGCGACTGCTGCCAGCGCGGCTCCGTGATATATGCGATGGGGTCGAATGCCATGTTCGTCCGTTCCTCCTAGCGCTCCGCTACGGGAGCCGCCTTCGTCTGCTTCAGATACTCCATGATACCCGCTGCCGCGCGCTTGCCCGCGCCCATGGCGCGAATGACCGTGGCCGCGCCGATGACGGAGTCGCCGCCGGCGAACACGCCGGGGACGGACGTGGCGCCCGTCTCCGGGTCCACCACGATCAGGTTGCGGTCCGTGAATTCCAGATCCGGCGTGGTCTTCTGGATAAGCGTGTTCGTCTTCGAGCCCACGGCTATGACGACCGTGTCCGCGGGAATGGAGAACTCGGATTCCAATATGGGGCGCGGACGGCGGCGGCCGCTTTCATCTGCTGCACCCAGCTCCATGCGCAGGCAGCGCATCTCCTTCACCCAGCCGTTCTCGTCGCCCACGATGCGCGCAGGACCCGTGAGCAGCTCGAACTTCACGCCCTCCTCCTGGGCATGGCGAATCTCCTCGTCGCGCGCCGGCATCTCCTCGCGGCCGCGTCGGTACACCACCGTCACGTCGGCACCCAGGCGCCGCGCCGTGCGCGCGGCGTCCATGGCCACGTTGCCGCCGCCCACCACAATGCAGCGTTCGCCCATGTAGACGGGCGTTTCGTATTCCGGGAAGCGGTACGCCTTCATCAGGTTCACGCGCGTCAGCAGCTCGTTCGCCGCCATGACGCCGTCCAGCGCCTCGCCGGGCACGTTCATGTACGTGGGCGCGCCGGCGCCCGTGCCCAGGAACACGGCGTCGAACCCGCAGCGGTCCAACAGCTCGTGCACGTCGTATATCTTGCCGATGACGTGGTTCACCTGAAAATCCACGCCCAAGTCCGCAATGGAACCGACCTCTTGCGCGATGAGCGATTTCGGCAGGCGGAATTCCGGGATGCCGTACGCCAGCACGCCGCCGACGGTATGCAGCGCCTCGAACACGGTCGTTTTCACGCCCTGCTTCGCAAGGGTGCCGGCGCACGTCAGCGATGCCGGGCCGGAGCCCACGCAGGCCACGGACTTCCGCGCGAATACGGACCGGTCCTCCAGGGCCTCGTCTTCCGCCTCATGCGCCAGCACGGCGGCCATAGCCTGGTCGGGATGCTCCTGCGCCCAATCCGCCACGAAGCGCTCCAGGTTGCCGATGCCCACCGGGTCGCCGCGGCGGCCGCGCATGCAGTGGCCTTCGCACTGCGTTTCCTGCGGGCACACGCGCCCGCAGATGGCGGGAAGCGAATTCGCGCTCTTCACCAGCGCATATGCCTCCGCGAACAGCCCTTCGGCCACCAGCGCTATGAACTCGCGCACCTGCACGCCCACCGGGCAGCCGGCCGAGCAGGGCTCCTTCGGGCAGCCCAGGCAGCGACGCGCCTCGTTCATGGCCATCTCCGGCGTGTATCCCAGGGCCACCTCGTCGAAGTTGCCTATGCGCAGCAGTGCCGGCTGCGACGGCATGGGGGTCTTCTCCTGCTGCAGGTTCCGCTCGGGCTTCGCGGCGGTAGCGGGCTTTGCAGCCGCACTCCCCTGAGACGCGCCCTGTGCTTCCGCCGTATCCGCCGCAGCCTTCGCGGCCTTCTTCTTCGCCTTCTTGTCCTTGTCGCCCTTCTTCGCCATGCTACTTCCTCCTTGCGCAGTCGGCCGCATGCTCCACGGCTATCTTCTCGAACCGGGAGAACTGCATGTCGCGCCGGTACGCCTCGTCGAAGTCCACCAGATGGCCGTCGAAATCTGGGCCGTCCACGCACGCGTGCTTGTATTCGCCGCCCACTTTCACGCGGCAACATCCGCACATGCCGGTGCCGTCGATCATCAGCGTGTTCATGGAGACGATGGTCTTGATGCCGTACGGGCGGGTGAGCTCCGAGATGGCCTTCATCATGACCACCGGCCCGATGGCGATGACCAGGTCGTACTGCTCGCCGGAGTCGATGAGCTCCTGCAGCGCCGCCGTCACGAAGCCCTGGTTGCCGTTGCTGCCGTCGTCCGTCATGACAATGAGGCGGTCCGCGATAGCCGCCATCTCCTTCTCCATCAGCACCAGGTCCTTCGTGCGGAAGCCCGTGATCACATCCACCTTCGCGTGCATATCATGCAGCGTCCACGCCTCCGGGTAGGCGATGGCCGTGCCCAGCCCGCCGCCGATGACGCAGGCGTGCTTCACGTGCGAAAGGTCTGTGGGATTGCCCAGCGGCCCCACGAAGTCAAGCAGGCTGTCGCCCTTCTTCAACGTCGCCAGCCGCTGCGTGGTGGCGCCCACGATCTGGAAGACCACGGACACCGTGCCCGTGCGCTTGTTCGCCGTGCTGATGGTCAGGGGAATGCGCTCGCCCCGCTCGTCGATGCGCAGGATGATGAATTGCCCCGGCCGCGCCTTGCGGGCTATCTCCGGCGCCAGCACGGTCATGCGCACGACTTCGGCGTTCAGCGGCACCGCCTTTACGATCTGGTACACCTTCGGCCCCCTCGCTGCGGGTCGTGTCGCTTCCCGGCGAACGCGAACCGCGCCCGACCCCGTCTCCGGCAACACGCCCGACAAATGAAAACGGCCGTCGCATCTTGCGCAAACAAGATGCGACGGCCTTCGTTGCCCTGTTCGCAGTCTCTATTTAATCACACGGACGCGGCGCACGCCCTCGATTGCGGCGATCTTCTCAACAGCGGCATCGTCGACGTCGGCCTCGACGTCGATCAGCGTGTAGGCATTGTCGCCCTTGCCGTTGTTCGCCATATTCGCGATGTTCACGTTCGCGTCGCCCAGGATGGCCGTGATCTTGCTCAGGATGGCCGGCACGTTCTTATGCAGGACGCAGACGCGCGCGATGCCGGCGCGGATACCGCCCATGTTGTTCACCGGGTAGTTCACGGAGTTCACGATGATGCCGTTCTCGATGTAGTCCGTCAGCTCCTTGGCGGCCATGATCGCGCAGTTGTCCTCGGCCTCCTCCGTGGAAGCGCCCAGGTGCGGCAGCACGATGGCGTTCTTCATCTTCATCGCGGCGGGGATGGCGAAGTCCGTCACGTAATGGGCCACCTTGCCGGACTCCAGGCCGGCAGCCATGGCGTCGTTGTCGACCAGCGTGTCGCGGGCGAAGTTCAGGAAGTTCACGCCCTCCTTCATCTGCGCGATGGCATCGGCGTTGATCATGCCCTTCGTGTCGGCCGTTGCCGGAACGTGGATGGTGATGTAGTCGGCGTTCTTGTAGATGTCGTTCACGTCCGTCACATGCGTCACGGCGTTGTCGATGCGCCATGCGGCGTTCACGGACAGGAACGGATCGTAGCCGTAGACGTCCATGCCCAGCGCGATGGCGGCGTTCGAAACCAGCGCGCCGATGGCGCCCAGGCCGATGACGCCCAGCTTCTTGCCCTTCAGCTCGTTGCCGGCGAAGGCCTTCTTCGCCTTCTCGCGCGTCTTCGCGATGTTCTCGTCGTCCGCGTTTTCCTTGCACCACTCAATGCCGCCGATGATGTCGCGGCTTGCCAGCAGCAGGCCGGCGATGACCAGTTCCTTCACGGCGTTCGCGTTCGCGCCCGGCGTGTTGAAGACCACGATGCCCTCTTCGGCGCAGCGGTCCAGCGGGATGTTGTTCACGCCGGCGCCGGCGCGGGCGATGGCCAGCAGGTTGTCGGAGAACTCCATGTCGTGCATCGCGGCAGAGCGCACCATGATGCCGTCAGCCTGGTTGATATCGTCAGTCAGCTCGTAGTTGTCGGGCAGCGTATCCGTGCCCTTCTTGGAAATGTTGTTCAGGCAATGAACGTAACGCATGAAGCAGTGTCCTTTCTCACGCCCCTGAGGGAAGAAGCCCGCCTTCCCTTCTCCGATATCCGTCCACTATAGCCGAATTACGTAACAGGGAAGTAAAAACCCTCATTTTGTGTAGGATTTTACGGTCAACGACATCGCAGCAGCTCATCGGGCCGCCATCGGCATCTAACGGCCTTCCTTCAGCAGGCGGCCCAGGCGTGCGAAATCCTCTTCCAGGTACTCGCGCTTGCTCCGGTCGTAGATGGCCGCGGCAGGATGGAAGATGGGCATGACCTTGAAGCGGCCGGCCTGGTGCAGTGTGCCGCGCAGGCGCGTGATGCCCGTCTCCGTCTTCAGGATGAATTTCGTGGCGAAGTTCCCCAGCGTCACGATGTACTCCGGATCGATGGTGCGCGTCTGTTCGCGCAGGAAATCCGCGCAGGCCTGTATCTCCTCGGGACGGGGGTTGCGGTTTCCCGGCGGACGGCATTTCAGCACGTTCGCAATGTACACGTCCTCGCGCTTCAGGCCCGCGATATCCAGCAGCTCGTTCAGGTACTGGCCCGCCTTGCCCACGAACGGCTCCCCCTGCAGGTCCTCGTTCTTTCCGGGCGCTTCGCCCACGATCATGACGCGCGCGTGCGGATTGCCCACGCCGAACACCAGGTTCGTGCGCGTCTGGCACAGCTCGCAACCGCGGCAGTCGCGTGCCAGAGCCTCGATGACGTCCAGCGGCATCTGCTCGTTCTTGATGGGAGGGCGGCCGTCATCCGCCAGCGGCGAATGCGGCGCGGGATGTATCTCGTCCGCCATGGCGCGTCACTAGTTCCAGAAACGGGGCATGCGGTGCGAATACCCGATGGTGATCTCGTGCTGGATGGTGCCGGCCAGGCGCGCCTGGTCGTCCACGGACGCATAGCAGTCGCCATCCACGCCCACGATGGTCACCACGTCGCCCACATGCGGCTCCACGCGCCGCAGCGTGGGAGAGGTGCGCAGGTCCACTTCGAACATGCACTGGTCCATGCAGATGTTGCCCACTTGGGGGAAGCGGCGGCCCTGCAGGATGAACTCCACGCGGCCGGAAAGCGCGCGCTTCAAGCCGTCCGCATAGCCCACGGGAATCGTGCAGATCATCACGCTGCCCGGGCTGCGGTAGTTCAGGCCGTAGCTGACGCCCTCGCTCATGGGCACGGTCTTCACGGCCGTGATACGCGCGCGGACGCTCATGGCCGGCTCCAGATCCACGGTGCCGATGGTCTCCTTGCACGGATGGTAGCCGTAGAGCGAGATGCCCAGGCGCACCATGTCGAAATGAGCTTCGGGATAGCGGAAGATGGCTGCGGAGTTCGCCGCATGCACGATGCCGGGTTTGATGCCCGCCTGGCGCATGGAGTCCAGCGCCGTGTTGAAATGCTTCAGCTGAATCTGGAAGTCCAGCGTCTCGGACATATCGGCCGTGGCGAAATGCGTGAACGTTCCCTCCAGGTCAAGCGCCCTATGGAACGCGATGCGGCTCATGAACGGCAGCACCTCGTCAAAGCGGACGCCGATGCGGTTCATGCCCGTGTTCACAGCCAGATGATAGGGCGCGCGCATGTTGCGTTCGTCCGCGGCTTCCGCGTAGGCGATGGCGAACTCGACGGAATACACGGAAGGCTGCAGCTTGTACCCCAGCAGCAGCGGCACTGATTCGATGGGCGGTTCGGACAGGATCAGAATCGGCGCGTTCAGCTTCGCCTTGCGCAGCTCGATGCCCTCGTCCACCGTCGCCACGCCCAGCGCCTCTGCACCGGCGTTCAGGGCCGCGCGGGCGCATTGGACGGCGCCGTGGCCGTACCCGTCCGCCTTCACCACCGCCATCAGGCGCACGCCGGGACGCAGGAACCTGCGTGCCTCGCGCACGTTATGCTGGATGGCCTTCGTGTCGATCTCCACCCACGACCAGCGGCGCTGGTACTCCGGGATGGCATCGATCTCCTCCTGCGTGAACGGGACCGCTTCGCCCCGATTGCGCTCGGACGTTTTCGGAACCGTGAAATTCGAACCGCGCTTTGCAAACCCCGTGAATCCATTTGGCAGATCGTCCATGCGCACCTTGCCTTCCATCAATTTCTGTATAGCTGACCTATTATAGCGCCGCGGCAACGACGATGCAGAACGCCAGCCCGCCCGTCAACGTCGCGACATCCCCGGCACCCATGCGCAGCGGGTGCAGCGTGGTGCGGCGCTCGCCGGCGCCGTAGCAGCGCGCGTCGAACGCGTAGCCCAAACGTTCCGCACGCCGGAACAGGTTCACGAACAGGGGAATGAACACGGCGCTCCATGCCTTCAGCTTTCCCCAGAAGCTGCCATCCTCGAAATGCGCCCCGCGCGCCTGCTGCGCCAAGCGGATGCTTTCCGCTTCCTGCGCCAACAACGGAATGAAGCGCAGCGCAACGGAAAACACCATCGCGATATCGTCCACCGGCACACGGACACGCCGCAACGGCGACAGGAAGCAGGAAACGGCGCCCACCAGCAGCGTGGACGGCGTGGAATAGGCAACCACGAAGCTTGCCAGTGTCAGCAGCAGGATGCGGACCACCACGAAACAGCCTGTGACGCAGCCGCCCGGAAGGAATGCGAACGTCCCCGCGAGATAGATGGGGTCGGCTTCGGCGAACGCGCCTGCCGCAGCGCTCCCCGCGCTGTAGCCGTACGCATTCGCAGCCTGCTGCGGGTCGAACGCGAACGCATTGAACGTCCACGTGAACAACAGGATTACATACAGCGGCACCAACGTGGCCAACAGGCGGCCCGCCGGCAGGCGCGATGCTGCGAAGGCGCACACAAAGGCCGCCGCAAACAGCGCCATGCCTGTCCACGTATCAATGAAGAACAAGGCGATGGAATACGCGAACAGCAGCACGATTTTCACACGCGCATCGGCGCGATGGACGGCGGAATCTCGCGGCAGATATGTGGTCAGCGTGGGAAGCATGGCATCCATGATAGAGCATGCACGCGCCTTGCCCGACCACATCGCCCGTCATGCACCGCCCATATCTCCCACGGCCGAGCA
This sequence comes from Eggerthellaceae bacterium, assembly GCA_050951095.1. Taxonomy (GTDB): domain Bacteria; phylum Actinomycetota; class Coriobacteriia; order Coriobacteriales; family Eggerthellaceae; genus UMGS1519. Next base: position 94,097 of record JBMNIQ010000002.1, read on the forward strand.
TCTCCCGCGGCCCGGCATCTCCCCAGGCCGGTTATCGGGGGAACAGAAAAGGGGCCCCTTACGGGACCCCTTGCTTTCGCATACGAGATGCGGGTTAGGCTATTCGGCCTTCTCCTCGGCAGCTTCCTCAGCAGGTGCTTCCTCGGTCTTCTCGGCAGGCTTTTCTTCCTTCGGCTGCTCAGCCTTCGGAGCCTCTTCCTTCTTAGCCGGCTTCTCGTCCTTCTTCTTCGGCTGAACGGGCTCGCGCACCAGCTCCATGATCACCATGGGGGCGTTGTCGCCCTTGCGGTAACCCAGCTTCATGATGCGGGTGTAGCCGCCGTTACGGCCGGCGAACATGCCCTGGTCAACCTTGTCGAAGACCTCGCGGACGACCTCGGCATCGCCCAGCCAGGCAATGGCCAGACGACGGGAGTGCAGGTCACCCTTCTTCGCCCACGTGATGATGCGGTCGACGTCCGGGCGAATCTCCTTAGCACGGGCTTCGACGGTCTTGATGCGGTCGTTCAGGAACAGAGCAGTGACCAGGCTGCGCTTCATAGCCTTGGTGTGGCTGGCATCGGTGCCCAGCTTACGACCCTTCTTGTAGTGTCTCATTGACTTCTCCTATTGCTTCAAGCTGAGACCCATGGAGATCAGCTTGTCCTTGACTTCCTCGATCGACTTGGCGCCGAAGTTGCGGATATTCAGCAGATCGTTTTCGGAGTACTCGACCAGCTGGCGCACCGAATGGATGCCAGCGCGCTTCAGGCAGTTGTAGGAACGGACGGAAAGGTCCAGATCCTCGATCTGCTTGTCGAGCTCGGCATTCGCCTTCTGACCCTCGGGGGCGAAGATGGAGGGGGCTTCCGCACCTTCCTCTTCCTCTTCGTCGCGCTGGATCAGACCCAGGAACGCATTCATGTACTGGTCGATGATATTCGCGGCGCGGCACACAGCGTCCGTCGGGGTGATGGAGCCGTCCGTTTCGACCTCCAGCACCAGACGGTCGTAGTCGGTGCGCTGACCGACGCGAGTATCGGTGACATTCAGCGTGCAACGGCGCACCGGCGAGAACAGCGAATCGACATGGATGATGCCGATGGGGTCCTCGGTGCGCTTGTTGCGCTCGGCGGGCACGTAGCCGCGACCCACGCCGATGCGGACCGTCATGTCCAACGTGCCGCCATCGGCGACCGTGGCGATGACATGCTCGGGGTTGATCAACTCGAACTCGGTCGGCACTTCCAGATCGGCGCCGGTCACCGTGCACGGGCCCTCAGCCAGCACATGCGCAGTCGCTTCTTCGATGTCGTCGTTCAGGGCACGGAAAACCAGGCCCTTGACGTTCAGCACGATGTCGGTGACATCTTCGATCACGCCCTCAACGGTCGTGAACTCATGCTGCACGCCTTCGATCTTGATAGCGGTAGCTTTCGCACCATCGAGGGAAGAGAGCAGGACGCGGCGGATGCTGTTGCCCAGCGTGGTGCCGTAGCCTCGCTCGAGCGGTTCGACGGTATAGCGCCCAACCGTCTCGTTGATCTCTTCTGCGGTTACTGTCGGCCTCATGAATTCTGTCATATTCTTGTAGCCTCCTCGGAAAGCTCCTGCTATTTCGAATAGAGTTCGACGATGAGCTGCTCGCGGATGTCCAGATCGATCTGGTCGCGCAGGGGCAGGCTCAGCACGCTGCCCTGCAGCTTCTCGATGTCAACCTCCAACCAAACAGGCACCTGGACGCGCTCGTTCGAAACCAGCGCGCTCTTGATAACCAGCAGGTCCTTAGCCTTCGGGGCAACAGCCACCAGGTCGCCGGGACGGACGCGGTACGACGGGATGTCGACGCGCTTGCCGTTGACGGTGATGTGGCCGTGGGACACGGTCTGACGTGCCTCCTTGCGCGTACGGGCGAAGCCCAGACGGAAGACCACGTTGTCCAGGCGGGACTCCAGGATCTGCATCAGGTTGTCGCCGGTAACGCCGGGCATGGACTTTGCCTTCTTGAAGTAGCCGCGGAACTGCTTCTCCAGAACGCCGTAGATGAACTTGGCCTTCTGCTTCTCGCGCAGCTGCATGCCGTACTCGCTCTCGCGACGACGACGCTTGGGCTGACGCTTGGATTCCTTCTTGCTGCTGTATCCCAGAACCACAGGATCGATTCCGAGCTGACGGCAGCGCTTAAGAACCGGAGTTCTATCGATTGCCATTAGTGAGTCCTTTCAATTAAACGCGACGACGCTTGCGCTGACGGCAACCGTTGTGCGGGATAGGGGTGCAGTCCTGAATGCTGGAGACTTCCAGACCGGCCGCCTGAAGCGAACGGATGGCGGTCTCACGGCCGGAACCGGGGCCCTTGACGAAAACAGCAACCTTGTGCAGGCCGTGCTCCATGGCGGTCTTGGCGGCCGCCTCAGCAGCCATCTGGGCAGCGAACGGCGTGGACTTGCGGGAGCCCTTGAAGCCGACCGTGCCAGCAGACTGCCAGGAGATCACGTTGCCCTGGGAATCGGTGATGCTGACGATGGTGTTGTTGAACGTGGACTTGATATGAGCCTGGCCCACGGAGACATTCTTGCGCTCAGCGCGCTTCACGCGGCTGCGAGCGTTCTTCTTAGTTGCCAACTTAAGCTACCTCCACTTATTTCTTGCCGCCGATTTGCTTGCGCTTGCCCTTGCGGGTGCGAGCGTTCGTGTGCGTGCGCTGACCGCGAACGGGCAGGCCCTTGCGGTGGCGCAGGCCGCGATAGCAGCCGATCTCCATGAGGCGCTTGATGTCCTGGGACTTCTCACGATGGAGGTCGCCTTCGACCGTGAGGTTCTTGTTGATGTAGTCGCGCAGCTTGGACAGATCCTCCTCGGACAGGTCCTTGCAGCGGATGTTCGGATCGACGCCGGTCTCCGCAATGATCTTCTTTGCGGTGGTGTTACCGATGCCGTAGATATAGGTCAAGCCGATTTCGACGCGCTTTTCGCGAGGAAGGTCAACACCTACGAGACGTGCCATGCTTTTACCTTCTTCCCTTTAACCCTGACGCTGCTTGTGGCGCGGGTTCTCGCAAATGACGTAAACCTTGCCATGGCGTCGAATGATCTTGCACTTATCGCACATTTTCTTGACCGAAGGACGTACCTTCATTTCAATTTCCTTTCGGTTATGCGTACTAATGTATATATGCAAACACCCAGCCGCAGGTGATTTTTTTCTTGCTCGGCTGCCCGCTTCGAAGTCGTACGCGGTCCGTGCCGGGAGCGTTCCCCCAAGCGGTGGATCTGATACATTCTTCGTACGGGGCGACCCCTATCCGCGCGCTCGAAAAACTTTCAAACGATTACGCGAATTCAGAATTCCCGCACATTTCAGGGCCCGGAACGTGCGGTTGCCGCACCTACTTGAAGCGGTAGGTGATGCGGCCGCGATCAAGATCGTAGACGGAAAGCTCTACGGTCACGCGGTCGCCGGGAAGGATCTTGATGTAATGCATACGCATTTTGCCGGAAATATGAGCCAAGATATTGTGGCCATTCTCAAGCTTGACCCTAAACATGGCATTCGGCAGTGCCTCGATGACTTCGCCTTCGAGTTCAATCACATCGTCTTTGGACAAGAGTGCTCCTTCACGCAGTTTTTCCGCATTGCGACAAACTGAAATATTAGCAAACTTCGGGAATTCCTGCGCAGATATCCTTGCTCCATCACATATCTTTCAAACAGCTCATTGACCCCGCAAACCTGCGCGTTTACAATTCTAAGGCGCAGCGATGCGGGCCGTTAGCTCAGTTGGTAGAGCAGGGGACTTTTAATCCCAAGGTCGAGGGTTCGAGTCCCTCACGGCCCACCATCCGCTGTCTATCTCTCAAGGCGCTTGCCTTCCATATCGGCGACAATGGGCCATCGTCCAATGGTAGGACTCTGGTTTTTGGTACCAGCTATGTAGGTTCGAATCCTGCTGGCCCAGCCACCTTATCTTCTCTAGTTAAACAACTATATATAAGCAACGCAAAAGGGGCCGATGCTTCGTGCATCGGCCCCTTTCTGTCAGTTGTCTTACCGAGCGTTGTTAGCAGACGTACGGTCTCGCAGATGCACCTACGGGACGGATTACATCATGCCCATGCCGCCGCCCTGGCCGGCACCGGCCAATGCGGACAGGTCCGGACCCTCCTGCGGGATCTCGTTCACGCTTGCCTCCGTGATCAGGATCAGGCCGGCAACGCTTGCTGCGGACTGCAGGGCGGTACGGGCGACCTTCACCGGGTCGTTCACGCCCATCTCAACCATGTTGCCGTACTCGCCGGTTGCGGAGTTCAGACCCTCGCCCTTCGGCAGGGACTTGACCTTCTCCACCACGACGGAGCCTTCGAAGCCGGCATTCTGGGCGATGACGCGCATGGGAGCCTCCAGGGCCTTGCGGACGATCTGCACGCCCACCCGCTCGTCGGCGTTCGCAGCCTCGACCGTGTCCAGTGCGGGCAGGGCGTCGACCAGAGCCACGCCGCCGCCGGAGACGATGCCCTCTTCAACGGCCGCACGCGTTGCCTGCAGCGCGTCCTCGATGCGGGACTTCTTCTCCTTCAGCTCGGACTCCGTTGCCGCGCCGACCTTCAGGACGGCCACGCCACCGGAGATCTTCGCCAGACGCTCCTGCAGCTTCTCGCGGTCGAAGTCGGAATCCGTGCGCTCGATTTCGCCCTTGATCTGGGCAATGCGCTCGTCGATCTTCGCCTTGTCGCCGGCGCCGTCGACGATCATGGTGTTGTCCTTCGTGACCTTGACGGTCTTCGCGGTGCCCAGCATGTCGGGCGTGGCGTCGGCCAGCGTCAGGCCGAAGTCCTTGTCGATGACCGTGCCGCCGGTGACGATTGCGATGTCCTCCAGGATGCGCTTACGACGGTCGCCGAAGCCCGGGGCCTTGATGGCCACGACGTTCAGCGTGCCGCGCAGCTTGTTCAGCAGCAGCGTTGCCAGAGCCTCGCCGTCGACGTCCTCGGCGACGATCAGCAGGGCGCGGCCGGACTTCATGACGGTCTCCAGCAGGGGAACCAGATCCTGGATGTTCGAGATCTTCTGGTCCGTCAGCAGGATGTAGGGATCCTTCAGGTCGGCGACCATGGCGTCCATGTCCGTAGCCATGTACGGGCTGATGTAGCCGCGGTCGTACTGCATGCCCTCGACAACGTCCACGTCGAAGCCGAACGTCTGGGACTCCTCGACGGAGATGGCGCCGTCACGGCCGACGGCATCCATGGCCTCGGCGATCTTCGTGCCGATCACGGCATCGCCGGCGGAAATGGTGCCGACGTTCGCAATCTGGTCCTTGCTCTCCACTGCGATGGCGTCTGCCTTGATGCTCTCGACCACAGCGTCAACGGCCTTCTCGATGCCGCGGCGCACGGACAGCGCGTCGGCACCGGCCGTGACGTTGCGCAGGCCCTCGTTCACCAGGACCTCGGCCAGCAGCGTTGCGGTGGTGGTGCCGTCGCCGGCCACATCGTTCGTCTTGACGGCCACTTCCTTGACCAGCTGGGCGCCCATGTTCTCCACGGGATCCTCCAGCTCGATCTCCTTCGCGACGGTCACGCCGTCGTTCGTGACGACGGGGGCGCCGTACGACTTCTCCAGAGCAACGTAACGGCCCTTCGGTCCAAGCGTAACCTTAACGGCGTCGGCCAGCTTCGTCACGCCGGCAGCCATACCGCTGCGCGCTTCGGCGTCGAACTTGATTTCTTTAGCCATTGTCTTCCTTTCGAAACGGTTTTCGGGAATCCGGCTGCATGCCGGAGTTGGTTCCTATCGAATTGGGGGAATTCCTATTCGGCGTACTTCGCGTAGATGTCCTCGGCGCGCATCAGCATCAGCTTCTCGCCTTCGACCTCCACCTCGGTGGCACCGTACTTCGCGAACACCACGTGATCGCCCTCTTTGACGGAAATGGGGATCAGGTTGCCGTCCTTGTCGCGCTTGCCTTCGCCGACTGCCACGACAACGCCGCTCTGCGGCTTCTCCTTCGACTCGGAAGCCAGATACAGACCGGATGCGGTGGTTTCCTCTGCCTCGTCTTGACGGATGAGGACGCGATCACCCAAGGGAATCAGCTTCATGTAGTGCCATCCTTTCGTATGCTTGTTCCTGTTGCCAGGATTTTTACCTCTGTTCACCCGCCCGAGATAACTTTGCGGGTGTGTTAGCACTCGATGCCTTGGAGTGCCAACATCTGCATAGTAGCATGGGTAAACCTAAATGCAAGTAACAATTAAGAAAACTTCAGTCGTCTACACTTAGATTTCCTACACTACACAAATGCCGCAGAACCCCTATTCGGATGCTGCGGCATTTCATAACGTACCCTATCAGGCAAAATGATGGTAACGGCGAAGCCTCGCTACTGGATTGCGCGGATTTCGTTTGCCAGCCAATCCGTCCACGCCTCCACACCATCGCCACGCGTGGCGGAAATGGGGAAGATGGGCGCCGTGGGATTCAGCTGGTCAACGTAGCGGTCGAACGCCTCCTCGTCGAAGTTGAACACGGGCTTCGTGTCGATCTTGTTCAGCACGACAGCCTGCACCACCTGGAATGCGTTCGGGTACTTCAGCGGCTTGTCATCGCCTTCCGGCACGCTGAGGATGACGATCTTCGCGTTCTCGCCCAAATCGAAGTCAGTTGTGCACACCAGGTTGCCCACGTTCTCGACGATGACGAGGTCCAGGTCGTCCAGATCCAGCACGTCCAGCGCCCGTCGCAGCATGTTGCTTTCCAGATGGCACGATCCGCCCGTGTTGATCTGCACGGCGGCAATGCCCTGCTCCTTGATCTTCTCGGAGTCGACGCTGCTGGCAATGTCGCCTTCCACGACGGCGATGTTGAACTCGTCGCGCAGCGCCTCGATGGTCGCCTGGATCGTGGAGGTCTTGCCGGATCCCGGGCTGGCCAGGATGTTCAGCAGGTAGACCTTCTTGTCCTTCAGCAGCCGGCGGTTCTCCTCCGCCAGCTGATCGTTCTTAGCCAAGATGGGCTCTTTCATATCCACATGAGCCATGCTATTCGCTTCCTTCCAGAATATGGTCGGCCATGCGCTTGGCCACCTTGTCCACGGCGTCGTCCATATCGGGCGCGAATCCGGCCGCCCGGCCGTCATCGCCGCCACGGGGAGCGCGTTCGGCGGAATCATCGGGAGACGATCCGCCGTCTTCATCGGGATCGTCTTCGTTGTATATCTCGATGGAGTCGATCTGCATCTCGCGGCCCTGCAGCAGCTCCGTGAACGGGCTGTCGCATTCGGGGCAGCGCACATGGAAGCGGTCGTGGTCGTATTCCGCGCCGCATTCCAGGCAGCGGCTGCGCGGATGCACGATAGTCAGATCCAGCTTCGCGCCTTCGCACATCGTGCCTTCGGACAGCGCTTCGAATGCGAAGACCATGGCCTCTTCCACGACCTCCGTCATCTCGCCCACCGTCAGCTTGATCTCCGTCACCTTATCGGCGCCGGCATTCTCGGCGGTCTTCAGGACGGCGTCCATGATGCCGGTCATCAATCCCAGCTCATGCATCGTCGTCTTCCGCTTCCTTCTTCGCCTTGCGCTTCGCCTGGATCTCGGCCCATTCCTCTTCCCATTCCGCATCGTCGCGGGCCTGCGCCTCCAGCTCTTCCTTCTGTTCCTTCACGCGCTTGCCCATAACCATGCGCGCAGCGAACATGCTGAGCTCGTACAGGCCGATCATCGGGGCGAACATGAGGAGCATCGTGATGGGCGAGGCATCCGGCGTCACCATGCCGGAGATCACCAGCAGGCCGACGTAGATGTAGCGCCATTGCTCGCGGAGCTTCGAGTACGGGATGATCTCGAAGATCAGCAGGTAGAACACTATCAGCGGCAGCTCGAACGCGATGCCGAAGCCCAGCTCGAACTTGATGATGATGTCGATCCATTGGTCCGCTTGCGCCGTGATGACGGCGAAGCCGGACGCCTGATCCGTGAGCCATTGGAACGCGGGAGGCAGGATGATGATGTAGCAGAACACCGTGCCGAAGATGAACAGCGCCACGGCCGCCACGAACGTGGGCACGAAGTACTTGCGCTCGCGGGGTTTCAACGCGGGCAGGAAGAACGCCAGGATCTGCCACAGGCAGAACGGCGCGCATGCAACCAGCGACGTCCAGAGCGCGATCTTCAGGCGCACGCCGAATGCCTCGAACGCGCCGAACACGTTGATGATGGCGTGCCCTTCGGAGTCCGTGGGCATATAGGGCGTCACGGGTGCCAGCAAGAACTGCGCAACCGTGGGCGTTGACATGTAGAAGAAGCAGATGGCAATGAGCAGAACCACGACGATGCGAACGCAGCGCATGCGCAGCTCGCCCAGGTGGTCCATCAGCGGCATTCGCGCAGGACCGATAGGCATGCTATTCGCCCCCTTCCGGGATGCCGGCGGAAGCCGGCTTCTCAGATGCAGATGCGGCGCTGGATGTCGCGGAGGGCGCCGGCTTCGCGGCAGGCTTCTCTGCCGCTTCGCCCGCTGCCGGCGATGCGGCCTTAGGAGCCGCCTTCTTGCGCGGCGCCGTGCCGTAGAGCTCGGCGGCGCTCACCTTCGGGCGCGGCTTCGCGGCAGGCTCGGGCTTCGGCGCGGCAGCTGCCGTGGCAACCGTCGCTGCCGCGGCGGTGGCGGCAGCGCTGACGGTTGCGCCGTCTGCGCCGTTCGCCGCTGCGGACGGGGCTGCAGCCGCATCGGCCGTCTTCTGCGCCTGGGCAGCCATGGCCGCCTGGCGCTCTGCACGTTCGCGGTCGTGGCGCGCCTTGCGCTCGGCGAACGTCTCCGTCTTCACTTCGCGTTTATCCAGGTTCGCCATCTTGTCCAGCGGGCGCTGGAAGGGGTTGTCCTGGTCCTTCTCGGGATCGTAGACCTCTTCCTTCACCACCTGGTTCATCTCGTTCTGCACATCGCGGAACTTCGCGATGGCTTGGCCGATGGTCTTCGCAATGGCCGGAAGCTTGTCGGGGCCGAAGATCAGGAAGGCGAAGATGAGGATAATGGCAAGCTCGGTACCGCCTATGCCGAACATATGCAGCCCTCCTTTCGGACGGCGCAGCGCTGTCCGCTGCCCATGGTTAGTTGCCACCCATAAGCGTCAGGCTGGCGATGGGCAGCGTCAGGCCGATGACCAGGATCACCGTGATGACCACGATGAAGGCCTTCTTCATGCGCTCCTTGTGCTCGCGCTGGGCCTGGGCGCGCTTCTCGCGCTCCTTCGCCGCCTGCATCTTCGCTTCGCGCTGGGCGGCGGTCATCTTCTTGCTGTTGTTTTTCTTATTTGCCATAGGTACGTTCCTCGATGGACTCTCGCGAGTCCTTCGGTAGTTCTTTGTCGCAGGCAGGTTCCCCCGCTGCTATTTGCGCAGCTTTCCGCGGATGCCGATGACGCGGGCGATGCTCTTCGCCACTTCCACGTCCACATGCCACTGATCCTGCTCGTAGAGGATCTTGCCGCCTACCATGGTCATGCAAACATCCTGGCCCGACGACGTATTCACGACCGCGGACACCGGATCCTCGGTGGACGGATGCAGCGATCCAGCCATATCGACGGCGATGATGTCGGCCTTCTTGCCAATCTCCAGCGAGCCGATCTGGTCGTCCATGCGCAGTGCGCGCGCGCCGCCGATCGTGGCCATTTCCAGCATCTCCTGCGCGGTGATGAAGTCGCCGCCGCTGTTCGCGCCCACGGCGCGGTGCACCAGCATGCCGATGCGCATCTCCGAGATCATGTCCGTGGAGTCCGTGGCGGCCGGCGAGTCCGTGCCCAGGCCCACGCGCATGCCCAGGCGGCGGTACTCCATCACCGGAGCCACGCCCATGCCCAGCTGCGCGTTGCAGCGCGGGCAGGTGGCGATGGCCACATCGTGGTCATGCAGGATGGCGATGTCCTCGGGGTCCACGTGCACGGCATGGATGGCAAGGATGTTGCCGGGATCGAGCGCGCCCCAGTTCACCGCATAGCGAACCGGCGAGACGCCCGTGGGCAGCCACGGCGGCGTTTCCACATAGCCGCGGGTGAAGCTTTCCTCGACCTTGCCGAACGGAGCGGCGCCGTACTTCACGAAGCGGTACTCTTCGCGGCTTCCCGCCAGGTGGATGGCCACCGGCAGATCGTTGCCCGCCACTTCGGCCACGCGCTTGAATACCAGGGGATGGCACGTGTACAGCGCATACGGGGCAATGCCCACCGTCACGCGGCCGGAGTCCACGCGGCCCATCCAGTCGTCGATGTCGCGCTCAGCAGCACGGATGGCATGGTCCACGCGATTCTGGTCCGCAGCGCCCACCTCGCGGTAGATCACGCCGCGCAGGCCCAGCTTCTGCACCGCATCCAGCGACGCGCCCGTGTCCGTGATGTCCGCCACGGTTGTCACGCCGGATGACAGCGCGTCCAGGCCGCCGAAGATGGCCGAGTCGTACCAATCGTGCGACGTCATCAGCGGTTCCTTCTTCATGAGATGAACCGTCCAGGAAGCATACGGCTCGTCATGGACCACGCCGCGCATGACGGAGTATTCCATATGCGTATGCGTGTCAACGAAGCCGGGAAGGAGCGCTGCCGTGCCGTAGTCGCGCACCTCTTCGTCCGGATAGCGCAGACGGAGCGTTTCCGCGGACCCGATATCGACAATCTTGCCGTTGCGGACCAAGATGGCGCCGAACGGGAACGGGTCGGACGTTATGGGCAGAATATATTGTGCACAGAGCAGCATGACGGCCTCCTGTATGAAATCGTGCTCCCCATCATAACATCACTGCGGAAGCGTCCTGGAAGAACCCGGTGGGAGTTATTTCCGCGCAATGTAAACGGCAGCCACGCCGAACGTGCAGTTCGTGTAGTCCACGCAACGGAAACCCACGTTCTTCAGCATCTTCGAGAAATGCTCCTGGTCCGGGAACGCCTTGATGGAGCTGGACAGGTACACGAACCCGTCGCGCTGCCCGGTGGTTATCTTCCCCCATGTGGGGATGCCCAGCGTCAGGTACTTGTCGTACAGCGCGCGCATGACCGGATTCGGCGGCGTGCTGAATTCCAGGATGCAGCACGAGCCGCCGGGGCGCAGCACGCGGTAGATCTCGGAAAGCGCCTGATCGCGCTTCGGCATGTTGCGAATGCCGTACGCCATGGTCACGACGTCGAACGATTCGCTGGCATACGGGATATCCTGCGCGTCCACCACGGCAAGCTCCACCGGCACGCCGTTGTTCTCGCCCGCTTCCAGGCGCTGCCGCGCAATGTCCAGCATGGCGGGCGTGAAGTCCGTGAGCAGCACGCTGCCCGGCTTCTTCTGCTTGCAGGCCTCGAACGTCACGTCGCCCGTGCCGCCCGCGATGTCGAGCATGCGGGTGCGGGAATTGATGGGCGCCTCGTCGATGAGCGTATGCAGCCACGCCTTGTAGCGCCCGAAGCTGGACATCCGGTTGAACCGGTCGTAATTCGGGGCGATGTCGCTGAAGATTGCCTTCACGCGCTTCGAGCTGATCTCCGCGGGAGCCGCCTTGCCCGTGGCAGTATCGATGCTGTCATTGTAGGAGGCGCTTCCGGCTCTGCCGTTTGCTTCCTCGTTATGAAAGCTTGGAGCGGTTTCGATTGCCATGCCATTCCCTTCAAACGTGCTCGAGGATAGGCGCACTCACATGCAGGTATTGCCGCTTCGGGCAGTGCACACGTGTGATGGCGCATATCAGCAATTGTTACGCAGCGCGCATACGGTATCTCGTTTGGCATATAAGTAGCGCTTAATCGCCAAAACCTCTTCACACCAGGTCTACAAAAACGCTCACTTCAGAAAGATGCAGGCCGTTTCGAGGTCGCACGGGGCCCCATTCCGCCCCGTGCGATTGCCATTGGCACGGCTTGTTGCTAGTACGGCTCGTCCAGAGACGCATGCGCCGACACGTCTGCATCCAGGCCGAAGAAACGGCCCGCGCGGTAGCGGTCCAGCGCCACCAAGGCGATCATGCCCGCGTTATCCGTGCAGCTGGAAAGCGGCGGCATGGTAAGGCGCACGCCCATGCGGCGGCACAGCTTCTCGTACGCCTCCCGCAGCGCGGGGTTCGCCGCCACGCCGCCGCCCAGGCAGAACTCGCGCGCGCCGGTTTCCTCCAGGGCCGTCTTCGCCTTTGCCACCTGCACGTCGATCACGGCCTGCTGGAACGACGCGGCAATATCCGGCAGGTTCAGCTCGCGGCCCGCCTTGCGCTCCTTCTGGATGTACGTGATCACGGACGTCTTCAGACCCGACAGCGAGAAGCGCAGGTCGCCGGAATGCATCATGGCGCGCGGGAAGCGGATGGCCTTCGGATTGCCCTGCGCCGCCAGCTTCGAGATCACGGGGCCGCCCGGGTATCCCAGGCCCAGCGCCTTCGCCACCTTGTCGAAGGCCTCGCCCACGGCATCGTCGATCGTGGAACCCAGCGTCTCGTAATCGCCCCAGTCCTTCACGTGCACCAGCATCGTATGGCCGCCGGAGACCAGGGATACCACCATCGGCGGGCGGATGTCGGCCGTGGCTATCTTGTTCGCGTACAAGTGGCCTTCCAGATGGTTCACGCCGATGAGCGGCTTGTCCGCGCCCCATGCCGCGCCCTTTGCGAACGCCAGGCCCACAACCAGCGCACCTACCAGGCCAGGCGCGTACGTCACGGCAACGGCGTCCAGGTCGCGCCAGCGCAAGCGCTCCACGCCCAGGTTGCGCGCCGCCTGGTCGAGCCCCTCCTGTGCAACGCCGCAGATGGCCTCGATATGCTTTCGGCTGGCAATCTCGGGCACCACGCCGCCGAAGCGCGAATGGAAGTCTATCTGGCTTGCCACGACGTCGGACAGCAGGTCGCCCGTGCCATCCGCAACCGCCACCGCCGTTTCGTCGCACGACGATTCCACGGCCAGGATCAGCGGGCGCGCCGCGTCCGCAAGCGCCACCCGCTGCGTCTCGTCGATGCTCTGCAGCTCCATGCCCGCCACCTGCGCAGCCTGCGCGCGGGGGCCTGCAGAGGCAGCCAGCGGCAGCGGCCCCCGGAAGATGTACGCGTCTTCACGATCGGAATAATAGTGCGGCCGGCGGCCGATGTTCTCCATGCCCAGCGCCTCGTAGAAGCGGTGCGCGCCTTCGTTCGACACGCGGACCTCCAGCGATGCCGTCTGCGCGCCCAGATCGCGGGCATCCGCCGCCACGCGCGCCAGCAGCTCGCGCGCGATGCCGCGGCGGCGCAGCGCGGGGCTGCTGGCCACCTTCAGAATCTGCAGGTCGCCGTCCACCACCATGCCGCCGGCGTAACCGACCAGCTTCCCGTCTGCGAACGCTGCCCACCACACGCGATCCTTGCGCGGCAGTTCGTCCAGCACCATGGACGCATTCCAGGCATCGGAGCCCATGACCTGCGATTCCATGGCCGCAACATCATCCGCGCACGCGGCGTCCAACGGACGGTACACGATGCCGCTTGCGTCTGCGCGCGCATTCGCGATGGTGGTGTCGTGCTTCTGCGGCCGTTGATCGCGGCGAACGGACACGTCCTGGACGCCCGTCTCCAGATTGCGCGCGTCCGTCTTCGCCAAGCGGATGCGCTCGTTTTCCTCCGCATCCGAAAGGCGGGTGTACACCGGCAGCACCAGCGCGGGATCGCCGGCAGCGGGGTCCATCAGGCCCTCGTCGCCCAGGCGCCACGCCTGCTGCGCCGCCAGCAGCAGCCCGGAACCGGTGGGCGTCCACGTTTCCTGGGCAGCGAACGTGCCCAGCTCGGCGTACTGGTCCGCGTATTTGTGCAGCCCGTCGCCCGCGAGCACGATGCCCGCATCCAGCGTGCCGTCGCGCGCTTCGCCCAGCAGGTCGTGCACGAAGCCCACGCCCTCCGCGGCCTTCAGCACGACATCGGAATTGCCGCGCGCCGGACCTTCCTCGCCGATGCGGTAGCACACGGGGTAGACCTCTTTGCGCATGGCATCGGCAATCACGGCCGCGCGGCTGCGCACGCCCGTTTCCCACAGATGCCAGGCAATGGCGTCCGGCGTGGAGATGCCGTACAGGCCCACTTCCAGCGCGCTGGCAACGCCCTTCGCCGTGGCCAGGCAGATGCGCACGCCGGTGAACGACCCGGGGCCGCGCCCGCAGACAACGGCCGCAATGCGGTCGCGCGTCACGCCGTTCTCGCGCGTCAGCTGGTCGATCAGGGGCAGCAGCTTCGTATTCGACGCACGATGCGCCAGCTCTTCGCGCGATGCCAGCAGCGCGATGCCCTTCGTTGCCGGGTCCAGCACGCCCAGGCCTACCGCAACCGTCTCGTTCGAGGTGTCGAACGCCAGGACCACGTCCTTGCGCGCTTCTTGCGAACCGTTCATTCGCGCCCGCCTTCCACCGCTTGCCGCCATGCATCCGCCAGCTGCGCCGAGCGCGCGCCCGTTGCCCGCACGCGCAGCGTGCGAACCTGGTCGTCACCCACAGTGAGCGAGATCTCCACCCGGTCTTCCGGCATGTCGTCGGGGAAGCGGTCGCCCCATTCTATGAAGCTGGCGCCGTCGCCTTCCACCACGCCGAAGAAGTCGATGTCCTCCAGCTGGTCCGGACTCTCCGGGTCCAGGCGGTACAAGTCGAAGTGGTACAGCGGCAGCGTGCCGCGGTATTCCAGCAGGATGTTGAACGTCGGGCTGGTCACATCGTCATGGATGCCCAGTCCGCGCGCGACGCCCTGCACGAACTGCGTCTTGCCCGCACCCAGGTCGCCGAACAGCAGCACGACGTCGCCGGCTTCCAGGTACGGAGCCAGCTTGCAGCCCAGGGCCTTCGTTGCGTCCGCGGAATCGGAACGCAGCAGGTATGCATTCGTATCAGTCATAATGCGCCCTATTGTACGGCAAGCCCGTGGATTCGCCGTGTACGGCAGGACGCATTCACATGACGGCGTTCACGACATACCGGCTGAACTCGTCGACGGATTCTTCCAACAGGTCGCAGAAACGATCGACCTCGGCAACGGAAGTGGTGCAGGAAACGCTGGCGCGGCACGTGGACGTCACGCCCAGGAAGCGCATCAGCGGCTGCGCGCAATGGTTTCCCGCCCGGATGCAGGCGCCATGGTCCGCCAGCACACGTGCGATGTCGTCGGAATGCACGGACGCGATGTTGAACGAGACGATGCCGCAGCGGTCGTCCGTCATCTCCGCCGGCCCGTACACCTTCGCCGCCGGGATGGCAGACAGACGCTCGAGCAGGCGGGCCACGACCTGCTGCTCGTTCGCCGCAAGCGCGTCGTAGCCTATCTGGCGCAGATAGCCGAGCGCCTGCGCCATGCCCACGGCGCCGCCGACATTGCGCGTGCCCGCCTCGAATTTGCGCGGGGCGGCCGCGAACGTGGCCGTTTCCCGCTCCGCAATGTCGACCATGCCGCCGCCGCGGTAGAGCGGGGGCATCTCGTCAAGCAGCGCGCGGCGCCCCCACAGCACCCCCGTTCCCATGGGGCCGTACACCTTGTGGCCGGAGAAGGCGGCGAAGTCGACGCCGAGCGCCTGCATATCCAGGGGAACATGCGCCGCGCTTTGGGCGCAGTCGAGCACGACGACCGCCCCGTGGTCATGCGCCGCTTGAACCAAGCGCTCGACGGGCGCGAACAGGCCGGTCACGTTCGAGAGGTGGGCGAACGCCACGATCTTCGTATGATTGCCGATGCGCCGCCCTATCTCGGATTCCGGAATGCGGCCGTCCTCGTCCAGATAGAGGAAGTCCAACGCGGCGCCGGTCCTCCGACACACTTCCTGCCAGGGCAGCAGGTTGCTGTGATGCTCCGAAATGGGCACGACCACCTTGTCGCCCGCCTTCAGATGGTTCATGCCGTAGCACCATGCCACCAGGTTCAGCGCTTCCGTGCATCCGCTGGTGAACACGACTTCGTTCGGGGACGCCGCGCCGATGAATGCGGCGATTCCCTTCCGTGCGCCCTCGTACATCTCCGTTGCCCAGCCGCTGAGCGAATACACGCCGCGGTACGGATTCGCGTTCGCCTGCCGGTAATACAGCTCCACGGCATCCAGCACGCACTGAGGCTTCTGCGTCGTGGCCGCATTGTCCAGATAGAGCGGTGCATGCTCCTGCATGAGCAGCGGGAAATCGGCCCTGAGCACATCGGGCGAAGGCACAGGCGAAGGCGCGGGAGCCGCCGTCCGGCCGCCTGCAGCCGGCGAGATCTCGACCATGGCTACCCCGCCTCCCTCTGCCCCAGCGCGTCGCCGGCAGGAGAAATCCCCTGCGCCGCTTCGGCATCCCCTTCTCCGGATGCCGCAGCAAGCACCCGCCGGTACTGCCCCCACCGGTTGAACAGGAACTGGCGAATAACCACCATCTGGTCATGTTCGCTTGCCCTGCGGTCGAGGGCGGCATCGAGCGCGTCCGCCAGGGCGACGTCTCCCACGGCATCGCGGAGCCACACGACCAACTTGTTGCCGTTCACACGGCATACCATGAACCGCAGGCGGCCGATGAGCGGCTTCTCCAGCGCATCACGGCCCAGCAGATACCCCGCCAGATCGCGGAAATTGTATACCAGCACCTTGCGGCCCGCCCGCGATGTCAGCTGCTCCACCTCGAAACGGCCGTCCCAGCCCATCTCGCGCGTCGCATGCGCGGCAAGTTCCGCCGAGGGCTCCGGCAGCACGCCGAATGCGCCTTTCCCCGCCGCGAAGGTCTCACCTGCAACTGCCATCTTTTCCCATTCCATATGACCTGCCCGCCTTCCGTCAGTAGCGTCCTGCCTTGTCCAGCGCGTCCGCGAAGTCCTTCAGGTCCAGGCCCTCCAGCGTCTCGCGCGTCGGCACGCCGGTCTTCTCATCGCAGCCTTCCAGCTTGTAGAAGCGCGTCTTGTAGTTCTCCACCTTCTTGCGGTCGAGCGTGCGCCCCTTGCAATCGCCCCACTTCCATTTGCCGTTCTCGTACACGGGAAGCGTGAACTCATCGCATTTCACGTCGTAGATGTAATCCGTGAACACCTCGTCGTCGCGGTCGCGGCCCTGCAAACACCAGATGGCGCGGTCCATGAGGTAGAACTTCTTGCCGCGCTGCAGGCTGTCTTCCCAGCTCAGCTGTTCACCGGTCACGGCCTGGTAGAAGCGCGGCTCGTAGTCTGGCGCCGCGCCGGCGGGATTATCGGGGTCGTTCGTGTTCAGCAGTATGGGCCACGTGAATCCGCACAGCCCCATGGAGCCTCCCCAGAATCGGTTGTACTCGATGATCCATTCCACGCCGCGCATGTTCGCATCGGAATACGTGCCGTCGGGGCCGTAGTTCCAGCACATGGGGTCCTTCAGCCCCGTGGATTCGGCCATGATGTTCACCGTCTCCTCGGCGGACCACAGCGGTTTCAAGCCCGCCAGCTGGCGCATCATCGGCGCCCAGTGCGCAATTTGGTTGTAGCTGTGGTCGTCCAGGTCGCGCTCCGTGAACAGGCTGCCGAAGCCCCATTCCGTGGATACGCGCGGCTCGTAATGCATCGTGTAGCCCCACGCCGGCCGTTCGATGCCGCCGTCCGACGCCGCCACCTTCGTGTCCGTGTCCCAGCGGCCCCATTCCTTGCATGCCGCCGCCACGCCGTCGGCCAGCTGCTTGCCGATGTCCTTCTTATAGGCAACGGCCTTCATCAGCTTCTCGAAGAACTCGATGGTGCCGTACTGCGAGAAGTCGATGTCCGTGTCGATCTTCTTCCCCTTGCCCAGCACGCCCTTCTTGTACAGCGCGTACGGATACTCCACCAGCTGCTTTTCAAACCCATTGATGCCCAGCTTGTTCAAGATGTCCGACGCCTTCAGGAAATCCTGCGGTTGCGAGCCGTTGTAGAAGATGGACGTGAAGCAGACGGCCTGGTTGCCCACGGTGTCGCTGAATATGGCCCGGCAGTTGCGGAAGCAGCCGGTGCAGCCCTCGGCGCGGGCAAGATAATTCTGGGGGTTCCAGCCCACGCCGGAGCTTGCCGGCGCATGCGTCATGAAGTTCAGCATGGCGAACGACGGCACGGGATCCTCGTTTTTCGGCGCATCCACGTTGTATCCGAACTTCTGCTGCACCTCCAAGCGGGTGCTCAGCAGCGCGGCCGGATCAGCCACCACCACGGATCCCGTGCCCAGGCAGCTGATGGCCTTCAGGTTCTTCGACCCGGCAACGGCGCCCATGCCGCCCTGGCCGGCCGCATGACCCGCCTCGGACATGATGGCCGCCACGGCGCACTGGTTCTCGCCGGCCTGGCCGATGCACAGCACGGACGGGTTCTGCGTCGTGTTGCCGGAATCGCGCAGGCCGCCGTAATTCCACCAATCGCTGTCGTTCAGGTCGTCGACGCCGCGAATCTGCTTGATGATGGACTTCTGCGTCTCCCACGAATCCTTGCCCCACAGGTCGGAGGCGTCTTCGAACGTGATGTCCCCGTCCATGATCTTCACCCATACGGGCTTGTCGGCCTTGCCCTTGATCACCAGGGCGTCCCATCCGGCGTATTTCAGCTGCGCGGGGAATTTCCCGCCGATACTGGAATGGTGGAACCAGTGCTTCGGATACGAATAGGGCGAAACGGCCGCCACATCCGCACGCGACGAAGCCGCCGGCACGATGGTCCCCGTGAACGGCGTCGTGGAGATGCAGAGCACGTTCCCCTCGTCAAGCGGCCCGACATTGTAATCCTCGCAATATTTGAAGAACAGCGCCGTGCTCAGCCCGTGTCCGCCGCCGTACTGTTCGTAATCGCTTGTATTCACCGTCTCGACGCTTTTCTTCGACAGGTCGATGACCGCGATTTTTCCTACATAGCCGCCAAGATCCATGGCCGTCTCCTCACTTCAAAGCCGGGCGCCCCGGCATTCGCCGCCTATCTGGGAACCGCCTTGCGGCGGTCGTTCCCTCCCGCTACTTCTTCTTCGTGCCCAGCGCTTCGGAGGCGGGGATCTCCGCAGCATCGTCGGCGGGAAGGCCGATGGACAGGTAGTGCTTGTTGCGCAGGTTCACCGTGTAGCCGTCGGGTCCTTGATCCGGCAGGTCCCTTGTGAACTTGATGGCCTGCATGGGGCACGCCTCCACGCACATCTGCTTGCCATGGGCGCCGCCCTGCTCGTTCCAGTACGGCGTGTCCAGGCACAGATCGCACTTCTGCGCGTGCCGGTCCAGATAGTTCCACTGCACGCGGGACGGGGCGTACGGGCAGGCGTTGACGCAGCGCTCGCAGCCGATGCACTTGTCGTAATCGCACGTGCGCACGCCGGTATCGGCATCCACGTGCATGGCTCCCACCGGGCACGCCGCCACGCAGGACGGATACGGGCATTGGTGGCACTGGGCCTGCCCGGCGTCATCGGGGAACTCGCCGAACGGATTGCTGCGGATCTGGATGCGCCCCAGGTTGATGTTCGAGTTCCCGTAATGCGCGATAGCGCAAGCCAGCACGCACGTGCGGCATCCGGCGCATTTCTTCGTGTCCACCAGCAAGTATCCATCCGAAAGCTGGTAGCCGACGTTGCCGTCGCTCGTCGTGAACGCGGACACCACGCCCCCGCCCAGCAGGGCGCCGATACCGGCAATGGCAATGCCGCCCATGAATTGGCGACGCGTGAATCGGTGCGTCTTGCCGGCGGGTGCTTCCTGTTCCCGAACAGCAGATGCCTCTGCTGCCTGTTTGCTTTCCTCTGCCATCTTCGCTTCGCTCCTTTTCTCCCCCCGCCATCGCCTTCGATGGCGTCGATGTCCGCTACTGCCGCTCCTGCACTGCAACCGTCCCGCAGGAGTTGTCCGTCGATGTCTCGGGCGTTCCTTCAGAGACCCGGCCCGCCGCACGGATGTCGCGCACCCACTTCGGATGCTCCTCGCTTGCATGCTCGACGGACATCCAGCCCGTCGTCATAGCAATGAGATTCGGGAATGCATGCGGCGCGAAGACGGCGAAGAACACATGGGCTATCAGGAACAGCAGCATCAAAATGGCCGCCGCATCGTGGAGGAAGAACACCACGTTCATGAAGCCCGCGGGAAGAGAAACCACATGGGCGAGTACCTTGAAGATGCCGGTGATGCCCACCAGGCCCGCAATGCCGATAGCGCCCAGATACGCCGTGCGCTCGCTGCCCAAGTACTTCTCCTCGTCAAGCGGCGGGACCTTCTTGCTGCCCAGCATGATGCGGAAATGCTTCAGCGTGTAATCCATGGAATGCTCGTCGGGCATATGCTCGCGGAAGCGCCGGGGCGCGATGATGGAATTCCCCACGTGGTAGCACGTGCCGAACAGGAAGAATAGCGCAGCCACGAAATGGACGTTCATCATCGCGTTCGTCTGCGCCGTCCCCAGCACGTTCGGAATGATCAGGCACCCCATGGAGAGGCCGGTGATCAGCAACGCGACCGTGCCGAACGCGTGCGTCCAGTGAGACAGCATGGCGGGGCTGTCGTGCCGCAGCACCTTGTCTCCCACGATCTCGGGATCATGGCGCTTCGAGATTGCCGCCGCGCCGAACCCGGCGAATAGGGCAACGAATATCAGCGGCCAACCCGAATTGAACAGCAGATCCGTCCCCGATGCATATGCCAACCGCCATGCGGCGATTATCGAGATGATCGCAACCACCGCAAGCGCTATCGCGACCAGCGCCCTTCGCTGCCCGATGCTCAAACGTCCCATCGCAAGCCCCTTTCCGTATTCTGCAGCGCTCTGTAACAGCGCCTTCGCCGGCAGGTTGCGCGATTTGCGGCCATGCCGGCGAAGGCGCCTGCCGCAGCTGCCCGCCAGATCCGTC
The DNA here is from genome assembly GCA_050951095.1 of Eggerthellaceae bacterium. Classification (GTDB taxonomy): domain Bacteria; phylum Actinomycetota; class Coriobacteriia; order Coriobacteriales; family Eggerthellaceae; genus UMGS1519. Next base: position 114,865 of record JBMNIQ010000002.1, read on the forward strand.
ACACCGGTGTTTTCTGCATCCCACCAGCGCAAACGTAGGGGGTTATGAAAGGGGTTATCAAGGGACTAATGGACAGACGGCAGGTTAAATGCAGCGCGATTTCCCCGACCTGCCGTTTTGGCGATCGACCGTTTCCCGGCAATGTAGGGTTTTCCCAACACATCTTCACTTTTGGCCGTAGACTTCAGAATTTTTATTTTCACTTGAGAATAATCGTTTCCAAGCGGGGTTAGCGGCTAACCCCGCCGCATCCAGGCTCGAACGGCGAACGCGGCGAAGGCAAAGCCGCTTTGCGGGCGCAATCGGCCCCTGAGAAAAGACATGGGGAGATCGTGAGAGCGCACGGCTTTCCCGCGTGCCATGCCCTGCGCCCTATTCGGACTGCTGATAAGAGGAGGCATAATCCCGCAGCTCATCGCGGGAATGCACGCCCAGCTTCGCATAGACGTTGTGCGTGTGGGCCTTTACCGTGCCCTGGGCAATGCAGAGCTCGTCCGCAACCTGTCCCGAAGTCATGCCGGACAGGAGAAGCAGCATGACCTCGGCCTCGCGCTCATGCAGGCCCCGATCCTCGGCAATCGTCTGCACCCGCTGGCGCAGCGCCTCTCTTCCGGAGGATTCGAAGAGGCCCTCCGCATCCGCTGGAACGGCCACCTGATCGGTGACGACCCGGGCTTCCGATGCTCCTGCCGCGTCGCCGCCCGCTTCGCCGGCGCCCGCCTCGGGCGAATCCGCCGAAGCATGCGCCGCAGAATGTTCCGCCGCTTCGCGTTGAGGGGAATCCGCGTTCCCCGGCACGGCCGCAGATGCCTTGGCAGCATGGTCCGCCGCTATCTCGGCCGCCAGGCTGACATCGAACGAGAAGCGCCGGTTCCTGGACAGGCAGACCACGGTGCAAATGACAATGGCGAACAGGCAGGCGGCAAGCGCCGGCAGGCCGGTGCCCCAGGGGAACAGCGTCTTCACAAGCGCGCCCAAGCCGCAGCCGATGGCCATGGCACCGATCAGGAGCATCAGCCCCATCGCGGCAAGGCGGCTGATGCTGTACCCGTTCTGCTGCACGGCGATGATGTTGATTGCGGCCAGCAGAAGCAGCAGCAGCCCCAGCACCGCATCGGAGGCGATGATGCCGATGGTGTTGCCCGCATAGCCGAACAAAGGCTGCGCCAGCAGGGCCAGCAACGCCAATATCAGCGCCAGCTCGTACAGGGCGCTCAGAGGCAGACGGCGTCCCCATACGATCATGACAAGCATCAGGAACGGACCGATGGCCATGCCGTACGAGACATGCGCCATGAGCGCGTCGCTTCCCAGCGTCTTCATCATCACGACGCTGATGATGTACACCAGAAGCGCGACGAAGATGCCCAGGGGAAGCTTCGCACGTCCGCCACGGGCCGTACGACCTGCCGCGGGCGCGTGCTCGGAGGCACCATGCGGCGCAGTCGTGCCGCGCAGGCTCTCCCACGCGCGATGCACGCCGATGCAGCTGGCAAGCGCGCATATGAGGAATGCCACATAGCCGCCGATTGCGTCCATATGGTCCAGGAACCACAACATGCCGGCGGCGAAGACCATATCGCTGCACAGGTAGAACAGCGCGCGCGACACCGTGAAGCGCGCCATGACCTCGCTCCACAGCACGAACAGCAGCGCAGCGGCGATGGCGGACAGGATAAGGCCGACGGCCAGCCAGGGCAACGCAACGGACACGCCCAGCCGATCCAACGCCGCGATGGCCGTTCCGGAAAGCCCGCAGACAATGGATACCGTGAATGCCGCCGGCTGGTCGAACATGCCGTCCTCGTCGAAGTTCAGCGCCGCGATAATGGCCGCAACAACGGCCGCCGTAAGCGGGAATGCGAAGGAGACAGGCAAAGGGGCAACGGCCGTTGCCTTAAGCAACCCGTTGCCCCATACAATGGCGAATGAGAGGAAGAAGGCGTACCAGGGTCCGGACCAGGCAAGAATCTTCCTCCTTGTCTGGGCGCGCCGCGTGTTGCGGCCGCCTTCTTCGGACCGCAGCACATTCAGCTCGGATTCCCAGCCCGCCATGTCGCGCTTACTGGTTCTTCTTCTTGCGATCCGCGTGCGCGAAGTACATCATCAGGCCCACCAGGGCGCCGCCGACGATATTGCCCAGCGTCACCGGAATCAGGTTCGCCGTGAAGAACGTACCGAAGTTCAGCACCGCCGTGTTGATGCCCGCCTGCGCGATGAGCCCGCTGTACGCCGCGTTCATGTTCGCGAAGATGCCGGCCGGAATGTAGTACATGTTCGCCACGCAGTGCTCGAAGCCGCAGCAGACGAATGTCATGATGGGAACGAAGATGCCCATGATCTTGCCGCTGGTCTCCTGCGACGTGTTGCCCATATAGACGGCAACGCACACGAGCGCATTACAGAAGATGCCCAGCACGAACGCATTCTGCCACGGCAGGCTGCACTTGCTTGCCGCAACGGATGCGGAATAGACCGCCAGATGACCGGCGCCGATATTCATCTGCCCGAAGAAGGCCATCAACGCGGCAAGCGCCACGGCGCCGACGAAGTTGCCCACATAGACGATGACCCAGTTGCGGAGCAGCTGGCCCCACGTGATGTCGCCATGGATTGCCGCCGTGACCATCAGGGCGTTGCCGGTGAACAGCTCCGTGCCCAGCATGATGACCATGATCAGGCCCACGGGGAACAGCAGGCCGGAAACCAGGCGGACCATTGCGGCGTTGTCCAGGCCGCTTGCCGCGGTCGAGCTGACGACCGCGCCCAGTCCGATGAGCATGCCGGCGCCAATGCCCAATACGAACAACTTGCCTGCCGGGGCCGTGGCCTTCCCTATGGAAGCCTGCATATACCCCTCGGTGATGGCTTTTGGTGAATTGATGGCCATGCCTGTCTGCACTCCTTGAATCTTCGTATGTCTCCGTCACCGCGCCGTTCGCGGACGGATTGCCGGGAATGCTATCCGTCCGCTCTCATTGCGATGCCGTCCACCATACGCCTAATGCAAACAAATAGCCGCTTACTGTCGGGCAATGGTATGTTCCGCGGCTTGAATTGTATGGTCGAACACGAGGCGGGTGGTAAAGGAGCCGATGCCGCCCGGCACCGGGGTGATGGCATCCACAATCTGGGCAACGGGCTCCGTGTCCACGTCGCCGCATATCTTGCCGTCCTCGAAGTTGATGCCCACGTCCAGCACCGTCTGGCCGGGAGCGAAGCACTCCGGGCCATATGCGCGCGGACGACCCGTGGCGCAGATCACGATGTCGGCAGACCGCATGACAGACGGAAGGTCCTCCGTCTTCGAATGGCAGATGGTCACGGTGGCGTTGCGCTTCAGCAGCATCATGGCCACGGGCTTGCCGATAACCAGGCTGCGGCCCACCACCACAACGCGCTTGCCGCGCACGTCGATGCCGTACGCATCCAGCATGCGCAGGCAGGCATCCGCCGTGCAGGGCGGGTACCCGTCAGCACCGTCCATGAACACGGATGCCAGCGACGCCTTCGTCATGCCGTCCACGTCCTTCGCCGGCAGCAGGCGATCGCATGCCTCCTGCTCATCCAGCGAACGCGGCAGCGGCCGGAACATCAGGCAGCCGTGCTCCGCATCGTTCGCATTGATGGCATCGATCTCGCGCAGCAGGTCCTGCTGCGACACATCGGCGTCCAGCTCGTGCACGCTCACGGCAACGCCGATGCTCTCCGCGCGCTTCTTCGCCGAGCGCTCGTAGCTCAGGTCGGGCGCCTGATTGCCCACGCGGAGCAGCGCCAGCATGGGCGTCACGCCCTTCTTCTTGCACGCCTCCGTGCGCTCCCGCAGCTCCTGCTCGTACCGCTCCAGCGGCTCCTTGGCCGTCAACATCTTTGCGCTCATGCGCCGACCTCCTTGCTCACGTATGCGTAGATCTCGTCCGCCTTCGCGCCGTATTCCCTGATCAGCGAATTGGCCTCGTTGCGGAATTCGCCTGCCGCACCGGCATCCTCCATGGATCCGGCGTTCACGAAGATGTTCAGCGACGCCGCCTGCAGCGCCGCTTTCGCCATGATCGCAGACGCGCCGGCATCGCTTACCGCCATGCGGCTGCCCTTCTGCGCCATGAACGCACAGTCGTCGATGACCGCCGCGCACTGCTCCATGATCTCCAGCGGCACGGAGCAGGCGCCTGCCAGCGCCGCCTGCTGCACGGCCTTCTTCGCTTCCCGCTCTTCGGGCGTGCCATGCGGCATGCGATAGCTTGCCGCCAACGGGGCGAACGCCTCCGCATCCTCGGCGATCAGCTGCTCCAGCCGCACGCGGCGCGCCGCCAGGTCCTCCAGGCAACGCATGCAGTCGTCCTGCACATCGGCATACCGCGGCTTCCCCACGGTCAGCTCGCCCACCATGGACGAAAGCGCCGCGGCCAGCATGCCGCAATAGGCACTGGCCCCTCCGCCGCCCGGCGTGGGAGATGCGCTTGCCAGTTCGTTCACAAACGAGTTGTCGACCATCGTTCCCTTCCTGAAAATGGAAACGGCCCGCCGTTGCAGCGAGCCGTTCGTATTGATACCGAATTTCGCTTAACGCGAAATTTCATTCTAGAACAAGCCGGAGATTTTTCCCGTCTCATCCACGTCGATGCGGAAAGCGGCAGGATTCTTCCCCAACCCGGGCATGGTCATGATGCTGCCCGTCAGCGCCACGATGAAGCCCGCGCCTGCGGAGACCTTCACCTGGCGGATGGTGATGCGGAAATTGCGCGGGGCGCCGATGAGCGAGGCGTCGTCGGAGAAGCTGTACTGCGTCTTCGCCACGCACACGGGCATGCCGCCGAAGCCGTTGGCCTCCAGCAGCTTGATGTCCTTCTCGGCGTCGGGCGTGTAATCCACGCCGTCAGCATGGTAGATCTTCGTCGCAATGGCGTTCAGCGCATCCTTGATGCTGGCACCGGTCTCATACGAGTAGTCGAAGTCGTTCGGCTCCTCGCACAGGCGCACGACCTCGTTCGCCAGATCCAGGCCGCCTTCGCCGCCCTTCGCCCATACCTGGGACAGGCAGACGTTCACGCCCAGCTCGTTGCACTTGCGCTCGATGAGGTCCAGTTCGGCCTGCGTGTCCGTGGGGAACTGGTTGATGGCCACCACCGCGGGCAGCTTGTAGACCTTCGTGATGTTCTCCACATGCTGCAGCAGGTTCGGCAGGCCCGCTTCCAACGCCTCGAGGTTCTCCTCGTTCAGCTGGTCCGTGGGCACGCCGCCGTGCTTCTTCAGCGCACGCGCCGTTGCCACGATGACTACCGCGTCCGGTTTCAGTCCGGTCAGGCGGCACTTGATGTCCAGGAACTTCTCCGCGCCCAGGTCTGCGCCGAAGCCGGCCTCCGTGACCGCGTAATCGCCCAGCGCCAACGCCATGCGCGTGGCCATGACGGAATTGCAGCCGTGCGCGATATTCGCGAACGGGCCGCCGTGCACGAATGCCGGCGTGCCTTCCAGCGTTTGCACCAGGTTCGGCTTCAACGCGTCCTTCAGCAGCGCCGCCATGGCGCCCTCGGCCTTCAGGTCATGCGCCGTGACGGGCTCGTCGTCGTACGTGTAGCCCACCACGATCTTGCCCAGGCGCTCCTTCAGGTCCGTGATGCTGGTTGCCAGGCAGAAGATGGCCATGACCTCGCTGGCCACCGTGATGTCGAAGCCGTCCTCGCGCGGCACGCCGTTCGTCTTGCCGCCCAGGCCGTCCACAATGTAGCGCAGCTGGCGGTCGTTCATATCCACGACGCGCTTCCACGTGATGCGGCGCGGGTCGATGTTCAGCTGATTGCCGTGATGGATATGCGCGTCCAGCATGGCCGCCAGCAGGTTGTTCGCTGCGCCGATGGCATGGAAGTCGCCCGTGAAGTGCAGGTTGATGTCCTCCATGGGAATGACCTGCGCATACCCGCCGCCGGCGGCACCGCCCTTGATGCCGAACACGGGGCCCAGGCTGGGCTCGCGCAGCGCTACAACGGTCTTCTTGCCCAGACGGCTCAGGGCATCGGACAGGCCGACGGTGGTCGTGGTCTTGCCCTCGCCCGCGGGAGTGGGGTTGATGGCGGTGACCAGGATCAGCTTGCCGTTCTGATGCTGCTGGTCGCGCAGCAGGTTGTAGTCGACCTTCGCCTTGTAGTTGCCGTACAGCTCCAGGTATTCGGCCGGGACGCCCGCCTTCTCGGCGATCTCGGCGATCGGCTTCGCCTTCGTTGCCTGCGCAATCTCGATATCGGATTTCACGCCGCTCCCCTTTTCTCTTCGGCAGCGCGCGGATCGAACGCGCTGCAATGCCTCCGAACGGGCCGAGCAGCCCGCCGCTATGCGACGTTATTTTACTCTGGCACCGAGCATTGGGAAGGTGCGCTTCTGCAAACGCGGGGCCCTGAACCGCCATCGGCGGGGCAGGCCGGCGCTCTATGAAGGGAATGTGCAGCCGGACTTTCCGCCGGCCGCTTGCAGTTCCCGAAATTCGCCTACTTGCCCTTCGCGTGCGCTGCCTTCTTGAGCGCGTCCTGATGCTCGTAGATCATGCGGATGCCCTGCAGCGTCAAATCGGGGTTCACTTCGCTGATGGTCTTCGACAGCGGCGCCATGGTGCTGGACAGCCCGCCCGTGGCGACAACCGTGGTCTTGTAGCCCAGCTGGTCGAACACGCGGTTCACCAGGCCGTCCACGCGGTCGATCTCGCCGTAGACAATGCCCACCTGCATGGCCTTCGTGGTGTTGCGGCCGATGGCGTTGCGCGGATCGACGAGCTCGACCTGCGGCAGCAGTGCCGCATGCGAGAACAGGGCATTCATGGACGATTCCACGCCCGGCGCGATGATGCCGCCGGCAAAGCAGCCGTCCTTATCGATGACCTCGATGTTCGTGGCCGTGCCGAAATCCACCACGATGCACGGCGACCCATAGAAGCTGCGCGCGGCAACGGCATCCGCCACGCGGTCCGCACCCAGGTCGGAACGCCGGTAATTCGTGACGTCGATCAGCTCGCCGGCGGTCTTCACGTTCACCATCAGCAGATTCATGCCGAACATGGACCGGCACACTTTCTTCCACATGTGCGTCGCCGACGGCACGACCGTTGCCAGCGCCACGCCTTCCACCGTTTCGTGGGGCACGCCGCCCATGTCGAACAAGCCGCGGAGCAGCACGTGCAGTTCGTCAGTGGATCGGGTGGAATAGGACGAGATGCGCCACATGTGTTCCAGCTTGTCCCCTTCGAAGAGGCCGAGCGTGGTTTGCGTGTTTCCTACATCGATGGCTATCAGCACAGCGCCCATCTCCCTGTTTGCATTTTCGAATTTTCGTCATGCTATCATAATCCGTAGACATTTTACTCGCAGGGAACTGGCCGGATATGCGCCTTCCCCTGCGCGGACGCACAGTGCGGAGGGAGACGAACCGCATGCCGCAAAGCAACGCACGCATCCTACTGGTAGACGACGAGCAGTCCATCACCGATTTCGTAGGCTACGCCCTGAAGAAAGAGGGCTTCGAGGTCGACATCGCCGCAAACGGCACGGATGCCCTGAAGCTGGATGCTGCAAACGAATACGATCTGTACATCCTTGATATCATGCTTCCCGAAATGGACGGGTACGAGCTGTGCCATCGCATCCGCGCGCATTCCGATGCGCCCGTGCTGTTCCTCAGCGCGCGCGACAAGGAAATAGACAAGGTGGTCGGCCTGGAAATCGGAGCGGACGATTACCTAGCGAAGCCGTTCGGCATCCGCGAGCTGCTGGCCCGCGTGCATGCGCTGCTCCGCCGTGTGTCGCTGGACAACAACGAGGACGTGCACCGCGTCTCGGTCCAGGGCATCACCTTGGACGAGGACGCCCATACTGCTACCGGCGAAAACGGCGAGATCAAGCTGACACCGCGCGAATACGAGCTGCTGGCCTACCTCATGAAGCAGGCGGGCAAGGTGCTCTCGCGCGAGGACCTGCTGCGCAACGCCTGGGGCTGGGAATATCTGACGGAATCGAAAACCGTCGATACGCACATCAAGCGCCTGCGCGACAAACTGCAGGAAGCCGGCTACGATCCCGGCCTGGTGGAAACCGTCCGCGGCTACGGCTATCGCTTCAAGAAATAGCGCGACCAGCCAGCGCGTCCACCCATGAAGCAGCTGCAGACATATTTCGCCCTGTTCGCCACGCTCATCTCCGTGCTGGCCATGGCGCTCGTGTTCGGAACGTGCGCGGTGTTCGGGCATGTGAACCCCGCACTCGCGTTCGTCATCCTTCCCATCTCCGCCGTCGCGCTGGTCATCGGCATGGCCGTGGGCCACTACCTGGCGGAACCCCTGAAAGCGCTCGTCGCACACGTGAAGCAGTGCCGTCGCAACGGCGGTTCCGGGCCGTCGCCGGAAAACGGCGTCTACCGCGAGGCGCACGACCTGTCCGAGCAGTTCCGCCTGCTTTACGAGGATGCGGAATCGAATCGGAAAGAGCTGGCGAATGTAGAGAGCAACCAATCCGCATTCGTGAGTGACGTCGCACATGAGCTGCGCACGCCCCTGACGGCCATCCGCGGCAATGCGGAGATGCTCCAGGATCCCGATCTGCCGCCCGAACTGCACGAACGCTTCTGCAACAGCATTGTTCGCGAAAGCGAGCGCCTGACGCGCCTGACCACGGACATCATCTCGCTCGAACGCAACCGCGACGACGACCAGGCGCGGGAATGGCATCGCGTGAACCTGCGCGATGTGGCGCAGGACGCCATCGACTCGATTGCCCCCGTGCTTGCGGAGCGCGGGGCGAACGTATCGCTGGAAGGCGAAGCACCCGACGTGCTGGGCGACCGCGACCACCTGGAGGAAGTCGTCACGAACCTGGTGGATAACGCCAGCCACTTCATCAAGCCCGGCGGCCACATCTGGATCGAGCTTGCCGGTACGGAAACGGCATCCATCATCTCCGTCTCCGACGATGGCACCGGATTCGGCGATGTGGACCCGCATATGCTGTTCGAGCGCTTCTACCGCACGGATTTCAGCCGCGCACAGAATGCCGGCGGCTCTGGCTTGGGGCTCGCCATCGTGAAATCCATCATTGAGGCGCACGACGGGTCCGTGGATGCCTTCAACCGCCCCGAAGGCGGCGCGTGCTTCATGGTGGCCATCCCCACCATCGATTCGGACGACCGATAGGCACCGATAGGCCGCCCTGTAACGCACCGTGTCGCGCGATGCCGGCATCCGCTGCCGCACGCGTAACGCTCCCTATAAAAAAGGAGGCCGCCTTTCGGCAGCCTCCTTCGCATGTTCCGTATGCGTTATGCGCACATTCGAAACGGCTTAGTACATGGGGCCAAGCTCGTTGTTCGCAAAGCCATCGGGAGCAATGGGTGCGCGGTCTTCCTCAGGCGGGAAGTCCTCGGCGAACTTGATGCCACCTTCCTCGTGCAGGCGCTGGATGTCGGCGTCGCTGTAGCCGATCTTCTTCAGCTCCTCTGCCGTGTCTGCGCCAAGGTCGGAAACGGCCTTGTACTCGGAGATCGGCGTGGGAATGGTGGACAGGTGATGCGGCAGGCCCGTCTGCAGCACGTGGCCGACGCGCGGGAAGTCCACATAGGCCAGAGCCTCGGGGTTCTCCTTCGTCAGCTGTGCGATAGCCTCGGTCTTCGTGTTGACCTTGGCGGCGCACATGTTCGCATGCTCCGGCTCGTCGAACCAAGCGGTCCACTCGTCGGCGGTCTTCGTCTTCATGATCTGGCGAACCGTCTCGAACAGCTCGGGCGCTTCCCATTCGCGGTCCAGGCCATGGCCCAGCAGCTCCTCGTGGCCAATGGCTTCGCAGAAGTTCTTCCAGAACTTCGCTTCCACCATGCCCAGCGAGTAGCGCTTGCCGTCCTTCGTCTCGTACACGTTGTATGCCAGAGAAGGATACTCCAGGTCGGTGCGCTTGCACACGCCGTCGTTGAAGCTCCAGCGGGAGTCCAGCAGCGAGTTCCACCACACGAAGCAGTCGAACATGCTCGTGTCGATGTAGCAGCCCTTGCCGGTCTCTTCGCGGTCATACAGGGCAGCCAGCAGAGCCTGGCCCACGACCATGCCGGTGGACAGGTCGCACAGGTGCAGCGGGCTCATGGAGCCGTGGTTGACGGCCAGATAGCCGGCGGTTGCCTGCATGTTCAGGTCGTGCTGCGGCTTCAGGCTGCGCGGGTCGTTGGCGCCGTAAGCGGAGATGGAGCAGTAGATGATGCGAGGATTGATTTCCTTGATCGTGTCGTAGTCAATGTCCAGCTTCTTGGTAACGCCCGGACGGAAGGACTCGACGATGATGTCGGCGTCCTTTGCCATCTTATGGAAGGCCTCGACGGTCTCCTGGTTCTTCAGGTTGAAGGACACGGACTTCTTGTTGCGACCCAGAGCGTTGACGTAGTAGGAAACGCCGTTGCCCTTCGTCGGGAAGTCGTGGCGCATGAAGTCGCCCAGACCGGTGTCTTCGCACTTGATGACGTTTGCTCCCAGGTCAGCCAGCGTCTGCGTGGCGTAGCCGCCGGGCAGATAGCGGGAGAAGTCCAGAACGGTGACCTTGTTGAATGCGGATTTAGGCATATTTACTTAACCTTCCTGTCCTCGGGCGTATGCGGGCCATAGCTGGGCTGCAGGGCAACCTCGGGAACCGGATCGCCGGTGTAGCACAGCACTGCGCCATCGTCGACCAGCTTGTCGACGTCGGCATCCGTGTAGCCGTACTGCTTCAGGATCTTGCGAGTGTCGTAACCAACGGGACGGCTGCGGTACAGCACCGGGTCGCCCAGGCTGGCCAGACGGAACGGCATCGTCGTGACGGTGTAGGTGCCGTCGTTCGGGAAGCCGGGGCCCTTGTCGTAGCCCTGATCCTCGTAGGGGATCTTACGCAGCTGGTCGTTGTCGAAGGCCTCCTGGTCGTTCAGAACGTCCTTGACGGTCTGAATCTTCTCGAACGGAATGTCGTTCTCGCGGAATCGCTTCTCCAGCTCGGCGAACGTGAACTTCTTGCACGCCTTGTGCATCTCGGCCACGACGTCGACGTACTTGCCGTTGTCGGCCATAGCCTCCAGCGTTGCGGTCTCGGGATCGGTAGCCCACTTCGGGTCCATCTCCAGAGTGCGGAACACCAGGTCGGCGTACTTGTTGTAGTTGCCGAAGCACATCAGGAACCAGATGCCGTCGGAGGACACGTAGCTGTTGTTCGTGGGGCACTTGGCCTCCATGCGGTCCTTCGGGTAGTCGCAGCCCTGCTGCTGAGCGATCAGTGCGGAGGTCATGCCCCACGTGCCCACGTGGTACAGGGAGCCGGTGACCTTGTCGCCCTCGCCCGTGCGCTGAGCCCAGGACAGAGCGCCCAGGATGCCGACGGCCAGAGCGCAGCCGGTGTTCCAGTCGCCGAAGGCGATGGGGCTGTTGCCCGGCTCGTAATGGGCGTTGGCCTGCGGGATTGCGCTGACGAAACCGGAACGAGCGGCGAAGGACGTGGCGTCGAAGCCCTTAGCGTCCTTCATGGGGCCGTACTCGCCGTAGCCGCGGTTCTGAGCCCAGACCAGCTTCGGGAACTTGGCATGCAGCGTCTCGTAGTCGAGGTGCAGACGGCCCAGTGCGCCGGAACGCAGGGACGTCAGGAAGATGTCCGCGGTTTCCAGGAGCTTCATGAAGACTTCGTAGCCCTCGGAGTTCTTTGCGTTGATGGCCGTCCACTCCTTGTTGAACGAGCCGCAGTCATATGCGACGTCGTCGAACTCGGTGCGGAACTTCATGCCCCAAGCAAGACCCTGGGTACGCTGCTCGTCACCGGTGAAGGGCTCGACTTTGATAACGGTTGCGCCCATCTCGGCCAGGGCACGACCGGCTGCGGGGCCGGCTGCGTACTGGGTAAGCTCAACTACCTTGATGCCTTCCAAACCTGCCATAGATTTTCTCCTTACGTAGTTACTGTATGGACAAACTGGCGTTTATTACTAATCTGCCCATTGAATGAGGAAGGGGCCCGATGCCGTGCACCGGAAACCCCTTCTTCGCATATGAACTTGAATCGCTGGGGTTCAAGCGAGTCGATATGGTGTCTTACGGCTCCAGAACGACGCGCAGGCCCTCACCGGACTCGATGAACTCCATGCCCTTGCGCCAATCCTTCATAGGCACAACCATGTTGGAGATCATGGAGATGTCGAAGCCGTTGGCCAGCAGGTTCAGAGCCTGACGCCAGTTCTTGCGCGTATAAGCACGGGAGCCGACGATGGAGATCTGACGCATTGCCAGCGGAGTCATATGGATCTCGGAGGGTTTTGCGGGCAGGCCGGTGACGCCGATCTTGCCGTTCTTGGCAACGAAGTCCATAGCCTGAGGCACAGCACCCCAGAAGCCCGTAGCATCCAGAACCACGTTAGCGCCCTTGCCGTCGGTCAGGTCCAGAACGGTCTTGACAGCGTCGACTTCGGAGCCGTTAACAGTGATAGCGCCCAGCTGCTCGGCAACCTTGAAGCGCTTCTTGTCTGCTTCCAGGCCGGTGACGATAACCTTGCGGATGCCGCGAGCCTGCTTCAGCAGGGCGACCATCAGCAGGCCGATAGCACCAGGGCCCATGACAACGGCGGTGTCGCCGATCTGCGGGTCAAGGCGCTCAACAGCGTTCATGGCCACGCACAGGGGCTCCATCAGGGCAGCCTGCGTGAAGGGGATCTCCTCAGGCATCGGGATGACGTTGATGGCGCGGATTGCCATGTACTTGGCGAATGCGCCGGGCAGGTCGGTGCCATAGAAAGGACGGTTGTCGCAGATGTTCACCATGCCGCGGTCGCACCACTCGCAGGTGTCATCGTAAAGAATGGGGTTAGCGGTAACATGCATGCCAACCTTCAGGTTCTCGGGAGCATTCTTGCCGAGCTCAGCGATGACGCCGGAGAACTCATGGCAGAAGATTGCCGGGAACTGAATGTGATAAGAGTCGGCGATTGCCTGGTTCCAACGATACAGAGAATGGTCGGTGCCGCAGATGCCAGCAGCCTTGATCTCAAGCAGGACCTCGTCGTCCTTGATCTGGGGAATAGGATAATCCTCAACATACTCCATCGCATCCGGTTCGGGAGCGGTCTTGAGCAGAGCGTTCATCTTACCTTCCATATTACTTCCTTTCGCATGGAATTGAATTGACCGGAGATTCAGCAACGATTCCTTTCGGAAACCGTGTACCAAAGTGCTCACCGGTTCTCACAGGTCCCTATTTTACGGCATTGATAGTCATCGCTATGAATGTTTGCCTATCTGATTAAGGATTTCTATGTTTGCATTCTTATTATTAGTTCTGCTGATGATGTAATTGATTCCTCTGCAATTTCTTTAAGGAATGTGACACAAAGTTGAAGGAAGCGGGGAAATTCGAAGACCGCGTATGAACGCCATTGCGATGCTTTACCGAACGTTGCGAATACCTGTTCATCGTAGCTTCAACGTCTGGAAAGAACGAAACCGGATCCGCAATAGTCATGGTTTCGCAAACGGAACAGCATTGCGCCCCCAGCGTAATGAGATCAGAGCACACCAGGTAAGCCAGCTTCGAACGAAAAAGCGGCACCCGGTGAATTCACCAGATGCCGCTTCCATTACCTATATATGTAGAGACAACACATTCGGATAAGCAAACGCTCTATTCGAAGCTCACAAAACAAGAAGGGCCCCCGGCCGGAGCCGGGGGCCCTCCGCGCTCCCGAGATAAATAGGGAAGCGCCCTGCGCGGGCGCGACGCCCTATCCTCCCACGGACTGCACCGCAGTACTTTCGGCGAAGAGGGGCTTAACTGCCGGGTTCGGAATGGGACCGGGTGATCCCCCTCTCTATGGTCGCGCCCGCGCGGGGCGCTCCCGCATCGGGCCGGGTCCGCGCCTCCCGCGCCACCCTGGAGGCTGCACAGCGCACAGACGGTGGTCCGACCAACCGCCGCGATCGGCGGAGGATGCGGATGAAGAGCTCGGGCTATTAGTGCCGCTCGCCTGAACGCCTCGCGGCGCTTGCAGCTGCGACCTATCGACCAGGTACTCTGCCTGGGCCCTTACCGAAAAGAGAACTCATCTCGAGGGCGGCTTCCCGCTTAGATGCCTTCAGCGGTTATCCGTTCCGGACGTAGCTACGCAGCCGTGCCGTTGGTCGACAACTGCCACACCAGAGGTCCGTCCACCCCGGTCCTCTCGTACTAGGGGCGGATCCTCTCAATTCTCTTGCGCCCGCGGAGGATAGGGACCGAACTGTCTCACGACGTTCTGAACCCAGCTCGCGTACCGCTTTGAATGGCGAACAGCCATACCCTTGGGACCGACTCCAGCCCCAGGATGCGATGAGCCGACATCGAGGTGCCAAACCTTGCCGTCGATGTGGACTCTTGGGCAAGATCAGCCTGTTATCCCCGGAGTACCTTTTATCCGTTGAGCGACGGCCGTTCCACGCCGGGCCGCCGGATCACTAGAACCCGCTTTCGCGCCTGCTCGACATGTCCGTCTCGCAGTCAGGCCCGCTTGTACTCTTGCGCTCTGCCGCCGGTTGCCGACCGGCGTGAGCGGACCTTAGCACGCCTCCGTTACATTTTAGGAGGCGACCGCCCCAGTCAAACTACCCGCCTGGCACGGTCCGCGCGCCGGGTCACGGCCGCGCGTTAGACCGCCGGAGCGACGAGGGTGGTATTCCAAGGGCGGCTCCCCGGGGGCTGGCGCCCCCGGTTCCAAGCCTCCCACCTATCCTCTACACGCCGAACCAACGGTCAATGCCAAGCTGCAGTAAAGGTTCACGGGGTCTTTCCGTCCTTCCGTGGGTAATTCGCATCTTCACGAATAATACAATTTCACCGGGTCCATGGTCGAGACAGCGCCCAAGTCGTTACGCCATTCGTGCAGGTCGGAACTTACCCGACAAGGAATTTCGCTACCTTAGGACCGTTATAGTTACGGCCGCCGTTTACCGGGGCTTGGCTTCGGAGCTTCGCGGTTTCCCGCTGACCCCTCCGCGTAACCTTCCGGCACCGGGCAGGCGTCAGACCCTATACGTCGCCTTGCGGCTTGGCAGAGTCCTGTGTTTTTGGTAAACAGTCGCTTGGGCCGTTTCGCTGCGGCCCCCTCCCGCTCCGGCGGCTTGCGCCTTCACGGGCGGGGGCGCCCCTTCTCCCGAAGTTACGGGGCGATTATGCCGAGTTCCTTGACCATGGTTCTCCCGATCGCCTCGGTATGTTCTACCCGCCCACCTGTGTCGGTTTTGGTACGGGCCCCCGGCGGCCTCCCTAGGGGTTTTTCTCGGGAGCATGGACTCGACGGCTTGGCCAGTGCAGGCGTCGTCTAACGTCTCGGGCTCCATGCGCGGCGGATTTGCCTGCCGCGCGCCCTACGCGCTTTCACGGGGACGTCCAGAACCCCGCTCCGTCTATCCTTCTCCGTCGCCCCATCGGTGATAGCGGCCGTCGGGGGGTACTGGAATATCGACCAGTTGTGCATCGGCTACGCCTCCCGGCCTCGCCTTAGCTCCCGACTGACCCTGGGGGGATTAGCCTTGCCCAGGAAACCTTAGGCTTACGGCGGCGGCGTTTCCCGCGCCGCTCTCGCTACTCATGCCAGCATTCTCACTTCCGCCCGGTCCACCGTCGGTCACCCTCCGGCTTCGCCCCAGGCGGAAAGCTCCCCTACCGCCGGACCATGAGGTCCGGCCCGCTGCTTCGGCGTCGCGCTTAGCCCCGTGAATTGTCGGCGCATGTCCACTCGACCAGTGAGCTGTTACGCACTCTTTAAATGCATGGCTGCTTCTAAGCCAACATCCTGGTTGTCTAGGCAAACGCACATCCTTTGCCACTCGGCGCGAACTTGGGGGCCTTAGCAGGCGGTCTGGGCTGTTTCCCTCTCGAACACACGGCTTAGCCCACATGTTCTGACTCCCGGCGTCTGGACCGGCGGCATTCGGAGTTTGGTCGGGTTCGGCAGGCTGTGACGCCCCCTCGCCCGTCCAGTGCTCTACCGCCGCCGGTAAACCGCCGAGGCTAGCCCTAAAGCTATTTCGGGGAGAACGAGATATCTCCGGGTTTGTTTGGCCTTTCACCCCTATCCGCAGGTCATCCCCTCCGTTTTCAACCGAAGTGGGTTCGGCCCTCCACAGGGTCTTACCCCTGCTTCAGCCTGCCCGCGGATAGCTCACCCGGCTTCGCGTCTGCAGCATGCGACTGAATCGCCATCTTAAAGGCTCGCCTTCACTGCGGCTCGTTTCAAAACTTAACCTCGCCGCATACCGCAACTCGCTGGCTCATTCTACAAAAGGCACGCCGTCACACCCCGCGAGGGGGTGCTCCGACTGCTTGTGGGCGCCCGGTTTCAGGTACTGTTTCACTCCCCTCTCGGGGTGCTTTTCACCTTTCCCTCACGGTACTCGTCCGCTATCGGTCACAGGAGAGTGTTCAGCCTTGGAGGGTGGTCCCCCCTGATTCGCGCCGGGTTTCACGTGCCCGGCGCTACTCGGGAGCGGGATCGGCGGGCGGCGTCGCTTCGGGTACGGGGCTCTAACCCCCTCCGGCCGGCCTTCCCAGGCCGTTCCCCTGCGACGCGGCTTTGTGGCCGCCGGGGGGCTCGGGCGCGCCCCCTCATCCCGTCCCACGACCCCTCATGCAGCAACCCCGCCCGGGTATGCGCGTGCATGGGTTTAGGCTGGTCCGCGTTCGCTCGCCGCTACTAGCGGAATCTCGGTTGATTTCTCTTCCTCCGGGTACTTAGATGTTTCAGTTCCCCGGGTTGCCGCCGCCGGCCCTATGGGTTCGGGCCGGGGCAGGCGGGCATAGCCCCGCCTGGGTTCCCCCATTCGGAAATCCGCGGGTCAAAGGCCAAATGCGCCTCACCGCGGCTTATCGCAGCTGGTCACGTCCTTCGTCGGCTTCCTGTGCCAAGGCATCCACCGTGCGCCCTTGGTATCTTCTTCCGCGCGCATGCGTCCCGCACGCGCGCTCCTCTAAAGTCCTATCATCTGACGGATATGGAGTAAAAAAACATATCCTCGATGCGATCGTGATGATTGATGCGAACCACCATTTACTTCCACTAGCTTGTGGATCTCGATGAGAATCGAAAGAAATCGATAATAAAGATGATTTCGTCTGTAACGCTATGCAGCTTTCAAGGTGCGCGGGGCGGGAGCCCCGGAAGCCGGATGCTGCGGTCTGGAGACGGTCGGAAGCGCTCGAGCTTGGATTTCAATTGATTTAGGGTGACTCCCTAGAAAGGAGGTGATCCAGCCGCACCTTCCGGTACGGCTACCTTGTTACGACTTCACCCCCCTCACCCTCCACACCTTCGACGCCTCCCCCCCCCGAAAGGTTGGGCCGGCGGCTTCGGGTGCAGACGACTCGGGTGGTGTGACGGGCGGTGTGTACAAGGCCCGGGAACGTATTCACCGCGGCATGCTGATCCGCGATTACTAGCAACTCCGGCTTCATGCAGGCGGGTTTCAGCCTGCAATCCGAACTGGGGCCGGCTTTGGGGGATTCGCTCCCGCTCGCGCGGTCGCGGCCCGCTGTGCCGGCCATTGTAGCACGTGTGCAGCCCAGGGCATAAGGGGCATGATGACTTGACGTCGTCCCCACCTTCCTCCGGCTTAACGCCGGCAGTCCCATATGAGTCCCCAACTGAATGCTGGCAACATATGGCAGGGGTTGCGCTCGTTGCGGGACTTAACCCAACATCTCACGACACGAGCTGACGACAGCCATGCACCACCTGTCACCGCTCCTCTCGGCCACGGCGTCTCCGCCGCTTCACGGTGGTGTCAAGCCCTGGTAAGGTTCTTCGCGTAGCTTCGAATTAAGCCACATGCTCCGCTGCTTGTGCGGGCCCCCGTCAATTCCTTTGAGTTTTAGCCTTGCGGCCGTACTCCCCAGGCGGGGCACTTAATGCGTTGGCTGCGGCACGGGGGGTATCGGCCCCCCCACACCTAGTGCCCATCGTTTACGGCTGGGACTACCAGGGTATCTAATCCTGTTCGCTCCCCCAGCTTTCGCGCCTCAGCGTCAGTTCCGGCCCAGAGGACTGCCTTCGCCATCGGTGTTCTTCCCAATATCTGCGCATTCCACCGCTACACTGGGAATTCCATCCTCCTCTACCGTACTCGAGCCAGCCAGTTCGGGATCCGGCCGGGGGTTGGGCCCTCGGATTGGAGATCCCGCTTGGCAGGCCGCCTGCGCGCGCTTTACGCCCAATGAATCCGGATAACGCTCGCCCCCTACGTATTACCGCGGCTGCTGGCACGTAGTTAGCCGGGGCTTCTTCTGCAGGTACCGTCAAAGGTTCTTCCCTGCTGAAAGCGGTTTACAACCCGAAGGCCGTCATCCCGCACGCGGCGTTGCTGCGTCAGGGTTGCCCCCATTGCGCAAGATTCCCCACTGCTGCCTCCCGTAGGAGTCTGGGCCGTATCTCAGTCCCAATGTGGCCGATCGGTCTCTCAACCCGGCTACCCATCGTCGGCTTGGTGGGCCGTCGCCCCGCCAACTACCTAATGGGACGCGACCCCATCCTCCCCCGCCGGAGCTTTCCCGGGGCCCCCATGCGGGGGCCCCGGGGTATCCGGTATTAGCGCGGCTTTCGCCGCGTTATCCCGGTGGGGAGGGCAGGTTGGTCACGTGTTACTCACCCGTTCGCCACTCTATGACCGCCCGAAGGCGGGTTAATCGTTCGACTTGCATGTGTTAGGCACGCCGCCAGCGTTCATCCTGAGCCAGGATCAAACTCTCCGTTGATGTTGGCGCGGGCCGCCGGGGCCCGCGCCGCCTCCGGAGAATCGAAGGCTCTGTATTTCTGAAAAAGGACGCCTCGCCGCCGCCATCCGGCGCCGGCTCGGCTCATCGAGGGCCGCCCCTGCGGGCGGCCGCGCTCGAATCCACGCTTCTCTCATCGTCTTGATCGCAGTATCCGGTTTTCAAGGTTCCCGCCGGCCCCCCTCGGGGCCCGCTCGCTCCGGGCTCTCTCGCTCGGCGCAAGAAAGTATATTACGCATGTGGAAGGACCCTGTCAAGAACTTTTTTAAAAAATTTTTCGCGGGGCAGAAAACGCATTGCAGTGTTGCTTACACGTCTCTTACGTGTGCGTATAATACCAGGTCAGAGACTTGTGTTCATTCCTACCCGCTTGCACGTATTTCAGCGTGCAAGCCGCTTCTGCGCCCTACTGCTTCTTGGCGGCAGCAAACTAATGCAAAAGCGGAGGGCACCTTATTTGGCGCCCTCCGCTTCGCTTCTTTCTTATTATCAGGACAGCACTGTCTACCCGTTCAGCGTGCCGACTGCACGACGCACCACTATTGCCACGAATATGGCGGCGACTATCTTTATCAAGTCGACAACCACAAAGGGAGCGACGGTAACGGCAAACGACTGCATGGCGCTCACGTTCGCTACGAACATGTACTGGGCCCAGCCGCAGACATAGATAATTGCCAGGTACGCGATGCCTACGGCAATGCCGGTCGCAATCTCGCGTCCCGTGGATGCCGCGGAACCATCCCTTCCGCGCATGATATGCACGATGCCGACGCATACGAATGCAGCCGCCAGGTAACCCAGCAGGAATCCGCCCGTCGGGCCCATGAGCACGCCGATGCCCCCGCGCATGCCGGAGAATACCGGAACGCCGATGGCGCCCAGCAGGAGGTAGCCCGCAATCGCGGCAACCGGCAGCCAGCCCGGCAGCACCAGAAACGCGAAAGCGATGACGAACACCTGCAACGTAAACGGAATCGGCCCGATGGGCACTGTAATCCATGCGCCGACTGCGATGAGCGCTATCGTCAGTCCGACAAAAGCAATGGACTGTGCACGCGACAGCGAGGCCTTCTTTACCAATGAATCCGCCATCTGCTTCCTAGTTCCCTTCCCCTGGAATATCCCCGGATGTTATTCGAAAACAAAACTGCCTTGGGCAACAGCAAGCACTATCGCCCGATGTAGCATCCACCATACCATGACAAAGGACCCTTTCAGAGACGCATGGATTGTTATCGTTCAGCGGGCACTCTTCTTTCCGCGTTGGGACGCTCTTTCCTTATGGCAAGGATGAGACGGGCATCGGGTTCATTCCTTGGCGCTCGAGGGCTTCGTGCCCTGATCCGATGCGCTTTCCGCATCCGTACCGGCTGCATCCGCGCCGTTGTCCGCGGCTTCGCTTCGATTTTCCGCTGTCTCCGTCGCTTCCGGCGTATTCTGCGCTTCCGGTATTTCCGGCGTTGCGGGCGCCGGATGTTCCGCATCGCCGTGTTCGCCACCATCCGCATGAGCGGGCTGCGATTTGCCGCGGCGCTGCCTTATCTGGCGGTTGAATTCGTCGTCGTGGCCCATGAACAGGATGCGCAGCACATAGCCCACGAAGTAGCTGAGGTAGATTACGAGTACCACGACGCGCACGTACGGCACGAACATGAGTGCCGCCGCCACGCCGGCGCCGATCATCGCGCGCACCGCCCGCGGGAATCGCTTCGCCTGCAGTGCGAGTGCGGCACCGGTAAACGGAATGCACATCAGCAGCGCGATAACGAGCATCAGGAGCAGCACGAAGCCCACGGGAATCGTGAAGATGAGCGCGAAGCACACGGCGGCCGCTGCAGCAATGACGACGACGCCCAACAGGCCCATCATGAACATCCCGAACGGATGCGCCCGCACCACGCGTGCGCTTTCATCCATCTGCCGGCCGCCCAGCCACAGCAGCAACAGGGCCAGGAGAATGAACGAGACCACCACGAGCAGGATGCTGCCCATCTGGAAGTACGGCGCGATGGCAGAGCGAATCTGCGAAACCTGGTCGATGGCGTTCGGATTGTCAAGCGTGTTGTTCACGTTCGCGATGCTGGCCGTGCTGGGAATATCCAGATCCTGACCGGAGCGCACCTGCAGCGTGCCCGTCACCTTCGCGTCCGGGCCGATCTCTATCTCCTGCGCGGAAAGCACAACGTCGCCATTGACCGTGCCGTTGAAGTAGATCTTGTTGCCATAGGCCACCAGGTATTTCGCCGTGCCTTCGAACGAAAGAGAGTTCGCGCCGCAGTACAGCCCACTCGCCGTCGAGCCCTTCCCGATGGATAGGCTGTCACAGGCGAACGTGCCGTTGCCGTGCATGTTCACGGAATCAAGCGTTATCGCGCGTGCGGCCAAACGTGCGTCGCCGTCAACTTCGACATTCGTCAGATACATGACGCTGGCGATGGACATGAGGTCGTTGCCGACGCGAACATTCGTCGCCGACAGGTTCTGGCTGCCCCAATACAGGTCGCCGCTTGCATAACTGTTGGACAGCGAGCTGTCCTGGCTGAATGCCGTGCCCGCCGTGTCGCCGGGAATCTGGGCGTACGTGGAGGATTGATGCGCGGACGTGGAGGATGCAGAGCTGCCGGACGCGGCAAATGCCATGCCGGAACCGAGGCAAACCGCCAGGACGGCGGCAAGCAGAAATGTGCACAGGAGAGACGCCGCCGTGCCCATTCGCAATGCAATGCGTTCGTCCATGGCGGCTCCTTCCTCTCGGTTTCCCCATTGTCGCACGTACAAACCGCCGTGCAACGATGTTTTTCCGCTTGCGCGAACGAATGCGCGCAGCCCGTAGGCCGCGCAAAGGGCACATGCCGATGATGGATAAACCCGCTGAAGGGGCCTGTTCTCAGAATTTCGCCTTGATAAGGCCGCTCTCGAGCTTCTTCAGACGGCGCATCTCCCACAGGATGAATACGAGCGTTGTGAAGATGGCCAGGAAGTCCGCGCACGGGATGGCCCAATACAGCGAGTCCAAGCCCGTCAGAGACGGGAACAGCGCAGGCAGCACATGCGGCAATATGAACAACAAGGGGATGAGGAACAGAACCTGACGTGAAAGCGATAGGAAAATGGACTTCGACGGCTGTCCCGTTGCCTGGAAATAGTTCGATCCGACGATTTGGAACCCCACGAACGGCAGCAGGAGCAGCTGCACCTGCAACGCATAGGCGGTGAACTGCGCCAACGCAGCATCCGTCAATCCGAACGCGCCGACGATCTGCGTCGGGAACACGTGGATGAGAATCCACATGAACACGGCGATGCCGGTTGCACCCAGCACGCCCAGCCAGAACGTCTTCTTCACGCGGTCGTACTTATGCGCACCGTAGTTGTAGCCCAGCAGCGGTTGGATAGCGATGGACATGCCCACAAGCGGCAGAATGGAGAACACCGCAACACGCTGCACGACGCCGATGGAGGCAAGCGCCGCCTCGGCTCCCAGCGGATGCTGCGCGCCGTAGAAGGCAAGCTGGTAATTCAGCACAAAATTGAATACCGTGGCACCCATCTGCACCGCGAAGCTTGCCGTGCCCAACGTGAGAATGGTCGTGATGGTGTGCCGATGGGGCTTCATGAGCGCAAGCTTTAGCTTCAACGGCGCATTCCCGTTGCTGCGGAAATACCACAGCACCGTGATGCACGACAGGAACTGGCCGCCGATAGTGGCCAGAGCGCAGCCGAACACCTCCATGCCCAAAACCAGGACCAGCAGGTAATTCAGCACCGTACAGGAGACGGCGCCGATCACCATGGTCAGCAGCGCTCGATTCGGCGCACCGGCCGTACGGATAAAGTTGTTCACGCCGGCTCCGATGCATTGGAAGATGAAGCCGTACGAGATGATGCGAATGTATTGCGCCGCAAGGTCATGCGTTGCCTCCGTGGCGCTGGAGATGGCCAGCAACCAGTTCAGCGTTTGAGGAATGGTGGCCAACACGACAACGAATGCCCAGATGAAGAGCGAAAGCGTGACCGTATTGCCCAAACTGCGCTCTGCATCTTCCTTGCGTCCCTGACCCAAACGGAGCGCCGCCAACGCATTGCCGCCGGCGCCGACGAGCATGGATATGGCCATGAACAGGATCATGATGGGCGTGGCAACCGTCATCACGGATAGGCCGATGGATCCCATAGCCTGTCCCAAGAACGCAGAAGACAGCAGGTTGTACGACCCGTTGACGAGCATGCCGACAATCGAAGGGATGGAGAACTCCACAATCAGGCGTGGCAGAGAGGCATTGCCCATGCGGTAGATCTTCTCATCTACCTTGCGCTCATCCTCACGGTTCGGCTGCGGCTCCGGCGCGTGCGCATTCTGCGGCGAGGGCTGTTCGCCTTGCGTTTGGACGCGGGTATCCTCTTCCTCCGTATGCTTCATAAACGAAATCCCCCAAAGAATGTAATCGGAATGCACTGACGTGCGGAAACGGCACAGTGCGATTGCGTACTATACGCCGCTGGATGGTTGCGGCATTGTGATGCACGCGCATACATATAAACACTATGTTTGCAATGAATATGTTTACGGCGTGACGAAGACGCGTAAGGTCATCGGGTTCCGCGCAATAGGCTGTACGCCATAGGCGCATTAGCGCAGATGAATCTCCCCGGAAGAAATGGGCGTGCGCGTGCCGTCTGCCGTGCGCAGCACCAGACAGCCGTCCGGATCGATTCCCTCAACCGTTCCCGCAGCAAGCACCTTATCGTCGATTGTGACAACCGTCACCGAAGTGCCGATCAGGGCGGCATGCGACTCGTAGCGCTCCTGCAATGCCGTGAACCCGTGCGCCTTCCACAGGCCGTACACGGTGCCGATGCTTTCCAACGCGGATACCAGGATGCGCTCCATCAGGCGAGCCTGATCGGCATCGGGCCGTTCGCCTGGACCGGCGACAATGGGATGCAGCGGCAATGCCACCTGGTCAAGCGACTGTGCCGCAGCAGGATCCATCAGGTCCGCCAGGTAGGCAGGCGTGTTCTTGCCGCCTACTTCGGCCGCCTGTTCCGGATGGAACACGTTGACGCCGACGCCGATGCAACACGCGTGCTCCACGTATTCGCATGACATGCCGCACAGCTTGCCCGCAGAGCAGACGACGTCGTTCGGCCACTTGATGCGCACATCATTGGGGTCGTGCGCGTAGTCCGCCAGCGCTTCGCGCACGGCAAACGAGAGAGCCGGCCCGATGCTGGGCATCTGCCGGACGGGAACATCGGGGCGAAGCAGCAGCGAGAAATACAGCCCGCCGTAGGGGCTGACCCACGTGCGCCCTTGGCGGCCATAGCCCGCCACCTGCCGCAATGCCGCGGCAACGTATCCTTCGGAAACTCCCTGCGCAATGGCATCTTTCACCAGCACGTTCGTGGAAGCCGTCGAATCGAAGGCGTGCACGTCCCAGACCCCGCCGGAAAGCCGCAGGTGCGCGCTGATAGCCGACGCGTCCAGGACCGCTTCCATTACAGGCGTACCGCCTTGCCGACCGTCACGTTCTCAGCCGTGACCGGCGTGCCGTTCGACAGCACGTGGTTCGGCAGGATGTCCTGCAGCGGCTTCACAACGAAATCGCGCTCCAGCATACGCGGATGCGGCAGCTTGAGAATGTCCAGGTCGGACACGTAGCCCTGATAGTCCAGAATGTCGATGTCGCAGGTACGCGGCCCCTTCGGGATGTCGCGGACGCGCCCCAGGCTGTCCTCGATGGCGTTCAGGCACTTCAGCAGCTGTTGCGGCGGAAGACCCGTGCGAATCAGGACAACCGTATTCACGAACGGATCCTGGTCCTCGTAATATGCAGGTTCGCTTTCGTAGAACGGCGCAACGTCGATAACCAACGTGTCCGGCATCTGGCAGATATCGCCGATGGCCTTGTTCAGCTGCGCGATCTTCGCCTGGCGCTCTTCGCCGGGCTCCGCAACCAGCGGCACGTTCGCGCCAAGGCCCAGCAGCGCATACGGACGCAGCTCCTTCAGCGCATCGATGGTGGCGGGCACATTGTGCGTGCGGATGACGCATGCCCCCAGCTCGCACGCCAGCAGCGCCTCCGCGGCACTGGCCGTGTCGCGCTTCTTCGGCTCGGCGATCTCGTACAGCTTGCCGATGTAGCTCTTGCGGGAAACGGCCGCCATCACGGGATAGCCCACGTGCACGAGCTCGTGCAGATTGCGCATGAGCTCGACCGTCTGCGGAATGGTCTTCGCGAAGCCGGGACCGGGATCCAGGCAGATGCGGTCATGGGAGATGCCCGCGGCCTCGAGTTCGGCCGCCCGTTCGGCAAGCGCATCGCAGACTTCCCGCACCACGTCGTCGTACTGCGCGAGGCTCTGCATATTCGAAGGCTCGCCCTTCATGTGCATGACCACCAGGCCGGCATCGCAGTTCGCGGCAACCTTGACCATCTCCGGATCGCGGAATCCGGTGACGTCGTTGATGATAGCGGCGCCCGCGTCCACACACGCCTGCGCCACCTGCGCATGACGCGTGTCGATGCTGACGCACATACCGTCTTCCACCAGGCGTTTCACAACGGGAAGCACGCGATTCGTCTCCTCTTCCACGGAAACAGGATCGGAGCCCGGCCGCGTGGATTCGCCGCCGACGTCGATAATGAGCGCGCCCTGATCGATCATCTCCCGCGCGTGCGCAACAGCCACATCGGGATCGTTCCACTGACCGCCGTCCGAGAACGAATCGGGCGTGACGTTCAGGATGCCCATGATGAAGGGCGTCCGGGAATCATACGAGAAGTTTCCACAACGCCAAATCATGCGAAGAACTTCCTTTCGTCGGATGAATTGTTAGTTTTTCTGAGCGGGGCCTTTGCCGTCCTCCGACCGCGGCGCGTCATGGCCGTCATCCGCATTGGCGGATGCGGCAGGGGCGGCCGGGGTATCCGCCGGCTTATCCGCAGCAGTCTGATCGGATGCCTCTTCGGGCTTCTTTTCGGAAGCGCCGTCGGCCTCGGGCTCGTCCAGCTCGGGCTGCGCATCGACCACCGTGGTCGCAGCTTCCTCGCGCTCCCTCTTACCCTCCTCGGAGGATTCCTTTTCCAGATACGCATCCCAGCGGTTGTCCAGCAGCGCCTGGCAAGCTTCGCCGTCGACGGTCTCGCGCTCCAACAGCACGCCGGCCATGAGGTGCATCTGCTCCTTGTGCTCGCTGAGGATCTTGTACGCCGTGTCGTGCGCCTGGCGCATGATGCGGGCCACTTCGTCGTCGATGCGGCGCGCCGTCTCATCCGAGTAATCCTGCGTGTTGCCGTAATCGCGGCCCAGGAAGACCTCGTGGCTCGGCTGGCCGAAGACCTGAACGCCCAGATCGGAGCTCATGCCGTATTGCGTGACCATGGCACGCGCCATCTTTGTGGCGCGCTCGAGGTCGTTCGAAGCGCCGGTGGTGATGTCGTCGCAGAATATCTCCTCCGACACGCGGCCGCCCAGGAACACCGCAAGCTCTTGCTGCATCTCGCGCAGACCGTTCATGACCTTGTCCTCCTTCGGGATGGACATGGTATAGCCCAGTGCGCGACCGCGGCTGACGATAGTGATCTTGTGCACGGGATCCGCCAGCGGCAGCAGGTGGCCGACCAGGGCGTGGCCGCTTTCGTGGTAGGCGATGGTGCGGCGCGTCTGCTCGTCCATGATGCGGCCCTTGCGCTCCGGGCCGGCGATGACGCGCTCCATGCTCTCCTGGACCTCGTCCATAGAGATGACGGTCTTGCCGCGGCGGGCGGTGAGCAGCGCCGCCTCGTTCAGCAGGTTCGCCAGATCGGCGCCCGTGAAGCCGGGCGTGAGCTTTGCGATAGCCGCCAGGTCGACGTCCTTCGCAATGGGTTTGTTGCGCGCATGGACCTTCAGGATCTTCTCGCGGCCGCGCACGTCGGGCGCGTCCACGACAATCTGGCGGTCGAAGCGGCCGGGGCGCAGCAGCGCCGGGTCCAGCACGTCGGCGCGGTTCGTGGCGGCGATAAGCACGACGGACGTGTTCGCGTCGAAGCCGTCCATCTCCACCAGGAGCTGGTTCAGCGTCTGCTCGCGCTCGTCGTGGCCGCCGCCCAAGCCGGCGCCGCGCTGGCGGCCGACGGCGTCGATCTCGTCGATGAAGATGATGGAGGGAGCCGCTTCCTTCGCCTGCTGGAACAGGTCGCGCACGCGCGAGGCGCCCACGCCCACGAACATCTCGACGAAGTCGGAGCCGGAGATGCTGAAGAACGGCACGTTCGCTTCGCCGGCGACGGCCTTCGCAAGCAGCGTCTTGCCGGTGCCCGGAGGACCGACCAACAGGCAGCCATGCGGCACCTTTGCGCCGATGGCCTGGTATTTCGCAGGATTCGCAAGGAAGTCGCGAATCTCCTTCATCTCCTCGACGGCCTCATCGCAGCCGGCAACGTCGCTGAAGTGGACGTTCGGACGCTCTTCCGTGCTCTTCTTCGCGCGCGCCTTGCCGAACGACATCTGGGAGTTGTTCGCCTTGCCCATCTGCCAGAAGAAGAACACCATCAGGCCGCACAGGATGAGCATGGGCAGCACGGAGGCCAGGATGCCCCACATATTGCTGTCGACTTGGACGTTGTAGTTGATCTCGGGATGCTGCTGCATCAGCGTCTCGATGGACGTGCCGCCGGACGTGGAAGTGAAGTCGCGTTGGTCTCCCAGGAACGACGACTGCAGCGATTGCGTACTCACGGAATCTGACGCGTCGTACTTGCTGGAGAGTTCTGTGTTCAAAGCCGAGAACGCGCCGTTGAATGCCGCGGCCGCCTGCGAGCCTGCCGTGATGGCGGGATAGTACTTGCCGGTGACGGAATAGCTGCCCGGCGTGTAGCTGACTTCGGTCACGCGCCCCTGGTTCACCGCCGCCGTGAATTGCGATGTCTCGAGCGTGTCCGTCTGATTCGTGCCCGAAATGCTGCGACCCATGAGCATGAAGCCCAACGCGCACAGGATGAGCACCGTCAGAACGATAGAGACGATGGCCGATCGCTTGCTATTCTGGGAGCCTTTCTGCGGGCCCTTTTGCGGATTCTGCTGTTCTGGCATGTAGGCTATTCTCCGTCTTTATATGTCGTTTCGCCTAGTCGCGGGCAATGCCGTGGCTGTTGCCCAAATCATAGACCTCGTGTTTCAAGATGCCGATATAGGGAAGGTTGCGATAGCGTTCCGCATAGTCCAACCCGTATCCCACAATGAATTCATCCGGCACTTCGAAGCCGACGTACTTGCAGTCGATGCGCGGGGCGTCTTTGCGATCCTTGTACAGCAAGGCGGCCACCTGGATGTCCGCCGGATGGTGGGAAGCCAGGCTCTTGATGGTGTAGTTCAGCGTTAGACCGCTGTCCACAATGTCTTCCGCGATAAGCACGTGCTTGTCCTTGATGTCGGACGTGATGTCCTTCAGCACGCGGACGATACCGCTGCTGACGGCACCGGAGCCGTACGAGGAAATGGCCATGTAGTCCATTTCTATCGGCAAATCGATGGCGCGCACCAGGTCCGCCATGAAGATGGCGGCTCCGCGCAGCACGGATATCACGACCAGCTGCTTCCCCGCATAGTCTTCCGTAATCTGCCTGCCCATCTCGGTTACGCGGTCGCGCAGCTGTTCTTCGCTATAGCAGATTCGTTCGATATCGGGATGCAGCTCATGCATCGATGGCCTCTTTTCGCCGTGTCTTTTCGCGATTGCGGATAGATGCCGCGAGCCGCCATAGCACACGGCTACCCGGGACAGCCTATTCCACAGAGGAACAGTGTAACAAAGCTTCAAGGCGCTTCCCGCGTTCATCACAGTTAATACCGAGCTGCTGCGTAAACGGTCGAAACACCCGATGGGAAAACGTTCATACGCTCCCTATAATCGAAGGACGAGGATGCGCGACCCCGCTTCCTCCGTAACGCACGCCGCAGAAAGGGGCCATTATGCAGCACACGTGCACCGTCACCGTCTTGAAGACGCCCTGCTTCGAGGACCTGCAGAGGATGTACCTTGCAGACCCCGCGAGCGGCCCCTGCCCGTGTTTCGCCGTCGGGCAGGAGTTCACGTTCCACCGCACGCCCGGGCGCGACGACTTCTGGGACTTCGGCCGCCATGCGGGCAGGGACGGGGAACCCTTTCCGTGCGCGGAGGCGTGGGACGCCATCAGCCGCTACATCTACACGGCGCTGCAGGGCGGGTCCATCATGAGCCGCTGGACGAACGACGAGCGCATGATGATCGCCTGCTGCAACGACGGCACGCGCCCCGTGACCTTCAAGATAGAGCGGCACGACATCCCCGAGACGCCCGAGGAGGAGGCCTGGCTGGCAGCGCAGGATTTCGGCAACTCCGCCGATGTCGCCTATACGGGATAGGCTCTCGACCTGCGAAAACAACAAGGCCGCCGGTTCATGCGAATCGGCGGCCCGTTTTCTTCGCTCCGCGCTTGCCGGCCGTGCTAGTTCTCCGGCGTGCGCAGGTCCGGGAACAGCTCCAGCAGCTTCCCTACCGGCAAGCCGACGATGTTGCCGTAGTCGCCGTCGTACGACGCCACCAGTTTCGCGCCTTCGCCCTGGATGGCGTAAGCGCCCGCCTTGTCACGGCTCTCGCCCGTGGCCACGTACTCCGCAATCTCCTGCTCCGTCAGGTCCCGGAACGTCACAGTGCTGGTCACATGGAATTCGCGATGGCCCACGCTGATCTTGTCCGGCGCGCTTGCCAGCACGCGCCACACCGCAACGCCGGTGATGACCTGGTGCGTTCTACCGGAAAGCTGGCGCAGCATGGCCTTTGCGTCCTCGGCGAACTTCGGCTTGCCGAATATCTTCCCGTCCAGCACCACCATGGTATCGGCCCCGATGATGGTTGCCTGACCCAGATACGGCTGCGCCAGCAGCGCCTGCACGGCCGTGCCCGCCTTGCGCTGCGCCAGCGTTTCGGCGGCGCGCGCCGGATCAAGCTTCAGGTCGTCGTCCAGCGACTCGTCCACGTTCGACGTGAAGACGGTATAGCGGATGCCCTCGCGGTCCAGCAGCGCACGGCGACGGGGGCTGCCCGACGCCAGGATGATATCGGTAATCACGTCAGTCCTGCTTCCTGCGAGAACGGTAGACCGACATCGGCTCGATGCGCAGTCCCTGCTTGTTGGCGCTCAGCGCCAGGTTGCCCTGGATGTTGCCGGTATACCCGCTGACAGGCTTGCCGTCGGCGAAGCCGTCCGTGATGGCGGTGACGGCCGACGTCTCCACGCGGGCATCGCCGCCCAGGATAAGCTGCAGCGTCTGGAACGCCACGCGGCGCTGCATGGGAAGCGGCAGCGTGCCGAACAGCGGCAGCAGCACGCAGCCGTCCGCCCAGTCCACGGCCTTGTCGGGCTCCGTGCGGTCCGTCCAGGACACCACCCGCTCCATCATTTCGTTCGCCTGGGCATCCAGCATGTCGTCCTCGTCGCCCACCAGGTTCATGGAACGGCACAGCGTGTCCAGCAGCTGCGGGTTGCGCTGCTTCGCCAGCGGCACAATCTCATGGCGCACGAATGCGCGGAAGCGGTCCGTATGCGCGTTCGTGGCATCTTCGCGCCACAGGTTGCCCTCCCCGTCATGGACCACGGGACGGTCCGCGTCGTCTGCCGCATCGCGCTCGCGGATGTATTCGCGCAGGTCATCGCGGCTGACATCCAGCAGCGGGCGAACCACCGGGCCGTTGCGGTAGAGCATGGAGCGGAAACCGCCGGGACCCGTGCCCACAATGGAGCGCATGTAGAAGCTCTCCACGCGGTCGTCCTGCGTATGCGCCGTGAAAACGCGGCCGGAACTCAGCGGCACGGAAAGATGGAGGCAGAAGCGGGACAGCGCATCGCTGGCGGAGGCATAGCGCTCGCGGCGACCGATGGCCTCCAGGTTCTCGCCCGTCTCCTTCGCCTGACCGGCGACATCCACATCCACCAGGAAGAACGGCAGATCGAGCACCTCCGCAAGATGCTGCACGAACGCCGCATCGTCATCGGCGTCCTTGCCGCGCAGATGGTGGTTCACATGGAGCAGTGCGACCTGCCCCAATTCCCCTTGCGCCTGCAGTTCGCTGGCAAGGTACGCCAGCGCCGTGGAATCCGATCCGCCGGACACCATGAGCAGCACCGGGGTATCGGCATCGGCCAGCTGGCGTTCGTGGATGGTCTGTACGACTTTCCCCAGAATATCAGCCATATTCGTTCACTCCTTCGCCGCGTTGGGCGGCAAGACGGCGGGCGGCGGCGCAATCGCGTTCTTGCGAACGCGGCCGGGCATCCGGCCTTGGCGCGGCCGGGCATCGGCGATCTGCGCGTCTTGCGCCCGCGCTGTTCGTACCCCGCTATGATACCGCGACGAGGAATTAATCGTGCATTGTCCATCTGCTCTGCGGACAAGCGCCCGGCAGCTGATATAGTTTGCGCAACGATAAGGAGAGCATGCCATGCATTTCATCATCCGTTGGATCGTCACCGCAATCGCCGTCGCCGCCGCCTTCACCGTCGTGCCGGGCCTTCAAGTGGTCGGCACGAACAGCACCGTCGAGGCCATTGCCGTTGTCGCGCTGTTCCTGGCGCTTATCAACATGGTCATCAAGCCGATATTGAAGGTGGTGGGCGCCCCCATCACGGTATTGACGCTGGGGCTGTTCGCCCTGGTGGTGAACACATTCCTGCTGTACCTTGCCGCGTATTGCGCCGGCTTGTTCGGCGTGAGCGTCTACATTGCAAGCTTCGGATCGGCCTTCGTGGGCGCGCTCATCATCAGCATCGTCACGTTCATCCTGGGGCTGATTCCGGGACTGGAGTAAGCGCGCCCGACAGCTGCGCTACAGCACGTCCTTCAGGCTCATGAACTTGCGCAGGTTGTACAGCGCGCCGGATTCATGCACGGCCGGGCGGATGACGCCGCGCTCCGTGATGATGCCGTTGATGAGCTCGGCAGGCGTCACGTCGAATGCCGGGTTGTACACGTTGCGCGGATATGCCGTCACGTCGCAGACCTCGTTCGGGTCGCGGAATTCGATGGGAATCTGCGCACCTTCGTCCAGATTGACGTCGATGGTGGACGTCGGCGCCGCCACGTAGAACGGAATGCGGTGGTAATCTGCGGCGATGGCCAGCGAATACGTGCCGATCTTATTCGCCGTGTCGCCGTTCGCGCAGATGCGGTCCGCACCCACGATGACGGCATCCACGAATCCCTGCTTCATGAGCATGGCGGCCATGTCGTCGCATTCCACCGTGCACGGAATGCCCGCTTCCGTGAGCTCCCATGCCGTCAGGCGCGCTCCCTGGCCCACCGGGCGCGTCTCGTCGCAATACACATGCGAAATGCGCCCCTGCGCGTGCGCCGCGTACACCACGCCCAGCGCCGTGCCGTAGAATACCGTGGCCAGGCTTCCGGCGTTGCAGTGCGTCAGCACGCGCGCCCCTTCGGGAAGCAGTGGGGCGCCCGCCTTGCCGATGGCACGGTTGCACTCCTCGTCTTCGGCCTCCATCTTCTTCGCGCGCGTCAGGCCGGATGCGGCCGCCATCTGGACCGTTGCGCCGTTCTGCAGCGCATCCAGGATGACGTGCAAGGCGCGGTCCACGCCCCACGAAAGGTTCACGGCCGTCGGGCGCGCCGTGGCGATCTCGTTCGCCACGGAATTCAGGCTGGTGCGGAACCCGTCGACGTCGGATGTGCCGGGCGCGTTGTTCACGGCCCACATGGCAAGCGCCGCCGCCCCCGTCACGCCCAGCGCCGGCGCGCCGCGCACGGCAAGCGACTTCACAGCGTCTATGACCTGGCGGTAATCCGTCAAGACGACCATCTTCTTCTCGGCCGGCAGCTTGCGCTGGTCGATGATGCGCAGCACCGCGCGGTCGAAGCCGTCTTCGGCCGTCTTCGTCAGTATCTCGATGGTACGGGGCAGGTTCTCAACACCCACGATGCACCTCCTGAAAGGGAACCGCCGGGCGGGCTGCCCGGCGGGTTGCGTTTACCTGTTGCTCATGCGATTGCGCTACTCGTAATCCTTCTTCAATGCGGCGAAGGCAGCGCGCGAATTTCGGATGGTCTCCTCCGCCACGCAGTAGCCGGCGCGGACCCAGCCCTTCGTGCCGAAGCTGTCGGACGCCACCAGCAGCAGCTCGTGCGCTTTCGCCTTCTCGGAGAAGGCGTTCGCGTCCGGTTCGAGCGCCTTGATCCACAAGTAGAAGGCGCCCTGCGGCTCGATGTACTCGTAGCCCAGGTCGTCCATGATGTCCGTCAGCAGCTTGCGGTTGCGGATATAGGAGTCCAGGTCGGCCGGCAGGCTGCAGCATTTCTGCACCACGCGCTGGAACAGCACCGGCGCGCACACGTAGCCCAGCGCCCGCCCGGCACCGCATACAGCCAGGTAGATGCTGCGGGCATCCGGCAGCGTCGGCGGTACCAGCACGTAGCCGATGCGCTCGCCCGGCAGGCTGAGCGACTTCGACCACGAGTAGCACACAATGGCGTTCTCCACTATGGACGGCACCCACGTCACGGGTTCGCCCGTATAGAGCAGCTCGCGGTACGGCTCGTCGGAGATCAGGTAGACAGGCTGTCCCAACTCTTCCTGCTTGCGTTTCAACGCGGCATTCAGCTGGCGCAGCGTGTCGGGCGAATACACCACGCCCACCGGGTTGTTCGGCGTGTTGATGATGATGGCGCGCGTGTTCGCGTTGATGGCGGCCTCGATGGCCGGCACGTCCAGCTGGAAGTCGGATTCGCGCGCCGGCACCTCCACGCATTTCGCACCCATGCTGGTGATCCACATGCGGTATTCCGGGAAGTACGGCGAGATGACAATGACCTCGGGGGCATCGCCGCAGATGAGCGCACGCAGCGTGCACGTCAGGGCGGCGGCCGCGCCCACGGTCAGGTACAGGTCGTCGGCCGACACGCCGGCATCGAAGCGCTCGTTCAGGTTATCGGCAATGGCCTGCCGCGCTTCCATGGAGCCCTGCGCCACGGAATACGAATGCAGCTGCTGGGGAGGCAGCTCGATGGCCTCGCGCAGCGCGTCCGCCACTTGCGGCGGCGCCGGCACGGAGGGGTTTCCCAAGCTGAAATCGAACACCTTGTCCGCGCCGATCTGCGCCTTGCGCTGCAGACCGTAGGCGAACAGCTCGCGGATGGCGGAGGGTTCGGCCCCCAACCCATACATATCGTTGTTGAACATCAAACACCTTCTCTACGTATTGCGGTTCCCCCGATTCTAACAGCACTGCACCGCAGAGGGGGCGCCGCTAGGCCAAGTCGCCGTCCATAAGCAGGCCGATGGCAACAATGTATGCCGTCAACGCCTGTTTCAGCTCGTCTTCCGGCACGGCCTCGTCCACGGCATGCATGCCGCCCGCCCATTCCGGACGCGGGAAGCGCGCAAGGTCCTCGGCGCCGAAGCTGGTCCCCACGGGGAAATGGTGCGCGTACGTGCCGCCGCCCATGGTGACCGGTGCCGCGTCGCAGCCGGACACTTCTGCATACGCCTGGCGCAGCGCCTTCACGGGCGCCGTGTCGGGATCGACCAGCAGGGGCTCCACCAACGACAGCGGCTTCACCGTCGCGCCCAGGCCGGACACCTTGACATACTCCTTCACGGATTCCAGCAGGCCGTTCACCGTAATCGTGGCGGGGAAGCGGCAGTCGATGCTCTGCGTGAACCGCACCGCCTTCGACCCGTCGGCGGCGGGAACCAGGCGCGCCATGCCGGCGACGCACGTCAGCGGGCCGAAGTCGGCGTCCTGCGTCTGGATGCCGAACAGCTGGCCGTCCGTCTGGCTTGCCGCATCCTCCACGAACCGCAGCCACGTGTTCTCCGCGTCCGCGCAGATGCCCGCCTCAAGCAGGTAGCGCGCCAACACGGCGAGCGCGTTCCGGGAGCCTTCCGGCATGGCCGCATGACCGGCAACACCGTGCGCCGTGACCTTGAACGGCACCTTGCCGCCCGCGAACACGCCGGGCTGCGGCTCCGCGCTCACATCCGTCGTGGATGCCAGCCTGCCCGCCTTCGCCAGCACGACCGCCGTTGCCGTGCCCGGCACGGCATTCACGGCCTGGCCGGCCTCCAGGAAGCGAATGGTCCCGTCTTCGATGGGCGCACTTTCGATAAGGGCCTGGAACTGGCCTTTCTCGCCGTAGCAGACCGGGAATTCCGCATCCGGCGTGAACAGGAAGTCCGGTGCCGCATAATGCTGCAGGTACCAATCCGCATCGCCCATGCCGCTTTCCTCGTCGCAGCCGAACAGCATGCGCAGATCGTGCGGGAACGCCGTGCCGGCAGCACGATTGCGCTCCACCCAGAAGCGGACGGCGTGCAGCGCGCATACCAGCGGCCCCTTGTCGTCGCTCACGCCGCGACCGACCAGCAGCCCTTCGCGCTCCGTCAGCGCATGCGGGTCCGAAGACCAGCCTTCGCCCGCCGGCACCGTATCCAGATGCCCGATGATGCCCAGCTGCTTGCGGCCGCCTTCGCCCGCGCCGTCGGCCGCCGGCCCGTTGCCGGGCAGGTCCGCGTAGCCGATGCGACCCTGGCAATCATGCACCTGCAGACCGTACGCCTGCGCCTTTGCCAGCATGGCATCCAGCGCCTTGCGCGGTCCGGGGCCGTACGGCGCACCGGCCGCCTCGTCCGCCTGGCCCTTCGCGCTGTCGATGGCAACCAGGTCTGCCAGGTCGGCCCGCACCTTCTCCCACTCGTTTTCCGTAAATGCCCGTGCCTGTGAAAGAAGATCTGCGCTGTAGAACATCCCGTGCGCTCCCCTCGTTGTCATGCCTTGTTTCCTTCCGTTTTCGCACAGCGCCCGCCGCATCGCAAGCATCCGCAGGCAGACAGCAGATTCCAGCCACACCGGCATTCCCCGGACACCTCGACGTGCTGCAGGCCATGCGTTATAATGCGTTATCCGCGCCCGAGTGGCGGAATGGCAGACGCGGTGGTCTCAAAAACCATTGTGGAAACACGTGCGAGTTCGAATCTCGCCTCGGGCACCAGTTCGCACCATATGCCCCGAAGCGCAACAGCGCCCCGGGGCATTTTTCGTTCTCCCACGTCATGTACCGGTTTGCCGCCAGGCATTGCCGCCGGATGCTGCAACCGCGGCATTGCCCGGCGACATCACAGGCCCGGCAGATACCGCTCTATGTCCGCAATGCGCGCCATGTAGAACGCGCCGCACAACTTGCGCCCGTTCGGCGTCATCAGACCCGTCTTCAGCGCCATCATGGTCACAGTGCTGTCCGCGCGCACCACCGGGTCCGTTGCCTGGCCCGTCTGCGCATTCAACCCGCTCGGGACATCGATGGCCACGATGCTGGGGCGCTCGGCGCCCAGGCCGCAGCAATCCTGCCCGGAGAGCGAGGC
Source organism: Eggerthellaceae bacterium (assembly GCA_050951095.1). Classification (GTDB taxonomy): domain Bacteria; phylum Actinomycetota; class Coriobacteriia; order Coriobacteriales; family Eggerthellaceae; genus UMGS1519. The sequence goes on from JBMNIQ010000002.1 coordinate 151,027, forward strand.
GATGACCTCCACGTACGTCCGCGTGGGCTGACGGAGGGAATCGTAGTGGAATCCCGTCCCCAGCAGCGCGTCCACCAGCACGTCGGCCGCGCCGGCCCATTCGCGGATATCCGCCGGATCCGGGGCAACCTCGATCTGCAGGTTCTCCCGCTGCCCCGCAGCGGCCATGCAGCGCTGCGCCGCCTCATGCGCCGGGTGCGCGGCGATATCGGCTGCCGGGCAGGGCGTGATCAAGCGAACGCTGTATCCCGCTTCTGCCAGCAGCTGAGCCACGACCCAGCCGTCGCCGCCGTTGTTGCCCGTTCCGCAGAAGACGACGATGCTGCTGCCCGCCCGCCATCTCTGCTCGATGAACTGCGCCGCAGATGCCCCCGCACGCTGCATGAGCGTATCGAGGTCCGTGCCGTCCGCGGCAATGGCCTGCTCCAGGGCCACGACCTGCGCCACATCCAGCACCTTCGCCGCGTCGAATTCCTCCCACTGCACTTCGTATGCCATGGCTGCTCCTTTGCTTGCAATCCGCTGCACCGCCGGCGCAGCGGAACGCCGTATGCACCATATGTGAAAAGGCGCCGTAAGCACAGAGCCTACGGCGCCTTCACCTTGCTGATACGGGTGGATTTTCCGCCGTACGACTACAGCGTGAAGTCCTTTTCGCCCTTGTAGATGGCAACTGCCTCGTCGACGTCGGCGTCTGCCAGCGTGATGGCGGAGATGGCCTTCGTCAGGCGGACAGCTTCCTCGGGACCGCGCTGATGGATGTTGCGGCCCGTTGCGTTGCCCTGCGCACCGCCCGTGTGGATCTGGTGGTAGAGCTGCTCCAGGAACGCCGTGGCGTCCACCGTGGAGCCGCCTGCGCACACCAGGCCGGTACGGCCGGCAGCGGCGGAGGCGATGGCCAGGTTCTCGTACTGGTCCTTGCCGTCGCTGTCATGCGGCGGATTCACCTTCACGAAGTCGGAGCCCAGGCACAGCGCGACGCCCGCAGCGCCGGCGATGGTGTCGACGGACTTCTCGTCGGCGACCGCCTTGCCGCGCGGATAGATCCACAGCACGGTGATCAGGCCGTTCGCGTGAGCCTCGGCAATCAGCTCGCCGGCCTCTGCCATCATCGTGGACTCGTATTCGCTGCCCAGGTAGATGGTGTAGCCGACGCCGACGATGTTCACGCCGGCTTCGCGCATGGCCAAGACGGCGTCCAGCTCGTACAGCTGCGGAGAATACGGGTCGTCCTGATCCGTCTTCACCAGGTTCGTCTTGGAGTTCATCTTCACCAGGTAGTTGATCTCCGGGTAGTCCGGGGCGTAGCGGGCAACCAGACCGCGCTGGGCGGCCATGACGCCGACGATGCCCTGGTCGGCAACCTTGAACAGGTGCTCGGGGTCGAGGTCGGAGGGATCGATGCCCTCGCCGTAGAAGTCCTTGTTCAGATGCTCGATCTTCTGATCGCACGCGAACAGCATCAGGCGACCGGTGTTGCGCGTAGCCTTCAGATAATTCTCGATGTAGGCCTCGCGCGCTTCGGGCAGGACATCTGCGGGAACGCGGACCTCATCGTGAGTCAAAGTGGGCATAGATTTCCTCCTTAGGAATGAATGCATGCCTGCGTAGATGCCGCTATTTTAACTGATGGCCTGCTTTCGTGCGAAGCCCACGCACGATTTCCACCAGTGCCCCCCAATTGGTAAAAGCGCTGGGAAACCGCCTAGAACCATTCGCGCACATGCAAGACGTGCGTGCTTTCGAACTTGCTCTGCGACTCCGTCAGGTACAGGATGCCCTCCACGATGCCGACAAGCGCCATGACCGCCGCCGCAACGCCCAACGTGAACACGCCGCCCACGATGGTGATGCCCAGGGTGATGAAGCCGGCCGTGGTATAGCCCAGATAGAACTTGTGGATACCGAAGCATCCCAGCAAGATGGCCAGCAGCGCAGCCGCCACATGGTCCTTCGAGGGAACGAACGGCGCCTCTTCGTACAGCACGGTTGCCGCCGCCTCGGATCCGCGGTTGCCGCGCGCCTCCGCTTCCGATTGGAGCGCGATGGCATCGACGATGTCGTCGGGAGAGCTGGAGGCGTCAGAGCGGACGGCAGCGCCGGCGGTGCCCGGACGGACCGCCGCGTCATCGCGTTCGGAAGATGCTTCAGCGCTCCCCGGCCCGGATTCGCTCACGGGATACGCGGCAGGCGGTTCGGGCGATGCATCCCCGGCCTCGCGGCGCAATTCGGCAAGGTGCGCCTGTGCACGCGCCACCTCGGCCTCCGCATCTGCAATGCGGTCTTCCATATCGCGGGCCCCATTGCGCCCTTGTGAAACCACCTATTCGCCCTTTCCCTCGTAAAAGCGTACGTACACCTTAGCGGAGAACGCGCAGGGTAAAGCGCTGCAGCGGGCAGCCGTAACGGACTTGCCACTTATTATGCTCAAAAGGGTAAAACGCAGGGTTCGACAGCACGAGAACGTTAACGAATCCTCAGGGAACGACTCAGTGCGAGCCGCGCTCCTTCAGCTTCTCCAGGCGCTCGATGATGCGGTAGCGCATCAAGATGCCGATCACCGCGATGATGGCCACCACGATGAAGATGACGATGCCCTGCGTTATGTCGCCGTTCGCCATGCTGGAGGCGGCATACGTGCTGACGAAGATGCCGGGGATGCGGCCGAGCGTAGAGAGCAGCAGGAACGGCCCCAGCTTCATGTCCGTCAGCGCCACCAGGTACGTGAACACGTCCTTCGGCATGCCGGGGATGAGGAACAGGATGAACACGACGGTGTCCAAACGGCCCGACGCCTCGAACGAGCGGAATTTGCTCATGAAGGAATCGGACACCATGCTGCGCACGAAGGGGGCGCCCAGCCAATGGACCAGCAGGTACACGATCGCGCTTGCCAGGCACGCGCCCACCGCCACGATGAGACCGCCCCACCACGGGCCGTACATCATGCCCGCGGCCACCTGCACCACTTCGCCGGGAATGAATGCGACGATGACCTGAAGCAGCTGCAGGCCCAACAGCATGGCAACGCCCAAGGCCCCCGCTTGCTGCACGGCCTTTACCAGCGCCTCCAGGCCGCCTTCCTCGAATAAGCCGGAAAGGACGGGCCACATGGCCGCCACGGCCACGCCCATGAGCACGAACACCGCCAGCAGGCCGACGAGCTTCACGATATCCGCCACGGTCACGCCGCGTTTGCCTACCGGCTTGTCCACCTTCGACTCGGACCCGGCCTCCGCTGCCGCCACGGCGGATTTCTCGGGGAACGCGTAATCGTGCGCGGCAACGTCCTCGCGGCGGTCCTGCAGCGTCTCCCTGCGCTCGCGCAGCGCCGCACGCACCTCTTCGTCGGAGCCGGGAACATCGGGCTTCATGTCCATGCCGCTGTTCGCGGAATCGCTGTCCAAGCTGTCGGGATCGAATCCCAGCCGGCCGTTTTCGTCAGCGGCAGCGGCATCTTCCCGCCGCGTGTTCTCAGAGTGCACCATGCGCTATTTTTCGTCCTCGTCTTCGCCGTTGAGGGCTTTGCGGTAGTTGTCCATGAACCCGGCGAACATCTTCTTCGATTTCGCGATCTGCACGCCGGTCATGTACGCGCCTTTGTTCATGACCTCTTCGGCCTTCTTGCCGGCCTCTTTCATCTGGGGCTTCGATTCCTCGACGGAGGCCTTCGTCTGCTCGGCCACTTCCGCGCTCTTCGCCTTGACCTTCTCCGCCAAGTCGGCGCCGGCCACCTTCGCCTTCTCGGCCGCCTCGCGGCCCTTCACGGCCGCCGTCACGCTGGCGCGGCCGGCCTTCTCGGCCAAGCCGCCTTCCGGCTGCAGCTCCAACGCCTTGTCGGACACCAGGATGGCGCCCAGATCCTCTTCCTGGAGATCTTCCTCGTCTTCCTCATCGTCGGCCACTTCGTCCTGGTAGCCCGAAAGACGCGAGCCCACGCCGAAGCGAAAGCCCTTGATGAGATCGGCGGGGATGGTGGACTTGCCCAGCAGCGCCCGGGCCGTGGCGCCGGAATCGAGCTCGATGGCGCTTACCTTGCCCGTTTCCTCATCGAACAGGACATTGCCCACATTGCCCAGGCCCTCGCCGCTTTCGGAGATGACCTGCATGCCCACCCAGAGCACGCAGTTGTTCCATTCCACACCCAGGCGTTTGATGGCGGAGGCGCCCATGGAGCCGTCAGCACCGTCCACGTGCACCTCGTCGTCCTCGATGCGAATGCGGTCGATGGCAACGAACAGGTCCTTGCGCCGGAACATGAGCGCCGCATCCGGACGCTTCACGATGAAGCCGATGCAGCGCTTTTCGCGCGGATGGAATACGAAGCGGCGCACCTTGCCGATCCGCTTCTCCTTTTCCTTGCGGCCTTGCGGCGCGATCACCTTCTTATTCATAAGCTGGTTCGTGCTGAGCATGTGCGATCGCCTCGTCCTCTTCGGTGCCTGTTCCCGGTATGCCTTCAATCCGCAGTAGCGGCGCTATTCCTTCTCGGCAGCGCCCTTCACCTCGGTGACCACAGCGTCCTCGATGTCGGCAGCGTCGCTTTCGGCCTGCGCCGCAACCTTCGCAGCCTCGGACTGCACGCGCGCGGCATTCGCCTTCATGGCCTCCGTGACGGCGGGAATGGTGTCGTTGATGGCCTGACGGGCGCCGTCGGCATTCTGCACCACCTGGGATGCGATGCGCTGGCGCGCCTCCTCGATCTTCGCACGCAGCTCGTCGCCGTCCTCCGCGCTCATGCCGGGGATGTCCTTGCCCACCTGCTGCACGCGGGAAGCGGCGGCCGTGTAGGCCTGCTGGCCGGCGGTGGTGGCGTTGTCGACGGCCTGGCGTGCGCGGTCCTGGATGCCGGCAGCGATGTTGTTCGCGTCGCCGAACGTGTTGTTGCACCAGTCCGTCACGATGGCGCGGGTCTCATCGCCCGGACGCGGCGCCGTCAGTAGCGCTGCCGCCGCACCCACGATGCCGCCCAATACAAAAGCTCCGAATCTACCCATTGAATCCTCCTTTGGACTTGCGGCGCGCCCTTGCACTGCCGCACGGCCTTCGATTCCTGCACGGACTCGTAAAATCATCCGTTCATTATACCGTGGGGCGAATACCCGCCCCACGGTGAGACAACAGTTGGTATGACGTAATCGGTATTAGGCTTCCAAGCCTCCCACCAGGGCATTCACGACGCCCTTGAACGTCAGCGACGAGGCATTGCACGCCGCATCGAACAGCGACCCTTCCGTCAGTTCGGGCGCCGTATCCACTTCCAGCACGCGCGCCTGCGCGCCGTCCCAGACAAGGTTCACGCACCCCAGATCGCGCATGCCGTAAGCCAGGTAGGCTTCCATGGCCGCGCGCTCCACCTCGATGCGGATGGCCTCCGCCTCGCCCGCGTCCTGCGAAAACGATGCCGGACGGGGAGGCGCGAACTGCGCGGGCTGTTCGCCGTGCACGATCTCCACCGGCGGCAGCACGAACGCATCCAGGCCCTCGCCCAGCACGAACACCGCCAGCTCCACGCCGTCGATCCACTGCTGGATAACCACGGCGTCGTCGTAGGCGAGCGCATCCATGATGCCGCCCACCAGCTCTTCCTGGCTGTTCGCCTTGTGCACGCCGCGCGCGGACGTGCCGTGTGCCGGCTTCACGCAGACGGGATACCCGCCGGGGATGCGATCCTCCACCAGATCGAGCGCCGAGGCGGCGCCCATGTCCTCGAATGCAGAGCGCGTCAGGCAGACGCCGTGCGGCCACGATGCCGTCATGGTTCCGCCCAAGGCGCCGCGGTAGCCCTCCAGCACGCCGGGCAGCGCGCCCTTGTCCCAGGCGTCGCGGCACACATGCGAAGGCGCCCCGACGCACGGGATGTCCAGGAACTCGAGCAGTCCCTGCACGGCGCCGCTTTCGCCGTCGAAGCCGCGCAGCGCGCTGAATACGATGTCGGGGCGCTCTGCGCGCAAGATGGATACGAGGTTTCGCGTGGTGTCCAGAGGCACGACCTCGTGCCCGGACTCCGTCAGGGCCTGGCAGACGCGTTTGCCGCTCTGCAGGCTGGTTTCACGTTCGGGCGCTGCTCCGCCCATGAGTACTGCGACTTTCATGGCAGCTCCTGCCTCTTTGGCATGCCGCGGAACCTTGGAGCCGCGGCGTTTTCCCTACTTTATCGCAAGCGATTGAGAAGCGAAGCTGCGTCACGAAAAGCGCGTATGGCCGTTACGTCGTCGTGATACGAGACCTCCACGGTCGCCGTGCCGCGCGCCGCATCCGTCCAGCGCGTGACGCCCGTGAACACGCGGTCCGGGTCTGCGGCGGCGAACGCACTGGTCTGCAAGTCGATGACGACGTGCTCCAGCACGTGCGGCAGCGACGTGTGGTCCATGACGGCGGCGAAGTAGTCGCCCTCAGGATTCACGCACGCATGGCGCGGCAGGTCGGGCAGGACGGAAGTCAGCGCACGGGCCAGGCGGGGCGTGCTGTTCGGATGCGCCGGGTCGACGCGGACGGTTGCCACGATGCGGTCGCGCCGCACTTCCAGGCGCTCTATCGCCAGACGCGGCGCCGGAGATTGCGACGCACGCTGCGCCGGATGCGGGGATGTCGGACGGTCCGCAGGCTGCCGGCGGCGAACGTCAGCCATTACTTGAAGAGGTGCTGCTCGCGGAGGCGCCCGTTGCAGCGCTGGTCGTCGCGGTGCTGTCCGTCGTGGTGCTGGTCGTTGCGGCAGCGTCCGTTGCGGTACTGGTCGTCGTAGCGGTGTCCGTTCCGCTCGACGAGCTAGAAGACGAACCGGAAGACGAGCTGCTGTCATCCGAATAATGCGTCGAGGTATCGTTCGAGACCTTCGTCAGCACTGTGACATTGTCCTTCAGCGTGTCGTTCTCGATAGCGGGATCGTCCATCAGGCCCAGCTGCACCAGGATGTTCGGCTGGTCGCTGCCTTCGTTGATAACCAGCACCGTGCGATCGCCGTTGAAGTGGTAGGTGCCGGAGCCGTTCTTGTCCGAGAACGAGAACTGGATGGTCTTGTCCTCCGTGTTCAGCGTGTACTTGTACGACACGCCCTTGACCAGGTCGATGTTCGAATCATCGATGACCACGGTTTGGCCCTTGTTCGCATTCAGCTGCCACGTGCCCTGGATGTCGGCGTTGTCGTTGTAGCGGAACCAGCGCTGCCAGGCGAACAGCCCGCCCACGACGGCGATCAGCGCTACCACGATGATCACGATGGCGAGTACCTTATGAATACGTTTCTTGCGATGCTTTTGCAGCGCCACATGGTCAACGATGTCGGGGTTCGCCTTGCGCTTGCCCGCCACGCTGGGCTTCTTCGCACCCTTCGCGGCGTCTGTCTTATCCTCGGCAGCGGCCTGCCCGTCGGCGGTGGAATCGCCTCCGGCGGACGCGGCTTCAGCAGCTACGGCCTGCCCGTCGGCAGCAGAAGCGGCGGACGCGTCGCCCTCATCGGTCTCCTGCTCGGATGCAACGTGGGAAGCGGACGCGGTGTGCGCAACGAGCTGCGCGGCTTCTCCCACATCGGCTCCGGCGGACGCCTGCGACGTTTCGCCTGCCGTGGACGCACCTGCCGCAGTCTGCGCATTCGCTGCCGCGGTCTGCGAGGCCGCGGCAGATTGCGCAGCAGCCGGCTGTTGGGCTGTCGGCTGCGCGGTAACCGCGGACCGTGCGGCGGCGGGAGCCTGTTCGCGCGCCTCCGGGTCGAAATCCGGCGACAGCGAGGGAATCTGCGTCTCAACCGCCGAAAGCGATGCCTGCTGGCGCACGGCGGCTACAGCCTCCGCATGAGCGGCCGCAATGGGATCGGGCTGCGGTGCAGAAGCGGCTGCGGACCGAGGCTGCGATGCCGCCTGGCTCTGCGGCTTTGCGGTCGGCTTCGCCGCACTTGCGGGCGCGGCGGCCTGCGAGCGTTTTGCGGATGCGGGCTGGGCAGATGCCGGCGCTTTCTGCGTGGGCGCAGCAGCCGCAACCTGCGCGGGCTTCGCGCCCTCCGCGGGCTTCGCGGCCGAGGCGGCCGGAGCATTGGCAGGCGTCGCCGGTTTCGCGGCGGCGCTTCCCGCCTTCCCTTCGGACTTCGCCGCCTTCGCCGCTTCGGCAGCATCCCGACTGATGCGAGCCGTTTTTGCCTTGTCGCGCGCCTTCAGATGGCGGCGGCGCTTGCCGTGCGGCTCGTTCACGGACGGGCGGGGCGCCGACTGCGGAGTTCCCGCAGGTTGGGCGCCGGCATGCGCCTCATGCTGCGCGTCGATTGCGCGGGCCTCCTTGCGCGTCAACCGTTTGCGACGCGTCGGCTTCTTGCCCTTGTCCGCCATCGGCGCCTCCCTTCGTCCCGTCCGATTCTCTCTTTGCTTCTAGCAAGCATACTAGCGAAGCAGCCCGCCGTATGGTGCAGGCTGCACGGGCGCACCACAGTTGCCGCATTCGCATGCGGCAGGCAAATGCACCCCACAGCCGAAGAAACGGGGCGGTGCCGCGGATTCGGCGCCGTCCCGTTTCGCTTGCAATGCGTTTTCCGAATTACTCCTCGGGCCCGATGACCTCGATACCGCCCATGTACGGCACCAGCACGTCCGGCACCTTGATGGAGCCATCGGCCTGCTGGTAGTTCTCCATGATGGCTGCCATCGTGCGGCCCACTGCCAAGCCGGAGCCGTTCAGCGTGTGCACGTAGCGCGTGCCCTTGAAGTTGTCGGGGTCGCGGTACTTGATGTTCGCACGGCGCGCCTGGAAATCCGTGCAGCAGCTGCACGAGCTGATCTCCTTGTAGTTGTTGTAGCTGGGCAGCCACACTTCCAAGTCGTACGTCTTGGCTGCGGAGAATCCGATGTCGCCGGTGCACAGCGTGATGACGCGGTACGGCAGACCCAGCAGCTGCAGGATGTTCTCGGCATCCGCAACCATGCTCTCCAGGTCGTCGTAGCTTTCCTCGGGCTTCGCGTACTTCACCATCTCGACCTTGTCGAACTGGTGCACGCGAATCAGGCCGCGGGTATCGCGGCCGGCGGAACCCGCCTCCTCGCGGAAGCACGGCGTGTAGGCGCAGTACTTCAGCGGCAGATCGGCGGCATCCAGCACCTCGCCGGCGTGGATGTTCGTCAGCTGAACCTCGGCCGTGGGGATGAGGTACATGCCCTCGCGCGTCTTGAACAGGTCATCCTCGAACTTCGGCAGCTGGCCGGTGCCCGTCAGCGTCTCGGCGTTCGCCATGGCCGGGCACCACCATTCCTTGTAGCCGCGGCTCACATGCGTGTCGGCCATGAAGTTGATGATGGCGCGCTCCAACCGGGCGCCCAAGCCGCCCAGCAGGATGAAGCGGCTGCCGGCCAGCTTCACGGCGCGGTCGAAGTCGATGATGCCCAGCTGCGGACCCAGATCCCAATGCGGCTGCATCTTGATGCCCTCGGCCTCGAAGTCGCGCGGGGTGCCCCAGCGGCGCACTTCCGGGTTGTCGTTCTCGTCCTTGCCCACCGGCGTGGTGGCATCCGGCATGTTCGGCGTGGCAAGCAGCAGATCGCGCAGGGCCTTGTCGGCCTTCTCGCGGCGCTCGGACGCAACGTCCAGCTTGCCGTTGATGACGCGGACCTGTTCCTTGACGCGCTCGGCCTCTTCCTTGTTGCCCTGGGCCATCAGCTTGCCGATGTTCTTCGACAGGCTGTTGCGCTCCGCCTGCAGCGACTCCTCTTCGGCGATGCTAGATCGGCGCTCCTCATCCAGCTTGGAGAACTTGGCGCCATCCCATTTGGCGTTGCGGTTCTTCATTGCCTGGGCCACTTCTTGCTGATGGTCGCGTACGAAGCGTAAATCCAGCATCTGCTCTCCTCCTGAAAAAGATTATTCGCTGCGTTAACACAAGTCGAATAGCTAAACTCTGCAGCGCATCAGTATACTCTACCGATGTACATGAAATATGCCGTGTTCCGACGGCAATATTCACCGAACGGCTAGACGGCATGGCGAAAGCGCCCGAAGCGCTTTCCGCATGCGGGTCAGGAGGCAAGAGCATGGACTGGGACGCACTGTACCATTTCGTTTTCGAGACATACCAGGGCGTGGGCATCTCCATCTTGGTGTGCCTTGCCGTCTGCGTGCTTGCCGCATTCATCACGGAGAAGCGCACGCGCAAGAAGTACCAGGACCGTCCGAAGGGCGAGGACGATTTCGATTTGTTCGACGATGACGACGATATGTACGATGAAGAAGGACGCCTGATAGAAAAAGACGACAAGAAGAAGGACGAATAGGAAAGGAACCATCGATGGCTGAAACGCTCTACACCCGAAAAGACGACTACATTCCGCGCATTGCCGCCGTGCACGACCTGTGCGGCTACGGCAAGTGCTCGCTGGGAGTTGCTATCCCGGTTCTGTCCGCCGCAGGCTGCGACGTCTGCCCCGTTCCCACGGGACTGTTCTCCAGCCACACGGCATTCCCGACGTTCTATATGCACGACACCACGGAGATGCTGTCCGATTACCTGGACGCCTGGAAGGCCGTGGGCATCGACATCGACGCCGTGTACTCCGGATTCCTGGGCGCGCCCGAGCAGGTGGACAGCATCAAGCGCCTGTACAAGGACTACCCGAACGCACTGCGCGTGGTTGACCCCGTCATGGCCGACCACGGCAAGGTTTACCCCACGTACACGCCCGAGCTGTGCGAGGCCATGGGCAGCCTGGCCGAAGGCGCGGACATCCTGACGCCGAACCTGACGGAGGCATCCATCATCCTGGGCATGGAATGGCCCGGCCAGAACATCGATGACGACACCGTGCACAAGATGATCGACGCCCTGCGCGAACGCGGCGCGAAGAACGTGGTGCTGAAGGGCATCGAGCGCGGCGACGGCAAGATCCGCAATTATGTGGCGGGCGAATCCGTGGAGTTCTCCGAAACCGTGAACGAGAAGCTTCCGTACATGCTCCACGGCACCGGCGACCTGTTCGCCAGCGCGCTGCTGGCCGCCGTTATGGCCGGCAAGGACCTGCTGACCGCCACGACGTTCGCCAGCGATTTCGTGGTCGACGCCATGAAGGTCACCGCGCACCAGCCCGATTACCAGAACCGCGGCGTCAGCTTCGAGCCGCTGCTGGGTAAAATCTCCGCGCTTTTGGATTAGCAGCAAGCGGCCGAACGCATTGTTCGGCCCTTCGGAAAGGAGACATCCATGGATACGAAGGCCTTCCGCAGCTTGAGCTACGGCATGTACCTCGTCTCGTCCGGCGACGAACAGGGCCGCGCCGGCTGCATCGTGAACACGTTCGCGCAGGTGACCAGCAAGCCCGCACGGGCAAGCGTGGCCGTGAACAAGGAGAACACCACGGCCGACGTCATTCGTCGCACGGGCCGGTACACTGCCAGCGTGCTGGGCGAATCCGCCCCGATGGAGCTCATCGGCCGGTTCGGGTTCCGCTCCAGCGCCGATTTCGACAAGTTCGGCCCGACGGTCTACGCCGTTGACAGCTTCGGCCTGCCCACGGTCACGGAGCACGCGGTGGCTTGCTTCACCGTGAAGGTAATCGAGACCATCGACGCCGGCAGCCATTGGCTGTTCCTGGGCGAAGTGGAGGATGCGCGCGTGCTGCGCGATGAGACGCCGATGACGTATGCGTACTACCACCTGGTGAAGGGCGGCAAGACGCCGCCGAAGGCCAGCAGCTACGTGGCGGACGAGACGCCCGCACCGCAGGCAGCCAAGACCGCCGCGAAGGCAGAGGCCGCGCCCGCGCCCGCAAGCGATGCATCCGCAGAAGCAGCGCCCGAAGCCGCGGACGACGGCGCGGCAGGCAAGCCCGGCACCAGCACGTGGAAATGCCTCCTGTGCGGCTACGAAGTGACCGTCGAAGGCGACGAGCTGCCCGCGGACTTCACGTGCCCCATGTGCGGTGCAGGCCGCGACATGTTCGAGCGCGTGAAGTAGCATCTCGCGCACCATACCGCACGGCATCTGCGCATATATCTCGCGCACCATACCGCACGGCATCTGCGCATATGCGCGAAATTCCCGTGCGCCATACTGCATCACGAACGCCCGGTTGTTGCAACAGCCGGGCGTTTTGCGTGCTTCTGAATGGTCTGCGAACTACTTCGCCGTGTTCGCGTCGGGCCGATCCGGCTCGTACACCCATCCCAGAATGCCCACCAGCAGCATGGCGATGATTGCGGGCACCAGGTAGTTCACGTTCGGCGCCCAGCTGGCGAATTCGGACGAGAACCCCGTCGCGACCATGGCGCCCGCAATGAGCACGCCGCCGCCCGCCGCGGCACCGCCGACGGCCGCGCCGCGCGTGCCGCGCCCCACCAGCATGCTGGTCACACATGCGGCAATGACCCAGCTGGCAAGCACGATGTACGTTGTCGCGTCGCTCAGGAGCGCAACCAGGTTCTTCTCCAGCGTGCCGCTTGCGAACGTACCGAGACTCACGTTCCACCCCAGCAGGCTCACGCCGCCGAACGCGGCCAGGAACACCGCCAGAATCCAGTTGAACACGGCGCTTTTCATAGCGCTGCCCGCCGGCAGGAAGAATCCGCACAGCAGAGGCGAGATCTGGTTCAGCCCCACGGCGCCCGCCGCAAACGGCAGCGTGCCGCAATCCGCCTCGGCATTGCCCTTGTTGCCTATCGAAAGCCACCACGCCAGCGACAGCGCCGCAATCAGCAGCGCCGGCACGTACACGCCGTGTATCGCCAGTGTGACGGCCAGCAGGAGCAGCGACACCAGGGCGCCGACCTTCGGGAAGAAGAACGCCACGGCAAGCATGGCGACAAACGCCACCTTGCATTGCACCGTGGTCCATCCGCCCAGCACGTCGAACGTGGGCAGTTCCGCCACCGCGGCCGCCATGCTGGTCAACAGGGCCCAGATTCTCAAGGACACGGTGGTCACCTTCCCGCCGAGTCGCTCGAACTTCGGCTTCAACGCCGAGAACCCGGCCGTCCACATGCTGGAGGTCTGGTCCGGCTGAGATCCGTCATCTACCAGGTACGATGCCAGCGCGGACTGGATCTGCCGCCGGCCCATGGCCTCGTCGCCCAAATAGTGCGCAAGCTCGTCATCGAAATCGCGCACGGATGAATAGCGCTCGTTGCGGTCGGGGTCCAGCGCATAGAAGATGACGTCGTCCGCCTGGTCCGACAGGCCCTCCATGCACAGCGACGGCAGAACGATCTCCGCATTCTCGATAACCTGGATGGCATCCGGAATGCTGCGCGCCACGAACGGGTTGCGGCCGGAGATCATCTCGTACAGTACGCTGGCAAGCGCCCATTCGTCGCAGCGGGCGTCCAGTGGCTCCTGCCGCATCTGCTCCGGCGGCATGTAGCCGATCGTCCCGCCGTTCGCCGCGGAATAGCCCCAAACGTCGGACAGGCGCGCCAGACCGAAGTCCGTCACCTTCACCTGGCCCTGCCGGTCGATGAGAATGTTCGCGGGTTTGATGTCCAGGTGAAGCACCTGGTTCTCATGCGCGAATTCCAACGCGTGCGCCACGCCGTCGAACACGGCCGTGACCATATCGAGCGTCATATCGTCGCCCACGGTGCGCAGCAGCTCCTGCAGCGTCATACCGTCCACGTATTCCATGATCAGGTACGCTATACCGCCCTGCACCTCGAAGTCGTACACCTGCACGATGTTCGGATGCGTGAGCATGGCAGCGGTGCGCGCTTCCTCCAAGCCCGGTATCTGCGACGGCGAAAGCTCGTCGAACACGTTGCTGTCCTGATACCCCATCTGCAACGAAGCGGGAATCTGCATGGACTTCACGGCCACGCGGCGATGAATGCGCGTATCCCACGCCAGCTGCACGGTGCCGAAGCCGCCTTCGCCCGCCTTGCCCAGCGGCCGATAGCGGTTCAGGATCAGCGAGCCGTCCTGCACCGGCGCGCCGCTGCCCTGCGGGCCATACGCCTGCGGGTCGGCGGCATAGTCCCCGTAGCTCTGGGAACCGGCCGCATAATCCTGGCCATAGCCCTGCGAGTAGACGCCGGCCTGCTGACGGTACGACTGCTGGTATTGCGGGCCGTCCTGACGGCCGTAACGTGTCTTGCGTGGGAATTCCATGCGCATATGATAACGGCTTTCGCGAACGAGCCCGTCCGCCTCAACGGGAAACCACGAGGACGCAACGCACCCTCCATGCGGCGGGAACAAACCTGAGGACCTTCGCGGGTTCAAGAAAAAAATTTGCCCATCTGCTTGACAACGAAGAAACGAATCACCATAATAACCGTTGCTGCACTGATGTGCGCCCTTACCTCAGCTGGATAGAGGGACTGACTACGAATCAGTACGTCGTAGGTTCGAATCCTACAGGGCGCACCATTTTGCAGCTCTTTTTGTTTTATAGGTCTCGGGAAGGAATACGGTGAAGGCTCGTAAATCGAAACCTCACAGTAGCCGTTAGTTTCCCGACCATTCCCTCTTCGGTGGTCGAGGAACTATCGACCGCCCATTCAATAACTGCCCGCACGCTTACATAGTGCCTGTTCATCAGTCATATTCCCATGTGCCGGGCATGAGGGGGGAATAATGCTCTACCTGTCTCAGATGCTCGGGCTGCCCGTGATGGACGCCAACGGCGAGGAGCTGGGCAAGATTTCGGATCTTGCCATCCAAACCGGCGAGGTGTTCCCGCGTGTGACCAGCCTGGCATTCAAAGGGCCCGGCAAGGTGCCCTTCATGATTTCATGGCGCAAATACGTCGGCGACTTCGACGAGGAGACCGGCATCCAGCTGAAAGTGGTGGCCACGGACATCCGCTTCAGCTACCTGCAACCCGCCGAGGTCCTGCTTGCGCGCGACCTGATGGACCGCCAGATCGTCGATACGCAGGGCAAGAAGCTCGTACGCGTGAACGACTTGAAGCTTTCGGACGCCGGCAGCCAGCTGCGCCTCATCGGCGCCGAAGTGGGCCTGCGCGGCATCCTGCGCGGCCTGGCACCGTGGCTGGAACGCGCCGTGTGCGCCGTGGCGAAAGCGTGGAAGCGCCCCATCAACGAGCACATCATTGCCTGGAATTACATGGACCTGCTGGACCGCGACCTGTCGAAGGTGCAGCTGTCCGTATCTCACACGCGCCTTGACGAGCTGCATCCCGCCGACGTGGCCGACATCCTGGAGCAGCTGGATCCCCAGCAACGCGCCGCCGTATTCGAGCACCTGGACGACGAGCAGGCCGGCGATGCCATTCAGGAGATGGAAGACGAATTCCAGGCAGATGCCATCGGTGACCTGGACGAGCACCGCGCCTCCCGCCTGCTGGGCGACATGGACCCGGACGTTGCCGCCGACATCGTGAACGACCTGCCGTACGAGAAGGCCGAGAAGCTGCTGCAGCTCATGGGCGTGGAAGACGCGCAGGACATCCGCGAGCTGCTGGGCTACCGCGACGGCACGGCCGGCGCCCGCATGACCACGCAATACGTGGCCATGCACGACACGGAGACCGTCGGCGACACCATCGCCGTGCTTCGCCAGCTGGACGAAGACCACCCCAGCGTACATTGCCTGTACGTGCTGGATGACGATGACAAGCTGGAAGGCGTGCTTTCGCTGCGCACGCTGGTGCTGGCACACGACGTGAACGTGCCGCTGCGCGACCTGATGTACACGGAAGTCATCACGTGCCCGCCGGAAGAGGACGAAGAGCAGGTGGCATCCGAGATCTCGAAGTACGACCTGCCCGCCATGCCCGTGGTTGACGAGAACGACCGCCTGCTGGGCATCGTGACGTTCGACGACGCATTCGAGGTCATGGAAGACGCCGCTGACGACGACCAGAAGCGCCGTCGGTGGACGTGGGTCCTGGGCGGCACGGCACTGGGCGTGCTGGTGCTCATTGCGTACACGGCCATCCTGTTCAGCATCATCGGATACCACTGGTGATGCCCATGGTATTGATCGATCGCCAGAAACGAGATGCGGCGGGCGCGCCGATAGCGCAGCCGCAGAAAAACCCGAAGGCGGCTGCCGTCGAAGCGACGCAGACCGCTGCCGCCGCCGCTGCGAACGCCGACGCGCCAGCAGCCGCCGCGGATGCGAAGACCTCTGCCGACAGCGCGGCCGACGAGGAAAAGGGCCCCGCGAAGAAGAAGAGCAAGGCGCTGCTGATCTTGGGCGCCATGGGCCCGGGCATCGTCACGGCCATGGCCGGCAACGACGCCGGCGGCATCTCCACGTATTCCACGGCCGGTGCGAACTACGGCTTCGGCACGTTGTGGGTCATCCCCATCATGTGCGTGCTGCTGGCCATTGTGCAGATCACGGCATCGCGCATGGGCGCCGTCACGGGCAAGGGATTCAGCGCGCTCATCCGCGAGCGCTTCGGCATCCGCCTTACGGCGCTTGCCATGTTGGCCCTGCTCATCGGCAATGTCGCCACCACGTTCTCGGAATTCGCCGGCATCGCGTCCGGCATGGAGATGTTCGGCGTGTCACGCTACGTCTCCGTGCCCATTGCCGCAGCCGCCGTATGGTTCCTGCTGGTAGGGGGCAACTACAAGCGCGTGCAGAGCGTGCTGATGGCGCTGTCGTTCGTGTTCGTGACGTACGTGGTTGCGGCATTCATGGCGCAACCGGACTGGAACGCCGCCATCGCCAGCACCGTCACGCCGTACGTGTCCAACAACACCGGCTTCATATCGCTCGTCATTGCCATGATCGGCACCACCATCGCCCCCTGGATGATGTTCTACGAGCAGAGCAACGTGGTGGAGAAGGGCGTCGGAACGGACGACTTCACGGGCCAGAAGGTGGACTCCATCAGCGGCACCGTCGCCGCCTGCCTGGTGGCCTGGTTCATCATCGTCACCACGGGCGCCGTGCTGCACCCCCAGGGCATCACCGTCGACAGCGCCGAGGCCGCCGCGGCCGCGCTTGCGCCGTTCGCCGGGCAGTATGCCGAGATGCTGTTCGCCGTCGGCCTCATTGCCGCCAGCTTCCTTGCGGCCTGCGTGCTGCCCATCACCACGTCGTTCGTGATCTGCGAGGCATTCGGCTGGGAAGCGGGCGTGGACTTCTCCTGGCGCGACGCGCCCACGTTCAAGGGCATCATCTCGTTCATCATCGCGTTCTCCGCCATCGTGGTCCTGGTGCCCGGTGCGAACCTGATGGGCGTTATGCTCACGGCGCAGTTCGTGAACGGCGTCATCCTGCCCGTGCTGCTGGCGTTCATGGCCATCATCTCGGCAGACAAGCGCATCATGGGGCGGTACCGCCAGTCCAAACTGGGAACCGTGCTGCTGTGGCTCACCGTGGGCGTGGTGGGGCTGCTGACCGTCATCCTGCTGGTCATGCAGCTGTTGGGAGCTTGACGTTCACCGAACAGTTTCCGGCAAGCCCTGCACCCGCAGAGGCGAATCGCGTACGCTTCACGGGGAAACGAAAGGAGACCGCCATGACCATAAGCGAGCAGAAGGCCGCGCTGCGCAAGGAAGTGCTGGCGCGCCGCGATGCCATCACCCCCGACTACCGCGAGGGAAAGAACATCCTGATAGGGGCGCAGCTGTTCCAGAAGATCGATTGGGAGGAGCTGGAGCAGAAGAAGGAGATGCAGGCATGGGCAAGCGCACCTGCCGCCGGGTCGGAGAATGCCGACGGCGGCGAAGGCGAAACGCCGCGCATCACCGTCTCCGTCTATTCCGCCATGAAGAGCGAACCGGACGTCAGCGGCTTCGTGGCAATGGCCTACAACCACGATGCGCGCGTGTGCTACCCCTGCATGGAGCGCCTGCCGGAGGGCAACGCCGAGCATCGCAAGCTGCACATGGTGTTCCGCGCAGTGTCGTTCGAGCAGCGTGAGACGTGCCCGTTCGTGGTGAATCCCCTGCAGTCCCTTTCCCCCGACGACCCCGTGCTGGAGGCCTACCCCGTTGTGGGAGCGGAAGAGCTCGACGTCATCATCGTTCCAATCGTGGCGTTCGACGCCGCGAACAACCGCTTGGGCTACGGCGGCGGCAACTACGACCGTCTGCTGGCCCAGACGCGCACCGACGCCCAGGTCATCGGCGTGGCGTACGAAGAGCAGCGCGTCGATGCCGTGCCGCTGGAACCGTTCGACAAGCCGCTGAAGAGCATCGTGAGCGCGTAAACGCAGCAGCTGGCGGCGCCTCTCCGCGGGCTGCGGGCAGACTGCGGGCACATCGCGAGCAGACTGCGCAAGCGATCGGCGGGCAGCCGCGCGCAACCCGGGGCGCTAGCCCTCCAGCAGCGCCACGATACCGGCCGTGTCCAGCAGCGCGGCGCCGTAGCACGTTTCGCAGTATTCCAGGCCCTCTTCCTGGTTGCCTATCAAGAACGTCCACGTGGCGTCCGTGGACAAGATGATCCGATAGTTGTTGAAGTACGCGTCGGCAAGCGTGTGGCGCACGCAGATGTTCGTGTCCTCGCCCACGGCGATGACCGTCTCCACACCCAGCTCTTCCAGCAGCAGGCGCAGGCCCGTCTGGAAGAACGCGCTGTAGCGGCGCTTCTCAATGACGTAGTCGCGGTCGCAGAGACCCAGCTGGGGACTGGGCTGCGCATCGGGCGCGCCCATGAGCGCATGTTCGCCCCACAGCTCCAGCTCGCGGTCCAAGCCGGGGATATGCGCGTCATCGCAGAAGATCACCGGCACGCCGGCCGCGCGAGCGCTGCGGCAGATGGCCGCGGCATTCTCCGTGGCGGGAACGGCAAGCCCCGACACCGGCGATGCATACGGATTGCCCAGGATGTCGATGATCAGCACGGCGGCCTTCGTTTTGTCGAACGCGGCCAACGTCTGCTCCGGAACGCTTGTTTCCTGTACCGGCATAGAAGCCCTCCTACCACGCGCACTGCGGACAGCGCCCCGCAGGCGCTGCCGTTTTCCCAGATTATAGCGAAGGCGTATGATGCAGCCAGAGCGAAATACGGACAGGCGGCAGGGGGATCACGGTGCTCGAGGAAGGGCGGACGCTGCTGATAGCGAATCCGGCGGCGCGCAGCGGCGAAGGGGCGAAGGCCGCGGCCGTAGCCGTGCGGCAGTTGAAGGCCGCCTTGCCGGAAGGACGGTTCGAAGCCGTGCGGACCATGCAGCCGCACCATGCCGAGAAGCTTGCCGCGAACGCCCGTGCATTCAACACCGTGCTGGTGCTGGGCGGCGACGGCATCATCCACGAGGCGGCGAACGGCCTCATGCGCATCCCCGCAGCGGAACGACCCGCTTTCGGCATCATCCCCATGGGCTCCGGCAACGACTACGCGCGCACGCTGGGCATGTCCGCCGTGCCCGAGCAGGCCTGCGCCCAGCTGCTGACCGCGCAGCCGCATGCGCTGGACCTGGGCTGCGCAAACGGCGAGTACTTCACGGAGACGCTGTCGTTCGGCGTGGATGCCGCCATCGCCCTGGACACCATGGAGCGGCGGTTGCGCAGCGGCAAGTCCAGCCCGCTGCTGTACCTGCAGAGCGGCGTGGACCAGATGGTGCACCACCTGGAGGCAATCCCCTACACGGCCACGTTCGACGGAGAGCAGGCCGAAGGGCAGTCCATCACGTTCGCCGTGCAGATCGGCCCCACGTACGGCGGCGGATTCCGCATCTGCCCGGATGCGCAGCCGGACGACGGGCTGTTCGACATCTGCATCGCCCACCCGCCGGCCAGCATGATGCGGGCGCTGCATGTGTTCTTCCGCGCGAAGAACGGGAACCACACGGGCTTCCGCCAGATCGAGCTGCGGCAGGCGGCGCATATGAAGCTGGCGTTCAACGACATCCCTCCGTGCCAGGCCGACGGCGAGCGCATGGAGGCGCGCACGTTCACCGTGGACATCTGCCCGCATGCGCTGCGGGTCCTGATGCCGGACGCGTTGGGCAACTGACGCAAGCGTTACGGGCTCGCAGCGACGGGCGCGGATGCCAGCCGCCGGGCATGCCGGCGGGCACCAACCGGCGAGCCCAGCCGAACGCGCCCGGCAGCTGAAGCCGCCCCAACACGCGGAAACCGCCCGCCCCGACGAACGGGAGCGGACGGTTTCGAGAAGCTCCGAAGCGAACAGGCGTCGCGCCTTCGCGCCCTGCAACTTCGGATTGCGCAGGATGGTTAATCCAGTCCCAGGAATGCCGGGTAAGCGGATTCGCCGTGTTGCGTGATATCCAGGCCGCGATCCTCTTCTTCTTTCGGAACGCGGAGCGAATTCGCGAACAGCTTCTTCGTCACGAATCCCAGCACGCCGGTGACCACTGCCACGTAGGCGACCGTGACCAGAACGGCCAGGCATTGCGCACCCAGCAGGGTGGGATCGCCGGTGTACAACAGGCCGGCAGAGCCGTTCCAAGCCAGGTCCGGCAGGGTGAACAGTCCGGTGAGGATGCACCCGACCAGGCCGCCGACGCCATGGCATCCGAATGCGTCGAGCGCATCGTCGTAGCCCAGTTTGTGCTTGAGGAAGGCAATGGCGAAGTAGCAGATGGGCGAGACGATGATGCCCATGACTACGGCGGCCCAGGGGGCAACGAAGCCGCATGCCGGGGTGATGACCACCAGGCCGGCAATGACGCCGGTGGACATGCCGACTACCGTTGGCTTGCCGGTCTTGACACGCTCGACCACGGCCCAGGAGGCGCAGGCGGCGCAAGCGGCGATGACCGTATTCAGGATCGCGATACCGGCGTTGCCGTCGGCAACCAGCGCGGAACCGCCGTTGAATCCGAACCAGCCCACAAACAGCAAGCCCATGCCCAGTACCACGGAGGGGACGTTATGCGGGCGGTAGGACATCTGGTCGAAGCCGCGGCGCTTGCCCAGAATCAAGCAGAGCACCAAGCCCGAAAGACCGCTGGTGATGTGGACGGCCGTGCCGCCGGCGAAGTCGAGCGAGCCGATGGCATCCGGATTGCCGATGATGCCGCCGCCCCAGACCATGTGGGCCATAGGAGCGTAGACCAGCAGCGGCCACAGCACGGTGATGAATGCCCAGGGGCCGAACTTCAGGCGCCCGGCCAGCGAGCCGGAGACGATGGCCGTTGTCACGATGGCGAACGATGCCTGGAAGGCCACGCTCACCGCTCCCGGGTACGAGCCGATCTCGGCGCCGCCCACCGTGGTTGCGGTAGAGGCGTTCGCGTCGATGAGCTCCGTGATGGTCCAGTTCGAACCCAGGCGCTCAAGGCCGCCCACGAACAGTGCTGCGACATTGACCAGATTGCCGTTCTCGTCGAATGCGTCCGTTGCATTGCCGTAGGCGATGGAATCGCCAATCAGCGCCCAGGAAACGCCCACGACGCCCATTGCCAGAAGGCACATGGCAATGGTGTTCAAAGAATGTTTGCGGCGCGACAGGCCTCCGTAGAATAAGGCGAGCGCCGGAGTCATCATGATCACCAGTGCGGTGGCGATGATCATGAACGCGGTTGTGCCGGTGTCATACATAGCTCCCCCTCACATGTCGGGATTCGGCGCCGGGATATACCCGGCGATTAATACAAGTACGGTTTCTCCCACAGGTTCAGCTTCGTGCCGATACCCTTCTCCATGGCGTGCTCGTACACGGTCTTGCCCCAGGCCACGTCCTCAACGGGCATGCCGCCGATGGAGTAGATGATGATCTGGTCGTCGGACGCGCGCCCGGGCGCCTTGCCGGCCACGATGGCGCCGATGTTCTCGATGCGATCGCGGGTCAGCTCGCCGTCGTGGATCATGTCCGTGAACTTGCTGCCGATGAGGAACCACGTATCGAACGTCGGGTACGGATACTCCTCGGCCCATGCGTCGTACAGGCCCATGTTGTCCACGACCAGCTTCGTGGCCGGGTCCTGGATCAGCTCCTTGCTGGTGTTCATGGCGCCGGGGCCGCACATCAGCACGCCGGGCTTCAGCCACTCGGGATCGAAGTACGGATAGGATTCCTGGCCGCCCGTAGGGGTGGACGTGGCGAAGTTCATGATGTCGGAGCCGCGCACGCATTCCTCAAGCGTGTCGCACACCTGGATCGTGGTGAACTGCGGGCAGTGCTCCTTCACGTACGAGATGCAGCGGTCGATTGACGCCTTGCCGCGGCCCTTGATCTTCAGCGTGTGCAGGCTCGGGCGCAGCTTCGCGAACGTCTCGATCGTGATGGAGTTGATGAAGCCGGGGCCCACGATGCCCAGCACCTCGGCATCTTCGCGCGCCAGCTGCTTCACGCCCACGCCCGGGATGGCCGCCGTGCGATACGCGCTTACCAGGTTGCCCGACATATAGGCGACCGGGGCGCCGGTATCCTTGTCGTTCAGCGTGATCATGAGGATGGAGCGGGGCAACCCGATCTCGCGGTTCTCCACGTTCGACCCGTACCACTTCACGCCCGCCATGGCGAACTTGCCGCCCAGGTACGCCGGCATGCACATGAAGCGGCGATCGGGGCCGTCCTTCGGCATGCCGGGGAAGATCGGATTCTCGGGGAACTGGATCATGCAGCCGTGGGAATTGCCGTTCTCGCCGCCCATGCGGTAGTCGCCCTCGTCCAGAAGCTTGACTACCTCCTCCATCGTGGCAACGCATTCCAGTGCATCGGTGACGCCTGCCTGGATCATGTCGGGTTCGCTCAGATACAGGAAATCGATTCTCGGATAGGCCATGATGTTGCCTCCTCAGTCCATGGGATTCGCCGTCCCGTTTGATTGACTGCTTAAAACGTAAACGGCGTTTGTAACGTAAAAAATACGGGGTTGTTTCGATTTCTTTAACGATACAAGCCTCTGACGTGGGGAAACACAGCCGTAACAATCAAACCTTAGTGTCAGGGTCAGCCGATAGCAGTAGCTACGGTTAATCGTAAGGTGAAAGGGTGAGACGGATGGATATGAGGATCGAGCAGCATCCGATTATCGGCAGCTATGAAAAGGGCAAGCAGGTCACCTTCTCGTTCGACGGCAAGGAGATGAAAGGCTACGAGGGCGAATCCATTGCGGCTGCGCTGCATGCGGCCGGCGTCATGACGCATCGCTACACGGCGAAGCAGCACAAGCCCCGCGGCGTGTTCTGCTGCATCGGGCGTTGCACGGACTGCGTCATGATCGTGAACGGGCAGCCGAACGTACGCACATGCATCACGCCGTTGGAAGAAGGCATCTCCGTGGAAACGCAATACGGAGTGCAGACGAAGGAGCAATGGGAGGCTGACCACAAATGAAGCGCTATGAGATGATCGTCGTCGGCGCCGGCCCGGCCGGTCTTTCGGCCGCCATCGAAGCGGCGAAACTGGGCATGGATGTTGCCGTATTCGACGAGAATGCCCGCCCCGGCGGACAGCTGTTCAAGCAGATACATAAGTTCTTCGGCTCGAAGGAGCACCACGCGAAGGAGCGCGGCTTCCGCATTGGCGAGGACTTGTTGGACAAGGCCCGAGAGGCCGGCGTGAAGGTGTTCCTGAACGCCGTGGTCATGGGCATCTACGAAGAGAGGGAAGTGCTGGTTCGCGAAGGCGACGAGGTGATCCACTACAAGGGCGACAACATCATCATCGCCACGGGCGCCGCGGAGAACATGATCCCGTTCAAGGGCTGGGACAAGCCCGGCGTCATCGGCGCCGGCGCCGCACAGGCCCTCATGAACCTGCAGGGCGTCATGCCGGGCAAGCGCATCCTGATGGTGGGCTCCGGCAACGTGGGCCTGGTTGTTTCCTTCCAGCTGCTGCAGGCCGGCTGCGAGGTTGCCGCCGTGGTCGATGCCGCGCCGCGCGTGGGCGGTTACGGCGTGCACGCCGCGAAGGTGGCCCGCACAGGCGTGCCGTTCCTGACGCGCCATACCGTTGTGGAGGCGCTGGGCACGGACCGCGTCGAGGGCGCCGTGGTCGCGGAGGTGGACGACCGCTTCCAACCTATCCCCGGCACCGAGCAGACGTTCGACGTGGATACGATCTGCATCGCCGTGGGCCTTTCGCCTATGAGCCAGTTGGCAGACAACGCCGGCTGCGAGATGAAGTTCATCCCGCGCAAGGGCGGCAACGTGCCCGTGGTCGACGAATTCGGCGAGACCAGCATCAAGGGCATCTACTGCGCCGGCGACGTGGCCGGTATCGAGGAGGCGTCCTCGGCCATGTTGCTGGGCCGCATCTCGGGAGCGCACGCCGCCCGCGAAAGCGGGTACCTGGACCCGGCGGAATTCGATGAGCGCGTGGAGGCCTACCACAAGTCGCTCGGCCAGCTGCGCGAGGGCATGTTCGCCCCGAAGAACAAGGGCCGCACGGACTGGGTGACCACGGACGAGGGCTACACCATCTCCCAGAACCTGCTGAAGAACGGCTACGTGACGGAAGATGAGATGAAGAACTTCCCCGCCGCGTCCGTGAAGAAGCCGGGCATCCACCCGGTGATCGAATGCACGCAGAACATCCCCTGCAACCCCTGCCAGGACGCTTGCAAGTTCGGCTGCATCATGGTCGGTTCCGACATCGTGAAGCTGCCGATTGTGAACCCGGAAAGCAAGTGCACGGGCTGCGGCATGTGCGTGGCAGCGTGCTCCGGCCAGGCCATTTTCCTGCTGAACGAGGATTTCGAGCCCGGCTACGCAAGCATCGGCATCCCGTACGAGTTCCTGCCGCTGCCCGAGAAGGGCCAGAAGGGCATGGCGCTGGACCGTTCCGGCAAGCCCGTCTGCCCGGCGGAGATCGTTTCCGTGAAGAACACGAAGGCCATGGACAAAACCGTTCTGCTGACTATGAAGGTGCCTCTGGAGTACGCCGACAAGGCGCGCTTCTACAAGGCCGAGGGGGAGATCGCATGAGCAAGATAATCCGCACCGCGCCGGAAGGCGAATTCGTACCCCAGCCGGATGACGACATGATCATCTGCCGATGCGAGGAGATCACGAAGGGCGAGATCAGGAAGGCCGTGCACGACGGCCTGCGCACCACGAACGAGGTCAAGCGCTGGCTGCGCTGCGGCATGGGCCTGTGCCAGGGCCAGACGTGCCAACGCAACTTCCAGAACATCATCGCGCGAGAGCAGGGCGCCAAGATCGACGACCTGGGATTCATCACCGGCCGCTGCACCGTTCGCCCGGTGGTCATCGGCACATTCGCGAACGAAGTCATTGACGAGAAGGAGAAGTAGGCCATGGCTGACGAGAAGAGAACCGCATCGGTGATCATCATCGGCGGCGGCATCGTTGCCTGTGCCACCGCTTACAACCTTGCCAAACGCGGTATGAAGGACATCATCGTCCTGGAGAAGAAGGAGATCGGCAACGGCGGATCCTGCCGCAACGCCGGCGGCGTGCGCCAGTCCGCACGCGACATCCGCGAGCTGCCGCTGGCCATGTACGCCGTGAGCAACATCTGGCCCACGCTGAGCGACGAGCTGGGCTGCGACACGGAATACGTGCAGAAGGGCAACCTGCGCCTGGGCCTGACGGAAGGCCACCTGAAGACGCTGGAGAACCACGTGAAGAAGTCCACCAGCGTGGGACTGGACGTGTGGATGGTCTCCGGCGACGAGGCGCGCGAAATCTGCCCCGCCATGTCGGACGAGGTCGTGGGCGCCAGCTGGTGCCCCACGGACGGCCACGCGAACCCGCTGAAGACCACGCTGGGCTTCTACCAGCGAGCGCTGGCCATGGGCGTGACGTTCATCACGGGCGTCACGGTCACGGGCATCCGGAAGGTGCGCGGCAAGGCCCGCATTGTGGAGACGGACGACGGCGACTACGAGGGCGAGCAGATCCTGCTGTGCGCCGGCTACGAGTCGCGCAAGATCGCGAACACGGTGGGCATCGACATCCCCGTTGAGAAGCAGTTCAACGAGGTGCTGGTCACGGAGGCATGCCCGCACATGTTCGACGTGATGATCGGCGTTGCCGGCGGCGAGTTCTACGGGCACCAGTCCGAGCACGGATCGTTCGTCATGGGAGGCAACAGCGGTCTGCAGGCATACACGTCCGACCGCGACCGCTTCGCCACGGACAGCATCACGGCACCCAGCATCACGCGCGGCATCATGCATTATTTCCCCGCCCTGAAGGACGTGAAGGTCATCCGCACGTGGGCCGGCGCCTACGACGCCTGCTCTGACGTGGTGCCCGTCCTGGACCAGCCCAGCGAGGTCCCCGGGCTGACGCTGGCATTCGGCTTCAGCGGCCACGGTTTCGGCATCTCGCCGGCAACGGGCCTGGCGTTAAGCGAGCTGCTGCTGGATGGGGAGTCGCATACCATCGATATCTCCGCATTGAAGTACGACCGCTTCAAGGCCAAGGGCTGACGGGTACGGCGGGTCTGCGCGAGTCGGCGGCTTTCGGATGGGCTGCCGGACGCGCGGATCCGACTGTCGGCCGTGAGCCCTGTGCAGGCGCGCAGGATACCCCCACTTTGGCCTTGCGCTTCCTGCAGGCCGACACCCTTTCACCGGCGGGTGGCATCGGCAACGGTGCCGCCCGTCCTGTGCGTCTGGAAGCAGGCGACGGATGGTGCGGCAAGCGGCCTGGCGGCGGCCCGCGCGGGATCGGGCGGCAAGTGCGACGCCCAGCATTCCGCGAACGGGCCGAGAGACAGCCCGCTTCCAACAAATTCCGAATTGTTGGACGAAAACTGAACTTGGGAATGGTTTAGCGGTGCGCAACTCAGTCGAAGAAGGCGCGAAGCGGCACCGTCAGAGATGCCTGAGAATGCATCAGTGCGTTTGACCTGGGATAATGCAATGTAACAGTTATCGGCGGTCCGCAGGTCCAATAATTAGCCACCGTGAAACCATTCCCAACCTGAATTCTCGTCCAATAATTGCGATTCTCTTGGCGGTAAGCGCTTCCCTGCAGGGAAAAACGCCTTTGAAACTGTCAGCTCTTCCTTATTCGTAAACAGCGCGCATGCCTGCGCGCTACCCCATGTCCCTCGCTCCCCCAACGAACCCAACAGCTTCCCTCAATCCGCAACGCAAAGCGCCTTGGAGCGCGGGCAAAAGCCCTGCTCCAAGGCGCTGCTTTCCTTGAGGGAATGACAGAAGAAGGCAGGTACGCTAGGCGTTCGCCATGTCCTCCTTCATCTTCACGATCTTGGCGCGCATGGCATCGTCGCCGGTACCCAGCATCTGCACAGCCAGGATGGCAGCGTTCTTCGCACCATTGATTGCCACAGTCGCCACAGGAACGCCGGAGGGCATCTGGACCATGGACAGCAGAGAGTCCAGACCGCCCAGGTCGCTGGTCTTCATAGGCACGCAGATAACGGGATTCGGCGTATACGCTGCAACGACGCCGCCCAGATGGGCCGCCTTGCCGGCAGCGGCGATGATCACGCGGATACCGCAATCGACGGCCGTGGATGCCCACTCGTGCACCTCCAGCGGCTTGCGGTGCGCGGATGCAACCTTCACCTCGTACGGAATACCGAATTCATCCAGCTGCTTCATGCAGGGCTCCATCGTCGGCATATCGCTTTGCGAACCCATGATGATTCCCACGATCGGGGTATTGTCGCTCATCGCATTCTCCTTCTCGGCTTGCTTACAACATCCTCGATTCTACTACCGGGGCATGTCCTCCGCGTTTCCGCGGCTCGATTCCTTGCGGTTACGCCAAATGCGCATAGGTCGGCGCGGGCTTGGAGGAATCCGTCGAAAGCCCGCGCCGCTTGGAACTGCCGTTAGACGAATAGCCCATCGGCGCCGGCGATCATTCAACCGCCGGCGCCGACTGGGCACGATGCTAGCTTGCCTTGTCCACCTGCGCAGGCTCGTCGTCGGGTGCGCCCTCAGCATCGGCATCCGAATCGCCCTTGCCCGTCGCAACCCGAGGTGCGGCCTCCGTCTGCGGAGCGGGCTTCTCCTCCGGGCGCATGGGAGCGGCATACTCCTCGAAAAGCGCGCGCGGATGCGCGAACTCGGACGTTGCCGTAAAGTCGCGGCCCACCACGAAAGCGCGGAACCAGTCGCTTACCACGCGCACCTTGCGCTCCACCGTGGGAACGGCCAAGCCGTGATAGGCGCGGTGGAACATCCAGGCCACGAACCCGTTGATGCCGCGCTGCTTGCTGCCGTCCGTGAACACGCCCAGGCCCATGCCCAGGCCAGCCACCATGCCGGCGTTCGCATGGCGGTATTCCAGCAAGGTTCGGCCGTTCAGGTCGGCAATGATGTTGCGCTCCAGCAGATGCGCCTGGCGCATGGCATGCTGCGCCGTGGGAGCGCACGAGCCGTCCGGCAGGCCATCCCCGCTCAAGTCGGCAACGTTGCAGGCATCGCCGGCGCCCCAGACGTCCTTCACGATGCCGTCGTCACCCTCCACGCGCAGGTCCGTGCGGCAGCGCAGGCGACCGCGGGAATCAAGCGGCAGGTCGCTGTTCTGCAACACAGGGTTCGCACGTTGACCGGCCGTCCATACAATTACCTCCGTCTCGTAGGCTTCGCCCTCGGACGTACGGACCACGCCGTCGACGGCGGACACGACGCGCGTGTTCAGATGCACGTGCGATCCGCGCTCCTCCATCTGTTGCACCACCCATTCCGAACGTTCGCGCGGCATCTCCGGCATAATGCGGTCCGCGGCTTCTATCAGGTGGAACTCCAATTCCGACTCGTTCACGTTCGGGTAGAACTGCAACAGGTTCTGCGCCAGGTCGTGCATTTCGGCGAACACCTCGATGCCCGAGAAGCCACCGCCTACAACCACGAACGTCAGCAGGCGCTTGCGATTCGGATTGTCGGGATACATGCTGGAAACGCGGTTGAAGTTCGTGATGATCTTGTTGCGGATGTGCACGGCCTCTTCCACGGACTTCAAGCCGATGGCGTGCTCCGCAATGCCCGGCGTTGGGAACGTCTTCACTACACCGCCCAGCGTGACCACCAGGATGTCGTACGAAAGATCCCATTTGTCGCCGTCCATGTTCTCGAGATGGACGATCTTGTCGGCAGACGAGATGCCCATGACCTTTGCGCACACGATCTCCGTCTTGCGAAGATGCTGGTGAAACGGTACCTGGATATGACGCGGCTCAATGGAGCCCGATGCCACCTCCGCCAAAAACGGCTGGTACACCATATGGGAGCGGATGTCCACCAGCGTTGTGCGCGCCTGGCCATGCAGCTCCCTCTCTAAGCCCAAAGCGGTATAGAAGCCCGCCTCTCCGCCGCCGAGTATCACGATGCTCTTCATAGGAAAACTCCGTCCGATCGTCGCGGCGCGTACCGGAATCCGGTCGGCGCCACGGGTCCCTTGCCTCGTGTTTCATGCTATTCAGCCAAATGCGAAACTTATTTCGCCAGCGTAAAGAGCTTGTTAACAGTGGCCCGTTATGCGGATTCCAAGGCCCCGCGGCGCCCGCGATGTCCTAAAAAATTGCAAAGAGGTAAACGCATGGATCGGAGGCATATCTGTGAAACCGCTGAAGCTACGCGACGTCATCGGCCCCATCATGGTGGGTCCGTCTTCTTCCCATACCGCAGGCGCCCTGCGCATCGCGTCCATGGTGCGCGACTTGCTGCAGTGCGAGCCGGTGAAGGCCGACTTCACGCTCTACGGGTCGTTTGCGCAGACGGGACGCGGACACGGCACGGATAAAGCCCTGGTAGCGGGCATCTTGGGCATGCACACCGACGATTTGCGCATCCGCAATTCGTTCGAGGCGGCGCGCGATGCCGGCTTGGAATTCTCGTTCAAGAAGGATCATGCCGCGAAGACGCCGCATCCGAACACGGTGGATATCACGGCCGTGGGGTCGAACGGGTCATCCGTGCAGGCACGCGGCGTCTCCATCGGCGGCGGCGCGGCGAAGCTGACGCGCATCGACGGCATGGACGTCGAGGTCACCGGCGAATTCGACGCCATGGTGGTGCGTCAGACCGACACGGCCGGCAACCTGGCGCACGTGGCCGGCTGTCTGAGCGCCGAGGGCATCAACATCGGCTCCGTATTCATGCACCGCAAGCGCAAGGGCGGCGATTCCTTCACCGTGTTCGAAGTGGACGAGCCTATCCCCCAGCCCGTCATCGACCGCATCCTGGAGCGCCCAACTGTGGCGTCCATCCGCCTGATTCCCGCAGACGGCCTGAACCGCCAGCAGCGGACGAATCGGCCGCAGAAGGACGCGGACGAAGCCATGGCCGCGTTCGAGGCGCTCGATTTCGCCACCGCCGCACGGGCACTGGACTACTGCGAGACGAATGGCATCCCGCTGAGCGAATGGGTCGCGCGGCGCGAACGGGCGCTTGCCATTGCGCTGGATACGGACCCGGACGAGACGGAAGCGTACCTGGATCGCGTGTTGGATGTCATGCGCGCGTCCGCTGCGGGGCCGTATCAGACGGAAGAGCGCAGCATGGGCGGGCTGATCGGGGGCGAAGCAGCGGCCATGCAGGCATTCGCGGGCACGGAGTTCGCTGCGGAAAAGCACGCGTGCGACCGCGAACTTTCGCTTGCCGCCACGTATTCCGCCGCCGTGCTGGAGACGAACGCATCCATGGGACTGATCGTGGCCGCCCCCACGGCGGGGTCGTCGGGAGTCATCCCGTCCGTGCTGCTGTCGCTGCAGAAGACGCGCGGCCTGGACGACAAGCGGTTGAAAGCCGCGCTGCTGAACGCGGCGGCCGTGGGATTGTTCATCACGCGCAATGCCACGGTATCCGGCGCCGAGGGAGGCTGCCAGGCGGAGATCGGCGCGGCAAGCTCCATGGCTGCAAGTGCCGCCGTGGAGCTGCTGGGCGGCGATGCGCGCATGTGCCTGCGGGCAGCCGGCACGGCCATCAGCAACAGCCTGGGCCTGGTGTGCGATCCCGTCGGCGGCCTGGTGGAGGTCCCCTGCCAGAAACGCAACGCCATGGGTGCGGCAAACGCGCTGGTCAGCGCCGAGTTTGCGCTGGCAGGCATCCCGAACCTCGTGCCGTTCGACGAAACCGTGGACGCGCTGCTGCGCGTGGGTCGCAGCCTTCCGCGCGAACTGAGGGAGACGGCCCTGGGAGGCCTTGCCACCTGCCCGTCCGCCTGCAATCTGTGCGGCTAGCGGCAGCGCGTTCGAAAGCTCAAACGCGCGCATACCGCATGCACCCGGAAACCAGGCCAAAACCGCGAACAGGCGCATGCCGCATGCACCTGGCCGAGCAGCATGAAGCAGGCCCGCCTCATGCGTGCGGGCCTGGCGGGCTAGCCCAGACCCAGCCAGAACGAGATCTTCGGCGCGTAACCCATGATGAAGATGATGATCATCAGCACGGGAATGCCGTACGAGCACCAGATGCGCATGCCCTTGGGGAATTTCAAGCCCTTGCCTGCATCGGCTTCGGCCAGGAAATTCTTCCAGCCCCATCCCCACTCCGACGTGCAGAACAGCGTGAAGATCAGGCCGCCGAGCGGCAGGATATTGTTCGACACCAGGAAATCCTCCAGCGACTGGATGTCGCCGATGCCCGGCACTTGGAAGCCGCTCCACACATTGAAGCCCAGAGCGCACGGGATGCTGAGCAGCGCCAGCAGCACGCCGTTGAACGCCACGGCACGGTAGCGCGACATGCCCCAGCGGTCGATGGTCCACGTCACCAGCGTCTCGAACACGGCAATGACCGTGGACAGCGCCGCAAACCCCATGAACACGAAGAACAGCGCGCCCCACACATTGCCCAGCGGCATCTGGCCGAAGACCACGGGCAGCGTGACGAAGATGAGCGACGGGCCCGCATCCGGGTTGATGCCGTAGGCGAAGCACGCCGGGAAAATGATCAGACCGGCCATGACGGCCACAAGCGTGTCCAAACCGGTGGCGCACAGTGCCTCGCCCGTCAAGCTGCGGTCCTTGCCGATACGCGATCCGAAGATAGCCATGCCGCCCATGCCCACGGACAGGCTGAAGAACGCCTGCCCCATGGCCGCGTACACGGCATCGCCGAACGTGCCCAACTGCGCTGAGAGCGTATCGCCCGCGAACAGGCGGCTGAAGTCGGGCATCAGGTAGAACTGCAAGCCGGAAGCGGCTCCGTCGAGTGTGACGGAGCGAATCACCAGCACCAGCATAATCACGAACAGGGACGACATCATGAACTTCGAGATGCGTTCGACGCCCTTCTGCAAGCCGATGAACGTGGAGATCACGCCGACGCCCACGGACACGAGCATCCAGAAGATCAACTCTCCGGGATTCGCCGTCAGCGCGCTGAACGCCTGCGCAGATGCCGTCGACGAGGCGCCGTTGAACATGCCCGACGCCAGGCGCGGGATATACGCCAACATCCACCCGCACACCGTGGTGTAGAACATCAGCAACAGCATGGATCCCAGGTAGCCCCACCATGAGAACCAGCGGAAGCTCTTCTTCGACGGCAGCACGTGGAACGAACGCGCCACGGAACGCTGGCTTGCCCGGCCCACGGAAAATTCCATGACCATGATGGGCAGACCCAGTATTGCCAGGAACACCAGGTAGATGATGATGAAGGCCGCGCCGCCGTATTCGCCGGCGATGTACGGAAAACGCCAGACGTTCCCCAGGCCGATGGCGCAACCGGCCGCAACCAGAATAAAACCGAGCCGCGAGCCGAAATGCTCGCGCTTCTCCTCTGCCATGAAGACGTACTCCCTCGTATGAATTTCTGCCGTAAGCAGAAAAAAAGCCGAACCCGAAGGCTCGGCTGTCAGTTCCATGGTGGTCAGGAAGGGACTTGAACCCCTGACACGGGGATTTTCAGTCCCCTGCTCTACCAACTGAGCTACCTGACCAGAAGTGCACTGTTTGCAAATGCAGAAATGAATATTACCAAACATTTCCGTACGGTCAAGATGCGATTTTGCATTACTTTGCGAACAGGCGTCGACTGCACGACTCCGCCATAACTGCGCGCAGCGCGCTTATTGCACGACAACAGGCGGCAGCCGATGCTGCGCCATGAAGTTGATGAACTCGTCCAGCACACGCGGGTGCGGCTCGCGGCGTGACACCAGATACACCTTATGGAATGCTGCCGGAACCCCCTTCACGGGAAGAAACACCAGGTCATCATAGGCGCGCACCATATACGAATAGCAGAACAGCCCCACGTCGTGCGGATTCGACGCCAGCAGTGACGACATGGTCACCTCGTCGTCGTAATTCGCCTCCACGTTCAGACCGCGCCCCCGAAGAAGCGCCATGACCTCCTTGTAACAGGGACTCTCCGGCTGATACGTCAGCACACGATACGGCATCAGATCATCGAAGCTTAGGCTCGTTCGGGCCGCCAAGGGATGGCTCGCATTCACGCACACCACCAGCTGTTGGGACCAGCACTCCATCAGGTCGAACCCATCCGTGCGCATATCCGTCGGCATGCTGGCGAACGCAACATCAATCGCGCCGCGCTGCAAGTCGGCAAGAAGGTCCACGGAATACCCCTGCTTCACGTTGATCTGCGGATTCATGCGACTCGTTTGGCGGAATCGGTACAGTGCCTGCGACCAGTCTTTTCCCTGGATGGCGTACAGCGAACCCAGGTTGATAACGCTGTTCATCTGGTCGGCGTATTCGTGCACGATCTCCACCCCGCGGTCGATATTCGCCAGACCCGTGGACACGAACGTGTAGAATTGCCGGCCGCATTCCGTAAGCTGAACTTTCCCATGGCTGCGAATGAACAATGGCGCCCCAAGCTCCTCTTCCAGGCGGTTCATGGCTATGGACAGCGTGGGCTGGGCGATATAGAGCTCTTCGGCGGCTTTCGTGAAATGCTGCACTTCGGCGAGCTTCTTGAAATAACGAAGATGCGAGAGATTCATGCGGCGGAAGCCCCTTCAAACACATGTGAATCGGTTGTCGTAATTGTAGCCCCTCGAGCATACGGCGGGGAGGCCGTTTACGGTCTCCCCGCCGTAGTCAAGCTTTTGCAGCATCTGCTACAGCGCTGCAACAATCGCCTCCACCGATTCCTTCGCGTCGCCCAGCAACATGTCCGTGTTGTCGTTGTAGAACAGCGGATTCACCACGCCGGAATAACCCGCATTGCCCATCTTGCGCTTGAATGCCACGACCTTCTTTGCCTCCCACACATGCAGCACCGGCATGCCGGCAATAGGGCTGTCCTTGTCTGTAAGCGCCGAGGGGTTCACCGTGTCGTTTGCGCCGATGACCAGGACAATGTCCACATTCGGGAAGTCGTCGTTGATCTCGTCCATCTCGTAGACGGTGTCGTAGGGCACCTTCGCCTCTGCAAGCAGCACGTTCATGTGGCCCGGCATGCGGCCCGCTACGGGATGGATGCCGAACTTCACGTCCACTCCCCTGTCCATCAGGCGTTTAGTGAGTGTTGCAACAGGAAACTGCGCCTGTGCCACCGCCATCCCGTAACCCGGGGTGATGACCACGGTCTTCGCCGCTTCCAGCTCCCGCGCCACCTCTTCCGGCGTCGTGGTGTTGTAGTGGCGCAGGTCTGAAACCTGCGCGGAAGAACCCTTCGACGAGGAATCCTCGCCGAATCCGCCCAGGATGACGGATATGAAGCTGCGGTTCATGCCCTGGCACATGATGTAGCTCAGGTATGCGCCCGAAGAGCCGACCAGCGCGCCTGCGATGATTAGCAGGTCGTTGCCCAAGGTGAACCCCGCCATGGCGGCCGCCCAACCGGAATAGGAGTTCAGCATGGACACTACCACGGGCATGTCGCCGCCCCCGATGGCCATGACCAGGTGCAGGCCCAACACCAGCGATACGACAGTGATAATCCCCAAGGGCACCAGTCCCTCTCCCACACCGTGCGTATTCACGAGCCAGGCAATGCAACCGATGGCAACCACGACCATGATCAGGTTCAGCGCATTGCGTCCCGGCAGCGTCAGCGGCTTACCGGAGATCTTTCCCGACAGCTTGAGGTAGGCAATGATGGACCCGGTGAAAGTGACCGCGCCAATGAAAACCGCGATGCCGACTTCGCCCAGATGGAAGGCGTTTTCCGAAGCTGCAACAGGATCGGCCAGAACCAGACCGGGCACGGACAGGAACGAGTTGTACCCCACCAACACTGCAGATGCACCCACGAACGAATGCAGCTGCGCCACCAACTGGGGCATCTCGGTCATCTGCACATGGCGTGCCTTCCATATGCCGATGCAGGCACCGATGGCAAGCGCCCCCGCCATGAGCAGGATCGTCAGCCCGGCACCCCGCTCATCCGAGGCTACCGAGATCACGATAACGGCGGCAAGCGCAAGCACCATGCCCGCGATGCCGTAGGCGTTGCCCTTCAGCGCGGTCTTCTGCTGCGACAGATTCGCAAGCGCCAAGATGAACAACAGGCCTGCCACGATGTACGCAAGCGTCTCGAATCGAGACAGCGCGTCCAACACCGCGCTCGATGCGGCGAAGCCCATGTCAAGGAAGGTACCGGTAATCATCGATCCTCAGAGCTCCTCTGGAACATCTTCAGCATGCGATGAGTAACCAGGAATCCACCGAAGATGTTGATTGCGGCTATGGCCATTGCAACGAACGAAAGCACCTGGACAACCACGTTATCGGAGCCGATGAGCAGGATGGCGCCCACGATGATAATGCCCGAGATGGCATTCGTTTCGGACATAAGCGGCGTATGCAGCGTGTGCGTCACGTTCGTGATGACGTAGAAGCCCACCACCACGGCCAGTGCGAAGACCACGTAATGTCCTGCAACGCTTGCCGGCGATGCCATGATCAGCCACACGCCCAATACCGCCAGCAGCACCTTCCACCAAAGCCCCTTGCGCTTCTTCTCTTCCGCCGCATCGGCCTCAACGGGTTCTGCAGGTGTTGCAGTTTGTGTTGCAGCGGACTTTGCAGGGGCAGCCGTAGCTACCGAGACGCTGATGGGAGGCGGCGGCCACATGATTGCCCCGTCCTTCGTGACGGTCACTCCGCGTACGACCTCGTCGTCCTCGTCCAGGACCAGCACGCCGTCTTTTCCCGGCGTGCAAAGCTTCAGGAAATTCACCATGTTCTGGCCGTACAGCTGGGATGCCTGCCCGGGCAGCCGCGCGGGAAGATCGCGGTAGCCGATGATGATCACCCCGTTTTTCGTGGTTATCACCTGATCGGGCTTCGAAAGCGCACAGTTGCCGCCCAATGGGCTTGCTCCCATGTCCACGATCACCGAACCCGGCCTCATGCCCGTCACGGCTTCTTCCGTCAGCAGCAACGGTGCCGGTTTGCCCGGAACCTGTGCGGTCGTGATGACGATATCGCTCTTCGCTGCCTGCTTCGCGTATACCGCAAGCGTCTGCTTCTCCTGCTCGGCATCCAGCTCGTGCGCGTATCCATCGGCGCTCTGCTGCTTCACGGGTATCTCGACGAACGTACCGCCCAGGGATTCCACTTGGTCGGCCACTTCGGGACGCACATCTGTTGCAGACACCTCTGCCCCCAGCGATCCCGCCGTACCGATTGCGGAAAGCCCTGCGACACCGACGCCGATGACATACACCTTCGCGGGCGGAACCTTGCCCGCAGCTGTGACCTGGCCCGCAAACGTGCGTCCGTATGAGTTTGCCGCTTCGATAACCGCGCGATAACCTGCCACGTTCATCATGGAGGATCTCACGTCCATGGATTGCGCGCGGGAGATGCGCGGCACCATGTCCATGGCCAACGCGGTTATCCCCCGTTCGCTCATCTTCTGCGGCAAATCCTTGTGACCATACGGATTCATCCGCGCAATCAGCACCGAGCCGCGCTTCATCCGGGAAAGCGATTCATCGGGCGGTGTATCAAGGCACAGCACGATATCGGATTCCCAAACGCGCTCTGACGTGCAGACCTCTGCACCTGCCTGTGCATATTGATCGTCCGTATAGCTTGCCGCCAGCCCCGCGTCCCGTTCCACGCACACGCGATACCCAAGGCGCATCAGCTTCGCAACCGTATCCGGCGTTCCTGCAACTAACGGCTGGTCCGCCGCAGCCTCCTTCGGAATGCCAATCGTCATTCCCGATTGCCTGCCTTCTTCGACTTCGTTTTCTTCGCTCATAGTTCCGCTCTTCATTCGCTGTTGTGTTGCACAATGTCGGTACGGTGTTGCAGCACTCGCTTTATCGACCACCGTCACCCGATCGGTTTGGGCTTCCTCAGTGGATTTCCACGACCTGACCGGTGTCCGCCGACTCAATCACGGCATTGATGACCTTCAACGAGGCCAGCCCCTGCTCGCCCGTGCAGCGCGGCGTGGTCTCCCGACCCAGGACAAGGTCAACGAAATGGGCCACCTCCGATTCCATGGGATCATTGCGCTCTACTTCGAAATGCTCTTTCACCAGATGATGGCGCCAACCATAATGCTCCGGGGAATCATCCGGATAATGGTAGAAGTCCATGTTCGGGAACCCGAACGAACCCTTATCGCCGAAGATGCGCAGGCAGTTCTCGCCACTCTCTGGTGCCCACTGCTCGTTTTCATGGGCCAGCAAGTCGTAGTTCCATGGACTGGGCGTCGCGTCGGCAATGAAGTACGTCGCCGTAGGTCCTTCGGCGAATTCGAAGAGCACAGACACACTGTCTTCGGCTTCGAATCCGTGCAGCAGATTGCGCTTAGCCGCATACACCCTGCTCACCGTCATGTCGGTGACGTTGTTCAGGTCGTCCACATCATGGACGGCATTCACCAGCAGCGGACCACCGCCCGGATGCTTGTGCCAATCCGCGTCCCAATAATCCTTTTGCTTCGCAATGGCGAATGTGCTCTGGATGCCAATGATCCGGCCCAGTCGGCCCGATGCCAGAAAATCTTTCAGGAAGAGATACAGGTTCGAAGACCTGCGATGATGACCGATAAGCAGCGTAGCGTCGGCAGCTTTGCAGATATCGATGATCCGCTGGCCTTCCTCGGGTGTGTTCGCGATGGGCTTCTCCAGCAGGATGTTCTTGATGCCGGCATCAACCGCCGCCTGCGTTGCAGGCAGATGCAGCTTGTTGGGAAGCGCGATGGCAACGGCATCAAGCGGCACTTGCGCCAACAGGTCCCGGTAATCTTCATACAGGGGAACGCCCAGCTCAGCCGCAGCATCCTCTGCCTGTGCACCGAACCCTGCAACCGCCGCCAGCTCCGCTTCCGGATGCGCCTTCACCAATCGGGCAATGCGCATTCCCTGATTCAGTCCCAGTACTGCAATCCTTACATTCGCCATCGCAGCCGTCCTTTCGCCTATGCCGATGTGTTCTATCGGATGGAAAGGCGGAACGGCAGCTTGTTCGAGCAGATGCCGATCCTGCTCAACGGCTGCCCATTTTCCACCTAACGCAAAGGCCGTGTTTACTGCGTACGACCCCCAACGTTTCCGATTACATCTGCATTATCTTCGGCGACGGCGCGAAGCGCCAATTGATTACGAATGGGATTGGGAACGGTTATTGCATTGCGCTATAGTTCCTGTTCGGCGCTATGTTTTTCAAGCATCTTCGCCTTGTCCCAATAGCGTTGCAGCTCTTCGAAATCCAGCTCTTCCACATTGCGGCCGCTGCTCCAGGCCGCACCTTCAATGAATGCCCAGCGGCGGCGGAATTTCTCATTCGCCTTCCGCAGAGCCGACTCGCTGTCGATGCCTTCTTTGCGCGCAACGTTCACCAAGCTGAACAGGATGTCTCCGAACTCGAGCTCGCGCGAGGCTTCGTCCGATGCCTCCTGGTATTCCGCAACCTCTTCGCGCACCTTGTCCCAGACGTCCTCAACCGTGTCCCACTCGAAACCGGCGGCGGCAGCCTTGCGGGAAATCTTCTGCGCCTGCATTAGCGCCGGGAAGCTCTTCGGCACGGAGTCCAGAAGGGGAGTCCGAACGGGTTCGTCCGACTGTCCGGTCTGCGTCCCCGTATCAGCTGTTGCAACAGCATTCTTCTCCGCCAGCTTCACCTGGCTCCAAATAGATTCCACGTCGTCCGGCGTCTCCGCCTGCGCATCGCCGAAGATATGCGGATGCCGGCGAATCATCTTCTCGTTGATGTCGGCGCAGACGTCATTGATGTCGAATTCGCCTGCGTCGGCGGCAATCTGACTCTGCAACACTACTTGCAGCAATACGTCGCCCAGCTCTTCGCGCAGATGGGCGGCATCGCCCGATTCGATCGCATCCACCGCTTCATAGGCTTCCTCGATCATGTTCTTCGCAATGGACTCGTGCGTCTGCGCGCGATTCCACGGACAACCATCCGGCGCGCGCAAACGCGCGATGGTAGCCACGAAGGCGTCGAACGGAGATTCGCCGGCGCCTTCGCATTGTCCGGCATGATGCTGGGAGTTCGTATCTTGTTGCAACACGAGTATCCTATTCCCAAGCAGAGCGACCGCGGGCGGCACGCTCGCCGATATCGCGACGGAACTGCTTGCCCTCGAATTCAATCAGGTCGCATGCCTCGTAGGCGCGCTTGCGAGCGTCTTCGAAGCTGTCGCCCAACGCAACCACATTCAGCACGCGCCCGCCTGCCGTAACCAGACGACCCTTGTCATCCACCTTCGTACCGGCATGGAACACCGTGATGCCCGGCAGCGCCTCGGCCTCGTCGATGCCCGTGATGACCTTGCCCTTCTCGTACGATCCCGGATATCCGCCGCTTGCCAAGACCACGCAGACGGCCCATTTGTCAGACCAAGACAGCTTCACGTCCTGCGCACGGCCCTGTGCAACCGCCACCATGACGTCTACCAAGTCGGATTCCAGGCGGGAAAGCACTACCTGCGTCTCGGGGTCGCCAAAGCGCACATTGAACTCCAGCAGCTTCGGCCCTTCCGGCGTCAGCATGAACCCTCCGTACAGCACACCGCGGTAGTCCATGTCGAACTCCTCGCTGCCGTACGTATTCTCCGAGATGCTGATGTCCTGGACATTGCGGTCGTTCTCCCGATACGGCGAAGCCACGGCAGCCGCTGCGGCGCGCTCCATGATGTCCTTCATGGCCGCCATTTCCTGATCCGTGACAATGGGGACGGGGGAGTACACGCCCATGCCGCCCGTGTTCGGGCCCTTGTCGCCCTCGTAGGCGCGCTTGTGGTCCTGCGCCGGCTCCATGCAGAACGCCTTGCCATCCGTGACGAACGCCAGCAGCGAGCATTCCGGGCCAGTCAGACATTCTTCTATGACCACGCGGGCGCCGGCCTCGCCGAAACGGCCGTTGAAGCATTCGTCGGAGGCCTTGACGGCAGATGCCGTATCCTCCGCCACAACAACGCCCTTGCCGGCTGCCAGGCCATCGGCCTTCACCACAACGGGCGCGCCGATCTCGTTAATGTAATCAGCGGCTGCAACCTTATCCGTGAACGTACGGTACTTCGCCGTGGGCAGGTCGTTATCCAGCATGAATTGCTTGCTGAACGCCTTGCTGCCTTCCAGGCGCGCGCACGAAGCGCTGGGGCCGAACACATCGATGCCGCCGGCGCGCAACACGTCGGCAACGCCCGCCACCAGCGGGGCTTCGGGGCCCACGAC
This sequence comes from Eggerthellaceae bacterium, assembly GCA_050951095.1. Taxonomy (GTDB): domain Bacteria; phylum Actinomycetota; class Coriobacteriia; order Coriobacteriales; family Eggerthellaceae; genus UMGS1519. Next base: position 191,347 of record JBMNIQ010000002.1, read on the forward strand.
TACCAGGTCGATGGCATGATCCTTCGCGAAGGCCAGCACCGCCTGGCCGTCTTCGGCATCCAAATCGGCAACGTTTTCTGCAACAGCCGCCGTGCCGCCGTTGCCGGGTGCCACATACAGCTTCTCGCACTTCGGGGACTTCGCCAAAGCCCAGGCGATTGCATGTTCGCGGCCGCCGCCGCCCAATACCAAGATGTTCATTGCCATCCTCCTTATCAACGGCGTCCCTGCCGGACGCTGCGCATTCCCGTTCGCCGCGCTCAGCCGCAGGGGGCAACGCGCAGCTATCGTCTACCTCCTGCAGTGTTGCAACGCACGCAGAGGCTGAAAACCAAAGAACGCCGCGCAGCAGTGCACGGCGTTCGGAAAGAGCGTTTACATATTCGCCGGCTTCGGCCAACCGCGGAAGATCGTCTGATCGCGGTCGGGCCCCACGGCGATGATGGACATGGGCACGCCCACCAGATTCTCAAGGTACGTGACGTAGTCCTGAGCGTTCTGCGGCAGCTCCTCGAATGTACGGCAGCCGCTGATGTCCTGTCCCTTCCAGCCGGGCAGCTCCTCATACACAGGCTCCACGTGCTTCGGGTAGAGCACGGACTGCTGCATGGGGAAGTAGTCGTACGTCTTGCCGCCGGAACGGTAGGCAACGCACACCTTCACGGTGTCGAACGCGGACAGAACGTCCAGCTTCGTCAGCGCCATGTCCGTCAGGCTGTTGCAGTCCGCGGCATAGCGCGCGATGACGGCGTCGAACCATCCGCAGCGACGCTTGCGGCCGGTGGTCACACCGTATTCATGACCAACTTCGCACAGCGTTTCACCTTCCTCGCCGAACAGCTCGGTGGGGAAGGGGCCGGAGCCGACGCGCGTGATGTACGCCTTCGAAATGCCGATGATGCGATCGATGGCCTTCGGGCCCACGCCCGTGCCCGTGCAGGCGCCGCCGGCGCAGCAGGAGGACGACGTGACGAACGGATACGTGCCATGGTCGATGTCGAGCATGGTGGCCTGCGCGCCTTCGAACAGGATATTCTTGCCCTCGCGCAGGGCGCTGTTCAGCAGGTATGCGGTTTCGGCCATATGCGGGCGGATGATCTCGGCATACGGCAGGTAGTCGCTGCAGATCTGCTCGACGGTGTACGTTTCCAGCCCGTAGTTCTTCAGGATCGGGTTCTTAACAGCCAGCGCCGTCTCCAGCTTCTGACGGAAGATCTTCTCGTCCAGCAGGTCCTGGATGCGGATGCCGATGCGGGCCGCCTTGTCCTGATAGCAGGGGCCGATACCGCGCTTCGTCGTGCCGATCTTGTTCTTGCCCAGCTTGTTCTCGCTTGCACCGTCGAGGTCGCGGTGATAGGGCATGATGACATGCGCGTCGCAGCTGATGATCAGGCGCTTGCACGAGAAGCCCTGCGCCTCCAGCTTCGCCATCTCCTCAACCAGCACGGACGGGTCCACAACCACGCCGTTGCCGATGACCGGCGTGCAGCTTTCGTACATGATGCCGGACGGCATCAGGTGCAGCGCCAGCTTCTTACCTCCATGGACAACCGTGTGGCCGGCATTGTTGCCACCCTGGTAGCGCACCACATAATCGTAGTCGCTGGAAATGAGGTCCGTGATCTTGCCTTTGCCTTCGTCGCCCCACTGGGCGCCGACGAGAACGGTGCTCGGCATCTGGAATCCTTTCATTGCGCGGGCATTCGCGTGCACCCGCCTGAATCGGACAGAGGAACGCAACCGCGCCACGCGGCCGCGTTGTTTCGCGCGACGCCATTATAGTACAGGCGGCTGGAGTACCCGCGGTCTTTCGTCACAGCGCCACGATGTTCGCATCGGCGGCAAGACGCTGAATCAGCGCTACCACTTCGCTGTGACACGTGAACAGGATCACCTGGCGCTGGCGGGCCAGGCTGAGCAACGCGCGCGCCGCCATTTCGCGCCGTTCGTCATCGAAGTTAACCAGGATGTCGTCTGCGAGCACGGGCACGTTGCGGCCCACCCGGTCAGCGGTCATCAGCAACGCAATGCGCAGGCTCAGGTACAGCTGCTGGCACGTGCCCAACGAAAGCAGGTGCGGGCTGCGACCCCTGCCCTCCGCATCGAAGACCTCAAGCTCGCCCGACGACGAGAGCCGCACCCGGCACCAGGCACCGCCCGTCATATCGGAAAGCAGCTTGCCCGCCTGGGCATATACGGCCGGCTGGCTTTCGCCTTCCCATGCCTCTATGGCGGCCTGCAGGTAGCGACGCGCCAGCAACAGGCGGGCGTAGTTCTGCTTGCTCTCCGCGAACCGCGTGCGCAAGTCGGCCGCGTGCTGCTTCAAGCGCGCGAAATCCGTCTCGCTGCGGGCCTGCGACAGACGCTGCGAAAGCTCGCCCAAACGATGGCTCAACTCTTTCTGCTCTTCCATGAGGCTCGTGCGGCGGTCAACGAAATCTCTCAGCATCTCATCCAGTGCCACATCGTCCGTCGCACCGGACTCCGCCAGCACGGCATCCACCTGGTCCTGGATTGCTGAAACGGACTGCTCAGCCGCATCCCGTTGCGCGCGGATGCTCTGCTCCTTCTGGATCAGGGCGTTCATCTGGGTGCGTTCGCGATCCGCCGCATCGAGCAGATCGCGAGCGCGGCGGATCGACCCAGCCGCCTCCGACAGATGGTTGAAGCTCAGGTATGCCTCAATCTGCCCGTCGCATTTGCGTAGCTCCTCTTCGCAGGCTTCGCAGCGTTTCTTGTCCTGCAACATAACCCAGTGCGTATCCTGGCGACGTTGTTGCACCACATCGTCCGTATGGTCGGGGCGAATCAGCGCCACCACGGCAGCGACGGCCACCAATACGGCGGCAACCACCAGCGCGATGCCGAACGACGTGATGGCCAGGCTGCCGATATCCAAGCCGTGCAGCGTCATCGGAATGCCCAGGACAAGGCAGATCGCCGGCACCAGGAGCGACAGCACGGCCTGCAGGCGATGCTTGCGTCGCGACTGCTCCGCTGCCTTCAGAAACACGTCGTCTTCCTGCAGCGCGTCGTAACGCGACTTCGAATTCGCGTAATCCGCCTGAGCGGAATTCAGGTTCTGCTCTGCGCGGTCGCGTTCTTTTTGCAGGTCATCCAACGTATCGCGAATCGTGCGCTCCTGCGCGCGATTCAACGTGCGAAGCCCGGACGTCTCTTGGGGGAGCGTGCGTTCCAGAGACTCGCGCTCGCGCGCTGCCTCATCAAGCGAGTCCTCCAGTTCGGCCCGCCGGGACAGCAGGTCGTCGCGGCGACGCTCCAGATCCTCGAGCAGCGCCTGCTGCGACGTCATCTGCTCGATAGCGGCATTCAGGCGTGCCAGGCGATCCGCCGATTCTTCGCGCTTGTGTTGCAACACGTGCGATTCTTCCTCGCATTGCAACAGGTGCTCCGCATCCGTCGTCGCTGCCGCCACCTTCTCGTCGGCTTCTTTGATGGCTGCGGCAAGATTCGTGAGCGAATGCTCGTTCGCCGCGGCACGAGACGTGTAACTTGCCAACTGGCGGTCCAATTCCGCTCGAACGTTCGCGGGCGAATCGTCCGTGCCGGCACCTGCCGTAAGCAGGCGCGCCGTGACGGTGGATGCGTTGTCCAGCCCCCGCAGCTCATCGCTGTCCAGGGCGAACAGGGAATGGTACGTATCAGCATCGATATCGCTTGCCAGCCACGCATCGCCCTGCAGCCCGTCGGCATTGCGCACGCGCTGGACCTGCGCCTGCTCTCCCGCCGCGTTCTTGAAAATCAGCTGACCGGCACGGCCCGCATTCGCCGGCCGATAGGCATTCTGCTTGCCGCGGGCGGGCGTCCATCCGAACAGCACGCCCTGAACAAACGAGGCAACGGTCGTCTTGCCCGCCTCGTTCTTTCCGTACGCGACGTTCAGCCCTGGGCCGAACGGACCGACGGAACGGTTGTAGAACGAACCGTAGCTTTCCATATGGATGCCGGACAAATACCACGTGCCGGATGCATGACGCGAAGCACCGTCAGCGGTCTGCGAAGTCCCCCGTGCGTTCATGAGCGGCCCCCGTTCAGCAGGTCGAGCACCAGGTCCTCTGCCTCGGAGCCCAAGGCATCCAGGCGCTTCTCGACAAAGCGGGGGAGCGAGAGTCCCTTTTCCGCGAAGGCATCCTGCAAGTACGCAAGCTCTTCCTCGCGATGCTTCGCCGTCTGCTCGCACGTCTCCATGAATGTTGCCGGGAACAGGCCCTCGCGGCGCAGCCGTTCCTTGTCAAGCGGCAGCGTGGTGGCATCCACGACCGCATCGCAGAAGAAGTCCGGCACTTCCGTGTTGATACGGTCGCGCAAATCATCCAACACGCCCGGACGTTGCAACGCTTCGTGCATGGACGTTGCACCGCGCAGCACAATGCGCTCGATCATCTGGCTGCAGAATGACGTTCCGTTCAGGCGATACAGCTCGGAGACAATGCGCTCCACAACGTCCGACAGGCTCTCGGCATCCGAGACGTCCACATTCGGCCGCTCCCACACCACGCTGGCGGTGGGAATGAACTCCACCTTGTTGCGAGCGCCTTTTCGAAGCGTGACCAAGTTGACGCCGTGAGGTCCCGTCTCGTTCAACGCGCGACCTTGGATGCAACCGCTGAAAACAATGTGGGGGTCATCGGGATCGTCTATGATCTCGGGGCGATGCAGATGGCCCAGGGCCCAGTAATCCATGCCCGCCCGCTGCAATTGGGCAGGTGCGACCGGCGCCTTCGATATATCGCGGTCCAACCCGGTATGGATGACGCCGATGGAGAACGGAGCCGAAACGCCCAACGCGGCTTCGGCATCTGCCGCCGTGATGCCTGTTGCAACACTTTCGTCTGCCGGCCACGCCTGATTGTAGAAGCCGCGCCCTGCCAGCAGCGCAATCGGCCTTCCGCCTCTCTGATAGCAGAAGTACCCCGGACGGGTTGCAGAGAACATGAACGCGTTCTGGGGCAGGCGCGCATAGTTTTGCCGCCACGACGTATACGGGTCGTGGTTTCCCGTGCACAGATAGACGGGTATGCCCGCTTGCCCGAGCCGGTTCAGGCCGTCGATGAAATGCAGGTAGTCGCCATAGGACGGGCGAGCTTCATCGAACGTATCGCCGGCAATGATGACGAAATCCACGTGGTGTTCGAGCGCAGCATCCACCAAGCGGTCATACGCCTCCGGAACGGCCTTGACCAGGCGGTCGGCCCATTTGTCGGAGACGTTGCGGAGACCGCGGAACGGCGCCCCCAGGTGGAGGTCGGCCGCATGGATGAATGTCACCGTTTCGCTCATATAACCCAGTGTACCGAAAGAAACAAGCAGGGAGAACCGAATGCGGGACGCTACAGCTGCGAGGCGTCGTACCAGTCGCTGTACGTGGTGTTCTCGGCCGTGTATGCCAGCGTGATATCGCGCGTGGGGCCGTTGCGGTGCTTCGCAACAATGAGTTCGGCCGTGCCCAGGTCCGGACGCCCTTCCTGCTCCGCTTCCTGTTCGTTCATACTGCGGTCGATGAACATGACGATGTCGGCGTCCTGCTCGATAGAGCCGGATTCACGCAGGTCGGAAAGCTGCGGGCGCTTCTTGCCGCGCATCTCCACAGCACGGGACAGCTGCGACAGCGCCAGAACGGGCATGTCCATCTCTTTCGCCAGCACCTTCAAGCCGCGGGAGATCTCGCCAACCTCCACGTTGCGGTTTCCGTCGCGACGGGGAACCGGCGGATTCATCAGCTGCAGGTAGTCCACAATGATGAGACCCTTGTCGAAATGACGCAGCTCGCGGCGCGCCTTCGCCCGCAACTCCAGAATGGAGAGGTCGGGGGAGTCGTCGACGTACAGCGGCAGGCCCGACAGGCTCTGCAGCGCATCGCCGATGAGCTGCCAGTCGTTCTCGTTCAGGAAACCGCCGCGCACCTTCGACAGGCCCACGCCCGCCTGCGAGCACAAGATACGCTGCATCAGCTGGATGGCGCTCATCTCCAATGAGAAGAACGTTGTTGCAACACCCGCCTTCGCTGCATTCGCAGCGATGTTCAAGGCGAAGGCCGTCTTGCCCACGCCGGGGCGGGCTGCCAGGATGATCAGGTCGCCGCCGCGCCAGCCGTGGAACAGGTCGTCGACATCCTTGAAGCCTGTGGGAACACCCGCAAGGTGGTTCTGCTGGTCCGCAAGCTTCGAAATCTCGTTGAACGTCTCTTCCAACAGGTCATCAACGCTCTTGAACGTGGAGGACACGCGCTTCTCCGTCACGGAGAACAGCGTCTTCTCCGCCTCTTCGACCACCTGGTCCAGATTGTCCGGAGCGTTGTAGGAAAGGGCCGTGATCTCGGCAGAGGCGCGGATCAGGCCGCGAAGGATGGACGTGCGCTTCACCACATCCGTATGCATGCGCCAATTCGTCAACGCGAACGTGTTGTCGGCCAAATCCAGCAGGTACGAGCGGCCGCCGACAGAATCGAGCGTGCCCTCGGCGCGCAGGCGCTCTTCCAGCGAAATCTGGTCGATGGGCACGTGGCGCGTGTACAAATCCAGCATGGCTTCGAAGATCATGCGGTGTGCAGGGCGGTAGAAGCTGTCTGGCTGGAGTTTGACGGCAATGTCCTCCATAGCCTCATCGCTCAGCAAACAGGCCGCGAGAACGGATTTCTCGGCTTCGATGTTATGCGGTTCCTCGCGGACGTTTCCACCGCCACCATCGGTTATCGGATAGCCGCCATCGGCATAACCGTTCGCTTCGGGATAAGAATCGTACCTGTCATCACCCTGTGCCATTGGCGCCCCTTTCGCTTCGTTGACCTATCACGGTACCGCAATTTCGGCAGCGGAAGAGCGAAACACATATACGGCATTCTTTCATCGCCTGTGTACCGTCTTCACGCCAATCCGCATACACCGGAATGGAAAAGCCCTCCGCAGCGCCAAGTGGCGCCAGGGAGGGCATTCGATGTTCCTGCCGAACTATCGGAGGAGTATCTCTTTCGAAAACGCAAACCGTATTGGGTTCGCGGCGGGGAAGATGCTATTCGGCAGCCTCTTCCGCCTCGACTTCCTGTGCGTCCTCGACGGCCACGGCTGCGGCCTCTTCCTCGGTCTCGTTCTCTGCGGCCTCGTCGACCACCTCGGGCTCGTCGCCGACCTGAACGGTCACGTCAGCCTTGATGGTGCGGTACAGGGAAACGGACACGGTGTGCTTGCCGGCAACGCGGATCGGATTGGACAGCTCGATGCGCTTGCGATCGACGTCCACATCCTCCTGCGCCTTCAGAGCGTCGGCGATCATCGCGGCGGTAACGGAGCCGAACAGCTGGCCCTCTTCGCCCACGCGGGCGTCCACCTTGACGGTCAGACCCTGCAGCTTCTCGCGCAGAGCCTCGGCATCGGCGATGCGGGTCTTCTCGCGCTTCGCGATATTGGCACGACGCATCTCCAGCTGCTTCAGGTTGCCCTTCGTGGCAACGACAGCCATCTTGCGGGGCAGCAGGTAGTTGTTCGCAAAACCGCGAGCCACGTCGACGACGTCGCCTTCGCCACCCTTGCCCTTGATCTCGGTCAGTAGAATTACCTTCATCTCAGCCTCCTCGTTTAGCGATTGCGGCGGTCGCCACGACCGCTGACGGAGGGGACTGCGTACGGCATCAGAGCCATCTCGCGGGCACGCTTGACAGCGTTCGCGATGTCGCGCTGATGCTGAGTGCAGGCACCGGTGACGTGGCGCGGCTTGATTTTACCGCGGTCGGTCACATACTTGCGCAGCATCTGGGTGTCCTTGTAGTCGATGTACTCGGCACCTTCCTTGCAGAACTGGCAGTACTTGCGGCGCGGCTGCTTTACATAATCTGCCATGTAGAATTACCTCTCTTAAACCTAGAACGGGATGTCCTCATCGTAGACCGAGGTGTCCACCGCCGGCGCAGGAGCGGGAGCAGCAGGGGCCGGCGAGTAGGAGCTCGCCTGGCGGGAATCATATCCGCCATTTCCCTGATAGCCGCCGTTGCCGCCGCCGTTGCGGCTGGACATGAATTCGATCTCGTCGATGATGACTTCGAGCTTCGATCGCTTCTGGCCGTCACGCTCCCACTGGCTCCAGCGGAGCTTGCCCTCGATGGCGACCTTGCTTCCCTTGGAAAGGTACCGGCTGATCGCCTCGGCGCGGGAACCGAACATGGTGCAGTCGACGAAGTTCGGATAGTCCTCCCATTCGCCCGTCTGGTTGTTCCTGCGACGGTCGTTCACAGCAACGCCGATGGCCAGGACGGCAGTTCCGCTCGTAGTATGGCGAAGCTCCGGATCGCGGGTCAGGTTGCCGCTGATAATGACTCGATTGATGCTCATCTCATACCCTCTTTCATGCTATGACGCCCTTTCGAAGCGCCATTCGAATTACTCGCGGTCGTCGCGACGTACGATCATGTGACGCTCCACGGCATCGGTAATGCGAAGAACGCGATCGATCTCGGCGATATGTGCCGGATCAGCATGGAAATCAATGAGGGTGTAATCACCGTCGGTCAAGCCGTTGATCTCATACGCCAGCTTGCGCTTACCCCAAGCGGTAACGTTATCGATCTTGCCGTCTTCGGAAGAGAGGACGGTCTCGATACGCTTCATGGTTGCGAGACGGGATTCTTCATCAATAGCGGGATTGACGAAAAACAAAAGTTCATAAGCCTTCATCAGCTCACCTCCTCTGGACTCTGCGGCTCCGGGGCTGTTGAAGGTCTACCCGAAGCAGGATTAGCTCGGCTATTCTAGCAAGGCATTCTGCATTTCAGCAAGAGATAATCCATCCTCCATGAATGCCGCACAATACCTGCACGCAGAGCGAGCCTGCCATCGGGAGCGATTCCGCGTTCGCACCGGCCCTCATTGATTCCGCTTTCCCATTAACACGATACAGGGGCCCTCTCACGTACCCTGGTGAGAAAGCCCCTGCAGAATGAACAACGTTACCTTGTACCGCTTACGCAACACGTATCTGCCGCTAAGCGATGCTGGCAGAAAAACACAGCAACATGAGCGCTGCTAGATATCGGAAGGATCGCGCGGTTCGTCGTCGAAGTCCGCGTCCTCCTGGCCCTCGGGTTCCTGCGCCTGGGGCGCGGCACCCTCTTCGGCAGGAGCTTCGTCATTGAACGTCAACGCCATGAAATTCGGCGCGGGGCCGATATAGGAAATGGGGGGAACGAACTCGAATGCCTCGTTTTCCTGGTCGACGTTATACAACAGCGCGACGGCATATCCTTCCGGCACGCCCGCCATGCCGCCTTCGGCGATGATGGCGTCCTTCTGGCCCTCGTCCGTGTCGACATAGCCGTCATAGCAGAAGCCGTATCCCTGCGCCCCGGTGGTGCCTTCCACCGTATGCTTTGCCATGCGATAGACATCGGCCGGCTCTTCGCCGGTGATCTCCTCCAAAATCAGCGACTCGCCCACGGCAACGCCCACGAACGGCGAGAAGCCCTGCTCCTTCTCCATATTCTTCCGCGCTTCACGCACCAGATACTGCAACAGCTTCTGAAGCAGTTCGGGCATATCGGGCGCAGTATTCTGTCCCGGCTCAACTACGCGATCCGCCATGGCGTCTCCTTTCGCCTATTCTTTGTTGCGCTCAAGTGTAGCATCGAAGCAACAGGCCGCCGCGGCGCGAATCGCGAGCGTTGCCAAACAATGGATAAAGCGGGCCGCAACGCGCGGCCGGCAGAATGCACTCCGTCGAAGACGAACGCCGCAGGGCATGAAAAACGCCCGATTTCTCGGGCGTTTGATCAAGCTGGCGGAGAGGCGGGGATTTGAACCCCGGTAGCCGGGAATACCGGCTAAACGGTTTTCGAGACCGCCGCATTCAGCCGCTCTGCCACCTCTCCATATTCAATTACTCAAAAGCGCCCAGCTTTCGTTGGGCGCCTGTAATTCTGGCGGAGAGATGGGGATTCGAACCCCAGATACGCTTATGGCGTATACACGATTTCCAATCGTGCTCCTTCAGCCTGACTCGGACATCTCTCCGGCTGATATATGCGCCGCTGCTTCGCAACGCAGACAAGTACTTTACCTCATCTAGTACTCGCTGACAAGAGAATAATAGCCATTCTGCTCCTTTACTTCCAAAGGAACATCAAAGAGCGAGGTCAGCTGCGGACTTGTCATGAGTTCTTTTTTCGGTCCGTCAGCGAAAATCGCCCCGTTTTTGATCATGACGATGCGATCGATCTCGGGAAGGATGTCCTCGGGGTAGTGCGTCACCATGATGATGCCCTTGCCGCGCTGGGCCAGGCGCCGCAGCGCCTGCCGCACGTAGAACATACCTTCGGGATCCAGGCCGTTGCACGGCTCGTCGAACACGACGACTTTCGGGTCGTGGATGAGCGCCCGCGCAATAAGCACGCGGCGCGCCTGGCCGGACGAAAGCGTTTTCACGTCGCGGTCGGCAAGGGCGCCGATGCCCATAAGGTCGATGGTCTTCTGCGCCAGGCGATAGTCGTCCTCCGTTGCCTCGACATGCCGCGGCACGCCCAGGGCGCCGTACAGGCCGCCGACAACCACTTCGATGACGGGAAGATGAACGGTGATTTCGTCCTGCATGGTAGCGGACACGATGCCCAGGAACTTTTTCACGTCCGCAAGGGCAATGCGGTCGCTGCCACAGAACCGCACTGGCGGATTCTCACGATACAACGGGTGCATTTCGCGCGTAATCAGGCGAATGAACGTGGATTTTCCGGCACCGTTCGGGCCCAGGAGCACCATGTTCTCTCCGCGGTCAAGCACGAAGTCATCCACGTGAAGCAGTTCTTTTCCGCCGCGGCGTACAACCGCATCGTGCATCTCGATAAGAGGAGCCGTGGGGTCGTACCCCACGGAGTTCCTCATCATGTCATGTTCTTCCACGAATGATCCTTGCGCTACTTGCTGCTGGAACTGCTGGAGCTGGATTCCGAAGCCGAGCTGGAGCTGCTGGAAGAACCGCTCGTGGAGCTGCTCTCGGACGAGCTTTCAGTGCTGGACGTCGTCCCGTCAGAGGTGCTGGAGCTGTACTTCGACATATCCACGTTGTAGGAGACGTTCGAAGGCATGTCGTTCACCTTGACGTCCTGCTGAGACTTGTAGTCGTCGTACCATTCCTGGAACTTCGTGGACTCGTTGTTGTTCTTCAAATAGCTGGTGATGTACTTCGTCAGCGCATCGGGCACCTGATCCAGGCTCGTCAGCTTCTTCGGAGCCGTCCACACGTCCGTGCACTTGATGATATGAATGCCGTAGTCGCTTGTAACAAGACCGCTGACCTGGCCCTTCTTCAATTTATCAAGCGCATCAGTGTATTCCGTCACGAAGCTGTTCAGCTTATCCCAGCCCACATTGCCGCCGTTCTTGGCGCTAGCGCTGTCGGTGGAGTATTTCTTCGCCGCATCCTCGAAGGAGATCTTGCCGGCCTTGATCTGGGCCAGCACCTTCTTCGCCTTCTTCTTATCCTTGCTGGAGAACAGGATCTGAGAAGACTTCTTCATGCCGCTGAAGTAGCTCTTGTACGTTTTGATGGTGCTGAGGACCTTCTTCTTCGACGGCGTGATCTTGCCCTTCGCCACCGCATCGGAGACCTTCTGCTCCAGGAGCGCGTTCGTCACGTTCTCCTTGTACTTATCCTCCGTCAAACCGGCGCTGCTCAGGGCAGACTGCCAAGCTTCATCGGTCGAGTAGTTCGACTTCATGGAGCTGATAGCGGAATTCACCTCGTCGTCGCTGACGGAGATGTTGTTAGCGTTTGCGTACTGCTTCTCAAGTTCCAGCTTGACGTAATAGTCGATGACATCGGAGCGGACGGACTCGGGAGTTTCGCCATACGTAGAGAGGTATTGCGCCCAGGAATCGTCATCGGTCAAACCGTTCGAAGAACGCATGTCGTTAATGTATTGGGTGATGGTGTCTTCGGAAATCTCCGTACCATTCACTGTTGCAGCTACTCCGCCGGTCATACCGTTGCTGTTGCAACCAGCCAGCAGCACCAGTGACAGAGAAGCAACGGCTATGCAGGAACCGATAAGGCTAATCTTCGCCGTCTTCATGTAAACCTCTCTCATAGGGTCATTAATCAGGAGGTATTTTCGCACAACATGCAAATGAAGCCTGATAGGACACAATATGCCCATGCAGGATTCAAAATGCGTGCAAGTGGCAAACCGCTTGCTACAATGCAGCTATGGAACAGAACTCCGATAGCTACAGCTACAACCGGGCGCAGGCGTGGCAGCTCTATGCAGACATGCTCGCCGGCTGCCCGAATGGATACATCCTCGTCGTTTCCGAAACGCCCGTGTCCCCTGATGCAAAGATTGCGTTGCAGAAGAGCTTCAACGCCTTGGGGTATGGAACGGATGCGTGCACGTATTTTGTTGCAACACACGATATGTTGTCAGACCATGACCTCATGACGGCAATCGAATCCATCGACCCGGCCATCCTCATTGCCGCCGATCGCGCCTCCGCTGACTTCCTGGCCTCCGCTTACCGCTGTTCCGTTCCCAGCATGACGCAATTGCGCGTGTTCGGAAGAAGGACATTGGCATTCGATGCCCTTGACGCGCTGATGTCCACGGATGACGGCCACCAAAAAATATGGGCAGCGCTCAAAACGCTGCCCAAGATTTCGTAACTTGCTCTGTTACACCTGATTGGCTATCAGTTCGCCGTGGTTCCCGTCGTTGTGGATTCGGCTCCCGCATCCGGCATGCCGTCTCCCTTGTTCACATACGATTCCGTACCCTTCTTCTTCGCTTCCTTCGAAGAAGAGACCGTAGAATCGTCCGACACGACCGTCGACGGATCGCCGCCCTGATCGATGACCTCCATCATTTTCGTCAGCTTCTTCGTATCTGCAACAACATAGGACGTGCCGTCGCTGCCTGTTGCAGTTGTACTGGGCATGAGCGCGGAGTACACCGTCATGTTGCTCGAGTCCTTGAATTTGCCTGCCAGGGCAATAAGGCTGCTTACGTCATAATCCGTGGTGACGCATTTCGCCATCTTCTCAATCACGCCGGGCATATCCGTTGCAGACATGCTCATCAGCTTCTTGACCATCGCCTCTATCAGCAGGCGCTGATTCGTGGTTCGCTGGAAATCGCCGGAAGCGTACGAGCGAGAACGGGCGAAGATCATAGCTTGCTTGCCATTCAGGGTCTGCTTGCCAGCCTTCAACTTGCCGCCTGCATCCGCATCGTCGATATCCATGGGAACGTCCACTTCAACGCCGCCCATGTAGTCGATAAGGCTGACCAAGTCTTCGAAGTGCACTTCGGCGTAATGCGAGATTTTCACGCCGCACAGCTGGGAAGTGGCATTGATAGTTCCGGAAGTGCCGTCATACGCGTAGGCGGCGTTGAATTTCACGGTGCCGTAATTTCCGTAGTTGATAGCGGTATCACGCGGAATGGAGAGGAGCGTTACCTTTGCATTGCCCGGGTCCACGCGAGCGAGGATTGTGGTATCGGACCGGGCACCTTCGACACCTTCGCGGTCATCGCAGCCCAAAAGCACCATATAATACGGGTCGTCGCCAACGGATGGGGCCAGAGAATCGGCAATCTGGGCGTTCTCTTCGGAATTGTCGCCTTTCAGAATGCTGTTGAGGTTATTCAGATACAGTGCACCTGCGATAGCGGCCGCAGCCACTATTGCAACAATAACAAGAAGAACCGTCACTACCTTTCGCTTCGTGCTCCATTTCTTCTTGTGCTTCTTGGAATGAGAGCCTTTGCTATAGGTATTGCCGGCGTTGTACCGGGAATATCCCGTGTCTACTGCCGGAATGGGGATTGTTGCACCGGAACCCACTTCTTCTTTATCGAATTCATAGGCAAACTGCGTGCCGGAACGTACTCCCGCATCTTTGTTCTTCGGGTTATCGCCTTTAGCTTTCTTGCTTCGCCCGGCTGCATGCGCGCCGGACTTTTTGCTAAATGGCATGAATACTCCTTACTCGCTAATGAGTAATTGTATCATGCGTCCTTATCAGGACGTTTTTTCCTCACCTGTTGCCTGGCGCATAGACACAAGCATCCCATAAATCTCTTGCATTTCTTGTAAATCAGACCAGGTCCAGCAGCTCTTTCGGGCTTTGTATCAGAGTATCGATACGCGGATCAGCGCGAAATTCGCTGCCGCCGAAGCCCCAAGAGACGCCAATCAGGTACACGCCGCCGCTCGATGCAGCCAGCACATCCGGTTGGGAATCTCCCACATAGGCAACTTCATCTTTGTTTAAACCGAACTCTTCTATGCATGCCAGCAGGCCGGTCGGATCGGGTTTGCGCGGAACGCCCTTACGTTCCCCATGCACAACATCGAAATAACCGGGGAGATGCTTTTCTATCAGCATATGGACCAGCCGATCGTTCTTGTTCGAAAGAACACCCAGCTTAACTCCGGCTGCTTTCAGGCCTTCCAAGGCCTGAGCCATGCCGGGATAGACCGTGGTCTGCTGATCCCCGTACGCTGCATACAGCATCTTCCAGGTTTCATAGACATGATCGACAATAGAGGGGGAGGCATCTTCGGGAACGGCCTGTTGCACCAATCTCAGACCGCCATTGCCAATATAGCTGAGAATATCCTGCTCCGTGCGCTCGGGATATCCCACACTTGCCAGCGCCTTGTTCGTCACGACGACCATGTCGGCGAGCGTGTTAAGCAGCGTACCGTCCAAGTCAAAGATAAGTGCTTTGAATTTCATTGAAATCGCTTCGGAAAAAATGGAGCGGGTGACGGGACTCGAACCCGCGGATACAAGCTTGGGAAGCTTGGGCCTTACCACTTGGCGACACCCGCATGTTAACGACTACCGTTGAGCCCTCTGCTCGACGGTTTCCTGATTATAGCAAAGTTCCCTTTGTTGAAAAGAAAAGCGGACGCCAGAGCGCCCGCAAAAGAACATTCGATGTATCGGATTATTTCTTATCCGAAACGAAAAGACACATGGTGGTACCGCAATCGGGGCACTTGCCCTTGATCATAGTGCGGTTGTTCTTCGTCTTGGTCTTCTGCGGATCAACCATGACTTTCTTCTCACCGCATTTCATGCAACGCGCTTCAACGTCAGCCATATCGTCCTCCTCCCTGTTATTGGGTGTAGAAACCGTCTTCCTTGCAAGCCGCGCTCACAAGTTTTGTTCACGATAGCATATGGCCGCTATGCCTATAGGCGCACGCGGCATTTTCGCAGTCCAGCGGCCTGACCACCATAAAAAAAGCGGCGAACCGAATGGCTCGCCGCTATGAATCTCCGAAATCCGAGTATGTGTAAGCGCTAGAACGCTTTCAGGAACTCCATGACGAAATCGGCATTTCGCTTCATCAGCTCTTCGTCGATGTTTTCCAGAACGTCATCGCTTTGCGCATACAGGGCAGGTTTGTTGCCGTCCAGGCCCATGATGCTTACTGCCTGCAGACCCGCCGCCATGGCAGCATTCGCGGTGCTGTTGCGCCACGTCTGATCGGACTGGGCAAGCGAGATGCCCGTTGCCTGGGATGCCGTATGCAGGAAGCGCTTCAGGCGCGTAGAAGGCGAATGCTTCTTGAAGATGCCTTCCGTATTGCCATAGCCCAGCGTACCGGCGCCCAAGCCCTCCAAGCTCACGATCATTGCACCACGCAAATCCTCGCGATGCGCTTCGATGAATTGGTTGATGCCGGCATTACCGGATTCTTGAGCGCCCAACGCAACGAACCAGACTTCCGTATCCAGCGTGTCCTCCGCGAACTGGTAGACCTCCTGCAGCTCTTCGGAAACGCGCGGCGTGCGCACGGGCGCGTTCGGAGCAGCATGCGGTGCGCGGGCAGGAGCGCCTTCGCGCGGAGCACGACGCGGGTGGGACGAACGGGACGAGCGCTGTTCATCTTGCGCGCCGTTGCGCGACGAACGTTCTTTTCGGTTCGCGGCGCCGGCGGCATTGCCCGCTGCATCCTTCACGCGATTGAACAGCCCGCCGGATTTGCCCTTGCGGCCGGAAGCGCGCTCTTCGCCAGCAGCGGGAACATCGTTGTACAGGTCCTCGGGCTCTTCGCCATCCTGCTCTACAACGGTACGACCCGCAGAAGAACGACGGCCGGAGAATGCACCGCCCTGCCATTTCTGCGTCTTCCCCGCGTTCTTATTGTCGTCCGGGTACTCCTTGTAATCTTCCTCGTAATAATCGTCGTATGTTTCGGAAAGATTGCCCTGGTTGTACGTCCCGTTATTGGGATAGTTCGGGTCGCCGTACACGTCCGTTTCGGCATAGGCACCGTTGTCGGTATACGTGCCGTTGGGCACGGCGCCATCGTTTGCGTCATACGTCTCATAGCCCTCATAGGGCGCATCTTCGTACATATCGTTCTGACGATCGGCAACGTGACCGCGCTCATTGCCCTCTTGGAAGCTGTCCCAATCGCCGCGTTCGCGGCCGACTTCGCGGGCGTCAAAATCATCTTCGACGTTCAGCCATTCCTGCGGCGTGCTTTCGTTGTCGCGATCCTTGCGCTTGTTCTTGCGGCGGAAGCGGCTGAGGAAGTGCCCCCGACGGGATTTGGGCATATCTACATAGTCGGGACTGGCGAAAGCGCCCGTCTCGGTGATGCCGCCTTCCTCAACGGAGTCGTCGGCATCTTCGACGTAGCGATCTTCGGGCGCAACGTCTGCAACCAATTCATCTCCGACCGGCTTGAATGCGCCGGTGGCGCTGACGGCGGTGAACGAACCGGTAGCGCTGACCACCTTTTCGGGCTTGTCGGTCATAAGGCCGGGCTCGTTCGTGATAGAGCCGCTGAGCGACGGCAGGTTCTGCATCAGGTTCTGTCGTTTGCCCACGACGCTGGAATCGGCGTTGGCTGCAGGTTTACCCAGGTCGCCGGAAAGCGAAGCCGCATCGATTTTCGGAATCATGCCGCTCAGCAGGGACTTCGCGGCGGTCTTGCCGTCAACTTCGGCAGCTTCCGCAAGCGGGGCATTCTGCTTCGCGGTATCGGCAATAGGTGCCATGTTCGCACTGGGAATCTCAGGCAGCTTCACGCGCGGGCGAACGGTATCGCTCGTTGCCTTCATGGGAGCCGGCTTCGGCATGCGATCGGAATACAACGACGCAGGCATCTGGATCGGCTTCATGGCAATGGTCTCGCCCAGTTCGGGATTATCTTGATACACCTTATTCGGGTCGGGAATGGATTGAGCGGAAACCGGAGCAGGCGCAGCATCAGCGAAGCCCTGCGTTTCCCGCGTCTCCTGAACAGTCGGGATTTCCGGAATCTGGACCGGAGCAGGCGAAACGGGAACGGGCTCGACAGTCTGAGGCACGGGCGGCGTTTCCTGCTGGATTCGAGGCGCAGGTGCTTCCTGCTTAACTTGCGGCACAGCAGCATCGTTCACAGTCTTAGCCTGTTCGGGCGCAGGCGCAGCCGACTCAGGCACGTCCGGCGCCAGGGCAATCGGTGCAGGCTGAGGCGCCGGAATCGGAGATTGGGCCGGAGCAGGCTGAGGCGCCGCCGGGCGCGAAGTCTGAGCAGACGGAATCTGAGTCTCGATTGCAGGTGCATATGCAACCTGGGAACGGGGTTCGGGCGCAGGAGCAGGCTTGGGCATCTGAACCGGCTTCACTGCGTCGACAGCAGGCGTCGTTTCAGTAATGGCCGGTGCCGTTGCAACAGGTTGTTCCTCCGGCTCTGCAGGTTGTTCGGGAACCGGTGCGGACTCTACTGCCGGTGCAGCGGGCTTCTCGACAGGTTTTGCAGCAGGTGCAACGGGTACTGCGGCAGGCTGTGCAACAGGCTGTTGCGCGACCGGTGCAGCAGGCGCTTCAGGCGCTTGCGGCTGAGATTCGCGTACCGGCTGCGCAGGCGCTGCCTCTTTCGCGACGGCAGGCTGTGCAGCGGGCTGCTGATCCTGACTCGTTTGCACAACTTCTTCGATTACCTCCGACGTTGCAATGGTTTCACGAACCGGAGCAGGCTGTTGCACTGGTTGCTCCTGAACAGGAGCCTGCGGCGCAGGTTGAGCATGCTGCTCGGGTACGGACGCAACCGGCGTTGCGGCGGCCGGCTCTTGCTCGGCTTCCGGAATGCGCGGCGCCTTCACTTCGGAAATGCCCCGACGCATATTGCGCAGGCGGGATTCCGTTTCCTCATCAAGCAGCTGGTTGGCCTCATTGAAGAAGACGGAGCTTTCCTTCACCGCGGAATCGAGGGCGTCGGCATAGCGAGAACGATGCACGTTGTTGGAAGGCGTGAAGTTCTTCTTCGCTTTCTCACGCGCCGTGCGGTACCAATCCGGAACTGCCGGCTGGTTAATCGGTTGCGGCTCAACCACGGGCTGGACAACGGGAGCAGCCGATTCGGCACGAGCAGTCTCACGATAATCCTGCCCGGATTCATCTTCCGCCGACGCAGGCTGCTGCATTTGCGCCTGCTCTTCTGTTTCCCTCTTCAGCTCGTCCACGCGAGGACCGCCCAAAGCACTCAGCATCTCGGCGCGCTGGCGCTCCTGGCCTTCCGTGTCGGGAATAGTGATGGGCGTGTCCTTCGCAGGAGCAACTTCCTCCTGAATGTCCTTTGCATATATATGCTCGTCGACGGGTTCGCCGGTGAGCGCGGCGATGGCGGCCTTTGCAGCGCGCAGGCGCTCGGCAGGGGACTCCGTCTCTTCAGGCTCCTCTTCCTGGACCGGAGCCGGCGTGAACACAGCCGCCTCATCCAGCTCGTCCGGCTCTTCCTGAATGTCGATCTGCTCTTGGATGACGGTTTCCTGAACCGGCATTTCAGACTGCAGCTCATCGGCAACAGCATTTTCTGCGCGAACCTGCTCTGCCTCAGACTGCGACAGCGGCTCCTGCTCCGAAGCTACCGGGGTGACGGATATCGGCTCCTCGGGAATGGCTTGCGTTGCAACAGGAGCGACTTCAGAAGAGCCAGTCACCGGCGTGGCCTGCGTATTCGATTCGTTCTGCAACGGCTTTTGAACGGGCTTCTGCTCAGGCTGCGCTGCAGGCTGTTGCACCGGCTGCTGGGCAACCGGTTGAGCTACCTGCTGAGGCGTAGGCTGTTGAGCAGGGGCTGCTTGAGCGGCAGCCGCCGGTTGAGCCACCGGAACCTGCGATTGCGGAGGGATGGTCTGCCGCACCGGTTGATCTTCTTCGGCAACTGCAACAGGTGCTGGAGCAGGCGCCTCTGCAACAGCCGCAGCAGGTTGTGCGGGCTGAGGCTGATTTTCCGGGACCGGCGCTTCCTCTTGCGAACCGGGCTCATACGTCAATTCCGCACCCTCGGGAACAACGCCGGCTGCGCGGGCAGCTTCTTCGCCTTGAATGACCGGGCGCTCTTCGGCAGACTCCTGCTGCTCATCCTGCTGAGGCATATCCTCGGAATTCCCAACACGGCGAATCAGGTCAAGCATGACGGCAACACCGGAGGCATTCACGTTTGCGGCTTCGTTGTAAGCACCGGCACGATGAATCAGTGCGCGAACGAGCGGCACCAGCAGAAGCACTGCATCGATGACTGCCAGCAGGAAGAAGAATCCGCTGACGAATCCCAATGCGTTCAGGAATACAACATCTTTGAAGAAGAGGATGATGGGAGCGGCAACCATCGCAACGTCGGCACCGTAACCAAGCTTGCTCCAAAGGTTAAGCAGACCGGGACGGACATCGTTCATCACCTTGCCGCTATCGTAATTCGCCACCACGATAACCTTGCGGCGCGAACCGGAACGCGCGGCAGCCTCAGGGCGATATTTCACCACCACGTTCTGGCTAATATCCCGACTGAGCAATTTCGAAAGAATGGGCCGCTGGAAACGCTCCTCGCAGAGGAAGCAAACGGTGCACAGGATGGAAACCAGCAGGGTGATCACGCCGATTGCCGGAATCACCAAAGAAAGCGCGACGGCAAGAAACGCCACGCCGAAATAGATGATATCCACCAACGTGCTGTCGGCATTGCATTTGATATCTTCTATTTCTGCCTTTAGATTCGTACGAGAATGCACTTGGTCGGCAATGAAAAGAGCAGCCTGCTGCTCTTCTTCCGTACCTGCAGGACGCGGGCCTATCTCCTGTGAAAGGTATGCAACGTCATCTAGAATTTCAGCCATGATTCTGCCTTTCATTTGCTTTGGCGCGTCAACTCTAGCCATGTAACTGAATTATTATACTTCAACTGCCTACCAGCATAACTGCAGCGCATGAGCGCCCCTGATACGACAGAAAATCAGCGGCATTCGCAGACGGCGCATCAGACGCAACGCTGCAAACTACCGCTGAAATATGCTTATTCGCGGAACGGGCAAGCACTATCGCGCGTTCTCCCGCTTTTCTGCCAGCTCCTTCGCAATATCCGCTATGCGCATCTTCTTGATGTTTTTGCTGGGCATAGAGCGAAGGAACTTCTTTCCGTATCCCTTGCTGATGAGCCGATGGTCCGCAAGAATCAAGCTCCCTGTGTCGTCGGCGCTGCGAATCAGACGACCCGCAGCCTGTTTCGTCTCCAATACCGCCTCGGGAAGCACGTAATGGCTCCACGCATGGGGATCAAGCTGGCTGCGTTCGCATGAGAGCGGATCGCTTGGCTTCTTAAACGGCAACTTCGGTATGACAACGGCCCTCAGCGTTGCGCCGGGCGCGTCGAAACCTTCCCAGAAGCTCTTCAAGGCGAACAGCGATAGATGCTCGTTCGTAAGGAATTCATCGCGCAGACCCTTCACGGACACGCCCCACTTCTGGCAGACCACGCGAAGATTATCTTCTTTCAGCGCATCGCGCACGACCTCATAGCATGTTTCCATCTCACGTCTATTCGTGAACAGTGAAAGCGTGGCGCCCTCTTCGGCACGATGGACGGCAATCAGAAGCTCTTCCAGCTTCGGAAGATATTTCGGATCATTCGGCTCCGGCATATCCGTCGGAAGGTAGATGGTCATGTTCTCATCGAAATCGTAGCTGGAATCCAACTGGAGAAATTTCGTCTGAGACTCTTCTGTTTCGTTCAGCCCCATAGCATTCGCGAAAGAGTCAAGACTTCCATCGACCGTAAGCGTTGCAGACGTGAACACAATGCTATGGGTAGACGCGAACAGCGTTTCGTTCATCTTCTGTCCGATGTTGATCATCAACGCAGACAGCTTATCATTCAAGCGGTCGCGTTTTCGAATCAGCTCAGCAGAATAGGCATATGCAGGCGAAGGATCATCGGAAAGAATAACTTCGCATGCATTCAACTGGTCACGCAGATTATACGTCATCGCGGCAATTTCGCGCTGAATGGCTGCGGCACCATCCATACCCTCAAGATAGGCAACAACTTCGGAACTCGAGGAAATCAGCTTATCAATCGCATCTTGAAGCTCTTTTCCCAGCATTTTCAAGTTGCGGAACACTTCCGTGCTGCGTACATCTTCATTGATCCACAGTTCGACGCGTTCGTAATTTTTATTACGTTTGTTCGTGTCGAAATACAGCAGATCCTTCACATGCTTCGTGAATTCCGTACACGCTGCGCCATACCGCTTACCGGCCGCAATAGCCCGAGCAGTCAAATGGTACAGCGGCGTTGACGCCTCGCCGGGTGTACCGCTCATATCTGCGGGGATATCTGCCAGCGAAACATCGGTTGTTTCACGTGAAACATTCATCAGTTCCGCAGCGGTTGCAGCGGAATTTCCGCCGAATCGACGGGCCGCACGAATAAATACGTTCTTCGAAGGATCTTCCGCCGCTACTTTACGAGCAGTCCGCAATAGGCCGTCAGATTCCAAGTTAAGCGAAAACGCGCGGCGACCTTCGTTCTCTGCACCATGCGCCTCATCGATAACCCAATAGCGAATAGGAGGAAGCAACCCGTTGTCGGCGGCAAGATCACAGAACAGCAGGCTATGGTTCGTGACAACGATGTCCGACGCCTCAGCGCGGCGACGAGCACCGTGAACGAAACAATCCTTGCCGAAAAATGGGCACTTCTTGCGAAGGCACTCATGACTCGTGGTAGTAATCAAATAACGCGGCACGGCACGGTAGTCTATCTTCAGCGTATCCATGTCGTCATATTCCGTCTGTTCAATGTACGACAACGCCCCGGCAAGCGCAGGTGCCTGATGGACTTCGCCGTTCGACGTCTCCACAAAGTGGGGGCCCTCGTTAACAAGGCGGTTCACCGAACGGAGGCACAGGTAATGCGAGAAGCCCTTGAGCGACGCGAACGTCAAGCCTCCAAGGACCTTATCAAGCAAGGGCAATTCTTTATTTACCAGCTGGTCGAGGAGGTTGTTCGTCTTCGTTGCAACGCCGACCGTAATGCCGTTGGCCTTGGCTGTCAGCGCTGCGGGAAGCAGGTACGCCATGGACTTCCCCACGCCTGTGCCAGCCTCTACTGCAAGGTTCGTGGATGTGCGGAATGCCTCTGCAACCGCTTTGGACATGGCCACCTGTTCGGAACGCGGCTCGTAGCTCTCGTAGGCGTTACCAATGGCGCCGCTTGCAGAGAAGGCAGCCTCTATCTCCTCGTCCGTAGGGAATTCCAGCGGTCGTTCGCCGCTCTGCGCTATCGCTTCCGCGTCGACATTGGAGGACATCTCGATGCGCTTTACCCGCTGATGGCGCATTGCGCGCAAACTGAACGGCGTCGTTGCCTGCTTCGCAAAATGCTTGAAAACAAAACTCGTCGGCCATTCCTCAACGGTTGCCATTGACGCAATAACGGCCACAAGATCCTTCGGCATGGCATCGACAGCAGCAAGCAGCACGCGATATACGTGGCACGTTGAAGAAACATCGTCGTCGGCACGGTGAGTGGATTCTTCAATACCGAATGCGCGGGCAAGATCGATAAGCCGATGCGACTTCAAGCGCGGCAGCGCTATGCGGGCAAGGTCAAGCGAATCGATCCAAATGTTCTCCTTCAGGCTGGCGCCTTCCGGATGATTTGTAACGAAATGTCTATCGAATGCCGCATTGTGCGCGACAAGCGGCGACGTGCCGACGAACTCGACAAGACCCTTCAGGGCATCGGCAGGGATAGGAGCATCTTCGACGTCCTCTTCATGGATGTTCGTTAGGTGCTGAATCTCTTCTGGAATGCGTTTCTGCGGGTTTACGAACGTGACATACCAACCGGTGATTTCACCGTTGCACATACGTGCAGCGGCAATCTGGATGAGCTCATCGTGTTTGAACGATACGCCCGTTGTTTCCGTATCGATTACCACGACGTCGGCGTCTAATTCGCCATATGTTTTCGAAGCGGCGGCGGCAGGAAGCGACGCGTACCTATCGCGAATTTCCCGACACGTTGATTCGCTGATAAAATCTGCAAGATTATGGGGGATAAGGGTATTCTCTGTAGTCATGGTTTCACCCTATCATGAATCCTGAACACGTCGAGTACAGAACGTCGATCGAAACGCAAGGAGCACATCATGGCAGAGACCCCGTATTTTGGGCAATATTTTCGCTTTGAGACGGAAGACAAGCGCAAAGCGGCCGATTTGCTCAGCACGAATAACCTTGTCGGCGATCGTTACCGTGTTGAGTTCACGGAAGAAGACGAAGGAACGAAAGCCTGGCTTGTCAATCGCTTCGATGATCGCATTGGCTTTCTCGACGGCGCCGGCGCCTATGAAGCGCGTTTGGCAATCGCACGCGGATGGACGACCATTGCACTCTTGAGTTTCGTTGCGTATACGCAGAATCCTGAACCGGGATTCTATTGGGGCGAAGTAGCACTTATCGCCTACGACCCGCGCTACGAAGATGAGATGAGCGTCTTCTTGAAGGCCCTTGCAGATTCCATGGGCAATGGCGTACGCCCGAAAATCGATTTCGGACAGGATGCTTTCAACCAAATCATCGAAACGAAGGGATCCTGGTTCCCGAAAAATCGCGTGAAGATGCCCGAAATGGAGAAGGGCACCGCAGTAGTGAAGGATCATCGCACGGCAAACGATCACCTTATCGAACAGGCGCGCAAGGGAAATGTCGGGTGCTACATAGGAAGCTGGGTGTTCTTGCTCGCAGCAGTTGCCGCCATCCTGTTCGGTCTTCATTCCTGCGGCGTTTTCTAGCAAGGGAAAACGCAGGCAACCGCTTTCTTCGCGTGGCATTACATACGGATATACGAAAAGCGACCGACACCTGCCGGCCGCATTTTCAATACGATAATGCTTATAGCAAGGCGCCTATTCGCGAATGCCCCGTTTCTTCGCATCCTCCAACGCCAGTTCGATGAGCTTCGTGCACAGCTCGGGGAAGCTGTAGCCCGCTGCCCTGCCCGCGTCGGGAAACAGCGACGTGCTCGTCATGCCGGGAACGGTATTCGTCTCCAACGTCCAGCATTTCCCCTGCTCATCCATGATGATATCCGTACGGGAAACACCGCGGCAGCCCAGCGCCTTATGAGCGGCAAGAGCCGTTTTCTGCACACGCTCCGTTTCTTCGGGAGACAGCGGCGCAGGGCAGATGTGCTGCGAACCGCCGGGAGCGTACTTGCTCTGGAAGTCGTAAAACTCCGCCTGCGGAACGATCTTGATGACAGGCAGGGCAACAGGATCGTCATTGCCCAGGACGGAAACCGTCAACTCTGTTCCCTTGATATAGGTCTCGATCAAGACCTCGCGGTCATGTTGGAACGATTCCTTCAGCGCCTCTTCCACCTCTTCAGGCGTTTTCACGATATGAACGCCCAAGGCGCTGCCCTCGTTCGCCGGCTTCACAACACAGGGCGAACCGACCTTTTCGATAACTTCCGCACCAGACATAGTCGGCTTGTCGTACATGGTGATGGAATCGGGAGTGGGGATGCCGTAATGCCGATAGAACACCTTCGCACGGATCTTATCGATCGCCAGCGCGCTGGACCATACGCCGGATCCCGTGTAGGGAATACCCAGCACCTCCAGCATGCCCTGGATGGTTCCATCTTCGCCGTACTTGCCGTGCAGGCAGAGGAACGCGACATCAAAGTTGCCATCCATCAGAGAACGGAGATCACTGCGAATAACAGGATCGAACGTCATCACATTGAAACCGGCTTCCTCAAGCGCCTCGCGCGCGCCCTGTCCGGAAGCGATAGAAATATCCCTCTCACCGCTTGCACCGCCGGCAAGCAGGGCAACGTTGATATTCTTCGGGTCAATAGCAGTACCCATGAAGGCCCCTTTTCATTGTTGGTATGATTCGGCTTCACCAAGCCAATATCGCACCGAGTATAGCAAACGCATTCTCCGCCGCTCCTGCGCAGCGGCAGTGTTTCGGAGACTTTTACAATGAGTCCATCGCAAGAAGCGAAGCGCAATCCCCGCCAGGCGGGCAGTGCGTATCTCGTATAATGGCCGCATGGAGACATCAATACTTGCATATTCCCCCGAAACGCTGCCCGCTCTTATAGAACAGATAGGGCAGCCAAAATATCGAACGAAGCAACTGTTGCAGTGGTTGTATCAGCGTGGCGCAGAATCCTACGACGATATGACGAATCTGCCGAAAACCATGCGCAGTACGTTGAAAGATGTTGCACCACTTGTTGTTCCCCAAGTGGTAGATAAACAGGTTTCGAAAGATGGCACACGCAAATATCTGTTGCAGATGGCTGATGGAGCCTTGGTCGAAACAGTGGGGATTCCCTCGCGCGACACAAACGCAAAAGGGAAAGCCCGCAGGCTCACCGTCTGCTTCTCAACGCAAGTAGGCTGCCCTATGGCATGTGCCTTCTGCGCCACGGGAAAAGAGGGTCTGAAACGCAATCTGCTCCCAGGCGAAATAGCGTGGCAATTGCTGATTTGCGAAAAGGACCTGGGGATGCGTGTCAGCAACGCTGTTGCCATGGGACAGGGCGAGCCATTCCTGAACTACGATAACGTTATCGGCGCACTCCATATCTTGAATAACCCGGATTGCCTGAATATCGGCGCGCGCCATATCAGCGTTTCAACATGCGGCATTCTGGACGGCATCGAACGATTCGGCAAAGAACCCGAACAGTTCACGTTGGCTGTCTCTCTGCACTGTGCCATACAGAAAACGCGCGATACATTAATGCCGCGATGCACATCTATGCCGTTGCAACAACTTCATACCAGCTTGCAGCGCTATCAAGAATCAAGCGGGCGGCGCGTATCGTTCGAGTACCTCATGATCAAAGGCATCACCGATACCGATGAGTGCCTGGATGCCTTGATATCATTCTGCAACGGTATCTCGGCGCATGTGAACATGCTCCGCATCAATGAGATAGACGATTCGCCGTTCAAACCATCTTCTGAAAAACGCATCAACCGTTTCTTATCCGCATTGGAGCAGAAACACATCGAAGCCACCGTGAGAGACTCGCGGGGCTCCGATATCGATGGCGCTTGTGGGCAACTAATCAATAAGAGGGGAAAGCGGCAAGCTAGTCAGCATTGATGCGACTCATGATTCGCTCAAGCTGATCTTGATCCGTGAATTCAATCTCTAGCTTGTTCTTGCCTTTTGCAACTTTCACGCGAACCTTAGTATCCAGTGCCTTGCTGAGATTCTTTGCAACAGCCTTGTATTCCTGTGGCACTTTCGGACGCGGTGTTGCAGTTTTCTCTTCACGGCCGGAAATCAAACGAGCCATATTTTCAGCTTCACGGACAGTCATCTTCCCATCGAGCATCTTCTCCGTGAGCTTCTGACGACCCTCGATGGTGGGAATGGAAAGAATGGCGCGCGCGTGACCTGCGGTAATCTTCTCTTCAAACAACAATTGTTGGGCGTCTTCCGGCAAATCCAGCAAACGCAGGGAATTCGCAATGGTCGAACGTCCCTTAGAAACCAATTGCGCAAGCTGCGACTGAGTCAAACCCCTCCGCTCCATCAAGCGGCGGTATCCGTACGCCTCTTCAATGGGATTCAGGTCTGAGCGCTGGATATTCTCGATCATGGCAAGCTCGATGACTTTATCGTCATCCGCCTCAAGAATGTTGATAGGCACTTCGGTAAGCCCGGCAAGACGACTTGCCTGCCAACGACGCTCTCCGGCAATAATCTGGTAAGTATCACCTTTCTGACGAACTAGGATAGGCTGCAACAGCCCATTACGTGAGATAGAGTCGGCCAGCTCTTCCAGCTCTTCTTTATCGAAATGCGAGCGCGGCTGATCAGGATTCGGTTGCACCTTATCAATGGGAGCCTTCAGCGGATTGCGCTTCTTCACTTCCTTGATGACGATATGGTCTTCCAGCTCGGCCTCATCAACGGCCTCTTTTTCTTCGATGGATTGAGCTGCCTTCTCGCTAGCCTTTTCTTCAACCGACGCATTCTTATTCAATTGAGCGGTTGATTGGCTCTTAGAAGCGCTCTCAGCGGCTCGATTTTTCGCAGCGCTTTTCTGTTTTTCAAGAATCTCCTCAGCGCGGCTTCTCTCGGGCATCGGTTGAGCAGCATCCGCATGCTGCGAGGGAGTTGCTTGCCCTTCGTCTTCCGATGCCGAATCTTCACGACGAGCTTGATTTGAATAGGACGGCGTTTGAATAGAATGCGGTGCCGGCTCTCCCATGAGCGCGCTCAGACCGCGACCCAATCCTCCTCTATTCTTTGCCACGAGCAATCACTTCCTCCGCCAATGCGCGATACGCCTGAGCTCCCTTGCCAGACGGATCATATTCTTGAATGGACATACCGTAGCTGGGTGCTTCCGAAAGCTTTACCGTACGCGGTATCTGCGTTTCGAAAACAACCTTGCCGAAATAATTGCGCACTTCACGCGCAACCTGTTTTGAAAGCGTCGTGCGTCCGTCGTACATGGTGATAAGCACGCCGAACACGTCCAAGCTCGGATTAAGGCGCGATTTGACAAGTTTCATCGAATCGAGGAGTTTTGTCACACCTTCAAGGGCGTAGAACTCGCTTTGAATAGGGATGAGAAGCGAGTCTGCAGCAACGAGACCATTGACGGTAAGAAGGCCAAGGGAAGGCGGGCAATCGACAAATATATAGTCGTAATTACCACGGAGTTGCCCAAGCGCGTCCTTCAATCGGTTCTCGCGAGCAATCGCAGAAACAAGCTCCACTTCAGCACCGGCAAGATTAATCGTTGCCGGAAGAAGATCGAGGCCTTCGGCAATATCCGGAAGGATAGCCTCCTTTACCGGCAAATCATTCAGCAAGACATCATATATGCAATAGTGCAGATCTCGCTTTTCAATGCCAAGGCCACTCGTTGCATTACCCTGAGGGTCAAGGTCCACAAGCAGGACCTGTTTCCCCATGGATCCGAGAATGAACGAAAGGTTCAAAGCGGTCGTTGATTTCCCAACGCCGCCTTTCTGATTGATGATAGAGATGATCTTCGTCGTGCCGACAACATGCGTTACCGGATTCTTTTCGGAATACGGTTTGATAATGCGCAGTCCCGCCTCATCAGGGTCAGAGTGTTGCGACACCGGTTGCTCCACCACTTCTTCGGTGGATTCAGTATGCGAAGGAGCTTCGCTCGTATCCTGTGCAGCTTCTTCAGAAAAAGGAGTATCCGGTACAGGTATCTTTACCCCAGCATCGGTGGATTCGGCAGCTGCCTGATCTTCGCTCTGAGGAGTTGCTTCTTGCTGTTCCGGCTCTGAATTCTGTTTGATAGTCTCTGCTGCTTTTTTATTTCGTCTTAGACCATCGAAAAAACCCACACGGACTCCTTTCACTCGATATCGAGGATTATAGCAACTTGGATTGCATCATCTATGTATGCCGAAGACATACGGTCATATTTCACTGCTACGTTAGTCTGGCGTGTTTCACATGAAACAATCCGCGTAGCTACTATCGCATTCGAATTCGAGGTATTGCGTACTCGAAACGGGACACCTAAAGAACTATCACATGTTTCACGTGAAACATCACTTTGCTTTATACGGGCGTTTTTGAGCCATGCCGGGGCGGCGCGGAAGCTTCACCTGAGGGTTTGATACCTTTTCGAATACGATGATGCGGCGAGGCGTTTTCCCATCGGAAAGCATAAGCTTCCGATTTGAAATC
Source organism: Eggerthellaceae bacterium (assembly GCA_050951095.1). Lineage (GTDB taxonomy): Bacteria > Actinomycetota > Coriobacteriia > Coriobacteriales > Eggerthellaceae > UMGS1519. Next base: position 220,355 of record JBMNIQ010000002.1, read on the forward strand.
ATCTTCATACCCAGCTTATCTTGGATTGAGATGGCCCATTCCAACTCATCATCAACATTATCTGCCTTGTATGCAACAAGGCGACCGCCCGTGGTAAGAAGTGGCGATGCCAATTCGATAAGCGAAGGTAGAGCAGTAAGGGCACGGGCCGTGATGAGAGCGAAGCTTTCGGGCGCCTCCAAAGCCAGTTCTTCAGCGCGGCCACCATATACATGGATAGTATCAGCAAGACCGAGTTCGTCGGCAAACGAGGCTAGAAGCTCCGTCTTTTTCTTGACAGATTCAACGAGCAGCGTGTCACGACCAGTAACAATGGCCACTGCGAATCCGGGGAACCCTCCACCGCTGCCAAGATCGGCATAGCGACCTACAGGAGCTTCGAGGCATTCGGGGATACCCTGCAGAGAATCCTCTACATGCAGAAGCTCGGCTTCTTCATTGTCTTGAATGCGCGTAAGATTCACCGATTCATTTGCTTTCAGCACCAAATCCAAGTGCTGCTGAATCAGTTGCGCCTGCTTGTCGCTCAATGAGATAGGGCTCTGCATGCCAACTCCTCCCGTTAACCTACGATTCTTATTCTACCGTGCAGAACAAACGTACCAGATAATGAAAAGGCCACCCGGAGGTGGCCTGCGTAATCAGAAGTAAAGTGAAGGACTACTGGGGAATGACTACAACTCGTCGTGCGGATCCTTCGCCCTCAGAAGCCGTGGTAACGCGCGGATCGTCGGCCAGCGCCATGTGAATGATGCGGCGCTCGTACGGCGTCATAGGACGCAACTTGACGCTTCGACCTTGCGCGTCGGCGCGGTCGGCAGCATTTGCTGCAATGTTCTCCAGCTTCTCACGCTGGCGTCCTTTATAGCCTTCCACATCCACGACAACCGGATAACGAAAACCCATCTGACGCGAAGTAGCAGAAGAAACCAGGAACTGCAGGGCATCAAGCGTCTTGCCATGGCGGCCGATAAGAATTGCCAGATCGTCACCCGTTAAGTCAAGGATGAGCTCTCCTTCGTCGCCTTCGTATTCGTTGATAACCACATCGCCGACATTCATATAAGGCAGGATGCTCTCCAAGTAGGAGATAGCCGTATCTGCAATGGCGTCGAGTTCTTCTTCCGAGACGCCGTCGTCAGAAGCTTCCTCCTCAACCACGACGGTCTCTTCAACGGTCTCGACAATCTCTTCCTCGGGCATGTTTTCGTTTTCTTCAGCCATATGCCTATCCTTCCATCGAAGGGTATCAAATCAAACGGTTAGCGCTTCTTCGTGGGACGCTTTTTCTTCTCGCGGCGCTCGTACTCAACCTTAACGGGTTCCACCGGAAGAAGCTCCTCTTCCTTTTCCTCGTCCTCTTTCATCAAGACCTTCTGCGTGAACTGCTGCTGCAGAACGCCGAAGAGGGAAGAGGTGGTCCAGAACAGAAGAACGCCGGCAGGAGAGCTCCAGCCAATGAACAACATCACGATGGTCATGACACCTGCCATGATCATGGTCTGATTGCGCTGGGGGCCGGTGGAATTCCACTGCTGAATGACCATAGGCAAGAACGTCAGTGCGGCGAACAGCAGCAGAATGATGATATACGGAAGGAACGTCATCACACCCATGCCCAATGCATTGGAAGGGGTGATGGTCAAGTCGGAGATGATGTTGTAGAAGTTGTAGTTCGTGCCGCTGGTACGCCAGCCCATTTCCTGGAGCACCTGGAACACGGCAACGAAAATGGGCATTTGCAGGAACAGAGGCAGGCAACCGGCAATCGGGTTGAACTTCGTCTCGCGATACAGCTTCGCCATTTCCTCCTGCATGCGCTCAGGATCGTCAGCGTATTTTTCCTGCATCTCGGTCATGAGCGGCTGCATCTTCTGCATCTGATACGAAGACTTGATCTGCTTCTGCATCAGAGGGAACAGGCACAGACGGAAGAGGAGCGTGATGACAACGATGGCCATGCCCCAGTCGCCGATGAAGCCATAGAAGACATCCATGCCACCGAAAATAAGATCCTTAAATGCGTCCCACATAATCGCCTTTCGGAGCGCTGATCAGCAGCGCCTTTCGACAGTACTACGGTACGGGGTCGTACCCTTTACCACCGCCGGGACGGCATCTCAAAATTCTCTTACAGGTGAGGAAAGAGCCTTTCAGGAAGCCATACCTACGGATTGCAATCATTCCGTATTCGGAACAAGTTGGCGTAAAGCGGCAGCAGCCGGGAAATAGCGGAGATATAGCCATTCGGTAGAACTTGATGAGCGCCAGGGCAATCTGCATGGGCACCCGTTTGAGAAACGAAATAGCCTTCTCAGCTGTCATCGGCCACTTCTCACCTTAAACCACATTGTCTCAACGTCTTCGCATATCCGCTTATCAGCTTGCTATACGAATCCTTCGTGGTATTACGCGCGGCAATAAATACCACGTCGTAACCATCCCACGGGCCTCCCAGCTCCATGCACGCGGCGCGCATGCGGCGCTTTGCACGATTGCGCCATACGGCATTCCCGAGTTTCTTCCCTGCAACAAAAGCAACACGGCCGGATTGACCGTGTTGCCCATCTCGCTTCAAAGCGATCACTGCAGAAGATCCTCTGCCGTAACGGCGACCTTCCTGGAAAACCCGTGAGATATCAGTGCTGGATTTGATTACTCCAAACACAGATGATTAGACAGTCAGGCTCTTGCGACCCTTTGCGCGGCGAGCAGAGAGAACCCTGCGGCCGTTCTTGGTTGCCATACGAGCACGGAAACCATGGGTCTTGGCGCGCTTGCGCTTGTTCGGTTGATAAGTACGTTTCATTGGTATCCCTTTCGTATTAAGAGTAACTGCGAAATTATATCAGACAGCAACCTTATTTCACAAGGGAAAGATGGCATAACTTTCCCTACTTGCCCAAATTGAGCACCACAAGTGTATTCACTTCTCAACATTCATCCACGTCATACGGGAGAGAATACGAAAAACCCATTTCATCTCCTCATTGAAAGCGGCTGGTGCGATTAACGCGGCGTGGAATTCACCGTGCGATCTTTTCAAAATGCTTCTCCACAATTGCCGCCCTTGACAGAAAAGATTGTGGAATAGCGCATTACCAAAGCGGAATGAACTGAAAACTTTCGATTGCTTTCGAAGCATCTGTGGAAAATGTTGAAAACAGGCCCTCTCACGTACGAAATTCAGTGGATAACCTTGAATCTTCTGAAAGAGGGCGTGAAAAGAGCTTTGAAAACCGCCGGCCTGAATGGCTTTCCGGAATATTGCCAACATATAATTTTCAGTATTTGAACTGGGATTATGTAATATTCAACGCGTAGTTTCAGACCGTTTTCGGAGAATTTCGCAACACAATCGGATATCCTGCGGCAGCTACCTGGGAAAACGTTATTCAAGCGCTCTGTCAAGCGCTTTTCGAAAGATTTCCCCGTTTTCGGAAGCTGTTTTCAACATATTCACCCAATAATTCAGACCGTTTTCGGAGTTTTCCACTTTCTTTGGATAACGTGTTGAAAACTTTCAAAATTTCCTGTTGAAACGCCGTTCAAATACTGAATGAAAACTTGGATGCCGTTTCGAATGCACAATGTTTCCCCAGATGGTTGAAAACCCGTACAATACTTTCCGATTGAATATTTCTGAATCTGCTGAAAATTGCGTTTCGAAAGTGGTTGAATACTGTATCTGATGGCTGAAAACACCGAACATAGGGAAGATCAAACGGATTCGACCAACGAGCCGTATGACTACACGCAGGTAAAGAACCCTGCGCGTATCGCCATATACGACGACTTCAAAAGCGCACCGCGCATCATCCAGATAGATCCCACCGACACTGCCCAGTTCATAGAGAATCTGGCTTCGACCATCTACGAGAAAGCACGCATGATGGGCGGAAAGATTTCCTATACCGCCATCCGCGAAGTATCCGAGAATTTCATTCATGCCCAGTTCAGCGAAGTAGTTGTCTCTATTTTCGACAACGGGAACACCATTCGGTTCGCCGACCAAGGGCCGGGAATCCCCGACAAGGAAAAGGTGCAGAAACCCGGCTACACATCGGCGATCGAGCCGATGAAGCGCTACATCCGCGGCGTTGGTTCCGGCTTCCCGCTTGTCATCGATTACCTGGACAGCTCTCATGGCAATATCACCATCGACGACAATCTGGGGAAAGGCGCCACGGTCACGATCAGCCTGGTTGGCGAAAAGCCGGAAAAGAACGACGTGCTGGATACCGTCTCGGAATTGAGTGACCAGGGACGGCAGATTATGGCGTTGTTCCAATTGAAGGATACGCTCGGCGTTACGGATATTGCGAAAGCCACCGGCATGTCCCCGTCCACCGTTTCCTACCAGCTGGACAAACTGGAGAAACTGGAGCTGGTGAAACGTACCGCATCAAAGAAACGCCAGGTCACAGACCTGGGATTGAGCGTGGTCGAATATTTGTCGTAGTGCATATGCCTGCTTCACGTACGCGCTGGTGATGTAAGTTTTCCACAATGAGTCGCATTTTTCCACCGTTTTAGAGGGCAATTGCTAAACTAGGTGAGCAATCAACCCAGAAAGGCGGATTACTACGGCGATGCAGAATCTGGACTACGACGAAATATGGGATCGCATCTTCAACCAAATCAAAAGCTATGGTGAAGTGGACCCCAACCAGCTGACTGCATTCTTCTCCCGCCTTCATCTGCAGGCATTCAGCAGCGGCTTCATCATGTTGACCGCCGATAACGAATTCATCAAGAACTGGATAGAGCGCAATTACCTCACGCTTATCAACCGCGCATTGGAAGATCTGTATCACGAGAAGTTTGTCGTGAGTATAGAAGTAGACGAGTCCGAGGCGATGAGATACGGCAACCCCGCTATGGGCGTGGGTGCTGCAGCGCAGCAAGCCGCTGCAAACCAGCCCGCCGCAAGACCGCAGTCGCCGATGCAAACACCGACCGCCGTTCCGGTAAGCGCGCCGAACACGCCGATGCCGGCAGCCCCCCAGGCTGCGGAAGCGGCAGCTCAGGCATCTGGCCAAACCGCATCTCAAATGGACATAACCGCAGGCCAACCGCAGAATAATACGCAGATGATGCAAGCGGCAGGACAGGGGCAGAACATGGTGCCCGCAGCGAACGATCCCGCTCAAAGCACGCAGGAGAACCATCTGACGCGAACCGTATCGAACCTGACGTTCGAGAACTATGTCATTGGCAATTCGAACCGCATGGCTTACTCCATGGCGTTGGCAGTGGCCGAGCATCCCGGCATGCCGCATCTGAATCCCCTGTTCATCTACGGGAAAAGCGGCGTGGGAAAAACGCATCTGCTGCGCGCCATCCAGAACCATATCAACGAGACTTCGAATGGATTCTTGAAAACCGTGTACGTGGACTCGACGGAATTCATCAACGATTACGCGAATGCAAGCGCCGACCACAGCCAGGAAAAAGCGAGCTTCAAGAATTTCAAACGCAACTATGAAGACGCCGACGTGCTGTTGATTGACGACGTGCAGTCGTTCCAAGGGAAAACGCAGACGCTGGAAATCATATTCCAGCTGTTCAACAGCCTGACAAGCGCCGGCAAGCAGGTAGTTATGTCCGCCGATATCGCGCCGAAGAACATCGACATCGACGAACGTTACACCAGCCGATTCAATCAGGGCGCTACGTTCGACATCCAGGCACCGGAAATCGAGACGAAGCGCGCTATCGTCAGCGCGTTCATCAAGGAATACCGCGAAAGCGAAGAGCGCTTCGACCTGGATATACCGGACGAGGTGCAGGAATACGTCGCCGAGAATTCAAGCTCGAACATCCGCGAGCTGAAAAGCGCTGTGACGAAAATCATCTACCAGATGGTCTATACGCAGAAGAAGACGATCACCATAGACGAAGTGGCGGTCATCCTGAAGAACCACTTCTCCGGCGGAAAGACGAAGCGCCTGACCATAGCCGATATTCAAAAGGAAGTGGAATCGTTCTACCGCGTCAGCCATGAGGATCTGATCAGCAAGAAGCGCAATCGCAGCATTGCCCATCCGCGGCAGGTGGCCATGTACCTGTGCCGTCAGCTGCTGGACAACAACGCCTATCAGCGCATCGGCGACGAGTTCGGCAAGAAAGATCACACCACGGTGATGCACTCTGTGGAATTGATCGAAACGAAAGCGAAGGAAAACAAGGAGATACGCGAAGAAATAGATATCCTCTTGAAACGTATTCGCGAAAACTAGCAGGATCACCTATTTATCATTTGCGTCGGCTTTCGCGTTTGCGGTACCAGTCCCAGACATCTTGGTAGATAATGAGGGACAAATGCAGGGATAAGCGGTGGAAAGAATGGGTAAGATTACCTACCCCGTTTTTCGCGGTGGATTCACGTTACGCAATACACCATTTTCATCACTGAAAGATTTCCGTGATGAACAGGTAAAACGAAACTATTCCACCAATCCACCGTGCTTATGATAATGATGATTTAAGAATTAATTTAAAAAGGCTTTAGGAATTAGATATATACATTCCCGGTTGGAGGACTTCAGTGAAATTCAGCATCAACCAATCAGAGTTCTACCAAGCGATGTCAGTAGTCTCCAAGGGAGCTGCTGCACATTCCACGCTTCCTATCCTTGCCGGAGTATATATCGATGCCTCTGAAGACCATGTGGTGCTGCAGACGACGGATCTTGATCGGTCCGTGCAATATACGGTCCCCGCTTTGGTAGAAGAAGAGGGGAGCATCGTGGTTCCCGCCAAGCTGCTTACCGATATCACGAAGAGCCTCCCGGATGCGGCCGTTCATTTCGAAGCGAATCAGAACGATGCCGTCATCATGTGCGAATCGTCCACCTTCAGCGTGAAATCCATGGATGCCATCGATTTCCCGGGATTCCCCTCCATCGATGTTGTCGACACGGTTGAGATTCCGTTTCAGGAATTCTCATCCATGGTGAAGAAGGTCGCACGCGTATGTTCCCATGACGAAACGCGCGCCATCCTTACCGGTGTGTATATCTCCGCATCCGAAGGCAGCCTGCGCATGGTAGCTACGGACTCGTACCGTTTGGCGGTCTCCGATAAATCGCTGGAGGATTCCACAGCAGAGTTCGAAGCGGTTATCCCCGGTCCGTTCCTTCTCGAGGTGGCGGGCCTGCCGTCCAGCACGGATCCGGTGCGTATCTCCGTTTCCGAGAATCAGGTGATGGTGGATTACCGCAACGTGGTGTATATCAACCGCCGTTTGGAAGGCAATTACCCGAATTACCGCCTTCTACTGCCGGATTCGTACAACACGCGCGTGGAATTCAATGCAAAGCAACTCATTGCTGCCGTGCGCCGCACTTCGTTGATAAACGGCTCTACGTCTCCGATTAAATTCGATATCAATCAGGCTTCCGGCACGACGCAGCTGACGGCTGTCACGCAAGATGTCGGTTCCGCTCAGGAGATGCTGACGACGCCGGTGGAAGGCGCGGACGCCCAGATTGCGTTCAACGCCACGTTCATCCTGGATGGTCTGAACGCATTCAGCACGGACGACGTGTACCTGGAGCTTCAGGACCAGAATCGCCCCGGCATTTTCAAGAGCGGCGAAGGCGAGAACTACCTGTATCTGGTCATGCCCGTTCGCCTGCTGTAGACGTTTCCGCATACGGAGCATCCTTTACACCCAATGGCACTGCAGATTACGTCACTTCGCCTGGCGAATTTCAGAAGCTATGAGCGTTTTTCCCTTGAGGGGCTTGGTTCGCTGACGATATTCGTGGGCCCGAATGCCGTCGGCAAGAGCAACTTGCTGGAAGCGATACAGCTGACGACTGCGCTGTCGTCGTTCCGTTCTGCCACTACGGAGCAGATGATCCGTTGGGGATGTTCGGACGCCCGCGTTGATGTCCACATGGAAGACGCCGTGCGCAACTTGGATGTAGCGTTGCTGCTGGGAGCGAATGGCAAACGCTATCGCCTGAATGGCAAGGCCGTGCAGGCTTCGGCGCTGCAGGACAACCTGCCCGCCGTGGCATTCTGCCCGGACGACCTTTCGCTGGTGAAGGGGTCGCCGAGCGTGCGCCGTGCTGCCATAGACGCGTTGGGCAGTCAGCTTTCGGCAAATTATCGTGCCGTGAAACGCGATTACGAGAAGATCCTGCGACAGAAGAACCGGTTGTTGAAGGATGAGGCAGATCCGTTGTACCTCTCCAGCGTGAATGAGGTTCTTTCAGTGGTGGGCGCGCAGCTGTGTCGGTATCGGTTGCAGATTTTTGAAGGCCTGGCCAGGGAATTTCCCGTCCAATATGCCGATACCACGGCATCTTCCGAGCGCGCGGCCGTGCTCTATCGGCTGTCTTGGGAGAGCTTGCGCAGCGGCAGTGGCAAAGCCGCGCCGCCAACGCAGCTGGAGCTGCTGGCCGATGCGGGAACGCCAGACAGGGAAGTGTTGCAACACGAGTTCTCCCTGGCTTTGGATGAGATGCTGGAAGAAGAGCGCCGCCGCAAGCAGTCGCTGGTGGGGCCGCATCGCGACACGTTGGACTTCCTGTTGGACGACCACGAAGCGGGCAGGTTCGCAAGCCAAGGGCAGCAGCGTTCCCTGGCTATTGCGTTCAAGCTGACGGAGTTTCGGATGATCGAGAAGAAGCGCCATCAGCGCCCGCTGCTGCTGTTGGACGATGTCATGAGCGAGATCGATGCCACGCGTCGCGAGATGCTGACGAAACGCTTGCAGGATGCGGCGCAAACGTTTATCACCACAACGAATTTGGAATATTTCACTCCCGAGTTGTTGTCCTCCGCTCGTGTAATACACCTGCCCTATCAGGAGGTCTGATACCCCAAGGTGGTATACTCTCATCCAAATCAAACGAAATGGGGGGACTAATGAACAACCGACCTTCCTTGACAAAGTCCAATGAGGATTACCTCGAAGCTATCTATGAGCTGGCTGGTGATAAGAACCGGCCGGTGCGTTCCGTTGATCTGGCGGACAAGTTGAGCGTTTCCCGTCCCAGCGTCAGCAATGCCGTGGGTGTGCTGAAGAAGAAGGGGCTGGTTGACCAGGAGCCCTATGGGAGCATCATCTTGACGGACGAAGGCTTCAAGATTGGCAAGAGCACGTATGCGCGCCACACTACGCTCTATAGCTTCCTGCATGATATCTTGGGCGTCGATGAGGAAACTGCCGCTGATGAGGCATGTGAAATAGAGCACACGATCAGCGAAGACACCATGACGAAGTGGCGCAAGCTGGTCGAGGAGACTGTGAACAAGTAAATCCTGATCAAGGGCGGCCTTCACGGCAACTCGGCTGATGCCGAAACCGGTAGCTGTCTGCGTCACTTGCATCTGTCGTTCCCGCAAATCATCTGTTGATATACAAAGATGCCCGCCATCTGGCGGGCATCGTGCTTTCTGGATAAGACGGCGGTATGTTCGCGATACGCTGACGGTATCAGAACCCCCACATTCCCGGGTTGAGGGAGACCGGGATAGCGCCGATAACGATGGCGATGGCAATGACCAACCCGATGATCAGATTGCGCTTCTCCTTCGCCTTCTGCTGCTCCGTCTTCTCGGGTGTCGGAACCTCCCGACCCTCCATGGTGATGATCTGGTTTTCGATGCCGGTGGCAATGCGCTCGGTGATATCTCGCTTCAGGCGGTTTTCCGTGTCCTGAGATTTGATGTCGAAGAACAGGTCTGTGCCGCCCTCTTCGCTAATCTTTGCGCGCAGATGCACGGTTGCCTTGTATTCGGTTGCAACAAAGCTGTAGGAGCGCAGAAAATCAATGAAGAAACGGTCGTCGTCATCGAAATGCTTGGCTGTGATGTTGAAATTGCGTCCGCCGCGCGTGAAATACTCGTTAGCGCCGTCGTAGACTTCGGCGATGTCGTGGTCAAGATGCAGGGGGCCGATTTTGTATTCAGGCATAGGTCGCCTTTCGCATTGTCGTATCAATCTGGCTATTATACGTTACCTATGCGAATGAACGGCGAATTCGCCTCATTGACGCGAAGCAAGAACAAGAAGGAGGCTGCCTGATTGGCAGCCTCCCGTTAGCGATACGTTGTCGGCAATTGACTTCGTACGGATTATTCGAAGAGTGCGGCGATCTTCGGCATCCATTCGCTGATGGGAATCTTCTGGGGGCAGCGTTCCTCGCATTGGCCGCATCCGATGCATTCGCTGGCCTGCGCGCCGTTCAGCGGAATGGTGGTGGTGTATTCCCATTTCGCCCGCTCCATGTCCCCGCTCAGGATGTATTGGTTGTACGTCTGGAAGTTGTACGGGATGGTGACGTTCTGCGGGCATCCCGCGCAGTAGTTGCAACCGGTGCAGGGGATAGTGGGATAGCTGTTGAACACCGTTGCAACAGTTTCGTAAACCTCCTGTTCCTCTTGCGAGAGCATGCCTACTTGCGCACGTTCGGCCATTGCGACGTTCTCGTCGATTTGCGCCGGCGTTCCCATGCCGGACAGCAGCAGCGAGACCTGCGGTTTGTCCCATAGGAAGTCGAAAGCCCATTCGATGGGGGAGCGGTTGGGATCCACTGACGCGAATGCTTCGCGTACTTTATCGGGTACATTCACCAGATGCCCGCCGCGCAGCGGTTCCATGGCAATGACGCCCATGCCCTTTTGTGCCGCGTAGTTCGCCGCTGTCAGGCCACCCTGGAATTCGCGGTCGAGATAGTTCAGCTGCAGTTGGCAAATATCCCATGGAGCATAGTCGCAAACTTCCTTGAAGACATCGAACGTGTCGTGGAATGAGAATCCGATATGCCCCACGCGACCGTCTTCTTTCGCTTTCATGAGGCTTTCCACCACGCCGTTCGGCAGCACGTGCGTTTCCCAGTCCTTTTTCGTAACGCAATGCAGCAGATACACATCGAGATGGTCCGTTTGCATGCGCCCCATCTGCTTTTCCAGCAGCGAATCGAACTGGCCGGGCTCGTTGATCATCCAGATAGGGGATTTGCTTGCCAAGATGACCTTGTCGCGATAGCCATCCTGCAATGCCTTGCCCACGGCCTTTTCGCCTTCGCCGTGAAGGTAATTGAATGCCGTGTCGAAGTAATTGATTCCGGAATCGATGGCGTGCCTCATAAGCTCTACCGATTTCTCGACATCGGCGCCGCGGCTGCTGGTGTAGCCTTGCTTTCCTTCAGCAAGCGGCAATCTCATCAATCCCAGACCGATAGGGGAAACCTTCAAGCCTGTGTTGCCTAATGCTCGGTAGATCATCGTTATCACCCCTTGGCGACTTTATTGTCGCAGGTCCCAAACACATATTCCATTATTGTCATGATAACGCGTGGCGAAGAGGCGAAAGAGCAGGGAGAAGAAGCGAATAAGCGAATAAGCGAATAAGCGAATAAGCGCCCGTGGTGCTCTGCGAATTTGCGAATAAGGATATCCATCATCGCAGAGCGAATAGCCGCGATAGAAAAGGCTTGTTGCAAGTGGCGGCATCGATTCGCTCTGCGTTACCATGCGCATACTTCGCGAAAAAGGGGATGATTGTGGAAGTATTCGAGCTTGTGTTGATATTGCTGGCGTGCGTGATTGCATCGTCGGTGTTGGATCAGATGGTCGGTCGCGTATCGCTGCCGCTCATCCAGATTGCCGTCGGCTTCGTGGTGGCCTTGCTGATTCCCGCTACGGCTGATGTACATGTGGAATCGGAGCTGTTCTTGGTTCTGTTCATCGCGCCTCTGCTTTTCAACGAAGCGCGCGAGTCGAGTCGTCATGATTTATGGGTGAATAAGGGCGCCATTCTTTCGCTTGCCATCGGGCTGGTTCTGTTGACGGTGCTGATTGTCGGCTTTGCGCTGCATGCCATTGTGCCCAGCATTCCCTTGGCTGCCGCATTTGCGTGCGCGGCGGCGTTGGGACCAACCGATGCTGCGGCTGTAGGGGCGCTGGGTTCTACGGTTGCGTTGACGAACCGGCAGAAGACGCTGCTTTCCGGCGAATCTCTGATCAACGATGCTTCTGGCGTCGTGTCGTTCCAGTTCGCCATCGCGGCGGCGGTTACGGGGACGTTTTCGGCCGTCGATGCCGGCACGACGTTCGCGGTATTGTTCTTCGGCGGTATTGCGGCGGGCGTTGTTTTCGGTTGGTTGGCGCGCTCGTCCATGGGCATTCTTCGTCGCAGCGGTTTCGAAAATACGACGGTGCACGTGTTGTATGAGGTATTCACGCCGTTCGCGGTCTTCCTGGCGGCGGAGGCGCTGGGCGTGAGCGGCATCCTGGCTGTTGTTGCAGCAGGGCTGGTGATGGCAGAGCGCACAACGCCGCTGTCTTCGACAGAGGATATTCGCCGCCATACGGTGTCGAACGGCTTCTGGGAGATCATCGTTTTCCTGATCAACGGCGTCATTTTCGTGCTCCTTGGCATGCAGCTGCCCCAAGCTATCTCGCCGACGCTGTCCGCGTCCTATTCCCTGCCGTTTTTGCTTGGTGTTGTGGTTGCGCTTACGGCTATGGTCATGGGGTGCCGCCTGGTTTGGACGTTCGCGATGGAGCTGTTACATAAAGACAAGGGAGCATCTCGCCGTGGTGCAACACAACCGGGAAAGGCTTTCAAGCGCGCGCTGATAACCACGATTGCCGGCCCGAAGGGCGCCGTTACGCTTTCCATCATCCTGACCATTCCCCTGGTGCTGGACGATGGGTCGGCTTTCCCGGAGCGGAACCTGATCATCTTCCTCACTGCCGGAGTGATTCTGCTCACGTTGCTCCTTGCTGACAGCCTGTTGCCTCTTTTGGCACCGAAGGAAGCCAGCGAATCGAATGAGGCGGAAACCCAGGAAGCCATGATCAAGGTTCTTGTTGCAACTATCGATGAGCTTTCCCGTCGCGTGACGGATGGTGCGAATAAGGAATACGAGCCGGCGATACGTCTGACGATCGGACAGTACCGTGCACGCCTGTTGCGTGAGCGTTTAGAGGTAACGTCCTGCGGTGGCGCAATGACGGAATTGATGAATGAGGTGCTGGTGGAACAGCAAAAATATGCGGCTCAAGTGGCAGAGGGATGCAACGGCGTTTCAGAAGCGGCCACCATGATGCCGTACAACGCGCTTCTGAGCAGCGTGCGTGTGGGCCGCGACGGCGGTGTCCGCATTCCTCCGCGTGCCATGTTGAAATGGCGCTTCCGGAAGCTGAAGAAACGCTTGAAGCCGTCTTCGGGCAATGGGGAGAATATGGCGCGCACGTATTACGATTCATGCCTCATCTCTATGAAGCTGGAAAAAGTGGCCCTTGCCTACCTTGAGGAAGTCATGAAAACGGAGGATCGCGATACGCCGCGTTATCAAGCTGCAGAAGCGCTGCGGACCGAACATCAGAGTGCGTATGACGGCATCAGGAGTCGTTTGAGCGCTATTCATACGGATGACGACAATCTGATATACAAGTTCGATAACATGCCGGCAGAAGTGCGCGACAGCTTCGTGCAACAGTTCAAGAATGCAAAGCGCTATTCCGACGAAGTTTATCAGGGTGCGCTTCAAATTGAGCTTGATGAGATACGGCATCTGCAAGAGCGCGGCGAAATAGACCGCCGAGCGGCGCAGCAGCTTCGTGAGGATGTGTATTTGATGCAAGTGAGCCTCGACGCGTAAACAGAAAGCTGCATAGCTTTTGTACGAGAGAAAAGAATATGCGGGCTGCCCGAGGACGAATTCGGACAGCCCGCACTTGTTGAAGCGGTAAGAATGAGCGACGAGAAAAAACGGGACTAGAACGTAGCCACCATGACATCCGTCGACTTGATGATGGCAACTGCCGGAGCACCTTCGGTTAGTCCGAGCTCTTCGATTGCTTCGTTCGTGATCGAACCGGTAATCTGGTTTCCGTCAGGAAGCGAAAGCGTGATATGGCCGTTGACGGCGCCTTCCTTCACGTTCGAGATGGTGCCGATGAACTGGTTGCGGGCGGACAGGTTCGAAAAGCGCTCGGAACCGGAAGCGAACATGACGCTGGTTGCCTTCACAACAGCAGCTGCTTCGACGCCTTCCTTCAGTCCAAGTTGTTTAATGGACTCCATGGTGATGTCCGCCTTGATTTCTTCATCACCGGACTTGATGGTAACGACGCCGTTGACGGCTCCTGCCTTGACGTTTACCACCGTGCCAACGAACTGGTTGCGTGCTGAAATCATGATTCTCATCAGTGGCTCCTTCTTGTGTCCTGGTTACTTGCTTGGAGGGGCTTGTTTCTGATGGATTCATCCTAGAATCTTCCGGGCTGAAAGAGAATTGTTTCACGTGAAACGATGATTGACGACTTCGTTTCGTACCGTTTCACTTCGTTTCGTATAATTAATGGTATTGATGTGAAATGACGCTCGCAGCCGGCAAGACTGCCGGAACTGCCACTTAGGCAAGTGAAAGGGGCGAATATGCCGCGCCGCTCTGATTTCTACGGCCATGCCCTCGATGCCCGTGAAGTGGCGGTCTTGCTTGGCGTCAGTCAGAATCTGGTTTATAAGCTGGCGAAAGAGGGGGAGATTCCCTCATATCATGTCGGGCGTAAGTTGCGGTTTGCTTCTGATGATATTGCTGAATACCGGGGCCATGGACGGCATAAGGCGAAGCATGTAGCGGAGTCCGACGGCGAATATATCTCCCAGCTCCTTGAACCGGCTCGCCGCGGGACGTTCCGAATAATGGGAATGGGACGGGCTGTTCACGTGCTTTCTGAGTATCTCGAAGAATTCGGCATGCGCGCAGCGTGCGATTACCGATCGGGATATGCGTCGTTGATTGCGCTCTATATGAATCAGGCAGATGCGGCCATCGTGAATCTTTGGGACCATGCCACAGATAGCTGCAATCTTCCGTATGTGCGGCGCCTTGCTCCCGGTATGCCCTGTATTGTGCTTACGCTCGGTGCGCAAAGCTACGGCTTTGTTGTGAAACGGGGAAACCCGAAAGGCGTGAGGGATTGGATAGACCTTCTGGGAGAGGGCATTGTGCTTGCGAATCAAGATCCCGGCAGCTCTGCCCGTATTCTGCTTGATGAGCATCTTGTTGCCCTGGAAGCGGTTCCGGAACGTATTCTCGGCTACAGTCGTCCACTGCATTCCGAGTTGTCAGTAGGTAGTTTCGTTGCTCGCGATGAAGGTGATGTCGGCGTTGCCACAGAGCAGCTCTTCCATGAAGTTGACGGACTTGACTATCTTCCGATGCAAGAAGTCAACCAAGCATTCGTGATTCGCAAGACTCAGGAGACGAAGGATGTGATTCCTTTGCTGAAGCAGCTTGTGCAATCCGACCATTTCAAACAGCGTCTCGTCGCTCCAGGATTTCGTCCAGACACTTCGGGGCATGTTATTTACGAAGTGTGAGCTATGGTGAAAACGCAACGGTCGAATAGAAACAATGTTTCACGTGAAACCATTTGGGCGAAACGGAGGGTCAGGTATGCAAGAGGTTCCCAGTATTGATGAATGGCTGAACGAGGCGAAGCAATCGGAGCAGGCCGACCAGATTGGTATGTACCTGGTCCATAACGGCGTGGTGAGAAAGAGCCCGCGTGCCCAGGTTCGCGAAGGAGCGCCTGCCGGTGCTGAAGTGGTGGGCATGTCGTTCGATTACGATGAGGCGAAAGTACAGGCCGCCATTGAGGCGACGAAGCGTCTCAATGGCGTGTTCTATGTACGGGTATGGTGCAACCGCGGCCAGTTGGAAGTGGGGGACACCATCATGCAGGTGTTGATCGGTGCGGACATTCGACCGCATGCGGTTGATGCACTGCAGTCGCTTGTCGGCGAAATCAAATCCAACTGCGTTCGAGAAGACGAAATTCTGCGCTAGAGCGCCGTCCCTTCGGGGATGTCGATGCGGACGCAGTCTACCAAAGAACCATCGGCAACGAACTCGACGCCTTCCGGAATGGTGATGAGGCAATTGCCGTTCGAGAGCGCACCGTAGAGCGCAGAAGACTGCTTCTTTGCCGGTGTGGCGGTGAACCCGCCTTTGCCGTTCGGGGCGATGGTTCCGCGCATGTAGTTACGCCGCGGGTCGCATTTTGTGCAGTCGCCCACGAGCGCGGCCTTCTGGATGACTCGCGTAGATTCTGCAAATCCCTGCATCTTCCGCAATGCCGGCCGCACGAGCATCTCGAATCCAACGGCTGCCGCTGCGGGGTTTCCGGCGAGCCCCATGAACGGCGTATTCCGGATAACGGCAAACGTCTGTGACTTTCCCGGGCGCATGTTCACGTATTTGAAGGAGACCGAGCCCAGCTTATCTGCAATCTGCGTAATGTAGTCGTAGTCGCCAGCGGAGGCACCGCCGCTCGTTACGACGAAATCGCATTCATCTATGGCGCGCGACAGCATGGCTTCGATTGCCTGCTCGTCATCGGGAACGGTGCCATAACGTACTACGTCGCATCCGGCGTCTGCCGCCTGCGCTGCCAATTCGAACGAATTCGAATCGTAGAGGTGGCCGATCTCCAACGAAGTGCCCTGTACGGTCAATTCGCTTCCCAGCGAGAACACGCCCACTTTAGGGCGCGCGTATACCGGAACGGCGGTCAATCCGGCGCTTGCGAAAAGACCGATCGTCGCCGGTTTGATTACAACGCCGGCAGAAACCAGCGTACCGCCTGCTTTGACTTCCTCGCCTGCATGGCGAATATTGCGGTCTTCGCGTACGGGCTGAGAAATAATGACGGCATCGCCCGCAGTTCCTTCGCCGGTAACGTGCACGTTCTCAATCTTCTCGACGCAATCGCATCCCGCAGGAACAGGGGCGCCGGTCATAATACGGACAGCCTGTCCCGATTCCAACGTTTTGTCATAGTGGTATCCAGCACCGATATGAGCCACGATTTTCAGGGAGACAGGGGCATCTTCGGAGGCCGTTGCAACATCTTCGTGGCGCAGCGCGAAGCCGTCCATTGAAGAGTTGTCGAATGGATTGATGTCGATGGAACTCACAACATCTTTCGCCAACACGCGTCCCCGCACTTCCAACAAAGGCACTTCAACTACCGGCATCTGCGATACCGCGGCAAGTATGGTCGCCCGTGCTTCCTCTACTGAAATCATCCGTCCTCCTATCGGTCCGTTTTCCGAATTATGCCCCACTTGAGGTCTCTATTTCGTGCCAATACGTAAAAGGGGGAAGTTCCAGCAGGGGAAAGGGGGAGAGCGAGCATGCGTCTCAGTCGCTGGCATGGGTTTAATGTCCGCTGGCATTATTCTTCTTCACATTATATGCACAATAGAATAAAGTGTGTGTCAGTTTTATTGGGGTAGGGCATATGACTGACGTCAGTTGGAAGAGAGAAAGGGATTGGGATATGAAGAAAAGCTTGAAAGGCGTGCTCCTGTGCAGTGTGATTGCCGCATTGGTTTCCTGCTTCGCGCTTGCGGGGTGCAGCGGCAACTCCAGCTCGAACGAGAGCTCCTCGTCGGATGGCACGGTGCAGCTGCAGATCTTCGCAGCAAATTCGCTTGAGAAGGCGCTCCCGGAAGTGCAGGAACTGTACACGAAAGAACATCCGAACGTAACGTTCGCCGATAGCCAGTTCAAGGCTTCCGGAGACTTGGTATCCACGCTGACTGGTGGCGGCTCCGCTGACGTGTTGATCACCGCTTCCAGCTCCACGATGGACGATGCGTCGAACGGCAAGGTCATCGACGATTCCACGCGGACGGATATGTTCACGAACGATCTGGTCATCTGCACGAAAGAGGGCAGCAACCTGAAGATCAAGTCCATCAAGGACCTGGCAACGAACAAGAACATCAAGTCCATCGCCATCGGTGATCCCGCAACGGTTCCCGCGGGCAACTACGCATTCCGGGCACTGGATAGCGCCGGCCTGGTGAAGAGCAGCAAGACGAACGACCAGGGCAAGCCGACGGATATCGTGTGGGCAAA
The DNA here is from genome assembly GCA_050951095.1 of Eggerthellaceae bacterium. Taxonomy (GTDB): domain Bacteria; phylum Actinomycetota; class Coriobacteriia; order Coriobacteriales; family Eggerthellaceae; genus UMGS1519. The sequence goes on from JBMNIQ010000002.1 coordinate 238,261, forward strand.
GTCCATTTCCGACAAGATGAATGCCGGCGCCGATAAGGTCGGCACGGTTGCTTCTTACGTTCAGAGCGGCCAGGCGACGGTCGGCTTCGTGTATACGTCCGACATCTACCGTTACGACGGCATCCAGGTTGCGTATACTACGCCTGCCAGCTCTCATAAGACCATCATGTATCCGGGTGCGGTTTGCAGCAGCTCTTCCCATGCCAAAGAGGCTGCGGACTTCCTGAACTTCTGCACCACGAATGCTCAGGCGAAGAAGATCTTCCAGAAGTACGGTTTCGAACTGGCGGATTAACCGTAGCGATACAACCAGGGAGGCAATCGGGATGACAACTGAACGCGCTCGTTCCAGGCGCTCTTTCCTCCCCCTCATTCTGATTGCCCTGTTGGTCTGCATGAATTGCTTTACCTCAGGCATTGCAGCGGCCGCGGAGAAGGACTCGTCTTCCTCTTCGGCCGCCCCTCTTTTGCAGGACTCATCGCTTTCCGTTGCCTATAAAGATGCGGCGGGGAGCACGGATTCGGTGAGTATTTCAAAAGAGGGCGATCAAGCGCTTTCGGAAGGAGCCTCGTTCGGTTTCGCGGACTTCATCCGCCTGAACAAGGGAACGGACAAGGCATATAACGGCACGTATTACGGCTATCAATACTCCATGGCATCGCAAGACGCATTCATTGCCATCGCGGTGCCGGATACCGTTGCAAAGAAGAATTACGTCATTGTCTACATTCCCGCTCAGAAAGCTAACTCCCTGAATATCGACATTGCCGACAAGCAGTTCCAGAAAACGTTCGCGGCTACGCTGCTGGCGGAGGATTCCGAGAACGCGAACGGCGGCGTGAAGCTGTCCACGTTGAAGCCCGCCTTTGTATTCACGAGCGAAAACAGCGTGCGCTTGGGGAAGTATACGTATTCGTTCCCCGTTCAGATCGAGGACGGGTATTACTACGGTACCGTGAAGCGCGAAGGCTCGAAAAAAGGTGCTTCCGGCGCGCTGTTTGCGGAAAGCGGAACGCTGCATGCCGCATCGGAGCTGAGCATTGCCCAGAAACCGACGGGCCTCGCGGCGTTTGCGGAGTTCCTGGCGAATCTGGATTGGCGCCCGCTGTGGGTGTCATTGAAGACCACCGGCGTGGCGCTGGCGTTCATATTCGTGTTCGGCATTCTGGCTGCCTGGGCCACGATCAATGCCACCAGTCGGCTAAAGGGCGTGCTGGATACGATTTTCACCATTCCCATGGTGCTGCCGCCGACCGTTGTGGGCTTCCTGTTGCTGATGCTGTTCGGACGTTCTACCGCCATCGGCCGCTGGTTCATAGCCCACGGCATCGACATCGTGTTTACGTGGCCTGCTGCAGTAATCGCTTGCGCAGTGGTGGGTTTTCCGTTGCTGTACCGCACGGCGCGCGGTGCCTTCGAGAACCTGGATTCCACTATGCTGGATGCCGCCCGTACGCTGGGATGGACGGAAGGCCGCATATTCCGCCAGCTCATGTTGCCGCTTGCGTGGCCGTCTATCGCGGCGGGTACCGTGCTCGGTTTCGCGCGGGCCATGGGCGAATTCGGCGCGACGCTGTTCTTTGCGGGCAACTTCGCCGGCGTGACGCAGACGCTGCCGATTGCCATTTACTACGACTGGATGGCCGGCGACACGGATGCCGCCATCTTCTGGGTGGTTGTGGTTATCCTCATATCGTTCTTGGTCATCCTGTTTATCAACATCTACTCGTCACGCACGCAGCGCTATCGCATCGGCGGCGATGTTTCGCGCAAACGCCGCAAGCGCGGCAAAGACAGGGATGAGAATGGCAATAACGCCATTCGCGCTGATCAGGAAACGGACAGCGAAACCTTGTCTTCGCTTTCGCCCGGCGAATCCACTCGGGGAGTGAGGTCGGTATGAGCCTTTCGGTCGATATACGGAAAACGCTCGGCTCGTTCGATCTGGATGTCTCGTTCGAGATGGAGAACGAGACGCTGGGGCTGCTGGGCGCGTCTGGGTGCGGCAAATCCATGACGCTGCGCTGCATTGCCGGCGTGGAAAAACCCGACAGCGGCCGCATTGTGATAAACAATCGCGTGTTGTTCGATTCCGAGAAGGGCATCAACCTTCCCGCACGCGAGAGGAAGACGGCGCTCTTGTTCCAGAGCTTCCAACTGTTTCCGAATATGACGGTAGAAAAGAACATCGGCGCCGGTATCGGGAAGGAAGTGAGTGCCGAAGAGCGCGCGCAGCGCATTCGACATCAACTTGAGCGCTTCCAGCTGGTGGGACTTGAAAAGCGCTACCCGGCGTTTCTTTCCGGCGGCCAGCAGCAGCGCGTGGCGCTTGCTCGCATGCTTGCGGCGCAGCCGGGTGCCTTGTTCCTGGACGAGCCGTTTTCGGCGCTGGATGCGCATCTGAAAGCGCAATTGGAAGAGGACTTGCTGGACCTGTTCGGCAGCTTCAAGGGGTCCGTTGTCTACGTGAGTCACGACATCGACGAAGCATTCCGCTTCTGCGGTCGCATTGCCGTGATGGATGATGGCCGCATTCGCGAAATTGCGAAAACTACGGCGTTGGTAAAGTATCCTCATACGCTTGCCACTGCGAAGATCACGGGTTGTGAAAACACGTCTGCCGCCCGCAAGATCAACGACTATACGTTCGAAGCCCTGGATTGGGGCGGTATGCGGTTGACGTCATCGAATATCATTCCCGATGATTTGGCGTATGTCGCCGTACGCGCGTTCTATATTTCCCCGGCGCAACAGCAATCCATCAATGTGGTGTCGTGTACGGTCCAGCGTGTGTCGGATAGTCGTTTCGAACGAACGGTGGGCGTTCGCCCGTCAAGCGCTGCGGCTGTGAACCGGCTCATTCAGTGGAACGTCGACAAGCTGCAGGTTCCCGAAAGCCAGTTGCCGGACGTCGGCGACGAGGTGCGCCTGTTCTTCGACCCGAAGAACATGTACTTGCTGACGGAGTAGCTCTTTCTTGCCCTGGTCGGGGGGGGGTGCATTCTGCCCGCGAGCTCTGCTGCAATCTTTTCGCATGGTGCAACAACGGTGTTGCAACCTGATTGCGGGGTGCCTCTGCCGGTTCCCTATAAAGCCTGCTTTTTCGTTAGCATATGCTTATGCTCGATACGAACGAGAGAGAAGCGAGGGCGGCGTGGCAGCAGAGTATGAGGAACCGGATGCAATCGAAGTAGTCGGCGCGCGGGTGCATAACTTGAAGAATGTGGATGTCAGCGTGCCGCTGCATAAACTTGTCGGCATTGCCGGCGTTTCGGGATCGGGAAAGAGCTCGCTTGCCCTGGGAGTGCTGTATGCCGAAGGCTCGCGGCGATACCTGGAAGCGCTCTCAACATACACGCGCCGTCGCCTTGGCCAACAGGCGCGGGCCGATGTGGACCAGGTGGAGCATGTGCCGGCGGCTCTTGCTCTGCGCCAGCGTCCGGCCGTGCCCGGCGTCCGCAGTACGTTCGGCACCTCCACAGAGCTGCTGAATGCCCTGCGCTTGCTGTTCTCGCGCGTCGGTTCGTATACATGCCCGAACGGGCATCGTGTTCCTCCGACGATGAATGTTGCCCTGGAGAAGCCCATCGTGTGCCCGGAATGCCAGGCGAAATTCTACGGTCGGGGAGCGGAAGAGCTTGCGTTCAACAGCGACGGTGCCTGCCCCACGTGCGGCGGCACAGGGGTGCAGCGCGTTGTTGACGAATCCACGCTCGTCCCCGATGAAACGAAGAGCATCGATGATGGCGCCGTGGTGGTGTGGGGCACGCTGATGTGGTCGTTGATGAAGGATGTCTGCCGCGAGATGGGCGTTCGTACGGATGTGCCGTTCAATCAGCTGACGCCCGAAGAACGTGAAATGGTGTTTCACGGTCCAGCGGAGAAACGCCATGTGGTGGTGCAGAACAAGGGATCGAATACGGCAACGGCGCTGGATTTCACGTATTACAGCGCCGTGCGGTCCGTGGAAAACGCGCTGGCAAAGGCGAAAACGGAGAGTGCGTACAAGCGCATCGCCCGTTTCTTGACGGAAGGCCCGTGCCCCGATTGCCATGGCACGCGGCTGTCCGAAGCAGCGCGCGACCCGCAGGTATGTGGTATCAATTTGGCTGAAGCCACGATGATGACGCTCGATCAGCTTGCGGATTGGCTGCCCGGCGTTCCTCCGACGCTTCCGGAAGAGGTGCGTCCCATGGCGCAGACCGTGCTCGACAGCATGGACGAGCCCATCTTGCGGTTGCAACAGCTGGGCTTGGGTTACCTTTCGCTAGATCGTGCTGGTGCAACATTGTCGACGGGCGAACGGCAGCGCGTTCAATTGGCGCGTGCTGTTCGCAATCGCACGACCGGTGTGCTGTATGTGTTGGACGAGCCGTCCATCGGCCTTCATCCGGCAAACGTCGACGGCTTGTTGGGTGTGATGGATGATTTGCTGGCGGACGGCAATACCGTGGTGGTTGTGGACCATGATGTGCGGGTGCTTCGCCATGTGCAGCATCTGATAGAGGTGGGTCCCGCATCAGGTGCTGATGGCGGGCGGATCATTGCGCAGGGCAGCGTGCCTGATGTGGAGCGGAATGAGGCATCGCGCATAGCTCCATTCTTGACCGGCGAGGCGAACGTGAGCGTTCGCCCGGCGATTCCCGCCGACGAGGTATTTGCCGAAGGAGCGATACGCCTGCAAATGGACCGCATCCATACCGTGCAACCGCTGGAAGTGCGTATTCCGCGCGGACGGATGACGGCCGTTTCGGGCGTATCCGGCTCCGGTAAGACCACGCTGGTGCTGGAAAGCTTGGTGCCGGCCTTGCGCGCCCTGGCGGCGGGGACGAAGCTTCCAAGCCACGTGCAGAGAATAGACGCGTGCGGCATCACCCGTGTCAATCTCATCGATTCCACACCTATCGGCGCAAACGTGCGGTCGACTGTTGCAACATATTCCGGCATTCTTGACGGCTTGCGCCGATCGTTTGCGAAGACGGAGGATGCGAAGGATCGGCAGCTGAAAGCGGGCGACTTCTCGTACAACACCGGTTCCCTGCGCTGTCCGACATGCGAAGGCACGGGAACGATCTCGCTTGATGTGCAATTCCTGCCCGACGTGGAGGTCCGCTGCCCGGATTGCCGGGGGTCGCGTTATTCCGAACGCGCGTGGCACATTCGCCGGCCATTGGCACATGCGTATTCGCTTCAGGAAGAAGGCGGCGCGGCGGAGGATGTCATCGAGGCCATCTCGTTGCCGCAACTGATGGAGCTTACCGTTGACCAAGCTTTGGAATGTTTGCCGGATATGCGCACGGTGCGCGGCAAGCTGCAAACGCTTCACGATCTGGGGTTGAGGTACCTTACGTTGGGCGAATCGACGCCGGCGCTTTCCGGCGGCGAGGCGCAGCGGTTGAAGTTGGCAAGCGAAGTGGGCCGCGATCAGCATGATGCATTGTTCGTATTCGACGAACCCACAATCGGTCTGCATCCTCTTGATGTGCGGGTGCTGTTGCGGGTGTTGCAGGGGCTGGTGGATAACGGCGCCACGGTCGTGGTTATCGAACACGATCTGGACATGCTCAAGAATGCGGACTGGATCGTGGATATGGGTCCGGGCGGCGGCGAAAAGGGCGGACGCGTGGTATGCGCTGGTACGCCATCGCAAGTTGCCGCGTGTCCCGAAAGCATCACGGGAAGATACCTGCAATAGGTTCCGTAATGCATGGGAGGGATGCGAACGTACGAGCGAAATGACGTTGCGGAAGAGGGAGCGTCGCCGCTGCTTTGATGGGAAAGCGGCAGCGCCGGCACGTACCTAGTTGGTGCTGGTCGGTGTCAGCAATGCAAGCTCGTCGTTCATTTCCTTGGTCAGTTCATTCTGGAGATCCTGCTTGTATTGCTCTCTGTTCGGTGTCCAGATCTTCGTGGGGATATCGCTTGTCAGTTTTTTGCCGACATCGGATGCTTCCAGCTGTGCCGTAATGCCGTTCGACACGGTTGTGGAATCCGCGTTTCCCGCTGGAGTGATTCCCAGCTTCGCACCTGCTGCAACGATGTTTGCAACGGATTGCGTTGCAGCTTCGGATAGTGCGGCATCCACGGGAGTTGCTTCCTTGATAAGCCAGTCGGGGATTTCGCCGGTTATGGCGCAGTCGGACAATGCGTTCTTGTCGAAGCGTTGCAGGGCATCTGCTTCGTTCACGTAAGACTGCATGTTTGCTGCAAGAGCGGAATCATCTGCGCCTGTGCTGAGCTTCTCGCCAAGCTGGCTCTTGATGCCGTCATCGTTGAAGAGCTTGCTGCCCCAATTTTGCGAATCGCAATACCAATCCAAGAAGCTGTCTACGTTGTTAATTCGTGTTTGATAGGCCTGCGTTATCAACGGCGTAAGCGTTTCATTCGCCTGCGTGGCAAGAGAAGTGTATTTCTGCTCCAAGAGCGAATGGTCGTAGTATGTGCCGTCGGATACGTCGATGATGAATCCGACGGTGCTGCGTATCAGGCTCTTCACTTGCGTGACTTGTCCGCTCTGCTCGATGCTTGCCGCATGTTCGTCTGCGGCGACAGAGCAGCCAATGAGGATGACGGGAAGCAATATGCCCAACACGACATACCGTTTCTGCGGCAAGGACTCCGTAGAGGCGTTCGCGGACTCTTTGATGGGGGAGAATGCCGTTTTCAACTCATCCGCGCGCAGCCAACATACGCCGAACAGGCAGGCGATTGAATAGAAAGTCGTGATGTTCAGGATGACTTCCAGCACTTCGTAGATGCTATACGACACGTTGGAGATGGCGGACATTCCGTAGGCAGTGAGCCCTTGAGACAATGCAGAGAACCAAGCTAAATCGGAAATCAATGTTGAGGGAGAATTTTCAAAGGGCTGGTTGACAGAGAGAACCGCTTGAACGGGTCCTGTATATTCTGCCGGTTGTGTTGCATTCATCAATGCAACATTCGCGAACAGCAAGAGCACCGTTACGGCAATGCAACTTATGCGGATGATGTGCGCCTGTCGGAAAAATGGCGTGTATTCGCGTTCTACAAGCTTCCGTGTAAGCAGATAGGCGGCAGGGAAAATGAAGATAGCGGCAAGAACCAGCAGCCAGTTCTCTACCTTCCATCCAGGGGCTTGCAGAATAAGCGTCAGCGAGCAGAAGGCGGAAACCACGAACAGCACGATGATGCTGAGTATGCGCCCGTTGTTCAGCTTGAAGAATGTGCTGTCCGGCTGAAGTTGCTGATGGCGGACCGTTTTTCGAAGAACGACATGTGTGTATAACGGCGTGATTGTTGCAATAACGCTCACGGCGGCCCAGAGCACTGCCACGCCCGGCAAGGGGAGGCTTGGTGCAACGATTGAGCCTGCATAGAGAAGAACGCACAGGAAGCTTGCTTTCGTGAAATAGCTGATCCAGTGCGACGGGGGCGCCGCCTGATTGCCGCTCAACAATTCAGCGGTCGCTGCATCAGGATGATGTGATTCTATGGCGGCCATGTGGATGTTCCCCAGTTTGCTCCTGACAGATTTCGATACACGCGGAGTATACCCGAACGAAAACGGTGCTCGCATTCTACGGCCTGCTGTTCGCATAGGGGATGAGCATGTTGCAACGCCTGCTGCTGGCAAGTTTTATGACGCTTGCGCTGCATCAATTCGAGGAGTACCAGCTTCCCGACAGCGGGCACGTATACGCTGGCCGATTTGCTGTTGGCCATTGCATGGGTGGTCGTGAACTACCGGTTCGTTTTCCGTTCGCCGTTCTACCAGTGGATGGGTCGCAAGAAGCAGTATTCCTTCCCGGAAGATCAGGTGCAGAAGGCGAGTGCGTACATCGCTGCATGCCAAGCCCGCGCGGCGCAGGGCAAGTAGCCGAATCGCAGCGCTGCATCGTGAAATGCGGGCAAGTGGGGGGAGCAGCGCAACAGGGCCCTTCCCCTTGCCCGCTGCCATTCATACGCGGTCGGTGCTTTGCCGTCCTTGTTGAATCGGCGGCGCTATATCTGAGCGTGCAGCTTGTCGAAGTAGTCCATAACGGAGGGCTTCGTTGGGCCGGTTCGTTTGACTATCAGCGCATCATGGGCGCATGCCTTCAGGCACTGTCCGCAGCCGGCGCACCATTCGGATACGTGTGCCTTGCCGTTGACGACATGAATGTTGTCATGCGGGCACGTTGCCTGGCAGGCTCCGCAGCCAATGCAGCGCTCTGCATCCACCACGCAGCTCCAGCCGCTGCGTTGATGCAGAATACGCTTGAGTTCTCCGCCGGCGCCCTGCTCGAACTTCACGGCCGAACAGCAGCAGGGGCAGCAGAAGCAGATTTCCAGGAAATTCGGCATATCCTTGTCGTGGAAGCCCCATACGTACTCTTCCACCTCTACAAAATAGGCGCTGGCGGAAAGACCCGCTGCCTTGGCGCGGTCGATATGGTCGTGCGCTTGCTGTTTTGTGGCCTTAATGGCAATGCCGCGTTCGACGCACGAGCGCGCCGCCGGTCCCAAGAACAGACAGCCCAGGTCAAGCGGATAGTCCGTGCAGCCTTGAATCTTTCGGCAGAGGCATTCGTTCATAATGGCCAGATACGTGGCGCTTTCAACGGCATCGTGCAGCATTTCCTCGGGCGGCTTCACGGCATGGACGTTCGAGAACGCCGTAGTGTTCATCTGGATTCGCCGGGTGCCAGTAGCGGGAGAAGGCTTCGCGGTAGCGGCGTGTGCTCCTGCTGACAGAGTACTTGCAGCCGTTTCTTCGGCGGAACCGCTGCTTGACGGCTGATGTTCAGCGGCATGCACCGCGGATGCTCCGGATGGCGCATCCTGCGCACTCTGCGTTCCGGGTGAGCCAAGCGGCTTTTCGCCATCGACCCAGAACGGCATCGAAACGCCCTTCGTGTTGTGGGTGCCGCCCATCATGGCAATGCCTTTGATCAGGGCGTCCGTCGGAGGAAACTTCGTCAGCGGCGCCGCGGCGATGATGGTGCGGAAGAACATCTGGCCGAATCGGTCGTCGCCTTCTTTTGCCGCGGTGATGTTCTTTATGGCATCGCGAATGCCAAGAATGGGCTTTCGAGGCTGATAGTCTTTCTCGCAATTACCCAGACGGTTCCAGTTGTATTCGTGAGTCATCGCAGCGCCTCCCCCTGATTGCGGCCGCTTTTTGCCTTCGCATTCAGTTCCTTAACTCGAAGCATAGTGTGCGGTCAGCGCGCCTGTCACGGTTCAAAACATTGGAATTGTCTCATCCTAAGCGGAGGCAAAGGCGGTACATGGCGCCCACTGGTATGCGGGGAAGCGCCCGTCGTTCTGAAGTTGCCGCAGCTGGGGTGTTAGCGCTGGAAAACGGTATCTACTGGAAAGTCTTGGCGCTCGATGACGCCCTAGATTTCCCGTGAGCGCGAAGGCTCGTTCGAGTGGAGCTGGACGACAATGATCGCGGCAAAAATAAGCACGAAACCCACCAGCATCTTGAGCGTGAATACCTCGCCGAAGAACAGCGCTCCGAACACGGCGCAGAACACGCTCTCCAATGAGCAGAGCAGACCCGCCTCGGCCGCTGGGATGTGCTTCTGCGCAATGTTCTGAGCGATGGCCCCGAACGCGGCCGATCCCAGAATGACGTACGCCATCGACCCGAGGAAATCCGGGGATGACAGCTGGGCCGCAGTTGGCCAGGGCTGCGAAACCATGGCGATTATCAGGGCAAGCACGCCGGCAACCAGTTGCTGGACAACCGTGACCGTGATCACGTCGTTGCCCTTCAAAGCAAGGCTGATGATCACGATCTCGCCGCCATATAGGAAGGCCGAAAGGATGCTCACGCCGTCGCCGAGCCCGATCGAGAGGCTGTCGGTGAGCGAGACAAGGCCGATGCCGACCGTGCAAACGGCTGCGGCGCCGATGGTCCACGCATTCGGCCGGCGCTTCGTGATAACCCACCACACGAACGGAACCGTGATGCAGTAACAGGCACTCAGGAACGCGTTCTTCGACGGTGTGGTCCATTCCAGACCGATGAATTGGGACCAGAATCCGAGAAACGATGCAACGCCGATAATGCATCCGGACCTGAGAACCTGGCTGTTGAAGTTCTTCTTTACGTGCGGCCACATAATCAGCGCCAGCACGACTGTTGCGCCAAGGAACCGAAACGCCGTGAACCAAGTGGCGCCCACGACGGAAATTGCACCTTTGCCGATGGTGAAGCCGAGACCCCAGACAGCGGCGGCCGATATCAGCAGCAGGCGATACGCTGCCAAGGGGAAATTACGTTTTGATGATTGCATGCGAATGAGTATAGCGGTGATTGAGGGTAATGCCCTGCATTGCATTCTTGTGTAGTTACCATCGCTCCGCGCCCCGCTCGTTACCTTCTCGAAAATGCGCTGGTGTAACGTGAGAATCGACAACCCATAACAAGAAAGGATATTGAATATGGATGTATCCGAAGCAATCAATCGCCGTCGTTCTATCAGGAGCTTTACCGGGGAAGAGCCCGACGAAGGTGCCTTGAAGGCCATTCTGAAAGCTGCCGAGGAGGCGCCGGTCGGCATGGGACAGTTCGAGAACTACCGTCTGACCGTGTTGAAGAACAAAGATGTGCTGGGCAAGATCAACGAATGCGCTGCAGCAATATTCAATCGGCCTGGCATGGATGCGTTCTACGGTGCGCCGATGCTCGTGGTGGTTTCGACGAAAAAGCCCGCTCCGGGACTGGAGAATGCCGTGTATTCCAGCTGCGCCTGCATCGTGCAGAACATGGCCTTGGAAGCAGTTGAACAGGGAGTTGGCTGCTGCCATATCTGGGGCGCGATCATGGCCGCCCAACGCAACGAGAACGTTGTGGCCAGCTTGCAGCTTCCCGATGGCTTCGTGCCCTGCTGCGGCATAGCCCTGGGCAAGACGAATGAGGCGTTCGAACCGCGCGACATCGACCAGAACCGCCTGGCCCTCAATGTGATTGAATAGCGGCTTGCTTTTTACAAAAAATTATAAATTGTAGTTGCTCTCTCTGACAGCATAAGGCAGAATCAATCGGCGCGAAGGGGGATTGCAGGGGAGGCTTCAAGATGGTGGCATTTTCGGACTACCGAAAGGCACGTGCGCTTTCGGAGGGGTCGTGGATCGGACGATGGATCTGGTGCGCGATTCTGCTGACAGCTGCGTGTTGCGCAGGCGCGTTCGCCTATGCCACCTACTCCGTTCAGTCAGATGCGACGGCGCCCATATCCTGGGACGCGGCAGTAACGGGCACCATCTCCCATGCCGATGAGAGCCTCATCAACGGCCAGGTTGACCGCCAAAACCAGGCGGTCCTCTATGCTGCCATGGGGGATTTCTCTCAGGTTTCTTCCGACACCGTTACCAAGAGGTATCCCGCGGATGACGAGGACAAGGGAGCTCTGAGCGGAGAGCTTCAGAACCTGTATCCCGTCAATGCCCCTATCGGTGGCGACATTGCCGTCCAGGGCTTCCAACTAGTATCGACTTACGGCAACGACAGCCTGATTGCAAGTCCTTGGTTCTCTGAGAATGACCTGGTCGAAGGCACGCTCAACAATGCCAATCCGGTTATCGTAGACGCATATACTGCTGCGGAGTTCGAGGTGCATCCGGGTTCGAAAATCACTGTGAAGGCCAGGACGGGCAAAGACGACGAGGAGACGAGCGAGAAGCTTGTCGTTACCGGTATCGTCCGCCCAACGAAGAGATTCACGGGAATCTGCGCCCAGCTCCCTGCCATTCAGAAGGCGCTTGAGAAGAGTGGACAGACGACGGTTGACATGGCTTACGTGTACGGGATGAAAGGAGATTCCGCCACCTCGTTCGTGAATGCCGTGAACAACGGGCTTTCGGACAAGGGATCGACCTTGGCGTCGCTTCCCTCGCAGGAAGTGGCGAACGAAGGCGTTAAGCAGTGGACCGACGTGCCGTCGTTCTCTCCCTGGTATGTGGTTATCTTCCTGTTGGCGGCGGCTTTGCTTGTCAGCCTTCTCGTCATCGATGCGCGTCGCACGGGCAACGCCATGCGCGAGGAGGGACTGGCATCCAATCGGGGCTTCTACCTGTACTACCTAGGAGACGGGATTGCGATGTGGCTTGTGGCCTGCTTCGTTGCCCAGTACTTCTTCTCGGCTTTCACGATAACCGGGAGCATCTACTTCATCTGGTACCTTCTGCCGTATTCCTTCATCTCGCTTGCGATTGTTATTGGAGGCGCCGCGCTTGCGGCCGTTCTCCGGCTGATCTTCGTCCGACATGGTTCGGCGACGGACGTGCAGGTTTCGCAGTAAGCGCCCATTGCCGTAAACAGAGGAAATCCCGGTAGCGGGGAGGCCTGAATTGGGGCCCTTGCATTAATAAAGCGGGCCGCATGTTTCTCATGCGGCCCGTTTCGTAATAACCGAAACTATGTCAAGCTAGCTTTTCGGTGGTGCTACCTAAGCATTCCTGCTTCCATCCTTGTTCCGCCGGCGGTTCGCTAGGACCAAGAGCCCTGCAGCACCCGCGGCAGCAAACATTAGCGGCAAGAATACCATGCCAGCGGAATCACCCGTTTCGGGCATGCTGGAACTTGAAGAAGAAGAAGAAGTTGCCTCTTCGGAGCTTGTGGATCCGCCGGTATTTTGCGCGGCAGCCTTAGTGCTGTTGCCCTGCTTGGATTTCGTGGTGTCCGTCCCGGAAGGAGTGTGGTGCTTGCCCGAATTATTATTGGGCGTCGGGTTGTCCTTGTCCTGCGTGTAGGCGTTCTCGAGCGAGAGCTCGGCCGTGCCGCCCTTCGTCACCTCGGCCGTCGCGGTGCCGCCGACCTTAAGCGTCCAGCCGTCCACGTCGGCGCCGCTCTCCTCGACGGTGTAGGTGCCCATCGGCAGGCCGTCCAGCACGATGCTGCCGCCCTGGAGCTCGCCGTAGGTCACGGTCCTGCTCCAGCCGCCGGGCCCGGAGATGGCGAACTCGGCGGAGGCGGGCGTCTCGTGCCCGATGGAGGTCTTGGTCAGCCTCAGGCTGCCGGTGTTAGAGGTGTTGTTGAATGTCATGCTGTTAACAGCGGTGCCGTCCTTGCTGATGCTGGGGGGTGGCGATGATGTTCCCGGTCGGGTTCCCGTCGCTGTCTGTCTCGAGCTGCGGCGTCACCGTCACGGTGTACACGCTGGGGTCGTAGGTATAGGAGGCATCATCTCCGGAGACTTCCTTCACCTTGTACATGAAGGTCTTTCCGACATCGCTGGCATTGTAGGAAATGCGGTCGAATGAAATCTTCCCGTCCGCATCGTTCGTCTTCGTCTGCAGGACGGTATCGTCACTCGAAAGCAGCTGGAACGAGAACTGTCCGGCAGTGAGTCCGCTACTCTTTCCGTCAATCTGCTTCGTCGCGTCCAGCGTCATGCTGCCGCCGTACTTCGTAGTTTTCGTCGTGTTTCCGCCAACGGAATTCTTCACGGTGTAGCCAACGGGAACATTGCTCATATCAACCATGAAGCGCACGTACGTGGTGGTTGAGCTGTCGATTGCCTTCGTGTTCGAAATCTTGATCTTGTGCGGGTCGGAAGCATCCTGCTCAATGGAGAAGCAGTCGCTTTCATCAGCGCTCACGAACGATACGTGAGAGTCAAGTTCGTCCGTCAGATTGATTTCTCCCGCAGCGAATCCGTTGCTGTTCCAGAATTTGATGGTGTACGTGACGAATTGGTCATCCGGATCGGTCGAGATGATGGATTTGTCCACGCTCTTCTCGCCGTTCGAGGCATTGTTATCCGTTCCTTGAAGCACGTAATTGCGGTGTTCCTGATGGGTTTCGCCGTTCTGCATGTACGTGATGGTCGCCGTGTTCGTGTACTTCGAGGTGTTCGATCCTGCGGGGATGTCGACCCAATAGTTGACCTGGATGGTGTTGCTCGTGCTTCCCGGGTACTTGAACGTGAGCGTCTGGCCGTCGATTTCAATCGAGTAGTTCGAAGGATCTATCGCTTTACCTGTGGCCTGATCCGTGACTTCGATGCTCTTGCTCATGTTGAGCGTCATTCCGTCGGGGATGCGGTCAACCACTGTTACGTTCGAGATGTTGCCCTTCTTGTCATTGATGTACAGGCGATATTTGAACGTGCCGCCATTCGTGAGGTCGGCAACGCCTACCTGGGCTGCGTTGTTGCCATAGCCCTCCGAGTAGTCGTAGCCGTCGTAGCTGACGCCGTCGTTTTCAAACCCGTCTTTCATAATCGTGTCGGTGTAGGTTCCCGTTCCGCTGGGCGATCCGCTCGGGACAATCGTGATCGTCTTGCTTGCATCGCCGGCACTGATGGTTCCCGGCGTGGTTGCATCGACATTTTTTGCCGTTACATACGCGTTGAAGCTGCCGGAAATTCCGCTCTCGATGCCGCTGCCAAACGTCAACTTATACTGGCTGTTTCCCAGGTCCTCGGAGCCGCTGAAGTGCTGGCTATTCAGTGAGAAGCGAACTTTCGAGGCGATGCTAGACGGTATGGTGACGATCACATAGTCGCCGGTGCTGACGCTTCCCTGGTCAAGCGTGTATTTGAAGGTGACGATGGCAGTGGTGCCTGCTTCGTACGTGTCATTGTTCGTCGTGATAGTTGCATGCATATGCGCCGATGCATCAGAGCCGGCCACCTGTGTTTTCAGCGCGGCCTTCTTTGCGGATTTGAGAGTGTGCGCCGTTGTTGCGGAAGCGCTTGAACTGGAAGTGCTCGAAACAATGGAAGGGCCGGAGGCGCTTGATGTCTTGGAATCTGCCTTTTCGGAAGTGGCCGCATTGGCATCTCTCTCATTGACAATCGAGATTGTGCGGTCCTTTGCGACCTTTCCGTTTACGGTGACATTGCCGTCAGCGTCCACCTTGAAGTTAACGGCCTTGGGGGTCTGATAGCCCGAAGGGGTTTGCGATTCGCTTACCGTGTAGGAACCCGCAGCAAGGGAAACATGCGAATCGGCCGTGAGAGTTTCGCCGTTCTTGGCTTTGATTTCGAAAGTTGCTCCATTAAGCGAATCGCCGGAGTCATTGACGGCTTTGAACTGCATCTCGAATGTTTGCTCGATTGTCTTCGGGCTCTCCGTAGACGATGACGAAGCCGCAGCGTTGTTCTCTGACGTTTCGTTCGTCTGGAACGATGCCGTGCTTTGCTGCTCTGTTGAGCTTGTCGGATTTTCCGCAAAGGCCTGCACCGGCAAGGTTATCGTCGATGCGAGAGCGAATGCGAAAAATGCGGTGGCGAGCTTCTTTCCGATTCGTTTTGATTTCATTTTCATTGGGCTTTCCATCCCCTCCCCATCTTTAAATGCCGATAAGGCGTCTGTTCCGCTTGCCCATGAAAGATGCCTCGGCAAAGCAAGTGAATGTGCGAGCCGATTGGGGCGGGCAAGCGGGAAACGTGGAGAGATGACACGCAGAAACGCTATCTAGATACCATTTCATAGCAGATGTCAATCTCTTCCCGGTAAAACAATTAATAGATAGCATATTTTACTAAGGTTGTCACTTAGCAAGATAATGGCAATGTGTTTGGGATTACAGCTTTGAATATTTGTGCGCTGCATCGTTATGAGCTTCTGATTAGGCGCTACTCGCCAGGCTTCGCCCGCTATCTCAACGCGTGGTAGTACGCGATGGCAATCTGAGTGCGGTTCTCCAGGCCTCGTTCGAACTTATGGCCTCGAACGTGCAGGGCTTGGCGCAGCTCACGCCGGGATATTGGCGCAATGAGGTGCTGACAATTGCGTTTACAACAAGCGATTGAAGTGTCCTGGCAGGTCGGGTAACGACGGATTTGGGTATGCTAATGCTGTTTGCTGTGGTGACGGCGCTGGTGGGAATGGCATTGTCGCGGGTGCATGCGCTGTGTTCGACAAGGGCGGTGTAGACGGCTCGTACGGCTGAGTAGAATCGAGGGTATTGTTTTGTGGGCAGGGATGCGGCCTGCTTAGAGTTTCGTCGTTTCCGTTTTGAATGGTTAGTGAGAAAAGCGTCGATAACGTTTTCAAGAAGAGGAGCAAATGATGCAAGCGACCGATTGGCAAACGTTCGTGTCGATGTATCAGGCCTTGGACGCGGCATACGACGAAGGGAAACCCCAAAAGGTCTTCTCGTTCATCGCCGATGCCAACCCTAACATCTGGAAAGGCAGGGTTTCGGGCGATCCAGCCGTCTTCTCCGAGTTCTCGGAAGCCTTCGCCGAGCGCTTCCCGCAGGGGAAGGCGGATCCCGCCGCAGCGGCGGAGTTCGCGCGAGCGTTCCTGTCAAAGCAGAACGCGGAGTACGGCTGGGCGAAAGGTGACCTCGTGGCGTCCTTCGACTCCGTCGTGACCCCCGAGCTTTGGGAGAGGGCCCTTTCCGAGGCTCCTGAGTAGTTGAACGACAACCGCTCAACCAAAAGCAGGTCAGAGGAAAAATGTCCTCTGGCCTGCATCATTTCATGGTGCCCCCGGGCGGATTCGAACCGTCGACACCCGCTTTAGGAGTGGGTCGGAGGGGTGTACTCGCATACGTATGGATTGCAAAACGCCTGTTCAGAGCGGTATGTGTCGGTTGGCGAAGGTAAAGAAAATCCTGCCTCCGCCAGGGTTTCTGGCCATTTTATGGCCATGAACGTCTCTGCCTAGACGGTATTTCGGAAGCCTCGGTGACGATGGTGACGATAGTGACGATGGTTCACATATAGGAGTCTTCATCGTCACCGGCGATCCAATTGAAGCGGCGACCGGCTCGCGTCTCCGGTCTCGCTTGCACTGGGATTCCGCTGTAAATCTTCATGCTCGGCAACCCGAACGCGCAGCGAGCGCAAAAGAACGCCTCGGCATGCGAGAATGCTTGAAGATGGATCCCAGTTATGGGCATCGGTCCTTAATGGTGTTGTGCAAAACTGCGGGAAGAACGACCCTCCGCACTCCTGGGACGACGAAACGGGGCTGAGTCGAAACATTAGCAAAACCGCCGATAACGTTTTCAAGAAGAGGAGCAAATAATGCAAGCGACCGATTGGCAAACGTTCGTGTCGATGTACCAGGCCTTGGACGCAGCATACGACGAGGGGAAATCCCAGAAGGTCTTTTCGTTCATTGCCGACGCTAACCCGAACATCTGGAAGGGTAAGGTGTCGGGCGACCCGGCTGTCTTCTCTGAGTTCTCGGAGGCCTTTGCCGAGCGCTTCCCGCAGGGGAAGGCGGATCCCGCCGCCGCCGCGAAGTTCGCGCGAGCGTTCCTGTCCGAGCAGAACGCGGAGTATGGCTGGGCGGAAGGCGACCTCGTGGCGTCCTTCGATTCCGTCGTGACCCCTGAGCTTTGGGAACGTGCCCTTTCCGAGGCTCCTGAACAACCATAAACGACAATCGCTAACGATAGTAGGATAGAGAAAGATGCCTCTGTTCCGCCGCTTATGGTCTAAATTTGGCACATTATCCGAAATCGATGTCTTCGAAGCAAAAAGCAGGCCAGAGGTAACACGTCCTCTAGCCTGCGTATTTACTGGTGCCCCCGATACGATTCGAACCGTCGACACCCGCTTTAGGAGGGAAACGGGGAGGGCGAGGACGTTCGCAAAGATTGAAAAACGCCTGTTCAGAACGGTGCCCGTCCATCAACGGCGGTGAAGAAAACCGGGATTGAAGCGGAAATTCGGGCCAAATTCGGGACGGGGCCGACCCTCGGAGAACGACGGGATGGCCCATGCAGGTGACGATGGTTCACATATAGGGGGTTTCATCGTCACCGAGCGCCTTTTCCAGAAGCCGCCGCCGGCGTTTTCGACCCGGGAAGCCCGGGGCAGGCCCTCCCGATCGCCTTGAGGCCCGTCTCAAGCCGGTGTTGACATATCGCATCCGTCGCTCTATTCTCATATCAAAATTTTTCGATGTGAGGAGGCTTCCATGGCGAGGGACAACGAGAGGGACGCGAGGGTCTTCAAGGCGTTCTGCAACGAGTACCGCCTCCAGGTGCTCGAGAGGCTGCGCACCGGGGAGAAGTGCGCCTGCGACCTGCTGGATCACATCGACATCAGCCAGTCGAACCTCTCGCATCACATGAAGATCCTCGTGGACTCGGGCGTGGTGTCGGCGCGCCAGGACGGCAAGTGGACCCACTACTCCATCGACCCGGAGGGGGCCAGGGCGGCGGTCGAGCTGCTCGAGGAGCTCACGACGATCCGCGGCGGCGGAGGTGGCTGCTCCTCCTGCTAGGGAGGGAGCCGTTCGACGAAGAGCCGCCGCGCGCGGCGTTTTTCTGGGCCAACACATCAAAATTTTTCGATATGTGAAGGAGACAATCAACATGAGTCCTAGCGAAAACAGGAAGGGCGCGGCGTCCGGCCTCGGGCTTTGGGACCGGCTGCTCACCCTCTGGATCTTCCTGGCGATGGGAGCCGGCATCGCCATAGGGGCGGCGTTTCCGGGGTTCTCGGAGGTCCTCGGGGGGCTCTCGATGGGCACCACCAACGTGCCGATCGCCGTCGGCCTCGTTCTCATGATGTACTCGCCGCTCGCCAAGGTTCGCTACTCGGAGATGCCCAAGGTCTTCGCCGACAAGAAGCTCCTCGCGCTCTCGCTCCTGCTCAACTGGGTGGTCGGGCCGCTCCTCATGCTCGCGCTGGCCGTCCTGTTCCTCGCGGACATGCCCGAGTACATGGCGGGCGTCGTCATGATCGGGCTCGCCCGCTGCATCGCGATGGTCCTCGTGTGGAACGAGCTCGCCGGGGGCTCATCGGAGTACGCGGCCGGGCTCGTGGCCCTGAACGCCGTCTTCCAGGTCCTCCTCTACGGGCCGATGGCCTGGCTGTTCCTCTCCGTGCTCGCCCCCGCGCTCGGCGCCCGGGCGGTCGCCGTCGACGTCTCCATGTGGCAGATAGCCCAGGGCGTCCTCGTCTACCTCGGCGTCCCTATGGCCGCCGGCGCGCTCACCCGGCACCTGGGCGTGAGGGCGCTCGGCGAGGAGGGGTACGCGCGGCGCGTGATCCCCAGGATATCGAAGATCACCCCGGCCGCGCTGATCTTCACCATCGTGGTCATGTTCTCGCTGAAGGGCGGAATGATAGCGACGCTGCCCTACGACGTCGCGAGGATCGCCGTCCCGCTGGTCGCCTACTTCTGCACCATGTTCTTCGCCAGCTCCTGGCTCGCGCACCGGGCCGGGGCCGACTACCCGCGCATGGCCTCGGTGGCCTTCACCGCTACCGGCAACAACTTCGAGCTCACCATCGCCATCGCCGCCGCCACGTTCGGGCTCGCCAGCGGGCAGGCCCTGGCGGCCGTCGTGGGGCCCCTGGTCGAGGTCCCCTCGCTCATCCTGCTGGTGAACGCCGCGCTCGCCCTGAAGCGGCGCTGGTACGAGGGGAAGGGGTAGCGGATGGAGGCGTTCGGGTCGTTCGTCATGGACCAGCTGCTCAAGATGCAGTGGCTGAGCGGGCTCGTATGGAGGCTCCTGTCGCCCCTCGGGCTGACGGAGGGCACGCAATGGGGCGAGACGCTCCACTTCTTCGTGTACGACACGGCGAAGATCGTCATCCTGCTCGTCACGATGATATTCGCGATCGGGTACGTCCAGAGTTTCTTCCCGCCCGAGCGCAGCCGCAGGATCATGGGGCGCTTCAGGGGGTTCTGGGCCAACGTCGTGGGCGCGCTCTTGGGTACTGTCACTCCGTTCTGCAGTTGCAGCTCGATCCCGCTGTTCATCGGGTTTACGAGGGCGGGGCTGCCGCTGGGGGTCACCTTCAGCTTCCTCATCTCATCCCCTATGGTCGACCTGGGGAGCCTCGTGCTCATCATGAGCATCTTCGGGCCGGGCGTGGCAGCCGTCTACACGGTCGTGGGCCTGATGATTGCCATCTTGGGCGGCGCGTTTATCGAACGCCTTCACATGGACGACCAGATCGCCGACTTCGTGCGGGGAGACGCGCCCACCGACGCCGAGCTCCTGGCCATGAGCGTGCGCGACCGGCTCGCCTTTGCGGGGCGCGAGACATGGTCGACCTTCAAGAAGGTGTTCCCCTACGTCCTCGCCGGCGTCGCGATAGGCAGCCTCATCCACAACTGGATACCTCAGGACGCCGTCGAGCTCGTGCTGGGCGACCAGAACCCGCTCGCGGTCGTGCTGGCCACCGTCGTCGGCGCCCCCATCTACGCGGACACCTTTGGCGCCATCCCCATTGCCGAGGCGCTCTACTACAAGGGGACGCAGCTGGGCACGGTTCTGGCGTTCATGATGAGTGTCACGGTGCTGTCCATCCCCAGCTTGACCATGCTCTCGCGGGTTGTGAAGCCCAAGCTCCTGGCGACGTTCGTGGTGGTCTGCATGGTGGGGATGATTATCAGCGGATATGTCTTCAACTTCCTACAGCCCTTGTTATAGGAGGAGCTTCTCAATAGCTGTCCAAGACACAGGCGTTTTGAAAGGAGAAAAACGATGACAAAGGTTCAGGTAATGGGCTCGGGGTGCAAGAAATGCCGCCAGCTCTACGAAAACGCCGTGGAGGCGCTGGGCGAGGACTCCGTTGAGTACGTCACCGACATGGAACGCATCGCAAATGCCGGCATAATGACCACACCAGCCCTGGTAGTCGACGGAAAGCCCGTGAGCACGGGCAAGGTGCTCAAGCCCTCCGAGATTTCTGCCCTGGTCTCGGACTGATTCTGAGGGGCAGCCGCGCGGACCGGCGTCAATCGCGGCTGTCCCCTCTGCTGACACCGCTGCGCACTGGTAAAACCGCACAGCAGTCCTCCTCGCTCCACAGAGGTCGGAGCTGATACCACCGTCTTCGAAATCGGCGAAACCGTCTCCGGTGTGTCAATCGTCAACGATATCGCCGACGTGTACGGTAACGGCGTCCACGTGGCGAGACTCGAGTACCCTCAAGCTGTGGCTTTCGACACCGACGGCGGGGTGCTCATGCTGGACAAGGAGGTCTGGTTCTCGGAGATAACCGCCATCAAGAGGGGCGACGGCATCGACGGGCTCCTATACGACGACTCAGCCAGCTGGGAGGACCGACCGGACGAGGACCCCACGACCCACTACGAGTTTCTAACGGAGATGCAGGAACTCTAGGTAAGTGATGACTTTACCGACGCCTTCTTCAATGCATGGTCATCCCGTGACGATGGTGACGATAGTGACGATGATTGATATATAAGGGGCTTATCGTCACCGTTGGCTCGATCGACCGGAGGCCGCCCCTCTTCTTGGTTTCCGCAGCGGTGTTTCTACGCTGCTTAGCCGGCTGCTCGCATGACGAATTCGTCCAGATCGCAGAGCTTGGCGCACTCCGTCACCACGAGCCCCGCTCCGTTGCATTCCTTGGCCCAGCAAGCGCCACGCGTTGCATCGTCGGGGGACTCCGTCCATTGCCTGCAGTTGCGACATTGGGTTTCATTGCCATTCGGCGCGACTAGCGTGCCTATTCTCCGCGCCGCCTCGCGCTTCCACTCGTCGTTGGTGTGGGTGTAGACGCTGTACGCCTGAAGGCTCTTGTGCCCGGAGAGGTCCCGTGTTGTCCTCTCGTCCATGCCGCAATCACGCGATAGGAAGGTCACATAGGTGTGGCGAAGGCCGTGGAACCCAAACCCTTCCGGCACCGGGTAGCGCTTTCGCTCCTGCGCGAACCATCGGTCGAACCGCGCCTGCTGCACGTGGTTTCCCTTGCTGCTGCTGACGATGGGCATCCCGGTGCTCCATTTCAGGCCGACCTCGTCGCACCATTCTTGCTGGCTCTCCCGCCAACTCTCTAGCAGCGGAACGAGCGGAGGCGGGCAGGGAACGATGCGCTCCTCGCCGTTCTTCGTGGACTTGGTCCTCTGGCTGTTCTTCTCCAGGCTGCGGCGGACGTCGAAAAGCCCCCTGTCGTAATCGTCCCAAGTGAGGGCGAGGACCTCGGAAAGGCGGAACCCGCACATCAACGCGAGGAGCACGCCCATCGGCAGCGCCGCGGGAGGCTCCGATGCGATCAAATCAAAGAGTTCCTGCGCCTGTCTCGGCGTGAGCGCAGACTTCTCAGGAGTGTCGTTCTTCGGTATGGTCGCCTTGTCGCATGGGTTCACGGTAATGAAGCCGTAGTCGATCGCCTTGTTGAACATGCACGAGAGCACGCTATGGGTACGTCGCAGCGTCGTGCCGCTGTAAGGCTTTCCTCTGGGGTTAAGCTTGCCACCGGTGCGCATCTCAGCGTACATCTTGTCGATGCTGAGGCTCGTTACCTGATCAAGGCGCTTTTTGCCGATATAGGGAATGGTTCTCGATAGGCATTCGCGGTCAGTTCTCACCGTTCGGTTCGAAACGACCATCTGCCCCGCTCTCAGCTCGCAGTACGTCTCCGCGAACTCGCGCACAGTGGGAATGTGCTTGGCATCCTTCCGCCTCGCGTTGCGCCTGTATTCGGAGATGTTCGCTCGGTTGCCCCCGTGGTAAACGAAGTCGTTAATTTCCTTGAGGACGGAAACCGCTTCCGCCTCGCTCTCGAAATCCTCCTGGTAAGCCTCGTACCGCTTCGTCTCATCGTTCCAACCGAGGGGGTAGCGAATCTGCCAAGTGCCGCTATTCCGTTGCCGGAAACTGCCCTTGTTATGCGGGATCTGCGCCATCGGCCCCCGCGGCCTTCCTGCGGTTGGCATCGCGCACGCGGCATGCGTCGCTGCAGTAGTCCTTGCGCGTTCCCCGCTCGTTGGAGAGCACGGCGTTGCCGCAGAGGCGGCACACGGTGATCCGCTTGCCCTCGTGGTACGAGAGCGCGTACCAGAGCGCCGAGGCGAACGAGCGGCACAGGATGCGCGGGGCGTCGATGTTCTCATGCTCGCCGGAAACGTCGTACTCCCAGCCCGCCTTCTCGCCCTCGAGGTCCAGGTTCACGTACTCGTAGCTGAACGACTCGACCACGGAGCGGGCCATCGCCCCCTGGTCCCCGGAGTCCTCGACGCAGAGGTAGAGCGTCCGGTCCTCAGCCGGGACGCGGTTGGGGCGGAAAAGGCTCCCCCAGGAGGGCAGGTCGTCGGTGGCGAGGGGCTTGGTGGTGAAGAACACGCCCTCGTTTCGGGGGTCGGGATAGCTCGGCGTTATGTCGCCGACTCCGGGGATGCTCGTCGCGCGCCTCGCCTTCGGGGCCATCGCCGAGAACAGCGGGTCAGAGGCCGCGTCCACCGCCGCGCTCTTGGCGGGCTTGGCGAAGAACGGGTTGAACTTGGCAGGTATCACGAGCAGGGGCGCGCCGATGCGCTTGTTGTCAACGCGCTCGAAGCCGGCCTTCGCGAAGATCTGCGGCTCGCCGCCCTCCATGAGGCCCTTGAGCCTTAGCGCCGTCGAGAGCTGGTTGCGCACGGCCATCCAGTCCTGCACGGGCTCTACCAGGACGGTGAACTCGTCGGAGAGCGAACCCATGCGCTCCGCGGCCCCCGCGCCGTCGCGGCAGTACTTCTCGACGAACTTCCCGAGCGCGAGGCCGTTGGCTCGCAGGCCCTCGGCGGAGTCCAGGAAGAGCTCGGCAGCAAGCACGTCGGCGTCGCAAGCGGTGAAGACGGCGGAGAGGAGCTTCGCGGCGTCCGCCGGCGCGAGCATGCGGGGAACCCCCGCCAGGCTCTCGACGGCGACGATCGGGGGCAGGCCGTCGACGATCTGCACGAGCGCCCCGGGGGCCTTCACGGCGAGGAGGGCGTTGAGCGCGGAGGGGTCCGGCTCGAAGCTCTCGCGCCTCGCGACGTCGGCGGGCACCGCCCTGACCAGGTAGTGCGTCCTCGTCTTTTTGTTCCTCGTGATGCAGGCGAGCATGCGGGCCCCCTAGATGATCAAGTTACGTCTTTTAGGTCAGTATACCGTTAAATTACGCTATTGCAACATGCTTAGCCGTATGTGATAATCGCGCTAACGGCATAATTATAAACGATGCTGTTAACCGTAAATCGAAGAAAGGAGCGAAGGATGGACGAGCTGCTCAACCTCACGGAGGCGTGCGAGGTAATGCACGTGTCCTACTCGAAGGGCCAGAAGCTGGCGAAGGCGGGCGCGCTGCCGTTCCGAAAGCTGGGAGCGACCTGGTACATATCCCGATCGGCGCTCTACCGCGAGCTCGGGATGGAGGCACCGCGCGGTAAGGAGGAGGACGAGAAGACATGCGCATAGACGAAACGCCCGCCGCGGCCGGTGAAATCTTGGCGGAAGACACGGCCGGGCAGGCGCCTGCGCCCGGAATCATACCATCCGGCACCGATGCGGGGGCGATGTAGATGGCGCGCAGCTTCTTCTCCGACATGCTCGCCGATGAGCGCCTTCTGAGCAAGCACGGGCTCGACGCGTGGCCAGAGGAGCGCGAGCTCGCCCGCTACCTGTTCGACCTCGAGGGCAAGGTGGACGCGATCGCCAGGGCGAGCGGCCTCGCGGTCGAGAAGGACGTGCGGGGCAACTGGCAAGTCTCCCGCCTGGGGCGGTGAGCCCCATGGCAGCAGCGCTCGAGACGCACGACGCCCAGTGGCTGCTCGAGCAACCGCTTCCGAAGCACAGCTGGCTCGTGGAGGACCTGATCTCCTCCGGGCTCGTGCTCCTCGTGGGCGCGCCCAAGATCGGGAAGTCGTGGGCCTCGCTGCAGCTCGCCCTGGCCGTGAGCACCGGCCAGCCGTTCCTCGGGTTCGCCACCACGCAGGGCGACGTGCTCTACCTCTGCCTCGAGGACACCTTCCAGCGCGTCCAGCAGCGCCTGTTCCGCCTCACCGACGAGGCGAACGACCGGCTCCACTTCGCCGTGGACGCCGAGAAGCTCAGGTGCGGGCTCGTCGAGCAGCTCGAGGCCTTCGCCGGCGCGCACCCGAGCCTGCGGCTCGTCATCGTGGACACGTTCCAGGCTGTGCGCGTTCCCACGGCGGAGAGCGCCTACAAGGCGGACTACGGCGACCTGGGCGAGCTCAAGAGGTTCGGCGACGAGCGCGGGATAACCGTCGTGGCGGTGCACCACACCAGGAAGATGGGCGACCCGTCCGACGTGTTCAACACGGTCTCGGGAACCAACGGGATCACGGGCAGCGCCGACGAGACCATGGTGCTCGCCAAGGCCAACCGCTACGACGGCACCGCCACCCTCAACGTCACCGGGCGCGACGTGGAGATGGCCGAGTACCGGCTGCGCTTCCGCGACTGCCGCTGGGAGCTCGTGGGCAAGACCAGCGAGGAGGAGCTCGAGGAGCGTGAGACGCCGGACGCCGTTCTCGCCGTGCTCGACTTCATGGCGGGCAACGTGACGGGTTGGCGCGGGACCGCCACGAGGCTCATAGCGGACGCGGGGATAGACGGGGTCAGGCCCAACGTGCTCTCGAAACTCCTCAACGAGCACAGCGACTTCATGGCCGAGCGGGGCGTGCGCTACTCGAGCACCAGAACGAACGCAAGCCGCATGCTGCGCCTCGAGAACGTGCCTCCCGAACAATCCCGAGGGCGAGAATCGCGATGATGGCAAGTAGCCTGATTCGTGCGCACAACGCTCAAATCGGGCGCTCGCCGGGATGCAGCTTGTTGCAGGTTCACGGGACAAAACAGCACAATAGTGTGCTCTTTTGCCCCAGGATTTCCGTGCAGCAAGCTACCCATTGTGTGACACAAATCGTCACACAATGGATTTCGCATCGTTGATAGCAAGCTACCTATTGTGTGCGCACAAAGCGCGCACACAATCCCCGCTTGCCCGAAGGCCCGGGTCTCCCCACGCCCCGCCACTATGGAGGGTGGCGGGGCCCGCCGGGCCTTCTCTCTTCGGCGATGCGATGTGGGGGGAGCCCCCGCGCCCCTGGGACAGAACAAAGCCCGAAAACCCACAGGCCGGAACCCCACACTCTCGGGTACCATTGGAAAACGGAAACCGATCACCCGGGAGCAACCATGCCGATAGAATTCCGCGACGACTTGCCTTATGACCCGACCGACAAAAAGTCGGTAATCGCATATGCCGGCGCGCTCGTCGGCCACACGCTGCGCGAGGCGACCGACGCCGGCTCCATCGAGGTCCCGAAGGTCCGCCGCGGAGCTTTCGGCGACAGCGTCGAGTACAGCTACTTCGGAATCGAGCCGAACAGCGTGCAGGGCCCCGATTTCCCCGAAGCGGGGCTCGAGCTCAAGACGACCCCGTTGAAGATGACCAAATCGGGCAAGCTCGCCGCCAAGGAGCGCCTCGTCATCACCATGATCGACTACATGTCCGTCGTGGACGAGGAGTTCGAGACCAGCACGCTCGTCGACAAGGCGAGGGATATCCTGCTCGTCACCTACCTCTACGAGAGGGACAAGGACCCGCTCGACTACGTCGTGGAGCTCGCCACGGAGTGGGGCCTCCCCGAGGAGGACATGCCGGTGTTCAAGGAGGACTGGGAGACCGTCGTCGGCAAGGTGCGCGCGGGCAAGGCGCACGAGATCTCCGGCAGCGACACGCTCTACCTGGAGGCCTGCACCAAGGCGTCCGACTCGTCCATCCGGCGCAAGCAGCCCTTCTCGGACGTTCCCGCCAAGCAGCGCGGGCGCGACTTCGCAATCATCCTGTCGTGCCTGGCCGAGGAGGGGTACTCCGTGGAGTGGCGCGTGATCAACGCCGCCGAGTACGGCATGCCCCAGAAGAGGCGCGCGCAGGCGCTCGCGTTTATCGCCTGGCGCGCTATCGCGAGCGCCTGCGCGCGCCTCTCCTCGCCGATCTCGGCGGGCTCCGGCCGCTCCGCGTAGAGCTCGGCGATCTTGCCGGCGGCGAAGTAGCGGGCCTCCGACCATTCCTCGTCCTGGTCGCACATCACGGCGCCCACGAGCCTCAGCAGCGAACCCGCAGACGGGAAGACCTGCACCACCCTCGACCTGCGCTTTATCTCGCGGTTGGTGCGCTCCTGCAGGTTGTTGGTACGCAGGCGCTTCCAGTGGGACCGCGGGAAGTCGAGGTACGCCAGCGCGTCCGGCTCGGCCTCCTCCATGATCGCCGCCGCCCTCGGGCAGCAGCCCTCGAGCATGTCGATGGCGACGTGGTACATGGCTCGGACGACGTCGGCGTCCTTTGCCCTGAACACGGGCGCGATTATCCTGGCGACGCGCCTGGAGAGCGGGCCGCGCCCGGCCTCGCGGATGCAGTTGCGCATCAGGTGCACGGCGCACCGCTGCCAGGCGGCGCCCTGGAACGCCTCTGCGATCGCGCGCTTTAGCCCCTCGTGGGCGTCGGACACGACGAGCTCCACGCCGCAGATGCCGCGCTCCCGCAGGCTTCTCAGGAAGGCCGTCCACGAGTCGTAGGACTCGGTGTCCACCACGTCGAAGCCCACGACGTGGCGCCAGCCGCCGTCGTCGCAGCCGATCGCGGTCACTACGGCGGTGGAGGCGACGTGCCCCTCCGACCTGCACTTGACGTAGGTGGCGTCGAGCCACAGGTAGGGCATCCTCGTGCCGCGCAGGTCGCGGCCGAGCAGCTCGTCGGCCTCGGCGTCCAGGCTCTGCGCGATGGCGCTCACCTGGTCCTTCGACAGGCGCTCGATCCCCATCTTCGCCGCGACCTTGGCGACCTTGCGGGTGCTGGTGCCGGTGGCGTACATCTCCGCGACCGTTGCGGCCACCGCGCGGTCGACGCGCTGGTATCGCTCGATGACGTCCTCGGGGAAGAAGCTGCCGCTCCTGAGCTTGGGGATGCGCAGCGTGAGCGTGCCGACGCAGGTCGCGAGCTTGCGCTCCCTGTAGCCGTTGCGGGCGTTGCCGGTGGCGCCGCACAGCTGGTCGGCCTCGGCGCTCATGATCTCGTTCACCAGCGTCTCGGCCATGCACCTGATGAGCTCCTGCATGTTGACGGTGCCGTCCGCGAACCTGGGCATCTGCTGGGGCGCCGGCGCGGTGACGGCCGCGTTCTCTGGTATGATTTCCATCGTGGTCATTGCCTTTCACTCGAACCTGACTTGTCGTGATTTCAGATTCTAGGCGATGGCCACACCCTTTCACAGCGGCGCTATCGCGCCTCGGCCCTTACACCAACTTTTCCGACGCGATCGCGCCTTCTGCATGGGCAACGCGCTCGTCGTGGGCATTCCTCATCGGATTGGAACAATCATAGCGGGAGAGCAAGAAGGGTAATTTCTGGACTCGATGCCTGTTCGCATTCAGCGACTTCGGTGCATTGAAAGAACGCGACTGAAGGTATTGAGATCCAACCCATGGCCCGGTGACGATAAGACCCTCTATATCGAAAAGACCGTCACCATCGTCACCATCGTCACCGTTTCGCTGTAAGTAGGCTGAACCGGAGCGGTCTCCTGTTTCGCTAAATGGCGTAAACGTCGGTTGCCGACGTGTGCTATCTGCGTCCATTTGTCGAGCTCATGAAAGAAATTCTGGCCAAATTCTGGCCATCGGGCCGAAAAGTATCCCCTAAAACGCAAAGCAGGTCAGAGGAAAAATGTCCTCTGACCTGCGGTTTCATCTGGTGCCCCCGGGCGGATTCGAACCGTCGACACCCGCTTTAGGAGAGCGGTGCTCTATCCCCTGAGCTACGGAGGCGAAGTTAATACCGAGAGGCTATTGTAGCAGCCTCTCGGTACGATTAATTGCTCGATTTGCTGCTCTTGGATGAGCTGCTGGAGCTCGACGAAGAGCTTGAGCTGCTGGAACTCGAAGAGCTGCTGCTGGATTCCTCCACCGTCAGGTAGATGGTGTCGCCCTTCGACGCGGACGTGGGGGAGTAGCCGGTTACCGTGCCACTTGTGCTGCTTGCACTTACCTTGAACCCTGCAGCGCGCAGCGTGCTGGTAGCGGACTTCACGGACATGCCGGTGACGTTCGGAACATCCACTTCATTCGGGCCCGTGCTGACCACGATGGTGATCGTGGAGCCCTTGTCGGCCTGCGAACCACCCGACGGGTTCTGCGAGATAACGTCGCCCTTGCTTACCGTGTCGCTGGAATCGTTCGTGACGTACACTTCGAAGCCGGCGTTGCTCAGCGTGCTGGTAGCCGAACTCTGGCTCTGGCCGGTGACATCCGGCACGGAGACCTGCGAAGGACCAAGCGAAACAACGTACGTGACTTCGCTGCCCTTATCTACCAGCGTATTTGCCGACGGGTCGGTGCTGATGATCTTGCCCTTGGCAACCGTATCGGAATTCTGCGAATCGCCAGCCGTAGCGGTCAGGCCTGCTTCCGTCAATGCGGCAACGGCCTTCGCCTCCGACTTGCCGGTCACGTCGGGCACGTTCACCTGCTCTGTGCCCTTCGACACGTTGATGTTCACACGCGTGCCCTGATCAGCCTGCGTGCCTGCCTGCGGGTCCGTGCTGACAACCTTGCCCTTTTCGACGGTGGTGCTGTACACCTCCGTGACGGTGCCGATGGAATAGCCGTCGCTCGACAGCGTCTGCTCGGCGGTGTTCAGCTCCTGGCCGGTGACATCCGGCACGGTGTGCGTATTCATCATGGCCCAAGCGGCATAGCCGATGGCTGCGGCAATAAGGAGCAACAGGATAACGATGAGCGCCTTCTTCTTGCCGCTCATCTTCTGCTTCTTGCCGCTGTTCGCACGGAAGTCCGTCTTATGCGAAGCCGGCTGGTTGTCATCCTTAATGGCATTCATGACCTTCGTGGTACCGGCGCCGGCGGGCACATAGGCACCAGCAGGGGCGGCAGCCGTATTCATCTGCTGCGTCCGCGCTTCGGAGAAGCGGTTGCCCAGGCGTCCCGCCAGGTAGTCCGTCAGCACCTGGCGCATTTCCAGAGCGGTGGAGAAGCGACGGTTCGGGTCCTTCTCCATGGCCTTCATGATGATGCTTTCCAGGTTCGGGTCGATGTCGGGTACCCAATGGCTGGGCGGCTCCGGCGTCTCCTTCACCTGCTTCATGGCAACGCTGACGGCATCGGGGCCGTCGAACGGCAGATGGCCGGTCACGGCTTCGTACATGACAATGCCCAGCGAATAGATGTCGCTTGCAGCGGTGAGCTCCTTGCCCTGCGCCTGTTCCGGCGAGATGTAATGCGCCGTTCCCAGCACGGACGAGGTCTGCGCCTTCATGGAGTTCTTCGCGCGTGCAATGCCGAAGTCCATGACTTTGATGTTGCCATCAGGCTGAATCATGATGTTCTGCGGCTTGATGTCGCGGTGGATGATGTCCAGATGATGGGCTACGCTCAGCGCCTGGCATACCTGGGAGCCGATCTGCGCCACCTTGCGTTCGCTGATGGCGCCGCGCTCCTGGATAGCGGTCTTAAGGTCGGATCCGCGCACGTACTCCATGACGATGTAGTACGTGCCTTCGTCCTGACCCCAGTCGTAAACATTGACGATATAAGGACTCTGCAGGTTGGCGGCAGCAGAGGCCTCTTGTCGGAAACGACGGGTGAAATCGGGATCTTCCGCGTATTGAGGGAGCATGACCTTCACGGCCACCACTCGGCCGAGCACGTTGTCCTGGGCACGGTAAACCTCTGCCATGCCACCGATGCCAATGCGCTCAGTGATGCGGTAACGTCCGTTGAAGGTTCTGCCAACCATGTTTCCGGCCACGTTTAAACTCCTTTTGGATACATGCTAAAGCGAACCTGAATCGACTGCTTTAGCTTACTCCATTTCGCACTTCACCAGACGGTTGAATAGGTACTCAACCGAATTGTTTCTTACAAATCTCCCTGTTCTTTAAGGGCGGTCTCCAGCACGTCATGTGCCGCGCTGGTTGCGGTGCCCTCATCGGATTCCTCGCAGACCATTGCGATAACCACATCGGCGTCATCGCTGGGGCCCATGCCCACGAACCACGAGTTGTCCTTTTCCTTGCCCGTCTCGGCCGTGCCGGTCTTGCCGGCAATGGTCACGCCGTCAACAGCCGCCGCAGTACCGGTACCGCTCTTGACAACGGTTTCCAGCACCTTGCGCACGCGCTTTGCGGTGCTGCTGCTGATGGGGGACAGGTACGCCTCCGAAGACGCCGTGTAGCTGCGCACGCCGTCGGAATTGTAGATGCCGTCCACCAAGTACGGCTTCTCGATTACGCCGTTGTTCGCAATGGCGCAACCCACCATGGCCATCTGCAGCACGGTTGCCTGCGGGCCGGCTGGGCTGGAATGCTCGCCGACGGGCTGGCCGTCAGCGGCCCACGCGGTTTCCCACTCGGTCATCTGGTCCGGATCGGGCATGAGCGACGTGTACAGCGGGATGTCGAAGTCAAGTTCGCGGTTGAAGCCGAAGTTCTTCGCGCTGGCAACCAGCTTGTCGGCACCGATCTGTTGGCCGACCTGGGCGAACACGGTGTTCGACGAAAGCGCGGTTGCCTGCGTCAGCGTCAACGTGCCGTAGTTGTTGTGGTCGAAGTTGTACACCTTGCCGCCGCCGATGGTGATGCTGCCGGGCGACGAATACGTGCTGTCCTCGGAGGCGATGTTGTTCTCCAGGGCCGTGGACAGCGTCACGATCTTGAACGTGGAACCGGGCGCGTACAGCGTGTTCGTTGCACGGTTCAGCAGCGCGCCGTTGGACACATCCGTGGGCGTGTCCTTACCTGCCAGGATCTTGTCGATCTTGTTCGCGTTGTACGTGGGCGCCGTTGCCATGGCAAGGATGGCGCCCGTCTTCGGGTTGATGACCACGCATGCGCCCTTGCGACCCTCGAGCGCCTTGTTCGCCGCCTTCTGGATCTTCGAGTTCAGCGTCAGCGTGATGTCGTTGCCCTTCACGCCGGCGCCGCTCATGCCGGCAAGCACGTCGCTCCACGACGAGTAGCTTTCAGAACCGGTCAGCTGCGAATTGTATTTCTGCTCGATGCCGGAGGTGCCGTACTGCGTGGAGGCGTAGCCCACCACGTTGCTGGCCAACGTGCCGGCGGGGTATTCGCGTTTATAGACGTTCGTTCCCTCTTGCAACACGCTGCGCGCAAGCACTACGCCATCGCTGGTGCTGATAGTGCCGCGTTGGTTCTTCTCCTGCTTTGCAATGGTGTGGTTGTTGTTCGCCATATTCTGGATGTCGCTGGCCTCGGCCACCATGACGTACGTCAGATTGCCCAGCAGCACGGCGAACAGGATGCAGATAACGGCCAGCACGGCGTTGATGCGCTTGCCCAGCGACACGCGGCCCAGCACGCCGATGCTCTGCATGGACGTGGTGTTCTGCTGTATCTCGGAACCTAAGCCGGTGCCTTCGTCGCCGCATCGCAGCAACATGCCCACGGCCATGAAGCTGGCCAGCAGCGAGGAACCGCCTTGGCTGATGAACGGAAGCGTCAGGCCAGTCAGGGGGATGAGGTCCGTGACGCCGCCGACGATGATGAACGCCTGCAGCGCGATGGTGGACGTCAGGCCCACGGCGATGAACGAGCTCACGTCGCTCTTCGCGCGCGCTGCGGTCAGCAGGCCGCGGACGGCGAAGCAGACGTACATGAGCAGGATGGCGCCGGCGCCCAGCAGGCCCGTCTCCTCGGCGATGGCGGAGAAGATGAAGTCGCTTTCCACAACAGGGATCTGTTCGGCCATGCCGTTGCCGATGCCCACGCCGAACATGCCGCCGTCAGCAATGCTATACAGCGATTGCGCCAGCTGGTAGCCCGTGTCCTGAGCGTCTGCGAACGGGTTCAGCCACGTGTTCACGCGGACCTGGACATGCCCGAACGCCATATAGGCGGCCACGCCGCCGATGGCGGCCAGCAGGATGCCGAACAGCAGGTAGGACTTCTTGCCGGTAGCCGTGTACAGCATGGTCAGGAACACGAGGAAGACCACCAGGGCGGAACCCAGGTCCCTCTCGAAGATGACGATGACCATGGAGATGCCCCACATCAGCAGCAGCGGCAGCATGGTTCGCAGGTCGGGGATGTGGAACGGGCCCACCTTCACGGTGAACACGGACAGCATCTCGCGGTTCTGCGCCAGGTAGGCGGCCAGGAACAACACGATGCACAGCTTCGCCAGCTCGCCGGGCTGGAACGAGAAACCGCCGATGGACAGCCAAATGCGCGAACCGTACTGCTCCATGCCGATGCCGGGCAGCAACGGAGAAAGCAGCAGGACGACGCCGATGGCCATCAGCGTGTATTTGTATTTCGCGGACTTGTCTATGCGGCGCACGAACACCAGGATCAGGACCATGAAGGCGATGCTCACATACAGCCAGATCAGCTGGCGGATGGCCATGTCGGGGGCCAGGCGCGTGACGAAGGCGATGCCGATGCCGGAAAGCGCGTACGCCAGCGGCAGGATGGCGGGGTCGGCGCCCGGCGCGAACTTGCGCACGGCCAGGTGCGATATGGCGAACGCCACGAAGATGCCGATGGGCGTTCCCAGCGTCTCAACGGTGGGCGTGCCGCCGTTGTTCACGATGAGCATGGCAAACGGGAGGATGACGATCGGCGTCGCCACCAGCAACAGAATAAGCTCGATATTGCGTCTTGACATCACTCATCACCCCTAATCGGCGGTCGATGAAGAGGAGCTGCTGCTACTCGAGCTGCTCGACTTCTTTTCGTTCTGCTTTTTCTTCTGCGCGGTTGCCTGGGCAGCTTCCTGCGCCGCCTTGGCTTCGCTCTCGTATTCGGAAACCAGGTTCGCGGCCTCGTCGAGGTTGTCCACCTGGATGTTCTGCTTGATGTGCTCCTGCACGCCGGGCTGCAAGTCGCTCAGGCTGACGTCCGTCACATAGCTGAGCTGCGACGTCTCTATGCCGAAGATGGCCCCGGGTGTGCCGGTGTACACGGCCACCTTGCCGTCTTGCTCGCCGATGTACGCGCTGTTGCTGAAGTAGTAGTACGCGCCCGCGCAACCGCCGGCGATGACTGCCGCCAGCAGCAGGATGATGAACGTCCACCACAGGCGCGAACGGCGTGCGATGCGCTTGCGCGTGGCCACCGTGTCGCCCACGATGTCCACGACCACGACCGTGACGTTGTCCAGGCCGCCGGCGCTGATGGCATCGTTGACCAGGGCGCTTGCGCAGCGTTGCGGGTCGCGAATACGGGCCAGCTGCGACTGGATGCGGCTGTTCTCCACCATGCTGTACAGGCCGTCGCTGCAGAGCAGCAGGCGGTCGCCGGGGGACGCCGTGATTTCGTACAGGTCGGGTTGCATGTTCGGGTCGCTGCCGATGGCGCGCGTGATGATGGAGCGGTTCGGATGGACGCGGGCTTCCTCTTCCGTGAGTCGGCCGGCCTCTACCATGTCCGCCACCAGGCTGTGGTCGCGCGTCAGCTGCTGCAGCTTGCCATGGTGCAGCAGGTAGGCGCGCGAGTCGCCCACGTGTGCGATGGCCAGATGCGTGCCTTCGATGACGCATGCCGTCATGGTGGTGCCCATGCCGGCAAGTTCGGCGCGCAGCGCTTCGTTGATTACGGCGTGATTCGCCTTGATGACCGCTTCGCCCAGCATATCCACATCTGCGGTGGTCGGCGCGTTCTTCATCAGGACCTTGACGGCGAGCTCGGACGCAACATCGCCGGCGGCATGACCTCCCATGCCGTCCGCTACGGCGAACAGCGGAGGCGAAACCGCCAGGCTGTCCTCGTTGCGTTCGCGCACGCAGCCAACGTCGGTGC
Organism: Eggerthellaceae bacterium; assembly: GCA_050951095.1. GTDB lineage: Bacteria > Actinomycetota > Coriobacteriia > Coriobacteriales > Eggerthellaceae > UMGS1519. Next base: position 272,726 of record JBMNIQ010000002.1, read on the forward strand.
GGCTGCCGAAAATCGCGTGGGTGCGCGGCATTTTCTGCTTCAAAGGATTGCGTGGCATTATGCGTACCTCACGCGAATGGCCACGTCGCCGACGTTCACCACGTCACCGCTCTTCAGCACGGTGGGCTCGGTGATGCGCTGGCCGTTCACGGCCGTTCCGTTCGTGGAACCCAGATCCTCGATGAACAGGTTCTGGCCCATGATGGTGAAGCGCGCGTGACGGCCGGAGACGTACTCCGCTCCGATGACGATGTCGGATCCCGGGCTGCGGCCGATGATAACGGGGCCGCGAACGGTGATCTTCACGCCGCGCAGCTCTTTCGGGCCGCGTTCCACGGCTACCGTCCAGTTCTTCGTCTGCTTGCGCTGACCGCGGACGGCACCGATGCCGGTTTTCATGATGGCAAACAGGAACACGAACATCAGCGCGATGAACAATATTCGCGCTACGAGCAATGTCATATCTATCAACGGAGCAACTCCTGACACTCGAAGCTGAGGGCATACGTGCCCATTGCAGCGGAAATCATGCTAGCTTCCGACTTCTCCTTTAATGCCGGCAAGTGAACAGATAGTTCGTCAAACCGATGGTGATGCGGTCGCCTTCCTGCAGGCGCTGGGAGGCGATTCGCTGGCCGTTGACCTTCGTCCCGTTCGTGGAATCCAGGTCCGTGATGATCCAGGAACCGTCAGGCTGTGCCTGAAGGCGCGCATGCATGCGGCTGGCGTTGATGTCGCTGACGGCGATGTCGGAATCTGCGCCGCGGCCCAGCGTGTACGTGCCGGGCTCCAGGTTCTCGATGCGGTTCGTGGACATGTTCGTCAGGCGAATGGGCTTGGATGCCGCCGCCGGGGCGTTGTTGATGAGCTGCGTGGCAGCTGCGCTGTTGACGCCGTGCGGGCGGGCATTCGAAGGAGCGGACTCGTAGATGGGAGGCGCGCTGACTGCCTGGGCGCGGTTGCGGCCCTGGGCGAAGTCCTCGCCGTTGTAGGGGTATTCGCCGTAATTGGCGGAACGGTTCATCTCGGATTCGGGAGCATAGGAAAATTCGTTCGGGGCCTGCGCAGCATGCGATTGGGGCGCGGGTGCGGGCGCCTGGTAGGCGGGAGCTTGCTGGTAGGCGGGCTGGGCTGCCGGCTGCGGCGCGGGCTGCTGCGGCATGGACTGGCGTGCCGCCTGCTGGGCGTCGCGCGCGGCCTGCTGATGCGCAGCGTGGCTGTGGGCGCCGGTGACGTGGCGGTAGTTGCTCTGCTCGAAGTTCTGCGCCTGGCCTACGGGGCGGCTGTTGCCGATGCCGTAGCGCGCCATTTCCTCAGCGCGGAGCTGCTTGATAATGGGCGCGGACACCATTTCGGCGATGATGTCGAAGCGGCCGTGCTTCAGGTCGTCGTCCACGATGAAGCGGACCAGGGGCTGGCCGTCCATCAACAGGCCCTCTTCCTGGGCCTTTGCGGCAAGATACGTTTCCGTTTCGCCTGCAAGCGTGGGGTAGTACCCGAACAGGCGCTGGTCGTCTTGCGGGTTGACCAGGACGGTGTACAACGTGGGCGCGTATTCCTTGCCCGCGCCGACCATCTTCTCCTGCTTCATGGCCTTTTCAGCCTTCTTGGAAATCTGAACAGGGGAAATAGGCGCGTCGAACATCTTGTCCGCGGCTCCCTCGAGCCCGTTTTCCATGTGCTTCTCGAAGCGCGAGAAAAGACCCATCGGTGCTCCTTTGCTGTGGTTTTGCTGCTGTAGATTCAACAAAACACTATGCCATAAAGCGCAAGCGTTAAATGTGTTTTCTATTTAATCGTCACGTGAAATTTGGCTGTTTACGTGCGGATTAGCGCTACACGACCGCTGCGTTGCCGACCCGTGGCCGGCCCATGGAGCCCGCTAGATAATGCACATGGTGACAAGCGGGATGGTGATGATGGACAGAATAGTGGTCAGGAACATGCATTGGGACGTGGTGGTCAGGTCGCCGCCGTACGTCAGGCACATGACGGTGCCCAGAGCCGCGGCGGGCATGGCGGACACCAGCGTGATGGTGGCCAGCAGGTAGGGGTCCGAGATCATGAAGCCGCCCAGGAAGAAGACGATGGCGGGCGCCATAAGCAGGCGTCCCAGCGCGCTGACGTAGCCCCACTTGTTTTTAAGCATGGCCCCCAGCTGGTATTTCGCCAGCGTAGAGCCAATGACGAGCATACTGGCGGGCGGCGTCATGGCGCCGATGAGCGAGCACGTTTTCCCGATGATGCCGCTGTCCGTGACGTGCAGCAGCGCCAGCACCAGCGCTACGATGCAGGTGATCATGGTGGGGCTGATCAGGTTCTTCTTCAGGTATTCCAGCTGCTCGCGCCGCGAGAGCTTGACGCTGCCGGAGCGCGCCATGAAGAATGCGCCCACGCTGAAGATGAACAGGTTGAACGGGATATTGTAGATGGAGGCGTACAGCACGGAGTTGCTGCCCAGGATGGCGCCGCAGACCGCGAAGCCGATGAACCCGGTGTTGCCGAACGCGATGGTGAACGAATGAGCACCGCGCGTGTTGACGGGGGCACGGAAGATGATGGGGATAAGGTACGCCAGCACGAAGATGGGCAGATACGTGACGATGGATACGCCCAGCACCTGCAAGATGACGTCGTCGGAGGGCAGTTGCGAGTTCGACAGCACGGAATCCAGGATCATGGCCGGGCAGGTGATGGTCATGATGAGCTTCGACATGGCGGCATCGAAGTGGTCGTCCATCAAGTGGATCTTACGCGCCATATAACCGAGGGCGATGGTGATGAACAGCATGATCATGGTGGATCCTGCATTCAGGAATGTGTCCATGCGAACCCCTCCCTTCAGTCCGATGCGTTCAGTCTAACGTGGCATGTGCCTGTTATAGAACGCAAAAAGCGCCCGCCTTACGGCGAGCGCTTGCAGTTTCTGGTGCGGGTGAAAGGACTTGAACCTTCATGAAGTTGCCTTCATACGGACCTGAACCGTACGCGTCTGCCAATTCCGCCACACCCGCATGTGCTTTGTGACGCAAGCAAGGACTATACATACTTTGCTTGGGAATTGCAAGGGGAAGTTCCCAGATTTTTTTAAATTGCTTGTTGTGTGTGGGAGATATGCAGGTTGACGCGTGTTTGGCGCCTTGCCAAGCCGGTGCCTGCACCGCGCCCGCGGTCCGAGCGTGCGCCCGCCCTGCGGCCACTGCGCTCTCGGGGCCGGCGGGGCCCGCGCGCCTGCGGCCTAGCGTGCGCTGTGCCGTGCCCGTGACGCGACGGCAGGCCCGCGTTTCCCGCTACTGCTCCAGGGCGAACAGCGCCGCTCCCAGTGCGCCGCACAGCTGCGCCATATCGGAGATGTACAGCGGGGCACCCACCTTCTCCTCGATGGCGTGCACCACGCCCGCGTTCTGCGCCACGCCGCCCGTCATCATGAACTCCTCTTCGGCGCCTACGCGCTTGACCAGTGTGTTTATCTTTGCGGCAACGGAATTGTCAAGGCCGTGGACAATGTCCGGCACTGCCTTGTTCTGCGCCACCAGGCTGACCACCTCCGACTCCGCGAACACGGAGCACATGCTGGAGATGGTGATGTCCTCGTCCCATTTCAGGCCCATGCGGCTCATGTCGTCCAGCGAGATCTGCAGCGCGCGGGCCATCATTTCCAGGAAGCGTCCCGTGCCCGCGGCGCACTTGTCGTTCATGGCGAAATTCTCCACATGTCCTTCGCCGTCGATGCGGATGACCTTGTTGTCCTGGCCGCCGATGTCGATGATCGTGCGCACGTGCGGATTCAGATAGTGCGCGCCCTTCGCGTGGCACGTGATCTCCGTGATGGAGTTGTCGCCGGCATCGATGTAGGCGCGCCCGTAGCCAGTGGTTACGATGCTGCGGATCTCGTCCTGCGCGATGCCGGCCTGGCTCAGCGCCTCCTTCAGGCAGGCGTCCGCGCTCTTCTGCGCGCCGCCGCCCGTGGGGATGATGGCCGTGGCCCGCACAGTGCCGTCGGGGTTCAGGATGACCACGTCTGTGCTGGTGGAGCCGCTGTCAAGGCCCGCCACGTACGTGCCCGTGCCGGCAGGGGAGTTCGTTTTCTTGCTCATGTCGGAATCTTTCTTCTTGAATTGCAGCGTCTCCGCGAATGCCTCGACGCGCGTGCGCAGCTGCTCTTTGCTCTGCAGCGTGAAATCGGATTCTATCTTCAGCACGGGCACGGAGCACTGCTCTTTGATCTGGGCATACTCGGGACCGTAGAAGTCGCAGAACTTCATGGAGTGGTAGATGATGCCGCGCAGGTTCGGATCCTCGAACAGCTGGCGGCGTCCGCTGGGATCGTTCATGCGCATGCAGGGGATCTGCCCCAGCAGCGCCTGCGCGTACGCGTGGAAGAACGCGTCCTCGTCTTCGGTCGCCAGCGCTTCCGCATCCATGTGCAGCGCGCGGTTGCCGGTGCACGTCAGGTTGCGGACGGGCAGGTCGAACGTGTCTTCGATCATCTGCTCCATCTCGTCGCCCGCGCGCACGCCCAGCACGCCGACGTACGGCTCCGTATACGCTTTCGGCTTCTTGAAGGCGGCTTGGCAGGCCTTCAGGTTGAATACCGTTCCCGAGCTGCGCTCATACGCGTTCTTCAGGCGCTTCAGCGAGCGCGCAAGCGCGTCGATCTGGCACGGGCCGTCCGAATGCGGCAGGTCCATGAGGTAGGTGAAGCGTTCGTTGCCCGCGGTGCTGACCACCTCGTATGCGCGGCGCATGACGTCGCAGCAGTTCGCCAGTACCAGCTGGTCCGCGCCGCCTTCCAGCGCCGTCTGGATGACGGTCTTGCCGAAGCCGCACAGGTTCACGTGCGCCACGCTGTCGGACAGGTCGAAGTTGTCGGCCATGTGGTCCAGCACCGTGCAGTTCTGCCCGAAACCCGCGAACAGCTCTACGGGCGTGTATTTGCAAACGACGGAGATCATGCGCGCCTCTCTTCCAGCAGCTCCAAGAATGCGTCGAAGCGAGTGGACGTTTGGCCGTCGCTGCGGTTCGCTTCGTCCACGCCGTCGCCGTCCAGCAGCAGGCACGGATAGCCTGCTTCCTCAACCCGTTGCTTTATCAGGTGCGATGCTCCCAGCGTGGCCTTGCAGCCCCAGTGGTTGAACAGCACCACGCCGTCCGCCTCCGTTTCGCGCGCCATGTCCAGGGCCAGCTTGATGCGATTCTCCGTGGGCCCGTCCATGCACGAATACACTAGGCGACGCGCCATGGCCTCGTAGGGCCTGTCGGGGTCGATGTCTATCCTGACGGGGTCCACGGCCAGGTCGCAGGCCGTGACGAATGCCTTGTCGTTGAAGTTGATGCGCTCGATGAGCGGAGCCTGCGAGAACGGCATGGTGTGCAGCCAGACCAGGCGCAGCCCGTTGCTTTCCGGCGCCTGCTCCATCTCGTCCGCCAGCATGTGGCAGTACTTTTCCGTTTCCGGCGAGCCGGAAAGGACGTGATTCATCATGAACGCGTACATCTCGTTCGTCATGTCTGCCGGCAGGCGCTTGCCGGGCGACGCCTTCAGGAAGCGCCGATAGTCCAGGGAGCTGCGCCAGCTGCGCGCCATGGCCTCGCGCAGCGCCTCGTGCGTGATACGCGTGCCCGTGCAGTCCTGGATGAACTCCACCATTTGATGCAGCTGCTGCTCCACGTCGTGGACGGCGTCTTCGCTTTGCTCGAACGGCACGTCGATGCAGAAGCCCGGGATATCGAAGTGGCGCTGGATGTACGGGAACGTGATCAGGTTGCCATCGCAGACCAGCGTGGTGTACACGGTGAATTTCGGCTTCGGCATCATGTTGCACGCCGCGGCGCCCAGGAAGATGCGGTGGTACGAGCACATGGTTTCCGAGAATCCCGCGTTGCCGGCAAGTTCCAGGAACTTGCGTTCCGCATGCGAGCCGCCGATGAACGACGACATCTGCTCCACGGAGAACGGGAGGATGCCTGCGGCCTGCAGCGGTTCGTACGGCGTGAACAGGCTGATGGCAGCAGCTTTTTCGGGATGCTTCATAGCCTGCGTGATCTTTTCCATGCAGACCCGCGCGGCGTACTGTCGTGCGGGCGGCAGGCGCTTGTCTGCGTTTACGGTGAGATTCAGCAGCTGCGCGCGCCATCCGGCGTAGAGGATTTTCTCCGCTCGTTCCGGGTGCTCCTCGGCTTGGCTGCTGACAATGTTTCCAAATGTCTGGACGATGTCCACTTGCCGTTCGCCCTTTCTCCTGCTTATTGCGCGGATTTGCAGTGTACGCGCAATTGCCTGCGAGATGCTGCAGAATGTCCGAACGTCAGCGAATAGTCAAATACTTAGACAATCTAAGGATTAATGCACCAGCGGTGATGGCTGGGCGCGGCTGGTGACAGGTGGCGTGCACGGCAGATGACAGCTGGCGGGCGGCCTGGCTGATGGTGGCGGGCGCGACGCTGGGCGCGGCGAGCCATGGCACGCCGTGCGGACGAGTGACGCGGCTGCCGACTCGCGCGGACTGCGACGCTGAGCATTGACGGCCGCAGAGGCATTTCAGCTGCCGGCCGCCAACAGATTTCAAATAATTGGACGACAAGTGAAGTTGGGAATGGTATAGCTGCCCCTAACTTAGGCGACGGCATTATGACGCGGAAGAAACGGTGAATTGCCGCAAAATACTATGCCTCTGACCTGGTATTATACAAGTACTACCGACACGTAAAATTTGACGACGAGAATTAGCTGCGGTGAAACCATTCCCAAGTTCGATTCACGTCCAAATAATCGGAATTTGCTGGAGGGGACTCCCACGAACCGCTCGCTCCAGCCCTTGCGCGCCGCGGTAGTCGCCTGCGGAGGCGGCCCCGCGGCCCCGCGCGTTGCACTCATGCATGGCAGCCTGCGCGGTAGACCTCGCACGCTGCGGTGGGGCGCATCGGCCTCACCGCATTACGCCAGCGCGAATGCATCCTGCATGAAGTTGTCGAACTCCGGTATCCAGCCGCCCTCGCCGCCGAACCCGTGCGGCCAGTTTTGCAAGATGCGGGCGCGCACGCGGTAGTCAACCACGAAGCAGTGGTGCCCGCGGGCAGTCAGCGCGCTGGCAGTGGGATAGCAATCGGAGTTGTCGCCGCGAATAGCGAATGCGCCGCCAGCGCACAGCAGCACGCCGCCTTTGACATCCGTCCTGCTTGCTGCGGAAACGTGGGTGACGGTAGGGCGGAATCCGGACGGGTCGTAACCGCTGGAGGATTTATGCGCCGCCATGGCCTAGCGCCTTTCCGCAGCGGTGTCGCCCTTTGCCGGCGAGCCGCCGAATACGTCTGACATGGGCATATGCTCCAGCGCCGCGTCGATCGATGCCAGTTCCTGGCCGCTGAGCTCGATAGCGGCTGCCCCTGCATTTTCCGCAAGGCGCTCCGTCTTGCGAGAGCCCGGGATGGGCACGATGTAGGGGCGCTCGGCAAGCATCCAAGCAAGCGAAATCTGCGCGGGCGTCGCGTCATGCGCGGCGGCGACCTTGGCCACAAGCTCCGTCAGCGCGCGATTCTGGTCGATAGCCCGGTCGTTGAACTGGGGCATTGCAGCACGATAGTCGGTGGCTTTGTCGAAACGCGTCGCATCGCCCTTCTTGACGGCGCCGGTCAGGAAGCCATTCGCAAGCGGGCTGAAGGCCAGGAAGCCGATGCCAAGCTCGTCGAGCACGGGGAAGAGGGACATGTGCCAGCGCGCCATCAGCGAGAGCCGGTTCTCGATAGCGGTCACGGGGCACACCGCATGCGCGCGGCGCAGGTAGTCCTCGTTCGCTTCGGAGATGCCCCAATGCAGCACCTTGCCCCGGGCGATGAGATCGGCCATAGTCTCGGCAACGGCTTCGGGCTCCACGTTCGGATCGATGCGATGCTGCAGGTAAAGGTCCAGATGGTCCGTGCCCAGCCGCTTCAGCGTGCCGTCGATGCTCTTCCTGATGGTCTCGGGCCGCGAGTCCAGATGCAGGGGGTAGGGGGGCGGATTCGTACTCGTAGTCGAAGTGAATGCCGAATTTGCTGACGATTTGCACCTCGTTGCGGATCGGCGCAACCGCCTTGCCCACGACTTCCTCGTTGATATGCGGGGCATTGGGCGTGCCGTAGGTCTCGGCGGTGTCGAACAGCGTGTAGCCCATCCCGTGAGCGGCGCGGATCAACTTGACGGCCTGGGCGGTGTCGGTGGCTGGTCCATAGCCGTGCGAGAGGCCCATGCAGCCCAGCCCCACGGCCGACACCTTCAGCGCCGTTCCCGTTTGAGCATTACCCAGAATGCGCGTTTCCATAAGCTTCCTCTTTTCTGCTGCGTGATTGTTCAATACGAAGTGTGCAGGTCGGAAGCGGGAAAGTACAATTCTTTTGCGTAGTGTTGGTATGCGTAGAAAGCATGCTGTCGGGGGACGCGGCAATCGGCGAGCCGATGCTGAAAGCGGACGGTAGCGAAGCCGACAACCCCGATGGGCGCGGATGACGGGTGCCTTCCGCAGTTAGCGATGGGCGAGGACGGTACGAAGCCTCCTGAGATAGCTGCCGCCGCGTTTTGCGATGTCGGCCGCCAACAGATTTCAAATAATTGGACGTCAATTGAGGTTGGGAATGGTTTTGTATTTCCTAACTTGAACGATTGCGCTGCGAGCCGAAATCGGTTGCAGGACGGGGCGAAAAACTATGCTGCTGAACAGGCATTATACAAAATTATCAATAAAGTAAAAAAAGTGTACTAGAAGTTAGACATGATGAAACCATTCCCAAGTTCATTTCACGTCCAAAATATCGGAATTTGTTGGCAGTGAGGTTGCCGAGCGTCGTCCGACGCGCCTAAAAGAGGGGGCGATGTTGGTTGTGGCTCCGCCGCGGCCCATCGTGGGCGCGCGGTCCACTGCGCGGCTGGTGCGTTATGCAGACGGCATGCGGACAGCGGGTAGCAGGCAACGGCGGCGGCAGGCAGCTGGCGGCACGCGGGCAGCTGGCGGCATCAGGCAGCGAGCGGCACGCGGGCAGTGGCCGGCCGCAGCCAACCGCAAGCCGCGGCCCGCACGCCGCAGCTACCCGCGGGCGCGGCGCACCCGCCTGCATCGCGAAATGAAAAGCGGCCGCGCCAAGAGGGCGCAGCCGCATGCGAAAGGAGCGGTTGTTGCAGGCTGTTGCAGGTGCCGCTAAGGCGGCCAACTTGCAACAGCGTGCGAATTATCAGGCGAAACAATCAGTCGCGCGGCAGCTCGGCAAGCTCGGCCTGCGTGAACACGGGCCCCTCCAGGCAGATGAAGTGGCCGCCGATGTTGCAGCGTCCGCATTTGCCCACGCCGCATTTCATGCGCATCTCCAACGTGGTGATGATGTCCTCCGGCGCGAAACCCATCTTTGCCAGGCTCTCGCTGCAGGTACGGTACAGGCTGGGGCCGCCGCACAGGCAGACCGCCGTGTTGTCGGGCTTGAAATCCAGGCTCTCCAGGAACGGGGCCGTGTACGCCACCGTGCCGTCCCAGTCGTCGTTGCCGTGGTACACGCTCACATGTACGTGCACGTCGGGCTCATCGGGCCACTTGTCGAACAGGTCGCGCTGGAACACCAGATCGCCGGGCGTGCTGGCGGAATACACCACGTCGATGCGTCCGTAATCCTCGCGATGCGCCAGACAGTACTTGATGAACGCGCGGACGGGCGCGAAGCCGATGCCGCCGCTGATGAACAGCATGTTCTTGCCCTTCGTGGTCTCGTACGGGAACCAGTTGCCGTACGGCCCGCGCACGCCCACCTCGTCGCCCACATGCAGGTCATGCAGCTGCTCGGTGACCATGCCCACGCGCTTCACGGTGAACTGGATGGTGTCCTCCGTCTGCGCGGACACGCAGAACATGCACTCGCCGGATGGGATGACGGACAGCATGCCCAGCTGTCCCGGCTCCGCCTCGAAGGGCTTTTTGCCGTCCAACGTCTGGACCGCGAACGTCTTAACGTCGTGCGTCTCGGGGATGATATCCACCACCTTGCACACGGTGGGGATGAACGGTTCGCCCATGTCACGGGCACATCCGTGTTGGATGACGATGTCCGACATGCTAGGCCTCCTTCTTCGTGCGCGGATCCGTGGCGCCGGGTCCGGTGGGCGCCGGCATGGGCACGCCCTCGGGCGCTCCCGCATCTTCGAAATCCGGCGTGGAGGCAATGCGATCGATGAGCACCGTGATATCCAGCGCCACCGGGCACTTCTGCACGCAGCGTCCGCAGCCCACGCAGAGCTCCTTGCCGTAGCGGTCCTCGAAGTAGTTCAGCTTGTGCATGAAGCGGTTGCGCACGCGCTCCTTCTTCGTGGGACGCGGGTTGTGGCCGCCGGCCATCTCCGTGTATTCCGAGAACATGCAGCTGTCCCAGCAGCGGAAGCGCACGCCCTCCTTCATCTTGTTCTCCTGGCAGATGTCGAAGCAGTAGCAAGTGGGGCACACGAACGTGCAGGTGCCGCAGTTCAGGCACTTCCGCGACACGTCGTCCCACAGCGGGTCGTCGAACATGTGGTCCAGCTTCTGCTTCACCCCGTCCATATGCACCTTGAGCGTGCACTCCACGGGGTCAACGTCCACGTCGCCGTCCTCCAGGAACGGCGCCCACTTCTCAAGCGCGGCCTTGCCCTTGTCGGTCTGCGCCTCCACGCGGTAGGCCTGCCCGCCGTCGTGCAGCATCACGTCCGCTGCCGGCGCCTGGTTCGGGTCCGCCTGCATGGAATCGCAGAAGCAGGTTTCGCCCACCTCCGTGCAGGCAATGCACACGGTGGTGATCTTGTCGCGCAGGCCCTGGTAGAACTCGTCCACGTATCCCTTGGTCAGGAACACGTCGTCCAGGCATTCGATGCTGCGCATGTCGCACGGCCGGATGCCGAACACGGTCTGGGGCGCGGATTCGTCGGTGGGCTGGATGTACATGTCGCCCGCATCGTTCACGCCGTAGCGGTACATCTTCTGCGTCTGCGGGAACAGCAGGTCCTTCGGCGGCAGAGCGGTGTTGATCAGGTCGAATCGGGCCGGGCCCTCGGAAATGTACGGCGCGAACTTCGCCACGTCGTCGACGATCTTCGGAACGTAGACCACTTCATCTTGCGAAAGCTGTTCGAGCAAATCGTTCAGCCGGTTTTTCTGTAGCAGCATAGCGGCCTCCTTCCTACATGAATTCCTCGACGTCGTCCAGCTTGTAGTTGCGCAGGACGTCGGCGTTGTTCGTATCCATACCGCTTTCGAACTCCCCGAACAGCTCGTTCATGTCCTTGATCAGCTTGCGGTTGATCAGCATCAGGGGAAGGTTCATGGGGCACACGCGCTCGCATTCGCCGCATTCGATGCAGCGGTCGCCAATGTGGAAGGCGCGCGTCAGGCCGTAGAAGCGGTTCTCGTTCAGGTTGTTCTGCTTGCCCTGCCAACCGGCGCGGCGCTGGTCCACGAAGCAGATGCGGCAGGTGCAGCACGGGCACACATCGCGGCAGGCATAGCAGCGGATGCACTTGCTGAAGATATCCTCGAACTCCTTCTCGCGGGTGTCGCGCGACATGTTCTCCAGGCGCTCCACCATGCCGAAGCGGTCCTCCGGCGTGCGGTCCGGGCCGGCTTCGGCCAGCATCTCGTCGAATACCACGGGCCCCTGATGGCGGCACTCCGCGCATTTCTTCAGCATCTGGTCCTCGTCGTGGCGATACACCATGCCTTCGCAGGGGAGGCCCAGCAGGTACACGTCTTCGCGCTTCAGCTGGTTGTCCTCGATCATGCGGTTGATGGCGCGCGATTCGCAACCGCGCGTGCACAGCGCCACCTTGCCTTTGTTGCGGTAGTCCAGCACGTACTTGCCCAGCGCGTTCACGCAATGGCGGTTGTACACCAGGCGGCCCACGTCTTCGGGATCGCTGACGAAGCACGGCGTGGTCTGGTTCTCGAAGCGGCCGCTCTCCCAGCCGATGACGCAGACCACCTCGCCGGATTGCAGCAGCTCGGCGGCGCGCTGGCGGAGCTTGTCCTCAAGGGCGCTCATAGCTCGGCCTCCTTCTGGTTCGTATGCAGCGGCCCCAGCTGGCGAATCTCCTCGCACACCTGGGTCACGGTGTCGCGGAACTTGCCGGCCTCGGCGCCGGAGATCCAGCGCACCTGGAAGCGCTCGGGCTCCAGGCCGGCGAACTCCAGCAGGCGCTTGTACACCAGCATGCGCCGGCGGGTGAAGTAGTTGCCGCTGGTGTAGTGGCAGTCGCCGGGATGGCAGCCGCACACCAGCACGGCGTCGCAGCCGCGTTGCAGTGCCTCCAGCACGTATTGCGGATTCACGCGGCCGGAGCACGGCACGCGCAGCAGGCGAATGTCGGCAGGATATTTCATGCGGTTCAGTCCGGCCAGGTCGGCGCCGGCGTAGGTGCACCAGTTGCAGCAGAATGCCAAGATCTTCGGGCGGAATTCGCCGTCTGCCTGCGCGGTCTCCGCGGCAGCGTTCTCTACCATTGGCATAGCGCGTTCACCTCTTTCATGATCTCTTCGTCCGAGAAGCCCTTCAGGTCAAGGGCGCCGGGACGGCACGCCACGGTGCAGGCGCCGCAGCCTTGGCACAGCGCCTCGTTTACCACGGCCACCTGGCGTTCCACCTTCACGGAGTTCTCGCGGAACTTCTTGGTCTGCAGGCTGATGGCCTGGTAGGGGCAGATGTTCACGCACGTGCCGCATCCCGAGCATTTCGCGGTGTCCACGTGGCTGATCATGGGGTTCGACTCGATGGAGTCCTTACTCAGCAGACCGATGATCTTCGACGCGGCCGCACCGGCTTGCGCCACGGTGTCCGGAATGTCCTTCGGACCCTGCGCGGTACCGGCCAGGTACACGCCCGCCATCTGCGTTTCCACCGGGCGCAGCTTCGGGTGCGCCTCGGTGATCCAGTTGTGCTGGTCGCAGGCGGCGCCGAACAATCCGGCCAGCTCGCGCGTTCCCGCACTGGGAACCATGGCCGTTTCCAGCACCACCATGTCCGCGTTCACGCGGATGCCTTCGCCGGACAGCGTGTCGGCGCCCAGGCAGACGTAGTGGTCGCCTTCGCGGTAGATCTTCGACACGCGGCCGCGGATGTACAGCGCGCCGTCATGCTGTGCGCGCATGTAGAACTCGTCGTAGTTCTTTCCGGGCGTGCGAATGTCCATGTAGAACACGTAGCACTTGCCGTCTGGCACCTTTTCCAGGTACTGGTGCGCGTGCTTTGCGCCGTACATGCAGCAGGCGCGGCTGCAGTAGGGAACGCCCTTGGCGGGGTCGCGGCTGCCCACGCACTTCACGATGACGACGCTCTTGGGCTCCTTCTGGTCGGAGGGGCGCCGCACGTGGCCTTCCGTGGGGCCGGAGGCGTTCACCAGGCGCTCGAAGTGCAGGCCGGTGATGACGTCGGGGTACTGGCCGCCGCCGTATTCGGGGTAGATGTCCTCCCACTTGATCAGGTCGTAGCCGGTTGCCAGCAGCACGGCGCCGTACGTTTCCGTGGTCAGCGTGTCCGTGTCCTTGTAGTTGATGGCGTCGGCCGTGCACACCTTGGCGCACACGCCGCACTTGCCCTTCGTCAGCATGCGGCAGTGGTCGGGGTCGATGACGGGCTTGCTGGGCACCGCCTGCGGGAACATCTTGTAGATGGCGCGCCGCTCCGACATGCCCTGGTCGAACTCGTTCGTCACGCGCTGCGGGCATTTCGTCTCGCACATGCCGCAGCCCGTGCACTTGTCGTAGTCGATGTACTTCGCCTTCTCGCGGATGGTCACCTCGAAGTTGCCCACGTAGCCGCTGACCTCTTCCACTTCGGCCAGCGTCTTGATGGTGATGTTCGGGTGGCCGCCCACCTCGGCCATCTTCGGCGTGCAGATGCAGGCCGAGCAGTCAAGCGTGGGGAACGTCTTGTCCAGCATGACCATCTTGCCGCCCAAGCTGGGCTTGCGCTCCACGATGGTCACCTGGTGACCGGCATCGGCAATGTCAAGCGCTGCCTGCATGCCGGCGATGCCGCCGCCGATGATCAGCGCGCGCTTGTGGATGGGGATCTCGGACGTGTACAGCGGCGCGTCGCGGTCGACCTTCGCCACGGCCATCTTCACCAGGTCGATGGCCTTGAGCGTTGCCTCTTCCTTGTCCGTGGTGACCCACGAAACCTGCTCGCGGATGTTCGCCACCTCCAGCATGAAGGGGTTCACGTTCGTGTCCGCCAGCATCTTGCGCCAGGTGGCCTCGTGCATGCGCGGCGAGCAGGCCGTCATGACCACGCGGTCGATGTCGTACTTCTCAATGGCTTCCTTGACGGTTTCCTGGCCGGGCTGGGAGCAGGTGTACTTGTTTGTCATGGCGAACACGACGTTCGGCATGTTGCGCGCGGCTTCCGCCACGCGCTCGACGTCCACGACGGAAGCGATGTTCGTTCCGCAGTGGCAGACGAAAACTCCGATGCGGCTCATGCGTTCACCTCTTCCTTGTCAGCGGGCGCTGCCTTGGCGGCTTCGGCCTGGGCCTTCTTGCGGGCGGCGGCCTTTGCCTTCGCCTCTGCGATGCGGCGCTCCTTGTCCGTCATCTTGGGCTCCACCTTGCGGGCCATGACTTCCTTCACGAAGCCCGTGGCGTCCTTGAAGTGCTTGTCGATGCCGGCTTGTTCCAGCGTCGCACCCATGGCCAGCGCCAGGATCTGCGTGAAGTAGAACACGGGCATGTCGTAGTCCGTGCCGAACTTGCGGTTGATTTCGTCTTCGCGCATGTCCAGGTTCAGCCAGCACAGCGGGCACGCCGTGACAATGGCCTCGGCGCCGCAGGCCTGCGCGTTGCGATAGATGCGGTTGATCAGCGGGCGCGTCTCGTCGGCCACGATGACCTGGTTCGATGCGCCGCAGCATTCCGTTTTGAAGCCCCAATCAACCGGTTCGGCGCCCACGGCGGCCATCAGGTTGTCCATGCTGGTGGGGTTTTCCACGTCGTCGAATTCGCACACGCCGGCGGGGCGCACCAGCGTGCAGCCGTAGTAGCAGGCCAGCTTCACGCCGTTGAGCGATTTCATGGCGCGCTGCTTGATGAGCTCCGTGATCTCCGGGCGGGCGAACAGCTCCAGCAGGCTGACCACGTTGTTGGTTGCCTGGAAGGGCATCTTGATCAGCTGCGACAGGTGCTGGCGCAGCTCGTCGTCCTGGCGGGCGGCAACGGACGCGCGCTTCAGGTTGTTGTAGCAGCTGGCGCACGGGGCCACCACGTCGGGGTTGCCCGGCAGCGTTTCCGCCAGCGCCAGGCTGCGGGCGGGAAGCGCGTAGCCCAGGTCGCGGTTCTCGACGCTTGCGGCCGATGCGCCGCAGCAGTTCCAGTCGGGAATCTCGCGGAAGTTCAGGCCGATGGCCTGGTTCACGTAATTCATGGACATGGTGTAGCTGATGCCGGTGGTGTCGGCCGAGCAGCCGGGGAAATAGGCGAAGACCCTATCCATTCTGGGCGCCTCCTTCCTGGTTGAAGCAGCGGTCGATGAGGTCGGCAACCGCCGGCTGGCACGACGCGGGCGTCTCGCGCACGGAGATCATGCCGCGCTGCAGCATCTTCGGGGCGCCCGCCACGTCTTGGAACAGGTGGCCGGAGCCCAGGTTGAACTTCATGGCAAGGCGGGATTCCGAAGAGCGGCCGTACTTGCGCACGCCCTTGATGAATTCCTCTTCGAACACGTTGCTGGCCGGCACGGGATGATGCCCGGTGGCCTTGGATGCCTTGCGAACCTCGCGCATCAGGTCGGTGATGTGGACGTTCTGCGGGCAGCGGGCCGAGCAGACTTCGCAGCCTGCGCAGATCCAGGGCCCGCGTGCGGCAAGGGTGGGTTCCAGGATGCCCAGTTGCAGATGACGAATGACCTGCTGGGGACGCATGTCCATAGCGTCGGTCATGGGACAGCCTGCAGAGCATTTGCCGCATTGGTAGCAGTCCTTCAGGTCGACGCCGGCGTTTGCGGCAATCTGCGCAATAGCCTGCAAGTCGTTATCGCTGATTTCGGACAGATTGGCAGCTTGCACGAATGTCTCCTTTCCGCCTTAGGGGAAGGCTGCCTCGTTGCGATGGTTGTTGGGCGTGTCCCGACGCCCTTGTCTCATTTGTTAGTGCAACGATGACAGTTAAAAGATTGCGCCAAAGCTGCCGCCTGCGCGTGTGGGGAATTGCGAACGGCGTGCGATGAATGGTGGGCGGGTGAATGCTGTCGGAAAGAAAACCCAGCTCAAAGGTAGGAATAACCGCGTTGTGTTAACGGCTTGGGCGGTGTTGTAGCATGCCGCGAGCAGGGTGCGGCATGCGATGCCCGGCGGGCGGTATGCGGCGCGCGATAGGCGGCATCGGACGATAGGCGGCGCCGGATGGATGACGGGCGCCCAGCGGCCCGTTGCGCGAGGCGGCCGACTGCGCGCGATAGGCGGCGCCGGCCGCGCGGATGACGGGCGGGAGCTAGAAGAAGATGCGGGCGCAGATCAGGGCGAACAGCATGAGCGCCGCCGACGTGCCCAGCGCCACGCCGAAGGCGTTGCGGCCGCGTTCGAACAGCACGCGGAAGTTTACCGTCATGCCC
Source organism: Eggerthellaceae bacterium (assembly GCA_050951095.1). Taxonomy (GTDB): domain Bacteria; phylum Actinomycetota; class Coriobacteriia; order Coriobacteriales; family Eggerthellaceae; genus UMGS1519. Next base: position 289,307 of record JBMNIQ010000002.1, read on the forward strand.
AGGGCGGCCATGGCCATGCCCAGCAGCAGGTAGCTGACATTCACCAGCCCAGCAATCACGTCGGCTCCCAGGGGGACGAACGTGCCCACCACGCTGGCGGCAACAAAGCCCACCATGAACCAGGGAATGGGAACGCGACCTGCGGCTTCGCCCGATTCCGCTGCAGCTGACCCGCGGCGGTACCACACGCCGATGATCATCGCCGCGGGAGCCAGTAGCAGCACGCGCGAAAGCTTGGTGATGATGGCTGCGTCAAGGCCCGCGGAGCCCATTGCGCTGCCCGCCGCCACGGCATGGGCAATCTCGTGCAGCGATCCGCCGGTGAATACGCCGAACTGTTCCGCCGTCAGGCCCAGCAGCGGCTTGATGGTGACATCTATCAGCGTGAACACGGTGCCCAGGATGGCGACGATCGCCACGGCCACCACCTTGTTCTCCGCTTGGCGCGCCTGCTCGGCTTCGGTTTTGCCTTTGGGCAGCTGCGAGGAAATGCCCATGACCGCTGCCGCGCCGCAGATGCCGCAGCCCGATGCGGTGAGGATGGCCAGGTGCTTGTCCACGTCCGCTTTCCGTTCAAGCATATAGGTGAGCGCAATGGTGCCTGCCACAATCACGCAGGCCAGCGCGATGGTGCGCACGCCCGAATCGGCAAGCACCAGAAGGTTGAGGCGGAAGCCCAGCAGGATGATGCCCGCGCGTAGGAATTTGTTCGAGATAAGGGCGATGCCGCGGCTTCCGAATGCCACGGCGCGGCGCAGGAATTGGGCCAGCATGCCCAGCAGAAGAGACAACACCATGGCGCCCGCAATCTGCAGGTAGGGCAGCTTGGCAAGGGCGCTGCCGGCCAGCGAGCAGGCGAACGTGAGCGCGAGGGCGACGATAAATCCTTTGGAAAGCACAACGTCTTTCATACTTGGTCCTTTCAGTTGGATGCGGACCAAGTGTAGTCATGTTCGCTTATAATCTAATCCAATACTTCGTTATCAATAAGTAAGTAATTCTTATGAATGAGGATGCCATGTTCGACTTGCTGGACCATCGCCTTGCAACGCTTGCGGTTGTGGCACGCACCGGATCGTATACCGCGGCTGCCGAGGAGCTGTTCATCAGCCAGCCGGCGGTGTCGCAACAGATTGCCTCTCTTTCCTCGGAGCTGGGCGTTCGCTTGATAGAGCGGCGCGGCCGGCGTATGGAGCTCACGCAGGCCGCACTGGATTTGGTGGGGTACGCCAACCGCGTGGGGATCGACGGCCAGCACCTTGTGGAGCGCTTGCAGCTCGGTGTCGAGCGTCCCATTGCCCTGGGCGCCACCTTGTCCATCAGCCAGTTTCTGCTGCCGCGTCTGGTTGCGCGGGCGGTGGCCGATAAGGTGCCTTTCAGCGTGCGGATCTCGAACACGGCCGACCTGCTTGAGGGCATCGACGCGGGCACGATAGACCTGGCGCTGATAGAGGGGAACTTCGACCGGACCGCGTACGGATTCATGGACTTGCATGCAGAGCCGTTCGTTGCGGTGCTGCCGGCGGACGCCCCGCAGCCGAGCGGTTTCGAGGATCTGCTGCAAACCCCGCTGCTGCTGCGCGAACGCGGATCGGGCACGCGTGCAATTTTCGAGGACATGTTGGCTGCCCGCGGGCTTGGCCTAACTGATTTCCGCAGGGTGATTGAAGTGAGCGATCCCGCTGCCATCATCGAGATTCTGAAGCAGGGATGCGGCGTGTCGTTCATGTATCGCGCGCTGGTGGCCGACCTGCTTGCGCGCGGCGAGCTGCTGGAAGGGCGGGCAAGCTGCCTGCATTCCGAGCATTTGCTTTCCGCCGTGTATTTGAAGGGGTCGTCCGATGTCGCTCGCTATTGGGCCTTCCTTGATCTGGGACGCGAAAGGAAGGCTGCTCGGTAGCCGGTTGTTCGAGTGCGGCCGGCTGCTCGGGTGCGGATGGCGGCGCCTGGCGATTGCTGGATGCCGGGTGCGGGGTGCCCGCCTCTGCGTGAGCGCCGCTACTTGCGGTTCTTCGCGCGCGACTGGGCCGCTTTCTTGTTGGTGCGCTTCTTGTCCTTGCTCTTCGTGCCGCCGCCCTTGCTGCCGCTGGACTTCTTCTTCGAGGAGTCCTTGCGCTGGTTCGCCTGGCTCTTCTTCTTGAAATGGCGGTTGGTGAGCGACATGATGATGCCCGATGCCACAACGATCAGGATGCCCAGGAACAAGCCGAGTTGCGTGTTGCCTTCCGATGCGCCTCCGTCGGCGAATGCGGCGGGGGCTACGGCCAATACGGAAATACCGGCAAGTGCAAGGGTGGAACGGAGGGTAGAGCGCTTATTCACGGGAGCTCCTTCTCATGCGGCGGGTGCGCATGTACATGCTGTTCGTACGGGGAACAAGTATAGATGATTCCCCTGGATGGGTGCCGAAAGGTTCGAACCCGTGGCAAAGTGCGGGAGAGTACTATCTCGTTTGGTTGAAGACGGCAGGGCGCGCGGTTCCCATCCGGCAGACACCATATAATTCGACATGGAGGATATCGGCTGCCGCGTGTGCGGCCGGCCGATACGAGGTATGTATGAGGGAGGAACAATGGAGCAGAGAATCAGTAGCCGCAGGTCATGGCTTGTTGCCCTGGCTGTTGCATGCGTTCTGGGGCTGTTCGCCTGCATGATGGCGTCGGCGCAGCCCGCGCAGGCCGCAACGGCGAAGAACGTCACGATTATCGGTACGCATTCGAAGGCGAATTCCCCATCCGCATTCAGCAAGACGGTGAAGGCGTACGACATCACCGGCGACAAGAAGGCGGACAAGCTGACCATCAAAACGACGCATACGAACGACGGCTACAAAACGAACCTGAAGATCTATGTGAACGGGAAGAAGGTCAAGACCCTTTCCTGCAGCGCATCGACGTATGCAGAGGTCCACGTGAAGTACCTGTGCACCTCTTCTAAGAAGCCGTTCCTGTACATATCCCTTACCGGGGAAAACGCGGAGGGCATCTACGGCGTGTACCGCTACAAGTCCGGCAAGCTTGTAAAGCTTGTGGGCGCCACCAGCGCCATTGCGCAGAAGTATGGCACTCATATGCACCTGGCCACGGCCAAGGCTTCTGGCAAGAAGGTCTCCGTGCGCTTCAACTCCATGACGAAGACGATCGGCGAGACGGACTACACGTACACCTACACGTATAAGTCCGGCAAGCTGGTGCGCACCTCCGCCACCGCGTCGAAGCTGTCCACGTTCAAGGGCGTATCGCTGAAGAACCAGCCGCTGGCGTTCAAGACGAAAGTGTACAAGGCAGCCGGGTCCAGCAAGGTGGCCTACACCGCCAAGGCCGGCGCGAAGCTGACCATCAGCAAGATGAAGACGGTGAAGGGACAGCCCTGGTTCTACGTGAAGAACGCGAAGGGCCAGACGGGCTGGATCAAGGGAATCAGCAAGGGTGTCTGGGAGCTCTACGGTACCTTCAATTACAGCACGCTGTTCAAGAACCTGCAGATGGCAGGCTAGATAGCGCAGGCTAGGGAATTTCCTGGGCGGCTTCCGTGCATGCGGTTGGCTTCGGCCGGTTATGCGTGTGCGGGGCCGCTTTTTTGCTGCCTGTTTGGGGGGGGTGGGAGTTTTCTCTCCGGGCCGCTGGCGCCCGTGAATGCGGCGTTGGAACGATGTTATGCCCGATGAGCGGCGGCAGGCTGCTTGCGCAATGGCGCCCGCCCTATAATTCCCGAAGGAGGACATCGGTTGATGCACGTGTGTGCTCGGCCGATGCGGGATTGCTTATAGGGAGGGACCATGGATCGGAGAATGGGGAATCGCTGGCTACTCGTTGCGGCCTTGTGCGCCGCATGTGCTGTCGGGCTGTTCGCCTGCCTGATGGTGACCGCGCAACCTGCGCAGGCCGCAACGGCGAAGAACGCCACGATCATCGGCGTGCATTCGAAGATGAGCACTTCGTTCGCATACACCAAGACGGTGAAAGCGTACGACATAACGGGCGACAAGAAGGCAGACAAGCTGACTATTAAAAAGTCACGCAAGAATAGCAGCTCTGTCACATCCTTGTGCATCTACGTGAACGGGAAGAAAGTTAAGACCCTTTCCATTTACTTTCCGCCGGGATCAGCGCCGGAGGTTCAGGTGAAATACCTGCGTACTTCTTCGAAGAAGCCCTTCCTGTACATCTCTCTTATCGGAGTAGATTTGAACGGCATCTACGGCGTGTACCGCTACAAGTCCGACAAGCTGGTGAAGCTCGTGAAACCGACCAGCGCCATCGCGCAGAAGTACGGAGACAGCATGATATTGGACTCGGCCAAGGCGTCCGGCAAGAAGGTCTCCGTGCGATTCCTGTCTATAACGAAAACGCTCGGAGCAATAGGCTACGCTTACGACTACGCGTACAAGTCCGGCAAGCTGGTGCGTACCTCTGCCACCGCGTCGAAGTTTGCGTCGGTCGAGGGAGTTTCCCTGAAGAATCAGCCATTGGCGTATAACACGAAGATTTACAAAGCAGCAGGCTCCAGCAATGTGGCCTACACCGCAAAGGCGGGCACGAAGCTGACCATCAGCAAGATGGTGACCCTGAAGGGGCAGCCTTGGTTCTACGTGAAAAACGCGAAAGGCCAGACGGGCTGGATCAAAGGAATCAGCAAATACACTTTCGAGCTTTTCGGCACCTACAAGTACAGCACGTTGTTTAAGAATCTGTACCTGTAAAGTTAAAAAGCAGACGAGCGGTGTTAGACGGCTCTAGTGCGCGCTGCTGGCTTCGGCCAGTCAGATGAGCGCTAGAGCCGTCATTTTGCGTTAGACCCAGAAGCGGGGCGAAGCGAGGATTCACATAGCGCTGGGTTGGCGTGAAGTGGTAGCGGAACGCGGTCGGGACCGAAGTACAGCCAATTTCGCATCCTTTTCACCTTCCTTGCTTTCCTCAAGGCGCAATAAGGACGCATCGCGCAGATATTCGCCTAGCCGAGCCGCCCTGTTGCTGCTCGCCCTTCCCTAAGACAAAAAGAAAGCGCCCGCACGAATGTGAGCGCTTTCTGCATTGCAGCACCGGTACGAGTGAGGAACTGCAATTAGTCGTCGAAGTTGATCAGCGTCTTGACCTTCTGATGGTTGATCAGGTAGTACGCGGTGACCGCGATAGACCAGCCCCAAACGGCGTGGCCCAGGCACTCGCTGAAGTGCTCTTCGAACGGGCAATCCCACGGAGCGGGGGTGGTGCCCAGCAGCGGCATCAGGATGATGTGCCACAGTACCCACAGAACCAAGCCGTAGACAACGCCCTGGCCCATTGCAACCTTTCTCCAGTTCTGGATCAGCAGAATGAACAGGAAAGAGAATGCAATGGCGAAGGTGAAGTGCAGCAGCAGCGTGAACGGCATAATGGCGTTTCCGTTGTAGTAGACGGTGCCGAAAATGACGTCGTCGGGAATACCGAGCTGCTGAGCCATGTGCTGCGGCGGGTTGGGATCATTGCGGATGGGGGTGCGGGGCGGGAACAGGTTCTCCCAGCCCATCTTGATCCATCCGGAGAAGATGCCAACGATGATGCCGTACCAGATGCTCTTGCCGACAACTTTGGCGGTAATCGGATTCTTCTTCTCCGATTTTGCGGGGGTGTTGGTAGACATGTTATTCTCCCTTTCGTTCCCCAGGTTTGTAAAAGCACTAGCATTGTGGTCGGGAAAAAGGGGCATGTCAACACAAACTGGTCATTTTGCCGAAACTTATTGATAACTTCTTTAGAATGTAACAATCATCGGTAGACGGCGCGAATAAATCGGCGGCTGACTAATGAGGGCATTTTACAAACTGAGAAAACATGGAAATTAATGGCTGACAGCTGTGCATTGCCGTCGCGACTTCTGCTTATATCTGTGCCCTGTAAAGACATGTAAGGCGCTCGTTTGATAGTCAGGGATAAATAACAGCGTATGGCTACTCGCGGGAGAGTGGTTCGAAGTGACCTGCATAATTGAATGTAGTTGTTTAGACGTGAACGTTTTGTGAACGATAGAGATAAAGCTTGCGAGTGCTGCTTACGGAACCTATTATGCAGGAGTTGCGAAAAGCAACCCAGACATTGCGGGGTGGAGCAGTCTGGTAGCTCGCCGGGCTCATAACCCGGAGGTCGTTGGTTCAAATCCAGCCCCCGCGACCAAAAACTTAGTCCCTGACCTGCGAAAACGGGTCGGGGATTTTTTTGACCACCACTTGACCACCATCGCGACCACCATTCTACCACCAAAAACATTTGTTCGGGTCGGCGTTTCGGCTGCATCTGGGCCGTTTCGGGGCCTTTGGCGGTCGCGCGATCATGGGGATTTCGTGGTGGGCTCCGAGGTGTTTTCGGCGGTTCTCTAAGCACTTCTCAAAACAGTTCACAAATCCATAGCTCGGACCGGCGGACACCTTGAACACGACGCATTCGCGCGAAGCGTTGCGAACCGTCGCGTTCGAGCGTGTGTGCGCCTCGTGGATGCCCTCCCAAAATGGGAGTAAGCCGTCCCATCTCGGGTGACTTCGCTCCGACTTTGGGAGGGTTTGCTGACTCGTTTGTGACAGCGGGTGAGAATCGGAAGCCCTGAAAGCACGAACGAACGGGGCAACCGATGAAGACCCAAACCACGCAGGGCGGCGCGTCCGCCCGCATCATGACCCTGCAGGAAGCGGCCGAGTACCTGCACACCTCGTACTCGACGGTGTACCGGCTGGTGACGTCCGGGGAGCTGGACGCGTTCCGGCTGCGCAACTCGTGGCGTACGAGCTCGCTCGCATGCGAGGCGTACGTGCGGCACCAGTTCGCCGAGCAGGCGATCTCCTGCAGGCCCGTGGCAGCGGAATGAGGCCCGCATGCCGTCCCTTATGCTTGTGAGCCGTTCTTATTCCGACGGGCGCGGGGGTCATCGCCCATCGGACAACGCCGTCTGCCACACAGATCCAGGCACGTCCCACCCCGCGACGGGCAGGGGCGCTGCCGTCAAACCTGCTTCGACGCAGTCCCGTGGCCATGCTGTGGCCCGTGGGCGCGTCCGCTCCTGCGGCCCTGCGGATCCCACCCGGGTCGCGAGGTTAGGAGACGAAGCATGAAGCAGCCGCGACTTTCACTGGAGGGCAAGACCCTCGACGAGTACATCATCGACATCCTTGACTACCTGCGCGAGGCGAGCGGCCTGACCGTGGCCGAGCTGGCCCGCAGGTCGGGGCTGACGGACTCCGCACTTGGGAAGGTGCTCCGGCACGAGCGCGCCCTGAAGGCCGACGAGTTCGTGCGGCTGTGCTTTACGCTGCGCGCGAGCGGGACGCTGTTCCTGCCCAAGGAGCTTGCGAGGGAGCTCGCCGAGGCAAACTACCGCACGCTCGACGGCAAGAGGCTGCTGCCAGACGGCGACGCGGGGGACTGGATGGTGCCTCATGCATGATTTGAGCAAGGTGCCCGCCGAGCTGAAGCGCGAGCCGCGCTGGGTGTGCTGGCGTGCGCAGGCCCGCGACGGCGGGAAGATGACCAAGCTGCCGGTGGACCCGCACAACGGGCGCATGGCGAAGACGACTGACGCGGCCACGTGGGCGACGTTTGACGAGGCCGTGGCTGCCGTGGGGCGCTGGAACTGCACGGGCGTGGGGTTCGTGTTCGGGCCTGACCGCGCCTACACCGGGCTCGACCTGGACCATGTGATCAGCGACGGCCGGCTGGCCGACGCGTATAGGTGGGTGGTGAACGAGTGCCACTCCTACGTAGAGGTGTCTCCCTCCGGGGACGGGCTGCACATTCTGTTCCGGGGGTCGAAGCCCGAGGGCGCCACCCGCTGCAGGCGCGGGCCGGTGGAGATGTACGACCACGAGCGGTTCTTCACCGTGACGGGCAACGTCGTTGCCGGACATGAGGCACTCGGGGAGAACCCGCGCGTGGTGGAGAAGGCGTACAAGCTGTGGATCGAGCCGGGGTTCGGGCAGGCGGCTGGCGCTGGGCAGGCGTCGCTGGCTGGGGCGGGCGGCGGTGGCACTGCGCGTGGCAATGGCGGTGACACCCGCAGCGACGGTGATTCCGGTGGGGTTGTGCTCACTGACGACGAACTGGTGCGGCGCATGCGTGGGTCTCGCAACGGCGCGGCCATCGGGGCGCTGCTCGACGGCGACATGTCGGCCTACGGCGATGACCACTCCAAGGCAGACTTCGCGCTGTGCTCCCACCTGGCGTTCTGGTGCGCGGGGGACGCGGCGCGGATGGACCGGATCTTCCGCGGCAGCGGTTTGATGCGCCGGAAGTGGGACTCCCGGCGCGGCGGCTCGACCTACGGGGCTCAGACCATCGAGCGGGCGATCTCGGAGTGCCGGGAGTTCTACTCGCCCAGGGCGGCGCGACCTGAGGGCCAGCGAAACGCTGTGGCCAAAGACACAAACAGATGTTCGATTGTTCGAACGGGCACGGACGAGAGGGGTTCTAGCGCTTCCGATGATTCGGAGCCCCAGTTCGACACCGAGCGCGCCCCCTCCGTGGAGGCCTGGCGGGTGACTGACGACGGGGCGCTGTGGCAGGTTGATGCCGACGGGAAGCTGCGGCACTCGGTGACCTCGACGGCCCCGTGGGTGGCATGCGACCTGGTTGATGTGGACACCCGTGACGTGCGGGCGCTCGTGCGCATGCGCGTGCCGGGCGGCACGGTGGAGCGGGCCTTCGACCGGGACGTTCTGCTGAGCCAGAACAGGATTGTGTCTGCCTTGGCCCCCATGGGCGGCAACGTGTCGAGTGCCAACTGCAAGGATGTGATCCGCTACCTCACCGACTGCGAGAAGCGGCTCGGGCGGCTGCGGCCGCGCGTGGCGAGCGTGACGCACCTGGGCTGGGCCGACGGGCCGCTCGGGGCTTTCATGCCTTACGACGCCGACGAGGGCGCGGTGCGGTTCGATCCCTCTCCCGACGAGGAGGCCAAGGCCAGGCCGTTTCTGGAGCCGGAGGGGACGCTGGAGGCTGGGTGGCGGCGATGGGGCCGGTGCGGGATTCTTCGCCCGCGTTCCGCTGCGTGCTGGCGGCGAGCTTTGCTTCTCCGCTCGTGGCCGTGGTGGGCGCGCAGGCGTTCATCGTGTACCTGTGGGGACGGTCGCGCTCGGGCAAGACGCCGACGCTCAAGGCGGCTGGCAGCGTGTGGGGCGACCCGACCGAGGGCGCCGACTCGTACTTCCGCACCTTCGCCGACACGCCGAAGTCGATCGTGCGCGCGGCGGCGCTGCTGCACGACGTGCCGCTCATCGTGGACGAGCTGCAGAGCAAGGGCAGCGCCGGCGGGCAGGCTGGCAAGCGGCAGTACGTGGAGGACCTGCTCTACTCGCTCAGCATAGGGCACGAGCGCGGGGCACTGAACTCGGACCGCTCGATGATGCGCGTGGGCAGCTGGCGCTGCCTCACCATCGCCACCGGCGAGATCCCCATCGTGGGCGGCTCGACCCAGCAGGGCGCGGCCAACAGAACCCTGGAGCTCAACGCCGAGCCCTTCTCTGACGTGCGAGCCGCCCAGGCGATGCACCACGTCGTGGCCGTGCAGCACGGGACCGCGGGGCGTACGTATGTTCGAGCGCTTCGGACGAACACGGGGAATGGTACGTGGGGCAACTCGGCCTCTTCCGCAGGCAGGTGGCCGAGATGGCGCTCGGGCACCCGCAGGCCGACAACGTCGCGCTCGTCGCCCTGGCGGACGCACTCGCCTCGTTCTACGTGTTCGGCTGCGCGGACTGGGACGTGTGCGTGGGCAACGCGCTTGCCATGGCCGCGTGGGCGCTCGGCAACTCGACCGGCGCCGAGGCCGGCGACACCGACCTCAAGGCGATCCAGTTCGTGGCCGAGTGGCTGGTGAGGAGCCGCCTGCACTTCGAGGACTCCGCCGAGATGGACCGCCTGGACCGCTGGGGCGACATCGAGCGCAGGCCGTGCGAGACGAACTTCAACTGGTGCGTGTTCTCGCACGTGCTGGAGAAGGCGCTCGACGGCGAGAACTTCGACCGGCAGAAGACGCTTCGGCGCATGGACGAGGAGGGGCTGCTCGTGAAGGGCGGCTCCGGCAAGCGGTTCACGCGGCTGCGGCGGTTCAAGGGCGGCGGGCGCGTCTGGTGCGTCTGCATCGACAACGACGCGCTGGCGGCGTTCCTGGAGCGCGTCGACGGGGGCACGGGCGGGCGGTGCGACGTCCGGCCGTCATCGCCGCCCGGTCGCGCCTTCGAGTGATGACGGGGGTGATGACAGGTGAGGGGGCTGGTGGAGACCCGTGTTGTACGTTGGTGTCATCGTTGTCATCACTTATATGGGCAAGGGTGGTGGCCTCGCGCGCGGGCGCGCGCGCGCGCATGCGCGGGGGACTGCGGCCCGATTGGCGATGACGTGATGACGCGGGGCGTTCGCGCAGGTGGCGGGGCGGTTTCGCGTCATCGGCGGCGTGATGACGGCCGGGCGGGTGTCAGCGCATGAGGTGGGATGCGGAGCAGGACGACGTCCTGCGTGAGTGCTCGTATCGGGGCGCCCGGTACGTGCGCGGACGAGATCAAGCGGCGCTGCGGCGTGGCCCACACCCTGCGCGCGGTGGAGATGCGGGCAAGCCGGATCCACTGCTCGCTGGCCGTGCGGACCGTGTGCCCCAGCTGCGGCGCCGTGGGCGTGGACATCAACAAGGCAACCGGGCATCTGCCGGAGGTGCTCGGAGCAGTTCCATCTTGAGCAGGAGCGCGTGTTCAGCGCGATGCTGGAGCCTGAGCGGCCAAGAGGCCGAGGGCTCGCCGACGTTGACGCGACGTACGCCGCGAGCGCGACCGGCTGCGGAAGGCGAACTCGCGGCTGTGCAAGAAGTACGGGCTGAAGAGCCGCAAGGACCGGGGGATGTTCGGGAGGGCTCCCGTGGCTGCTTCTGGCCCGGCTCGTGACGGCCTCCGATGATGTTCGCTGTGCAGGACTATGCGAACGAAGGAGGTGGCCTGCATGGCGAGGCGGGCGAAGCTGACCGAGGAGATGGTGCAGCAGGCCATCAGGCTGAAGGCCGACGGCCTTTCCAACGGCGACATCATCTGCGCGCTGGGCATCCACGAGAGCACGTTCTACCGCTGGATCGGCGAGCCCAAGAACAGGCTGCAGCGCGAGTTAAGCGAGGGACTAAAAAAGGAGGAGGCCGAGTTCAAGCACACGCTGCTGACCACGATCCGGGCGGCGGCGCTGGCGAGGAACCAGTACTGGACCGCGGCCGCGTGGCTGCTCGAGCGCAAGTACCCCGACGAGTACGGCAAGGCCGACCGCCGGCGGGACGAGGACGAGGGCGGCGACGCGCCGCGGATCGTGCTCGGCGTGGTGGCCAAGCCCGTGCAGGAGCGGATCGACTTCTCCGCGTGCGAGGCGCGGGGCGCCGAGGACGCTCACTGGCGGGCGGCCTTCTCACTCCTCTTCTGATTCCACGAGAGGGAGGGCGCAGGTGATGGCGACGGTGGACGCGAGCGAGCTGGTGATCCCGGCGTTCCACGACGTGCTGGGCGACGTGATGGCGCACGGGCACACGCACTACTGGCTGCACGGCGGGCGAGGGTCCACCAAGAGCTCGTTCGTCTCCGTGGCCATCGTGCTGCTGCTCCTGGCGCACCCGGACGCCAACGCGGTGGTGATTCGGCGCTTCTCGCAACACGCTGAGGGACTCCGTCTACGAGCAGGTGCAGTGGGCCATCGCGGAGCTCGGCTTGGAGCGGTGGTTCAGGGCGCGGGTGTCTCCCATGGAGCTGACGTACCTGCCCACGGGGCAGCGGATCGTGTTCCGCGGGGCGGACGACCCGCTCAAGCTCAAGGGCACGAAGTTCGGGCACGGGTACGCGGCCGTGGTGTGGTTCGAGGAGCTGGACCAGTTCGACGGGATCGAGGCGGTGCGCTCCATCCTCAACTCTCTGCGGCGCGGGGGCGACGACTTCTGGATCTTCTACACGTACAACCCGCCGCGCACCCTGTGGAGCTGGGTGAACAGGGAGGAGATCGAGAGGGAGAAGAGGGCGGACACGCTCGTGAGGCGTTCGTCTTATCTCGACGTGATTGGCTCTCACCCGGAATGGCTGGGGGCAGCCGTTCATCGAGGAGGCCGAGTACCTGCGGGAGACTGACGAGCGGGCTTGGCGTTCCGAGTACCTGGGCGAGGTAACAGGCACGGGCGGCGGCGTGTTCGGCAACGTCACGGGCAGCGGCTCACCGACGCGCAGTGCCGTGGCTTCTCCCGCACGAGGAATGGGATCGACTGGGGCTGGTTTCCTGACCCGTGGAGGTTCGTGCGGTGCGGGTGGGTGCCCGGGGAGCGGAGGCTGTTCCTCTTCCAGGAGCTTTCGGCCAATCGCAAGACGCCGCAGGAGACCGGGGCCATGGTCGCCAACGCCTTGACCTTCTCCGATGACGCGGGCAAGGACGCCTACCAGCACGACGAGCTGATATGGTGCGATGACACGCCGGACGGGAAGCAGTCGATGGCCGTGTACCGGCGCGAGCTGGGGCTGCGCGTTCGCCCTGCTCGCAAGTCGAACATGAGACGGCTGTCGTACGAGTGGCTGGCGGGGCTGCGGGAGATCGTGATCGACCCGGTACGGTGCCCGCTCGCCTATGAGGAGTTCAGGCTGAAGGAGTTCGAGCGCGACCGCGACGGGACGTGGATTGACGAGATTCCCGACGGGAACGACCACTCCATCGATGCGGTGCGCTACGCGATGATGGACGACGTTCTCAGAGGGGCGTAGAATGCAGGCAGGGCACGCCCGGACCTTCGAATCGGGACACGGCCCGGAGGATTCGCCCGCTGACCTTTGCAGGGGGCTTCAATCCTTCCATGTAGGGGCGATTCCTACCGCGGTTCAGGTCAGCGGTGTCTGGGCGCCCCTTTTTCTTGCCCCCTCTTCTCGGCCTAGAAGATGTCCTCCCATGAATAGCCGCAGTCGAGGCAGCGGAACTCGGAGACGGGGGCGACGTGGGTGCCGTCGAAGGTGGTCAGCGGGCTGGCCGGTAATGGTACGAGGCCCTTCTCCTGCTGCTCGACGTTGGTGGAGCCGCACCGGGGGCAGGGATGGGCTGATGAGGTCCTCTTCCCTCTGTCGTGATTGAAGAGCAGACCCATGGGCTTCTCGCCTCCGTCCTTCTCTGCATGGCCTTGGTTGCTTGGCCCATGGCCTGTGACCGTGGCCGATGCTTTCACCACTTCATTATCGACGAAACAGAGGAGCGGGCCATGGTTGAGCAGAGAGACGAGTACTGGGTGCCGGAGTGCGTGAGGGCTTATCTGCGCGGGGCAGGCTTTAGCACGCGGGTGCTGGAGGACATGGAGCCGCGCGTTAGGGAGTGGGACTCGTGGATGCGGGCCATCGGGGAGTTCTACGACTACCGGGACACGGATGGCTTCGGGCGGGTGTATCAGGTGCATCGCAGGACGATCATGCCTGCGATGCGGGTTTGTCGGGAGTGGGGTTCTCTGCTTCTTGATGAGAAGATCACCGTGGCCTGCGATGATCAAAAATGCACTGACTGGCTTGGCTCGTTCTTCTCCTCTACTAACTTCTGGGGACGGGCGCAGGAGACCGTCGTGAGGGCCTTCGGGCTTGGCACGGGTGCGTTCGCCTTGTGGCTGGACGTGAGGCGCAAGGCTATCAAGATCAGGCACTACGACGCGCGGATGGTGGTTCCTCTCAGCTGGGACTCGGAAGGTATCGGGGAGTGCGCGTTCGTCACGCGGGCGTTTGTCAATGGCGAGAGCATCGACCAGGTTCAGATGCACGTCGTTGGAAGTGATGGCGCTTATCTCATTCGCACGGTGTGCTTCGACAGGGATGGACGCGAGGTGAGCGTGCCGGGCGTCTCTCCCGAGGTGAGAACGGGCTGTCCTTCTCCCACGTTTGGAATCGTCAAGCCTGCGGTTCCTAACACTCGCGTGGACTTCTCGCCGTATGGGCAATCCGTCTTCGCAGACGCCATTGATGCGGTGCAGTCTGTGGATCTCGCCTATGACGCCCTTATCAACGAGATCGACGCGGGCAAGATGAGGGTGTTCCTCTCCGATGTGATGTTCGACCAGGAGAAGACGACGGACGGGAAGCGCATTCCCATCCCCTTCGGCAAGGGCGATTGCACCGTCTTCAGGAAGGTCATGTCTACCGAGGACACGATTACGGAATTCGCGCCCGCGCTACGCACCGAGGCGCAGGGGAAGGCGTTCAGGCTCGCCTTGCAGGTGTTGGGAGACCTGGTTGGGCTGGGCGTGAACTACTTCGACACGGACAACGTGGGGTACGTGAAGACGGCCACCGAGGTGAGCTCTGACAACTCCGCCCTCATGCGCAACATCAGGAAGAACGAGAACGCGCTGCAGGGGGCGCTCTGCGACGTTTTCCGCGCCGTGATGACTTGTGCCAGGAACATGGGGACCGAGCTTCCCGACGAGGGCAACGTGTCGGTGATCTTCGACGACTCCATCATCCAGGACACTGCGAGCGAGAAGAAGCAGGACATGGCCGAGGTGGCGGCGGGGCTCATGACGCGCGAGGAGTACCGTTCCCGCTGGTACGGTGAGGCTTCTGGTGGCTCTGGCTCGGCTGCGGGGGCGGCTGGACGGGCGTGACGCGGGCCGGAGGGCGCCGATACGTGGAACTCGCGACAGGCCGTGGGCGACGGAGCGGGCTTGGCTGAGCGCGGCGCCGGAGGCAGACTGCCGGAGCGGCGGGCTGAGGCCGGGGACCCATGGCAGACAGCGCTTGCGCTGGCTGACATGGGCGGCCGAAGACCGGCGCGCAGGCTGGCTGCCTCCGGCCCGCACGCGAAGCCACGCCCGCGCAGGCGCGCACGGCCGCAACGTTTCCCTCCCAGGGCGCCCGCAGGCCCGTGGCACGCACGGCCCGCCCCCGCAGCCGAAGCGGTTTCCCTATGCCTCTACTCGCAACCGGCGGTCATCGTCTCGTCGGGTTTAACGGCGAGCCCAATTTCTCCGTCTATCGGCTTCTCGATCTCGTCTGCCGTTATCGAGTACTTCAAAGTCTCCTGGAAGCCGCTTCTCACGAGTATCACCGTCGGGAACGAATATGCCTTGCTTTGCTGAGCCTTGTCGAACTCGATTCGGATGATCTTCTTGCGCCCTTCGTCAGCATCGACTACACGATAGTCATCGAAGAGCCAATCGACCGTCTCCCTGTAATCGTCGCCATCCAGGTAACGTCTACCAGGCGTGATTCCATAGGTCGTTGTCTGGTGCATCGGGGGGATCGAGACCCCAGATTCGATTCTCACGCGCGAGGCGTCATAGGAGAGGCATCCCGCCGTCTCGTCCAGCGCGTACGCCCTCTCGGCGAACTCGTCCAGAAGGGCCCCCTCGTAGAGGCCGTGCCCGATGAAGAAGTCCCCCGGGACCGGCGCCTTATCGTGAGGAACGAACCACTCCGACGGGATGGCGACCTCGATGCTGACGTGGTGGGCCGGCGACCCGCCCGCGTTGACGAGGGCAAGCGATATGGCACTCACACCGTCGAAAGACTCCAGGAAAGCCCGATACTCCCTTCTCAGCCTGCATGCGCTCACGAGGTCCTCAAGCGCCTCGTATCTGGCCTTCTCGGCATCGGTTCCCGAGAGCTTGCTGCCACCCCCGAGGTAATCAGGCACCAGCGACGGCAGCACGGCCAAATCCCCCAGGTCGAACAGGTCATCATCGACCGAAAGTCCCATTGTCTCCAGCTCTGAGAGCACGGCCGCCTTGTCCGCCTCGTCGAACGTCATCCTCGTGGCGCGGGCCCACTCCGGGATTTCATATCGGGGCTTCATGCTCTCCTGAAGCTGAGCGACGGACTTGGCAATGCTTCCCAGCTGCGACTCTGGCAGCTTGATTGTTATCGAGCTTCCCTTTGCCTTGCCTTCGCCGCTCGCCCCTGCTGTAGGTTCAAGAGCGGCAACCTCTTGCGCTGGCTTGGGCTTCGCAATCGCTATCGACCGCACCTTTCCCAGCGCCTTTCGCACCGCCCCATCCATCGTGTCCGGATTGAAAAGCGTCCCCGAGATGCCCTGACGGATCTGGAGTGTCTCCTCGGTCGAGCCTGACGCCCCGACCGACGCCAACGACAACGCAGGCTTCGGTGTTTCCTTCCCCTCGAGCTCAAACAGGAGCTTCGTGAAGTCGTGCTGCACCTTCTGGTAGAGCGAGGTCTCGTCGGAGAAGAACGAGTACATGACGAGGCTCCCCAGGCTCTTTCGCAGGCTTGCGATCTTCTCATACTGGCCTGGGTCTTCTGGCTCGAAGCCGGCCGGCGCCTGCCACGTGTAGAGCATGACCGGCTTGCCCTGGTCGAGTGCCCTTCTGATCTCCTCCTCGGTGCCAGAGCCGTAGCTCTTTGTGGGAGTTCCGAAGCGCTTGTAGAGTATCGCAAGCACAATGTCCGCTTCATCGACAATTTGCCTATTGAGCAACGCCTGTGGCTCCGCACCGCTATCGGACCGCGAGTCGCGCCTCCAGTCGACCGTGTGGAACTCTATGCCCGTGGTATCGCTGTGCGTCCTGTTGATCGCCTCGATGGCTTCGTCGGCTACATCGCAAAAACCTGTGGCATCACCTGGCGAAGACAGGAGGACCTTGTATCGCGTGATTGAAACGGGCATGTACCACCTCATATAAAACGGCATCGGTATCGATATGACCGGCTTACGTAGCCTGTCCTAGACCATTCTACCGTGGGGCAGTTTGTCGATAACAAGCCGCATTGTTGAAAACCCGGCAAGGAGGGGCGGCGCGGCTGGGGACTCTCGTTAGCATGCGGGATACTCGCGCCGGGGACGGGCCGCAGGTTGATTGTTGGGTGCTCCGAGATGCTTGCTGGTGCGTTGTCCGGAGCTCTGGGCGACTTGCGGGCTCGTCGACTGCTGCTACGTGGCGCTTGCGTGTACGACGCGCTCGCGACCATTGCGCTTCCGCCACCTGCCGCCGGACCCGCATGTCATCCGGCACCCCCGCATGCGAACGAGGACGAAGATGGAGCGCCATGCGCTGGGCCACCAGGACGGGCGTGACGCGGGCCGGAGCGCGCCCCCCAATGTGACTTCCAGGTTGTGGCCTGGGGCGTGGGGCTGAGCGCGGAGCCGTAGGTAGACGGCCCGGAGCGCCGGGCTGGAGCCGGGGACCCATGGCAGACAGTTTGCTGGCTGCCATGGGCGGCGGAAGACCGGCGCGAGGGACGGCTACCGGAGGCCCGCACGCGAAGCCACACGCCCCAGGCCACTCCCCGCAGGTTCGTAAACCTTTCATGGGTGCGCGCAGGCCCGTGGCACGCACGGCCCGGCCCAGTGCATGGCGCGGAGAACCATCGACGGGCAGCATGCGGGGGTGCCGGATGACCCCGGCGGCAGGTGGCGGAATAAAGTTTCATGCAGCCAAGGCACACGTTCCATTTCCGTGTTGTGTATGAGCACATTATCTCTCCACCGTGTCAAACCAGCTTCTGATATCATGAGCGAACCGTTTTGATTGCATTACGATGCGGGGTGGGTCATGACTTTTAACGAGCTTTGCGAGAGCGGAGCCAACACTACTGAGAAGCGTGCGTTTCTTGTCAATGGAGACACCGCTGCCATAACCATTCGCATTCCTCAGAATCTAAAAGAGGCCGTTTCTGCTGAAGCCGCTCTTCGCGGTTTGAGCTTCAGTGCCTACGTACGTACATGCCTTATGGACACCCTACTCGCTGAGAACTGAGGTGCTCGTAACTGTGGAGAAAGTCTCTATCGAAGGTGATAACCAACACCCCTTGTTCGCCTCATTCTTCGCGGGCATAGGAGGTTTTGACCTCGGCTTTGAGCGGCAGGGGTTTGTCAATACCTATCTTTGCGAGAACAACAGCTTCTGTAACGATGTGCTGACGCTGCACTGGCCTGATGTGTCTAGAGCCGGTGATATCAACGCAATAGACTCGGATAGCATCCCCGACGTACCAGTCTGGTGTGGCGGCTTTCCATGTCAAGATGTTTCAGTCGCGCGTGGGTCTCTTGACAGACCCGGCCTCAAGGGTAGCCGCTCAGGCCTTTTCTTCAGTTTCGCCAAACTTATTGCGGCGAAACAGCCTGAGGTCGTTCTCATAGAGAACGTCGGCGGGCTCTTCAATTCCAACAAGGGCCACGATTTTCGCGTGGTGCTTTCCACCTTGAACGATTTGGGCTATGGGGTGGCTTGGCGGCTCCTTAACAGCCGCTACTTTGGGGTCCCGCAATCCCGTCCCCGCGTTTACCTGTGCTGCTGGAAAGGTAATCCCGCCAAGGCGTTGGAAGTCATGTTCGAAAAGGACCTGCCGAGGAAACCAGGAGCGGAACGTACGGCCTTCATCACCGAATCAACCCCAGCAGGCGAATACCCTAGGGTACCGACAATCGGGTACTGCTTGGCTGCCACTTCCGGACGACACACCGGAACGGATTGGAGCCGGACTTACGTTACGTGCAGCGATGGCGTAAGACGTTTGACGCCGATTGAGTGCGAGAGGTTGCAGGGCTTCCCTGATAACTGGACCAAAACCGACGGGGACTCTGAAGACGCCGATTCCCATAGGTATGCGGCTATCGGCAATGCTGTGTCGGTTCCTGTCATCGAATGGATTGCTGGACGCATCGCTTATGTTCTAAACGATGCTGAGGTTACGCCGATTGAAACCTCCATCACGGAGCATGAGCCTTTTACTGGCCATAGCTGGCAACCTCTCCCAACGGGCGAAGGCGACATCGAAAACAAGATTGTCTGGGGCAAATCCGGGTTGATGTGGCAAGGCCGATTCATCCTTGCCGAACACAGGGACTGCCCTTGCGACCCAAAGACTACAACTCTCTACGACATCGTGGAAAAACAGCGCGTTAAAGACAGGTACTACCTCACTCCGAACGCCGCGGAAGGCATTCTGCGTCGCGTTGACAGCAACGGCCGAAGGCTTTTCCAGCCACTCAGAGATGCGCTGGAAGACTTATCCGGGCGTGGCAAACAGGAAGGGAGGGTCCAATGAGCGATCCCAAATTCGTCACCTTGCGTCTGGGGAAAGACAGCGTGCAGGACATCAAGGCCATTGACGACAAAGAAGCGGGCATTCAAGACCCGCCATACGAGCTTACCGTTATCTGCAAACAGGTACCGAGGAAGCTTGCTGCCGGTACCTATGCCATAGTTTGGCTCGGCTCCGATAACTCGAAGGGCATGCAGACGGCATGGAAACAGGGCATCAGGGCTATCGCAAGGATTAGCAATGTTGAACTGGGCGCAAAGCACAATGACGACTCACGCATCAGCCTTTCAATAGGCTATATCTTCAAGACGTCAATCGACAAGCTTGATCTTATCGATAGTTATGCCAGCGCTTATAGGTACTTCGCCGGCCTACCCATTGTTGGGCTCAACGATTATTCAAACCAAACTGTTAGAGAAATCGACGACGGGCCTCGAAGCGACGTCGGGGCTTTGCTTGCGGCTTGTGGAAAGGCGTCATCCAGCTCTTTGGATGACATATTCGCGGTGTATCCAGAATTACAAAGCCTTATCAAGCGCGCTTATGACAAGGTTGAAGATAGGGAGACATGTCCATCAGAAGATATTCGCGAGCCGAAAAACCTAATCTTCTTTGGTGCGCCGGGAACAGGCAAGTCTTACCAGTTGAACCAACTGGCACATAGAGACTTCGTTGATGGCTGCATCCGTCGCGTGACCTTCTATCCCGATTACACCTATTCGCAGTTCGTTGGGTCATTCAAGCCTGTAACGCGCTATGCCGACCCCAAGGACGATGAGCCGTCCAGCAAAGAAAAGCCCTACATCTCATACGAGTTCGTGCCCGGCCCCTTCCTTGAGACGTATATCTCAGCCGTCCAGAACCCTGACACTAATTACCTGCTCATCGTCGAGGAGATCAACCGGGCCAACCCAGCCGCAGTGTTCGGCGACGTCTTTCAGCTTCTGGACCGGAACGCGACAGGGCGTAGCGAGTACGAAGTTGCCGTTCCGAGAGAAATGGAGAGCTACTTCCACGTCTTCCTACCCGAATACGCGATCGCTGCGCATATCAAGGACCCCCAAAAACTGCTCGCCGAGCAAGAGAGACTTGCGCGGGAGGAACATAGGCTGTCCCTGCCACCGAACATGTACATCTGGGCGACGATGAACAGCGCTGACCAGGGCGTGTTCCCGATGGACACCGCATTCAAGCGGCGCTGGGACTTCCGATACATGGGAATCGACGCCGGCGAGGACGAGCCGATTAAGGCCTACGACGGCATGTCCATCGATGACTTCGTGGTCACGGTCGGTGGCAAGCCACTCCATTGGAACCGCATGCGCAAGGCCATCAACAAGCTCATGCGGGATGCTGGCATCAACGAGGACAAGCTCCTGGGACCGTTCTTCCTGTCACCCGCGTCGCTCAGCGACGAACCCCTTCCTGATGCCGACAACCAGACCGTTTTCTCTGCCGCATTCAAGGATAAGGTGCTGCTCTACCTCTACGAGGATGCCGGCAAGATGCGTCGGCCCAAGCTCTTCTCGAACGAGAAGGCTTCGTACTCCGAGCTGTGCACGGTCTTCGATAAGGATGGCATTGCCGTGTTCAGCGGCGACCTCGACCGAACTGGCCTGTTTGTCGAAGGCAATGCCGGAGACGCAGACGCCTCTGACGGAGAGTAGCGGATGCGCCCGTACGCTCTCGTCCGCGAGCTGAAACCTTACTCGCTCGCGGAGATTGCCCAGGAGATGGGCTGCGGGGAGGGACTTGCCGGCGAGGTCGTCGACCGTCTTCTCTCCCGTGGCGTGGTGCGCTTTCGCACCGGCACTGAGAGCGACGAGGGCGAGGTCGCGGACGAAGCGGGCGCCTCTGATGATGAGCGCTACCAGTTCCGCTACGTCGGGATCGTCGTGGCCTGTGGCGTCGTCATCATCTGCTACCCGAAGTACATAAGGCGCAAAGACGGGCCGACCGATGACGAGCTGAAGCAGATGCTGCGCGTGCTGAGGAGGCTTGACGGCTACGGCGAGCTCCCGCGCCCCCGGCATGGGGGCGCATCGGCCGACCGCCTGGCCGTTATCGTGCGACTTCTGGAGCTCTACGAGGAGCGCGGCGTCTACACGAACTTCGAGGAGACCCGCGTGCTCAACGGCAACGGCGTCATCGACTGGGGTCGCACCGTGGACACGATCAACCCTATCCTCTCGGAGGGCCAGCCCGTCTACCTGGACCTATGGACGAGGAAGACGCGCCGCGACGAGACCGACGTCGTAACCCGCCTGCACCGCGCCATCCTGACCGAGTGCTCGCGGTTTCTCACTCGTTGCGGCGTCGCCGAGCTTCTTGGAATCGGCGAGGTGGAGCTCTCCGCTGAGACTGTGGATGACTTCGGCGACGCTGAGGCGCTCGACTGGATGCTGGAGCGTGAGAGGGCCTCGCAGTTCGTGACCTGGAAGCAGGAGGCCATCGACCTGATGCGCCTCTACCTTGGCGGTGCCGGGACGTCGGCCGTTGCTGACGAAGTGCTCTGCATGGGCACGACGGCCTACTACCACGCCTGGGAGCTGGCGTGCAAGAAGGCCTTCGGGGACCTACTCGACACCAGGCTCGGCGATTTGCCAATCGGGCTTGCTGAGGGGTGGCGGGAACGTGCGAATGAGAAGCTCCTGCAGATCATCCCGCGCCCGCTGTGGGCTAGGCCTGACGGGACGGGGCTCGGCGACGTGGACACGCTCATACCCGACACGGTGACTATTGCCACGAACGGGGACGGTTCGTGGCTCCTCTGCATCTACGACGCGAAGTACTACGTGCCGGAGCTTGGCGGCAAGATCACGAGGCAACCGGGCGTCGAATCCGTGACAAAGCAGTTCCTATACCAGTCTGCGTACCGGCAGTTCGTGGTTGACCATGGGTTTGACAGAGTAGTCAATGCCTTCCTCGTGCCGAGCGAGGGGGACGAACCGACATTTCTAGCCTCTGTAAGCTTTAACGAGGTTATGGGACCCCTCGTCAATGAGATTCCGCAGTTCAGTGACCATATCGACATGTGGTCGCTCCCGGCTGGGGAGATTTTCGAGTGCTATCTGCAAGGCAGAGCCTTGCCTGAGCTGCCATTTACCTTTCGCAGAGCACCGTGCTAAAAGGGAATGTCCTGGCTATACCAGTCGTCTTGGTCATTCTGGGACAAGCTCGTTTCATCGTTGATTTCCGTTGTTGTGGGGGTTGGAGCTATGACATCCTGCCAAAGCTGGTCGATCTCTTCAGGCAATTCCGAGGCGTCGATTTTCCGACATACCGCGCGAGCTACCCCCGGCTTTGATGTGATGTGATAGACATCTCTCACTTCTTGCTCTCTGGATGCATAAGAACTGATGCTAGAGCGCATGAAGTGCTCGAAATCCGTTCTGAAGAAAGCGAAGCCGTCTGAGATATAGAGCTCCTGCTGCAAGCCATCTGCAATCTTCTGAATATTCACCTTCAGCACACTCGAGAGCTGTGCGTTGTCCCTCTCGCTCTCTTTCCTGTTCTTGCTATCGCCATCGAACAGGCATGCGCATTGAATCTCGAACGCTGAGAAAATGCGCCAGTACAGGGGCATTGCGTTCTTCCCGTTCGCAATCACAATCTCGGTTCCTACCTGCGTGAGGGAATGGCCGAGCTTCCCCATAAGCTCCGGTAGGGCATAATACTCCGTTGCACCCTCCACCAGCAGTACCTTTGTCGCAAAGAACCCCTTTGATTCGTCCGGGAACAGCTTCGTCCCGAAAAAGTCGAGAACGTTGTCCTCGCTAATCCTGTCTTGCGGGACGCCCGTCTCTAAGCAGAGCGACACTAGCTGCTTCTTTGTGACCTGCACCACGCTGGTTATCCCGGCATCATCCTTGCGGACTCGCACGAGGCCATCGAGGTTGGATACATCCAGGAAATCAGGCGAGTGGGTGGAGAGGATGACCTGGAGGCCATCGCCGCACATGTCGTATATGTATTCCTTCAGCCATCTCTGTGCCAATGGGTGGAGGTGTGCCTCCGGCTCCTCGATGATGAGCACCAGCGAACCGCTGCTGAACGTCTGGACATACGCCTTTGCAAACGCCATGAGGAGTATCTGCTGCTCGCCTGTGCCGAACTCTTCGAACGACCTTGCGCTCTCGCCCTCGTAGGCCACGACCCGCATCGACCGCGCGAAGTTGTTTGGATCGTAGGCCGAGAAGTCAACCTTGAGGTCGTGAACGAACCCTTTTACGGATCCCTCCATCACCTCGTGGAAGTTGTCAAAGAACTCCGAGTACTTCGGTACCCCTTGGAACGTGTTCTTGATTGCGCCATATGCCGTCTCAAGGCTTTCCCTATCGGCGTCGTCTAGCGACTTGTGCACGGCATGTGCGAACTTGCTGAGCAGCGAGTAGCGGCTGTAGTAGCTTAGCTGGCGGCTTATGTCTCGCTCCGCATCCACCAGGTAGGATTGGATTGCGGCACGTGACGGGCTGTTCACATAGAGCCTGTTGCCGCTGATATCCCTGAACTGGCTTTTTGACTGATCGGACTCGTAATGAAGTACAACAGACTTGTATTGCCTGCCATATCGGTCCGTAAAATACGTCTCGTCGAAGTCAATCTGTATGTCTGATTCCGGATAGGCGTCCTTATCCCGCATGAAGTAATCGCTATCCTCGAACTCCGTCGTGAGAGGCCATCTCTCCCCAAGTGCCCTGTCTATAGCCGAGATGATGTTTGACTTGCCAGCATTATTGGGGCCGAACAGGATGAGCGGCCTTCCCTCGGGGGACCCTTATCTCCACATGCTCAATGGAGCGGTAGTGATCGATTACAAATCGCGTCAGTCTCACACAGCACCTCTCTAGGCTGGGCTCTACTGGAACTTCTCGATGTCATCCACCATGACGGCGAGGTACGGCCGTGAGCCTCGTGGCACCTTTCCGTCCATCAGGAACAGCGCGAACGGCCCGCCGTACGCGAACCGCCTGGCCTCTGGCCATTCCATCGGGGCACTCCCCGCGCAAGCGCACAGAACCGCCTCACTCTTTACTTCGCCGCCCTCGTTGTCGAGGGTCATGCGGATGGTCTGGAGCGCCTGTTGGATCGAGCACGGCGTGCCGTCCGCCGCGTCGAACTCGACCCCTTCAAGCTCCCCGAACCGCTTATCCAGGTCGAAGGACAGGTTGGGGCAGAGGAACGTATCAACATCGTCGAGCGGTCTGGTCTGCCGCTGGTCGGCGGACTTGGCGCGCCTTTGCACGGCGTCCCACATTTCGGCGAAGGTCGAGCCCTCCGGCGAACGGACGAGCACCACGCGGTCGCCCTCCCTGGTGTTGATGCTCACGGCATGATGATCCCGATCGAGGTAATAGAGAGGCCGCACCTGCTCGCGCATCTTCTCCGCAAGGCGCGGGTTCGGGTCATCGGCTTCGAAGTACGTCACGTAGACTCCCTCGTCATCCTCGTCCTCCAACACGCCGAAGGGCACAACGAACGAGAACTTGCGGTACAGCATGCAATAGAAGATAAGCTCCTCGACGCCCGCAGGCGGCTCCGACCAATCGACCGACCCGAGAAGGTCGCTCTCCTGCTCGAACCTCTTCCTTATGGCTGACTCGATCTCTCGCTTCGCCGCGGGACCCTTGGGTCCAGCGTAGGCGTAATAATGGTCGTCCGAGACCATCCCGGAGTCGAACCTTCCCCCGTTCAGTGCTGACACCGTGACGTTCTCGTCGCTCTTGGGTGAAAGGGGCTCTCCACCGCAGAGCCTGTCGAGCAGGTTATCCCAACATATCTGCATCGTCGCGCACCAGGCCGCCGAGCCTGTTACCTGCTGGACATCTGAGGCGACGACCTCTATGCCCGTGCTAGAGTTCGGCACTTTCCCGGTAAGGTCGCTTGCGACATTGCTGTCCGCTGCCTCGGCCGCGTCGGCTGGAAGGACGTAGATTGTCTCATCGTCCGCGAGGAGCATCACCGTGTCGTTGTACAGGCGCTCCAGGTTCTCTATGTCCTCGACGAACGGGCGGACGTCGCTCGCTCCGGCGGCTGCTGGCAGGTCCTTCAGGATATTTCGTTTGAAGCCGCTGCTGAAGTCCCCCACACCCTTGCCGGCCCCTATCAGAGCCTCGTCGATTTGCGTGAGGTCGCCTACCGGCGTTGCCTCTATCGCCTTGCCGAGGAGGCTCATGGCCCCCGACACCCCGCCGAGCAGGCCGGCGCGTATCGAGCTGTCGGCGTCTTCGGCAATACGGTCGTAGGCCCTCGTGTAGAGCGCACGGTACTCCACGGCACGGCTCTCGATGCCCTCGGCGACGTTGCGGAGGTAGCCCTCGTCGAAGTTCTCCAGGAGCAGCACCTCAAGGAACGACGAGAACCCGTACAGGTAGACGGAGAGCCTGTACTCCTTGAGATCAGCCAACGTCTCCCTTGCCTTCTGGCGGGCGTTCTCGTCTATGTGGACGGGACCGACGTCCTTGCCGACGGCCTTCCTGACCTCGGCCCGCTGCTGGACGATGGCGGCGGCGGCATCCTTGCGTATGCTCTGCACGAGCACGTGGTTGTTTCTCTTGTAGGTCTCGTTGTTCCAGTTGAAGCGGTAGTTGTCGAGCACGTCACGCAGCGTGTCAAGGTCTCCGCGCAGCTTCGCTCGGTCCTTGTCCTTTAGATAGTCGAACATCTCCTGTTGGGTTTGCTGGATGTCGCCAAGCTTGCGGTTGACCTCCATGAGGGCCGCGGCCATGAAGAGCGATGTCGGGTCGTAGGGCACTGTGGTCGTCACCGTCGCTGCCTGGGGTCCCGCCAGATGAAATCTAGCTTGGCCGAATCCCCTCACCGCGTCGCGGTAGGACCCCATGATGCCCGAGCCGTCGTTGAACGCCTGCAGTACGTTCACGTCGAGCGGGTTGCCGAGCTTGTCCGTGACCGTCAGGAGTTGGCCACCCGCGGTCTGCGTCGTGGTCGTGACGGTCCGCACCGCCTCAGGCAGCGAGGCGAATCCGGTCCCCAGCGATGCCAGCTCGCCAAGGGGGATTCTCTCGGCACGGCTTATGTCAACCTCTATGTCTGTCGTGTGGCTTGACGGATGAATTGAGGTGGAGCGTCTCGCGATTCCTTCTCCTGCGCCTTTGCCTAACTCTCTGTCGTCATCTTTTGGCGCAATCTCAGCGTTTTTCTCTTCTTGCATGGTTACACTCCGCTCAACGAATACTCGCAGTTCATTTTCTCACCTGATGGTTAATGCGACAACAGCGCCGAGTTCACCCATGCCTTGTGACACTCCCGGACAATGCCCGTACCTAGTGGTGCGGGCATTTCTCTTGTATCGGGCCCGCCGAGAGCGAAAGGTGGTCCCAGGTGGACGGTGAGTCGAATGGCGCGGAGGCGCAGGGTCAGGCAGAGCAGGGGCAGCAGGGCGAGCAGGCGCTCGAAAAGCAGCCGGCGCAAGAGCAGCAGCAACCAGCGCAAGGCCAGGTGAGCGGCGACGACTGGCGGGTCCAGCTCAGGGCCAAGGACGAGCAGATCGCTGAGCTCCAGGGCAAGGTTGCGCAGGCGGCGAAGAGCGCCGAGGCGGCCGAGGCGCTCAACCAGCAGATCGAGGAGCTCAAGCGGCAGATGGCCGA
This sequence comes from Eggerthellaceae bacterium, assembly GCA_050951095.1. Classification (GTDB taxonomy): domain Bacteria; phylum Actinomycetota; class Coriobacteriia; order Coriobacteriales; family Eggerthellaceae; genus UMGS1519. Next base: position 315,905 of record JBMNIQ010000002.1, read on the forward strand.
CGAGCGCACGGAGTTCGCGCTGCGTTCCGCGGGCGCTCGCTCCGTGAAGGCCGCGAAGGCGCTGCTCGCCGACCACGACGGCAATGTGGCCGCGCTGGTCGCCGCCGAGCCGTGGCTGTTCGAGGGTGCCGAGGGCGGTTCACAAAACTCTTCACAGACCGGTGCCACCGGGCTGGAGCCCGCAGGCGTCGCGGGCGGTGGCGACTCCGCGTACATGAGGCGCTGGGAGAGGATCGCGGGGCTTGCCGAGGAGAAGGAGTAACCAGACATGCCGAACAACATAGCAGCCATCAGGAACTACACGACCATCCTGGACCGCGTTTACCAGCGCGAGGCTACCTCTACGGTGCTCAACTCGCCCGCGCGCATGGCGCGTGCCGGCAGGAACGCGAAGGAGATCATGATCCCGAAGATAAGCGTGACGGGGCTCGGGGACTACGAGCGCAACGTGGGCTACAAGACCGGGTCGATCACCTTCGACTACGAGACCAAGACCTTCAACTACGACAGGGGCATCAAGCTGCTCGCGGACGTCATGGACGTGGAGGAGGCCGGGGTGCTCGACTGCTTCGTGCAGGCCGGCGTGGAGCTGCAGAGGACGCAGGTGGCGCCCGAGGCCGACGCGTTCACCTACGCGCAGATCGCCTCGCACGAGGGCGTGGAGGTCACGGACGCCGACCTCTCCGCCGCCGAGGCCGTGGACGTTCTGAAGGCCCTGCGCGACGTGACGAACCAGATGGACGAGGCCCAGGTGGACACCGGGAGCCGCTACCTCTTCATCACGCCGACCTTGAAGGGTGTGCTAGACGACTACTCGCTCGCGAACCCCACGAGGAGCAACCGAGTGCTGACCAGGTTCGCGCGCATCGTGGAGGTGCCGCAGGCCAGGTTCTACACCAAGATTGCGCTCAACTCGGGCGAGTCCGACCAGTTCGGCTACGCGAAGGCCTCCGACGGCAAGGCCATCAACTTCATGGTGGTGGAGAAGAGCGCTGTCGTGAAATTTGATAAACACGTGGCCTCGCGCGTGTTCTCGCCTGACGAGCTGGAGAACCTGGACTCGTACATGATGAAGTACCGGAAGTACGGCATCGTGGAGCTCTTGGACAACAAGCTCGCGGGCGTGGCCGTGTCGGCCGCCCCGGCGGCGTAGGCGGCTCGCGATGGCTGACTCGTGCGGATGCGCCGCCACCTACGAGGGCGGGGTGGCGGCCACCGGCCCCACCTTCGCCTTCTACCGTGACTCCTACGGCGGGACGCTCGACGCCGCCGCCTTCGCGGAGTCGATGCCCGCCGCGCTCAGGTGCGTTTGTGAGCTGTGCGGGGGCGTTGCGCCCAGTGACGATTGGGACGCTGCCGACCTGCTGGCTTGGGGAAGAGCCGTGTGCGCGGCATGCGAGGCGTTCGCCGAGTTCGGCGAGGGGCGCGTGGGCGGCTACTCCGTGGGCGACTTCAGGGTGACGAACTACATGGAGAAGGGCACGACCGGCCTTGAGGTGGCCCGCGCCGCCGCGCTCTCCGAGCTCTCGGGCACGGGGCTCGCGTTCTCGGGGGCCGGGCGATGAGGTACCTGAGGCCGATACCCCGCAGGCTGCTTCCCGACGACATGCTGGTGTTCCCCTCCAACGGCGACGGGACGTTCGGGGCCGCGAAGATGGTGAGGCACGTGAGGCTGGAGCTGACCGACTCCGTCATGGACGACCCGCACCGGGAATCCGCGCCGAGCGGCCGGATCTTCGTGGACGCAGTGAACAGCGCGGGCGCCTTCGAGGTGCCCGCGGGCTCGCGCGTGCTGGTGGGGGCGCTCCCTCGCATGTATGTGCGCTCTTGCAAGCGCTGCGTCGTCGTGCGCGGGCAGGTGCACCACTGGGAGCTGGAGGTCGGGTGACGGGTCCGGCCTGCGGGACCGTGGCCATGGCCGGTGCGTGGCGCCCGCCGCGGACTCGGGGGTATGGGGGCGCCTGCGCCCCCATCATTGCCCATCCGAGGGCCGTGCTGGTGCGTGGCGCTGCGGGACGGTCGTAGGGCTGCATGACCGCCCACGCACTGCCCGCCCCTTCCTCGCCTGCCTCCTATGCCGTGGGACGGTCTGCCGCCGTGCGAGCCGTGCCCCCGCTGGGGGGCTTGCGCTGCCTCTGATGAACGGAGCTATCTATGAGCGATGAATCCATCCCCGGCGAGTGCCGCGCCGTGCGCGACGCCCTGCGCTCGCTGGGATACGCGAACGCATACGACGTGCCCGTTGCGCCCCGCACCTGCGAGGAGCCCGTCGTCGTGTCGATGACCGAGTGGGAGCGGGAGACGCTGCAGGCCGACGGCTCCGAGCGCGGCAGGCGGGAGCTCACGGCGCACGTCGTCTGTGACGACTGGAAGGACGCGCAGGTGACCTCACGCGAGGTATCGCTGCAGCTCGCTTGCTTCGACTGGGCGCATGCCGCGACTCCCGAGTGCATGCGCGTCGTCGCCTGCGATGTGCGGCAGCCCTTCTGCTACGGGCGCGACCGATCGGGCAGGTGGGTCTTCGACGTTTACATGACGATGACGGTGGTGATAGAGCGTGGCTGACAAGACCAGAAGCGGGCTCGGCGTGGATGACCGCGACGTGAACGCCAAGGCGCGCAACCTCCATAGGCGGGTCTACGAGACACCGCGCAACGACTCGGCGCAGACCGACCGGCTCGGGAAACAGGCCCAAAGGCGTGCGACCGCATACGCCCGCGCGAGGGGCCAGCTGTGAGCTCCATCACGTACGACGGGCATGGCCTCGGCGACCACGTGAGCGCGGAGCTCGTGGAGCCGGTGGCGCACGTGATCGCACCCGAGACGGCGCAGGTGCCCGGCAGGCCGGGGCTCGTGCTGCTCGGCGGCGAGGTGGACCCCTTGGAGCTGAGGGTGCGGCTGTTCATGGACGCGCCCGACGCGCTGACGGTGGCGCAGCGCTCCGATGTGCGGCGCACGCTGCGAGCCTGGCTGCTCGTCGCCGATGGGGCGGATCTCGTGGTTCCCGGGGAGCCGTCGCTTACGTGGCGCGATGCCGTTTGCGCGGGCGTGTCGGACTGGTCCTCTCTCTTCTCCGAGGGATCGGCCGTCGTGACGTTCGAGTGCATGGACCCCATCGCGTACGGAGATGAGAGGTCGAGCGCCGCCGAGTCGTTCGAGGTCGGCGGCACGTGGCCGACGTTCCCGATTGTGCAACTTGTGACTGTCGCCGGTTCGTCCGTGCAACTGACCGATTCCGCCTCCGGTGCTTACGTTCTTGTGGAACGAGCCTTTGCTGATGCCGATGCCATGTGCATGGACTTCTCCGCGCAAACCGTGACGGTCAACGGCGAGGACGCCACGCGCGACGTGGCGCTGGGGAGCGACTTCTTCGCGCTCTCGCCGGGAAGCGCCTCACTGGCCTTCACCGGCTGCTCCTCTCACACGGTCTCGTGGACGGAGAGGTGGGCGTGATGGCGGTCCCGACCCTCTACCTTTTCGACCGATGGGACGAACGCATCGGCATTCTGCCGACGCTGGGCTCCATGACGCACGCCGAGGAGCTGGGCGGTGAGGACACGCTGGAGTTCGGCTGCCTTGTCGCACCCGAGAAGGGCGATCGGCTCCTGTGGCGCGACCCCGAGAGCGGGACCTGGCGCGAGCACGAGGTGGTGAGGACAGACGAGCCCTTGACCGGCGCGAGCCACGTCTATGCGGAGTCGTCGCTCTGCGAGCTTCTCCGTGATTATGTCGAGGAGGAGCAGCTGGTGAGCAAGACGGCATCGCAGGCCATGACTGCCGTGCTCGGGCACACGCGGTGGTCGCTGGGCACGGTCGATGTCGGGGACGCGAAACGCGGGGCACTTCTCTACCACACGAACGCGCTTGCCGCCTTGCGGCGCGTCGAGTCCGTGTGGGGCGGCGAGCTGCAATGCTCCGTCGGCGTCGATGACGGGCGCGTTGCCACGCGCACCGTCTCTCTGCTTGCGCGGCGCGGCGCCTGGCACGGCGCACGGTTCACGTACGGGCGCAACCTCGCGGGCTGCACGAGGACGGTCCTCGAGGACGAGGTGTTCACGGCGCTCTACGGCTGGGGCAAGGGCCTTCCCGTCGAGGACGACGAGGGCAACGCCACGGGCGGGTACACGCGTAGGCTCAATTATGGAGATGTGAACGACAATGTGAAGTGGGTCGGCGACGACGAGGCCCGGCTGAGGTGGGGCCGCTGGGACGCCGAGCGCGGGGAGCGTGTCCACTCGTTCGGGCAGGTCGTGTTCCCCGAGTGCGAGAACCCCGAGGAGCTGCTGGCGCTGACCAAGGCCCGATTGAAAGAGGTGAGCCACCCGCAGGTCTCCTACGAGTGCGACGCCGTGATGGTGGACGGCGGCGTTCCGGTCGGGCTCGGGGACGACGTTGCGGTGATCGACACGAGCCGCACGCCCGAGTGGCGGCTGACGGCGCGGTGCGTGCGGCGGGTGCGGACGTTCGGCGCGGGGAAGCCGCGCTGCCACGTGACGCTGGGGACCGTGGAGCGGGCGACGTGGGAGACGTCTGCGGAGATCGTGCAGCGGGTCTCGGCCGTCGAGGAGACTGCGGCGACCGCTTCTGATTCCGTGCAGTCCTTCGACGACCTTTCGAGCAAGGAGTTCTGATACCTATGGCAGACCTGGATACCAACGGCTTGTATCCCGTCACCTGGGACTCGTGCGACGGCTGCGACTGCAGCTCGTTGTTCGGAAGCCCGCAGGACTCGAACGGGCGGGGCATCCTCCTGACCGTCACGCGAGACGGCGAGGTCGTTGACCTTTCCGATTCCAAATATCACCTGTACTTCCTGTGGTTGCACCGGCAGCAGCATGCGCGCGGGTGCGTGGAGATGACGGCCGTGGACGCGGCGGCAGGCAGGTTCTCGGTCTACTTCCCCTCCGGCATGGCCGGATACGAGGGCGAGGCCGTGTGCTCGGTCGTGCTCAGCTGGGGCGACAAGACGCTCGCCACCCCGACCTTCTCCGTGCGCATCGACGAGGCCCTGGTCTCGACTCTCTCCGTGGAGGACGGGTTCACGCTGTTCGCGGAGGCCCTGAAGGCCTACGAGGCGGGGACGGCCGACCTTCTGGCGCTCGTGGCGGACCTCACGGCGATGCGCGACTCGGGGGAATTCGACGGCGCGGCGGGCGAAAAGGGGGACAAGGGCGACGCCTTCACGTTCGACGACTTCACCGAGGAGCAGCTTGCATCGCTCAAGGGGCCCAAGGGCGACACGGGAGACACCGGCCCGCAGGGTCCCAAGGGAGACACCGGCGACGCGCTCACCTTCGATGGGCTCACCGACGAGCAGAAGGCGGAACTCAAGGGAGAGAAGGGCGACCCCGGGCAGGACGCGGAGATTGCGGGCGCGCTCGCCGCCGTGAGCGACACCGGGACCGGCACGCCGAGCGTCCGCGCGAGCGTTCTGGGCGAGCCGCAGTCGCGCACGCTCGTGTTCGAGTTCTCGCAGATAAAGGGCGAGAAGGGGGACGCGTTTACCTACTCCGATTTCACCAGCGAGCAATTGGCTGCATTGAAGGGCGAGAAGGGGGATCAGGGCGCTACTGGAGCGACCGGTGCCACCGGGCCCAAGGGCGACTCGTTCACATATGCAGACTTCACCGCCGAGCAGCTGGCATCGCTCAAGGGCGAGAAAGGCGATACCGGGGATACCGGTCCGCAAGGCCCCCAGGGCGAGACCGGGCCCCAGGGTCCGCAAGGCGAGAAGGGAGACACCGGGGACACGGGCCCCCAAGGACCGCAAGGGGAAACCGGCGCGACTGGCGCCCAGGGCCCGAAGGGCGAGACCGGCTCCGACGGCGTCTCCTGCACGCACTCGTGGGACGGCACGGTACTCACAGTGACCAGCGCGAGCGGCACTTCCTCCGCCGACCTTGTGGGCCCGCAGGGGCCGCAAGGCGAGAAGGGCGAGACGGGCGCGACTGGACCCCAGGGACCGCAGGGCGACATGCCGAGCTTGGACGGCTATGCCACCGAGGACTGGGTGAAGTCCTACCTTGCCGAGACCTTCCCCGACCTCTCGGAGGTGAGCTACTGATGGCGCTTGGGATCATCAATGAGTCCGTGCTGGGCGACATAGCCAACGCGATCCGCGAGCAGAACGGGACCTCGACGCAGTACAGGCCGGGCGAGATGGCCGCGGCGGTGCTGGCTCTCGACGGGACCAAGGCCGGGGACGGCTCCGTGGCGGAGCTGGGCAGCCGCACGGGCGTTATCAATGGGTCCGTGTTCTCTGCGATAGCCGATGCCATACGCGCCCAGAACGGCCTCACGACCACCTACAAGCCGCGCGAGATGGCACAGGCGATACGAGATTTGGTGTGGGACGTGGGCGTGAAGATGCGCGCGCTTCTTCATAGCGACGGCGTGCTGGAGATCAACTACGTGGACGGGCGGCAGTCGCTGCACTCCACGGCCGACGTGAGCGAGGTGTGGGAGGTCTCCACGGACGGCTACTCCACCTGGACCGACCTGCCCTGGTGCGGGCGCCGCGAGGAGGTCAAGAAGGTCTACATCGACAGCTCCGTCGCCTCCGTGGAGTGGCCGAACGTGAGCTACCTGTGCGGGTACCTGCCGCATGTCACGGACGTCTACGGGCTCGAGAACCTCGTGGGCGTCACGAACGTCGGGTACCTCTTCGCGACCGACGGCGAGCTTGAGACGATCTGGGACGAGGGCTTCGACCGCTCCGGCATAACCACGGGCACGTACCCCTTCAACGGGTGCTACCGGCTCGTCGGCGGGCACCTCACCGTCGCCCAGAACTCCTCTAGCCGGACGCTGCTGCACAACGGGGCGGGCGGGCTGACCACTAACCCCGACGCTGACGAGCGGAAGTGGGCCTACTTCTACGTGTATCCGGTCTACGGCTCCGACGGCACCCTCAGCGACTACGAGGCGATCGTCGATGCCACCGACGAGACGGACTACGGCCTCATATCCTCGCGCGGGACGTGGATGCGGGTCGTGGGCAACGCGGAGTACCGGACGTACCTCTCCATGCCTTGGAGCGACATCAGGGCCAAGGTGCGATCCTTCACGTTCTACGAGAACATGGACGGCTTCGCGGGGCTCTCCATGGCCTACTGGTTCGCGAGCTGCACGGCGGAGGGCTTCTTCGTCTCCGGACTGAGCCACGCGCACCCGACGAGCCTGTACTTCTGCTTCTCTGGGTGCTCGGGCGTGACGACGCTCGACCTCACGGGGCTCGACCCCTCCACCGTCACGAAGTGGGGCTACGCCTTCGCCAGCATGGACGCGCTGACGACGATCAAGGTGGACTCCACCTGGACGCTCCCCAGCGGGGTCTCCTCCGTGAACAAGGGCCAGTGCTTCTACGGCGACAAGGGCCTCGTGGGCGGCAACGGCACGGTCTACGACAGCTCGAAGGTCTCTGCCGACATGGCCGTGATCGACACCGCCGACACGCCGGGGTACCTCACCTCCGCCTGATAACCCTGCCGCTATGGGCTTGCTGTGACCCCCTGAGACGATTGTCCCCGTAAGAGAACGTCGTTGAAGGGGGCCTTCTCGTTGGAGTCGGTGATCGTGGCGCTCATAGGCGGCGCGGTGACGCTTTCGGGGGTCATCGCGAGCAACTCGAAGTCGCGGGCGGTGATGGAGCAGAAGATCGACGAGCTGACGCGGCGCGTCGAGAAGCACAACTGCCTGGTGGAGCGCACCTACCTGCTCGAACGCGACGTGGCCCTTCTCAAGAACGACGTCGAGGACCTTGAGCGGAAGGCGGAATCGCATGAGTGAGTTCCTGCAGTCGAACGAGTGGTGGTGGAGGCTGGCACGGACCGTGGTCCAGGGCGTCCTGGGCGTGATCGTCGCCAACTTGGACCTGCTGGTGGGCGTGATGGCCCTGGAGCCCGAGTGGCGGGCGCTGGTGGTGGCCCTCGTTATGGCGGTCCTGTCGCCCGTCATGGCGGAGATTGGCAAGCACTTGCCTGCGGCGGGCGACGCCGAGGGCGGTGATGCCGAGTGAAGGACTGGGAGAAGTGCGTCGCCGACGTGGACAAGATCATGAACAAGCACTTCACGAGCGGCCGCAACGGCAGCAAGATCCAGCACGTCGTGATCCACTACAACGCAGGCGACCTCACCGTGGAGCGCTGCTGGCAGGTGTGGCAGACCCGCGCGGCGAGCGCCCACTACCAGGTCGAGTCCTCCGGGCGCATCGGGCAGCTGGTGTGGGACCGCGACACCGCCTGGCACGCGGGTAATGCCACCGAGAACCGGCGCTCCATCGGCATCGAGCACGCGAACAGGAAGGACGGGACGATCTCGGAGGCCTGTCTGGACAACGGTGCGCATTTGGTCGCAGCGCTGTGCAGGCTCTACGGGCTCGGCCGTCCCGAGTGGGGCGTGAACGTGTTCCCGCACAAGCGCTTCAGCGCGACCTCGTGTCCCGGCCAGATCTATGGTACCCAGAAGGATACGTACATCCAGCGTGCGCAGAGCTGGTACGACCAGATGGGCGGGAAGGCCTCGGGCTCTTCAGCGGGGAAGACCGACGCTAGCACTTCCTCCTCAAGCCCCTACACCGTGAAGGTCACCGCTGACGCGCTCAACGTGCGCAAAGGGCCAGGAACCTCCTACGAGAAGACCGGGTGCATCCGCGACAAGGGCACCTACACCATCGTGAAGGAGTCGAACGGCTGGGGCCGACTCAAGAGCGGGCTCGGCTGGATCTCGCTAGCGTACACGGCGAGGTCGAGCAGCTCCACAAGCGCCAAGAAGTCAGTTGATGAGGTTGCGCGCGAGGTGGTCGCCGGCAGGTGGGGCAACGGTACCGCGCGCAGGGAGGCGCTGCAGAAGGCAGGCTATGACTACGGGACCGTGCAGAAGCGCGTGAACGAGCTGCTGAAATGACGAAGGACGACCTTGCCTGGGCTGCCGCGGACCTCGTTGCCGCTGCCCTCTGTGTGATGACGGCACCGCTGGCGCTGCTGCTGTGGTTGGGCTCTCGGGTCCGTGAGGGCCGGGGCTGAGACCATGGACCCCTCTGGCTGGTGTGCAATGCGCCCTTCATTGCATGCCAGACAGAGGGGCGGCAAGGGGGTGAGCACGCGCCTCGGCGCGTGCGAGGGGGTGCGCCGCACCCCCTTTAGGTTCGTGGCCGCTACGAGTGCTCGTTGAGTTTGGACAGGATGGCATCGATTATCGACTGGTCCTCGATGCGCGCCACGGCGAAGCTCCTCTTGCCGGCGTCCTTGAGGGAGGCTCCCACGAGGTAGCCCTCGGAGCCGTCGAGGATGAGGAAGCGGTCGTGGAAGGCCGTCGTGTGCCTCACCGCGAGATCTGGGTACTGGGCGTTGAAGGTGTCCACGTCGCGCATCGTTAGCTTGGTCTTGGGGTGGGTCCAGAGCGTGACCGAGACGCACTCGGCTTTCTTGGCGAGGATGTTGAGAGTGCCGGCGTCCACGTAGCCGTCGATGAGCGTGATGTTCTCCTTGGCGCGCTGCACGAGCGACACCAGCAGCTCGAAGGCGTCATACACCTGGCCTTCGAAGAAGACCTTCTGTGTGGGTTCCTCGTGCGCCTCCATGTAGTCGAAGACGCGCTCGAATCGTTCGTCGGTCGTGCGCTGGTACTCGTCGAGGCGCACGCCCTGCTCGATCTGGCGTCGCTCGACGTCGCGGATCTGCTCGAACATGTGGGCGTTATCGGCGATGAAATGACGCATCTCTACGAAGGCGTCCATAATGCGCACGCTTACGGCCACTGCCGTGGGACTCCTGAGAACGGCGGAGAGCATGGAGACACCCTGCTCGGTGAAGACTCGTGGCATGTGGGTCCAATGGTCGCCACGTTTCCCCAGCTCAGACCCTAACATCACAATTTGTGATGTTAGAACCTCTGCATCGTCCTTGGTCAGTCTGAAGCAGAAACGCTCAGGAAATCGGTCTGGATTCCTCGTGACGGCCTGGTTGAGTGTCCTCGTCTCCACCCCATACAGCTCCGCGAGGTCGCTGTCGAGCATGACCTGCTCGCCGCGCACCGTGTAGATCATGTTCCTGATCTGGGCGTCATCAACCTTGACGATTGCGGAATCGTCCTCGGTCTCGCTCGGGGGATTCTCTTCTTCTGCCATGGTGCGGTCCTTCTCTTCGCATCTAGTAGGGGGATTGTATCAGGGCACTTGAAATCACAGATTGTGGCTTCAAGTACAACCCCTAAGGTCACGAACTGTGACCTTAGCGGAATAGGCAGGTCGCCGCTTGAGGTGCCAAATTGGCACCTCAAGTCTGGGGATGGCTTTGAGGTCACAGTTCGTGACCTCAAAGGGAGGTGGCTAAGGTCGCAATCTGCGACCTTAGCGATACAGGCCTCCGACCTGCTAAGGTGCCAATATGGCACCTTAGGTCCGAGCGCTCACGCCGCGTCGCCGCCGTTGGCGCGGGCCTGGGCGAGCATGGCCTCCAGCTGGCTCACGGTGAAGGTGAGCGCGGGGGCCGCGGGCCGCTCGGGCTCTCCGAAGAGCTCGTCCATGGGGCTGGTCATGTCCACGTCGAAGCAGTCGTCCACCTTGGAGACCGCCGCCTTCTTGGCGTCGGGGTCCACGTCCGCGTAGATGTTGAGGGTCATCGAGACGGACGCGTGGCCGAGGTAGCTCGCGACCGTGCGCACGTCGGTGCCGGCGGCGATCATCATCGTGGCGAAGGTGTGGCGCAGGTCGTGGAAGGTGCACTTGAAGCCGTTCATCTTGCAGAAGGCGGCGAAGTCCTTGCCGAGCTGGGTGGGGTTGTAGGGGCGGCTCTCCGGCTCCTGCGTCCCGAGGATGTAGGGGTCGCCCGAGAGTCCGAACTCGGCCATCCGCTGGCGGGACTCGGCGCGCATGCGCTTGAGCGCCTGGAAGGTGTGGCGGGTGAGGGGGATGGTTCTGGCGCTGCTCTGCGTCTTGGGCTCCTTCTCGTAGAAGCCGCCGCCCGCGTTTCCCAGCGCGTGGGAGACCGTGATGGTGCCGTCGTCGCCGAGGTCGCTCCAGCGCAGGGCGCACACCTCGCCGCGGCGCATGCCGGTGGTGAGCGCGAGCTCTATGGCCATGCCGAGCGGTGCGGGCTGGGCGGCGGCCGCGAGGCGCATCATGCGCGTGCGGTCCTCGCGGTTGAGGGCGTTGATGGGGGTCTTGACGCGCTTCGGCGGCTTGCAGAAGTCGCAGGGGTTCTTGGTGATGAGGTCCTGCGCCAGGCCCCACTTCATGGCCTGCTTGAGCAGCCGGAACACCTTCGCGCAGGTCTTGGGCGCGTAGCCGTCCTTGGTCATGGCGGCCATCCAGTCGTTCACCGTGCCGATGGTGACGGAGGTCAGCCGCTCGGTGCCGATGTACCTGAGTATGAGCTTTGACTCGCCGCGGTAGCTCCTTACCGTGGAGGGCTCGATGGTGCCGGAGGCCTCCTTGTAGTCGAGGAAGGCGGCCATGAACTCCCGTACCGTCATGCCCGTGGCGAGCGCGCCGCCCTTGCGCTCCAGGTCCAGTATCAGCTCGTCGCGCTTGCGCTCGGCCTGCCGCTGCGTCTTGCCCTCGACCGTGTGGTAGGTGCGCTCGACCTCTCCGGTGAGCGGGTTCTTGTGGGAGAGGGTGACCTCCCACATGTCCGTGCCCCTGCGGCGGCGCATGCTCCTGGTGGTGTAGTTGAGTTCTGCCATTGTTTGTACCGTCCTCTCGGCGTCGTGCCGGGTGCCCTTGGCTCGGGTGCACCCCGGCGTTCCCGAGGCCATTCGCTGACCACCATTTGACCACCAAACGTGACCACCAAATGACCACCAACGCGAGATGGGAAGCGGTGAAAAACGTGCAGACAGGTGGAAGCGGGGACGTGGAAAAACACCCCGGCTACACATCTGCCTGCGATTTCTGGAAGCGGTGAGAGGGGAGGAAGCTGAGGCAAGGCTCCCGGGGTCGCTCATAACCCGGAGGTCGTTGGTTCAAATCCAGCCCCCGCGACCAAAAACACATACCCTGACCTGCGGAAACAGGTCAGGGTTTTTTATTGACCGCCAGCCAACCGCCAACTCAACCGCCATTAAACCGCCAAATCGTTTTCGTGGCAAGCCGAAAACCTGCGAAAAAGCCGACCTTGGTACCGCTGTGTCGAGACCTTTGGTTTTCCACAACCGCTGCAGCGACACCATAGGTGACGCTATGGCGATAGCATAGGTTCCGCTGCAGCGGCAGCAGCGGGCGGGTTGGTATCGCTAGAGCGAAACCGAATATGTCTACCTATCTCTGTTTGTATAAAAAATCTCCGGGCCCCACGGCAAAAGCGCAGGTCGCCTGAAACGCGCCTGTGGAAAACCCCAGGTACGGATTCCGGGCGCGCACGCCCGAACCTCGGCTCTTTCCCCCAGCCGGCCGCGAAGCAGCGGTAGCGTCCTCCCTGCAACCGAGGAGCGGAGGGAACGCCATGAACGACAAGGGAAGCGACGCGGCCGAGGGCGAGATCATCACCCTCTCCCAGGCAGGCAAGATCCTGAACGCGTCATACGCCACCGTGCGCCGCCTCGTCGTCGCGGGCGAGCTCAAGGGCTTCCGCCTGCGCAACTCGTGGCGCACCAGCACGACGGCCTGCGAGGAGTACATCAAGCGGCAGTTCGACGAGCAGGCCGTGATATGCAGGTCCACGGACGAGAGGTAGGCGGCGACTGGAACGAGTACGCCCGCTTCGAGCCCGGCGGCTACTGTACCATCCCGTACTTCCTCGTGAGGGAGATGGCGGAGCGCAGGGTGGCCTCCAACGGCTGGCCCGTCATGATGGCCCTCTGCAGGCGGATATACGCCGACGGCAGGCTCGGCAAGTGCAGCAGGGACGAAATCCGCAGGTACACGGGGCTGACCTACGCCCAGATAGCTCGCGGCATGGCGGAGCTGCGCGAGAAGGGGATCATCGTGCCCGTGACCCGGAAGACCTCGCAGGGCTACCGCCACCCCGACCGCTCGAACTTCGGGCACGTCGCCCAATACTGCATCTCCAGGAAACTCTGGACGAATAGGCTTTGACGCAGCGCCGGCGCCCCGGGTGAACGCCCCGGGGCCATCAGTCGTTAGCTGCCAGCTTATATGAGAGATATTTTGTCAAGCAGGCAAAAAGAGGACGACCCCCATTTCTGGCGGGAATCGTCCTCATCTATTTGTCATCCGGGCACCGCGCATTCGCTTTAACGCTAGTTGAGAGTCTTATATTCGCGGGTCGAAGCCGCAATGACGATCTTCCGTTTCAGGTATTCCGAGAAGTCTAATAACGCGCGTGGCCCTTTCGGGCTGCCTATAGCTGCAAGTCGGATTCCCTGGCTCGATAACGCCCTGCCCGGCGTGACCGCTACATCGTCGCGAGCGCCCAGACCCATCCAGCGAGCTCGCGGGATATCGCGGTGACCACGATGCACCCCTTCTTCCCGCGCGCTTGCAAATGCTGCGCCCGCCTTTTCAGCCGGATGCATCCCTTTCGGGCGTGCTCGATCACTTCGGGGCTCGGCCCCTCAACGGATATGGAGGGGTTCAGCCTCCTCGGCCTCAGATAGAGCCATGACGCCTCCGTCAGGAGCTTCCTGACGAGGCAGTTCCCCGTCTTCGTTATCCCGCCCGACCTGACCTTCTCGCCGCTCGAGTTCTCCGTCGCGAGCAGACCGACGTAGGATTGGAACGCCCGGGCGTTGGGGAAACGACCAAAGTCGCCTATCTCGACTGCGAGGGCGAACGCGGTGTAGGTGGAGATCCCCTTCATGCACGAGAGCCGCGCTACCATCGGGGACCACCGCTCGCTCCCGGCCTCCTTCTCGACGAGCTTCTGAATGCGGTCCCTGCGGTCCGTGTCCGAGCGGACCTTCGCCAGGAGCTCGTCGAAGACCGCCCTGTCCAGCTCGGTGTCGAAGCTCAGGCCCCTCAGCCAGTCCTCGTAGGCGCGGGTCCACGTCTTCTTGCCCTTCTCGTAGACGTGGCCCTTGCGGATGAGAAAGTGAGCGAGCCGGAGCTTGGACGCGGTGAGCGCCTCCCGGGCGTCCTCCCGCATGCGGACGAGGTCCTTCGCCGCCTCCTGCTCCGCATCGGGTATCGCCACCTCGGGGATGTTGCCGGTGGAGAGCATCCTGGCGAGCAGGAGGGCGTCGCGCCTGTCGTTCTTGACCCGGTCGCCCGACGGGCGGAGCATCTTGGACGTCGCGCCGACGACGCATTCGAGCCCGGAGGCGTTGAGCTGGCGGGCCAGGGTGAACCCGGTCGGACCCGTCTCGTACACGGCTCGGACCGGTCCTTCGAACCCGGAGGCCCAGTCGATTATGTCTTGGGCGACGGGCTGGCTGAACGAGCGCTGCGAGATTTCCCCAGTGATGTTGTCGAGCGCGCAGGCAGAGATCGATCTGGCATGAACGTCGAGCCCGATACTGGTACGATACGCCATGTGAAGCCTCCTATTGACTTGTGACGGAACCTTGCTGACAAGCACATTTTCGTTCCGGCTCACGGATTCGTCATTCAGGAGGCTTTATCTTTCAGCCCCTCTCATATCGTCTAATGAACGCGGCGGCGGCCGCCCGTACCCTTTGCGGCCGCGAAGAAGAAGCAAGGGGGCGCCGCGCGGGCACCTGCCCATTCCCAACAGCCTTTCCGGCAACCGCCCCGCGAGCGGCGGCGCGCCGTCCCCGAGACCCGAATTTCGGGCGCGGAGACCCGAGGTTAGGAAGAAAACCGCACGACGGAGCGAACCGTTGATACCTTCACCGTGCCCGAGCGCATGAAATGCTACGCGCCTCCCGTGCAGCCGACCGGAGAGATCCGCGGCCGGGCACCGAGGAGGCTGCATGGTCGACGAACAGATATTGAGAGAAAAGCTCAAGGCGCTCAGGGACTACTACGGCATGAGCACGAAGACGATGGCAGAGCGGGTCGGCATGCGGCCGAAGTGGCTGCAGAACTACTTCCGGGGAGAACGGGGGCTGGCCGGCGACGAGCTCGTCAACATCATGCTCGTCTTCGGCATCGGACCTGCGTTCTTCATCTCCAAAGAGCAGCGGGAGGAGATCGCCGAGCACAGGCGAGCGGTAGCCGAGGACCTCGGACTCATGCCCTGAAGGACGCCCCACCACAGGGGCACGAGGGAGGTGCGGCATGGCGAGCGACTTCGGCGACGAATCGGGCGAGAAGATGCTCGACAACTTCGAGCGGTTCGCGGAGCGCATGGGCGAAGAGGCCATGCGCCGGCGCGCCGAGGAGTTCATCCAGGCGTGCGAGCACGCGAAGTCCGCCGCGGCCGGCAAGGACGCGCCCGGCGGGGACGCCGAGTGGGCCAAGCTAGACATGCGCGAGTTCCAGGTCATCGAGGGGTACGACGAGCTCAAACCCATCATCGACGCCAAGCTCGACGCGCACGGCGCCGACCACACCTGGTTCACAGACCCCAAGACCAGCAGGGAGTACCTGCTCTTCGAGATAAAGGACGCGCGCGAGGTGTGGGCGAGCTTCGACGAGCTGTCGAAGGAAAGCTCGGATGCCAAGGAGCGCGCGAGCGAGAACCTCAAGCGCGAGGTCGAGAAGGCCCGCGACGGCCGGTCCGGGAGGGACGCCGAGAAGTCGCGCGGTGCTCCCACCGAGAAGGAAGCTGCCAAGACCGCCGAGCACGCCGCCACCGAGAAGCAGATGTCGTTCGTATCGGCCCTGCACGACAAGGGCGTCATCTCCGACGAGGAGATGGAGGACCTGGGCGCCAACCCCACCGTGCGCGACGCGAACGCCCTCCTCAACAGGCACAAGGAGGACGCCGGCTACCTGGAGCTCAAGAAGTCCCGCAACGCCGAGCGCGACAAGCGCCCGCTCTCCGAGCGCGCCGAGGAGGCGCGCAAGGCGTCGAAGGCGCTCGAGCGCGACGGGAAGCGCCGCGAGAGGCAGCGCACCCGCAAGCCGCGCAACCGGAAGGACCGGGGCAAATGAGCCGCGGCATCGGGAAGGCGGGGCTCATCGCGGCGGCCGCGGCCTCCGCGGCGGCGTTCGCCCTGGCGGACGGCTACGCGGCGACGCTTCTGGGCATGCCAGGCCCCGCCGTCGGGAACCTCGTCGCGGCGATCTCGCGGACCGTCCCCCACATGCTCTCGAACGGCGTCCTGAGCGCCGAGCCCGCATGCCTGGCCACGGGCCTGGTCGCGGCGTGCGCGGTGTGGACCGCCTGGGCCTACGGGCTCGCTCACGGCGCGGGCGAGCGCCAGGGCGAGGAGCACGGCAGCGCCCGCTGGGGGAGCCTCAAGGAGGGCCGCAAGTTCATGGACCTTTCGCGCCCCTCCGACAACCTGATCTTCACCGAGCACCTGGGGCTCGCCATGAGCAGGCCCGACCACGACCCGCGCTACGAGCGCAACCGCAACGTGCTCGTCGTGGGAGGCTCCGGATCCGGCAAGACCCGCGGGGTGCTGGAGCCCAACATCATGCAGATGAACGCCGACTACCTGGTGACCGACCCCAAGGGCGAGACGCTGCCCCGCGTGGGGCAGATGCTCCAGGACCACGGCTACGACGTGCGCTCCTTCAACACGGTCGACTTCTCGAAGTCGCTGCACTACAACCCAATCGCCTACGTCGAGGACGAGGCCGACGTGCTGGAGTTCGTCACGTGCCTGATCGCCAACACCACGGGCGACCAGGAGCACTCAGGCGACCCGTTCTGGGAGAAGGCCGAGCGCCTGCTCTACGTGGCGCTCGTCGGCTACCTGGTCGAGCACTGCCCGAAGGCGGACCGGTCGCTGTCGGGTCTGGTGACGCTTCTGTCCATGGCGAAGGCCAAGGAGGACGACGAGGACTACCAAAGCCCGCTCGACCTGCTCTTCCGCGAGATCGAGACGGGCGAGCGCTACGTGGAGGCCGGGCCCGCCGAGGGCGGCGACATCCTGGCGCGCGGCGCGAAGGGCGGCGCCTCCGGCTTCCGCTGGGTGGAGACCGGCGAGCCCGTCGCCGTGGAGGACGACTTCTGCCTGTTGCACTACAAGATGTTCCGCGACGCGGCTGGCAAGACCATGAAGTCGATACTCGTCTCCTGCAACACGCGCATGGAGCCCTTCGCCATCCCGCAGGTGCGCGAGCTCGTCTCCGACGACGAGATGGAGCTCGACCGGCTCGGGGAGCCGGGCGGCAGGCGCGCCGTGTTCGCGATCATGAGCGACACGAGCCCGCTCTACTCGTTCCTGTTCGCGATCATGATGTGGCAGACGGTGAACATCCTGTGCCGCAAGGCGCTCGTGGAGTACGGCGGCAGCCTGCCCAGGCCCGTGACCATGCTCTTCGACGAGTTCGCCAACATCGGCAAGGTGCCCGACATCGAGAAGTCCATCTCCGTGGTGCGCAGCCGCAACATCTCGATCGCCCTCTTCCTGCAGTCTCTTTCGCAGCTCAAGGGGCCCTACAAGGACAACGCGGCGACCATCGTCGACTGCTGCGACACCACGCTCTTCCTGGGCGGCAAGTCCTCCGAGACCACCAAGCAGGTCTCCGAGGCGGTCGGCAAGGAGACCGTCAGCACGGTCACGTGGAACGAGAGCCGCGGCGCGCAGGCGAGCTCGACGCGCAACTGGAACACCGTGGAGCGCGACCTGGTGCAGGCGGCCGAGGTGGCGAAGCTGCCCCGCGACGAGGCCATCGTGCTCATCGCCGGCGCCGACCCCTTCAAGGACAAGAAGTTCAAGATCGAGGGCCACCCGCTGTGGCCCGAGGTCCACCCCGGGCACGAGGGCGCGCTGCACGCGGAGCCCTACGACTTCGCGCGGCGCATCGAGGACCTGAGGGGAGGTGCGCGGCGATGAAAGGAAGACGGGGGCCGCGGAAGCGGCGGCGCCGCGCATCTCTCCGCGGGCCCTCCGGCCTACCCGGGACGTCCCCTCCCGAACCCCCTGCGGAGGGTCCGCACCACATAACAGGCAGTGAAAAGAGCACGCGGGGCGGGCGAGCCCGGGGCCGCGGGAAGGAGCGAGCTTCATGCTTCAACAGATAATCCAGCTGGTCTCGGGGTGCGTGACCTTCCTGGGCGGCTTCCTGGTCGTGTGGGGAGCCGTGTCGCTGGGCCTTGCCATCCGCGAGCAGACGGGCGGCGCGCAGATCGCGAGCGCCATCTCGACCATCGCCGGCGGCGCGATCATCATCGCCGCAGCCGTGTACTTCGGCATGCTCGACACGTCCTGGATGCCGAACTAGGGAGGCTGCCATGGCGCTGCACGTCTCGGTCCACAAGGACATCGGCGAGTACACGGAGAAGGTGGTGGGCAAGATGTCCGCCAGGACGCTGGCCTGCACGGCGGGCGCCATCGCGGCGTCGCTCGGCGCGGCCGCCCTCTGCAACCTCGCCCTGGGGATCCCCGTGTCGGACGCGGCGCTGCCCGTGACGGCGGCCTCGATGCCGTTCTGGCTCCTGGGGTACTGGCGGCCCAAGGGGCTCAAGGCGGAGAGGTTCGTCCCCCTGTGGCTCGACCACGCGCTGAACGACGGAAAGCTCGCCTACTCGAACGCGGGAAGGATCCCTCTCGACCCGGTGGCCTGCGCGAAGGTCGACCGCAAGGCGGGCAGGAGGGCATGGAAGAGGGGAGCTGAGAGAAGCGATGTGGAAGAAGAAGACGAAGAACGATAGCGGCGACGGGGCCGAAGGGCCCCGCGGCAGCGCCCCGCGCGCCCGGCGCAGCAGGTCGATGGAGAGCCTGGCGCGCGAGCAGGAGCGCAAGCTCAGCGACAAGACCAGGGAGCAAAAGCGCCGCCGGCGCGCGGCGAAGGACGTCTACGGCGCGGTCGGATTCGACCTCATGTACCGCGACGGCACCTGCCAGGTGGAGGACGGCCTGTTCAGCCAGACGGTCGCCTTCGACGACATCAGCTACCAGTCGGCAACCGACGACGCCAAGAAGGCGGTCTTCACCGCGTGGTGCGACCTGTTCGACTACTTCGGCGCCGACAGCACCGTCCAGCTCACAGTGGCGAACACGCCCATCCCAGCCGCCGAGATCGGCAACCGCACCTTCTTCGAGGAGCGCGACCCGGCCACGGCAGCGTACGCGCGAGAGTACAACCGGATCCTCAACGACAAGATGCGAGAGGGCGTGTCCAACCTGACGCGCGAGCGCTACCTGACGTTCTCGACCGGGGCCGCCTCGGTCGACGAGGCCGCGCCCAAGCTCGCCCGCATGCGCACCGACGCCGAGCAGACGCTCGCCCGGATGCGCTGCCGGTCGCGCAAGCTCGACGGGAGGGAGCGCCTGGAGGCGATAAACCGCGTCCTGCGCCCCGGCGAGCCGCTGCTCTTCGACTGGGACATGGTCGGCGCGGCGTCGAACCTGACCGCCAAGGACCTCGTGTGCCCGCCCTCGCTCGACTTCAAGCCCGAGGGGCTCGGCGGGTGCTACAAGAGCGGCGGCGTTTGGTGCCAGGCGCTCTCGATGCGCCGGTTCGGCAGCGAGCTGGAAGACAGGTGCCTCGCGGCGGTCATCGACCTGCCGATGCCGCTCGTCGTCACCATCCACCTGCAGCCGCTCGACAAGTCTGCCTCGGTCGCGTTCGTGAAGCGGCGCATCGCGTGGATGGACAAGGAGATCATCGACGAGCAGATGAGCGCGGTGAAGAAGGGCTACGACTTCCAGATCCTCCCCAGCGAGCTCAAGTACTCCAAGAGCGAGGCGGAGGACCTGCTCGACCAGCTGCAGAACCGCAACCAGCGGCTCTACTCCTACACCGGCCTCATCTTCACCTACGCCGACACCTACGAGGGGCTGCAGAGCAGGGTCGGGCAGATCGTCTCGACGGCGCGCCAGAACGCCATCGAGCTCGACTCGCTCGACTACCGCCAGCGCGAGGGGATGAACTCGACCATCCCCGTCGGCAGCAACCACGTGGACGCCTCCCGCATGATGACGACGGCGCAGGTGGCGATCCAGCTGCCCTTCGCAACCCAGGAGCTCATGCAGGAGGGCGGCGGCTACTACGGCCAGAACAAGCAGAGCAGCAACCTGGTGCTCTGCAACCGCAAGCTCCTCGCGAGCCCGATGGGGTTCGTGGCGGGCAAGCCGGGGAGCGGCAAGTCGTTCTCCGTCAAGCGCGAGATCGTGAACACGGTGCTCGCGTACCCCGACGACGAGGTGATCGTGCTCGACCCCGCCGGGGAGTACAGCCCGGTCGTGGAGGGCTGCGGCGGCGAGAGCATCCGCTTCGCGCCCGACTCCGACACGCACCTCAACCCCTTCGACCTCTCCGACGTGGCCCACCAGTCGACGGCGGCGCAGATGGCCTTCAAGATAGACGCCTTCCTGGCGCTCTCGTCGGCGACGATGGCTGAAGGGTCAGCCAGGGCCTGCCCGAGGCGGACAAGTCCATCATCGGGCGCTGCGTGGAGGAGGCCTACCGGGAGTGCGGCGACGAGGGGCGGCTGCCCCTTCTGGGCGACTTCCACCGCATCCTCACCGAGCAGCCCGAGCCCGAGGCGGCGCGGATAGCGCTCCGCTACGAGCGCTACGTGAAGGGGGCGCTCTCGTTCTTCAACCACCCCTCCAACGTGACCTTCGAGAAGCGCGTCACCAACGTCGACTTCAAGGACCTCTCCGAGAACATGCGCGCCTTCGGCATCATCGCGGTGCTGGAAACGGTGCGCAACCGCATGTACGCGAACTTCGAGCGCGGGGTCACCACCTGGCTCTACGTCGACGAGGTCCAGAGCCTCTTCGGGCACCCGGCCATCATCAGCTACTTCAGTAAGTTCTGGGCCGAGGGGCGCAAGTTCAACCTCGTCGCCACGGGCATAACGCAGAACAGCGTCTACATGCTCGACCACGAGGAGGCGCGCAACATGGTGCTCAACTCCGACTTCATCCTGCTGCACAAGCAGTCGCCGCTCGACCGCAAGGCGTGGACCGAGCTTTTGGACCTGTCCAAGGAGGAGTCCGACTGCATCGCCGAGTCGGTCAAAGCGGGCGAAGGGCTGCTCGTGGCGGGCGGGGCGCGCGTGCCCATCAAGGACGACTTCCCCAAGGGAGCGCTCTACGACCTGTTCAACACCAAGCCCGAGGAGATCGCGGCGCTCAAGCGGGCGCGCAAGTACTCGTTCGGCTCCGGCGGCCGGGAGGAAGGCGACCGGTGAGCGCCGGCGCGGACAACGGCATCGCGAGGTCCGCCGGAAGCGCGTCCGACGCGGCCACCACGCGGCGCACCGACGCCGTGACCGGCGGGATCGTGCGCACGGGCGAGTGCGCGGCAGAAAGGTCGGAACCGGGAGGTGACCGCCTCGGGAAGCCCGAATGCGGAACCCGGGCGAAGGGCGGCTCGACCGCGGGCCCCCAGGGCGAGGCGGAGTCCGCTGGCGCCAAGGGAGCGACCGCGCTCCAGGCGGCGTCCTCCCTCTTCAGAGCCACGGCCGACGCCGCCGGGGACGATGACGATGACGGCGACCTCGGCGAGGACGCCGTGGAAGACCCCGCGCAGCGGACGGCGGGCGCCGCCCGCAGGGCGTGGCGGAGGAAAAGGGCCGGCACGGCGGAAGGGGCCGGCGAGACCCAGAGGGCCGCAACGGCGAAGACGGCCGCCGGCCAACCGGCAAGGGCAGCCGGCGCCTCCAAGGTCGAGAGGGCCAAGCGGCGGATGCAGTCGCGGCGCACCTGGCTCAGGGCGCGCGAGACGGCCGCCGCCAAGGGGGCCGCCGAGGAAACCGCCAAGGCCGCCGCCAGGAAGGGCGCCGCGCGGACGATCGCCTCGGCGGCGTCCTCGGCTGCCGCACCGGTGGCGGGCGCGGTCCTCGGCGTGCTCGCCGTCGTGCTCGCGGCGCTCCTGGCGTCGCAGCTGGCCAGCTCGCTCTTCGGGTTCTGGGACAACGAGGCCTCGCAGGGGACCGGGACGCTCACGGGCGTGGAACAGCAGATAGCGGCGGCGCTCAAGGGGTACGGCTTCTCCGACGAGTCCACGGCGGCGGTGCTCGGGAACCTCAAGGCCGAGAGCGCCATGGACCCGGCCAGCGACGAGGTCATGGACGGCATGTTCAACCACGCCTACGAGCGCGCCTGCGGGATCTTCCAGTACACGTCCACGCGCCCCGGCGAGGGCGAGTACTGGGAGTACAAGACCTGGTGCAGGAGCCAGGGGAGGACCTGGTCCGACCTGCAGGCGCAGCTGGAGTGGACGTTCTCGGGGAGCTGCCCGGGCACCTGGTCGGGGCGCTGGGGGACCAAACTCGCGCGCAGCGGCTACTACTCCAACTGCCCCGGCTACACGGACGGCGGTTTCTACTCGACCCCCGACGAGTTCAAGGCGGCCGACGACGTGGACAAGGCGGCGTACTCGTGGATGGCCTGCTACGAGAAGCCCGCCAACGGCTCCTACGCCCACCTTGACAGGCGCATCGAGTACGCGCGGGAGTACCTGGCGGCGCTCAAGGCCGGAGGCGCGGGCGGCAACGCGATCGTCGCGGCGGCCGAGTCCCAACTGGGCGTTCCCTACGTGTGGGGCGGCTCGACGCCGGGCGTGGGGCTCGACTGCTCGGGGCTCGTCCAGTACTGCTACGCGCAGGCGGGCATCTCGCTGCCGCACTACTCGGAGAGCCAGATGGAGGGCGGCACGCGCATCCCGCTCTCGGAGGCCCAGCCGGGCGACATCCTCTGGAAGCCCGGCCACGTGGCCATCTACACAGGCGGCGACGAATACATCCACGAGCCCCAGACGGGCGACGTGTGCAAGCGGTCGACGGGGATCTCGTACTTCACGTGCGCGGTCCGCTACTAGGAAGGAGAAGGCATGAGGAGAAGGCAGAGGGCGGGAAAGCCGTCCGGAAAGAGGCGGGCCGGCGCCGTCGCGGCGCTGGCGGCGCTCGCCATCGTCGTCGCCGGCAGCATGGCGGGCGCGGCCGTGCGGGCCGCCCAGACCGGCGGATCCGACGGCGGGGCATCCGCCCCGGCCGAGCAGCCCGCTGAAAGCGCGGCCTCGTCGGAGGAGACGGCGACGAGCTCGGGGGACGCCGGAGAACAGGAGGGCCAGGAGCCCCAATCGCAGGTGCTCTCCGTCCTGCGGTCGCACACGTGGCAGGCCCGGGACGACGCGTCGAGGACCGTGCGGTTCCGCGACGGCTCCTTCGTCGAGTCAGACGGGACGACGACCAAGGTGAGCGCCTTCGAGGCCGACGACGAGCAGTGGGACGGTACGGCCGGTTCTCTTACCTGCCGGATTACCGCCGATGGGAGCGCCCAGCCCGCCTCGTCCGTTATAACGCTCTCGGGGAGCGAGGGCTCCTACCAGGTCGCGTGCGACGGCTTCGCCCTCTCGAAGTCCTACGTGCAGGGGAGCAAGGGCGAGGGTCCCGTGGCGGTCTCGGGCGTGACCGAGCCCTACACGACACTCATCGACGGCAAGACCCCCGAGCTCACGAGCGCGATCGCGTCGTGGTGCCGCGACCACGCGCCCACCGCAACGAGTGCGACCTTCGACGGCGAGGTCTACGTGGACGTGCCCGCCAAGCGCGTCACGGCCACCTTCACCTGCGACGACGCCGCGGCGACCGTCATATCGGTCGTCTACTCGGGCGGCGCCTTCGAGGTCAAGGGGTAACCATGGGCGCGATGAAGAGAACGCTCTCAGACGAGCGGTTCGCAATGGCCGCCGGACTGGCCGCACTCGCGACGGCGCTGCTGCTGGCCTGCCCGGGGCCCGCGTACGCCTCGATCGCCGACGACGTCAACTCGTGGCTGTGCGGCGTGCTGCGCGACACGTGCAACTGGATCTTCAACGGGCAGGTGAACGTGCTCAAGGGCATCGGCACTGATGGGGTCCTCTCGGCGAGCTTCGACCAGATGATCGGCGGCGCGGGCAGCGTGACCATGTACGACGTGGTGCACGGGGTCTGGGAGGCCGCCATCCTGCCCATCGGCTGCGGGGTGCTGTCGTTCTCCTTCACGCTGCAGCTCATCAAGATCAGCCAGCGCATGGACGGCAACGCGGCCATGCCCGGCGTGAAGGAGGTCGTGTTCCTGCTCGTCTTCTACGCCGTGTTCCTGTTCATCCTGCAGCACAGCTTCGAGATCATGCAGTCGGTCTACGAGGTGACCAGGATCGCGGTCGAGCGGGTGTCGGGGCTCTTCGGCACCGGCTCCGAGCTCGACCTCGCCACGGTGTCCATCACCACGACCGACGACAACGTGGCGGCGCTTTTGGGCATGCTCGTCGTGGCGCTCGTGAGCTGGGTCGTGGTCCTCGCCGCCTACGTGACAGCGCTCGTGGTCTGCTGGGCGCGCGCCATCCAGATCTACGTCATGGCCGCCTTCTCGCCCATCCCGCTCGCGCTGCTCTCGCAGGACGAGACGCGGCAGATGGGCGTGGGCTACCTCAAGAACTTCGCTTCGGTGTGCCTGGCGGGCGTGATCATCCTGGTCCTGCTCGTGAGCTTCCCCATCGTGCTCGGCGGGCTCCAGACCGCGAGCACGGGGTCGGCCATCGTCGACTCCCGGGTCGCCGGGCTCTCCTACGCCCTGCAGTACGTGGCCATGTGCATCCTGCTCATCATCTCGCTCGTGAAGAGCGGCAGCTGGGCGCGCGACATCATGGGCGGATGAGGGGGCGGCCATGAGGATGGACAGAGGGCCATAGGGCCAGCCCGCACCCCCGTCTTCCGAAGCGGATGGAAGGAAACAGAGAAAGGAGACGCCATGGCAGACGACGCGAAGAGGAAGAACGTCTACCTGTCGTTCCACAAGAACTTCGTTCGGGAGGCGATCCCGTACACCGACAAGCGCACGGGCGAGCAGAGGACCTTCAACCAGGTGACCATCCCCAACGGCACCGTCATCGACGGCAAGGACATGGGCGGCTACGAGTTCAGCCCGCTCTACGTGAACCCCTCCAGGTTCCGGGGCGAGGACTGGCGCGACGTGCCGCTCATCGCCGAGAGGGAGGTGTGGCTCCAGAAGTCGGTGCTCGACCCCGACGGCAACCCCGTGCTCGGCGAGGACGGCAAGCGCCTGAAGGACACCGTGAAGGTGATGCCGCAGCAGATCAAGGACGCCCTGGCAGAGTCGCGCCGCCGCTGGGCCGAGGAGCACGGCCGCGACTCGCGCGGGCTTTCCGAGCGCTCCGAGCAGGCGCGCGCCGCCGCCAAGGCCATGGACGGGCACAGGGGCAGCCGCCCTTTAGACCGTGAGCAGCGATAGGGGGCGCGCCATGGAGAAGACGAAGGACAAGAAGCGCGAACGGCTCTCGGCCGTGGCGCGCGCCGCGCTGGCCGCGGCACTTGCGCTGATGGTGTGCCTGCCCGCCGGGCCGTCGACCGCGTCGGCGGACGACGCGGAGGCCAACGACGCCATCGTGCACATCCACAGCTACAAGATCGAGAACGGCGACGACGACATGAACGGCGGCACGGGGTACCTGACCTCGGACGGAACCGTGTCGTACTGCTACGACGCGACGACCCACGGGCCGGGCGCGGCCGGGCAGGACTACAGCGAGTTCCGCGACGGCACGCACGCCACCGACTACCTCTACGCCCACGGATACCCCGCGACCAACGAGATCGGCGGCAAGGCGTGGTCCGACGCCGACGCGCAGGGCATCACCCAGCTCGCCGCCTGGATCGTGGCCGACACCACCCCCTACAAGCAGATCCTGAGCTTCCAGAAGACCTCGGCCGACAAGGTCGCGGCGGCCGAGAAGCTCGCGGAGGAGGCCAACGCCTACCAGGGCGGCGACGAGGCCATCGACGGCTGCAGCTCCATCGCCTACTGCGAGGGCAAGTCCGGCATCCAGCCCATGCTCACCGGCAGCCTGGGCGGGCGCGTGACGCTCACGAAGGCCTCCGGCGACGCCTCGATCACCAAGGGCGACTCCGACTACAGCCTGGCCGGGGCCACTTACGGCGTCTACAAGGGCGGGAAACTGGTGGCCCAGTTCACCACCGACGGTGACGGCCACGGTCAGACCGACAAGAAGCTCAAGAGCGGCGACTACACCGTCAAGGAGATCTCCGCGCCCGACGGCTACACGCTATCGGACGAGGAGTACCAGGTGACGGTGTCCGGCAAGGACGCGGCGGTCGACGCGACCGACGCGCCCATCACCGTGAAGATCCGCGTGGCGAAGACCGACGCCGAGACGGGCGGCACCGACCCGCAGGGCGCGGGCTCGCTCGACGGCGCGGTCTACAAGGCCGCCTACGAGCAGAACGGCGAGGAGGCCAGCCAGGAGGCCACGATCGCCGACGGCGAGGCGACCTTCGAGGGCATCCCGCTCGGCAAGGTCACCGTCACCGAGGTGCAGGCCCCGACCGGCTACAAGCCCGACACCAAATCGCACGAGTTCACCGTGACGGCCGCCGACGCCGGTCACGAGAAGGCCGTCTTCGAGCTCGTGCCCGAGGACGGAGAGTTCGCCGAGCAGCCCGTGCGCGGGGACCTTGAGCTCGTGAAGGTGGCCGACACGAGCCTCACCCGCCTGGCCAACGTGCCCTTCAAGGTCACGAGCAAGACCACGGGCGAGAGCCACGTGCTGGTGACCGACGCCAACGGCTACGCCTCCACCTCGTCTGCCTGGAACAAGCACACGCAGGACACCAACGGCGGCACCGCCACCTCTGGCGTCTGGTTCGGCACGTCCGACCCCGACGACGCCAAGGGCGCCCTGCTCTACGACACCTACACGATCGAGGAGCAGCGCTGCGACAGCAACGCGGACCGCGCGCTCATCCCCGCATTCGACGTCACCGTCTACAAGGACTCCACCACGGTGAACCTGGGCACGCTCACCGACGACGAGGGCCCCAAGATCGGCACCACGGCGACCGACGCGGCCGACGGCGACCACGAGGCCGAGGCGTCCGAGAAGGTGACGCTCAACGACGACGTGACCTACACCGGGCTCACCCCCGGCATGGAGTACAAGCTCACGGGCACCCTCATGGACAAGGAGGCGGGCAAGCCCGTCCAGCAGGACGGCTCCGACGTGACCGCCGAGGCGACCTTCACCCCGACGGCGGCGTCCGGCGTGGCCACCGTCACCTTCGAGTTCGACGCGAGCGCGCTCGCCGGCCACGAGACCGTGGCCTTCGAGGACCTGACGCAGGACGGGAACGAGGTGGCGACCCACGCCGACATCGACGACGAGGGCCAGACGGTCAAGATCGTCCCGCCCGCGCCCAAGGTCGGCACCACCGCGACCGACGTCGACGACGGCGACCACGAGGCTGTGGCGGACGACTCCGTGACCATCAACGACGAGGTGGCATACGAGAACCTCACCCCCGGCGAGGAGTACACGCTCACCGGCACGCTCATGGACAAGTCCACCGGCAAGCCCGTGCAGAGCGGCGGCAAGGACGTGACCTCCACCGTATCGTTCACGCCCGAGAAGGCCAGCGGCACCCAGACCGTGACGTTCACCTTCGACGGGACGGACCTGGGCGGCCACGAGACGGTGGCATTCGAGTCCCTCCAGAAGGACGGGACCGAGGTCGCTGCCCACACGGACATCAACGATGGGGGCCAGACCGTGAAGCTGGTCACCCCCGAGGAAGGGACTCCCTCCAAGGGCACCACTCCCGCGATCGGGCTGCCCAAGACCGGCGACGAGCTGCCCTGGGTGGCAATCCTGTGCGCGGTCGGCGCGGCGGGCTGCTGCGCGGGCGTCATCGCCCTGTCAAAGCGCCGCAAGGGCCTCGACGAAGCCGAGGACGACGCCGACGAGGTCGAGGAGCCGTGATCGCGTTCCTGACCGGCACGGGCGCCGGCCTCTGCCTGCTTGCCGCATACGCCTGCTGCAAGGCGAGCGGGGCGGCATCTATGGCGGAATAGCAAGGCACCTGCAATCGAGAAGAGGGAGGCGGCTTGTAGTCGCCTCCCTTTTTGCATGTCATTGAAGCGGGCGCGGCTGAACTCTATTAGCAAGCCGCTGGTTTCGGCTTTGGTTGCTCTCGAAAATTTCCAAGCGCCCATAGAAGGGACACATAGCCGCCCGCACAGTGTGAAAATGTGAACCGAATCGGAATGCGCCTGACAGCACGGGGCTGCTGGAAACCAAGAATTCCGAGTGATAGGAGGCGGTCATGGGTTTGGACGCAAGTGTGAGATGCCGCTGCTTCGAAGAGGGGAAGCTCAAGCCTGGCCCGGTCCCGATCGGGGACCTCTACATCGACGGGGACGGCTACCTGGCATCGAAGAAGCTCGATGACGCGCATGAGCGCTTCTCGTACAGGCAGTTCCTGGCGCGCTACGGAGAGCTGGACGAGGCGTTCGACTCCTGGCTTGAGAGCCCCTGCGAGCACGACTGGGGAGAAATCTGCTCGGAGAGGGTCGGCAACTGGAGCGGATGCGCCATGTTCAACGAGTACTGCGAGGAAATCGGAGAGGAGAAGCTGCCGATACTCTCCCACATCCTCCCCGATGGCAACGGCGGGACCTTCCCAGCCGAGAAGGCGGAGGCGGCGCTCAAGGAGCTCGACTACTTCGACGCCTGGCTCGACGAGAAGATGGAGGCTAACCCCACGAGCATCCTCGTCGACGCGGCCAAGGGCGAGGAGGTGTGGTCGCCGGAGGACGGGGAGATGAAGATTCTCGCCGGACGAAACTCGGAGGCAGTCCTGGAAGACGGCGTGTTCCGCATCGTATCGGATGAGGAAAACGGCGCGGGCGAGGTGCTCTTCGCATCACGCCACTTCGCATACGAGCGCAGGGGCGGCTCGGTCCAGGACGGAGAGGGCAAAAGCTACACCCTCACCGACCTCGACAGCGGCAATCGCATCGATTGCGAAAGCGGCTTCGATTTCTGCGAAGAGCAGGCGACCGAGTTCACGGTGGGCAGCAGGAAGGCGTGGCCCTGGACCTTCGCGAACGTCTCACTGCGCAAGCTTCTGAATGCGTCGCTTGAGACGGGCAACCCGATAAGGTGGAGCTAGAGATGGATGCAGAAGAACTCGACAGATACCGCGATATAGTCCCCGACGGTCCCGACGTCCCGGTTCCAAGTCTCGCTTGGCAGGACGAGCAGATCCTGAACCGGCAGAGCGGCTTCAACAGGCCGCTTCTCGAAGCGCATGAGGAATGCGGCTGCTTCCACTGCGGGAGGAGGTTCCCCGTCAGCCTGGTCTCTGACTGGATGGAGGAGCCCGGCGAGGATGACACGGGCATCTGCCCCTACTGCGGGGCAGATGCGCTCGTAGTGGGGACGAAAGAGCGGCCGCTGTCCACAGCTCTACTGACACTTCTCTACGAGGCGTGGTTCAAGACCGAACGCGACGAGCGTGAAAAGGCGGCCAACTTCGCACCTGAGTTCGCCGACCACAACGACTACTTCCGGAAAGGAATACCGTTCAGGTGGGAAGTCCGCCCCGAGGTGAGCCGCTCTGCCGGCGACCAGTTGGATACGCATGGCAACGAACATGCGGAGCTCGGCGAGATGGACATCTGGTCCGTCAGCGACCCGGGGGAATTCCGGTTCGACGGCGAGGGCGCCGAGTTGCCGGGCGTGTACACCGACGTGCCCCTCGGAGGCGTGTGGCGGGTCCATGTGTGGAAGGGCGAGCCCGACAGAGTCCTATCTGACGAGGAGCTCAACGCGCTGTCGGAGGACGAATACCTCGAATACCTGGCCAGCGACGCGGAGCACTACGAGCTCGTGCGGGATGGAGAGGCCGTCTGTCTCACGCCGTGGGGAGGTGGCGATCAGGCCCGCTTGGAATCTCTTGCGCGGGAATACGGCGAGCGGCTGATGGCGGTTTTTAAAAGCGGGGACTTCAGGAACATCCTGCTGTTCGTTCCGAATGACGAGGGCGACAAGTAAACTAGCACGGCAACAAGCACGGCCTCTGAAAACGCTCCCTGGAACATTACCGAGGCGGTTATCTGGCTGTCCCGACCTGATGCTGTCGCACTTAGCAGATAAAATGTAAACCGTCTTCAGGGAAGAGCTGGTTCTCCCAATGTCGCGAAACAGCTTTTGCTAGAACGGATGCGTTCAGAAGCGGAGGATGCCCGCATGGCCGATAGTAGTTACACATGGGTCGCGTTCTATTCGGAACTCGCCGATAAGCTCATAACCTTCAAGGACGACCGGCAGGCGCTCATACGCGACCTGCGGGAGCTCTACCGAGACATAGGAATCAAGTTCCCAAAGCTCGACAGCCTGGAAACCCCCGCTGACATCGATCCATACACCGTGTTCGGCCTGTTCAACAAGGGCATCACGGAGGCGAACCGGAAGAAGATCATCTCGGGCATGGCCGGCAAGTTCGGGGTCGCCGCAGCGCAGCCCCGGGACTTCACGGGACTCCCCGTCCTCAACAACCTGAACGCCACCTTCTACGCCTTCTCGGACGACGAGCGGCGCGGCGAGCGCGACATCGACAACCTGTGGCGCGTGTTCGAGGCGGAGCTCGCCCTCTCGGCGGAAGACGACGAACCCAGCCGAAAGGCCTTCGTGGACGCCTTCGACGATACGGTGGGCCAGTTCGGCCTCGGCTGGAAGCTCACCATGGGACTCTACTGGGCGCGCCCGCACAACTTCATCAACCTCGACTCGCGGAACCGCTGGTTCATGGGCGATGCAGCCAAGGTTGGGCCGCATCTCGCGGGCATAGTGCCGAAGGAGAAGGACGCGGCGCTTCATGACGGCGCCAAGTACCTGGCCATCTGCGACGCCGTCAAGGCCGAGCTGGGAACCGACGAGTGCCCGTACGAGAGCCTCCCCGAGCTGTCCGGCGCCGCCTTCGCGGAATCGGAGCGGGTCAACCGGGAGAAGAAGGCGGCCGCCAAGGCCGCCGAGCAGGAGGCCGAGGAGAACGCCCTGGGCGACGCCGACGTCGAGACCGTCCACTACTGGCTCTACGCCCCCGGCGAGGGCGCGAGCATGTGGGACGACTTCTACGAACGGGGCGTCATGGGGCTCGGCTGGAGCGAGCTCGGCGACCTAGAATCGTACGGAAGCAAGGAGGAGATGCGGCTCAAGCTCCAGGAGGCGGACGGGGCGGAAACGTCGCAGAACAACTCGGCGCACGCCGTCTGGCAGTTCGCCCACGACATCAAGCCCGGCGACGTCGTCTACGCGAAGAGGGGCCGCTCCGAGATCATCGGCCGCGGCGTCGTGACCGGCGGGTACGCATACGACGCGGCGGGCGGGCGCTACCCGAGCACACGCGAGGTGAGGTGGACTCGCAAGGGCAGCTGGCGCTACGACGGCATGTTCGCCATGAAGACCCTCACCGACATCACCGACTATCCCGAGGTCGTCGGGAGGATCGGCGCACTGTTCGATGACGAAGACGAACCGGAGGGGCAGCCCGCCGCGGCTGAGTACCCGGCATACGGGAAGGAGGACTTCCTATCCGAGGTGTTCATGGACGAGTCCCAGTACGACACGCTCGTCGGCGTCCTCCGCGCCAAGAAGAACGTCATCCTCCAAGGCGCGCCGGGCGTCGGCAAGACCTTCGCCGCAAAGAGGCTCGCGTACTCGATGATGGGCGCGAAGGACACCGACCGGGTGCAGATGGTGCAGTTCCACCAGAGCTACAGCTACGAGGACTTCATCGAGGGGTACCGGCCGTCCGCTCACGGCTTCGAGCTCGCCAAGGGCTCTTTCTACACCTTCTGCAAGAAGGCCGCAGACGATTCCGACAACGACTACTTCTTCATCATCGACGAGATCAACAGGGGCAACCTCTCTAAGATCTTCGGGGAGCTGTTCATGCTGATTGAGAATGACAAGCGAGGCCCGAAGAACAAGCTGCAGCTGCTCTACTCACGCGAGCTCTTTTACGTGCCGGGCAACGTCTACCTCATCGGGATGATGAACACGGCCGACCGCAGCCTCGCTATGCTCGACTACGCGCTGCGCCGCCGCTTCGCATTCTTCGACCTGCGCCCGGGCTTCGAGACCGATGGGTTCAAAGCCTACCGCGAGGGGCTGGGCAGCTCCAAGCTGGACGCCCTCGTCGCGGCGGTCGAGAGGCTGAACGCTGCCATCGCAGGGGACGACACCCTGGGCGAAGGGTTCTGCATCGGGCACAGCTACTTCTGCGGGCTCAAGCCGGGGGACGTGACCGACGCCAAGCTCTCGGCGATCGTCGAGTACGAGCTGGTACCCATGCTGCGCGAGTACTGGTTCGACGACCCCGCCAAGGTCCGCGAATGGTCGGATGCCCTGCGCAGGGCCGTCAAGTGATCCGCGTCCAGAACATCTACCACATGCTCGCGTACGCCTTCCGGGTGCTGCGCGGGCAGGGCTACGCAGACGTCGCGACCGAGGAGTTCGACAACGCCGCCGACCTGTGCGCCGAGATACTGGCGCGCGGAGTGAGAAGCCAGCTCAAGCGAGGGCTCGGGCGCGAGTACGTGGAGCACGTCGAGGCGCTCTCATCGCCCAGGGGCAAGATCGAGGTGACCGAGTCGGTCAAGACGAGGTCCGTCCTGCGCCGCCAGCTCGTGTGCGTCTACGACGACCTGAGCGTCGACACCGACATGAACCGGATCCTCAAGGCGACCATGGCGCTCCTCGTGCGCTCCGACATCGACAAAGGCCGGAAGAGGGAGCTTAAGCGCCTGCTCGCCTATTTCGCAGATGTCGGGGACGCGGATCTGGCGACCGCGGATTGGAACATGCGCTACGACCGCAACAACCAGACCTACCGGATGCTGATGAACGTGTGCTGGCTCGTGGCCAAAGGGCTCCTGCAGACGCAGGAGGACGGCATGACCAGGCTTATGGACTTCCTCGACGACCAGCGCATGAGCCGCCTCTACGAGAAGTTCATCCTGGAGTACTACCGGCAGGAGCATCCCGAGCTCCGCGCGGACGCGCCTTACATCCCCTGGGTGCTCGACGACGGCTTCTCCGACATGCTGCCCGTCATGAAGAGCGACGTGACGCTTTCGCTGGGCGGCACCGTGCTGGTCATCGACGCGAAGTACTACTCTCATACGCTGCAGCAGCAGTTCGACAAGCAGACCGTCCACTCGGGCAACCTGTACCAGATATTCACGTACGTCAAGAACAGGGAGGCGCAGCTCTCAGGCGCGCCGCACGAGGTCTCGGGGATGCTCCTCTACGCCGCCACAGACGAGGACGTGCAGCCCGACTGCACGTACCTGATGAGCGGCAACAAGATAAGCGTCCGGACCCTCGACCTGGGGCTTCCGTTCGAGGAGATTCGGGCCCAGCTCGACGGCATCGCGCAAGAGCACTTCAAGGAGGCTTCTTATGTTTGAAAGTCTGACGAAATACCTTCCGCAGCTGGTCGAAGGCCAGACTTATGGCGATTGGGTTATCGACCGCAAAAGCAAGGGCACGACAGACGATCCGATAATGGCGCCATTCGTGGACTACGGAAAAATCGCAGCTGACATTGAGAGCGCCGTTTACAGCTTTGTGGACGGTCACCCCGAGTTCGAGCTCACGCGCTACAGCGAGATACTTGAGAAAAACGGGCTTGGGCGGAATGACGAATCGATAGCAAACGCCGACGTCTCAACGCTCGATGGGCAAGCCGTCATGGCGCCTCTGGTTCGCGCCATAAGAGCCGAACGATTCTGCGACGGAGCCTTGCTCGAATTCTTCGACCAGGGATGCATGAGACGATGGATCGAACGGCTGCAGGAAATCGACAGCTCAACAGCCCACTAGCAGAACAAGTGCAAAGGAATGCGGATGAAAATAGCTTTTCTGATACGTGGTGAGAAGACCAAGAGCGCTTTTGCGGACGCCTTGCTGCCCGATGGCGTGTTGCGGAAAATCGGTGCCTACAAAGCCGATGGCGGCGACCTGTATTTCATCGATTTCTCCATCTCGGGGGAGACCCTTTCCAACGCTCGGAAGCTTGCCTCGTTCAGGGAGGGCCTACCCTCGGGCGATGACGTCCGAACGCTTCGCGACGAGGCGTCTGCAAAATTCTGCGATCTCCTGTATCCCCACTTCTGCTGCTTCGAGAAGGGATTGCGCGAAGCGATAACAATTGCCATGTGTGCAGAGCAGGGCAATTTCGATGACGAGCATGTCGTTGAGCTTGAAGAGCGGCTTTCCTTGGAAGCGCTCTACAACGTGCTGTTCGTCGACAGCCAGTTTGTAAAGGATGTCCGAAACCTGACCAAAAGCAATTTCACGAGAGAAAAACTTCAGGAAGGGTTGGGCAAGCTGAACGAGAGGCTTCTTTGGGACGTGCTCTTTGGTGCCGATGATATGCCCACGCTGCGGAAAAACAGAATCTATATCAAGGATCGCCGAAACGACGTGATGCACTACCACAAAATCACAGAGGACGTTTTTGATAGCACGCGCGGACTCATGAAGACTGTCAATGATGAGATTGGCCAATATCTCGATAGAGTGCGAGACGACATTTCGTACCCGAAGGCCAAGGCCGGGGATGCAAAGATGGCGGCCAAAATGATAAGCGAGAGCTACGCGGACATGCTTGAGGGTGTGCGTTCTTCCATAGACGTGAGCAGCCTTGTAGACCTCAGCGACTTCAGCCGTATTGTAGCGGAGTCTGTGAACTCAAATGCGATGTCGAGTCTTTCGCGCCTGGCAGTAAATGCGGGCAATTCTGGCGCCTCGCAGGCTGCTCAGAAAATCGTGAACCAACAGGCTATCGGGCTTTCTTCAAGCGTAACGAAAGCCCTCGCTTCGTTTCAAACCAGTATGCCAAAGATTGACCTTGGCGTAAGCAGCGCCATGCAACATGCCATCGAGTCTTTGGGAGCACCTCAGGGCGCAGCGACGACTTCCCTGGCAAATCTGTTCAGCGAAGCTACAGATAACTATCGGAATCTCATGCCGAACGACGCCTTTGACCAAATCAAATTAGCTGCAAGCACATCGATGGACTTCTCAGCTGGACTCGGTATAGGGACTGCGCTGAGCCAAGCCATGAAGAACGACAATGACGATGCCCCCGATGAAGCCCGTGACGAATCGTAACACCTCCCAAACGGTCTCCAATAGATAAAGCAACTGCTCACGTATCACGATACGTCGGATTCTTCGACTTCATATGAATCGGAGCATGGACTAATAAGGGGGCTTACGAGCGTGCTTGAAGGATTAACGAACCTACCGGGTGCTCGTCGGCGTGACGCAGGTCAAAAGCGGTCGTCGTCCGCCTCGCCGTCATCGTCAGCTTCCTCGGGCAGCGTGTCGAGCGCATCCTGGAGCCACCGGTAGCCATCTCCGCTCATACCCAGGGCGGCGGCAATCTCATCGTCGGTGTCGCCGTCGGACCAGTCGCCGCGCATGCCATCAAGGAACGAAACCGCCCTCGACGCCCTCGGCAGGACGCGGTCGACCAGGTCGGCGTAATGGTGGAGCCTGCTGTAGTCGGCTAGCCCGTCGCCGACGCGCACCAGCACGGGTTCGTCGTCGACGGTGATCCTGAGCAGGTGCCCACGGTCGCTCGCGTCTGCGACGACGAAGCTCCAGCCGTCGCGGCGGAAGGCTACGGGCAGGCCGGCGGGACCCGCCTCGTCGCTCGCGCTGTCGTACCAGTACAGGTTCAGCAGAATCGGGCCGTCGCCCTCGGGGTCGAAGTCGAGCGACCAGTTGGTCAGCCTGCTGCCCTGGAACTGCGAGGAATCCACCAGCTGGGTCGTGTCGAAGCAGTCGAAGTGCCCGTTGTCGTAGTAGGTTTTCAGCACCATGTCCTACCTGCCCTTCTCGCGCTTCTCGGTGCGGTCCCTGCCCTGCGCTGTGCGCTGCTTTTCGCCGTTGCGGCGGCCCTCGCGGTTCTGCTGCTGCTGCTTGTTCTCACGGACGATCTTCGGGGCCGATCGCTCGGGTAGGATGCCGGCGTCGCGGACGAGATCTGCGACCTCGACCGGCGCTTCGCTCTCCTCGAGCTGGCGTTGGTCGCGGATGCGATTTCGCTCCACGTACTCGATCGCGTCGGCCAGAGCCCGAAGTTTCTCCAGGTCCTCCAGTTTGTAAGCCGTGCGGGCGACCTTGGCGACCTGCCGCTCGCTCGCGTCGGAGAGGCGCCCGAAAGAGCCGTTTAATTTTGCGCGTCACCGCCTCCCTCCCGTACGCGACGCCGAGGTTCTCGCCGGTGATGCGCCAGGTGGGGTGGTCAGAAAACGAGTAGACCCAGTCGCGCCGGGCGGACTTGGGCGAGTTGTCGGACACCTCGATCCCGATGCTCGATAGCACGCTCCTGAACTCGCGCTCGCTGCGGGCGACGCTGCGGGCGATGCCGACGCGGCGGCGGATGTCCGCGACCCACGAGTAGCCGCCCTCGTCCTCGATGGCCTTCTCGGAGCGGCGCCTGTAGACGGCCTGGTGGGTGGGCGCCCTCTTGAACCGGTCCGGCCTCCTGCTGTCGAGCTGCGGCATGCCGGTGTCGAGGTCGTGCAGGTGCCGCTCCCTGGCCATCTCCTGGGCGGAGTGCTTGAGCGCCTTCGGGTCCGGGTCCTGCAGCCTGTTCCCGGTGGCGAGATTTGTGTTGTTCACCACAACGTGGGCGTGGGGGATGCCGCGCTCGTTGTCGTCGTGGTAGACGATGGCCACCTCGTAGTCCGAGAAGTGCTTCTCCGCCCAGGCGACGGCGAGCTCGCGCAGGGCGTCGAGCCCTATGCCGTCCTCGGGATCGGGCGAGAGCACGTAGTGCTTGTAGGTGCGCGCACGGTGCCCGCCCCAGGCGCGATCGTTGCCGTTGCGGCGGCGCGTGTCGTCCATGGCTTTGGCCCAGTCGAAGGGGTCTTCACCGTTGCGCTCGGGAACGTCGAGGTTGAGGTAGTCGGAGGCGAGCGCCCTGTTCTTCTTGGTGAGGTAGCGGTAGATGCCCTTGCAGGAGGTGTGCCCGGATATCGGCTTGACGATTGGCATGGCGCGCCTACCTGAACAGGAAGCGGGCCCGGGCGATCTCGTCGATCTTGGGCGAGATCTCGGCGGCGGTCTTCTCGATGATGTCGAAGCGCTCATGAACGAGGGCGTAGCCGTCCATCACGTCGGCCCCGTCCAGCTTGTTGAGGCGCAGGTAGTAGGCGATGCTGTTGAGGGCATGCACGCCCTGGTTGCGCTGGTAGCCCCAGTGCCGCAGCTCCCGGTACATCCTGTCGGCCGTGGCCAGGTCGAGAACGACGAACTTGTTTACGTTTTCCTGCTCGATATCTTCAATCGGCAGCTGCATGAGGAGGCGGACCAGCTCCGCCTGGGATATGCCGAGTGATTTGGCGAGGTTCGCGGTCCGTTCGTAGTCCGCCCCGGAGACCCTCGCGTGGAACTGCCTGGTCTTGGGTTCGCCCATGGCTTCCCCTTCGCTCTGAGCGCGGCAACAGGGCTGCGCGAGCTTGGCAGGACGGCCTAAACCGTCCCTAGGGGCGCGGGGGATCCCCCGCAGAGAAGTGTACCGCACGGCCGCACGGCGGGGCGCTTCGGTCGCGATGACGGTAATGACAGTAATGACGGTTGATTCGACACATCCCCTAACCGTCGCCGTCATCGCCCCGCCACAAGGCGGCAAGCGCTGTTTTGGGTGCCCTTGGTACACAAAATAGGCTGCTTGCTTCTCCTGCTCTCCCTGCGTTTAGCTGCACTGCGTATGTGATAGACGTATGAAAGGAACGCTAATGGATTCGCTGGGGGTAGCCGGGAAGATTAAGCGGTTGATGCAGCCGTCGCTGAACAACACTCAGATGGAGCGGCTCTCAGAGGTACTGGAATACTGTCTCTTCGAGGAGCGGCCAGGGATCTCTAAGAAAGAGCCAACCAGTGGAGAGCTGCTAGAGAGGTTCATCGCGGCTAAAAGACTAGAGGGGTGTTCCGAGAGGTCGATGAAGTACTACCGATCCACATTGTGCGCGTTTGCCGATGGGCTGCACGGTAGCGTGCAGGAGGCGACCACTGATGATGTGCGCTCGTACCTCATGGCGTACCGCGACAAGGGTCATGCATGTCAGACGACGGTGGACAACATACGTCGGATAATTTCCAGTTTCTTCTCATGGCTCGAAGACGAGGACTACATACTGAAAAGCCCGGTTCGAAGAATCAAGAAGATCAAGTGCATGCAGGCAGTAAGGGATGTTTACTCAGACGAGGACATCGAGACCTTGAGGGACGGATGCGCTTGTGCGAGGGACCTCGCGATCGTCGACCTGCTCAGGTCGAGCGGGATGCGCGTAGGGGAGCTGGTTGGCCTGGATATAAGCTCGGTGAACCTCAACGAAAAGGAATGCAGGGTGCTTGGGAAGGGAAACAAGGAGAGAATTGTCTATTTCGACTCGCGCACGAAGATCCACCTCGAAGCCTACCTCGCGATGAGAGACGACAACGAACGCGCGTTGTTCGTCTCTTTACAGGCCCCTCATGCTCGACTGCAGGTCAGTGGAGTCGAGACAATGCTGAGAAAGCTTGGCAAACGGCTAGGTTTGGGACGGGTGCATCCTCATAAGTTCAGAAGGACTCTTGCCACAAAAGCGATTGACAAGGGGATGCCTGTCGAACAAGTGCAGGTCCTTCTCGGGCATAAGAAAATCGACACCACGATGCGCTACGCCCTTGTCGATCAGAGCAATGTGAAGGCATCCCATCGTCGATACATCTCATAGTCAAATTTCGATTTGTCGACCTGTCGGACAAACCCACAGAATTCTTGCTGAAGTTCAATTGGTGGCATAGGCACATCAAGTTCTCCCAGTATTTGCTGGTTTAGGTTTTGGATGTTTGCGCCCCTGCCACGCATTTTTTCTCTTGTAGACTGAGCTTTGAAGAACCCTAATAGATAGCCGAGGGCAAGCGAGGGAGTTTCGTTTCTGAAGCTAATGCAGAAACCGCTAAAGGTTAACGGGGTCTCACCGGGATATACAGCAAGACATCTTCCAACCAGCTCTTTGTTCCCGTTTGACCTGACGAAAACGACATCGCCATCCTGTAGCAGCTGTGTCGGTCGCGGAGGATTTGACATCTCAACCTTGCTGATTAACTCCATATCGTGAATTTCAGAACGATCTTTGAAATCGGATACACCTAACGACCTAATCTCGAAACCTTTGTCGTTTGCTTTGAAGTTCACTCCATTACGCAGAGATCCAATTGTTGAGAGCTTCCTGGCAGGCCAATCAAAGGGGTTATCGCTTGGGTCTCCAAACATCTCGATAAACCGGGATTTGACCAGGTCATCGCAAGCGTCAATTAGGCACGAGTACCGGGTTTTCAGTTTAGAAGCCGCCCTCATTATTGCCGCGAGCTCTTTCTGCTTATTCATTGAGGGCAAATCGAAGGAGCAGTCTTTAAACGCAGACCAGTTCACTGTTGGAGAGAGTGAACCAACAGAGATCCGGATTGCCTCCTCAAACACCGGCTCGGAGCTCATGAAGAAAGGAAAGAATTCTGGATCGATAACATCTGGATTTGGACGTAGTACAAGGCCATGTGCCGAAAAGAGACAGTCAAACGGCGCCACGGCTGATCTCTTCAAATATGCGTTTCTTCGTCCAAACAGAACATCGCCCTTTTTCGCGACGAGCTTTGAACCCTTCAAAGGAACCTTGCTGCCATATCGTGTGATGTCGACTCTTCCTGTGTCGAGATGTTCCAAGCCGATATATGTTTCTTCGTCCCCCGGCTCGGGCATCCTTTTTTGGCTCTTCGGTGGTTTCTGTGGGAGAGATTCCGGCATAGGCCCAGCTCAGCGGGCGAAAACAACGATCTGGAACTGAAACGGCCCCGGGAGGGGCCGTTTCCGCGTCATCCGCCTATGATTGCTAAGCCAAATTCAGACAACCGAAGAGGTGTGACGCATGAAGAGTCTACTACTTCTCGCCCTCGGTCTGGCCCGCACGGTCGTCCTGGGCGCGCGCATCGAGGCCGAGCGCATCGTCGTGAGCGTCCGGCCCTACAAGCGCGAGCAGCGCCGCTGCCCCGTATGCGGCAGGGCCTGCGACTTCTACGACATGGCGAACCGCGGGGCCCCCAGGCTGTGGAGGGCGATGGACCTGGCGCGCTCGGCCTGCTACCTGGAGTACGCGCCCTGCAGGGTGCGCTGCCCGGAGCACGGCGTGCGCACCGAGGCCGTCCCCTGGGCGCGGCACGGGGCGCGCTTCACGCGCGACTTCGAGGACTGGGTGGCGTGGCTGGCGGTCCGCTGCACCGCCTCGGCGGTCTCCGAGCTCGCCCGCGTCGAGTGGCACAGCGTGGGCGGCGTGTGCAGGCGCGTCTACGCCGAGCTGGAGGCCGCGCGCGGCGCCTCGAGGTTCGACGGCGTGCGCCGCATCGGCATCGACGAGACGTCGTACAAGAAGGGCCACAAGTACGTCACGGTGGTCGTCGACCACGACCGCGGCTGCCTCATCTGGGCGCACGAGGGCACCGGCAAGGACGTGCTCAACCTGTTCCTCGACGAGCTCACGCGCGAGCAGAGGCGCGCCATAGAGGTGGTGACCGCCGACGGCGCGAGGTGGATAAGGCAGCTGGTCAAGCGCCGCTGCCCCAACGCGAGGTGGGTCATGGACCCCTTCCACGTGGTCCAGTGGATGAACGACGCGCTCGACGCCGTGCGCTGCGAGGAGTGGAACGCCGCCAGGGCCGCCGCCAGGGCCGCCGCCAGGGCCGCCAGGCCCAGGCCCGAGGGCAAGCGCGGCAGGCCTGCCAAAGGCGAGCTGCCGCCCGAGGAGGTCAGGGCGCTCGAGGAGGAGGCGGCCTCCATCAAGGGCAGCCGCTACGCGCTCGTGAAGAACCCCGAGGACCTCACCGACGGCCAGAGGGCGAGGCTCGAGGCGCTCAAGAAGAGGGCCGGCTCGCGGCTGGTCAGGGCCTGGGAGCTCAAGGAGGACCTGCGGGCCGTCTTCCGGGCAGCCGACGGCTCCGAGGCCGCCGAGCTGCTCGACGACTGGATGCACAGGGCCGCCTACTGCAAGATCGCCAAGGTCGTCGCCGTGGAGAAGAAGGTGCGCCGCCGGCGCGACGACATCATCGCCGCAGTCGAGCTCGGCATCAGCAACGGGCGCGTAGAGGCCATCAACAACAAGATCAAGGTGACGGTGAGGATGGGCTACGGCTTCCGCAACACCGACAACCTCGTGGCCCTGCTCATGCTCAGGTGCGGCGACTGCCAGCCCCAGCTCCCGGGTCGCCCGGTGAAGGCGAGGAAGAAGGGCGTGAAGGGAGCGAAGAGCGTTGCTGCCTAGGCTAGCCCCTTGTCACACAAACTACCGAAGCCTCATAATTTATCTACATTCCCTTTAGTAACGTGTAACTTTCCAAATTTACAAAAGCGACTCATAGAATTATTTCCTCCCGTTAAATAATAGATAACTATTAAAAATAGACAATACTTGCTCATAAGTAACGGTACTTAAATTGTTTACTTTGGCGTGTTTCATTGCTTGATGAAACTGATTTTTAGTAAACAGTTGACGATATTCTCGATTGACCCATTTTGAAACAAAGTACGTATATAGCTTCCAATATTTATCTGGAACATCTGTGGTATGGCGGGTAAGTTTTATTAAGACACTGTTTACTTTTGGTTTAGGATGAAAGCATTCCGCTGGCAGCTTAAGCAATTGCTGAATCGAGACTTGAGTGTGCAAGAGCAACCCTAGTGTTCGGTGAATATCCAAGGTACGCTTGTAGAATCCTTCTTCAACAATCAGATAGATGTCAGACGCATGGCTTTCAAAAACCACTTTTTTAATAATTTGTGTGCTTAAATTGTAAGGAATATTCCCAACAATTTTATACCTCTGTTTGTTAGGGAATTGAAACTGTAGAATATCTTGGTGAATTAAAGTGACACGAGTATTCAGTTTTAATTTTTCTGACGATAAGTTGAATAGATGACTGTCTGATTCAATAGACGTTACCTGTTTACTTATTTTAGCCAGTTTCGTCGTTAAATGCCCTTTACCTGTTCCAATTTCGTAAACGGTATCGGTTTCTTTTAAATTCAATTGTTTTATTATTTGGTTGAGTACTTTTTCACTCGTTAAAAAGTTTTGAGAATATTTTATATTTTTGTTCATGTAATCACTCCTTCTTAATTACAAATTTTTAGGGCTCTTCGGTGGTTTCTGTGGGAGAGATTCCGGCATAGGCCCAGCTCAGCGGGCGAAAACAACGATCTGGAACTGAAACGGCCCCGGGAGGGGCCGTTTCCGCGTCATCCGCCTATGATTGCTAAGCCAAATTCAGACAACCGAAGAGGTGTGACGCATGAAGAGTCTACTACTTCTCGCCCTCGGTCTGGCCCGCACGGTCGTCCTGGGCGCGCGCATCGAGGCCGAGCGCATCGTCGTGAGCGTCCGGCCCTACAAGTGTGTTCTGTCAATGGCATTTGAGCAGAATTCGCATCGGTTTCTGAGCAGTTCTCGCACCTAAGATGAGCTGGGTTTCTGAGCACCTCCCTGCATGAGGGCGTGCCTGACGCGGTACGACTCGCCCCTGAAGCGCAGCAGGCGGCCGTGGTGGACGACGCGGTCGATGACGGCGGCGGCCATCTGGTCGTCGCCGAACACGCCGCCCCAGCGGGAGAACTCGAGGTTGGTGGTGAACACCACCGACTGCGTCTCGTAGGCCCCGCTGACCACCTGGAACAGGAGCCTGGCGCCGTCCTCGTCGAGCGGCAGGAACCCCAGCTCGTCGATCACGAGCAGCTCGGCGCGGCCTATCTGGGAGAGCTCCCGGTCGAGCCTGCCGTCGTCGCGGGCCCTGCGCAGCCGCATCACGAGCGAGGATGCCGTGAAGAACCTCGCCTCGCGCTTCTCCGAGCAGGCCAGCGCGCACAGGGCCGAGGCCATGTGCGTCTTGCCCGTCCCGACGTCGCCCATCAGGACGAGGTCCTCCCGCGCGCTCATGAAGGACAGGCCCAGCAGGTCCTCCCGCCCGAACCCCTCCGGCCACGACACCGCCGTCCAGTCGTAGCCCTCGAAGGTCTTCGGCGCCGGCAGCGCGCAGCGCCTTAGCAGCGAGGCCCTCTTCGACGCGTCGCGGCTCGCAGCCTCGGCCTCGAGGTAGCCCAAGAGGAACTCGACCTGCCTGGGCGTGCCGCGCTGCGCCCACTCGGCCAGCACCGACTTCGTCAGCGAGCACCTCTTGCCCGTCTCCACCACCAGCTCGGCGGTCGCCTCGCTAACCGGCATCGCGGACCGCCTCCCCGGCGAGCCTGTCGTAGACGGACAGGTCGGCCGACCCCGCGGCGGCCCCGCCGCCGGATGCCCTGCGTGCGAGCAGGTCGCAGGAGGCGTCGTCGGGCACGCGGCCCGCGGCGAAGATCCGCTCCGCGGCGGCGCACGCGGCGGGGAAGCCGGACCGCTCGGAGGCGCG
Source organism: Eggerthellaceae bacterium (assembly GCA_050951095.1). Taxonomy (GTDB): domain Bacteria; phylum Actinomycetota; class Coriobacteriia; order Coriobacteriales; family Eggerthellaceae; genus UMGS1519. The sequence goes on from JBMNIQ010000002.1 coordinate 359,148, forward strand.
GGCGATGGCGCGCAGCGCCCTGCGCCTGTCGGCCTTGCCGCACCGGTCGATCGCCGCGACGAGGGCGGCGGGCATGTCCCGGCGCACCGTCGACTCGCCGAACGCCCGGGGCCTGGCGACCAGGGCCGGTATCAGCGAGGCGGGGTTCCGCACGGTCTCGCCCTCGCCCCACGACCTGGGGAGCCTGGCGACGAGCCTGCCCCGGTCGGCGAGGATCTCGACGCTGTCGGCGCGCAGCCCGACGAGCAGCTCGCGGCCGTGCCAGGCGGGGCCCGCGCAGTAGCGGTTGCCGCAGGCCTCGACGTAGCCGCGCTTGTCGGCGCGGGCCCCGACCCACCTTACGGCGTCGAACGGCACCCCGGGCAGCGCCAGCATCGCCGAGAGGTCCTCGGCCAGCGCCTCCGGGGTCGGGCGCCCGTCGCGGCAGCGCGAGGCGGCGTTGGTCCTCTCGCAGCCGGCGGCGAGCAGCGCGTTGAGCTCGCCGAGCGACGAGGCGGAGGGCTCGGGGACGAGCAGGTTTCGCCGCAGGAACCCCACGGCGTTCTCCACCGACCCCTTCTCGTTGCCGGAATACGGGTTGCAGTAGCGGCTCGCGCAGCGGTAGTGCGCCCTGAACCGCGAGAACAGCTCGGACTCGGTCACCTTCCCGCGCACCATCCTGCCGGCCTCCGTGGCGTTGTCGAGCACGAGCGTCGCGGGCGCCCGCCCGATCAGCTCGAACACGTGGGCCAGCCCGGCGCACATGCACTCGGACCGCTCCGAGAGCATCGCCTCGCAGTAGCGCGCGTTCGAGTGCGGCAGCGTCACGACCAGCAGCTTCATCCGCCGCCTCTCGCCGGCGAGGACGCAGCTGAAGTTGCCGAAGTCGACCTGCGCGGTGCCCGGGGCCCATTCGAGCTCGAGGTAGCCGTCGCGCGGGGAGGCCGGCGCGTGCTCGCGCCTCCAGCTCGCCACGCGCCTGCAGACCGACGAGTAGGACCCCTCGTAGCCGAGCTCGGCGACCATCCTGTCGTAGATGCGCTTGGCCGTGTGGCGCTGCTTTCGCGGGGCGCCGAGGTCGGCCTCGAGCACCGCGCCGATCCATGCGGCGTAGGCGTCGGTCGCGGGGCGCGGGTGCGCCGCCGCCACCGGGGCGGCCGGGGACATGTCCTCCATGTCGGCGTAGCGGGCCACGGTGTTGCGGCTCACGCCGAGCCTCCTCGATATCTCGGCCCTCGGGATCCCGCGGGCGTCCATCTCTCGTATATCCTGTTGAACGTCAAGGGGCACGGTCATCTTCCTTTCCTCCTCCGGGCGGGGTCTCGCCAAAGCTCGCCGCCCGGAGCGAATATAGATCGGGCCGCGCCCCTTGCGCCAAGGGGGCGGCCCATGCGAATTCTGCTCAGTTCCAGTTGCCATCGGTGCTCAGTTCCCGATGCGATTTCGGCGCAGTTCCTATTGCACATCTACACTTCCCGGAGTCCCATTGGAAGAGGCTCCGGACCAACAACCTCCAGGAGAGGACCAACAGGGAGATAAAGCGCAGGTCGAGGGTCGTGCAGGTGTTCCCGTCGGTGCGCTCGCTCGAGCGCCTCGTGGGGGCCGTGATGTGCGAGCAGGACGACGCCTGGTCGGACGCCCGCTACTTCTCTGAGCGGAGGATCTCCGAGCTGTACGAGGACAGGCAGGCGCCAGGGCAGCCGACCGCAGAGCAGGCGGCGGAGATAGACGCCGTCGCGAGGAGGGCGATAGAGGCCAGCCTCGAGCTTGCGGATAGGATGGAGGCGGCGTAAGGTATCAACGGCTTCAGGTTCTGGACGAAGGCCGGCGCTCCCGCTTCGAAGCGGCCGTCACACCAACTTTCTCGACACTACCTAAAAAAGTTTGCCGAGGCGGTGAACGGGAGTTTCCGCAACGTGACAACGGAGGACGTAAGGAAGTACCTGATTTCATATGGCGACCGCGAGGGCGTTTCTAAGGTGACGGTGGACAACGTGAGGCGTGTTATTTCGAGCCTGTTCTCGTGGCTCGAAGCAGAGGATTATATTCTGAAAAGCCCGGTAAGACGTATCAAGAAAATCCGGGCATCTCGCGGAATCAAGCCCGTTATCTCTGACGAAGAACTTGAGAAGCTGCGTGACGGGTGTAGCAATCTTAGAGATCTAGCGATGGTGGATCTTCTTACGTCGACCGGCATGCGCGTGGGCGAATTGGTCAGGTTGAACCGAGCGGATATTGATATGGAGGGCAGGCAATGCATCGTCAAGGGTAAAGGAGACAAGGAGAGGTTTGTCTATTTCGACGCAAGGACCAAGGTCCATTTAGGGGCATATCTTGGTTTGCGCACAGATGGCGATCCTGCTCTGTTTGTATCATTGGATGGGCGATGCCGTCGGCTCAACATAGGCGGGGTTGAGCAGCGTTTGCGCGAGATGGGCAGGAAGCTGGGGATCAAGCGCGTTCATCCCCATAAATTCAGGCGAACGATGGCGACTAGGGCAATCGACAAGGGAATGCCAATAGAACAGGTGCAAGTACTTTTGGGACATAGCAAGATAGACACGACGCTCTGTTATGCGATGGTCAATCAGGGGAATGTGAAGCAATCACATCGGCGATACATAGCCTAAGCGTTGCGCAAACCCCCGTTTGACGGGGAGGTCGTGCGGCTGGGAGAGCTTGTCGAATCTTCCAAAGCCAAGAATAAAGACGGATTGTTCGCGGATGTCTATAGCGTGACTAACTCGCACGGCTTTGTCCCATCTCAGGAATACTTCAATAAAGAGGTCTACAGCAAGGAGCTGCGAACCTATAGAGTTGTGCACCGCAACATGATTGCCTACAACCCATCGCGTATCAACGTTGGAAGTGTTGCAGTTCAGGATAAAGTCGATAATGCGATAGTGAGCCCTCTTTATGTCGTCTTTTCCACAGACGAAACTAAGGTCATGCCCAGTTATTTGGTTAGATTTCTCAGAAGTAAGCCCGGCCTTGACCAAATTGCTCAGCAGTCCATCGGCACCGTGAGGAACAATCTTAAGTTCGACGCGCTATGTAAGATGCAAATGCCGCTTCCTTCTTTACAAGTTCAAGTCGAAAGGATGAATAAGTTAACGCTGATAGAGCAGTTAGCTGATGGATGCCGAAACTATTTATTTAACCTAGATGAGCTCGTCAAATCCCGGTTTGTCGAGATGTTCGATGACACTTCGTGGCCAGTTGTGCGCGCCTCAGACGTCATGACTTCCTTCCGTAACGGGATCTCTCCATCGAAAAATGGGAGCATACATGAGAAGGTTCTCACCCTTTCAGCAATAACCCAGGGGTACTTTGATGGGGGCGCTTGGAAAGACGGGTCATTCAACGAGGTTCCTGCAAGTGATAAACGGGTATCGGGCACCGACTTCTTTATCTGCCGCGGAAACGGTAACAGCCACCTTGTAGGGACAGGTGAATTCGCTGATGGCAGCCATCCTGATTTGATTTTCCCTGACACCATGATTGCGGGGACCGTCAATGAGAATATGGTGAGAAAGTCCTTCCTCACCCAGGCTTGGAAACAGCCCTCGGTCCGGCAGCAAATTGAGACAAAGGCAAGAACGACGAACGGAACCTTGAAGATAAACCAAAAGATTGTTTCGGAGATACGCTTTCCGCTGCCGCCGCTTGACGCTCAGGACAAATTCGCATCTTTTGTCGAGCAGGTCGACAAACTGCGATTTGCGTTCATTCGGTTGAGCGAAAGTCTTGTTCTAGTTGGATCCAGAGATGCGGCGCTTTCAAGCTCGGTAATCGCGGCTGTTAATCCTATGTGCCGATATGGTCGTCAGCGGATATATGCGCTCGTCCCAAAATCTTTCTACTCGTCAATACCTTGACGAGTATCTTTGTGTATATCGCGACGCGAAGCCGGTTGCATCGCAGCGCATTGCGAATTGGAGAGATGGGTATTAGGGATGTCCAAGGGAATCATATACGTCATGACTACGGTGGTGCCTGGGTTAGTGAAGATAGGCAAAACCGGATCTACCAACTTTGACCAGCGCATGTACAACCTCGAGCGTAACGGTTATTTCAACGTTACTGGCCTCAGGCGCGCTTTCGCCATAGAGGTCGATGACTACGACGAGAAGGAGTCGATGCTTGACGAGATATTCTCGCGAAGCCGCGTACCCAATTCTGAGCTTTTCGCGCTTGACCCTGAGCTGGTAATTCAGCTGCTGTCCTCGTTCGAGGGCAGGCAGGTGTACCCGCCTACAGAGTCAAAGGAGCAAGTGTTCGATCGGGCTACGGAGCGTCGGCTTGCCAATCCGCCGCGCGGTGAGGTCCCCGACGGCATTTATCGCCTTAGCCGCCATTTGAAGAAAGATGGTCGCACAGTCCAAGCGACCATGAGGGTGTTGGGCGGACGCTACATAGTTCCCAAAGGCACGCACGTAAGCACCACAGAGGGAGCTGGCCTGTCATCCGGCATACGACAGCAGAGGACTGCATTCGTGAACTCGGAAGGCGAGGTAACGGACGATGTAGAGTTCAGTTCGCCTTCCAGCGCTGGCAGCTTTGTCATAGGAGCCTCGTGCGACGGTTGGAAAGCTTGGCGCGACGAAAGAGGCAACAGGTTGGATTCGTATCGCGTTCAGGAGGACTAGGGCGTCTATTTCTGTACGCCCATTTTCTTGCCAGTCAATTATTTCTGCCGCTACCGCTCCTGCACTGCAGCCGCTGCGGGAACGGGAAGCGCCGCACCCATGAGGCAGGCGGCGGCAAGCAAAGGCGCAGACTCTATGGGAAAGCAGAGCAGCAGCAAGCCGAACGAAAGCGCGGGACTGCGCAGAAGGCAGGCCGTCGCGGTTGCCGCGGTCGCCGTCAGGCAGAGAGTCGCATCGGCCCCGGTGAGCGCCGCGAAGCCGAGCCCGCACGCCACAGCCGCAAACACGCAGGGATAGATTTGGCCGCCTTTCCAACCGGTCGCAATGCACAGAGGGCACAAGCCGAACTTGCAAAAGCCGGTTGCGAGCAGCGCAGCGGCGCCCAGTTTCGGCCAGTCGGCAAGCAGATCGGGCGTTTGTGCAATGCCGGAAAACAGCACGCCAGGGAAGGCGGCGCCTACCAGGCCCAGCATGATTCCGCCCGCAAACGGCACAAGCAGTGCATGCGAGCGACGGGCCGCATCGAACCGCGCGCAGACTCGGGCGGATGCCTGAAAGATGACGATACCCACCCAGCCCATCAGGATGCAGGGCACGGCCCAAACAAGGTTGGCGGCATCCAGCGCGGGCGCATCGAAACGGGGAATCACGGCCTGGGTGCCCAACTCTAGGGTGAGCAGGGCGAATGCGGCAATGCCTGCCGCAGTGGCGGCACTGTAGAGAACGGTTTTCGCCCAGCGCTTGAAATCGTAGGACAGCGGGTCGCGGTCCGCCTCGCGCGCTGTGTTCCTCCGCCGGCGTGCCTGGTCGACGGTGCCGCGTGCCAGGGCGCGCACAACGGCCGCCGCTCCGCGCCGCGGAAGCTCCATGATACCCAGGCCGGCGCGTCGCAGCGACGCCCCGATGAATGTGCAGCCAACGGCAACGACGCTCACCAAACCGGCAGCAAGTCCTACGGCCCCGCCGAAGGCTTGCGGCAAGATCACGCCCGCCGCGCAGGGTCCCAGCCCGGCCGATTCGTAACGGCCGTTCGCCCTTGCCCGGGCAATGACCTGCATGAACGGTTCGGGCAGGCCTCCCACATGCGTGCCCCACCAGCCAATCAGCAATCCGCCCGCGGCGCACAGGAGCACGGTGGCCGCTTCGGCGGCGAAGGGCATGCCGAGCGCGGCAAGCCCGGCGGTAGCCGCGTCCCAGAAAACACGGGCAAGGAAGAACGACGCTTGGAAGGTGATCCACACGAAGGCGCCTAGGCAGCAGCCCAATAGCGCAGCCAGCAGGCAGAGGCCCGTGTAGGCGTTCGCCTTCTCGCTGGCATCTGCAAGCGGTCGTCCTGCCGACGAGACTAAAGGCCGCGGCTCTCGCGGCGGGCGCGGCGCACGAGGGGCGGGCGCGGTGCGGCCGGTTAGCAGCCAGCGAACAAGAGTCTTGCCCCAGCTGGGCGAAGTGCTGCCGTTGCGCGCCATTGCGCCTCCCTCCTGCATGCTGCCGTGCGTGCGTTGCTCCCATCATAGAGCACGCTGTCGGCTGTATGACCCAACCGCAGCACGGCTTAGCGGCTGCATGGAGGTGTGGCTTCGTGTACGGCGTTTCGGGACTGCTTTCCCACCGCACAGTTGATGCCGGCGGTCGTGATCCTGTTCGCATTGATGCTCTTGAGCGGTTAGCGCCCCGGGCTGTCCGTCAACAGGGACAGCCTTGGCGTTTGTGCGCTGGTACCATTGCTGCAGAGGACATCGTGGAGAGGTGGTGCGCCATGTACGTCAGCAAGCTTCAGAATGGCAGGGACGCGTGCGCCGAACTCGCGCTCCGATTGGTGGGGGCGGCTGCTGCGCATGGGCCTGGCAATGTTATGCTCTCGCCGGCATCGGCCCAGGCGGTGCTCGGGATGCTCGAAGAAGGGGCAAGGGGCGCAACGCGCAAGGAGATTCGCGAAGTACTGGGCAACGTCAAGCCGTATCCGCTTTCTTTCGAGTTTTCCGATGCCGCTGCCCTGAAGGAGTCCAGCTCTTTGTGGGTGAACGGAAAGACGTCCCAGATGCTGCGCCGGCGCTATATCGATGAGGTGCGAAAGCGTTATGGCGCGGATGTGGCCTGCATGCCGTTCAACGAGCATATGGTGGAGTCGCTCAACATGCGGGTGGCGCACGACACCGACGGCATGATCGCCAAGATGCTCGACAAGGTTCCCCAAGGCATGCTTCTTGTGCTGAGCTGCCTGGCCTTTTCCTGCGATTGGAAGCATCCTTTCGAAGCGGGGGATGTTGTTGAGGGTGAGTTTCACCCAAATCCGCACGCGTCGCAGCCGTGCACTATGCTCTGCGGGGATTCGAACGCCTACGTGCAGCTTGACGGGGCCGTTGGCATCACCAAGGCATACGCCGACGAACGGTTCGGCTTTTTCGCGTTGCTGCCGCCGAAGGGTCAGGGTCCAGACGAATTTCTAGCGGGGGTCAGGGGCGCGGATCTTCGCCAGGCGCTCGATACTCCCTGTTGCGACAAGGATGTCAGCTACCAATTGCCCCAGCTCTCGCTGGAGTGCGGCATTCGGCTTAACGATGCGCTCGAAGCTTTGGGCATGCGGGAAGCCTTTACGGCGGCGGCAGACTTCGGAGGCATCTCCGAAGCGCCGCTTTCCGTGTCCGAGGTGCTGCAGAAGACGCGGTTCGAACTCGACGCGCACGGCACCAGGGCGTCTGCAGCCTCGATGGCGGACGTTGTGTGTACGGGGGCACCCGATTTCGATCGGCTGCTCCTCATCGACTTCGACCGCCCCTTTGTGCTTGGTGTCGAAAGCACCGAGACGCACGTGCCCCTTTTCCTGGGGATAGTGCGCACCGTGAGTCGGGCATGACAAGCGGCAAGAGGCCATTCTCCCGCGTCTATTTGCTCGGTTTGGCCGGGCGGAATTCCCAGAAGCTCACCTTTTTCGCATCACCGGCGCGGGCATGCGCCTGGGCAAGCGAAGTCCGACGTCCCCTTCCCTCCCCAGCGTGTCCTCTGGCGGTTTACTATAGTGGCGATATCGTACAGGGGAGCGATGGGGGATTCCATGGAAGATCGTCGCGTCAACTATCGCGTTATTGGATTGTGCGCGTTCAGCTTCCTACTTGCTGCGGTGCTGGCACTTGCCTGTTCCAGCGCGCCGGCATTCGCGTCGTCCAAGACGCATCTCAGCAGCACAAAGACAACGCTGCTGCAAACCACCAGCAAAACCATCACCATCAAGGGCTCGAAAAAGAATATCAAGAAGATAAAGAAGGCCTCGTGGAAGGTGGAGAAGGGGAAATCGATTATCTCCCTTTCGAAGAAAAAGAAGACGAGCGTAAAGGTTACGGCGAAAAAGGCGGGCAAGGCCACGCTTGCCGTAAAGGTCAACGGCAAGAAGACGTACCGCTGCTCGGTCTCGGTGAAAAGCAACAGCATCACCGCGCGCGTTGGCGATACGGTCACCATCGACCCGGTAGGCGCTTCCAAGAACGACTGGATTACCTGCACGGTTTCGGGAGATTCCACCCTGAACCGGCAAAGCGTCTCGGCCGGCAAGACCACTTACACCGCGGTGAATTCGGGTTCATCCAAAGTAAAGGCGTCGTTCGGCAAGAAATCAGAAACGTATTACGTGAAGGTCAAGGAACGCTATTCCTATTCCCTCACGCCGCTCATCAAGCCGTTCAACACCTACTACTACCTGAAAACAGACGATCCCAATCCCTTCGACTTGCGCTTTACGAACAGCACCGGTTCGCTTGCGCCCTCCACGACCATCTTCAATGACGTGGGCTACCAGGACGCCGCCTTCGCGCATGTTAAAGGCGGTTACCTGTTCAAGGCCGAATCATCCGATTTCAAGGGCGGCAAGCTGCGCATGGAGCGCGTTCTGAACGGAACGCGCCCGTACAACTTGAGCGCCGCGCAGATTGCGGAGGGCGACTACGTTTCGGGACGTTCCGGCAACACTGCCTATCTGTGGCAAGGTGCCGGAGGCGGCGTGTCGTTCGCATCGCGAGTGGGCGACTACTGCAACACGGCGCAGAGCCTTTCCGTCCCGGCGGCAAAGGGTTATGTGCAGTACCTTGTGGATACCTGCACCTCGCCTTCGAATGACCTGTTCACGAACCTTGATGCCGTGCAGAAGGAGCTCAACGCCTATGCCATCTACCCGATTGGCGAATACGACTCCAACAAGCCGACCGCCAATTCGCCCTATCCCGGATTGCGGTGCACAAGCGCCCATGAATACGGATATCTGAGTCCCTATTGCCACCAGTACGAATCGGGCGCCACGTTGGCGCGGGCACTGTATCCCTACGTGCTTGATTCCCTGGGCTTTCCCGGCACGATGCAAAAGGTAGCGAAGAAACTCGACCCGTCGTGCACGGTCACGCAGGGAAGCGCCCATTCCCGGGTTGACGTCACTTCTAACGGGCAGACGCGTTCTTACGGCGGCGCGGGTGCCGGAGATCCCTCGAAACCGTTCTATTCTGCCGACATCACGAAGCGCTACACGTTCACCGGCGGCAGCGGCGACCTGGCATCCTGCTCGACGCTCGATTCCGTGCACTCGCTCCTTGCAAGCTACAACACCTCGGCGGCAAAGCGGGCGGAAGAATACCAAAAGGCCGTGTCGCACGACCAGATTGGAACCGTTATCGGCAATGGCACGTGGCTGCGGTGCTACGGAGGCGCCTATTCCTACATGACGCGTTACTGCTATAACGGCGACTGCATCGATCTGTACAATACGTGGGTCGACGGCCGGTACCTTGATGGATTCTGCCGCTTTAAGAAGGGCGAAAAATGGGAGGACCACCCCATGGCGAACATCGTGCTGCGCAACCAGACGTACACCACTCAAAACGGCAACGTCCGAACGGCGGACCTGTATTTCACATACGATGCAAGCACGAAAACCTGGCGGGCGCCCTATGCCTACCAGGAAACCAGCGGCTCGTATTCGAACAACGTGACGCTTCCCGATGAGTTCGTGCTGACGGAAGATGAAGTGAAGAACCTGAACCTTGATGCGAACACGAACACAGATCCCTCGTCTGGCTATATCTACGATACGAAGTCGGAGCCGGGCACCCCGTTTGGCAACTAGGTTGCGGGTTGCTCCCGCGCAGCGCTTCGGCTTTGGCTTTGCTGAGCCCGAAACGCTGCGCTGTTTGCTGATTGTCGGGCAATGCTCTATGCGCCCTGCCCGGCTGCGCGGACGCGGTATTCGCGCGGCGATACGCCCTGCGCGCGGCGAAACGCCCGATAGAAGTTCGACGTGTCTGGATAGCCCACCATGGAGGCGATGCGCTCTATGGGAAGGCTGGTCATGGCAAGAAGCAGGCATGCGCGGTCCATGCGCACCTGCAGCAGGATCTGCGAGAATGTCCGCCCGGTCTGGAGATGCAGCAGCGTGGACACGTAGTTCGGGTGGTAGCCGAAGCGCGCGCCCACGTCCGCGAGCGTCACGGCGTCCAGGTGCTGCTCGATATAGGCCACCATCTGCTCGTATATCGGCGTATCCGCATTCGCACTGGTGTCGTTCAGCTGGCGCGCCAGGTACATCACCGCCGCCAACGCAAGCGGCTTCAGCGTCTCCTGCGTGCCGTCTCCGCGGTGCGTGTATTCCAGAATCATCAGGTCCACAAGCCGCCAGATCAGCGAATCCTTCGGCAGCGTCATGTGGATGAACTCGTCGGAGAAGCGGTTCACCTGCGGCTCCAGGAAGAAATGGAGCATTGCCGGTGCGGCCGAAAGCGCGCCCAGGAAATCGCGGAGGAACACGTCGCGCCTGATTAGGATGCCCACGATGACCTTCTCATCTTCGGATTCGCCCCGCAGCGCATAGCCGCTGTAGGGCTGGCCGATGTAGCAGTCTCCTTCGCGTACCGTGACCTGCTGGTCATAGCGCGCGCTGAGCGCCTGGTAATTGCCGCGATAGGCGAAGTTGATGAAGAAGAAATCCTGGCGGTGGAATTCCTCATGGATGTAGTCGCCCACGAACGCGCACATCATCACTTCCTCGTTCGGAGCGCCCAGCCATTGCGAGATGCGTTCGTTGCGCCCATTCGCGGGGTCGGGGCGAAAATCCCAATTGAGCAGGGGGAACTCTTCTCCCAACTGTTGGATGGCCGCTTCGAGCGCCTGGTCGACCCGCCTATACGTCATGCTGCCTCTTTCACACGCGAATCTTAAGATATACCCTCTTCTATCTTAGCATTTGGCGCTGTTTGCGTGGCCTCCGCAACGTACAGTAAGGCTGCGTTAAGAAACAATCCGCATTTACGGAATCGCGAGCAAGGAGCCGCCATGAACACCGTTACGCAGAAATCCGAGATCGAGAAACTCCAGTCCGGCCTGGTGCCGCGCCTGGTCAACGAATGGGCGCTGCTGACTTCCGCCATTCCCGCGGACATCATGGCATCAACGTACGCGAACATGGGCACGCACACGCTGTTCATGGGCGAAATCACGAAGGCGCTTGTGAAATAGGGCGCCGGCAACCACTACAAATAAGCGCCGCGGCGCACTGGGGCGGCACGCCTCCGCGTAACGGCGAATCATCAATCAAGGAGGATTGAAATGTACGAGTTCACGTTCGATATTCCCACCCGCGTTCTTTTCGGCCCCGGCCAGCTGAAGAACCTGCATGCGGAAACGCTGTCGGGCACGAAGGCGCTTATCGCCACGTCGAACGGCACGTCCACGAAGAAGTTCGGCTACCTGGCCGCTCTGGAAAAGGAGCTTGACCAGGCCGGCGTTGCCTACGAGCTGTTCGACCAGGTGCGCCCGAACCCCCACCAGCGACAACGTCATGGATGGCGCCAAGCTGGCGAACGAAACCGGCTGCGACTTCGTTGTGGCGCTGGGCGGCGGATCCGTCATGGACTGCTCGAAGTGCATCGCGCTCATGATGACGAACACGGGCGACATCTGGGATTACAGCCTGTCCGTGGACGGCGGCAAGAAGGACCCCGAAAACGATGCGGCGCCCATTGTGGCCATCACCACGTCCGCCGGCACGGGTTCCGAGGTTGACATGGCCTCCGTTATCACGAACGAGAAGACGCAGGAAAAGACCGGCATCTTCTTCCCGTCCATGTTCCCCACGCTTTCCGTGGTGGACGCCGACCTGATAATGAGCGTGCCGCAGAAGTTCACCGCGTATCAGGGCATGGACGCGTTCTATCACGCTTCTGAATCCGTGATCAACAAGAACGAGCATCCCATGGGCGAGATGTTCGCGCTGAAGGCCATCGAGTACATTGCGAAGTACCTGCCGCGCGCCTACAAGGATGGCTCCGACAAGGAGGCGCGTGCGTATGTGGCGCTGGCCAACACGTATGCCGGCTACTACATGCTGTGCACGTCCCAGCACACCATGGAGCACGTCATGGGCGGCTACCATGACGACCTGATCCACGGTGCGGGCCTGATCATGATCAGCCATGCGTACTTCGACTTCTTCGCCGAGCGCAAGGCCGCCGAGGAGCCCATGATGAAGATGGCGCGTGCCATGGGCGTGGAGAATCCCACGAGCGGCAAGGACTTCATCGCGGCGCTGGACAAGCTCATTGCCGAAGTGGGCTGCTCCGACCTGCGCATGAGCGATGCCGGCATTACGAAGGACGAGCTGAAGAAGTATCCGAAGCGCGTGCACGAGGTGCTGGGCGGCGACATCACGGCCGATCCGCTGCCGCTGTCCGATGAGGACTACCTGGCCATTTACGAGGCATCGTACCGCTAGCGAATGCGCGCATAAGGCGCACAGCAAGACGCACTGCAACGGCCGGGTGGCATGCCCGGCCGTTTGAGGCAAAGGAGCACACCATGAGAGAAGTCGAGAAGCTGGATGCGGGCCTGGAATACGATTTTTGGGATGCCGAAGTTGCCGCCCGCAAGTTCCACGCCGTGGAAGGTGCGGCGAAGCTGAACGCCATTCCGATGACGGACCGCGAGGCGCGCGATGCGGCCATTCGCGAGCTGTTCGGCAGCGTGGGCGAAAATCCGGAGGTGCTGCCCACGTTCTCGTGCGACAACGGGTCGAACATCCATGTGGGCAAGAATTTCCTGGCGAACTACAACGTGACCATCTTGGATATTGCGCCCGTCTACATTGGCAATTACGCGATGATCGGGCCGGGCACGATGATCAGCACCGTGAATCATCCCCTGAGCCCCGCCGGGCGCCGCAAGCACTTGGGCGTTGCGAAGCCGGTGCATATCGGCGACGACGTGTGGATGGGCGGCAACGTTACCGTGCTGCCCGGCGTGACCATCGGCAACAACGTGGTGGTGGCCGCGGGCGCGGTGGTGAGCAAGGACGTCCCCGACAACGTGGTGGTTGCGGGCGTGCCGGCAAAGGCAATCAAGCACTTGGAGAATGACGTGGTAGACGGCGAATAGGCGCGAGTGGGTCGGATTCGCTCCAACCCACAGACTGTCGCCCAACATGACATGGTCCGCCGATACGGTAAGCTGGGTACGTGACGGCGAAGGCGAAAGGCGGACCATGGCGCGCATCTACGTGATAGAAGACGACCCGGCTGTGCGCGGGGAAGTGGAAATCCTGCTTGAACGGGCAGGCCACGAGGCGGTGTGCGCCAGCGATTTCACCCACGTGGCCGCCGACGCGCTTGCCGCGTCCCCAGACCTGGTCCTGCTTGACCTGGGCCTGCCCGGTACGGACGGCCTGATTGTGGCGCGCGAGCTGCGCCAATCGTCCGACGTTCCCGTCATCGTGCTCACCAGCCGCACGACCGACGTGGACGAGCTCATGAGCATGTCCATGGGTGCCGACGCCTTCATCGAAAAGCCCTACAACGGCCAGGTGCTGCTGGCTCACATCGATGCCGTGCTGCGCCGGGCGGGGCGCGCAGCCGCGGCAAGCCGCACCATGGAGCACAAGGGGCTCACGCTTGATCTGTCGCGTTCCACGGCGTGCTTCCAAGGGCGCACGGCGGAGCTTACGAAGAACGAGCTGCGCATTCTTGAGACGCTTATGCGGCGCGCCGGCCAGGTGGTCTCGCGCGAGGAGCTGATGGAGGCGCTCTGGTCCACGGACTCGTTCGTGGACGACAACACGCTGACGGTGAATGTGAACCGCTTGCGCCAGACGCTCGCCCGTATCGGCGTGACGGACTTCGTGGTCACGCGGCGCGGACAGGGGTATGTGGTGTGAGCGCGCGCAATCCTCATACGTTCTCTTTCGCCGCCTATCTGGGCGCTCATCGCGGTGCGCTTGCCTTCTGCGTGCTGTGCTGCGTGTTCGCGTGGCCGATTCTGGCAGCCATGGGCGTGGGCGAAAACGAACGGGCCCTGCTCATCGTGCTTCTGGCCCTGGTCTTCGCGGTGCTGCTGGCGGGCGGCTGGACGCGCGAACGCGCCTGGGTGGAGGAAGCGCGCCGCATTGCCGGTGCCGATGCGGACGCCCTGGCCCTTGCGACCGATATCGAAGACGCGGACAGCCTGGAAGGGGAGGCCTTGGTCGATGCCGTGCGGGCCGTGGCGGCTGAAGCTGCCAGCCAGGCGGGTGCCGCCCGTGCTGCCGAGGCCGACTACCGCGACTTCGTGGAGACCTGGGTCCACGAGGTGAAGACCCCGCTTGCAGCTGCGAACCTGTTCGTGGAGAACGCGAACGACCCGGCGTTGCGGCCGCTGTCCCGCGAACTCTCCCGGGTAGAGGCCTATGTGGAGCAGGCGCTGTTCTTCGCCCGGTCGTCGTCGCTGGAAAACGACTATGTGGTGCGCGACCGGGCCTTGGGCCCCGTGGTGGCCGAAGCCGTGAAGTCGCGCGCAACCCAGCTGATCGAGGCCCATGTGGCGGTTGACCTTTCAGGGCTGTCGCGCGCCGATGGAAGCGACGTGGTGGTGTCCTGCGATCCGAAGTGGCTGGCATTCATCATCGGGCAGCTGATAGACAACGCCGTGCGCTACCGGCCCGACCCCGACCGCGATGGGCGCACGCCGCGTATCGTCCTTTCGGCAACGGAAGAGCAGGTGGGCACGGCGCAGGAGCGCGTGGTGCTTTCGGTGCGCGACAACGGGTGCGGCATTTCGGCCGCCGACCTGCCGCGCGTGTTCGAACGGGGCTTCACGGGCGACAACGGCCGTTCGCAGCGCCGGTCCACGGGGCTGGGCCTGTACCTGGTGGCCACGCTCTGCAAGAAGATGGGGCTGGGCGTGTCGATCGATTCCCAAGAAGGCGCCTGGACGGACGTGCGCGTGATCTTCCCGCGCAACCGCTTCCGCGAGAACGTGAGCGCGGCATCCGCGGCGGATGCGGCGAATGTGACAAAAGCGTAAGGCAGGCGTAAGGCCAATCGATGGCGGGCGCCTTCCCGCCGGCGTAGCGTTGAGGCCAACAGAGGTTCCATGCAAACAGGAAGGACCATCATGGCCAGACATGAGGCGGGCACCATGCCTCAAGCCGGCGCGGCAGGCGCGCCCGTGCTGCAGGTGAGCAATGTCGAGAAGACGTACGGGAGCAAGGCCAGCGCCGCGCATGCGCTGAACGGCGTGACGTTCGCGGTTGAGCAGGGCGAGCTGACGGCAATCATGGGCCCGTCGGGCTCGGGCAAGTCGACGCTGCTGAACTGCATCGCCACAATCGACCGGCCCACTGCCGGCACCATTCTGATCGAAAGCAAGGACACGGCGCATCTCTCGTCGCGCAAGCTGGCCGATTTCCGTCGCGAGAAGCTGGGTTTCATCTTCCAGGACGCCAACCTGTTGGACACGCTTACGGGGCGCGAGAACATCGCGCTGCCGCTGTCCATCGGCCGCACGCCGGCGGACACGTTGCAGCAGCAGGTGGAGGACACGGCCCGCGCCCTGGGCGTGACGGAGGTGCTGGACCGCTATCCGTATCAGATGTCGGGCGGCCAGCGCCAGCGCGTGGCTGCGGCGCGCGCCATCGTCACGCGTCCGGCCCTGGTGCTTGCGGACGAGCCCACGGGCGCACTGGACTCCAAGAACGCGAAGGTGCTGCTGGAAAGCCTTGAGACGCTCAACCGCGACCTGGGGTCCACGATCCTGATGGTGACGCACGACGAGAGCGCCGCCAGCTACTGCCAGCGCGTGCTGTTCATCCGCGACGGGCGCCTGTTCACGCAGGTCCGCCGCGGATCCGTCAGCCGCCGCGACTTCTTCGACCAGATCATGAGCGTGGTCGCCACCATGGGAGGTGCCGAAGATGCTTGCTAAGCTGGCCGTGGGCAACGTGCGCCGCTCGGCGCGCGACTACACGCTCTACTTCATCACGCTGGCCTTGGGTGCGGCCGTGTTCTACGCCTTCAACACCGTGTCGCTGCAGGCCGACTTCCTTGACTCCAACTCATCGGACATGCTGAAGAGCATCGGCGATATCCTTTCGGCCGTCACCGTGCTCCTGGCGGTGGTCATGGGCTTCCTGATGGTGTACGCCAACAACTTCCTGATGCGGCGCCGCAAGCAGGAGCTGGGCCTTTACCAGGTGCTGGGCATGCGCCGCGGCCAGGTGTCGGCCATTCTGGCGCTTGAGACGCTGCTGGTGGGTATCGCCTCGTTCGCGGCGGGCATAGCGGCGGGCGTGCTGCTTTCGCAGCTGCTCCTGTTCGTGACCGGCGGCCTGTTCGAGGCGACGGTGAGCCACTACCGCTTCTTCTTCTCCGTCGATGCCCTGGGAATGACCGCCGGGTGCTTCGCCGTGATCTTCGCCGTCATGCTGCTGCTGAACCTGGTCGCGCTGCGCCGCGTGCGCCTGGTGGACCTCATGGGCGCTCGCCGCGCGAACGAGAAGAACCGGCTGCGCAGCCTGCCCGTGTCGCTGGTGCTGTTTGCCGCGGGCGTGGCCGCGGTAGCGGCAGCCTACGTGCGCCTGACCACCGACGGGTTCCCGGGCTTCGCGGAGGGGACGACCGCGGAGGACTTCTACCTGACCACCGGCCTGGTGGTCGTGGGCACCGTGCTGCTGTTCTTCGGGCTGGCGGGCACGGTCACGGCCTTGCTGCAGAGGTCGCCGCGCTTCTGGTGGCGCGACCTGAACGCCTTCACGGCGCGCCAGATTGCAAGCCGCGTGAATACCACGTGCGCCTCGCTTGCGGTGGTGTCGTTGGTGCTGTTCCTGGCGCTGACTTCGGTCACCAGCGGCATGGCCATCTGCACGGCGTTGAACGGCCAGGCAGACCGCTCGGCGCCCGTTGATGCCACGTTGAGCGCGGTTGACCTGCATGGCGACCTTTCCGACGTCGACCTGGTAGCGGCGGCGCGCACGGCGGGCGTGGACTTGAACGATGCCGGCACGGTGGCGCAGGTGCGCGTGCGCCAATCGAAGGGTCTTTCCGGCGGCGCCGTGACCATGCCGGCGATGGCCGATGCGACGGGTGCGGAAGCTCCTGCGGGCTATGAGAATTCGTATGCCAGCAATCCGGGCCTGTGGGTCATGAGCCTGTCCGATTTCAACGCCCAGCGCTCGCTGCTGGGGCTTGAGCCGGTGAGCTTGGGCAAGAACGAGTATCTGATTACGAGCACCATGGATTCCGCTTCCGACTTCTACAACAAGGTGCTGGCGGCCGGCTATACCTTCAAGGGTGCCGGGCGTACGTTCCACCCTGCCCAGGCGACGGTTGTCGACGATGCGTCGGCCCAGCTGGAGAACAGCAACAACTCCACGAATACAGGCATGCTTATTCTGCCCGACGACGTTGCGGATAAGCTGCCTGTCTACGACGTGCTGGTCAAGGTGCGCTATTCGGGTAGCACGGAAGCGGGCGACCGCGTTCTGTCGTCGCTGCAGAGCGATGGGGACACCATTACCGTGGGCAGCGACGCATTCCAGTCTGCCGTGGAGGCGCAGAATGCCGATGCCGTGCCGTTCGTGGACACGCGAACCGCTGCGCTTTCGGCAGGCACCGGCGTGACGGCGCTGATCATCTACCTGGCCTTGTACATCGGCTTCGTGCTGGTGGTGGCGTGCGCGGCCATCATGGCTGTGCAGCAGCTGTCGTCCACGTCCGATTCGGCCGGGCACTATCGCACCCTGCACGAGCTGGGCTGTCCCGACCGGATGATCTACCGTTCCGTGCGCACGCAGAGCGGGCTTATGTTCCTGGCGCCTTTGGTTGTGGCGCTTGCGCATTCCGTCTGCGCGCTGGCGGCGGTGCTGAAGCTGGTCGAGATCTTCGGCTATGTCGACCTGGGCCAGACGGCGGCATTTGCCGTTGCGATCTTCATCGTGGCGTATGGCGGCTACTTCGCGGCCACGTATCGTGCCGAGCATGGCATGGTCCGCCGGGCAATCGCTCGCACGCGACGGGCGTTGTAAGTTGGCGAACGTTCCGGGTGCAACCTGGTCTGCGGGCTGCACCCAGGCGGCGTTTTGATCCGCAGGGTAAGATTACGCATCAGTTGCGGTCGGGACGCCTAAGGCGCGGTATCGATTAAGCGAACGGGAGGCGCAGATTTCGGTCTGCGCCCCTGTTGCGTTTCGGCCGTTGACTGCACGTTCGGGTGCGTCTCGGTGAGCCCCGGTTCTGCCCTGCGGTGTTTTCGCTGCGTCCCGACTCCGCTCCCGCGGCGTGGCTTACTATATGAGCGAGACACAAAGGAGATGCCTGCTGGTCGCGCAGTTGCGGTTGGCGGGCATTTGGGAGAAAGGCGAGAACATGAGCGACGCGGAACTGACGCTTGAGGAACGGACACAGAGAGTCATTGATGCCTGCCTGGATGAGCGCAGCGCGAACGCGGTGGAGGTGTTCCAGTCGCTTGCGTCTCTGCCGTTCGTGCGGATGCACGGCCCCGAACATCACGTGCTTGACGGAGCAGCGTTCCTTACCGCGTACCGCAACGCGGGTGGGGATGTCAACCTTCCCATTGCGCTTGCTGAGCTGCGGGAGCGCGGCTTGCGCATGCCCGGCGCCATCTGCGGGCACTGGGGCGTGTGCGGCTCGGCGGCCTCCGTGGGTGCGGCGCTTTCCGTTCTGGAGGGGACGGGCCCGCTTACGGATACGTCGGCGTGGGGCAGCCACATGGAGCTTGCGTCGCGGATCCTGCATGCCGAGGGCGAGATAGGCGGGCCGCGCTGCTGCAAGCGCAATGCCTATGTGGCGCTGCAGCAGGCAACGGCGTATGCGCGCGAGCGCTACGGGGTTGCCATGGAGAGCGGCGCGATTGCTTGCCGCGATTCCCAACGCAACAAGCAGTGCCTGGGAGCAGCGTGTCCCTTTCATTCCGCATAGAGTGTGTTGTGCGCGCTGGTCTCTTTCGAATTGCGCTAGGGCTGCATACTGAACTTCCTGGTGCGCGCGAGCGTCTTGATTCGCATTCTGTCAGACCATCTGATCGATGTGTCTGCATCCCGGGTTTTTCACAGCGGGGAAGGGTGTAAATTCTCGATATCTGCAAACTAATGGGCAGTTCATGGGCCCAAAGGGAGAGGACTGGGGATTATATGCGCAAGAATAACGTGGCGCTGCGTCATCGGATTCCGCACGCGATTGCGGCATGTGCGCTCGGTGCGACTATCGCGCTCGCAGGCGTTCCTGCTGTGCAGGTTATGCAGCCTGCAAACGATGGAACGCAGGCATATGCTGCAAGCGATACGGCAACTGTCGATGTTAATTACAGCGATGATTATGCAAAGAACCTGACCGATTCGACTCAGCCTATCAAGATTACCGATTCGGGCAATACGTACTATTACAGCAACATGCAAGACGCTATGCTTGATGCCATCAGTTTTGGCTCAGTGCAGAAAATCGTGCTTCAATCCGATTATGACGGCCCCGCGCCTGAGATTGCTCTCCCTGATTCTTCTAAACTGGTTACTTTGCGGATAAATCTCAACGGCCATACGTGGAATGTCACAGGAAATGCTGGCATTAACGTTCCGGATACGCTTGACACTTTTTCTGTCGGCGGCGGCACTTTGAAAACCTCAACTGCGGATACGCTTCTCACCGTAAACGGCAGCAGTACAGCAATTACAGACACTATTGAGAATGATAAAGATGGCGGCACGGCAATTAAATCGACCGATTCACTTCTGCAATTGACCGATAATGCTTCCGTTATTGCCGCATCAGGTACTGCAATTGAAGCGCTTGGTTCGAATGTATCTGTAAACTATCTTGTTAACGAAATCGACGGCAACATTGCATACGGAACTGATGGCGATGCCGTTACGAGCATCAACATCGACCCGGCCCTCAGCAGCTATAGTCCCAAAATTCTTTCTGACTTCAAAGCTCTTGCCGGAGCCGATCAGTGCACCTTCAAAATTACTGGCGGCACTTTCAAACAACAGCTTCCCGAATCCTGGCTCTACAATGAACCCTACTATTACTATTGGACAGAAAACTCCGACGGAACTTATACTCTGAATAGAGTAAATTGGGACGATGACGACGCGGCCAGCAAGATCCCCGCCGCTGATCTGGCAATTCATAATGCCTGGAAGGCAAAATATCCTTCTACAGATGCTAGCTCTGCACTTTATAAGGAATACCCTGGTCCGACCGCAGCTAAGGCAGAACTCGATGCATCTAGCAGCAGCTCTTCTTCCAACAGCTCTAGCTCTACTAGCTCTAGCAGTTCCACGTCGAAATCCACGTCTAGCTCTAGTTCTACGAGCAAGAGCACCGCTACTTCTACGCAGACTGCTGCTCAAAAGAAGGCTGCACAGCAGCAGGCTCAGGCCAAGGCTTTCGCAAAGGTTAAGCCTGCCAAGCCCGTTGCCAAGGCCTGCAAGGGCCATAAGGTGAAGGTCACGTTCAAGGCCGCGAAGATGCCCAGGGGCGTGAAGGCCAAGTCCTACCAGGTCTCCTACAAGCATAAGGGCAAGACCCGCACCGCGACCGTCTCCGCGAAGAGCTACAAGACGCTGAAGGTGACGGTGGGCAAGCTCACGAAGGGCAAGAAGTACACGTTCAAGGCGCGCGCCGTGGCGAAGATCGGCGGCAAGACGTGCTACAGCGCCTGGTCCTCCTACTCGAAGGCGGTCCGCGCGAAGTAGACCGCGTCGCCCGACATATCGCCCGCCTAACAAGGAGCGGTTCCCGCAGCGGGGCCGCTCCTTTGCGTTGCGGCATCTCTTCGCATGCTTGCCGTACGCCCATCAACGCAGCTCTAAGCGTGGTGCTTGCGCCATTCGCTCGGGCTTTCGCCGCACCAGGCGCTGAAAGCACGCAGGAAGCTGTTCAGCTCCAGGTAGCCCAACAGGTAGGCAATCTCGTCCGTACTCATCGACGTATTCTGCAGATAATGCTTCGCCAGCAGCTCGCGCGTGTGGTTGAGCTGCTTCTGGAACGTGGTGTGCTCGCCGCTCAGCTTGCGCTGCAGCGTGCGTCGGCTTACGCCCAGGCGTCGCGCCGCATCGTCGGCGGAGCATTCGCCGGCCGGCAGCATCTCAATCAGCGCGCTGCGCACGCGGGCCGAAAACGAGTCGTCGGCATCGAGTTCAGCCAAACGTCTGCCCAGCTCAGGCTCGAAATAGCTCCACATGGCGTCGTTGCGGCTGACGAAGGGAACCTCCAGATCAGCCGACGCGAACGTGAGCGCGTTGAACGCTGTCTGCTCCACCGGGCATCCCAGGAACGCCTCGAGCGAGGCGCAATTCCGGGGCAGGGTCTGCATGCGCGCCGCAGTGGCATTCACGCGCGTGCGCGTAGCCGTGCGCAGCAGGTTCACCAGAAAGGCGAACTCCGTCTCCACCAGGAACGGCGGCATGGTCGCGGTGCCGTCATCATCGCAGGTCATCATCACTGTGAATGCTCCTTCGGCTTCCGATGTAACGAAGCGCATCGGACCTATCAGGCGCTTGTAGCGGCCCAGGCGCTCGATGCAGGCGCGCCCGTCGTGCGCGCAATAGGCGGCGAAGATGGGCGGGCTGAACTGCTCGATGCCGTCTACGCTTGCCATCTTCAGCGCGACGTCGGGGTCTTCGCTTAAGTTTCCCAGTGCTTCCATGAAGGCGAAGTAGCGCTCGGCGGTCATGGTGGGGTTTGCATGGGCAAACGTGTCCTCGGGCGCGCCGGCGCGACGCAGGGCCGCTTCGGTGTCTATGCCGAAATGCTCCAGCACGCGCGGGTAGTTTGCGTCGAGCACATAGCGTTTCATGGGAACTCCTCAGGGCAAATTGACGATTGGTGGGTAACGCGACGCGGGGCGGGCGCAAGGCGCGCGGGGTAGGCGCATGACGGTCCCGCCGCATTCACGATACCGCAGCGGGGAAGGGCGGACGCGGGACGTTCGCTTCGCTACTTATCGGCGCTGCCGCGCAGCTGCATGTTGTAGACGTTGTCCATGAGCATCTTCTTGGGCAGGAACGGCGTCATCGGCATGAAGGCCTTCTGCGCACCCACCAGGCCGACGGTCACGTTGAGTTCGCCCTTCAGCATGCCGTCGCAGCCTGCCTGGGCAACTGGCGTGGGGTCCGTGGCCTTGACGAACAGGGCCGTGTCGCCCAGCCCGCCGGCGTTTGCGAAGCCGGTGGACATGGCGCCCGGCATCAGGCAGGTCGCGGTGACGCCGGTGTCCTTCAACTCGCGCCACAGGGCATTCGAGAAGCTGGTCATGTAGGCCTTCGTGGCGTAATAGACGGCCTGCAGGGGCCCGGGCATGACGGCGGCAGTGGAGCTTACGTTCAGCACCTTGCCGCTGCCGCGCTGAATCATGTCGGGAAGGAACAGCTTCAGCATGCGCGTGGGCGTTTCCACGTTCACGGCGATCATGGACAGATCCTGGTCCATGGTGCGTTCGCGGGCGAA
Organism: Eggerthellaceae bacterium; assembly: GCA_050951095.1. Classification (GTDB taxonomy): domain Bacteria; phylum Actinomycetota; class Coriobacteriia; order Coriobacteriales; family Eggerthellaceae; genus UMGS1519. The sequence continues at coordinate 381,517 of JBMNIQ010000002.1, forward strand.
GTCGCCCTGGCCGCCGAAGCCGGCGTTGTTGATGAGCACGTCGGGCAGCCAGCCGTTCTCCTTGCAGGTGTCGTAGACGGTCTGCGCCGCTTCGGGCTTTGAGAGGTCGACGGCAATGGTGCGGACCTCCACGCCGTATGCCGCATGGGTTGCGGCTGCCTGCTCTTCGAGTTTCTGGGGGTTGCGGCCCACCAGGATAAGGTCGCCGCCCGTCTTCGCATGGATGTTGACAAAGCAGGTCCCAAGGCCGCCGTACGATCCGGTGATAAGCGCGAGGTTCTTCATGGGTTGGTCCTTCCAGTTGCGCGGCGCCGTTGCCGCTTCTCCGTAGCTGATGAGGCGATAATACGGACCCGGAAGAATCTGCAGAACATCACAACGCGCCAACCTGCTATCAATTCGCGCCAGGTGTCATCTGGGGCCGAATGCGGGCGGGTGCGCCAGGTGCGCCAGACATCAGCGGTACTGCTTCTCCACGATGCCGTAGAGGATGCGGCCCAGCTCGTCCGGCGGCAGCGTGCAGCCGTCGTCCAGCCACCCGCGGATCACGCCCAGGGCGCCCTCCACGTTGTAGCGGTACAGGACGGGGAACGTCTTTTCGTCGTACGTGCCGCGTTCCTTCAGGATGGCCTTCATCTGGTCGGCCATGCGCTCGACGGTCTCCTGGATGAAGCTGCTCTGCAGGCGGGAGTGGAAAAACTCCTGGTAGAATGCCTGATTCTCATAGATGACGTGCAACATGCGGAAGCGGTCGGCAGCCATGTCGCCCGACTCGAACGATTGCTCCACCAGTTCGCGTTCCATGTCCCCGTACAGGTCGTAGACATCCTGGTAGTTGCGGTAGAACGTGGTGCGGTTGATGTCCGCCTTCTGGCACAGTTCCTTCACCGTCACCTTGTCAAGGTGCTTCTGCTGCAGCAGCTCGGACAGCGCCTGCTTCAGCACCATCCGCGTGTATTTTTGCCTTCGATCCATGCTTTTCCTCCGTGTTGTGCATCACTGCGGCGCGCCGTGTTGCATATGTGTCAGCGGCGGGCGGATTGCCTCTTGTGCGCGGTTTCTGCCGCACAGTATAGTGAACGCAGGTTACATACGCAACATATGTTGCACAAATAACAACGCAACGCGACAACGGAGGAGCACGCCATGGCAGCACAGGCGAAAGCACAGACGACGCAGATGAACGCGCAGGACAAGCACGGCAAGACCGTCTTGGTCACCGGAGGGACGGGCTTCCTTGCCGGCTGGGTGATTCGGTACCTTCTGGAAGACGGCTATGCGGTACGCGCCACGGTGCGTGCCATGAAGAAGTCGGGCAAGGTTGTGGACATGCTTCAGGCCGAAGGCGTTCCGACCGAGCGGCTTTCGTTCGCGGTGGCGGATCTGGGAAGCCCCGACGGTTGGGCGGAAGCCATGCGCGGCGTGGACGCCGTCATCCACACGGCCTCGCCCCTGGGCGGCGACAACATGGACGACCCGACCCTTATCCCGGTGGCAGTCGAAGGCGTGGAGCATGTGATCGGCGCTGCCGTGGCAGCCGGCATCCCGAAAGTGGTCATGACCAGCTCGGAAGCGGCGGACTATCCCGACAAGAAGGACCCGAACCCGGCCGTGAACGAGGACTTCTGGACAGACGAGCACAACCGCTGGGCCACGAAGTACCAGATCTCGAAGCTCAAGGCCGATCAGCGCGCCTGGGAAATCGTGGACGCGCAGGAGAAGACGCAGCTTGCCACCATCCTGCCCGGCGCCATCCTGGGGCCGAACATGGGCGGGCGCGCCAGCAGCACGGACCAGATCTTCATGTCCCTCCTGACCGGCAGCCCCAGCCCGAACGTGATCTACCCCGTGGCCGACGTGCGCGATCTGGCGCGGCTGCATATTCTGGCCATGGAGAACCCCAAGGCGAACGGCAAGCGCTTCATTGCGGAGTCCGAGGAGATGACCATGCCGGAGATGGCCCGCATCCTGAAGGGGGCGTATCCGGACTACAAGGTGAGCACCACGGTCGTTCCCGACTTCCTCATCGGGCTTATGGCGCACTTCCAGCCTGCCATGAAGGTGCTGAACACCATGATCGGCCTGCGCTACCACCGCGATGCGTCGCGCGCCCGCAAGCTGCTAGGGTGGAATCCGCGTCCGGCGAAGCAGACCGTGCTCGATGCCGCGGCGTACCTGGTGAAGAACGGGCTCGTGAAATAAGGCGCAGCGGCGCAGCGGCCTAGGTTTGCGTTTCCGTTCGCTGGTGCGCCGCTTGCGCCCGCGCGGCAGTGCGGGGTGGTGCGGGTTCGGCCCCGCCTCAGCGGTCGGCGGGATCGTGCGCGCAGTAAACGCCCGCGCAGTGTTCATCGGCAGCTTCGCGCTTGATCCATGCCAAGCAGGACCGCATGTTGTCGGCGTTGTACAACGGGCCGGGCAGCAGGCCCTTCTCCCACGAATCCCGGCTGTAGCCGTTGTCGCCCACGAGCAGGGCAAACGTGTACTCGGTAGATGACGCTGCCGGCACTGTGGGTGGGCGTGAGATAGGCCGTGACGCTGCCGTCGCCGAACAGGTCGGCGGACAGGCCGAACGGGGCGGCATCGTCCTGTGCGAAATCGATAAGCTTGTAGCTGCGCCCTTCGGGCAGGCTGCCGTAGCGCATCTTCTTCTTGTGCGCGTAGGCCACTTCCGCTTCGGACGCGTAGACGGTCAGGCTTTTCGGGGAGTCGTGCAGGCCGGAGACGTGGTCGCAATCCAGGCGCGTCATCAGGACGGCGTCGATGGGTTTCCCCTCCAGCTGGTGGATGGCCGCTTCGGGGCATCCATGACCGGTTCGCTTGCGAACCACAGGCCGAAGCCCAGGTGGCGCAGCGGATGGTCCACCACCTGCACGCTCCACCCGGTATCAACCAGCAGGCTATGGCCCGCCACTTGCACGTAGAAGCATTTCACGGGCACTTTGATGCGCTTGCTCCGCCGCTGGAACAGGCCCGTGTAGGCCAGGCCGAAGCGGTGCGTGCTGCGGTCGGGCACGGCGCTTGATACCAGCGTCCATCCCGTCCGCACGGTCTGAATGTTCATCGGCGCTCCTTTTACGCTCTGCCGAATATGCACGCGGCCATTCTAGGGCTTTCGGTTAACGGTTCCCTTACGCGTGCCCGTTCTGCGTGCGAAGGCATCATGCGCTCGGGGTGCGGCGGGTGTCCGACGGGGGCCTGCGCGAAAGCAGCATGCGTCTGCCGCATTGCGGTCGGCAGCCATTGCACAGCGCGGCGTCTGCTGCGCGGTTTACCATGGGGCTGATGAACAACACCGAGTGAAAGGAACGAACCATGACGGTTGAACTTGAAGCGAAGAACGTCGCGATGATGCCGGAGGGCGTCTACATCATTGGCACGTACGATGAAAACGGCGTGCCGAATGCCATGAACGCGGCATGGGGCGTGCAGTCGGGCTCCGAGGAGATCACGTTCTTCCTGGGAGCGCACAAGACTACCGAGAACCTGCAGAAGACGGGCGCGTTCACCGTTGCGTTCGGCACCGTGGATACTGAGACGATCTCCGACTATTTCGGCATCGGGAAGGGCGCGAAGGTCAACAAGATCGAGAAGGCGGGCGTGCACGTGCACAAGAGCGAGCATGTGAACGCGCCAATCATCGAGGAGTATCCGCTCACGCTGGAGTGCACGGTGAAAAGCTTCGACCCGAATACGGGCGTCCTGGTGGGCACGGTTGTTGCCGAGCAGGCGGACGAGTCCATCCTGACGGACGGCCTCGTGGACGCGGGCAAGCTCAAGCCGATCGTGTTCGATATGGCTACCCGCAGCTATCGCGTCGTAGGCGACGTGGTGGGCCAGGCTTGGCACGACGGTCTGGCGCTGCAGTAAGCAACGCGGTGAAATCTCCCTGCCGGGAAGGCGGGCGTACAAGCGCTTAGCTGCGCTGCCGCAGTGAATTCGGCCGCGCCGTCCACGGATGCAGTGGGCGGCGCGGCCCTTTTCCGTGATTTTCGGGCCATAACATGTGGCCAACAGTGCTATGCGCTCCTTGCTTTCGCGAGGGGGCGCATCTCAATGGGGAAACCGCCATAAAAGGGAGAACATCATGAATATTGCGAAACGGGTGCTGCCTGCATCTTGGCTCTTGCATTGATGCTGCTGGCCGTCTGCGGCGCGTCGCCGCCGCGCGCCTACGCCGACGATGCCTCGTCTGCGGGCAGGGTGTACGAAATCAAGAACAACGTGTCCGGCTTGGTGGAAGATTCCCAGGTCAGCCAACAGCCTTACAGCTTTCCGGCGCCACGATGAATCCCGACAGTTATCAGGACATCCTGTTGGTGGAGTGGACTGGCACGCTTCCGTTCTTGGTGGGCTTGCTTGTCGTACTTGCCGCAGCTGCGGGCGGAATGCGCGCCGCTCAGCCTTCGTCGACCACGATGTCCTCGACGGGCTCCACATGCAAGTAGACGGACGACGTGAACACGCCGTCCTCGGCTTCGAAGCGCGCCCCGCCCCGATACTTTTCGGCCGTCTGCCTCACGGACTGCAGGCCGATGCCGCCGTTCGCGCTCTGCGACACGAACGAGCCGTTCGCGTCGCGCTGCACGGTCTCGTAGCTGTTGTCCTGCACGATGGTCACGATGCCGTTCGCCGTGCGCCCGCGCAGGCGCACGAACGCGGCGTCCGCATCGCTCGGGTGTGCGCGGCATACGGCCGCAGCGGCACGCACGGCATTCTCCATCAGGTTGCCTACGATGCCGGCCAGGTCGTTCTCCTGGGCGGTCGTCAGGTCGCGCGGCACGTCCAGCTTCGCGTCCACGCGCTGCACGCCCTGGGCGCGCGCGGCATCCAGGTAGTACTGCACCACGGCGTTGATGGCGAAGTTCGTGCAGAAGCGATGCGTGCGGTCGCCTTCGGGAATAGCGGCGCTGATCTCGTCCAGGTACGACTCCAGCTTCGCCCGGTCGCCTTCCTCGTTGTAACCGCGGATCACGGCCAGCTGGTGCTTGAAATCATGGCGCTGCCGGCGGATCTCGTTGCTCGTGTCGATGATGGCGCGGTTCTGCTTGCGCTCCGCCTCGGCGCGCTTCGTGATCAGCGCAATGCGGTGGCGCATGTCCTGCGCGGCCAGGCGCTCTTCGATCATGCCCTTCAGGTACACGCCGCTGATCACAATCAGCGACACGGTGAAGACCACGGCGCCAATCTCGCAGAACAGCATTTCCGGCACCACGCGCCAGGCGTAGTAATTCGCAAGCTCCAGCCCCAGGAACACGTCAAAGATCAGCACGACGGCCAGATAGTAGGCCTTGAAGGCCGAAAACTCCGTGCGCTTGCGCACCAGCGACACGGCAAGGTATGCCGTCATCAGGCCGAACAGCGAGATGCTGACTGCGTAGTAGACGAACAGGCTCTCGGAGAACTGCCAGATGCCCGCCAGCTGCAGCACAATGGCCGCCAGTGCGAACAGCTCGCTTGCGCGGCACAGGATGAACGGCAGCTTATCTTCCGGGCGGCCGATCACGATGCGCGTCAGGTGCGTGAGCGGGATCAACAGCGTGAACAGGCCTATGTAGGTCATCAGGTGCAGCGTGACGGGGCGCTTGATGATCACCGATGTCAAGTCGCATTCGCCCACCGACCACATGCCGATGCACGCGCAGAACATGCCCAGCCAGGCGAGGATGGCGCTGCTCTCGTCGATGCGGCGCACGGCCAGCCCCATCAGGGCGAACACGAGTCCCAGCGCAATGAGCGTCTCGCCGAACGAGAATGCGAAGCCCATCTGCGAGAACAGCATCACGCGCACGGCGTCGAACGATCCGTACACCATGGATGTCAGCCGCAGACCCCAGTATTTGTTCGGCACCGTGTAGACAATCGACACGTTCGCCGGACCGCTTTGCCCGGCAACGAGCGCGATGGAATTGAACGGCGGCGGGTCGGAAAGGAACGAAGGATACGTGCCGGGCGCGCCGTAGCTGTCTTCCAAGTTGCCGTTCACGTACAGCTTGTAGGGGGCGTAGAACGTGTTCACGTACAGGGACGCCTCGTTGCCCAGCTCCACGTCCGCGGAAAGCGTCACGGTCCAGCCGGGCTGCAGGCCATGCAGGTCGTCGGGCGTGGACACGGTTGCGGGGTAGCCTTCAACCTTGTTGCCGTCCGCGTCCCGCACCGTCATGTGCCACGTGCTGATTGTCTGCGTGCCCTGCTGCACGTCGTTGCTCTCCGAGGTGTAGGCGCTCGAGACAACAAGCGCGAACACCACGGCGGCGAACACGCAGCACAGCAGCACTGCAGTGCCGCGCGTTCTAGCTTTCATCTGCGGCGTCCTTCTTCCGCGCCATGGCGAACATCCAGTCTTCCCAGGCCGTGCGCGTGCGGGACAGCCAACCGCGGCGGATGAATGCCGTGTTCCCGCCATACAGCGCAACGCTCATGGTGTCGGAGTCGATGTCCTGCACCAGCGCCAGGTTCACCAGGTAGCTGTGGTGGCAGCGCAGGAACTGCGGGTTCGCAAGCTTCTCCTCCAACTGGTCCAGCCGGCCGCGTACGCGCAGCGTGCGCCCGTCGACCATCGTCAGCGTGAAGTAGTGGCCGCTCTGTTCGGCGAATACCAGCTGGTCGGGGCAGACGGTCACGTCCTTGCGGCTCACGCGCACCTGAAGGCCGGGGCGCTTGAGCTTCGCTTCGTGAGCGTGCGCCAGCACGTCGTACACGGCTTCGGCCTGAACGGGCTTCGTCAGGTACTGGCTCACGTTCAGCCGATAGCCGTCAAGCGCGAAGTCCGTGCTGTTCGTGGTGAAGACCACCGGCACCAGCGGATCCACGCGTCGCAGGGCCGCCACGGCCTCGATGCCGCAGGGCGTTTCGGGGGCGTCCGGTTCGCCTTCCGCATCCGGTTCCGCCATGAAGATGTCCATGAACACCAGGTCGTAGATGCCGGGCGTGTAGGCCCGCACGAAATCACGCGCTTGCACGTACGTTGTGATGGATGCGTTGAACGGGGCCTTGCGAATAATGCCCATCAGCCGGCGCGTGTCGGCGCGGCGGTCCTCGCAGATGGCAACATTCAGGGTGTTCATCGTGCACTCCCTCCTTCCGCTTGGTGCACTGGCGCCCGAAGAACAGTGGATATCCTACACGCGGAGCGGAAAGATAACAAACATGTCCATTTTGTCAAGGACGAATTCTGCCACTTTGCTGGCAGCTTTGGCATGCGGCGCGGCGGGGTGCTGCCGCGCCTGCGCCCTAGGATGAAGGCGTGGTTTTCGCGCTCCCAAGCTCTGCGGCAGAGGGTGCGGTCCACGTAAACCGGCCATGACGGCATCCGCGTGCGGCGCGGGCGCAACACACTGAATCGTTACCGCCCTCTGTTCCCAGCGGAGGACACCATGGGTGCGCGTCGATTTCCCCATTCCGGCGGCGCACCGTTTCCCCACGTCCGCGCCCGCGCGGAATGCCGTCGGCTGAAGGAAGGGGAATGGGATCTTGGCCCGCGTTTCCCGCGGGCTTTCCTTTTCTTCCTTCGATGGCGCTTCCGCATCGGGAGCGCGGTTAGGGAAAGAGGGACATAAGATGATCATCGTGAAACATTCGCGCGCGCGGGAGTACGCTGCGTGCGTTCTGGCCATTGCCGCATTCATGCTGGCGGTCTGCGCCATGGGGCCGACATGCGCTTTCGCTGCCGACGCCTCGTCTTCCGAGCAGGTGTACGTGAACGGCACGAAGGGCGACGATGCGAATCCCGGCACGAAGGCGGAGTCGGTGAAAACGTTCGCGAAGGCGAAGGCGCTCCTGGAATCCACCGGTGCGGGCACCATCTACGTTACCGGCGCCCTACAGGTTTCCGGTTCTGCGGAGACCTGGACGCTTGATGGGAAGACGCTGAAGCGCGCTGCCGACTACCATGGTGAACTCGTGACCGTGAAATCGAAGGCCAGCCTTACGCTGAGCAACATCGTGATCGACGGCAATAGCAGCGCCGGTGCAACGGGCATCTCTCAAGGAGGCAGCGGCGAAGGCGGGTCGCTTGTAGGCGTGTACGGCGGCAGCACGCTGACCGTGGGCGAAGGCGCGTACGTGCAGAACAACAGCATCGAAAGCCACGGCAACTGGTATCCCGAAGGGGGCGGCGGCATTTTCGCCCAGTCCAGCACCGTGAACATAGAGGGCGGCACCGTGCGCAACAACGAGGCGGTGTACGGCGGCGGCGTGTACGGCATTTCCGACGCGGTCATCAACATGTCCAGCGGATCCGTGACGGGCAACCGCGCGCTTCAGGGTGCCAGCGCTAAATTGAGCTCCGAGTACGGCGGAAGCGGCGGCGGCATCTGCGCGGCCGACGGCACGGACGTCAACTTCTCCGGCGGCACCATATCCGACAACACGGCGTACGAACGCGGCGGCGGCATCTCCATGGGCACCCACTACGCGTCTCGCCATGACAGCCCCGTGCTCACCATGACGGGTGGAACCATCTCGGGTAATTCTGCCGGAGACGGCGGTGGCGGCATCTTCGTGCAGGCGGGCTACAGCGGTTCAGGCAACAGCGGAACGCCCACGTACGCCATCGCGCGCATCACAGCGGGGACCATCACGGACAATACCGTGACGGCGGACGGAAACGGAAGCGCCATGTTCGGCGGCGGCGGCATCTACGTCAACGGCTACTCCAGCCAGTACGCGTCGTTCCATAACGGCGAGTTGTATCTGAACAATGCCGAGATCTCGTCGAACAGCGCGTCCATTGCCGGCGGCGGGTACGCGGCGTGCCCGGTGTCCACAACGGACATCGAGCTGACGAACGGTTCCGTCATGTACGGGAACAGCACGGACGACGGCAATGCGCGGGAGATCTACATCCTGTCGTCGCTCTACCTGGGCACGCACAGCGGCAATCCGCCGTATGTCATCTCGCCTTCCATGTTGGGTGGCGGAGCGTACCAGTGGGTCTACGACGATGGCAGCGAGGTTCCGCTGAGCGAGCTGACGGGCACGCTGGATGCAAGCCAGGACGAAAACCTATCGCTGAGCAACAGCCTCACGGCAAGCAGCTCCGCCGTTGAGAAGGCGCTGAGTTTGGCGACCGTGCATATCGTTTCGAACACGTCCGCTACCCGCGGCGGCGGCATCGGATCGAACGGCAGCGTGTTCATTGGCAAGACGGTCGACACGACCGACATCTCTGTGGAAAAGACCTGGGACGATGCCGATGACAAAGACGGCGTCCGTCCTGATTCCGTGAAGGTGGAGCTCTACCGCGACGGGGAATACGTGGGTTACCAGAAAATGACGGCCGACGAAAACGGCGAATGGAAGACGACGTTCAAGAACCTTCCGACGAGCGACGCGGACGGGAACGCCTACACGTACACCGTGAAGGAGCAGGCGGTTGACGGATATGCGTGCGCCGTTTCCGGCTCCGCGGAGAAGGGATTCACGCTCACGAACACGCGCACGGTGGATGTGACGGGCACGAAGAAATGGGACGACGACGATAACGCCAGCGGCACGCGCCCCGATAAAGTTACCGTGAACCTGCTGCGGGACGGATCTGCCGTCGACAGCGCTTCGGTGTCGGCCGATACCAACTGGAAGTTCAGCTTCATGGGGCTTCCGAAGTACGACCCGGACGACGGCCATGCGTATGTCTACACCGTTGAGGAAGATGCCGTGGATGGGTACACGCCCAGTGTTTCGGGTGACGCCTCGGAAGGCTTCGTCATCACGAACACGCGGACGGAGACCCCGACGCCGCCCAGCGGCAGCACCGACACGCCGAGCAAAAACGGCGGCGGCAATATCCCCAGTAGGGACACATCTTCTAGCAGCGGCAATTCGGGCGGAAGTACGTCCTCCAGCAGCAGCACGACCGCCAAGAAAGTGACCGATACCGAAGGCAGCACGTCCAGCACCACCAGCACGGAAGCGTCTGGCAGCTGCAGTAGCGGCTCCACCGATTCCGGCAGCTCATTGCCGCTGACTTCCGACAGCGCGCTTCCGTTCGCGCTGGGCTTCCTGGCAGTGCTCGCCGGCGGCATTGCAGTGCTGGCGCATCGCATTCGCTCAGGATCCTGGCACCTGCGGACTCCCCGTCAGTGAATGCCCTGATTGCAAGCGAATAACGGGCTCGGCGCTTTAACCTCGCGTCGGGTCCGACAGGCCCTTGCAGACGCCGTACCCCGTTGCGAGCGCGGCGTTCTTTAATTCCGCGCCGGGTCCGGCAGGCAGCCGCCGTTTCCCGCGGAGATGGCCCACAGGTAGATGCTCGCAACCGTTGCATACGGCGAGTATCGCTGCCGGTAGCCCTCGAACTGCTCACGGCTTATCTCCGGCACCTGGTAGACCATTCTCATGCCGCGGAGGATGGCAAGGTCCCCGTAGCTGATGACATCAGGGCGGCGCAGTGCGTGTATCAGCAGCATCTGCGCCGTCCATGCACCTATGCCGGGCAGCTTCGTGACCTGCTTGCAGAACTCGTTGTCCGGCAAGCTTGCCAGCTCCTGCAAGTCGATGCGGCCGGAGGCAACTTGGCGCGCGATGTCCAGGATGTACCCCGATCGCCTGAGCGTGGTGCCGCATTTCTGAATCTCCTCGGGTGTGAGTTTGGCAATGCACTCGGGGCGCACGGGGCCGAAGAGCTCTGTGAAGCGGCGCCATTCCGTGTCGGCTGCTTTCGCCGATATTTGCTGCGATATCACGTAGAACACCAGCCCGCTGAAAAGGTCGGGACATAGCTTCCTTTGCGGCGGATCCATCCGGCGGATGACTGCGCCCAGTTCAGGATCGCGCTCGCAGAGCCATTCGATGCTTTCCGGGGAGATGGGATAGTAGGCTGAGCTCACGCGGCGGCGCCCTTCTCCAGCTGCAGCAGGTACCGTTTCGCCTCTATGCCCGCGGCGTATCCCGTAAGGCTGCCGTTCGCGCCGATGACGCGATGGCAGGGGATCAATATGAGTATCGGGTTGCAGTGGTTCGCCATGCCCACCGCGCGCGACGCCTTCGCGTTGCCCGTCAGTGCTGCAAGTTCGCCGTACGTGCGCGTTTCCCCGTATGGGATGCGGCGCAGCTCGCCCCAAACGGACTTCTGGAAGTCCGTCCCCTCGGGCAGCAGCGGCAGGTCGAATGCGCGGCGCTTGCCTGCGAAGTATTCCCCAAGCTCCGCCTTGCACGCTTCCAGAAGCTCGCCGGAGGCACTGCCCTGCACCACGTGGTCAGCGGGAATCTTGTCTGCATACATGCCGGCATCGCCCAGTTCGCGGCCGGCCTGCTCCACACACAGGATGGCTTCCGGACCGGTGATGATGCGCAGGCTGCCGATAGGCGTGTCCAGCACGCTACGGCTGATGTCCCTGGCAAAGATCTGGCGATACCGCGCCGGCGTCATGCCGGTGATGCGGCGAAAGTGATCGTAGAAAGCGGACGGACTTGCATAGCCCACGGCAACGGACGTGTCCAGAACGCTCACGCCGTCTTGCAGCATGCTGCGCGCGCTGGCGATGCGCGTTTGCAACAGGTATTCGGAAGGCGTTATGTCGTATTCCTTCTTGAATACTTCCGTAAGATGTTTCCTGGTCACGCCCATGTTCCTCATGGACTTGCTCAGCTCCGCCCGGTCGCTGTAGCTGCGATCGATGAGGTCCTTCGCCTTTGCCGACAGCTCCGCCGCCGGGTCGTATGCGCCCAGAAGGTCCGGCCTGCAGCGCTTGCACGGCCTGAAACCCGCCGCCTCGGCTTCCTCTTTCGTCCGACAATACGTTACGTTCTCCTGCTTCGGCAGCTTGGATTTGCACGAGGGCCTGCAGTAGATTCCCGTCGTCTTCACGCCGTAATAGAATGCGCCGTCGTATGCGGCGTCGCAGTCCTTCACGGCGTTCCACATCTCGTTCTTGTTCATGCGCCCTCCCTTCGTTGCGACCAGTGTAATGGCATTGGGAGTGCTGATTCTTCCGAAAATGGCGGGTTTAATTTTATAGTTAGTGCCACGTGATTGCGGCTTGAGGCATCTGTTTGCGTTCCTTTGTCGCCGCCTTTCGCAGAGGGTTTGTCCCTGATTTCACGCCCTGGTATCGTACGTAGAAATCGCAGGTAAAGCATGGGGAGGTGCCGCTGGCGTGGATATGGATCCAATGACAATTCTATGGTGGCGTTCGGCGGGGTTCCTCGGCGGAGAAGAGGACCCGGACAATGGCGGCGGCAGCAGCGGTGGAGGCTGCGGATGCCTTATCGTGTGCCTCATAGTTGCGGTCGTGGTGCTCGTTATCATGCTCCAGGGCTAGCCGCAACGTCGATGGTGATGTTTCCCATGCAGTTATCAGACTATGGCGCTGCCCGTTAAGTTCGATGATGACTCGCGGATTAGCAAGCAGTCGGCTGACAGAATCAGCGACGCAGCGCCAAGTCTCCTTGCTACATATTTCGGAATCGCGCGGGGATATTCCCACATATACGGAAAAGGCGCCGCACCTCATGGTGCAACGCCTTTTCGTGTGGGTGCTGAATCACCCACAAGCGCGGCGGCCGCCCCTGATTAAAGGGGATGAGGCTATGGATGAACTCAATTCGTTCATCGGACTGCTGATAGTCCTAATCATAGTCCTTAGCTTAGCTGAATAGCTAAGCCGGACACAATAGCTAAAGCGACTCCACCACACGTTATCTGACAACGGGTGGACTCCTGAGGCAACAGGTGTAAAACCGCCGCGCTGTCGTAAAACGACAATGAAAGGATACCAGAAATGGACGCGGAGGGCATCCCGTTTCCTCTTCAGGTACCATGGGCCTGAGCTGCTCATGGGGAGGGAGCCAGATGGATAATCCAGCACGCAAGGGGGACCGTAGCGCCCTTTCGAAGAGGGCTATCGCGGGTCTGATCATCGGGGCCGTGCTCCTCATCGTCATCATTGCGGCGGCAAACTTCCTCTTCACCGGGCACATGCAGCCCGACGACACTGCCTTGGCGGCGCTGGAAAGCGACAGCAACGTTCAGGTGGTTCAACAGGATGGCGAAATTGCATTCCTTGGCCCGGACCGCGATCCCGACAACACGTACGGGCTGGTGTTCTACCCGGGCGCGAAGGTCGACTATCGGGCATACGCACCGCTCCTGCACAAGCTTGCATCGCATGGTTGGATCTGCGTCGACGTCTCAATGCCCCTGGACCTGGCCATTCTCAATCAAGACGCCGCAACGAACGCCATGAGCCGGTATCCGCAGGTCGAGCATTGGTATATCGCCGGGCATTCGCTTGGAGGCGCCATGGCGGCAAACTACGCAAGCTCCCATGCGGACGGCCTTGAGGGGTTGGTACTGCTCGCTGCGTATTCCACGCAGGACATCTCCGGCACCTCCCTTGACGTGATGAGCGTCTACGGATCGAACGATGGCGTGCTGAACAGGGAAAACTACGCCTCCGATCGCGCGAACCTGCCGGCTTCGACGCATGAGCTGGTCATTGACGGCGGCAATCATGCGCAGTTCGGAAGCTATGGCGAACAACAGGGCGACGGCACTGCGAGCATCTCGGCAGAGCAGCAGAGAGCGCAAACGGTTCGCTTTATTCAGAAGACAACGCGGCAATAGCATTTGCCGCTTCGAAGAAGAGGTTTGGAGGAACATCCATGGACAATGACGATTTCGATTACGCGGAAACGTTCTGGCAGCATCGCGACGCTGAAACGGCAGCAATGCCGCGCGCGGAGCTCGAAGAGGCAGTCGACGACTTCCTGAAATCCCACACGACGTTGGCGCTTGCAACGGCGGCGAACGATTTCGTGCGCTGCACGCCCCTCGAATACACGTACGACCAGGGCGTTCTGTGGATCATGTCCGAAGGCGGGCTGAAGTTCAGGGCGCTCAGGACAAATCGGAATGTCTGCGCCGCCATCTTCGAACCGTATGGCTCCGGCACGCTTCAGGGCATGCAGGTTACGGGACGCATAGAATTCGTTGATGCCTGGAGTGCGGAATACAACAGCTTCCTTGAGCTGAAGGGCATCAACCCGGAACTCATTCGGAGAATGGAACGCCCCATGCCCCTGCTGAAGCTGGTGCCGACGGAAATCGACTTCCTGAACGCGGGTTTCAAGAAACAGGGTTACGGGGCGCGGCAGCATCTCGATAGGGAGAACGCCTAGCGCCCGCCGCACCGGACGGCGCGGATTGCTACTATCGCTACAGGAAATTCCCAGTGCGTTCCTTTCGCGTTCAAGAGGGGCGCAAGGGGGCGGAACCAGAGACATGAAGGTGATTGATGCTGCTATCGCTTGCGCCAATGGAAGGTTTGACGGGGCATGTATTCCGCAACGTGCATGCGGAATGTTTCGGCGGCCTTGACCGCTATTACACGCCGTTTATCGCGCCGCCCCATGTGAACGCTGCGTTCAAGGGCTGCTCTTACAAGGAGATCGACCCGCAGAACAACCAGGGGTTGAACGTGGTGCCCCAGCTGCTGACGAAGAATGCCGACGAGTTCGTATGGGCAGCCACCCAGTTGGCGGACGAGGGCTACCAGGAGGTCAACCTGAACCTGGGGTGCCCGTCGAAAACCGTCACGGCGAAAGGGAAGGGCGCGGGCTTCCTTGGCAATCTGGACGACTTGGAGGCGTTCCTGGAGCAGGTGTGTGCCCAGTCCCCGCTTCCGGTATCCGTCAAGGCGCGCATCGGCCTGCGCGATGAGGGTGAATACGACGACATCCTTACCGTGTTCTGCAAGTTCCCACTGGCCGAGCTCATCGTGCATCCGCGCCTGCAGAAGGACGTCTACCGGGGCATTCCGCGGCAGGAGGCATACGGCGCAACCCTGGAGCGCGCGCCGTTCCCCGTTGCCTACAACGGCGACATCTTCAGCGTCGACGACCTGGATGCGCTGGTGCGCGCCTATCCGGCTACGCGCCATGTCATGCTGGGCAGGGGCATCCTGACGAACCCCGCGCTGGCGCGCATGATCCGGGGCGGATCGCCCGCCACGCGCCAGGAGTTGGAGCACTTCCACGACCGCCTGTTCGCCGCATACCAAGCGGAGATGGGCGGCAACGCGGTGTTCCGCATGAAGGAGTGGTGGTTCTACGCCAAGTTCGCGTTTGCAGACCCGCTTTCCATTAAGCGGGCCCTCAGGAAGGTGCGCAAGGCGGGCGAATACGAGTCCGCGGCCCGTCGCATCTTCACACAGGAAGAGCTTGCGCCCGTTGCCCGGTTCCTCCCAGAGCGTACGGAGGCGCCCATCGAGCAGTAGCGGTACCTGCACGGTGGGCGCCTACCGGGGGCTTGGCTGAACGCGGCGAGCGCGTTGGCCGCGTTACTTCGCGGACGTGACGATCTCTCCCGGGGCGCCTTCGGTGCCGGCATTCGGATCCTCGAACGTTTCGCGGTCGAATTCGCCTTCCGACTTCGCCACAACCGTGGTGACGATGGCATCGCCGGTGATGTTCACGGCCGTGCGCAGCATGTCCAGGATGCGGTCGATGCCCATGATGATGGCAATGCCCTCAAGCGGCAGCCCGACGGAGTTGAACACCATGGACAGGGTGATCAGGCCCACGGACGGCACGCCCGCCGTGCCGATGGACGCGATCGTGGCCGTGAGAATGACCGTCGCGTAATCCATGGGTGTCAGGTTCACGCCGAACAGCTGGGCCGTGAACACCACGGCCACGCCCTGCATGATGGACGTGCCGTCCATGTTGATGGTGGCACCCAGGGGAATGGTGAACGATGCCACCTTGCGGTGCACGCCGATGCGGTTCACCAGCGTGTCGATGTTCAGGGGGATCGTCGCGTTCGACGAGTCCGTGGAGAATGCGAACAGCATCACGTTCGCGAACTTCTTGAAGAACTTGAGCGGGTTCATGCGCCCGAATATCAGGAAGATCAGCACGTACACGATGAAGCATTGGATGCCCAGCGCAATGACCACGCCCAGCATGTACTTGATCAGCGGCAGGAACATCTCCACGCCCAGGTTCGTGAACGTGCGCGCCAACAGGCAGAACACGCCGATGGGGGACACCAGCATGACCACTTCGGTCATCTTCATCATCAGGCCGTTGAACTCCTCGAAGAAGCGGCGCACGTGCTCTACCTTGCGTCCCATGATGGCCATGAGGATGCCCAGGAACAGCGAGAAGAAGATCACGGCCAGCATGTTTCCTTCGGCCAAGGCGTTGAAGGGGTTCGTGGGGATGATGCCCAGCAGCGTGTCCATAATGCTGACATTGGACGTCTGCACGTTGCTGGTGGAGGCGTTCGACGTCAGCTGGCTGGCATCCACGCCCAGGCCGGGGTTGATCAGGTTCCCCACGGTCAGGGCGATGGTCACGGCCAGGGCCGTGGTCACGATGTACGTGCCCAGCGTCTTGCCGCCGATGCGGCCGAGCGTCTTCACGTCGCCCACGGAAGCGGCGCCGCACGCGATGGAGCAGAACACCAGGGGCACGACGAGCATCTGCATCAAGCGGATGAAGCCCTGGCCTATGAACTGGAAGATGCCGTTCACGATGATGTCGTCGCGGACGGTTCCTGCGGGCACGGCGTAGTGGAATACCACGCCGCAGGCAATGCCCAACGCCAATGCGATCATGATCTGGCCAGTCAGGCCGATCTTGTGCTTCTTCTTCCCCTCGATCGTGTCGACGGCGGAAAATTGCTCGGGCTTGTCCGATTTCGATTTGCCCGACTTCGGCAGACTCAGTTTCGCCATATTATTCACCTGCCTTTGCCAGGTTCAGTCGTTCCAGGTACGTGCGGATGTCGTCTTGCCAGGTGGGAGGCTCCGTCAGGCCCGTCAGGGCGATCATCATGTCGTCCAGCACCACGTTTTCCGACGTGGACGGGTCGGGCGCGGCGTCGTGCACCAGGGCGGGGTTCGCGCCCATGATGCGGTAGACCTCGCGCGCGAAATCCGAGCGGCTGCACAGCCCCTTGTCCACCACGTGGAACGTGCCGTATTCGCCTTCGCGAATGGCCTCCAGCAGGAAGCGCACCATGGTGTCCACCGACGTGGGGCAGGCCAGCTGGTCGCCGCGCCGCGTGGTTTCCTGGCGGTTCTTGGCGCATTCGATGATCGACCCCAGCTGTCCGCCGTCGGCATGGTAGACCCACGACGAGCGTACGATCAGATGCTGCGGGTTCAGCTCGCGCACGAACTGCTCGCCGGCAAGCTTCGACTTGCCGTAGAGCGTATCGGGCTCGGGGCGGTCGAACTCGTCGCGGGGGCTGTACTGGTGCCGGGCGAACACGTCGTCGCTGGACACCTGCACCAGCAGCGTGTCGATGGCCTCGGTGGCTATAGCCAGGTTGCGCGGTCCCAGCGCATTCGTCTTCATGGTGGTCAGCCGGTTTTCCGCCGTCACGTAATCGCGGCGGATGCCCGCGCAGTTCACCACGATGGTGGGACGGTTGCGGCTGACGAATTCCGTGACCTGGTCAAGGTCCGTCACGTCCACTTCATGGCCGGTTGCGTATACCGTGTAGCCGGCGTCGGCGAAGCGCCGCGTCAGCGCGCGGCCCAGATAGCCCAGCGCGCCGGTGATCCAAATATCGTTCAGGCGAGTACCCATGTAACCCCTTTTGATGAAACTGATAAGGCATGTATGTCTGTAAGAGTGATTTGGTACAAACAAGAATACTTTACTATGTTCTCACCGAAATATTGCAAGCCGGTTTCTTAAGTGCTTGCCTTCTGCGCGGCGCATTGGGTACGGTTTACGCTTGAAGAGGCGATTGCGGCGTTTGCCCAGGTGCAGGGCTGCATATGCGTTTGAATGCGGCATGCCCGGACCGGGTGCCGCACGGGAAGATTCGGCGCTCGTGCCAATGAATCTTCGGCCTTCTATGGCGCCGTGGGAAATGCGGGGAGGATGCGCGGCTATGGGGAAGCATGCGAAAACGCGAAGGAGAGTCGCTGTGGTCTTGGCGATTGTTGCCGTTCTTGCTGTTGGGTTCTTCGGCCTGCGCGCCTACAACGCAAACACGTATACGGTTATGCAGCATATGTCCTTGTCAGACGTTACGTACGAGACCAACGATTCGGTCCGCGCGATAACGGGGGACTACCTGCGAGGTTTCCATTTCACGCCTGCCAAGCGCACGCATCCCGGCGTGGTTGTGGTGTACGGCGGGTCGGAAGGCTCACCGGATTACGAGCGCGCACAGGCTATCGCGGCGCAGGGCTACCAGGTGCTGGCCCTGTATTTCTGGGGGCAGGACGGCCAGGCACAGACCCTGGCGAATGTGCCGTTAGACCAGTTCAGCCAGGTGGAGTCCTATATCAAGGACCACATTTCGCAGCCCGAGCCCGTAACTGTGGTGGGCACATCGAAGGGCGCCGAATTCGCGGCGGAGCTTGCCGCGCACGGGTTCGCCATAGACAACCTGGTCTGCTTTGCGCCGGCCGACCGCAGCTACTTCGGCCTTGATTTCTCGTCGGGCAGCCCGCAGCCCAGCTTCACCTATCAGGGGCAGCCCGTGCCCTTTGCGTCCTACACCCAGGGGGACCTGGCGGCAGGTGCCAAGATGCTGTGGGACACAGCGACGAACTACCCGCCGTCGTATCGTGCGGTATACGAGAGCATTGCCGCTGGCACGGGCGACGATTCGCGGATTGACCTTTCCGGCTTCAAGGGAAATGCCGTCTTCTTCGCCGGGGGCAGCGATGCTTTGTGGCAGAGCGATACCGCGGCGCAGAGCCTGACTTCGCAGTCCGGTGCGTTCGAGGCGCACGTGTATGCGGACGCCGGCCACCTGTTCGCCGCCGATTCCGATGCGCTGGGCACGGGCTGGGACATCATGTTCGGCGGGACCGCCGAAGGGAATGCGGCAGCCTACCGGGATTCGAATGCGATCCTGTACGACCGCCTGGCCCGCTGGCATGGGCAGATGTAATTTGGCGTGCTCTGCGAGACGGGCTGCTGCCTGTCTGACGGGCGCGCGGGCGCGACGGATCCCGACGTGGCGGGCGCGCGGGTCGTGACGGGCGTGCCGAGCGCGGTCGTTCGTGCAACAGAGGTGTGACGGGGCCGCCGCGCGTTATTCGTCCTGGTATTCGGTCTCTCGCTTGATGAACGTGCCCAGGTCTATTTCGTCCAGCGTGTCGAGTATCTCCTGATGGGTGTTCATGACAATGGGCCCGTACCAGGCAATGGGTTCGTCCAGCCGCTCCGATCGCATGAACAGGACCTCGATGGGCTGGTTGCCCGCCTGGATGGTGACGGTGTCGCCTTCCCCCAGCTTGGCCGCGGTCTTGGCGCGCACGGGAGTGCCGCTGACAACTGCGTCGCCTTCCAGCGTGAAGGCCATCACGGACGCGTTCTTCCCGGGCGCATTCAGGCTGACCTTGCCGTGGGCGGTAAGGCGGATGTCGTAATAATCCAGCGGCAGGTACTTTCCCTGAATGCCGGAATGTCCCTGGTAGGTGCCCGTGATCAGGCGGAGCGTGCCCGCATCCAGCGCGAATTCCTGGATTTCGCTATTCAGGATGCTGTGGAACGCGGGGCGGGCGGTCATCTTGCAGCGCGCCGGAAGGTTCAGCCACAGCTGCACGCCCAGAAAGCGCTCTGCCGGCTGGGGCATCTCGGAATGGAAGGCGCCCGACCCGGCCGTGAGCCATTGCGCCTCTCCGTCATGGATGGTCGCCTTCGTGCCCAGGTGGTCCTCATGGACAATGGCCCCCTTGGAAAGGAAGGTGACGGTTTCAATGCCGCGATGCGGGTGCATGGGAAAGCCCGCGGTGTAGCTGCCAGGGTCGGTCGAGTCGAAGGCGTCCAGCATAAGGAACGGGCCGAAGTCCTTGGTGGTCTGGTCGCCCAGCACGCGCACCAGGCTGACCCCCGCTCCGTCGGTGGTGCGGTATCCCTGGACCTGGCGTTTCACTTCTCGCAGCATATTCGCTCCCTTCTGCCGGCATGGTGAGAATAGTGTGCCGCATACGGCGCTGCCTTTGTTAGCAGGTGCTCCGCGAATTCGCCGAATGACCCGAATCTCCTGCCTGTTCGTGCAGATGCCGGCGGGCAATGTCCCCGCGGCGTTCGGGCTTCTTGGCAGCGTGCCGTTCGCCGGCAGATATAATGGCGCGGAAGGGCTGTCCACGCTTAGGCATGCGTCAGGCGCGCGTCGGGCCGAAGCTGACTTGAGAATCGAGGATTTCCATGGGCGCGGACAAGGTTATTCGCTGGGGCATTATCGGCTGCGGCAACGTGGTTGAGACGAAGAACGGGCCGGCCACCTGGCTTGCCCAAGGCTCGGAGCTGGCGGGCATCTACAATCGCACCCGCTCGAAGGCGCAGGACTTCACCAGCCGTTATGGTCACGGCCGTGTGTACGACACCATGGAGGAGCTGTTGGCGGATCCGTCTATCGACATCGTATACGTGGCCACGCCGCCGAACTGCCATCTGAAAGAGGCAAAGGCGGTGGCCGAAGCGGGCAAGCACTGCTACCTGGAGAAGCCCATCGCCCTGTCGTGGGAGGAAGGGCAGCAGATTCGTGCGACATTCCAGAAAAGCGGGACGCGCTGTTTCGTAGCGCATTACCGCCGCGGCATGCCGCGCTATCGTAAGGCGAAGGAGCTCATTGACGCCGGTACGCTGGGCAAGGTACGCGGCGTGCAGATCATTCGCACGCAGCGGCAGACGCTGGAAGAGACGCTGCCGTATCCGCAGAAGCCCTGGCGCGTGAAGCCGGAGATTTCCGGCGGCTGCCATTTCTACGAGGGCGATGCCCATATGCTGGACCTGGTGGATTTCCTGGTAGGGCCGCTTGCCCACTTCCAGCTTGAGGTAACCAACGAGACGCACGTCTACGAGCGCGAAGACGCCGTGGCGCTTTCGGGCATCACGGAAGGGCGCGCGCTGGTGTCGTGCCTGTGGTGCTATGCTGCCTATCGCGCCATCGACCGCTTCCTGATTTTCGGCGACCAGGGAAGCATGGAGTTCCCCTATTACGACAACGCAGCGCCGCTGCATATCGAAACGCTGGCGGACCGGAACGCCGTGACGTACGAGGGCGTGATGGGCGGCGTTCGCAAAGAAGCAGAGCTGACCAGCTACGATGTCGAAACGACGCTGCAGGAGTATCCGGGCCTGGGGCAGATTCAGGACATCGTGGACGAACTGCGCGGCGTGCCCGGCGGGAAATGCCGGAGCACGCTGGATAGCGCGCTCCGCACGCTGCGCATCACATCGACGGCCGAACAGCAGATGCTGCAGCTGATCCAGGATCGCAAATAAGGACCAAGCGAAGGACGGCGGACGCGGCGGCTGCCCGGCCCCGGTCGGGTTGCGTCCCGACAGGTTGCAGTGCGCCGCCGTGCGCCGTTGCCGCACCGGGCGGATACGGGGCTCCCGCTCCCGACGGCATGCGGCTACTCTTTGATGTCGTTGCGGCTATAGGCGGGCGCCTGGAATTCCTTCAGGAACTGTATGAACGACTGTACTGCTTGGTTGCGGTCGCTCTTCTTCGGATAGATAAGCGAGATGGGATAGAACTCCTTGGCGCCGGGCACGTCAAGCGGCAGCAGGACCATCTTCGGGTTTGGGATCAGATTCGACGTTGCCATGGTCAGCGCCACGGAATCCTCGTGCACGGTCAGAGCGCCCAGGATGACCTCGTCCTCGTAATTGCGGATCAGATGCAGCTGCGACAGCGGCGCATGGGTTTCGTGGAAGAACGCCTCCAGCGTTTCCCCGCAGGCGATGCCCCGTCGGTAGGTGTTGATGTCGTAGCCGATCAGGTTCTCGTAGCGTATGCACGGCAGCGACGCAAGCGGATGGTCCGCTCGCACGGCCACGACCAGCTGCTGGTAGAACAGCGTGACGCAAATCAGGTTCGGGCGATGGACGGGGCCGGTAATCGTCATGTCCAGCAACCCGTCCTCGAGCTTCTGGTTCAGCGGCGCGGTTTCGCCTTGGAATACGTGGAACTCCACCAGCGAGCCGTACCTGTCCGCGTATGCCTTCATGGCGGCCGGCAGGTACCCGGAGCGCACGGTGGCAATGGCGCCGATGCGGACATCGCCCTGCAGAAGGCCGTGGCGGCGTTTCAACTCCTCGCGGCCGTCCTCGATTTCCCGCAGCGCGCGTTCGGCATATGCGGCGAAAACGCGGCCGTCTTCGGTCAGTTTTACGTTGCGGCCCACCTTTCGGAACAGCTGGCAATCCAGCTCGCGCTCCAACATGGCAATGGAATGCGAGAGGGCGGGCTGCGTGATGTTCAGCTCGCGTGCAGCCTGGGTGTAGTGTTGCGTCTTTGCCAGATGGCAGAAATATCCCAGCTGCGCAACGTTCATGCATGCCTCCTAGGGAGCAGGGGTTCTATTTGCAGGGTGCTTTCAGTATCGCGCACGCACGTCCATGCATGACTGTCGTGCAGCGATTCTCGGGAAATCAATAAACATCGGTTATGGATTGACCTATCCAGAAATGAATTTAATTCTTTAGACGCGTCGATTTCCGCATGATACCTTGGGGCTGGTCGAAGGACGAATTGAAAAACAGTCCAATTACCTGCAACGATAGGAGATTGTCATGACGGAACTGCCTTTGAAGGTGGGCGACAACTGCTCGTTCACCAAGACCATCAGCGAATCGGATGTGTACCTGTTCGGCGGCATTACGGGCGACTTCAGCCAGATGCATTTCAACGAGGCATTCATGAAGACCACGAAGTACGGCACGCGCATCGTGCACGGCGTGCTGACCTTCGCGCTGGGCAGCACGGCATCCACGCTCATCCAGCAGAAGTACCAGTCGCCTATCCCCAGCGCCTCGTACGGCTACGACCACCTGCGCTTCACGGCACCGGTGTACTTCGGCGACACCATCACCGCAACGTACACGGTGAAGGAGGTCGACCAGGATGCCATGAAAACCTATGCCGACGTGGTCATGACGAACCAGGACGGCACCGTGGTCTGCGTGGCCACGCACATCCTGAAGTTCTTCGAGCTTGAGAAATAACGCATTCCGCAGCGAATGCTTGCAAAGGAAGGGGATGCAAGTATGAGTGCATCGTATGTGAACCACGTTGCCGTGAGGGTGGCCGACCTTGGCTGGTATCTGGACTTCTTCGGCAAGGCGCTGGACATGGAGGTTACGCTGACCGACCCGGAAGAGGATCTGGATGATCCGCTGAGCGCCAACCAGGTGTGGATTGGCGGCGTGCAGCTGCAGAAGGCGCCCAATGCACGGCAGGCGGACCTTGCCGTGGAGCGTATGAACCACATTGGCATCAACGTACCGGATGTGAATGCCGCGTTGGAGCGCGCGTACGGCTATGAGGGCGTGGTCCAGGCGCCGGGCAAACCGCGTAATTGGATCGTGCTGCCCGACGGCATCATGCTGGAGATGGGGCAGGCATAGCGCAGGCAGAGTTTCGCGGCCTGAGAGCTTCGTCCGGCCGCGCGAGATACCGAAAGGCAAGGAGAACTATGAAGGCATGCGTATTGGGCGCGGGGTCGCTGGGCAGCACCATCGGCGGCGCGCTTGCCGCGGCGGGCAATGAAGTGCACCTGGTGGGCCGCAAGCCGCACATGGACGCCGTCAACGCGAACGGCCTGACCATGGTCACGCCCACGGGCGACCAGACGGTGCGCCTGCAGGGCCATACCGAACCGGCGGGCATCGGTCCGTGCGACCTGGTCATCGTGTTGTGCAAGGCGTTCGACACGGAGGCCACCATGAAGGAGGGCGCGAGCCTGGTGGGCCCGGACACGGTGGTGATGTCGCTGCAGAACGGCCTGGGTGCGGAAGACGTGCTGTGCGGGGTCGTGGGCGCCGAGCACGTCATCGGCGGCAAGACCTACATCGGCGGCATGCTGCTGGAACCCGGGCGCGTGCAGGCCACCATCCCCGGGAAGGACACGTTCATCGGGGAGCTGGACGGGTCGGTCACGGACCGCGTGAAGGCCATCGCGCAGACGTTCGAGGAGGCGGGCATGCACTGCATCGCATCCGACAACATCATGGGCGTGATCTGGGACAAGCTGCTGGTGAATGTGGCAACGGGCGCCGTTTGCGGCATCACGCACCTGCCCTACGGGGACATGTACCAGGAGAAGGCGCTGGTCGACTGCGCGCTGGCTGCCGTGCAGGAGGGCATCGACGTGGCCCATGCCGCCGGCGTGACGCTGACGTACAGCGACCCCATGGACACGCTGGAGTTGGCGCGCGCGGGGCTGCCGTACAGCTTCAAGCCGTCTATTCTCCAGAGCCTGGAGAAGCACCGCCCCACCGAGGTGGGTGTGATCAACGGCGCGGTGGTGGTGCAGGGCCGGAAGTACGGCGTGCCCACACCCGTGAATCAGACGCTGGCCGCCTGCGTGACGGGCATCGAGCGCTACATCCGCGAATACGTGAACAAATAGACCGGCGCCTGCGTGCGCAGCTGCGTACGGGGGAGACGACCGGCGGGAACGCGCAAGTCAACGCTACCGCGCCTGCGTCCGCAGCCGCGCGCGGAGGAGTGTGTGCCGGCTGGCTGGGCTGCAGGCAAAACGCGCGGTATGTGCGGCAGGCATAGAACGCGCAGACGCAAACGGCGCATTGCCTTGCGCTGCAAGGGCAGAGAAAGGCTGTGACATGAGAAGACTGGACATCATCAGCGGACCGAACAACAATTTCTTCGGCATTCGGAACAGGGAGCAGTACGGTTCGGAGACGTACGACAGCATGATGGCCGACCTGGTGGCGTATGGCAAAGAGCTGGGATTCGAGGTGAAGACGTTCTACTCGAACGGCGAGGGCGGTCTGATCGACCATCTGCAGGAGCTGTATTTCGAGGCGGAGAAGCTGGGGGAGAAGATTCCCATCGTCATCAACCCGGGCGCCTTCACGCATTACAGCTATGCGCTGATGGACGGGCTGGAATCCGTGCATACGCTGGTTCCCGCCATCGAGGTGCATATGTCGAACATTCAGGATCGCGATGAATTCCGCCATAAGTCCGTGACAGCACGCGAATGCCTGGGCCAGATTGCCGGATTCCGGAAGGATGTCTACAAGCTGGCAATGCAGGAATTCAAGATGCTGATCGATGCGGGCGAACTGTAAGCGAAGCGCCTGTGAGGGGGCATTCGGGCGGACGCTGGATTGCGCTGCTGCCCGAATGCCCCTTTTGTTGCGACTGACCCGCCCGTTTGCGGTGGGGCGCCCGCGTGTCCGTCGGCGGGCGGGGCAACGCTCCGTGGCTGGTCAGCTCTGCGCGGGCCGCAGCGAGTAGCCGTACACCTTCCGCAGGCCGAATATGAACAGCAGGCTGATGATGACGGACGCGCATTCGGCCACATCGATGGCCAGCCAGATGCCGTCGGCCCCCAGAATTCCCGGCAGTAGCAGCACGCATCCGGCCTCGAACACGAAGGTGCGCAGGAACGAGATGAGCGCCGACACCTTGCCGTTGCCCAGCGCCGTGAAGAAGCCGGACGAGTAGATGCTGATGCCCATGATCAGGAACGCACAGGAATACAGCCGGAAGCCGTGCTCGGTATAGGCGGCCAGCTGCGGGTCGTAGCCCACGAAGATCTGCGCGACGACCGGCGCGCTGAGCTGCGCAAACGCCAGCATGACCACGCCGCCGGCGGCATTGAGCCCCAGGCTTTTTCGCAGCAGGCTGCCCACCTCGTCCATCCGCGCGGCGCCGCGCTGGTAGCTGACCAGCGGCGCGCACGCCATGGAGTAGCCGATGTAGACCGCCGAGAAGATCATGAACACGTACATGATTACGCCGTACGCGGCCACGCCGTTCTGCCCGGCGTACGCCATCAGCTGCAGGTTGTACAGCATGGCAACTACGGACTGCGAAAGCGTGGTGACCATCTCGGACGAGCCGTTGCCGCAGGCCTTGCCCAGCAGATGCGGCGCGGAGGTGTCGGGGGCGTTCCCGTTCAGCTGCCGGCGGAGTTCGCGTCGTCCCAGCAGCTTCAGATGGCTGGTATTGCGCTTGCTTGCGAAATACAAGACGGGCAGAAGGCCGCCCACGTATTCGGACGTTACCGTGGCGATAGCGGCGCCGGCGACGCCCCAGTCCAGCGCGCCCACTAGCACGGCGTCCAGCACGATGTTCATGCAGCCGGACGCGACCATGATTCCCAGCCCCAGCTTCGGTTTGCCGGCGGTGACCAGCAGTTCCTGGAACGCGTACTGCAGAATGAAGAACGGCAGCGAAATCATGCTGATGGAGCCGTAGAGCACCGCTTGATCTTGGAATGATCCGGGCGTTGCTCCCAGCAGACCGCTGATGGGCCGCATGAATACCGCGCCGATGATGGCGAACAGCAGGCCGGCCGCGGCCGCCGCTATAACGAACAGGGTGAACTGGGCATTCGCCAGCTGCCCGCGCCCGGAACCGCGCGTGGCGCCTACCACGGCGCCGCCGCCCGTGCCGATCATCGTGCCCGCGGCGGCAAGGATCATGATGAACGGCATGATGATGTTCACGGCGGCGAAGGCCGTGGTGCCCGCGAAGTTCGACACGAACAGGCCGTCGATGATGCCGTAAATGGATGCGAACGCCACCATAGCGATGGACGGCAGCGCATAGCGAGCCAGTTGGCCCGCAGAATAATGGCGATCCATATCTGTAGCCATGAGTTGCTCCTATCGGTTCTGGTTGTCCGTGCAGATTGTGCTCATGCCCTGGCGCAGCTGCTCGCCGACGCGGTTGAGCAGCGCCATCAGCTGGTCGAATTCTTCTTGGCTGAGCGAGTTGTATGCATTGATTTCGGCCTCCACAATGGGGCGCGCCACGCGCCGGGCCAGGCTGCGGCCCGCCGGGGTCAGGAACAGCAGCACGCTGCGGCCTTTCCCGTGCTTCGTGCGGATGAGCCCGTTCTTCTGCATCTTCGCGATGGCCGAATGGACCGTCTGCTTGGACAGACAGGCGCGGTCGCAGATGTCCTTCTGCGTGATGCCGTCTTCCAGGAACAGTGTGTACAGCGCGTCCAAGGCGCTGCTGGAAATGCCGGCGCGCGCCGCCACGGCGTCGTAGGCCTCGTCGCATTCCCGCCATGCGTTGTTGACGGCGCCCAGACGCGGATCGGCAACAAGCTCGGTGTCGGTCAGGGTGTTTAGGTCTGCCATGGATTCCTCGCTCAGTTTGCTTGATAAGTCTGATTTCGTACTAACGAGGTGCGATAGTACGATTTCGGACTTGCGAGGGCAAGCAGGCGCCCGCGATGCCCACAGAATGCACAAGCCTTCGGGTTGGCGGGCCTTTCGTCCGGCGGCCCGGGCATGGCGCTCGCAGGATGCCGCGCCCGCGATGCGCTCCGCGATGACGCGCCCCACAGAATGCACAAGCCTTCGCCTCATACTTGAGGGCGGGGATGCCGAGGCGTCGGGATGCCAGGCATCGGATACCGGCATTCCTAGGCATTACCAGGCGATACACCGAGTGCAACCGAGACGGAGGTGCAGCATGAACGCGCGTTCCAGCAAGAGATCGGGCAGATTCAGGATCGGCCGCCTTGTGGGCGTCGTGCTGCTTTGCGCCGTCGTCGCGTTCGCCTCGCTGGGCCCCGGCACCGCGGTCGTCGATCAGCTGCAAATGCGGGCCACGCCCACGCACACCGTGCACGCGCGCATGACGTACGGGCAGACCGACGCGCGCAGCATGCTGGCGGGCATCAACCGGTTCCGCACCGGCTCCGACGCCTGGTATTGGAACGAGGACAACAAGACGAAAACCACCTGTTCGGACCTGAGCCCGCTGACCTACGACTACACGCTGGAGAAGATTGCCATGCTGCGTGCGCGGGAGATTGCCATCTCGTACGACCACACGCGGCCCAACGGCTTCTGGTTCTCCACGGCGTATAGCAGCAGCGGGACCACGTACCGCTATGCGGGCGAGAACATCGCGGCGGGCTTCCCATCTGCGGAATCGGTGCTGGAAGGTTGGGAAGAGGCCAACGAGAAGTACGACGGGCAGGGGCATCGCCGCAACCTGCTCAACGACCAGTGCAACGCCGTCGGCATCGCGCACGTGAGGTACCAGGGCGTCGATTTCTGGGTTCAGGAATTCGACAGCCGGCTTGTGCCGGATACTGCCGAGACCGCGGCGGATGACTCTACGTCTGTCGTCGACGTCGACGTTGCCGACTCGTATCTGCAAAGTGCGGAGGCGCAGGTTGGCGGCCTTTCCGCGCAGATGAGGAGCGGGTTGTCTGCGTCGTTGCCGACGGCCAGGATTTCGGCCCGGATTGCAGGCCATTGGCCCGCGAGCGATTCGGGGAGCGGGGAAAGCAGCTGCAATCTGGTGCCCGATTCCGTGAACTGGACCTCGAGCAACGAGCGCGTCGCGCGTGTGTCGGGCTCTAAGGTTACGTGCGGCAAGCCGGGCAAGGCGACCCTGACCTGCACGTTATCGTTCATGGGCCGCGAGTACACCGAGCGCTTTCCTGTGACTGTGGTGTAGGCGGCGCGCTTTGCGCGCCGGGTGCGGCGATTCGTAGCCGGGTGTGGCGGCGTGCAGCTGAGTGTGCCCGCCGTCGCGCCTCGCGTACCGCTTGCGCAGGCGGGCGCGCCCCGAGCTGAATGCGCTAGCCGCTTCGCCGCGCCCGATTTCGGGGGCGACTGGCAGCTGAGCCAGAAAAAGTGGCTCAAAAATGAGGTTGGGAATGGTTTAACTGCGTCTAATTTCAGGCGCGGGTCGCTAACTCTATCGAATTGACGCTAAATGTAGCATTACGACCAGGCAAAACGCTAACCGCAGAAATATTAGCCCGAGCAAAACCATTCCCAAGTCGCGTTTTCGTCCAATATTTCGAAATGGGCTGCCCCGCGTTCGTCCCCGCGCCCGTCCAGCACTCCGGCAAGCCGGCCCCGCGCCCCGGCGATCGGCCCTGCGCTCGTCCGGCGCTCCGGCAAGCCGGCCCCGCGCCCCGGCAAGCTGCCAACAACCAAGCATCTGTAAGCACATTTCCCGCTAATTGAATTTCCTCGAACTTTCTTATTGACAATCGCTACTACTAAGCTATTATTGCAAACAGCTACTAATAAGAAATTAATCGAAAGGAGCACAACATGTCTCTTATCGGAAAGCAAATTGGTGATTTCAGCGTCGATGCCTACCAGAACGGCGAGTTCAAGACGGTCACGAAGCAGGATGTCCTGGGCAAATGGGCCCTGTTCTTCTTCTACCCGGCGGACTTCACGTTCGTGTGCCCCACGGAGCTGGAGGACCTGGCGAATCATTACGACGAGTTCAAGGCCGAAGGCTGCGAGATCTACTCCGTCTCCTGCGACACCCACTTCGTCCACAAGGCGTGGCATGACGAATCCGAGCGCATCGCAAAGGTCACGTACCCCATGCTGGGCGATCCGGCGCACGTGCTGGCAAGCGACTTTGAGGTGCTGATCCCGGATGCCGGCCAGGCGGAGCGCGGCGCGTTCATCGTGGACCCCGAGGGCACCATTCAGGTGTACCAGGTGAATGCCGGCGGCATCGGCCGCAACGCAGAAGAGCTGCTGCGCCTGGTCCGCGCTGCGAAATTCGTGGCCGAGCACGGCGACCAGGTGTGCCCCGCAAGTTGGCAGCCGGGCGCCGAGACGCTGAAGCCCAGCCTGGACCTGGTCGGTCAGCTGTAGGAGGCCCGCGGGTTCTGGCCGCATCTTGAGCGGTGCGGAATCATGAAGGATTCGGCTGAGGAATCAACAGCGGCGGGCATCGGAAGGTGCCTGCGAAGGCAATCAGAGGCGGCGGGCACCGGAAGGGCCGGCCGCCTTTTCACATAGTGACGGCGCGTGCCGTTATGGAATCGAGGCGATTATGACTGATGACAAGCTTTACGATGCGGTGATTGTGGGCGGCGGTCCGGCCGGTCTGACGGCGGCGCTGTACCTTGCCCGAGCGCGGTGTCGCGTGCTGGTTGTGGAGCGGGACGAATTCGGCGGGCAGATCAACATCACGGACAACGTGGTGAATTACCCGGGCGTGTTGTCCGCCAGCGGCCGCCAGCTTACGGGCATCATGCGGCGGCAAGCCGAAGCGTTCGGGGCAGAGTTCCTGCTGGCAGAGGTGACGGCGCTTGACATGGCCGGCGATATCAAGCAGGTGAAAACCAGCCGCGGAACGTTCGAGGCGCTGTCGGTGCTGCTGGCCACCGGCGCGCATCCGCGCCAGGTCGGGTTCACCGGAGAGCGCGAATTCCAAGGCCACGGCGTGGCGTATTGCGCCACCTGCGACGGCGAGTTCTTCACCGGTCGCGAGGTGTTCGTGGTTGGCGGAGGCTTTGCGGCGGCCGAGGAGTCGGTGTTCCTGACGAAGTACGCCAGCCATGTGACCGTGCTGGTGCGCGGCGACGATTTCAAGTGCGCGGCAGCAACGGCCGAGGCGGTCAAGGCGCATCCCAACGTAGATGTGCAGTATCACAGCCAGGTGGAAGCGGTCGAGGGCGATAGCGCCGTTCGCACCATCCGTTGGCGCGATACGGAGACCGGCGAGGAGCATTCTTTCCACGCCGACGAGGGCATCGGCGTGTTCGTGTTCGTGGGCTACGCGCCCGCGACGGAGCTGGTGTCCGATGTGGCGGAGATCGACGACCATGGCTACGTGATCACGGATGCTCACCGGCAGACCGCCGCGCCTGGGTTGTTTGCGGCGGGCGATGTGTGCGTGAAGCCGCTGCGCCAGGTGGCGACGGCGGTGGGAGATGCCGCCACCACGGCCACGGAGATGGAGCGTTACATCAAGCTCGCGCAGGATCGCACCGGTCGTGCGGGCGTGCAGAAGGCGACGCGCGTCCCGGCGGCGGCCGCGGCGTCGGCCGCAGGCTCGGGTGCGAGTGCGAACGGGCGCCCGGGTGCGGCGGCGGATGCAGGCGAAGGCGGAGGTTCGGCCGGCCAGCTGTTCGATGCCAACATGCGCGCGCAGCTTGATGCGGTGTTCTCGCGCATGGAAGGCTCCGTGCAGTTGCAGCTGCACCTGGACGACGGGGATGCGTCGCGGGAACTTCGCGCCTATGCCGATGGCCTGGCCGCTCTTTCCCCGAAGGTGAGCACGTCTGTGGCGGATGCTTCCGGGGAGGCGAAGGACGATGTGCCGTATGTTGCGGTGCTTCGCGCGGACGGTACTCCGTCGGGACTGGAGTTCCACGGCGTTCCCGGCGGCCACGAGTTCACCAGCTTCGTGCTGGGGCTGTACAACGTGGCGGGTCCGGGCCAGCCGATTGCAGACGAGGATCGTGCGGCTATCGCGGCGTTGACCGATCCGGTCGACATTCGCGTGATCGTGGGCCTGTCGTGCACCATGTGCCCCGAGACCGTCACGTCCGCTCAACGCATTGCCGCTGATAACGAGCGAGTTTCGGCGCACGTCTACGATGTTGCCCTGCATCCCGAGCTGCGGGATCGCTACGACGTCATGAGCGTGCCGTGTGTGGTTATCGGGCATGCGGACGGATCCGAGCAGGTGGAATTCGGCAAGAAGACGCTTCCCCAGATGCTCCAGCTGGTGGGGCAATAGCACGAGGGAGGCAGTAGCGCGCGGCGATAGCGCGTGAGGCGATAGCGCGTGAGGCGATAGCGCGTGAGGCGATAGCGCGAAGCCTCTTGTTGCTTGCATGGCGGCCATCCTGCGGATTCCCGCAGGATGGCCGCTTCTTGGTTTGCGCGCTTTCGGGGGTTCGCGCGGCGGCGGGTGCCGATGCGCGCTGTTCCCCGCAGCGGCGGCCGCGCTGCACGCAGCAACAGGCGCCAATGCGCACAGCCGTAGGTGCCGATCGCGTTGATTTTCGGGGTGACTGCCAACAGAATCGGGAAAAGCGCTTCAAAACCGAGGTTGGGAATGGTTTTGCCACGGCTAATACTGACGAATGACTCCAAATCCTAACAACGTGGAGCTATGCGTAAGAATCTGACCAGGCAAAATGCAAACTCGGAAAAATTAGTCCCCGCAAAATCATTCCCAACTGGCGATTTCGTGCAAAATTTCGAAATTTGTTGGCATCCTGCCGTGCGCGGGTCGCATCCCGCCTGCTGCAGCCGTGCGGTTGCGGTCCGCGGCCGCATTCGGCCCGTGCTCGTCCACGCCAGCGGCCCGCAGCCTGCCCGCACCTCTTCGCGAGATCCTGTCCCCCATTTTGCGAGCGGCTTACATTCCCTGCGCATGCGCCTCGTAGCCTGAATCGGGTGCAAGTGCGTCCGCGGCGAGCTTGGCATACCGCAAACGGACGCCCATCCGCAACGAGAGGAACAATCCGATGGCGCGAAAGAGCATGAACCGGACGGAGCGCAGCTGGGTGCTCTACGATGTGGGAAATTCTGCGTTCGTGCTCCTGTCAACCGCCGTCATTCCCATCTACTTCAGCACGCTGGTGGAGCCGGAGTCGTCCGTTGTCGTGGCCTGGGGATATGCGGAGACGGTTGCCTCGCTGGTGCTGGCGCTGGCCATGCCCTTCCTGGGGTCTCTTGCCGACCTGCAGGGCAACAAGAAGAAATTCCTGGTGGGCACCATCGGCACCGGCGCCCTTGCGTGCGCGGCACTGGGATTCCCCACCAGCGCGCTGGCATTCCTGGTGGTCTACGTGCTGTCCGCCATCATGCTGAATGGATCCATGGTGTTCTACGACGCGTTCCTGGTAGATGCCACCACCGAGGATCGCTACGACGAGGTCTCGTCGAACGGGTACGCCTGGGGCTACATCGGGTCGTGCATTCCGTTCATCGTGTGCCTGGCCATCATCTTCGGCGGGCCTTCCGTGGGCCTTGCCACGCAGACTGCCATGCAGATCGCGTTCATTGTTACGGCGGTGTGGTGGGTGCTGTTCAGCATTCCCCTGATCCACAACGTGCATCAGACCCACTACAAAGAGCGCACGGAGCACCTGATGCGCGACACGTTCACCGGGCTGGGGCGCACCATGAAGAACATCGCCCGCAACAAGCGCCTGCTGCTGTTCATGCTGTCGTACTTCTTCTACATCGACGGCGTGCACACCATCATCAAGATGTCCACCAGCTATGGCACGGATTTGGGAATCGCCTCCACGCAGCTGGTGCTTGCCCTGCTGGCGACGCAGGTCGTGGCGTTCCCCGCGGCGATTGCCTACGGTCACCTGGCCACGAAATTCGGCACGCGGCGCATGCTGATGATTGCCATTGCCGCCTACTTCTGCATCACGCTGTTCGCTGCATCCTTCCTGCACAACGCTGCCGAGTTCTGGGTGCTGGCGCTTTGCGTAGGGCTGTTCCAGGGAGGTATTCAGGCGCTTTCGCGGTCGGAGTTCGGCAAGCTGATCGACAAGCAGCATGCCAACGAGTACTACGGCTTCTTCGACATCTTCGGGAAGTACGCCGCGGTGATGGGAACGTTCCTGGTCAGCCTGTTCACGCAGCTCACCGGCAATGCCTCTGTTGGCGTGCTTTCCATTGCGCTGTTGTTCATTGTGGGTTTGGTGCTGATGATGCGCATGCCTGCTCGGCCGTAGGCGGGCGCTGCCTGGCGCGTCGGGCGTGAGGGCGGGCGCTCTCCGGCGTGCCGGCGTTGCTTACGCCGGCGCCGCTTGCGCCGAAGTTCGGGCTTTGGGGCCGTCGTTGGCGGGCGCCTCCCGGTTTATGCTGCCTGCGCGCCCGATTTTCGGGGGTCGCTGGCAGCTGAGCCAGAAAAAGTGGCTCAAAAACGGGGTTGGGAATGGTTTAATGTAGACTAACTCTTGTTGTGGCCATTGAATCTAACGTATGAGCGGCAAATGTAGCCGTACGACCAGGCAAAACGATAGCAGCGAAAAAGTTATAGCAGGCAAAACCATTCCCAACCTCCGATTTCGTCCAATATTTCGAAATCAGCTGACGCCGTCTTCCGAAATCGCCCCGCAGTTGCCCCGCAAACCTGACATATGGCCGCTGTTTGTCGCGATTCGTGCATGCATCACCTTCGCAAGCGCCCTACGTTAACCTTGCGGCAGCTATTCCGCCAGTCCACCGCTTTCCCAACCACAAAACGAGGGGGCTCCCGCGTTAGCGGGAGCCCCCTCGCGCGAAGCACAATCAGGCGCGCGGCCAGTCAAACTTGCGGCCAGTCAAACTTGCGGCCAGTCAAACGCAGGTGCTACTTGCGGACCACGGAGATGCGCTGCTGGATGTGGTTGCCATTCTCGATCTCATCGACCAGTGCGATGGCGTAATCGGCGTACGAGATGATGGACTCGCCGCGATCGTTCAGCTTCAGCTCCTCGCCGCCCAGCAGGTACTCGCCGGTGCGCTCGCCGTCAGCCTGGAAGTCGCCGGCAGGGCTGATGTAAGTCCACTTCACGTCATCGCGCTTGCGCAGGTCGGCCAGCGCTGCGGCCATAGCGGAAGCCAGGGGCTTGAACGCGTCGGGGAAGTCGGGGGTCTCGGACACGGTCATGGTGTGCTCGGGGTTCACGTACAGGCCGCCTGCGCCGCCCACGATGATCAGGCGCGTATCCGTGCCGGACAGGATGTCGCACAGGTGAGCCAGCGTGGTGGAGTGCTGCGGCAGCGTCTCGGGGGTCCAGGCGCCGAACGCGTCGACCACGGCGTCGAAGCCGGCCAGGTCCTCCTTGGTCAGGTCCATGATGTCCTTCTGCACGACGGTCTTGGCCTCGGTCTTGTTTGCGGAGCGGACGAACGCGGTAACGTCCATGCCGCGATTCTGAGCTTCCTTAACAACCAGCTGGCCCTCTTTGCCATTTGCGGCGACAACTGCGATCTTCTTGGACATGATGTTCTCCTTTGCTTTCCGGGCGGCGTTCCGTTTCCGGGTTTCCGTTGCCGCCTCTGTTCCTTTGGTGTGTCTACACTGTATGCGTGATGCGAACTATTGGGAAGTAAGCACAATAAAGTACGGTAGGGGCCAAAAAGAAACTAAAGCGAACAACCAGGCAAAACGCATGTAAAAAAAATTTGCGAAGCGCGAAATATTCGTCGCGAATCGGCGTCATATAGCTTGCCTCGTGCCGTTCAGTATACGCGGCCGCGATACGTGAGGCTGCGGCACGGGGTCGGCCGTGCGAGCGACGGCTGCGCGATGGGCAGACCGCGTGTGCGAACGGGTCGGCCGCACGTGATGCAGGCGCCAGCCGCACGACTCGGGCGCTGCGCTCACATGCTGCGCGTGACCTGGACACGCGCGCGATACAGGCGCCAGCTGCAGGCCACGCACGCCCCGCACGCAACCCGCCCAAGTATGAGAGAATTCCTTAGACGCGCGGGCGCGGGCGCGCTACCGTGGTCTCATTGGAAAGCTGGACCGCAAAACGCGCCAGCTGCCTGCGACGACGGGAGGATCCCATGACGGAACTGCCTTTGAAGGTGGGCGACAACTGCTCGTTCACCAAAACCATCAGCGAATCGGACGTGTACCTGTTCGGCGGCATCACGGGCGACTTCAGCCAGATGCACTTCAACGAGGCCTTCATGAAGACCACGAAGTACGGCACGCGCATCGTGCACGGCGTGCTGACCTTCGCGCTGGGCAGCACGGCGTCCACGCTCATCCAGCAGAAGTACCAGTCGCCCATCCCCAGCGTGTCGTACGGCTACGACCACCTGCGCTTCACGGCGCCGGTGTATTTCGGCGACACCATCACCGCAACGTATACGGTGAAGCAGGTCGACCAGGACGCCATGAAAACGTACGCCGACGTGATCTTGACGAACCAGAACGGAACCGTGGTCTGCGTGGCCACGCACATCCTGAAGTTCTTCGAGCTGGAGGAATAGCAGTCCGGCAACGGCTGGCAGAATTCGGCTGGCAGAATTCGGCTGGCGAACGTTCGGCTGGCGAAAGTCCAGCCGGCGAAAGCGCAGCCGGCAAAACTCGGAAGGCGGAGACGACAATGAAAGTATGCATATTGGGTGCGGGGTCGCTGGGCAGCACCATCGGCGGCGCGCTTGCCGCAGCGGGCAACCAGGTGCATCTGGTGGGCCGCAAGCCTCACATGGACGCTGTGAACGCGAACGGCTTGGTCATGGTCACACCCGCGGGAAATCAGGTGGTGCACCCGCAGGGCCACACCGACCCGACGGGCATCGGGCCATGCGACCTGGTCATCGTGCTGTGCAAGGCCTTCGACACGGAGGCCACCATGAAGCAGGGCGCGTGTCTGGTGGGGCCGGACACGGTGGTGATGTCGCTGCAGAACGGTCTGGGCGCAGAGGACGTGCTGTGCGAAACCGTGGGCGCCGAGCACGTCATTGGCGGCAAGACCTACATCGGCGGCATGCTGCTTGAGCCCGGGCGCGTGCAGGCCACCATTCCCGGCAAGGATACGTTCATCGGCGAGCTGGACGGCTCGATTACGGACCGCGTGAAGGACATCGCGCGCACGTTCGAGGAGGCGGGCATGCATTGCGTCGCGTCCGACAACATCATGGGCGTGATCTGGGACAAGCTGCTGGTGAACGTGGCCACGGGCGCTCTCTGCGGCATCACGCGCCTGCCCTACGGCGACATGTACCAGGAGAAAGCGCTGGTCAACTGCGCGCTGGCCGCCGTGCAGGAGGGCATCGACGTGGCCCATGCCGCCGGCGTGACGCTGACGTACCGCGACCCGGCGGACACGCTGGAGCTGGCGCGCGCGGGCCTGCCGTACAGCTTCAAGCCGTCCATCCTGCAGAGCCTGGAGAAGCATCGCCCCACCGAGGTGGGCGTGATCAACGGCGCGGTGGTGGCGCAGGGTCGGAAGTACGGCGTGCCCACGCCCGTGAACGAGACGCTGACCGCGTGCGTGATGGGCATCGAGCGCTACATCCGCGAGTACGTGAACGGGTAGGGTGAACGGCCCGGCGCAGCTGCAGGCGAACGGCCCGCACGCCCGCGCACCTACTTAACAGCCGACCGAGGCACGATCCCGTTCTCCTCCTCCACGCGGTCCATATTCCGCTGCATGGTGGGGTACAGCAGCAGGAACAGCGCGATCCCGCCCACCATCACGCCGGCAATCACCAGGTACATGGCGGAATAGCCGGCGGCTTCGCTGCCCGTCTGCGCGCAGAAGTGGTCGGCAATGCTGCCCACGCAGGTGGGGCCCACCAGCTGCGCCAGGTCCAGGCCGGTGAAGTTCGTGGCACTGGCGGCGCCCGACCGGTTGTTCGGCACGGAGCTCATGGCAATGGACTGGAACAGCGGCGAGCACACGCCGTACCCCGCGGCGGCTAGAATCGCGATAATCACGAATTGCCACAGCTGCGTGGCCTGGCTGATCATCACGAAGATGCCCGCATACAGAATCAAGGCCGGCAGCATGACTTTGCGATAGCCCAGGCTTTCTGCCAGACGGCCGAAAAGCGGACGGAAGATAAGCAGGAAGATAGCGTGCACGGTGAAGTACAGGCCGATGCCGGTAACGCCCAGCACGGTTCCGTAAATGGCCAGGAACGACATGATGGACGAATTGCACGCCGCGCAGATGGCCGTCATCACCGCAGGCGCCGCGGCACCCACCGCGAACATGCGGTTGAGCGCAATCTTGTACTTTGGCCGGTCCTCGACCTTCGGCTCCTTGATGGCCAGCACCAGCGCGGCGGCAATGGCCATGGAAATGCCCGCCACATTGAACGTCCAAGAGTATCCCACCAGGTCAATAAGCCACAGGCCCAGCGCCGGCCCCACGGCCTGGCCCAGTGCCTGCGCCAGCGAGAAGATGCTGATGCCCGACGCGCGGTGCTCAATGGGTAGCGACTCGCTGGCAAGCGCCAGGGCCAGCGGCCCCGTGCAGCCCATGGCCAGGCCATGCAGCATGCGGATGGCGAACATGGCCGGCACGCTGGTGGCAAACGAGTACAGGAACGAGCAGACCACAATCAGCAGCACCGCCGCGAAGAAGATGGGCTTCTTCGGGAAGGAGTCGAACAGGGGCGTGATCACGGGGCGCGTGCACAGTGCCGTGATGGCGAACGCTCCTACCACCATGCCGATGATGGATCCGGTGGCGCCCAGCGACCGCACGTACAGCGGGATGACCGTGTTCATCATCATCTGGCCGGTGATCTGGAAAATGTTGACGATGCACAGCGAGATGAACGTGGGCGTCCAGATGCTGTCGGATGCGGGCGAATTGTTCGACAGGTGCAACATCAGGCGCGGGCGTCGGCGTTCCGACGCGTGGCGGCATCTCCTTTGCGCAGGTAGAGGGCGGTTTATGCTGCGCGGTTGGCAGCTGCCGTATTGTAGCACTCCCGTGTTGCGCGCTTGTGTCCGCGCGAACGTATCTGCACATCTGCGCTAGGCGGAGCGCTCCCGGCTGCGTCGGGCTGTGCACACCGGCCGGCCCGTGCTCCGGCCGGCCCGTGCGTCAGCCTACAGGCGCACGGCGTCCGAGCGCTCCTCCAGGCATTCTTCAAGCAGTACGTCCAGATCCTCGGCGTAATCGCTGACCCCGTCCTGGTACTCCAACTCCTCGAGCAGCGCATAAGTCATCGCTTCTTCGCCGTATGCATCCCACAGCTCCTGAAAGCGCTTGTTGGCAAGCGTGTGCGTTTCCGCCTGCAGGCGCGTGCGATTGAGCAGGGCGGGCACGTTGCGCGCGGGCGCGAGGAACACCTCGCCGGTGGGTTCCCAGGTAAACGAGACCACGCCCATCTGAGGCTTGAATTCCGCCGCCTTGCGCTTCAGCGCGCGCTTGCGTTCGCTGTCCATAGACGTCCTTTCCTCCGTCGGATTTCATAGGGGAATAACGTACCGCTATCAATCGGGCGAGGCAATCCGTCCGTTGACGGAGCGGCCGGGCGAACGGGACTCGCCCGCGCTCGTCAGCGTCCGCCAACCCGCGCCCGTCCCGGCAAGCCGGTGCGCGGCAGCGCCCGTCCGCCATCTAGTCGCGCGGCTCGCAGATGCGCAGGCTCATGATGCAGGCGAACGCGCAGGCGGCAATATCCAGCATCCATACGTAGGTGTAGGCACCGGTTGCGTCCAGGATGACGCCGCCCAGCCACGCGGACAGGAACGCGCCCACCTGATGGCACAGGAACAACACGCCGATCAGCGTGGCCACGTACTCAATGCGAAATTCCCGGTTGACCAGGCCCGACGTGGGGGACACCGTCGCGTCGCCCGTTATGCCCAGGCCAATGGCGAACAGCACGGCGAACGGCAGCGTCTTCGGCATCAGAAGCAGGAACGCCAGCACCCACACCGCGCGGAACCCGTAGTAGAAGCCCAGCAGCCGCCGCATGCTGATGCGCGCGCTCAGCCATCCGGAAATCAGCGCGCCCACAATGGTCGCAATGCCGTAGATGGAGAACGCCCACGAGGCGGACGTGGCGTCGATGCCGAACAGCAGATACTGGTTGAACAGGTGCGACTCGATGATCACCATGTGGAATCCGCAGGTGGTGAAGCCGGCGATCAGCAGCAGGAACGTGCGATTCGTGAACGCCTCGCGAAACATCTGCTTGGTGGAGAGTTTAGCGGGGGAGGGCTGCGAAGGTGCCGCGGCGTCAGACGCGGAAGATCCACCGAGCTCGCCGGGCTCGCCCGGCGCATCGGGCGCCCCTGACTCCCCCCGCGCGCCATCTCCCGAACGAGCCCGCAGCTTGCGGCGAGGTGTAGGCTTCGGGTCGCGCGACGTGACGATGAACGCGACGGGAATCAGCAGCGCCACCGGAACAAGCAGCGTGCACAGCGCGGTGGGAATGCCACCGGCGCTCAGCAGTGCCTGCAGAATGGGGGACAGCGCGAACCCCACCAGGCCCGCCGCTGCGTTCAACATGCCGGAGATCATCATGGCGCGTTCGGGCCCCACGAAGCGGATGGCGGAGGTCAGCACCAGGCCGAAGCCCAGCGCACCGGCACCCACGCCGAACCCGATGCCCAGGCTTAGCATGAGTGCGGCGAACGACCGGGCGGCGACCATGCCCAGCAGGCTCGCTGCCACAACCACGGCGCCCAGCACCAGCACGAAGCGGTTCGAGCGCTTTGCGGCCAGCAAGCCGAAGAACGGCTGCGTGCCGCCGAACACAATCTGCATGACGGCAATGCACAGGCTTACGTCCTCGTAGCGCAGGCCGCACTGCGCGGCTAATGGCTGCAGCAAGATGCCCACGTCGCTGCGGAATCCGGCGCCGAAGCCGTACAACAGGCACGCTATCAGGCCGAATGCGATCACGATGGGGATGGCCGTTGCCGAGCGCGGCGCCTCTGCGCGGCCGTTTGCGTTCTTGGATGCACTCATGATGCAGCCTCGTCCCGTTTGCGGCTGCGCGTTGCGCGAGATTGCGCGCTCGAATCTGCGGCGCCGTCCGCACCGCCTGAAGCACTCGACGCCTGCGCGGAGTCCGAAGCGCTTCCGTTCTCGATGATCTGCATGATGCGGCGCGTGCAGGCTGCCGCCTCGGCAAGCTGGGCGTCATCGGCGTTTCCGAATACGGAGTCCACCAGCTGCTCGCCGCGCTTGATCAGGTTGATCGCGAATTCGCGGCCGGCTCTGGTAAGGTGCAGCAGGCGAACGCGCCCGTCGTGCGGCGACGACGTGCGCACCAGCACGCCGGCCTTCTCGCAGCGCGTCAGCAGCCGGCTCAAATAGCCCTTGTCAATGCCCAGCTGCGCCACCAGGTCCGTTGCGGTGATGCCGTCGTTCTCGAAGAGCTCGATGATCACATCGCATTCCATAGTGGAATAGCCCGTGTCCAAGTACTTGGCGTTCAGCAGCTGCATCAGCGGCACGTAATGCCTGTTGAACCAGCGTATCTGGTCTATGGCCGCCGTGCGGTCGGACATGCGGCGTCCTCCTCTCGCGTTATGCACGCATCCTATTGGCGTGCGCAAGTAGTTGACTGAGTCAACAAAATAGCGGGCGGAGGAGGCGAAGTCAAGGGAACGCTCGGGGGAAGGGGCATTCCGCGAAGGGTCCGCGGCCAGCTTGCGCCTTCGACCGTATGGGGCACCGCGGCCGGTCGGTGCCCCGCGCACATTCCGGCCGTGCAAGCCCACGCCGCAGGCGAACGCACACGCGGCAATAACCATTACCTATATATATGTAAGGAACCGACGGCGTCGCGGTATGCCTCGCGCGGCAGGACGGCGTGCTTCGCGTCCCGCAACGTGCCGCGCCCCGCCCGCGCCCCGCCTCGCGCCACTCGGCCCGCATCACAACACGCGGCGCCCGTATCGTCCGCACGTAAAGGACAGTAACGACGTTCTATTAATTATTTCAAAATTGTTAATACGCGTGTAATAACTTACCGCGGTCACGTATAGTGGGAACGCTATTGCAGACGCAGCCTTGCGCACGCAGCGCAAGTCAACCGCGGCTACATCCGCAAACACAATCGTCTAAAGAACAGGAGTCTCGATGTCCTACGTTGACGACGTCATTGCTGACGTAAAGAAGAAGAACGCCGACCAGCCCGAATTCATCCAGGCGGTCACCGAGGTGCTGGAATCGCTGCGCCCGGTGGTGGAGGCCGACCCCCGCTACCAGGAGGCTGCCCTGCTGGAGCGCCTGGTGGAGCCCGAGCGCATTATCATGTTCCGCGTTCCCTGGGTTGACGACAACGGCAAAGTCCAGGTCAACCGCGGCTATCGCGTGCAGTTCAACAGCGCCCTTGGCCCCTACAAGGGCGGCCTGCGCTTCCATCCGTCCGTGAACCTGTCCATCATCAAGTTCCTGGGCTTCGAGCAGATCTTCAAGAATTCCCTGACCACGCTGCCCATCGGCGGCGGCAAGGGCGGCTCCGACTTCGACCCGAAGGGCAAGTCCGACCGCGAGGTCATGGCCTTCTGCCAGAGCTTCATGACGGAGCTGTGCCGCCACATCGGCGCGGACACCGACGTTCCCGCCGGTGACATCGGCGTGGGCGGCCGCGAGGTCGGCTTCCTGTTCGGCCAGTACAAGCGCATCCGCGACCGCTACGAGGGCGTGCTCACGGGCAAGGGCCTGACGTTCGGCGGCTCGCTGGCCCGTACGGAGGCCACTGGCTACGGCCTGGTGTACTTCGTGGACGAGTACCTGCACGCCGTGAAGAACTCCAGCTTCGAGGACAAGACTGTGGTGGTCTCCGGTGCCGGCAACGTGGCCATTTACGCCATCGAGAAGGTCCAGCAGCTGGGTGGCAAGGTTGTGACCTGCTCCGATTCCACGGGCTGGATCTACGATCCCGAGGGCATCGACCTGGACCTGCTGAAGGATGTCAAGGAAGTCCGTCGCGAGCGTCTGACCGCCTATGCGGCCGAGCGTCCGTCCGCCCAGTACCACGAGGGCCGCGGCGTGTGGCAGATCAAGTGCGACATCGCCCTGCCGTGCGCTACGCAGAACGAGCTGCACATCGAGGACGCCCAGCAGCTGGTTGCCAATGGCTGCCAGGTTGTGGGCGAGGGCGCGAACATGCCCACCACCATGGACGCCACGAAGTACCTGCAGGACAACGGCATTGCGTTCTTCCCGGGCAAGGCTTCGAACGCCGGCGGCGTGGCAACGTCCGCTCTGGAGATGAGCCAGAACTCCATGCGCCTGAGCTGGACGTTCGAAGAGGTCGACGCACGTCTGAAGACCATCATGCAGGGCATCTTCCATGCCTGCAGCGACGCAGCTGCCGAAGCAGGCGTCGAGGGCGACTACGTTGCCGGTGCGAACATCGCCGGCTTCAAGAAGGTCGCCGAGGCCATGCTGGCCCAGGGCGTGTGCTAGTCGGTATTCGCCGAGTGCACAAGACGCAGTGCGCGTCTGATTGAATTTCGCGCCGCAGGCGGGATCATCCCGCTTGTAGCGTTTTTTATTTACCCGCAATAGGGAAACGGCATCGCAGGAACCTCGCGTACCTATGTACAGAAGTAACTATCTGTAACCTAATCCGACAAAAATTTTCAAACAATGAAGGCGGCAGTGTTATAATGAAACCTCGAGTTAAACAACGGGAAGATAAACTGGTCCTCAACGTTTTACATCGTGGAACATTCATTCATCTATGCCTTCGGGAAAGGTTTACAGATGAGCCCTCGGTGATGGGACGTTGTGCGGGATTGATAGTTTATGGGGAATGGGATACGCGCGATGGCGCAAGATGAGCGGAAAAATCTATCGAAGCTTAAACGATCCGAGCTTCTGGAGATCATCTTGGCTCAGAGCGAAGAGATCGAGCGCCTGCGTGCCGAATTGGCGGAGAAGGATGCCGAACTGGAATCCAAGCGTATCGCCATTGCGGAATCCGGATCCATTGCGGAAGCTTCCCTGAAACTCACCCATATCTTCGAAGATGCCCAGAAAGCGGCAGACCTGTACCTTGCGAACGTCAAGCGCAGCCAGCACAGCCGTACCGCAGCCGGCAACGGGCAATTCCCTGGAGAACGGGCATAGGGCGTGGATGCGAATGGCGGCAAAGTCAATACGCGGCGCACGTCACGCCCGTCCGCAACCCGAAGGGCGTACCGGCACCTCGGGCGCGCATACGTCCAAAGATACCCGGCCTACGCAATCGAATGCTGCGACGCCGACGCGGCCGAATACTGCGGTAGCGGCAGTCGTGTTGCCTTCGGCCGCCGAAGCGCGTGCGGCGCTGGAGCGCGACCGTTCGCGGTCACGCATTTCGAACACGCTGCGCAGTACGGTGTTCGTCTTGGTGGTTGCTGCGGCGGTAGCGGTGCTGGTGGCGGTCTTGCTGCTGCCGGTGCTGCGCATCTACGGCACCTCCATGAGCGGCACGCTGGATGCGGGAGACGTGGTGGTCTCGGCGAAGTCGTCGGATTTCGCCACGGGCGATGTCGTCGCGTTCTACTACAACAACAACATCCTGGTGAAACGGGTGATTGCGAACTCGGGCGATTGGGTGGACATAGACAAGGAAGGCAACGTCTACGTCAACAACCAAAAGCTCGACGAACCCTACCTTAGCTCGAAGGCGTACGGAGAGACGAACATCAAGCTGCCGTATCAGGTGCCCGATGGAAAGGTGTTCGTGATGGGCGACAACCGGAAGGTGTCGATCGATTCGCGCAACACGTCGGTCGGCTGCGTGTCGTCGGAGCAGTTGGTGGGAAAGATCATAT
Source organism: Eggerthellaceae bacterium (assembly GCA_050951095.1). Taxonomy (GTDB): domain Bacteria; phylum Actinomycetota; class Coriobacteriia; order Coriobacteriales; family Eggerthellaceae; genus UMGS1519. The sequence continues at coordinate 425,432 of JBMNIQ010000002.1, forward strand.
TCAGGGTATGGCCGCTCACGGGAATAGGTCCGGTCGGTTAGGCAGCCAGTAAGGAAGCGAAACGAAAAGAAGGCACGCCGATACGCTATCGGCAAAGCAGACGAAACTATGAAGCATGCAAGGCAACAAGAACAAACCACCAACTTGGTTCGGAAGATGAGCAGGTACTTCCTTGCCCTTCGCAGACAGGCGAAGAGGCATCGCGCCGCCGTGCTGTCCGTAATGTGCGTCGTGGTGTTCGCCACGACATATGCGCTTATTCTGCCTGCTATTACCATCGATCAGCATACGGCAGAAAACGAACCCGGCATGAGCATTGCAAGCTCGTCGTCTGCCGGTAACCAGGATGCTACAGCTTCTTCTAATAAGAAGGCGGACAAGCAAGAAAAGGTGGCGTCGCAGGAAGCGAAAGCCGCTCATAATACGGATGCCGAAAAGGCCTCTGATGAAAAAGAGAAGGGCGCTGCTTCCGGCAACGACAAAACGTCGTCCGATTCCGAAGGCAAGGCGGCGTCTGCCAAGCTCACCGCCAACAAGGATGGTTACCAGGTAACCGTCGACTACGGCAAGGATGCCGATATTGCCAAGGGCGCGGAGCTTTCCGTGAAGGAATACGCGAAAGACTCCGATGAATACCAGGCCGCCAGGCAAAAGGTGATCGAGGCGAAGAAGGCGGCTGGCGAAAAGGTGAACGAGGACGCGCTGGGCTTTGCGGCGTTCAATATTTCGATTCTGGACAAGGATGGCAACAAAGTCGAGCCCGCTCAGGGCGCAAAAGTCAGCGTCAAACTGTCGGCTGATAACCTGCCGAAGAAGATCAAGGCGAAAAGCCTTCAGGTCCAGCATATCAAGGACAATGCGTCGGACGATGTCGAAACGGTGGCCGACGCGGAGAATACCGAAAAGGATACGGTATCGCTGGACGGCACCACTGCAAAGGCCGACTTCACAGTGGACTCGTTCTCGACGTTCACGCTGACGTACTACTATGCTGACTCCTTCAGCCGAATTCGCGTGGTGGACGAAAACGGCGACTCGCTTGGGACCGATAAGGGCCAGACCATTTATCGGTCCTCGGAATCCCTGAGCAATCTTGCGAGCGCCGCCAACCCCGACAGCAAAACCTACATGTTTGTGCAAGCACGGGTGGGCACGAGTTTCGCCAATGCAGCAGGCACCACCTTTACCAGCGGCACCATCGGGTGCGACTACAGTTATTGGTACGGATATGACAACTGGTATTACACCACCGGCGGGGCGAAGACATACTTCAACGATGACGATATCCTCTACCTGGTATACGAGCCGAAGACCGTCACGCTGACATTCAGCACGAACGGCGGCTCCGGCACCCGTCCCAGCTCGATAACCGGCAAAGTGGGCGACACGGTGACGCTTCCGACATATAGCGGAACGCGAGACGGTTATACCTTCCTCGGTTGGACGGATACGAAGGACCTGACGGGAGACGTCAACTACCACGAGGTCTATCCGGCGGGCTCCGAATACGTCTTGTCTGCGGATACGACGCTGTATGCCGCATGGAGCAACAACAACGGCATCTCGCGTTCGGATTTCTACGTGCAGCTTGGCGGCACCATTCCCACCGAGCCCGGAAGCTATCCGGCCACCAGCTACACGAGCGGCATCAGGATCGACAACAACGTCAAGGACAAACGCTGGATCATCGACACGGCGTGGACGTCCATTTCAGGGGCGAATGCGCAGAACAATGTCACGGCGAACCTAAATTCGATGCCCTCTGTGGACCAGCTGGTAGCAGACATCAACAAAAGCTCGAGCAAGCTTGGGTTTACGGTTAAGAACAGCGGGGGAGAACTGGTAGTTGCCTCCATCACGAATTCGACGACAAATAAGCAGAAATACAATGTCAGCGAAGGCGATGCCCTGTACGTGCTGTGGTATGCGCAGAAGCTGCAGTCGACATCGGGTGTGGGCAATACCTGGCACGTCGATGGCGTGCTGCTGGTAAAGAACAAGGTGACTCTCACGTATGTGAAGAATACCGACAGCGTGGTGGGCAATATGCTGCGCGGCTATCAGACGCCGCAGGACACGCAGGTCGTCATCGGCGCCGACGGCTCTGCCCAGCGGCACGGTGATGACCCCCACGCGCACCGGCTACAACTTCCTTGGTTGGAATACGAAGGCCGATGGCTCCGGCAAGGCCTACTCCAACAATGCGACGTACACGCTGTCTGAAGACACCACCCTGTACGCGCAGTGGGAGCGCAAGACCACGGGCATCACGGTCTACAAGGTAGATAAGGACGACACGTCTAAGAACCTGGACGGCGCCAAGTTCAAGCTGACGAAGAAGAATGGCGATACCTACGAAGCGGTGAAGATCAACGGGGTCACCGATGACAACGGAATATTCACCGTGAGCTCATCCGGCACCAAGTTGACCGGCCTGGATGATGGCACCTACCGGCTGACGGAAACGGCCGCACCTTCGGGCTACATCGTGTCGAATTCCACTGTCGAGTTCACCGTTTCCGACGGCGTTGCGCAGAACTTCGGCAGCAGCACCGACAATGCCTGGCTGGTCAACAACAACCGGCTCACTATCAAGAACACTCCCGGCAACCCCCTGCCGAATACCGGTGGCGAGGGAACGTGGATGTACTTCGCGGCAGGCGCTGCGCTTGTGCTGATAGCAGCAATCGGCGGCTTCGTTTTGAGGCGCAGAAACCACGGAAAGGGGGGATGCTAGGGACCCTCGTTCCGACGTGATGCGTCGAAAAGCGATTCCGAAACGATAGCAAAGACAGTTTGTAGTTAGTACTTGGGAAATGAATGACAAGAAAGGATTGGGATATGACTACTACGTTCAACAAGGCCATCTCTCTCGTTGCCGCGATGATTATGGCCATCGTGCTGATGATCCCTGCTGGTGCGGCCTACGCTGCCGGCACGGGCTCTATCACGATTACCCCGCCGGCGGGCACTGCTGCCGGTACCACGAACACGTATAAGGTTTACAAGGTGTTCGACGCAGACGGCAACGGCACGAACATCAGCTATAAGCTGAGCAACGGCGATACTCTGACGCAGTCCATGAAGGATGCGGGCTTCTCCGTTGACAGCGCCGGCAACGTTTCCGGCCCCGACACGCTGAGCAAGGATGCCATCGCGGCTATCGCTGCATACGTGACGGATGCCGACCTGGTTGCCACCGTCACCAGCACCGGCACCGACAACGCGGTGGCCGAGGGCCTGGCGAACGGCTACTACTACATCACCACTTCCACGGGCACGGCAGTCACCATCGACTCCACGAACCCGAACGCAACGGTAAAGGATAAGAACACGGTTCCTGCCGTTACGAAGAAGATCACCAATGCTGCCGCTGGTTCTGTGAGCGATGAAGGCCAGAAGGCTCTTGCCCAGTTGGTTCGAAGGTTTCCTACGAGTCCGACATCACCGTGCCGGCCAACACGAAGAACCTGAAGTTCGCCGACACCATGGACAGCACGCAGACCCTGGACGCAAGCTCTATCAAGGTCACGGTTGACGGCACGGCTGTTGCTGCCGACAACTACACGCTGACCACGACCGATAACACCATCAAGATCTCGTTCGCGAATGCCTATGTGGCGGGTCTGGTTAACAACGCGAAGATCGTCGTGACGTACGATGCCACGGTGAACAGCGCCGCACTGACCGCCGACCCCTCTAAGAATACGGCTAAGATCACGTATGGCGACAACGACGCTACCGTCACCTCCACCACCACGGAGGTCTACAACGCCAAGGTCACGGTGACGAAGAAGTTCGAGGGCCTGACCGGCACGCTCGCCAACAACGACTCTGCCCAGTTCGTCCTGAAGAACGCGGACGGCAAGTACTACCAGAACAGCAACAACGTTGTTACCTGGGTTGATTCTGCCGACAACGCCACGAAGCTGACCTACACGCAGGCCGGCAGCCAGGACTTCACCGGCCTTGCCGACGGCACCTACACGTTGGTTGAGAGCAAGACCCCGGCTGGCTACAAGACCGCTGCCGACACCACGATCACCATCGACCAGGGCACGTATACCCAGACGAACCTGGAGCAGGCTGCCGAGATCACGAACGAGACCGGTTCCGCGCTGCCCACCACGGGCGGCATGGGCACCACGCTGCTGTACATCGTGGGTGCTGCACTGGTTATCGGTGCGGGCGTGCTGCTGATCACCAGGAGGAGGATGCAGGAGTAACGTGTATGTCGAAGCGCTCCGTTCCCGTGCGATGCATGCGGGGCGGGGCGCGTTCGACGACCTGCATTTTCAAAAGGAACGACTGAAGGGTGAGAGAAGCAAGAAAAACCACCAGGCTGCGCGGGCGCCAGGCAGAAGGCGCTCCAGTGCGGAGGAAATCTTGGCTCAGGCGCAATGGCGTGACCTTGATTCTGGTGCTTGCGCTGCTTACGGGGCTGGGACTGCTTCTCTATCCTTCCGTCAGCAACTGGTGGAATCAGGTGCACCAGTCCAATGTGGTAGTGGAATACGCATCCGCTGTTTCGGATATGGATGCGAAGCAGTACAAGGAGATGCTCGGCGAAGCGACGCGACGTACAACAAGACGGCTGGCCGAAACCGGCGCGCTCTGGAGCATGACCCCAGCGCAGCGCGAAGGAGTACAACTCCATCCTCAACGTCGACGGCCACGGGGCCATGGGCTACATCCAGCATCCCGAAGATCAATGTCGAGCTGCCCATATACCACGGCACGGACGATTCCGTGCTGCAAACGAGCATCGGCCATCTGGCGGGCACCAGCCTGCCGGTGGGCGGCAAGGGGACGCACACCGTGCTCTCCGGCCATCGAGGGACTGCCCTCTGCGGCGCTGTTCACGGACCTCGACCGCCTGAAGGAAGGCGACACGTTCACCATCACCGTGCTGAACAAGACGCTCACGTACGAGGTGGACCAGATCCGCATAGTGGAGCCTACGGACCTGAGCAGCCTGCAGATCGAGAAGGGCAAGGACCTCTGCACGCTGGTCACCTGCACGCCCTACGGCATCAACACGCACCGGCTGCTGGTGCGCGGGCATCGCATTCCGAATGCGAACGGCGATGCGCAGGTGATTGCCGAGGCGCTGCAGGTGCCGCCGGCATACATTGCGTTGGCCGTTGTCATTGTGGTGCTGCTGGTGCTGATTGCGTATTCGTTCGTGCGGATGCGCAGCCGGCGCAAGGCGTCCGACTTCCAGGCGTCGTACTTGGCGGAGCAGGGCCTTCAGCGTCCGAATGTCGATATGCACGACGAAGAGGCGCAAGGGTTTCTGCAGCGGCTGAGGAACTATCTGCAGGGACGGTAACGGGAAGCGGAAGGCATATCCGCGTGATGAAGTGTGAGAGCTATGATGAGGACACAAACGATTATTGATACGAAAGCATTCGCCCTGAGGGCGGTAGCGGTTCTTGCCCTGGTGGCTTTCGCACTTTGCATGACCGCGCGCTTCCAGACGGCCGACGCGGCCGAGATGCTGAATGCGAACCAGAAGGGATCGCTGGCCATCTCGCCGGTAAACACCGACGGCAAGTCCGTGAGCGGCACCTTCGAAATCTACAAGGTGGCCAATGCCGTTGCGGATGGCACCGGTTGGCATTTCGAATGGGCCAAGGGCTATGAAGGCACGGACCATGCCCTGTACGATAAGACGGGAAATTTGAGCGCGGCCTACACGAAGCAGCTTGCCAGCCTGCTGAAGGGCAAGGTGGAAACTCGGAAGCCGACGCAGAAGAGCGCAAGCAATGCGGCAACCACGACGTTCTCAAACCTGCCCGTGGGCCTGTACTACGTGAAGATGACGAACGTGCAGAAGGGCTAGGACACCATCAGCCCGTTCCTGGTTTCCATTCCCACTACCGATGCGGACGGCAATCTGACGTACAACGTGACGGCGAATACGAAGGCGGGTAAAGCGGAAAAGGAAAGCAGCAGCACGACGTCGAGCACTACTGGGTCCAGCTCCGGTTCTTCTTCGACGGAGACGCTGCCCCAGACCGGGCAGCTGTGGTGGCCCGTATTCGTGCTGATTGCCGCCGGTGCGGCCTTCCTGCTTGCCGGCGTTGCCCGCCGCCATTCCGGAAAGAACGACGCGGCGCGCTAAGACGGCTTGCTGGTTCGCATGGCAAAGACGGAGCAGAGGGAAGCCGCCCCGCGCAAACGCGGAGGCGTCCTGATCAAGATCGGCATCATCCTTATTGCGGCGGCGCTGGCGCTGACGGCCTACAATCTGTGGGATGCGTACCGCGCCGGGCAGGATGCTGCCGCCATATCGTCGCAGCTTCCGGATGCTACGCAGGAAACGGCGCTGAAGTGGGACAAGAATGCCGACATGCCCACGAAGACCATCGATGGGTACCAGTACATCGGCACCATCGCCATACCCAGCATGAACCTGAAGCTGCCGGTGATGGCGAAGTGGGATTACGACCGCATGACTATTTCCCCGTGCCGGTATTCGGGATCGTATTGGGCGGATGACATGGTCATTTGCGGCCATGATTACTCCACGCACTTCGGGCCGATTGCGAATTGCACGCCCGGTCAGGATGTGTACTTCACGAACGTGAACGGCCTGCGAATCCATTACCAAGTCAGCAATGTCGAGATCCTGCAGCCCACGGATGTGGAGAAGATGATCGACAACAGCAAGAACAGCTCCTCTACTGCGGAGTGGGACCTTTCGCTATTCACGTGCACCATCAGCGGTCAGGCGCGCTGCACGGTGCGCTGCGTGCGCGTCAGCGGACCTGGCCGGTAGCGTCAGCGGATCCGGCAGATAACGTCAGGCCCGCCGTTGCGGGACGCTGCTGTGCGTCGTATGCGGTTCAGGCCTCGAGCGCAGCAGCCTGACACTTCGGGCAGATGCCCACGAACACCAGCTCATGGGAAGAGACAACGTATCCCGTATCGGCAGCTGCTTGGGTATCGGCGCTGTTCAGGTTCGGGCTGGGTGCGTCTTCCATATGGCCGCACTGTTCGCACACAATGTGCGCATGATCGTCCGTGCGGCGGTCGAAACGCTCGCCCTTGTCCGTGTGGATGGACAGAATTTCGCCGGAATCTACCAGCAGATGCAGATTGCGATAGACCGTAGCCAGGCTCACGCGAGAGTCGGATTTACGTACCTCGTTGAAAATGTCTTCCGCAGAGGGGTGGTCGCAGCGGTTTTCGACGGAGGAAAGAACCAGCTGACGTTGGCGTGTGCGCCGTCTGCGAGGCGGGGTAGTGCTTTCGGATGCCATAGCCCCTCCTATTCTGCAACTAATAACGATTATCTTTTACCATTGTACGCGATACCCTATGCATTTCTGTAGTAGCAGCGCTCATCTCCAAGAATATGTCGCGAGTACGTCATCATGCCGTTACGCAATAGAGCGTCGCATGGAGTGCAAGGTGGGGATAGGCGGGGCTTTCCGTGGGGGCTTGCCGCTGGTGAGCGTTCAGCTATGCGCGCGGAACGGTTACCGTAATGGGGGCCGCGGCCTTGCTGCCCAAGCCGTTCGAGGCATACGCGCGCACGCGGTAGAGGTATTTCTTGCCCTTCGTCACCTTCGTGTTCGTGTACGACGTCGACTTCGTGATGATGAGGCGCTTGTACGATTTCCCGCCGTTGCTGGAGCGGTAGACGCGGTACGTCGTTGCTCCCGAGGCCTTCGACCAGGTCAGCTTCACGGAGCTCTTCGTAACCTTCTTGGCTTTCAGGCCTGAAAGATTCGCGGGCTTCGTTTTCACGGTGGCGCTGCCGGCGGTGCTGGGTACGTTGCCGTAATCGCTGGTCCGATACGCAATCACGCGGTATGCGGCCGTCTTGCCGTATCCCACGGTGAGCTTCACGCTGGTGCCCGTGGTCTTCTTCAGCACATTGTTGCTGCTGTCCACCACGGTGTACCATTCCGCATTCTTCGTTGCCTTCCAAGAAAGCGTGGCGTATTTGCCGTCCGTCTTCACGGTGACCGCGGGCTTGCCGGGAGCGGACAGCGTTTCCAGCGCCGTCTTCACGTTCAGCGTGATGGATTGCGAAGCGCCGGACGTCTTGCCCGTTGCCGTGATCGTGACGGTGCCTTCCGAGACGCCGGTGACGGAACCGCTGCTGTTCACGGTGGCGATGCTGGTGTCCGAGCTGGTCCACGTGTATTTCTCGCTCAGCGTGCCAAAGTGCTTCGTCGTGGATTTCGCGGTCACGTCGCGCTCGGAGCCCACGGCCACTGCCGTTGCGTCGTTCGCGGTGGACAGGCTGACCGTGGTGGGGTCGTAGGCGTAGTCGAAGTCCACGACGCCAGACGTGATGCCGTTCACCTTCGCGCTGTCTTCGGCCTGCCAGAGCGAGATTCGGCCATCGTACCAGCCGTCGACCTTGTACGACATGGCGGCTGCGGAGTAGTGGGCGAACCAGATGTCGTAGCCGGCGTTCTTGACCGTGGTTGCATTTACATGATGGGCGGAGAAGTCGGCACCCGTGTACAGAATAGGCTCGTAACCTGCGGTTTTGATAGCGGCCAAGAAGGTCTTCGCGATCTTCGCACCTGTGGATTGACTGATGTTCGCCTTCTCCAGGCGGCCGCCGGAGGCGGATTCGTAGTCGAACGCCACGTAGTAATCGGGGGAGGTGGTAAGCGAGCTGTCTTTGGCCATCATGCTCTTGAACGTGCTGTCTGCCGCGGCTTTCGCCTTTGCCTCGCTGATCAGCTGCGACACGAACGTGGCCTGCTGCTTCGCCTCTGTGGTGGTGATTGCCTCCGTGTAGAAGTACACGCCCACCTTCAGGCCGGCCTTCTTGGCAGCAACGTAGTTCTTGAGGAATGTGCTGTCCTCGTACAGGCCGCCGCTGCCATAACCCTGGTATCCGCAACGGATGATGATGCCGTCGACGCCAGCGGCTTTGATCTTCTTGAAACTGCACGTGTTGAATTCGGACACGTCGATGACGTGCTTCAGCGCGGCGCTCTTCAGGTCGCTGTTGCGATGCGTGTGCGCCATGCTCAGCGTGATGCCGGATGTCGGGGTCGCGGATGTCGTGGTAGTCGTGGATGCGGCCTTCGCGAACAACCGCAACTTCGGCGTGGCGGTGCTGCTGCTTGAGCTGCTGGAGCTGCTTGAGCTGTCGGTTGCGGCGGGGGAGCTGCTATCGGTGGCACTGCCGGCGCCTCCCATGACGGCGGCGGCATTCTCCTGCGCGTGCGTTACGGCGAATGCATGGCCGGGCAGCGCGGTCATCAGCGCGAATGCGCTGGCGAAGAGCGCGATTGCGAACGCAGCGAGAACTGTGCCCTTGCGAGCAGAGGCGTACGTCATCCTTGCCCCCTTTAATGTTCTTGTGGAAGACAATACGGTTTCCATACTACTGCGAAGGGATATGGGGAACGCCTGGTGCCTGCACGAAAAACAATAATGTTCAGCGAAAGAAACAGACAGAAACGCTGCGGTTCAACAGGCATAGGGGGGTATACTATGTGCCTGTATATTTCGCCGGAGCCTTTGGCAAGCGCCGGCACGAGAAGGGACAAGGTGAATGAAGAACTAGCGATGCCCAACAAGCCCGCACTATCACGCAAAACCGCTGATGGCCATGTACGGGTTCAGCATCGCGCGAGCGTTCGTCGTTCCGATAATCTTTTCCGAGTCATCTTTAACGCCAGGCTGTCCCCCGCATGGCCTCCCATCCTTGAACGGAGGCATCCATGCAACTTTCCCTTTCCCACATTACGTATACGTATCCCGTTTCGCCTGAACCTGTGCTGCGCAATGTGTCCGCTACCTTTCCTGAAGGATGGAGCGGCATTGTGGGCGATAACGGCAGCGGGAAGACCACGCTCGTCCGCATCGCTTGCGGGCAGCTGTATCCCGATGCTGGTTCGATTGCGCCCAAGCTTGTATCCTGCTACTGCGCCCAGGAGTCCGCGAATCGGCCAGACAACCTGGAAGACTTTGCCGTCGCATATGACGCGCTTGCCATGAAGCTGCGTCGAGAGCTGGAAATCGATGACGGTTGGGCCTGGGCGTTCGATGAGCTTTCGGGCGGCCAGCAGAAACGGCTGCAGGTGGCGTGCGCCTTGTGGATGCAACCTGACGTGTTGGCCATGGACGAACCCACGAACCATCTTGACGCAACCACGAGGCGCGCTGTTGCTTCTGCGCTCACCCGGTTCTCGGGTGTGGGCTTGCTTGTTTCGCACGACCGCGAGCTGCTTGACCAGCTGTGCTCGCAGTGCCTGTTCGTGGCGCAGGGGACGGCGGTCATGCGGCCGGGCGGCTATACGCAGGCGGCGGGTCAGGCTGCGCTCGAGAGGCAAAGCGCGGTTCGTGCTCGCCACGAGGCCCGCAAGGAGCGTTCGCGCGTGGAACGGGAAGCCCAGCGCCGCCGCGAGGAAGCAGACCGCGCTGCCGCCCATCGCAGCGGGCGCGGGATTGCCGTGCATGACAGCGACGCGCGTGAGAAGCGTATGCGCTACCTTGTATCCGGCCAAGATGGCAAGGCCGGAAAACTCTCGGCTTCCATGGTCGGGCGCTTGGCCGCCGCTGACGAACGACTTGCGGGCATGCGTGTGGAGAAGCGCTACGAGGGCAAGATCTGGGCTGATGCGCAACCCAGCCGGCGGCCGGTGCTCTTCAGCATGGAGCCCGAGATCCTGCGCCGAGACAACTTCGCATTATCCGTGCCCGCCTTGCACATAGGAAATGACGACCATATCGGTCTCGTAGGCGACAACGGCACGGGAAAATCGACGCTCGTCGAAAGCATCGTGGCGCTGCTCCCGCCGAACACGCGCTGCCTCTACATACCCCAGGAACCCGGCGAGAAGCGAAAGCGGGAGACGATTGCCGCCCTGCAGCATCTTCCCAGCACCCGGCGGGGCAGGGCGCTGTCGATTGTGGCGCAGCTGAATTCGGACCCCGTGCGCCTGCTTGAGGGCGGCTCGGCAAGTCCCGGCGAAATGCGCAAGCTCATGCTTGCGCTGGGCATCTTGGAACAGCCCGAGCTCATCGTGATGGACGAGCCCACGAACCATCTCGATATCGGGTCGGTCGAAGCGCTCGAACGCCTGCTTGCGTCCTGGCCGGGCGCGCTGCTGCTTGTCTCGCACGATGCCGCAATCGTGCGAGCGAGCACGGACATCGTCTGGAAGACGGAGTCCTGCCCTGGTGGCTTCAGGCTTGTGAAGAAGTAGGCGATCAGCGGGAAGCGTGCGCGCAGACCGCCTCAGTTAGAAAGACCGTGGCGCCTTCGCCCAGTCGGTCATCGTAATACGAGCGGAAGCGCTCGTCGTCTCCATGGGCTCTCGCCAGCATGCAGTGCGCCTCGGCCGTGTAGCGCCCTGCGCCCCAGTAGCCGCGGATCCATGCCGCGTGCATCTGCGCGAGCTTCGCGCTTCAGGGCATCGAATCTTGCCTTGCCGCTCATGGTTGCCCTCGGTTACGCGAAGATGTCGCTGCGCACGCGGCCGTTTGCCAACGCGCCCGTTTCGAAATCGAGCTGCGGGTACGTTGCGCGCAAGTCGTTGACGGCCGCGTTCACGCCGCTTCCGCCCGACGTGGCGAACACGTAGATGCGCTTGCCCGTCAGGTCGTTCTGCTCGATGAATGTATTCACGGGCTTCGGCGCGATGCCCCACCAAATGGGGAAGCCCAGGTAGATGCGGTCGTAACCGGCGACGTCCACGGGTGCGCCGGCAAGGGCGGGACGAGCAGAGGCATCGTTGTTCTCACGCGAGCTGCGGCTGTTCGCGTCGTTCCAGTTCAGGTCTGCGCGCGTATACGGCTGTGCCGGTTCGATTTCGTACAGGTCGGCATCGGCGGCCTTCGCCAGTTCCTTTGCGCGCTTTTCCGTGACGCCGCTTGCGGAGAAGAATGCTACGAGTGTGCTCATGGGGTGTCCTTTCGTGAGATTCAAGATGTTTTCGGGTTTGCGTTACAGGTTCCGGCCGAATTCGCACGCTTCATCCAAATAGTGCGAACGACTTGTCATGGCCGGCGTGCCGCAGCCGTAGCCCAGCACCTCGCCCTGGTCCTGCAGGCCCAGGTAGCGCACGAGCGTCTGGTAATGCGCGTCCAGGGCATCGAACGTCCAGTCGGCGGAATTCCATGCAACGGCAAGCAGTGCCGATTTCATGTGCTTGGCAGTCAGGCTGCTGTTGAATGCGCAGAAGCGGTCGACGACGGTCTTCAGCTGTGCGGTCATGCCGTAGTAGTACAGCGGCGTGGCGAAGACCAGCATATCGGCGGACAGGATTGCGGCGCGCACGGGCGCCATGCCGTCGTCCTGCACGCATGGGCCCTCATACCCGCAGGCCACGCAGCCGGTGCAGGGATGCACGTTCGCCTGCGCGACGTTGATGGTCGCAACGGAATGCCCTGCTTTCCGTGCGCCCTGCGTGAACGCATCGACCAGCAGCTGCGTGGAGCCGTCGGCGTTCGGGCTGCCTTGCAACACAACGATTCTCATTCGTCCTCCTTCGACGATGCTCCCGGCAGGCGGCTGGTGCCTTCTTCGCGCGCGGCACGATCGAGCAATGCCGGCGGCCGTTTCTGCAGTAACTGAAACTGACTCCGTGTCAGTTACAAGTACATAATGAATTATAGCTGACACAATGTCAATATAACGAGCGTAAAAATGGCAGCGGATTCGCGGCGGTTGCCGGTTGAGAGGGACGACGGGGTGAGCGGGCCGTCAGGATGCGAGGTCCGTCAGGATGCGCGATTATCAGGATATGCGGGTCGTTACGACGCGTAGGCGATCAGCCCAGCAGTTGGAGCAGGCAGCTCTTTGTCAGCTCGTAGACGCTGGTGGCGGGGTGGGAGATGCCGGCGGCGTCCATGGCGCGGCATTGCTTCTCGGTGGGGTTCGCGTACGCGAACACGCCGCACAGGAACGGGAAGAATGCCAGGCGGAACGTCTCGCAGTCGCTCTTGCCCATCGACGGCAGAAACTTCATCAGGCATTCGTCCAGGGCGTCCACGGCGCGGCGCATTGCGCGCTTGAAGTCGGCAAGGCGCTCCAGCCGGCTGGCGTCCTCCACTTCGTAGAGGTTCGAGGCCTGGATGCGCAACATGGTCTTGCGCCGCTCCAGCGAGTAGGCAATCTCGGACGCAAGCTTCTCCAGGCCAAGTGATTCGTTGTCCTTCGCGATGGCAGAAAGGTCGTTCGCCCAATAGTCATACTCGCGTTCCAACAGGCCCAGGAATATCTCGCCGATGGTTTCGAAGTAATTGTAGATAGACGGGCGCGAGAGGCTGGTTCGCTGCGCGATGTCCTTGATCGTGATGTCCTGGAACGTCGATTCCCGATACAGCGCGTCGCAGGCGTCCAGGATCTCGTCTTTCCTGCGCATGGCTTGTTCTTCGGTCATCCTTGGCATGATCGCATCCTCGCATTTCCGCATGTGTCCTGCATTGATGATGCGGGATAGCTGACATAATGTCAAACCTGTAAGCATGAAGCGCGGCTGGCGGGCGGCGTGCCGGCAGCGCTTTACGCGTTCGTCGCGCTTCGGCACCTGTTCGCTTTTCGGCCGGATGCGGTGGGCGAACTGGGCGAAACGTCTTCTTCCCGGGCGCTCCGCAGTATAGAATTCTGAAGTGGACGCGCATCTTGCACAATGCAATGCCCGACGAGCGAACGAAAGCGCATGCATATGACTTCTTTGGATAGCGATAAGAACGAAACGAACACCCCGAATCCAGCGGCTTCGGATGCCGCGGCATCGGAAGCGGACGCAGCGGCAGGCGACGCGGCTTCGGCCGGCACTGCCGCCGGCAATGCCGCCGCTGCCGATAAGGACTCGCTCTTCATCGGCGCGGTGCAGGGCCATCAGAAGCGCTACCGGCGCATTGTGGAGTTCACGCACTCGTCCACGAAGGCTGCGGCGGTCATGCTGGTGGCGGCCATCGTGGCGCTCATCATTGCGAACACGGGCGCGCGCGAGGGCTTCGAGGAGGCCATCCATACCGCGGTCGGGTTCGTGGTCGGCGACACGCAGCTGACCATGAGCATCTCGCACGTGATCAACGACCTGTTCATGGCGCTGTTCTTCCTGCTGGTCGGCCTTGAGGTCAAGTACGAGATGACCGTCGGCGAGCTGACGAACATCCGTGCCGCGCTGCTGCCCGTCATTGCAGCGGTGGGCGGCGTGGCCATGCCCGTTGTGGTGTACCTGCTGTTCAACGCGTCGTCACCCGAAACCGCGGGCGGCTGGGGCATTCCCACGGCAACCGACATCGCGTTCGCATTGGGCATCATGGCGCTGCTGGGCGACCGCATTCCCGGCGGCATTCGCGTGTTCCTGTCCACGCTGGCCGTGGCGGACGACATCATCGCCATCCTGGTCATCGCCATCTTCTACGGGCATGCGCCCGACCTCATGTGCCTGTTGGGCGCCGCGGTGGTGCTTGCGGCGCTGATCCTGCTGAACCGCGCGCACGTGTACGCGCTGGCACCGTACCTGCTGCTGGGCGTGGTGCTGTGGACGTTCGTGTACCTGTCGGGTGTTCACGCCACCATCGCCGGCGTGCTGCTGGCGTTCACCATCCCGTCCGGGTCGCGCGTGAATCTGCGCGAGTTCGCCGCCTGGTCGGACAAGAAGGTCAATCAGGCAACGGACGCGCTGGAGCCCGAGGAGCCCGTCATCGCGCAAAAGGAGTACCTGCGGAACGTGCGCAATCTGTCCGCCGTGTCGCGCCAGGTCATCCCGCCGGCAACGCGCCTTGAGAACGGGCTCTACCCGTGGGTGTACTTCGTGATCCTACCGCTGTTCGCGCTCACGAATGCGAACGTGCACATCTCGGGCGACCTGGGCGCCATTGTGGCATCGCCAGGATTCCTGGGCGTGTTCTTCGGCCTGCTGGCAGGCAAGCCGATGGGCATCCTGCTGGCAAGCGCGATCGTGGTGAAAAGCGGGTTGGGCGCCCTTCCCGCGCATACCACGTGGCGGCATATGGCGGGCGCAGCGCTGCTGGGCGGCGTCGGCTTCACCATGGCCATCTTCGTGTCGAACCTGGCGTTCGATTCCGAAGCGGCGACATCGGCGGCGAAGCTGGCCATCCTCATGGCGTCTGCCGTTGCGGGCATTGCCGGGTTCGCGGTGCTGATGCCCGAGGCGAAACGCGCGGTGGACGAGGACACGGCGTACTTGCGGGTGGGGGCCGACGGGTCGAACCTGCCGCACGACGAGCGCGAAGAGGAGCGCGAATACAAGCGTGCGCTGGCCGACATGGACGATGAATGCCGGGCGGCATGGCAGCACGCATGCGAGGATGACGAGCCCCACGAGCTGTGCGTGAAGCTGCGCTCGAAGTAGGCGCGCGAGAAGAAAGCGCGCGCAGCGGGACGCGCGCAAGAAGAAAGCGCGCGCGAGGAGGCGGTTACTCTTCCTCGGGCGGCTCTTCGTCCTCCTCCTTATGCAGGAACACGTGGCGGACGAAGTAGGCCAACGCGAAGATGATGGCGGCGGCTCCCAGGCCCAGCCACAGCGTGTCGATGCCTATCTCGCCATTCAGCGTATGCCCCAGGAAGTACACGCCCAGCATGATGCAGATCACGCTTGCCAGGCGCTCTTTCAGGTCATCGAAATCGTGGAATTCCAGCCAGGCGGGCAGGGGGATCTTGTCGGACACGAACAGGCAGATCAGGCCCAGGGAAAGGATGTACAGCGCCACGGCCAGCAGGAACGAATCGGCGAATTCGATGCATTCCACGCCCAGACGGGTAAGGTCGTATTCGCCGCCGAATATCTCTCCCACCATGGAGACCACGTCCACGAACGTGACGATGGAAAGAGCTACCGCGGCTATGAACAGCCCCACTGCCGGAACGCTTGCGATGAATCGGGAATGGCTGGTCATGCGGCGTGCGGCGACGCGCCGGCGCGTTTCCCGGACGTTTTTCACTGCATCCTGCTTCGCCTCGAGAACATTCTTCCGCTGTTCGGGATCCATCAAGGTTTCCTCCTCCTTGTATCGGCTCGTGCCAAGCATACCGTGTTGACGGGAGATTTGCGCATGCCATTTTCGGAACGCATCGGTTGGTACCTGCGAAGACACGAGCACGGCTGCATGCGAACGGCGGGCGCAGCCACGGCATGAACGGCGGGCGCGGACGCACGCGGAAGGCGTGCGCAGTCACGGCATGAAAAGGCCGGCCCGGGTTTCCCGAGCCGGCCTTGCGGTCGCGTGCGGCGTTACTGCCGCTGGTGTGTGCCTTCGCGTGTTCGCTAGGCCGTCAGCACCGCCTCTTTCTCGGCGCTTTCGAATACGCGTCCGTTCATCATCTGGCGATACAGCGCTTCCAGCGCCTCCTTGTTGTTCACGTCCTCGGAACCGGGCGTGTTCACCAGGTTGCCGGCCGATACCTTCAGGCAGTTCTCGGCAAGCCAGGGGATGTCCTCTTCCTTCACGTCCAGATCCGCAAGCGTGACATCCATGTTCAGGCGCTTCGTCAGCGAGCGCAGGCGCGGCCCGCAATCCTCGGCCGTCAGGCCGCCCATAAGGCGCGCGGCCTTGCCGAACTTGAAGCGATTCGCGCGGCACGTGGCCTCCACGGCAATGGGCTCGATGGCAGCCAGGCCCACGCCATGGACGACGTTCTTCAGGGCGCTGACCGGGTGCTCCATGCCATGTGCCAGCGTCACGCCGGCCGTGTTGATCACCATGCCGCCGATGGTGCTGCCCATGCACAGGGCCTCCCAGACCTCGTCGCTCATGTCGCCTTCGTAGGCCTTCGGCAGGTTCTCCCAGATCAGCGGGATAGCGTACTGGGCCATGGCATCCGTGAGGGGCTGCGCGTTGTTCGCCGTGAATGCCTCGATGTTGTGGCACAGGGCGTCGAAGCCAACGGCTGCCAGCACCTTCTTCGGCATGGTCTGCATGACCTTCGGGTCCACGATGCTGGCCTTCGGCACGATGGCCGGGCAGCGCAGCGACTTCTTGTCGCCGTTCTCGGGGTTCGTCAGCACGGCGAAGCCGTTGCCCTCGGAACCGGTGCCGCACGTGGTGGGGATGGCGATCAACGGCAGCGCGTCGTCGCTGTGCTTGCGGTTGTAGATGTAGTCGTTGATGTCGCCGTCGTTCACGGTCAGGAATGCCATGCCCTTCGCAGCGTCCATGATGCTGCCGCCGCCGATGGCCACGATGACGTCGATCTTGTTCTGGCGGGCAATCTGCGCGCCTTCCTCTGCCGTGGTGGTCAGCGGGTTCGGCGTGACCTTGTCGTAGAGCATCGTGGTCATGCCTTTTTCCTGCAGCAGCCCGTTCACGCGGTCGTACAGGCCGGACTTCTTGGCAGAGCTGCCGCCGGTCACGATGAGCGCCTTCTTGCCGTATTGCGCGGCGTAGTCGCCGACCGTGTCCACCTTGCCGATGCCGAACACGATGTTCACGGGTAGATGGTAGTTGAACGTCTCGGCAGTGGGCAGCTGCGAGGGGAAGCGGGAAACCTTCGGGAACTGGATGGTGCCGGGCTTCTCTTCGATGCCCTCCAGCCCGCCGGTGGGCATTGCGCCGTCCAGCTCGGCGTTGTAGATGTGCTCATGCGTGCCGAATTTCTCGCCGTACTTCACCTTGCTGGTTGCGTAGAACACCACGCCCAGCGCCGTCCATCCAAGGACCATGCCCCATTCCTGCGGAGCCAGCGCCACGCTGGAGCCGGGGACGATGTACAGGGCCAGCATGATGCCGGACATGGCAATGGCCAGCACGCCCACGGTCTTCCAGTGCTTGATCTTGTACGGGCGCTTCATGTCCGGCTCTTTCTTGCGCAGGATCATGAACGAGATGGCCACCATGAAGTAGGCAAGCACGCAGCCGAAGTTGCCGGCGTCCACGACCCAGACCAGCATCTTGCGGCCGGCGAACGGGGCCAGGATGCTCAGGATGCCGACCAGCATCAGAGCGGCGACCGGGGTGTTGAACTTCGGGTGCAGCTTCATGAAGAAGCGGGGGATCATGTAGGAGCGGGCCATGGAGTACACGGCGCGGCTGGAGCCGATGAGGAACGAGTTCCAGCTGGTGATGATGCCGCACAAGCCGGCGATGGTCAGCACCTTGCCCATGGCGTCGCTGCCGAATGCGGTGGCCATGGCGTCGGCCGTCACCAGGCCGGTGGCGCTGTTCGATGCCGCGATGGCGCCGCTGTTCATGACGAAGCCCACGGCGAAGATGACCAGCGCGTAGAACGCCACGGCAAGCACGATGGACAGCACCAGGATGCTGCCGATGCGCTTCAGGGGCAGGTTGATCTCCTCAGCGGCCTGCGGGATGACGTCGAAGCCGATGTAGAAGAACGGGCTGACGGCCGCCACGGCAAGGATGCCGCTGAAGATGGTCGTGGGCTCGGTGCCCAGGAACACCTGGCCGTCCAGGTTGCTGGGGCTGCCGGTGAGCACGGATGCCGCCACCAGCACGATGCCGGTGCCGCCGATGATCACGGTCAGCACGGACTGCAGCTTCGCCGCCGTCTCGGCGCCGCGGATGTTGATCAGCAGCATGACCACGGCCACGATGATGGCCGTCACCAGCCAGGTTGCGTAGATGTCGAACCCGGCGACGGTGTACAGGTACCCCTGCAGGAAGTCCGGATACAGGTACGTGATGATGGTGGGCAGTGCGCAGGCCTCGAAACAGGTGACCGATGCATAGCCGAAGACGATGGCCCACGTGCAGATGAACGATCCCGTGGGACCCATGGCCCTCATGCTGAACGCATGCTCGCCGCCTGTTTCCGGCATTGCCGGCGTCAATTCCGCGTACGTCAAACCTACGAACAGGATCATCACGCCGCCCAGCAGGAAGCCGAGCATTGCGCCGATGACGCCTGCGCTGTTGATCCAGTCGCCCGTGGAGACAACCCAGCCCCAGCCGACCATTGCGCCGAAGGCCAGGACCAAGATGTCCCAGGCGCTGAACACCTTCTTGAATTCAGATTGTGCTGCCATAACTCTTATCCCTCTAACATTCTTTCGATGGTTCGCTATTCCTCGACCAGCATCTCGATCAGGGCCAACAGGTAGCGGACGGTGCCGTCCCAACCCAGCAGGCTGCTGTCCAGAAGCATGTGGCGGCCGTTGCGGTCGCCGCGGTAGGTGCCGGTGATGTACTTGTGGCGCGCGTGGTTGATCTCGTCGTTGTAGCGGACCATTTCCTCAGCGCGCTCCTGGCCTGCATCGAACTGCTCCATGACGGATGCCACGCGAATGTCCTTCGGGGCGTAGATGAACAGGTTCAGGACGTCGTCGCGGTCTTCCAGCAGGAAGTTCGCGCTGCGGCCGATGATCACGCACGGACCCTGGGCGGCCATGCGGTGGATGACCTCGTTCTGCACGGAGATGACGCGGTTCGTCAGGTTCGCGTAGCGCGGACCGTACTTCGTCTGGTACTCGTAGCTCGCATGCGTGTGCGTGTCGGCTTCCTCGACGACCTTGCGGTCGACGTCGATCTCGCTGACGACCTTGTCAACCAGGTCGCGGTCGTAGTACTCGATGCCCAGCGCTTCCGCCAGCGCCTTGCCGATCTGCGGCCCTCCCGCACCGAAATCGCAGCCGATGGTGATGATTCTTGGTTTCATATGCTTTATCTCCCGTCCTCTTTGCGAGGGTCGAAACAGATTTCGCTGTGTGCCCGCCGCTGTTCCGGACGGCGGGCAGCCTTTTGGAACGATTCAATATTCGGTAAAAGCCCTGATGATTCCCATATTCGCCAGCCCAGCGAGAATTGTGCTGAAGCACAGGCAAGGGATGGTAGACTAGGTAAAACCCACCGTTCACCTGCGGACGAAACATGCTGGAAACCATGTTTCGCGGAAGTTAAACTTCACGTGCTGACCTTGGGGTTTGGGTGAGCGGTAGCATTTTCGGGCGGAACATTGCGCTGCACGCGCCAATGGCGGCCGCGAAAGGGTGCGTGCGACAGCGTCTTGTGAGCGCGCACAAATGGCGCTTTGCAACCCGCGTCTTTGGGACGGGGTGCGTGCGGCGGTGCCTTGGAGTGCGCGCAGACGGCGCCTGGCAACTGAGGGCTCGGGCGCGCGCCAGGTTGCGTGAGCGCGCGCAGACGGCGCCTGGCGACCGGCGCCTTGTGGACGGCCTTGCGGACGCGCGCGGCAATGCCTTGCGGGCGCGTGCGAATGAGGAGCGCGGCCCGCCTGCCGTCTGGAAGGACAAGCGCGCAACGCTTTGTGGGCGCATGCGAACGAGGAGAGGGACTATGGCTGTGAAACTGAACGAGCTGCTGGAGGCGTGCCCGGACGTAGGGCTGACGCTGATCGCCGGCGATGAGGGCTTGTCGAGCCCGGTCTCTTGGGTTCACGTTTTGGAGTCGCCCCAGTTGGCCGGCTATCTGCATGGCGGCGAGCTGGTGCTCTCCACAGGTGTGGCGCTGGACGACGAGGACTCCGTGGTGGACTTCATCGCGCGTCTGCAGGAGCAGGGCGTCGCGGCGGTGGCGCTTGACGAGGGGTCGTGCCTGGACGGCATTCCCCAGCAGGCAAAACGCTATTGCGATGAGCATGACATGCCGCTTTTCGCCATTGCCAAGGATGCTCCGTTCGAGTCTATCGTGAAGCCGCTGTGCAACTACATCGTGAACGACAACGCGAAGGAGCACCTGATCAGCGCCGCGTTGAAGAGCGCCATCTTTTTCCCCGAGCGCCACGACCTGTACCTGGTCCAGCTGTCCGAGCTGCATTTCCAGACGGAATGGCGCTATGCCGTGTGCGTCATCAAGCTGCTGGAGGTGGCGGGCGATCCGTTCGTGCGCTCCGAGTCGATTGCCGACAGCCTGCGCTCGTACCTGCACCGTCAGGTTCCCGTGTCTGCCGTTGTGGAGTCTGACCAGGAGATACTTGCCGTCATTCATTGCGACGACGAAGACGAGCTGCGCACCGTGGCCGGCAACGTGAAATCGTTCGTGGAGCGGCAGCTGCGAAACGGCGAGAAGATGGCCATCGGCGTGGGCAAGCTGACGAAGAGCCTGCGCTGCCTGTACAAAAGCTACCACCAGGCCGAGGCCATCATGCGCATCCAGACCAGGCAGAGCTTGCTGGATGCCGGCTATATCTATTCCGACATGGGCGCATACCGGCTGCTGCTGGGCATCGAGGACAGCGACATCGCCGACGACTACCTGAACCAGGTGCTGGGGCCGCTTATCGATTACGACGCACAGAAGGGGTCGGATTTCACAAAGGTGCTGCGTGCGTATCTGTTCAACAACGGCAGCGTGCAGGAGACGGCGTCGCAGCTGTATGTGCATCGCAATACCGTCAACTACCGCATTAATCGTGCGTCCGAGATTCTGGGCATGGACTTGAGCAACTTGGAGGTTCGCCTGCAGCTGATGCTGTGCTTCCTGCTGCTTGACATGCGCTAGAGGTTGCTGCCGTGCGGGCGCAGGCGTGAGGGCGGCCGCAAGCGTGAGGACGGCAGCTGGCGGTTGCTCGGGCGTGTGCGTGCGGGTGGCCGCTGGCGGGTGCTTGGGCGTGCGAGCGGGCGGCCGCTGGCGGGCGCTTGCACGTGTGCGTGCGGCCGCTGGCGGTCGTCCGGGGCCGCGGATGGGCGATAACGCCCCACCAGGCAGCATAAATGCAGTCGCCGGACCGTTCATTGCGTCGGCACTTCCAACACATTTGCGATTTTTGGACGAGATTCCAGGTTGGGAATGGTTTAGCTCCCTCTAATACAGGCCTAGACGGTGCCGTGAAGCAGATGTGTGTGTTTCTTAAGCCTGTGAGCTGGGCTTTTGCAAAAACGCGCGCGACGCCGTTTTCGGTGAGGGCAAGTTAGATTTTTCAAAACCATTCCCAACCTGCTTTTTGAGCCAGATTTTCTCATTTTGTTGGAGGCGGGTTGCCTGCATCCCTCTTTTCGCGGTTGGAGCGCGTGTTTTCTTAAACGATGCAGTCGACAGCGTAAGCATTCCCGTTCGGAGACGTTTCCTGTCGCGTAGACTTTCCGCTGTGGGGCGATGGCAGTCAGGCAAGCGCTGCCGGTCAGGCGAGCGCTGCCGGTCAGGCGAGCGCTACCGGTCAGGCGAGCGCTACCGGTCAGGCGACCGAGACAGCCGAGACAACCGACGCGACTGAGGCAACCGCAGTGAGCTTCGGCCGCGTTACCCTTTGTCGGCAAAGGAAGAGCGCCCGCGAATGCGGGCGCTCTTGCATGCGTTTCCAGATGCCGGCAGGTATTTACATGCAGGTATAGCCGCCGTCAACAGGCAGGATGACGCCGTTGACATAGGTGGACGCGGGGGAGGACAGGAACAGCGTTGCGGTGTCCAGCTCGCCTTCCTTGCCGTAGCGCTCCTCGGGGATCATCGTATGGGCGTAGGCCTGATTCTCGGGGGTTTCCAGCCATTCCTTCGTCAGCGGGGTCTCAAAATAGCCGGGGCAGATGGCGTTGACCATGATGCCGCGGGCGCCCCATTCGGCAGCCAGCGCGCGAGTCAGGTTCACCACGCCGCCCTTGGCCGCATGGTAGGGAGCGCAGCCGGACTGCTTGTTGCCCACCAGGCCGTACATGGAGGCGATGTTGATGATGCGACCGTAACCGGCGGGCAGCATGGCCTGGTTCGCAACGGCACGGGCCATCTTGAACGTGCCGAACAGATCGATGTCGAACTCGTTCTCGAACTGGGCATCCGTGATGTCCTCCGCGGGAGCCACCGCACCGGTGCCGGCGCAGTTGATCAGGATGTCGATGCGCCCCCACTTGTCCATGACCTGCTTGACGGCGGATTCCACCATGTCGGTGTCGGTGACGTCGCAGCGGACGGCCAGCGTCTCAACGCCGTATTCGTCGGCGAGCATCTTCGCGGTTGCGTCGATCTTCTCCTGGCGGCGTGCCATGCAGGCGATATTGCAGCCCTGGTTCGCAAGGGCCTTCGCCATCTGGACGGCCAGGCCGGTGGACGCGCCGGTGACGAGGGCGACCTGCCCGGTGAGATCAAAGTAGTTCTTCATGTCGATTTCCCTTTCCTTTGGCGTTGGTTCGCTTCGATACCCTCGATATTACGCATCGAACTTACCCTGGTAAGAAAATTGTTACTGCAGATAGTTGAATGGCAGCGATATCGGCTTGCGTGGTAGGGCCGAAATACGCAAAGAAAATCAGGTCGGTTGCTGTGGTTGTCGTATTTGTCGCGTGCACGGGGCATGCCTGTTGCATGCGTAGGCTGCGTGCAGGGCGCGGCACGTGGGTGCGGCGGCATAGTCACACGCAGGGCTCGGGGCACGGCGCAAATCGAATTCAAAGCTCGCTCGGCGCGCATCGGCTGCGCGGGTCGTGTCGGAGCGCAGGCCGTTTGCGGCGTAACGCACATCGGTGTCGTGCAAGATACGGAAAGCCCCGGCAGACGCATTTGAACCGCACCCCTGATCTTGGACTTAGAAAGAGAGTCCGGATTTAGGAGGTGCGGTTCTGTCATGAAGAGGCATAGCCTGGAAACCCGTCGAAGGGCCGCCGATCTCATCAAGAAGGGGTACAGCTTCAGGGCGATCGCGTCGGAGCTTGCCGTATCTAGGAACATCGCGCAATACTGGGTCTACACGTACAAGGCGGTGGGCGCGGAGGTGTTCCTGGCGATGGGGTCCAAGCACAGAACGTACGACTACGAGACCAAGCTGGCCGCTGCTCGGGACTACGTCGACCTCGGGATGACCAGGCAGGAGGTCATGTCCAGGTACGGCATCGTGGGCGCGACGCAGCTGAAGAACTGGGCGAGGAGCTACCGCGAGGGAGGGCCGGAGGCCCTGAGGCCGAAGCCGAGGGGGCGCCCGCGCAAGGGCGGCGGCCGGGCGTGCCCGGCGACCCGCGAACAGGAGCTCGAGGCGGAGAACCGCAGGCTGAGGGCCGAGGTGGCCTACCTAAAAAAATTGAGGGCCCTGGAGGCGGAGAAGCGAGCACCTGGGAGAAGTGCCAGGTGATCAGGGAGCTTTCAGGGCAGGGCCACGCGCTCAAGGACCTCCTGGCCGCGTCGGGCCTCCCGGCGTCGACCTACCACTACAACAGGGAGAAGCCCGCGAAGCCGCCCACGAGGCCCGAGCTGCGGGCGAAGGTCGCCGAGATCTTCGGGAGAACGCCGAACGGGTGCGGCCACCGCCAGATCGCGATGTGCCTGCGCGCCGAGGAGGGCGTGCGCATAGCCGACAAGACCGTGCTCAAGATGATGCACGAGATCGGCATCAGCTGCGGCATAAGGCGCGAGACCGACTATCACAGGTACAACTCCTACAAGGGCGTGGTCGGGAAGACCTTCGAGAACCTGATCGGACGGGACTTCTCCGCCAGCGGGACGTGGCAGAAGATGGGAACCGACGTCACGGAGTTCGCGCAGCCGTGGGGCAAGGCGCACCTCGCGCCGGTGCTGGACTTCTTCAGCGAGGAGGTGGTCGCCTGGTCCGTCTCGCAGCACCCGGGCCTGCGGCAGCAGGACGAGATGCTGGATATGCTGATAGCCAGGAAGCCGGAGGGCAAGACCCCCATCCTGACCAGCGACATGGGCTGGCAGTACCAGCACGAGCGCTACTGGAAGAGGGTCGAGGAAGCGGGGTTCAGGCAGAGCATGTCGCGCAAGGGCAACTGCCTGGACAACGCGTGCACGGAAGGCCTGTTCGGCCACATCAAGGACGAGTTCTTCAGGGGCCAGGAATGGCCCGACTTCGAGTCCTTCAAGGCCGACCTCGAAGCATACATCGTTCACTGGAACACGGTGAGAAGGCAGAAGAGGCTCGAGGGCCTGACCCCCGTGGAATACGGGAATCGGACCCTCGAGACAGCAGCGTAGCTGATAGACTTTACTTATGGGCTCCAAGAACTGGGGTGCAGTTCAATTGTCTGCCGGGGCTTGATAGTTCCTTTGCAGCGGGCGAGGGACGCTCGGTCTTGCCGTTAGCTCGGCCTTGTCCTTGCTGCGTCGGTGCCGCGTGCGCTTAGGCCAGCGCCTCCGCAATGGCCTCGTCGATGATGGCGACGCCGCGATCAAGCTGCTCGTCCGTGATGCAGAGCGGTGCCAGGAAGCGGATGACGTTGCTGTGCAGGCCGGAGCTCTCGATCATCAGTCCCTTCTGCAGTGCATTTTGGACAACGTCGGCAACCAGCTTCGTGGCAGGCTCCTTCGTGGCAGGATCCGTGACGAACTCAACGCCGACCATGGCGCCCATGCCGCGGACATCGCCGATGACCGGGTACTTCTTCTGCAGCTCCTTCATGGCGTTCATGTAGCGCTCGCCCACATGCTGCGCCTTGCCCTCGTAATCGTCGCGCTTGAAGATCTCCATGACCTTCAGGGCCGACGCGCAGGACAGCGGGTTGCCGCAGTACGTGCCGCCGATGGTGCCGCCGGGGACGGCGTCCATGATCTCGGCGCTGGCGATGATGGCGCTGATGGGAGCGCCGCCGCCCATGGATTTCGCCGTGGTCATGATGTCGGGGGCGCAGCCGTTGTCCTTCCAGTAGTCGGACACGAAGTAGCGGCCGCTGCGGCAGTTGCCGCACTGGACCTCGTCGGCAATCAGGACGATGCCGTTGTCGTCGCAGATCTTGCGCAGCGCCTTGACGTACTCGATGGGCGCGGGGATGAAGCCGCCTTCGCCCTCGATGGGCTCGATCAGGATGGCTGCAACCTCGTTAGCGGGCGTGCCCTCCTCGAAGACCTGCTGCAGGCCGTCGACGTAGTACTGGATGGCCTGCTCTTCGGTCAGACCTTCGGGAGCGCGGTACAGGTACGGGTACGGCGCGCGGTAGATGCCGGAGGGGAAGGGGCCCATGCCCTTTGCGTAGGCCTTCTTGGCGGTCAGGGCCATCATCAGGTTCGTGCGGCCGTGGAATGCACCGGAGAAGCAGATGATGTTGTCGCGGCCGGTGTAGGCCTTGGCGACCTTGATGGCGTTCTCGTCGCATTCGGCGCCGGAGTTCGCGAAGTAGACCTTCTTCTTCTCACCGCGGACGGGGGCGATGGCGGCCAGGTTCTCGGCCAGCTCAACATAGCCGTCGTGCGCGATGACGTTGAAGATGGTGTGGAAGTACTTCGTGGCCTGCTCCTGAACGGCCTCGACAACCTCGGGGTTGGAGTAGCCGATGTTCAGCACGCCGACGCCGCCGATGAAGTCCAGGAACTTGTTGCCGTCCAGGTCTTCGAACATAGCGCCCTCGCCGCGCTTGATGGCAACGGGGTAGGTGGCAGAGCACAGTGCCGGGGGAACAACGGCGTCTCGGCGGGCCAGCAGGTCCTGCACCTTCGGTCCGGGGACCGATTCCGTCACGATTTCAGGTAGTTCTTCGGCAAGTGCCATGGATGATCTCCTCCTTGTACGGCTTCCGAAATGGGAAAGCACGGTTGAATCTCTGCGGACCGATCCCTGATCCGTTCGCTTTGTACAAGCGATAGGTTAGTTCGCGGGTTCTGGCGTTTCTATGTGATGGAGCACATACCGCCTTGTGCACGATTGTTTTCGCAGGTGAAAGGCACTTTCGAGTTTTCCAGGCCGAAACACACCCGAAACAATCGGGGGCAAACGGGGCTTTCGGGGGCCCAATCGGCACGTTTGTTGTGCCCCAACACAGTGCGCGTTCGATGCATCCATGCGAATAGTTCGGCGGCGAAACGATGCGCGCGTTTTGCCGAGCGATGCGGCTGCGCTTATATAAAGGGAAAAAAGAAGGCCACCGCAGCTCGCGATGGCCTTCTCCTCAATGCACTCGCATCGTTTCCGGCGACCTATGATTACTTGACGGTAACCTTCTTGGAAACGCCGAGATTCTTCTTCGTGAACGAGACCTTCTTATACTTCGATTTCACGGATTTCGGGGCCTTGACGGTGAGGTTCTTTACCTGAGATTTCTTGAAGCTTCCGGCAACGGATTTCTTCGAAGTCAGCTTCTTGCTCTTTACGGTAAGCGTCTTCATCTTGGGCGTCTTATAGAACGCGCTCTTGGAAATGCTGACGATGTTTTCGCCAACTGTTACATTCGTCAGCTTCTTCATGCTGTTGAATGCCTTCGTGGCGATGTTCGTCACTTTGTACGTCTTGCCGTCGGCAAGCTTGATGGAGGCAGGCACCACTGCGGTCTTGGCGTTCTTGCCCGCAGCCGACTTAACGTAGGAAACCGTGTGCTTCTTCGCCGAAGTCACTTTGAACAGGGCTTTTGCGCTTCCTTTGCCAACGGTTACCTTTGCGCCCGTCGTAACGGCGGCAGGGATCGAGACGGTGTATTTACCGCCGCAGACCGTGCATGTATACGTGCGAACGCCGGTAGCGGTGGCGGTCGGCTTCTTCGTGATTACTCCGTTGTCAAACGTGCAATCTTCCGTCTTCGTCTCACCGCAGACGGAACAGGTCAGCGTGTGCGTCCTGTCCTTTGCGTTGAACTTCGCGGTGCTCTTGTCCCAGGAGTGTGCAACCATCGGCAGACGCATGGTCTTCGTGCTATCGCAGTACTTGCACTTATACGTGCCCGAGCCTTCCTGCGTGCAGGTGGGCTCTTTGATAACCTTGCTCAGCTCGTACTCGTGGTCCGTAACCGTAAAGTTGACGACCTTCAGCTGCTTGCTATATCCGCCGTCGCCAAACAGGATGACCTTGTAGTCACCGGGTTTCAGGTTCAGCTCGGTTGTGGCGGAGTCGCTGTTGCGATTCGTTCCCTCGCTCGTCTTCGGCGTGCCGTCGCTGTTGACAGCTGTCAGGTCCACATATCCGTCGGAATCCGCCTTGGAAGCGAAGTCCTTCGTATTGATGTATGCGATGGACTGCACCGTTCCATCGCCAGTGCCGGGGACATCGTCTTTCCCGTACAGACCGATCCAGGCGTCGTAAGACAGGGAGCTTGCTCCGTCGAGTTTGACCTTCGTGGAAATCTGCTGGTCAACACCATCGGCAACGTGGAGAGTCGTATTTGCCATGCTCAAGCTTGCCTCGGCATTACCCTTGCCCACTTTGAAGTCGTAGGCTGCGGTTACGTAGTTACCGGACACGTTCTGATCGAACAACGCAACGGTGTAGTCACCGTCGGGCAACTTGAACAGGGTTTGATCATTGATTTTGTAGGCGCTGCCTGCCGTTGATCCGTCCGTAAAGCTATCGTCGGAAAACGCACCATTCTGAATGGTGACCGAGCCGTTTTTCGCATTCGGAAGCATCCACCAGGCAATGGAGCTCGGAATGGAGGAGAAACTCGAGGTATCGCTCAGGTCATCGCCTGCTTCGATGCCATAGCTCTTCGGGTAAATGCCGACCCAGGCTCCGCTGTTGCTCGAGGGGTCACTTGCCGTTACCTTGACGGCATCGCCGACGGCATACGACGCATTGTCGGTCGTTACCGACCCATTTGCATCAATAGAGAAATTGACGGCGCGGGTCACACGCCACGGAGCGCTGGAATTACTTGCATCCGTCTCGTCGAACGGCAGGGCAGTGTATTCCCCGTAGGTGGGGGTCCAGTTGTTGTTGTACCAAGGCGTATTGCCGCCCTCAATGGACGAACCATTCTTCAGAGTTGCCGTTGTCTCGCCTTCTGCGGAGACATACCAGCCGGCAAGCGAAGTGGCGCTGCATACGTTGCCGCGTGCTACCGCATCGCTGCGCTTGTAGATGCCGACCCAGGCACCGTTCTGCTCAACGTTCTTTGTAGTAATCGCCACTTCGTCATTCGAGGAAGAAGTTGCGGTCATTTCGGCATTCGATTTCGCTTCGCCAGCGGTTACCGTGAACTCGCACTTCGCTACAACACGGTACTCATTAGTCAGCCCCTCGCTGTCGTCCATCAGTGCCAGCACGTATTTGCCGGGCTTGAGGCTTACGGGATAGGCATCGCCGCCAATGCCGGTTGCATCACCCTCGAATTTGCCGGCGCCGGTCAGCGTTACCGTGGAGCTGTCGCTGTCCTTCGGATAGTAGTAGCCGAAGGACTTCTTGTTCGACGTTTCTCCAACAGCAGAATCCATTACGAGATACTGGTATTTGCCATCTCCGGCATCATAGGTCGTTGCCTGCTCGCCGGCGTAAAGGCCTACCCAGCGGTGATTGGCATCGCCCGAGTTCTTCGTGGTGATGGTCAGCGTCTCTCCTTGCATGATGGTGCTCTTGTCTACGCTGATGGATGCGGAGTCGTCGGCCGCATAAGCAGATGACGGCACCAGCGCAATGCCCAGCGCGGCAAGAGATAGGAGCAAGAACAATGCAAACGTTCTGCTCAGATTGCCTATTCGATTTTCCATAGTACCTCCCCAATCCTGTGCGCTTGCACTCGAGGTTTTTCCAGGAGCGCAGTTGCGCAACCTTATCTCAAGGCGGTCCGGCACGTGCGGGGTGACGCGGCAAATGCTGGACCGTTGATGAGCTGAATTGCCGTTTGGGCAATATTGCCTACGATCCGATGTTCGAAACGGCACAATCGGGTGCCGTTTCGAACGGTCTGTTAATCGTCGGCAGCAATGATGCCAAGCTATTTCACGGTCACTTTCTTTCCGCTCCAAGCCTTTTTGAAGGTCTTCTTGTACTGCTTCACGTAGGTCCTGTTTGTCTTCTTCGAGCCGACTTTGACCTTTACGGTCTTTACGGAGGATTTCTTCAGGCAGCCATGTACCGATTTCTTGCTCTTCAACTGTTTCGTTGCGACCGTAATCGTCTTCAGGCGGGAATTTCCGGCAAATACTGAGCTACCGATCTTCGCAACGTTCTTACCGATAGTTGCTTTTGTGGCGTGCTTATATTTCGATAGCGCCTTCGATCCAACGGCGGTTACCTTGTAGGTATTTCCATCCCTCAGCTTGACCGTGGAGGGGACTGTCAGCGTCTTGCCCGACTTCTTGACTGCCGACTTAATAAACGTCACAGTCCGTTTTGCTTTGGAAGTCACCTTGTAAGAGGCCTTTGCAGACTTCGATCCGGCAAGGTACTTCTTTCCCTGCGAGACGGATTTGCGCGTGGTTACCTTGATCGAAGAGCTCCAATCGCCGTACCGGTAGTCATCTCCGTCCGTCGTGTATGCCCGAACTTTAATGTTGTGAGCGGAAGACGGTTTCAGGCCTTTCAGCGTGGCTTTTGTGCTCTTTGCGAGTACCTGATTCCCCGTCTTCGTGTCGTACACCTGATACCCGTCAACAGAGGGCACTTTCTTCCACGAAAGCGAGAGAGTGGTATCGGTCGTCGCTCCCTTCTTCAACTTTGTGGGGGTGCCGAAGCCCGACGAGGGAACATTGACAATGAAGCTCTTGCGGTTGACGACGGTGGTTGAGGTAGGTTCCGCAGTTACCGTGATTACCGCCGTGCCCTTCTTTTTGGGGAGAACCAGCCCGCTGCTGCTTACGCTGGCAATTTCGGAATTACTGGAAGTGTACTTTATCGTGCTGCCATGGCTGCTCTTTGCAGAGATTTTGAATCCGCCATCCTTCACGGTGCGATTCACTGTGGTGCCATTGTCAGTTGTGTTTGCACCCTTAACGGTTACATTCATCCCCTCGGGTTGAATGACGTACAGGGCAGAAGGAAGCCACTTGCCATCGATAAAGTCGCGGCCCATCAGAACCACCTTGTCCTTATAGACCTTCACATAGTAGCCATTTGATCCTTCTGCAAATTGGCCTGTGGCGACAGTGTCATAGCTGGTCCATAGGTATCCCACGGACGCGGTGTTGAATGCAGCGGGGATGCTGGCGCTACCTCCGTACATGTTGCTCTCGGAGTTCAGCACCCAATGGCTATGTCCGTTGAACAGCAGAATGTTGCTGTATTTCTTCAGCACCTTTTTAAATGCCGCCTCGTCGTCTACGCCGTTCCAATTCTGGCCGGGCAGGCTGCCGGCAACGGTGTTGTACATGGATTGGTGCAAGAACACGAATACCGGTTGGTTCGGATGCTCTTTCTGGTCCTTTTTCATCAGGTTGTCGAACCAGGTCAGCTGCTCTTCTGAAAGCCAGGCATGCAGGCCCTGCTTTTCGCCGCCGAGGTAGATGTAGTGATAGCCGTTTACCCACTCGTCGTAGTAGACCTTGCTGGGCGTATTGACGTTGTCGTTTGAATTGCCTACGAATGTACGGAAGTTATCAGGTTGGTTCGCCAACCAATCGTGGTTGCCGATGGAGCAGTGCAACCTTGGGCTGGAGCTGGGTTCCAGCGGGTTGCCGAATACATTCGTATAAAGTGACAAGACCTTGTTGTAGTCCTCCGCACGGCCATTATCCGCAACGTCTCCGTTTACGAAGATTCCAGTGCTATTGGGGCTATTGGTCTTTACGTCATTGAGCATGGTGGTGAAGTTCGAGTTTGTCTGCGTGAATCCGTCATGGGACTTCGATCCGTAAACGTGGATGTCGCTGACAATCTGGAATTCCGCAATAGGATCTTCGCCGGAGAAATTATAAGCCGCGTTATCAGGCAGGGCGGACGCGGCTGCCTGCTGCGATTCAGTAGATCCGTTTGACGCATAAGCGAGCAGCTGTTTTGCGCCTTCGGGAATGTATACGTTCGTGTTCATGCGGAACTTAGTGACGGTTGCGTCTGTATCCAGCTTGAATGCGGCAAATGCATCATAACCCTCAAGTTTATTGCCGTTTCCATCGCCCCAGTACATTACGCAGTCGGTCGCATCCGTATCCGCATCGTAATTGACCGTAATCGTTCCGTTCGCGAAGCCATCAGTATCGTTATCCAACACGTAGGATGCGGATTTCAAACCGGTAGGCGCTTTCTCGCCGATGGTGATGTCCTGCTTTGCGAGCTGGTTGTAATTTGAGTCCAGCAGGTAAACGGTGTACTCGCCTTTGCCCAGCTTCCCCGACTTGTGGTTTGCAGTTTGCTGGAACGTGGTTGTTTGAAGCGCCGTGGGCTTGCCAGATGCATTCAGTTGCAGCGTAGTCTTGCTGCTGTCGGTGTAGCCGCCGTCGACGTAGTACCAATAGGTTGAGATGGCTCCGTTTTTCTGGGGTACTTCTCCCTTGTCGTAGATGCCGACCCAGCAGCCGGAATCCTTCGGTGCCGTAGCGGTAGTGATGATGTTCTCGCCGACGACATACGACGTTTTGTTCGTGGAAAGCGATGCGGTATTCAGCATGCTGTCGTCGCTAATGGCGAAATCCTGTTCGGCAAGAGCGTCGTTGGACGAGTTGAGCAGAACCACCTTGTATTGGCCCGCTGCCAGACGTCCATCGCCATTCTCCCAACGTGTTTTGCTCATTTCGCCGGTGGCGCGCAGGTCGTACTGTTTGCCGGAGCGATGCTTGATACCGTTGTTCGTGCTGCCGACGTAGTACCAATAAATGGGTTCCGTACTTGCCGGATCATCGCCCTTCTTGAAAAGGGCCACGCGATCGGTGCGGGCACCCGTTGCCGTTGCCAGGATGGAGTCGTTTGCCTTATAGGATGAGGAGCTCAGCGAAAGCGTGCGGTTGGGAATTTCCGTATTGACGCGCTTGATGGCGGATTCGTCCCAAGTTTTCGACCAGTTAATATTGGTGTCAGAAGGCGAAGTGGTCTGCAGTGCTTCCTGCCACGAATTTATCTTCGTATAACCCGATCCATAGATACTGGGAGAACCATACTTCACGCCATTCTTCTCGAAGCGGATGTACGGGAGATATTTATTCGAGGCATCGAAAGAGGTGCCTGTATCCAGCTGCTTGTAAAGGTCGTAGGATTCTTTGTTGTTGCGATTCCAATCCTTCAGACCAGGGGTGAAGCCGCTCTTTTTGCTTGCGCCGGAATCGTCCAGGTCGAAATAGTCAAGCGCCTTGATGCAGTCCATCTGTGCCGCCTTGTAGTAAAGGGCGGCAATCCATGCACATTGCTGCTTATGGGAGAGGCTTCCTGTATTGGAGGTGTCAATATCCGTAGAGGACACGCCGGTTTCCGTTAGATAGACGTTTCTGACATGGCTCGATCCAGACGGATCATCATACTTCAACGAACTTTGCTCCAGATATTTCTGCAAGACATCCAGATTCGTGATGGTGAGGAACCTTGTGGTGTTGTAGTTGTTCGTGACCGTGAATCCGGGGTATTCGGGCGACATACCCGTGTCGTAATAGCCGGCATCGCTTTGGGGCAGATTAGTGCAGTAGTTGTGTCCGGCGATTCCCCAGTCGAAGTCTCCGGTTGCATCCGACCGTTTAGCCAGCCAATCGAACAACTGCTTCGAACGATAGCTGTTCTTAGCATTGGGGCTGCGAGTTGCGTTTCCCTCGTGGTGCAGCTTGCTGGATTCGTCCTGTACCGTATTTGCCATTGCCTCGTAGTGGTTGACGTTCCAGTTATGGGTGGTGGGAACAGAGACGGTGATATCGGAGGCGTATTTCTTGACTGCGTTATTCGCAAGGCGCAGCGCACGGGAATACTCTTCCATGTAGGTGCCGATAGGTTCCGGTCCGCTCGAGTTCTTCTTGGTAGAGATCTTGTTCCAGGAATATGCCTGGTCGATTTCATTGCCAATGACGTAATCACTCACGTAGCCGGTATCGCTGGACTGCGAATAGCGGCTTGCAAGGAATTCCATCAGGGCAATGAAGTAATCGCGACCCTTTCCGTTCGACGTGTTGAATCCAATCGTCGATTGGGACTTGGGGTTATCCAGATACGAGAGCGAGCGGGGGTATTGCGACCAGTTATCAGGGCAGCGCGCGATGATGATAGCTTGCACATCAATGCCCGCCTTTGTGTATTGCGAGATATAGCGATCGTAATTCTCCACCTTCTCGGCATTGAAGTAGTACGTGGTCCCGTTGCTTTCGAAGGGGATGACGTCGGATCTTCCTGCATATGAAATTGCCTTCCCGTTTTCATCTTCATTCGGGCACAGAATCTGACTTGCGACAATGTTCAGGCACGTATGCTGAACACCAAGATCTTTGGCGTCGTCTATCTTTGCGACATCCTCGTTGAATACGCCTTTTTTAGATGTCGTCTTTACGGTAATAGATGCCCGAGGCGCCGAAATGGAGGTGGCGTAATACGGACCGGCAATAATCTTTCCGCTTTTCACCAGGTAATACTTGCTGTACAAATAGTCGCGGCCGTATTTCGAATAGCGGTTGGTAGTGATGGTCTTATTGGCACTTCCCAGCTTGTACGAACCGATGACGGTGCCTTCTGTGCCGGTAGACGCAATGCCATGGACACTGTCGCCTTTGCGGTATTGGTTCGAGTTCATTCGGATGACCTTTGCCGTACCCGAAGAGCTTTTTCCCACCCGGTTGATGCTTACAGAAACCGAATCATCGGATACGGAGACAGCCATACCTGTGGGAGTGTTCGAGTCGGCGCTTGCAGCTGCGTTCGCTGATGCTGCGGTGCGCGTAGGAGTAGCGCCGTACGCTAATGGTACAAGCGCCGCCGAAAGCAAAGTCGCCGTCACGAGAGCGGCAAACGTACGAATAAAATGATGGCGCATATTCGTTTCTCCCCAATCGATAGTGCGAAAACCAAGAATTCCGCATATTCCCTCATGGGGGATGGTAACAGAACGCCTTAATCCATAAAATTATTGATAGGTGAATGCAAGTCAAGTTATGACGTTATGTAATGATTTGTCGCATTCTAAGAGACGTTTGCTCATGAGCTGCTCCAAGCGTCAAGCAAGTATGCGGGTATCTATAAATGCTTCGAAACCTAGAGCCCTTCTGCCGGATTCCGTTTAACGCTATGCGATAGCATCGGCTGCTCCATTCCATTTATTGTCCTTTTTGCAATTTGGCTTGTCTGATGTGCTTGCGGATGGAGGTTCGCGTGTGCCGCTGGGGTATGGGATATGATGAGTGCAGCGTACGGCGTCTGAGGCATGGGTGCAGAGAATAGTCTGCCCGGGACACCGCCTACCCTTTCCAACGACTGGTTAATCGGGCACTCGAGCTCAGGAGGGAACGTAATCGTGAGAAAGGCATATTGCTACGATCAGGCTGCATGGGATAGGGCGGTGGCAGAAGATCATGAAATGGAAGCACCTGAAACATTAATTGCCCAGTATGATGACGCCCTGGTTCTTCCCCTTAATATCATTCCCGGAACATTTGCGGTATATGGGGATGGTCTATTGGAGGGGGGAGTATGCGACGCTAACGGAAATCTCCTCGCTGGTCAATTCAGATCGAAGCGGAATCGGAACGCAAACAGGAGCTGCGTGCGCGGCTATCAGCCTTCGCCGGACGACATCGAATATCGCGATGAGGAAGTGATTTTCGGCGGCATTTTGGTGTCGCACTGGGGCCATATGCTGGTCGATGCAACATCGCGTCTCTGGTATCTGGTTTCTCCCGAATCCCGTGGTAAGAAAATCGTGTTTGTCATGTTTCCCGGACAGGAATTTCCCTATCAGGAGCTGTTCGATCTTGCGGGTATTTCCCAAGACCGGTACGAAATAATCACGCGCCCTACGAAATTCAAATCGATAATTGTGCCCGCAGAGACAAGCAGTGCCGTTTCCGCCCATTTTACTTCTCGATGGGTGGATTTTTTCGATGCCGTTTCCGCCAATGTGGAGCCTGGCGAATTCGATAAGGTGTATCTAAGCCGTACTCGATTCAAGTTGCAGAACGTAATAGGCGAAAAGTACTTCGAAGAGTACTTCAAGAATCGCGGATATCACGTTGTATATCCAGAACAGTTATCTATTACCGAGCAAATCTCTTTGATGGCGGGGGCGAAGTCGGTTGCCACGACCATGGGGACTATTTCCCACCTGGCGCTCTTTGCAAAGCCAGGTACGGAATTCATTATTCTCAACAGGTCTCAAGATATTGTTTCTGTCCAGTTGGCAATCGATCAACTGCGGGGCATTGATGCGCTGTATGTCGATGCGTATCGGAATTTTCTGCCAGAGAAGCAAGGGAATTGCGTATTTTTGCTGGCCCCGAGTGAACCTTGGAACCGCATGATAAAGGAGCGTTTCGGAGAAAGTCCCGATCAGGAATATATGGATAGCGAGTTTCCCCGTGTTGCCCTTGAATATATGAAAGCATGGGGTGCACTTTTTTCGAAGCGTTCGAAGTATCGCTGGATTCGAAATTTCGATACAAGGGATCTTGTGCGCAGCGTAAATCTGGCGCTGAACGATGCCGTTGTGGACGTTTCATCATATCCGGAACCGGTGTTCGTCGAAGCGCTTCGCAACGACGCGGCCCTCGCAACGACCCAATATCCTACCGCTGCACGTGCTACTTCATTGACGCAGCGGGGGGGCGTCCTTTCGATTTCCGGAGTGCTTGAGACGCCCGAAGACGCCGATGGAACTCCGCTGGCAATTTTTCTCGATGCTTCTGATATTGCTGATGACAAACGGACGTATTGCAAGTGGGCGGGTCGTGCGGAGGACGGTCGCGGCCTAGCATGGGAAGCGGAGATCGACTTGCTCGATCTTCCTGTTTCAAAGGGCAAGGTTAAGCTTGTCGTTGGCTCGGGCGAGAACGCAACATCGTACGCAATTGTGGTGCCCCGCGACATTCCGGTACAAATGCAACCTGTTATCGATTCAAGCGGAAGCCTTGCCGTCTGGAGTTGCGACAGCAAGCAGAATCTGCGCTTGGAGAAGTCCGACGATTATCCGCCAGAGGATATTCTTGGTTTGACGTGGATAGATGCCCTTGACTGGGGAAAAGACGGACTTGCCTTGTCTGGGCATGCGACTGTAACGGCGGAACCTACTGCGATGCCCTCGGTGTCATTGGGCATTCGATGCGGGGAGAAAACAATCTGGGTTGCCCCTATTGCGTATTCCGAAGATGCGGAGACTCAAGAACTGCAGTGGAACTCCGTTGCGGGTAAGGCGGAGCTTGCTAAGGCGCTGAATGGTTTCGCTTCGGACGAAGGGGCTCCTATAGACATGGTCTTCGGCTTTTCGCGTTCGGGAGAATATCTGGTTTGCAGCTTTGGTCGTAAACGGAAATCGGGAAGCATTCGCCACTATCGCAATGATTTCATCCAATTGGAAGCAGGGTCTATTGCCTATCCCGTAGAACGCGACAAGGCTTTTGGCTTCTCGATTGGCGAAGGCGAAAAGCTGATCAGGCGCATTCGGGTTGAGCGGGGCACCTGGAACGACGATGCTGCGGTGCTGGACGGAACCGTTGAATCGTACATTGGGAAATACCTCGGGAATGCTTTCCCCATAGTTGTCCAGGTGGACGAGGAGACCAGGCGTATCGGGGAAGCAAAAATCGTATCGAAGGAGCCCGGGCTCTTTGCCTGGCATGCAGAATTGGCGCAAAGCGAAATCATCTCGGCGTTTTCCCAGGTCTCGGTGCAATCTGGATCGTGGCTGTTGAAATTCATTTTCCCAGTGGGAGATAAGACGATCGCCGTACCCTTCGGTGCCAGCCGAAAATCGGGAACGATGCCGGCGTTGAAGCGAAAGATGTTTATCGATGACGCGAAATACGTTGAATTCGCAGCGAAAGATGCGGGGAACATTACTCTGCGCATAAAGGAAACCGAGCCGGATGCCGCAGAACCCGCCCAGAAGATTCCTGCGAAGCCGAATAACGAGTCGAGGCATTCCGTATTCAGTAAGATATTTCGGAAATAGGACAAAGTCTTTCTACGGAAATATAGAGCAGCGTAGGTTTGCGTCCTGCATTTGGAATGGCGTTGCCGTAAACGAAAACGGGCCCGCTGAGCGGGCCCGTCGTCTCATACGCGAAGCGTTTCTACTCCAATTCCTGCAGGTAATCCTGCAATTCCCGTTCCCAATCGGGCATTGCGAACCCGATGCCCTCAAGCTTCGAAAGATTGAGGGCCGAATACATTGGGCGCGGGGCAACGGGACCTGTTGCCGACCCGTAATAGGCCGCTGTGGATACGGGAGCCACGCTTTCGGCATTTCCATTGCGGAGCGAGAACACGGCAGCGGCGATATCCGCCCAGGTCTTTACGGCGCCGGAGCCCGTGCAATCGTATGTTCCGTAAGGTGCTTTCGTCTTCAGCAGATGGAAGATTGCCGCGGCGATATCTTGCGTGAACGTAAGACGACCATGCTGGTCGTTCACCACCGTCACCTGCTGCAGGCTGTCATTCGGATCTGCGACGCGGTCGGAAAGCGCCGCCATGGTCTTCACGAAGTTCTTCCCGTCGCCGATGACCCAGGACGTACGCAAGATATAGTGCTGTGGACATCCCTGGATGGCAAAATCGCCTGCCGCTTTGCTCTGACCGTAAACGGAGAGCGGCGATGTCGGCTCAGTTTCGTCATGGTGCTCGCGGCGACCATCGAAAACGTAATCGGAGCTGATGTGCACCAGCGTGATTCCCTTTTCGGTGCAGATGCGGGAAAGGAGCGCCGGCCCCTGCGCATTCGCCTTCCAAGCCGCTATTCGACCTTCGGGCGTTTCGGCGTTATCTACCGCTGTATAGGCGGCGCAATTGATCACGGCGCCGTATGCGTCCCAGTTGCGCTGGCGGTAGGCGGCCTCGTCGGCGATATCGAATTCCCGAGAGTCGCAGAAATCGAACAGCGGGGCAATTCCCTGCTGTTTGGCGAGCTGCTTTACGGCGCGTCCCAGCTGTCCGTTGCATCCGGTTACCAGTATGTGCTTCGGCGCCATCGGCACCACATCCTTCAGGAACGGGTGCTTCTTGTCGGCGTCGGAAAGCGTGGCTTTGGAAAGGGGGATGGGCCAATCGATATCAAGTTCTGGGTCGGCGAGGTTGACGAACGTGTAGGTCTTCTTGAGGTCGGCCGACCAGTGGGCGTCAACCAAATACGTGTAGGCGGTCTCGTTTTCAAGCGCCTGGAAGGAATTGCCCACTCCGCGCGGCACGTAGATGGCACGCGAGGGATCGAGCGTCGTCGTGAATACCTTCCCGAACGTGTCGGACCCTTCTCGCAGGTCAACCCAGGCTCCGAAAACAGATCCTTTGGCAACGGAGATGAACTTGTTCCAGGGTTCTGCATGGATGCCGCGGGTTACGCCCGCCTGTGCGTTGAAGGAGATGTTGTTCTGCACCACATGGAAATCGGGAATTCCCAAGGCCGTCATCTTCGCGCGCTGCCAATTCTCCTTGAACCAACCGCGCGAGTCGCCATGAACGGAAAGCTCGACCACTTTCAAGCCGTTGATTCCCGTTTCCGAGACGGTCAAATCCTTTTCGAATGCGAAATCTGCCACTGTTTCTCCCTACTGTCCCTGGCGTGCGTACTTTATTTCCGTTGCCGCTTTTGCCGGCCTCCACCAATCCCGATGCTCCTCGTACCAG
The DNA here is from genome assembly GCA_050951095.1 of Eggerthellaceae bacterium. Taxonomy (GTDB): domain Bacteria; phylum Actinomycetota; class Coriobacteriia; order Coriobacteriales; family Eggerthellaceae; genus UMGS1519. The sequence continues at coordinate 464,607 of JBMNIQ010000002.1, forward strand.
CGAATGGTGGATTCAAGTCCAGATGCGAAATCGGTGTGTATGGGCTGCCATCCCAGCTCTTCGCGAAGCTTCGTGGAGTCGATTGCGTACCGGCGGTCGTGGCCGGGACGGTCGGCCACCCATTCGAAATCATCTCCCCGCTTTCCCATTGCCTTGAGAATTTCCCGAAGGACTTCAAGGTTGCTCTTCTCCCCATCGGCTCCGATGAGATACGTTTCCCCGATGCGCCCCTTTGTCAGGATGTCCCATACGGCGCGCGAATGATCTTCCGTATGTATCCAGTCGCGGACGTTCTTCCCGTCTCCGTAGAGCTTGGGGCGCACGCCGTCGATGATGTTCGTGATTTGCCGGGGAATGAACTTCTCCACATGCTGGTACGGACCGTAGTTGTTCGAGCAGTTCGAGATGGTTGCGCGGATGCCGTATGTGCGTACCCATGCTCGAACCAGCAGGTCGGAAGCTGCTTTCGTGGAACTGTAGGGCGATGAGGGATGGTAGGGCGTCTCCTCGGTGAAGCGCTGCGGGTCGTCCAGGGCCAGGTCGCCATAGACCTCATCCGTTGAAATGTGGTGATAGCGGATGTCGAATTCGCGCACTGCTTCCAACAGGGCGAACGTTCCTTCCACATTCGTTCTCAGGAACGGCTCGGGGTTCGCAATGGAATTGTCGTTGTGCGATTCCGCGGCATAGTGGACTATCGCATCGTGGCCGGGAACGATCTTCTTCAGCAGGTCCGTGTCGCAGATGTCGCCCACGACCAGCTCCACCTGATCTTCGGGCAGCCCTGCGATGTTCTCCTTGTTTCCCGCATACGTGAGCTTGTCCAAAACGGTGATATGCACATCCGGATATTGCCCCGCAACATAACGTACGAAGTTCGATCCGATGAAACCGCAGCCCCCCGTGACGATGATGTTGTGCGGTTCGAAGATATCAGCCATAGATACGCCCTTTCCTTACGTGATGCGCAGAAAGCCAGATGCGGTATGCCTTGCAATGTTCGCGGTTTGCGCAGAGATTCCGTGGACCGGATGGCTGAACGCCGGTGTCGGGTTCCCCGTACCGGTCTGCTGGGAATCGGAAAATCAGTCGTTCTCGGTTTCGAGGATGCGCCTTTCCAGGACCTTTTTCAAATGCTGCCCATAGGGGCTCTTGCCGTATTCTTCGGCTGCCCTTGCCAGCTGGTCCTTGGTGATCCAGCCGCGATAGAATGCGATTTCCTCGATAACGGAGATCATGATGCCCTGAGAGCTTTCGATGGTGCGGACGAAGTTTGTGGCTTCGAAAAGGGACTCCATCGTGCCGGTATCCAGCCATGCGTATCCGCGCCCCAACGTCACCACATCAAGCTGTCCCTGCTTGAGGTACATCTCGTTCAATGTGGTGATTTCCAGCTCGCCGCGCGCCGAAGGCTTGATCTGCTTTGCCAGATCGCAAACCTTGTTGTCATAGAAATACAGGCCGGTCACCGCATAGTTGCTCTTCGGATGCGCCGGTTTCTCCTCGATGGATATCGCATGCCCGTTCTCGTCGAACTCCACGACGCCGAAGCGTTCGGGGTCGTCGACGTAGTAACCGAAGACGGTGGCTCCGCCTGTCGTCTCTGCCTTCTCCACGGCCTTGAGCAGGTGGCGGGAAAGGCCGTTGCCGTAGAAGATGTTGTCGCCCAGGACAAGGGCGCATGAATCTCCCGCGATGAAGTCCTCGCCGATGATGAAGGCTTGGGCCAGCCCGTCCGGCGAAGGCTGCTCGGCATAGGAGAGGTTGACGCCGTACTGCGAGCCATTGCCCAGCAGGTCCCTGAAGCGCGGGAGGTCTTTGGGCGTCGAGATGATCAGGATATCCCTGATGCCCGCCAGCATCAGGGTGGAAAGCGGATAGAAGATCATCGGCTTGTCGTATACCGGCAGCAACTGTTTGCTGGTTACCCTGGTCAGAGGATAGAGGCGTGTGCCGGATCCGCCGGCGAGGATTATTCCCTTCATATGCGCTGTTCCCTTCGCGTAGCTAATATAGTGCTGTTCGTGCAAGCGCTCCAACCATTATAGATAGTTATGTAAAGGAACGGTGCATGCTGCCTGCCGCGAGCGAATGCAGGGTCATTCGCGGCTTTCGCCTGCGGAAACAACATGCCAGAATGGCAAGGGAGCATTCGGATGGAGGAGGCCGGTATGGCAAGGCATCAGGAGTTTTCGGTCCGCACAAGCACGCACACGCAGATGGTCGACATCACCCGCCAAGTGCAGCAGGTGGTGACCGATAGCGGCATCGAACAGGGAATATGCACGGTCTTCGTGCCTCATACCACTGCCGCGGTGACGATCAACGAGAATGCCGACCCCGACGTGGTGCGCGACTTCACCATGGAGATTAACAAGATCGTTCCCTGGGAGGACGGCTACCGGCATGCGGAGGGCAATTCCGCCGCGCACCTGAAGTCCAGCATGATCGGCTGCTCCGAGCAGGTCATCGTGGAGAACGGAAGGTTGCTGCTGGGCACCTGGCAGGGAATCTACTTCGTCGAGTTCGACGGCCCTCGCACGCGCCGGGTGTATGTGACGGTCTCCTGATCGGGTCGCGAGCCGCCTGGGGGTGCCGGGTCGCGAGCCGCCCGTGGCGCATGCCGACGGGCTGCCCGCGCGAGGCGCGCCGCCGCCCTTCGCCCGCTTAGCGCCTGAACCAGAGCGGCACCGCAATGGCCATGCTGGCCATCATGATGACGCCGATGCCCACGACATAATTCGGGAACGGCGCCATGATGACCGCCATGCCCACGCAGCCCAGCGCGGTGATACCGAAGTTCAGCATGGCGCTGGCGCTGCCCGTGTCGCTGGGGTTCGCATACAGCAACTCCGTGGTCAGGTACGGACGCGTCATGGCCTCCAGCAGGGCAAACAGGCACATCATGCCCGCAAACCCCCACAGCGACGCTTGGCAGAATGCCACCAGGCCCGCGCCCGCCGCAATGCCCAGCGCCAGGCATACATAGATAAGGCGTGCGGGATTGATAACGCGCTTCAGCCTCATGAACAGCAGCGGGCCGAATGCGCTGACAGCAGCCGTGGCGGCGAAGAAGTACGTGTACACCTGCTGCGTCTGTCCGAAGAAGTCCACGTACGTGTACGAACCCACGGCGATGTACGCCATGAACGGCACGTTGAACATGCCCGAGGCAACCAGGATCTTGTCGAAGCGCCGGTTGCGCAGGACATTGCCCAGCCGGGCGAACGTGCGTGCGAGCGACTCGCTCGGGCGCTCGTCTGCCGAAAGCGTCTCGCGATAAAGCATGCTGAGCGCCAGGCACGCCGCCCCCGCAATCGCAAGCACCCAGAAGATGGTGCGCCAATCCGCTACCAGCAGGATGGCGCCGCCGATGAGCGGGGCGGCAATGGGGCCCAGCACGCTGACGGTCTGGATCACGGAGAGCATGGCCATGCTGCGCTCTTCGTCGAAGCTGTCCTTCACCACGGCGGTTGAGGCGGCAAGTGCGCCTCCCGCTCCCAGCGCCTGCACCACGCGCGCGGCGATGAGCATCTCGATGGTGGGCGAAACGGCGCAGATGGCGCTGCCCAGCGTGTAGGCGCCCATGCCCGCAACCAGCACGGGTTTGCGGCCGACGCGGTCGCTGACCGGCCCGAACGCCAGCATGCCTACCGCCAGGAACAGGAAGAACCCCGCCACGGTCAGGTTCACCATGGATTCCGTGGTGCCGAAGTGGGCCGGCATCTCGGGCACGGCGGGCGTGTAGATGTCAAGCGAAAGCGGGATGAGCGTGTTCGCCAGAACCAGGAGCACGCCCAGTCCGATGACGCCCAGCCTCGGCTGCGGAACGGCAAGGGATGCGGATCGGCGGCGCGGGGCTTCGGCTCGTGTGCTCTTGTCGGCGCTCGAGGAGCGTGCGCCATTGCCGCTGTTGCAGCCGTTTGCGTTGCGAGGGGATATCACGGAGGGCCTCCTTTTCCATCTGCGGGAACGGAGCGTTCGCGCCCCCGTCTGCCGAATCCGGCGTTACCGGGCGCACCCGACACCTTGTCCAGCCTGGCAACTGCGGTTGCCTGCCCTCCAGTGAACAGGGGAGATGGTAGCAGAGTGAATGCGGGCCGCGTCAGAAGTGCACAGGGTCTGCACAGCGGGACGTCCGTGCGCTATTGCTCATGCCACGGATGCGACGTCAAATGCCAGCCCTTGCAATACGGGCACCGGTACGATTCCAGCGCCGGCGCTCCATGGGCCGCGCATTCGGCGGCCACCGCCTCCGCCTCCGAACGCGAATCGTAGCGGTTCTTCGACTCGCATGCCTTCCGGCGATGGGCGGCCTCGTGCTCTTTCCGGGTGCGGCGTCTGCGCTCGTCTTCGCGGGTGAAAAGGTCGTCCATGTCATCGAAGCCGGCAAGGTTCGCCTTGAATTCCGCTATCTGCTTCTTCTGTGCGGAGCGCTTCTTGCTGCCCATATGCACCTTCTTCTTGCTCGAGTGGCGATGTTCGGTCGATGCCGCAGCGACTATGCACGTGGACGGTTGCGAAGGATGCATAGCGTCGGAGAGACGGCGATAGCTCGATTGTATCCGTGTGACCGCGCATGCGAGGCAACTCTTGCGTACGTACGGCAACTCTTACATATGAGCTGAAAAGGTAGTCTCAACGCGGTGGTTATTCTCAAAAAAGAATAATGTTTTCCCAGGTAAAGGGGATATTTTTACCTAACAAGGGGGACTTCCCCCTCGTTTTCTTTTTCTTACCCACGTAAGATTCCCATAGAGATTAGGGCATGGGATATAAGCAAATCATAGAAATCGAACATGCAGCATATGCATCAGTCGGTTCCAAGGAGGCAACTATGGGAGGAATGGCCGTTGAGCGCGGCATCACGCGCCGTGGGCTGATCAAGACCGCGGGCGTCCTTGCCGCGGGTGCTGCCATCACGGGCAGCTTGAAGACGGAACTGGACAAGAAGGCGCTTGCCCAGGGAGTCAATCCCGAGGGATTGGAATACGTGCGCAGCGTGTGCAGCCCGAACTGCACGGGCGCGTGCGGCATGGTGGCGGCAGTGAAGGACGGGCAGATCAAGACGCTCATCCAGGCGGCGGACTACCCGGAGAAGGACGGCCACAACCCGCGCGGCTGCCTGAAGGGCCTGTCCATGATCAACCTGATCTACGGCCCGAACCGCATGCACGGCCCGTCCATCCGCACGGGCGCGCCGGGCTCCGCCGAGAGCCTGAAGGACGTCAGCTGGGACGAGGCGCTGGACACGGCGGCCACGAAGCTGCGCGAGATTGCGGACAAGTACGGCCCGGAATCCATCGCATGCATCGTGCAGGTCACCGGCACCGGCCTGACCGTGAAGGGCGCTATCTCGCGCCTGGCGGGTATCAACGGCTGGTCCATGCACGGCGGCTACGACATGAACGGCGACCTGCCCATGAGCGCGCCCGAGGTGTTCGGCTGCCAGAGCGAGGAGAACGAGACGTACTGCTGGCCGGACGCGAAGTACATGCTGATCTTCGGCTCGAACATCGCCGTGTCCCGCCTCCCAGACGCGCACTTCATGACGGAGGCGCGTGAGAACGGCACGAAGATGATCTGCTTCGACCCGAACTACAGCGTGACGGCATCGAAGTGCGACGAGTGGTACAGCCTGAAGCCGTCCACGGACGCTGCCGTGGGCCTGGGCATGTGCAAGCGCATCATCGACCAGGGGAAACACGACGTCGATTTCATCAACCAGTTCACGGACCTGCCGTTCCTGGTGGACGTGAAGACCGGCAAGAAGCTGCTGGCGGACGACGTGGACGGCATCCATGCGCCCGCGGGCATTCCCGATTACCGCGAATCGTACGTGGTCATGACCAACGACGGCGTGCGCGCCACGGATCCCACCACGCTGAAGGCCATCAAGGGCGTGAAGCTCGAGGGCAGCTTCACCGTGAAGGTGAACGGCAAGAACGTGAAGGCGAAGACGGGCTTCACGCTGCTGCGCGAGGAACTGAAGGGCTACACGCCCGAAAAGGTGCAGGAGCTTTCCGACATGCCGGCCGACGACCTTGTCCGCATCGCCGACGAGATCGTGGAGAACGGCCCCGTCCACATTGCGTACGGCGCGTCGAACTACCAGTGGTACCACGGCGACCTGAAGGGCCGCGCGCTGTCCCTGCTGTGCGCCATCACCGGCAACATCGGCAAGGAGGGCGCCGGCTTCTCCACGTACGCCGGCCAGTACCGCATGCGCTTCCCATGCGGCTCGTGGTGGAGCAGCAACGGCAAGCAGCCGAACTTCATCCCGTTCGAGTACCTGGTGCACGGTACCACGGACACCATGAACAAGAACATCAAGTGGCCGAAGAGCGGCGTGAAGGCATGGATCTTCTACTGCTGCAACCCGTTCGACCAGCACAACATGAACAACGAGCTGCGCCGCCAAGTTGAGGACGGCGACTTGGAGCTGGTCATCAACCTGGACTTCCAGCAGACCACGTCCAGCCTGTACAGCACCGTGAACCTGCCGGGCGTGTCCTAGTACGAGAAGACGGAGCTGACGTGCACGCCGGTGCATCCGTACCTGCAGCTGCAGCAGAAGGCCGTGGAGCCGTATGCAGACTGCAAGAACGAGCTGTGGATCCTGAACGAGCTGGAGAAGCGCTACGACGCGAAGGCCCAGAAGGAGTTCTGGCCGTACGGCGAGGATTACGACAAGGCCACGGACCAGATCATCGAGATGCTGCTGAAGAACGGCGGCACGGAGGTCAAGGGCATCACGCTGGACCAGCTGCGCAAGGGCCCCGTGAAGCTGAAGCATGCGAACCCGGGCAACAAGCGCATCCCGTACTACGAGCAGATCAACGAGAATGTGCCGTTCCCGCCGCCGAGCTTCCCCGTTGACCTGGAGAAGACGTCGGCGCTCGTTCCCAGCGGCCGCATGCAGTTCTACCGCGACGAGGACACGTTCCTGGAGCTGGGCGAGCAGCTGCCCGTGCACAAGCCGCCGTTCGAGGAGACGGAGTACGCGCTGAACCCCGATGCGCGCGACAAGTACAAGCTGGCGTTCCTGACCCGCCAGACCGTGCACCATGTGCACTCCACGCATTCGAACAACGTCATGATGAACGAGCTCACGGACGGCAAGCCCCGCATCTTCATCAGCCCGAAGACGGCGCAGGACCGCGGCATCTCCGAGGGCGACCACGTGGAGGTGTACAACGACCGCAACACGGCCGAGGCCTGGGCGGCGGTTGACCCCGGCATCCGCGACGACTGCCTGATCTTCGAAGAGGGCTGGTGGATGCGCTATACCGGCGGCAGTTCCTACAACGCCTTCATCTATCCGTTTATCAACCCCACGAACGAGGTGTACTTCCTTCCGCAGATCTGGTCGCCGAACACCTCGTGGAACGAATGCCTCGTGGACGTCCGAAAGGCGAGTGAGTAGCAATGAGAATGGGAATGGTTATCGACCTGGACCGTTGCGTGGGCTGCCAGACCTGCGCCATGGTCTGCAAGATCCACAATGCCTGCCCGCCGAAGACGTGGTGGAACCGCGTGAGCACCATCGGCGCGAAGACGCATCATGCCGCCACGCTGGACAAGGACGGCAATCCGCGCATGGACTTCCTGCCGCTGTCCTGCCAGCACTGCGAAGATGCGCCATGCCAGCGCGTGTGTCCCACGGGCGCCACGTACACGTCCGAGGACGGCACGGTGCTGGTGGACTACGAGAAGTGCATCGGCTGCCGTTTCTGCTTCTCGGCCTGCCCCTATGGCGTGCGCCAGTTCAACTGGCAGGATCCCGCGCAGCTGAAGGACGGCTACATCGACGACGACTACGGCTATCCGTATGACTACCGCGAAGGCGACGACCAGCGCTTGGTGTACACGAAGGACCGCCCGAAGGGCGTCACGGAGAAGTGCACGTTCTGCGCTGAGTACGTGGCGCAGGGCGTCCAGCCGGCATGCGTGCGCGCCTGCCCGCAGAAGGCCCGCATCTTCGGCGATTTGGACGATCCGGACAGCGAGGTGTCGAAGAAGATTGCAGAGGGCGATGCCGTCCGCCTGCATGAGGAATACGGCACGAACCCGAAGGTCTACTACGTGGTGAAGGATAAGGAGGTGCTCGCACATGCCTAGCGAGAAATCCAGGAAGGGCCTGCTTGTCGGCAGTGCCGCGCTCATCGTGATCGGCGCATGCTGCTGGGGCGTTCAGGAAGTGCAGGGGCCGGGCATCGCGAACATGTCCAACGGCTTCAGCTGGGGCCTGTACATCGCCCTGTTCGAATTCTTCATGGGCGCTGCAGCGGGCTGCCTGCTGATTGCGTCCGTTGCCAGCCTGTTCAAGGTGGAGAAGCTCAAGCCCGTGGCGCCGTATGCCGCGCTGTGCTCGTTTGCGCTGCTGGTTGCCGGCGGTGTGATGATCATGCAGGACCTGGGCCGCATCCAGAACATGACGTACATGATCACGAACCTGAACACGGCTTCGCCGCTTGCGGGCGATATGGTCATCATGTCGCTCTTCGCCATTGTGTCGCTGGTGCTGGCCTACGTGCTCATGGTGCCGCTGTGGCGCGAATCCGGCTTTGCGCTGGGTCGCTGGGCGCAGAAGCGGGACGCCGCGGCCGTTGAGGCGAAGATGGGCAAGATCGCCCGCGTGTTCGCCGTATTCGGCCTGGTCATCGGTGCGCTGACACCCATCATCACGTCGCTCATCTTCGCTGAGATGAATGCGCGCCTGTGGTGGGGCACCCCGGTGCAGACCGTCGACTTCTTCGTCCTGGCCGTTGCCGCCGGCTGCGCGCTGGTGGCGTTCGTGGCCTGCCTGAAAGCGGGTAAGGGCGGTCAGGGCGCAGCGGGCCTGGGCGGCTTCGGGCCGGCCGTCGACGTGCTGGCGAAGACCGCGGCCGTTGCGCTCATCGCGCATCTGGCGCTGTTCCTTGGGCAGTGGGCATCCGTTGCCGCAAGCGGAAGCGATGCCGGGCAGCTGGTGTCCGGTGTGCTGGCCAGCAACGGGCTGCTGGTGTTCGTGCTGTTGGCCTGCACCATCGTGCCCATTGTGGGCTTCCTGATGAAGAGCGGCCGCAACAGCCGCAACCTGCTGATCGGCAGCTCCGTGCTGGCATTGGTGGCTGCGTTCCTGCCGCGCATGCTGATGATGTACGCCGGCTTCGATGCCGTGCCGCTGACCATCAATCTGTACGGCACGGGTACGGTGTGGGGCGTTCCCATCTCCACCGGCGTGGAATCCGCCTCCACGTTCATGAGCAGCATCGGCTACGTGCCGTCGCTGCTGGAGATCGGCGTGGCGCTGCTGCCCATTGGCCTGGCCCTGCTGATCGTGGTGCTGTGCGCCGGGTCGAAGAAGGCTTCGGCGGCATAGCGCAAGGCGCGCTTCGGATGTTTCCGTAGACGCGACGCCCCCGCATCTGCTTCGATGCGGGGGCGTTTTTCGTGCGGCATGCGGTTGGCGGGGCGGGCGCCGCGCGGCCGAGTTGCGCACCCGGTGGGTTACGGCTCTGTCTTGCGGCTGAGCGTCTCGTCGTAGGCGTACACCCACCAGCGCAATTCGGGCGGCTCGTCCAGCGCGGCAATGCCCTCGCGCCGTTCCAGGTACAGGTTCGTCTCGTGGCCGCCGAAGCGCACGCGATAGCATCGCTGCTGCTTGCCGCGCCGCAGGGGGCCGAACTGCCCGGGATCCAGCACCTCGTCCACATGGAAGCTGCGGCCGTCGCGCCACGACACGGTCACGGGATCCACGTCGCCGTCCCGGCCCATACGGACGTAGACGTCCACGTATTCCCGGTGGACGCGCCGTCGTTTGCCATCTGTTGCGAGGTAATCAACCATGCCCCTATTATCGAACAAATGTTCTTCTAAGAATAGGGAACAGGTTGTGAATTCTGCGTGCGCACGGGTACCTACGTCCAGGCGAACGTGCCGTGGCCCAGCGCGATGACCACGACCAGCTTGTCTCCCGGCGCCACCATCTTCCTTACGTAACGACGCTTGAACGTCAGCGCCACCCAGCAGCTGTTCAGTCCCAGCTCCTGTGCGCGCAGCGCAACGCGCTCGCCGTAATAGCCGCAGCGTTCTTCCAGCGTGTCGTTGTCGGGACCCGCCAAAACCACGTAGTTGCGCACGCCCGAGAACTTTCCGTAATGAGCCAGGGCGCTGTCGAAAGCTTTAGGGTCGTCGCATACCAGCCGCATATGCAGGTTTCCCTCGGCGTTGCCCTGCTCGATCGCCTGCGTCAGCGCATCGCGCGTTTGGGCGTCGATGGGCTCGTCCGTGAACGACCGTACGGAATGGCGGGCCTGCATGGCCTCGAACTCGTTCATATCCGGCATCTCCTTCTGCCTTCGGCGCTTTCTCTGCCAAGCGTACCGAATCATATGCCAGTGGATGATTCCCAACGTGAAAGACAAGGAATTGTAAAGGTTGGCAAGAGATGCGTCGGGCTCGGCAGGGAGCGGATAGAATACCGATTTAAGTTGTCTTAGCCATTGTTTATAGATATGTGCAAATTGTAAAAGCACGCCGCTTGACCACGGTGAAGACGCAACAATAGGCCAAGACATAGCCAATCAAAGTAGGGGAAGAGATGGACCTTCGGGCTCGAGCCGCTGCGGTGATCATCGCAGCGTTGATTGCTGCCATCATGTTGGTGGCGGGAGTGTACGTGGTTGCCACGTTGGCAGCGCTCTTCACCGTCATGGCGGCGTTGTCCATTCCCCTTGAAAAGCATCGCAGCGCCAAGGCGGCCGCCGATGCTGCGCCCGCTCATGTTCCCGAGCATGCGGCCGGACGTGACGTGCGCGCGGCGGGCAATTCGCCAGCTCCCGGCGAGCTGCCAAGGAAAAGCTCGATCATCGTGGTGGCATGCGTGATTCTGGCAGCGACCTTGCCCATGGGGCTGAATCCCACGTACAACGGCGAAGATCCCCACCAGCGCAACGAGTACGAGCTCATGGCGGATTCCCTGATAGAGGGCCACCTGTATCTGGATTATGCGCCGAACAAGCTCCTGGACCATATGGAGAACCCGTACGACACGCAGGCGCGCCAGGCGTTGGGAGTGCACGTCCATTGGGATAGCGCCTACTACCACGGAAAGTACTACATGTACTTCGGCGTTGTGCCGGCGGTGCTGGTGTTCGTCCCGTTCAAGCTGATCGCCGGGCAGTCGCTGACCACGTACCATGCCACGCAGCTGTTCACGGCGCTGTATATCATCGGGCTGTTCTTCCTGATGCGCCTGATTTCGCGGCGGTTCTTCCGCGCCATACCCGTGCCGGTGTTCTACCTGTTGTTCGCGGCACTGGCGCTGATAAGCACGTGGTATTTTGCGGAGGCGCCGGCGCTGTACTGCACGGCCATCTCGGCGGGTGTGTTCTTCCAAACGTGGGGGCTGTACTGCTTCGCGCGGGCCGTGTGGGTCGAACGGCGCGAGTGGCATCAGATAGGGCTCGCCGCACTGGGCGCGCTCTGCGGCGCGCTTACTGTGGGGTGTCGACCCACGGTGGCCATCGCGAACCTGATGGCCGTGCCCTTGCTGGTGGAGTACCTGAAGATGGTGCGGCCGTCGAAGAAGCTTGTGGGGCAGTTGCTGCTGGTGGCGCTGCCGTACGTGATCGTCATCGGCGCGCTGATGATGTACAACCACGTCCGCTTCGGCAGCTTCCTGGAATTCGGGCAATCGTATCAGCTGACCGCGGCTGACCAGCACCAATATTCCGACCTGCTGACGCGCCTGCAGCAGAGCAACATGCCGTACCAATTCCTCTGTTGCACGTTCGGCCTGATGAAAGGCATTGCGTTCCCGGGAATCTTCTGGGAGTACCCATTGCTGCTGGCTGTGTTCTTCGGCCGCTTCTGGCGTGCGTCCGATACGGCGTGGCAGATGCGCGTGTTCGCGGCGGCTGCGGTGATCGTGGCGGCGCTGATCATCATGGGGCAGACCATCGGTGCGCCCTACCTGCTGGAACGCTACAAATCGGACTTGCTGTGGCTGGTGTGCATCGGGGCGTTCGTGTGCATCTGCGCGCTGAACGACAGCCTGCAAGGTCGCGAGCGCGAGTTCTTCCTTGACGCGGTCCGGTTCCTGAGCGTGTTCGCCATGGCCTCATGTGTCGTGCTGTTCCTGGTACCGAACGACCTGAACTTGACGTACGCCTATCGCATGCAGGTGAAAAGCTGGTTCTTGCATTTGCTGCCGTAGGCGAGTGGCGGTTCCGGGATTGCGAACCCGTGCACGGTTGATGCGCTGCCCTGCTGTCGGGGGCGGCGCATCTTCTGCCGCTTCTTACCCTTGCGGAAGTGCGGCGCCGGCCTGCGGGCGCGTCGCGCCCTTCTGTCCGTCGTCGGTCGCAATGTCGATGCCCAGGTGCCGGCGCACGTACGCCCGGTCGTCGGCCTTCTGGCGCTTCAATGCGAACTTCCAGCACAGCAGCGAAAGCGCCAGACACACGAGCCCCATTCCGAACAGCACCAGGAAGTCCTGCAGCATGACGGCTGTGCTGCCGAGCGAGATGGCCTCGCGGAAGCCGTCGATGGCGTACGTGAACGGCAGGAAGGGCTTCAGCGCCGCGGCAAGCGGGGCGCCCATCTCCACGGGCAGCGTGCCGCCGGCCGCCGCAAGCTGCACTATCAGGATCAGGATGGCCAGCGCCTTGCCTATCAGGCCGAATGTCAGGTTCAGGAACTGCATGATCAGCATGAACGACAGGCTCACTCCGAATGCGAACAGCCAGAAGTTCAGCATGTTCACGTCGTAGGACTGCGTGACGCCGATACCCGCCGCCACGGCCACCACGGCAAGGCTTTCCAGGGCGCACACGATGGCGTAATACGGCAGCCTGCCCAGCACGGTGCGCAGGCGGCTGGCATGGCGCTCCTTCGGCCAGAACGGATCAAGCACGAAGAACAGGACCAGCGCGCCCAGCCACAGCGCCGTGGTCATGAAGAACGGCGAGAATCCCTGTCCGTAATAGTCCAGCTTTCCGTACGTCTCCTCGTTCATGTTCGACGGCTCTGCCACGTACGAGCCCATTTCCGAGCTGGTGGCATGCAGGCTGTCGGCGATGGTGCTGGCACCGTCCTGCAACGCACTCTGCAGCTGTTCGCTGCCGCTGACCAACTGGGGCAGCGAAGATGCCAGCTTGCTTGTGCTGGAGTCCAGCGAAGCGGACCCGCTGGAGATTTTCTGCGCTGCCGTGTTCACTTGCTGGATGCCCGAGACAAGCGAAGTCGAAGACGAGGCGAGCGTTTTCAGGCCGCTCTGCAGCTTGCTGACGCTGGAGGAACCCAGGCCGTCCGCCAAGCTGTCCAGCCCGCTGGATATCTGAGCAGATCCGGCGGCCAACGTGCCGTCCTGCGTGTCGGAGCTGCCCAGCTTCGCGGCAGCCGTGTCCAGGCTGTCTGCGGCGCTCTTGCTTGCTTTGGCCGCCGTGCTGATGCCGGACTTCATGCTGGACAAGCCGTCAGAAACGGCGCTGTTCGCCTTCTGGGCCAGCGCGAGCCACTGCGCCGTGGTGCGGCCGCCGTACGTGCCTCCCGCTGCTTCGGCAGCCTGGGCGGCCTTCAGGCATTGCTCCGTCGTGGCCGCGCCGCCGGCGAGCGTATTGCTTTCGTCGGAGGTTCCGATCTTGCTGGCCGCGGTGTCAAGCTGCGTGCCGAGGCTGTCCAGGTTCGCAGCACCTTCGGACAGGCTCTTCGAGGCGCTCTCGATGCCCGCTGTGACCTTGTCGGAGCCCGCCTTGAGCTTCTCGGCGCTGCTGGAGGCCTTCTTCAAGCCGGATGCCAGCGTGTCCATGCCGTTGCTGAGCTTCTTCGTCTGTGCGAGCAGGTTCTCGGTCTGGTCCTGAAGCTTCTGCGTTCCCTCCGCCAGCTGGCTTGCGCCGCTGGCGAGTGTCTCCGTTCCGCTGGCAAGCTTCGAGGCGCCTTCCGCGGCCGTTTCGCTGCCGTCCTTCAAACTGCCGGCGCCGTCCGCGGCCTGCGTGAACCCATCCTGCGAATCCGACAGGCCGTTGTACGCGCCCTTCGTGTAGGCGCTGGCAATCTGGCCGTTCACCTTGCTTTCGAACGATGTGACCACCTTGCTGGTGAACTGCGAGAACAGGAAGTTGTAGCGCTGGTTGCGGTACACCACCATGTCGGCAACCTCGGGTGTGCTCTCCTGGCCCGCGCATACCTTTTCGCTGAAGTCCTCCGGAATCTCGAACACCATCAGGTAGCCGGAGTTCTCGAAGCCGTCCGACAGCGCATCTTCGTCCAACTCGACCCATTTCACCTGGTCGTTGTCCTTCACGGCATCGACGATCTTGTCGCCGAAGTTCTGATGCTTCCCATCTACGGTGGCGCCCTTGTCCAGGTTCACAATGCCCACGGACACGTTCTTCATGGCGCCGGACGGGTCGAAGTACGTCCAGCAGTAAAAGCCCGAGAAAAATGCCACTACCAGCACGATGCCGATGATCTTGGCAATCTGCCCGCGTTCCCAGCCCCGTGCACTGCCCTTGTTCTTCATTGACGCTCCCTTGACTGTTAAAAATAAACATATGTCAAACAATTAACAGTTGTGTACTATAGAGACATGTATTTCGGGTGCAATGTGCAATGCAGCGCGGAGTGTCAATTAATTGACATGCTCGCTAATGTTGTCTTGCGAAGGAAGGGACGCAATGGGGAACAGCAAGAACAATCGCAGCGTGCAGCGTACGCGCGCTGCCATTCAGCAGGCATTCTACGAGTTGGCGCAGACGAAGGACGTGTCGCGCATCACCGTGCGGGAGCTGACGGAGCGCAGCGGCGTGTCCCGGGGCACGTTCTACCTTCATTACCATGATGTATACGACTTGCTGAGCCAGCGCGAAGCCGAGATTCTGGCGCAGCTGGCGGAAACGTTGGAGGAGCAGCCGTTGAAGGACGACTCGGGCCTGAGCTTCCCGCGGCTGTATGCGGCGCTCTGTTTCGCGCGCGAACATCGCGACTGGGCGCTGCTTCTGCTGGGCTCCGTGGGCGGGCTGCAGTTCCGCGACGACTTGGAGTCGCTTGTGTGCCGCGAATGCCTGGATGCGGTGGAGGGCGCGTACGGGCAGTTGGACTCCTGGACGGAGGAGGCGTTCTCGAAATTCGCCGCTGCAGGGTATATCAAGCTGGTGTGCGATTGGCTGGGAAACGGCTGCAAGGAAGATCCGCGCATGCTGTCCGAGTTCGCCGGCCAGCTGATCAGCCGCGGCATCTTGAGCATGGAGCGGAACGAAGCGCCTGCCGCTCGCTAGGCTTCACGGGCGATGCTTGCCTGCTGCCGTACAATGGGCGGTGCAGTTGCTTGTCTTGAAAAGAAGAAGGGAGCCAGATGATCATCGACCCGCTTACGCTGTCCGCCATTATTCCGGCGCTGATATTGCTGGGGTACGTGTACCATCTGGATCCCGTTGAGAAAGAGCCGGTAGGGCTGCTGCTGACGCTGCTGGTGATGGGCGGGCTTTCGACCCTGCTTGCCGGGCTGCTGGAATACGTCGGCATGGGCACGATAGGCGGCTCGTCGCTGACCATTGCGAAGGGCGTTACGCTGAGCCCCGAAGTGGTTCAGAATTTCTTGATCATCGCGTTGGTCGAAGAAGGGTGCAAGTACTGCTTCCTGGGGTGGCGCACGTGGAGCGACCCGAACTTCGATTACGTGTTCGACGGCATCGTGTACGCCGTGTTCGTGGGGCTGGGCTTCGCGATTGCGGAGAACATCGGCTACGTGTGGCAATACGGCATGGGCACGGCGTTCGTCCGTGCATTCACGGCTATCCCCGGGCACTGCGTGTTCGCCGTGTTCATGGGCTATTTCTACGGGCTGGCGCGGCGATCGGCCACGCTCGGCCACGGGCTGCGCATGCTGTTCTTCGGGCTGTGCGCGCTTGTGGTGCCGCTGTTCTGCCATGGCCTGTACGACTACCTGGCGTCGTATACCGACGACCTGTTCATGCTGTATCTGGTGGTGTTCGTAGCGGTTGGCATGCTGGCGGCGAAACACGCGTCGCGCAAGGCGCAGCGTATCAACGCATGACTTGGCGCGCGATTCGGGCGCGCGGAACGGAGGCGCTCATGAGGCGGAAAGATCGCGAGATTACGGATATCGATGCCGTGTTCGACGTCGTGGACCGGTGCGGCGTGCTGCGCTTGGGGATGGTCGACCACGGAAAGCCGTACGTGGTGGCGTTGAATTACGGGTACGAACGCGACGGCGATGCGCTGATCCTGTATTTCCACAGCGCCCAGGCGGGCCGCAAGATCGACGCCCTGAAGGACGATCCGAACGTGTTCTTCGAAATGGATTGCGACGGGCGCCTGGTGCCGGGAACGCCGGAGAATCCCTGCAAGTACGGCTGGCATTTCGACAGCGTGACGGGCGGCGGGGCAGTGGAGTTCGTGGAAGACGCCTCCGAAAAGGCGCATGCCCTGGACCTCATCATCGAGCAGGCGGAGGGCAGGCCGATGGATTACTCGTATCCGGAGGCGTCGCTGAAGCGCACGTGCATCGGGAAGATCCGCTCTACCGACATCGCGGGCAAACATTACGAATAACGCAGGCGGACTGCCAGTCTATTGCTGCTGCGCTTGGCGGCCGTCCGGGTTGGACTCGCTGCCTTCCGCAGGTGTGTTCTGCACGTCGGCTTCTTGGGGGAAGAGGCGCTGGGCAATCTCATCGATGAGCGCAAGCAGCTCCTCGCTGTTCTCCTCTCCCTGGGTCTTCACGTGTTGTTCGACAATTCCCACCAGGCCGTTCGCATAGAATGCGGCAAGTTCCTGCACCCGGGGGCTGGGTTCGTCCTGGCCGGCGCGTTCGGCCAGCTTTTGCGCGAAGCGTTTGCCCAGCTCGTTTGCAAGCAGCGATTTCATGAAGGCGAATTCCGGCGTCAAAGCGCGTGCGGCCAATATGGCGTGATGCCCGCTTACCAGCCGCAGGAATTCGCTGGTCATGCGGCGGCAGTATTCCGGCAGCGGCAGCGTGCCATGAGGGTCTATCTGCGCATCCAGCTGCGAGCGGCGGGCCGTCACCGCGTACGCGAACAGGTCGTCCTTCCCGCCGAAATGGCGGTAGAACGTGGCACGGCGCACCATGGCGCCTTCGCAGACCTCCGATACGGTGATGCTTGCATACGATTTCTCGTGCAAGAGCTTCATAAGGCTTTCGCTCAGCAGCTTCAGCGTGCGTTCTTTTCTCAGGTCCATGCGTTTCCCCCCCCCTGAATTCGTTGGCATTTTCGCGTATCTGTCACGTATGTGACGGACGATGCGAAGCGTGCCTGTTTGGGCGGCCGTTCTCTTTGTAGCGTACAAGTACATCGTTATGAGACAAATGTCAACAAAGAGAGGTCACTATCATGAAGACGTTGATTGTATTCGACCATCCTTATGGCGCCCAAGCATATCGAAATGAGCCGCACAACCGTTCGTTCAGCGCGGCGCTGTGCCATCGCATTATGGAAACGGAGCGCGAACGCGGGGCGGATGTTGACGTGATCGACCTTGCCGCCGACGGGTTCGACCCGGTGATGAGCAAAGCGGATTTGGCGAACTGGCGCAGGGGCGTCCCCATGAACACCCAGGTCGCGGACTATCAGCAGCGCATGTTGGATGCGGACCGCATCGTGTTCGTGTTCCCCATTTGGTGGGAGCTCATGCCTGCGCGGACGAAGGGATTCCTGGACAAGGTGTATGCGAAGAATCTGCTGTACACGCAGTCGAAGGACGGCCGGTCCATGATGACGTGCCTGAAACCGCACGTGGAAGTGTTCGCCGTGACCACCATGGGCACGCCGAACATCCTGTATCGCCTGGTGTTCGGCAAGCCGGTGGTAAAGGCACTGGGTGTGGGCCTGTGCCGCAAGACGGGCATCTCGAAGTTCCAGTGGCGCTCGTTTTCCAGCGTGGACAAGATGTCGCTGGAAGAGCGCCAGAAGCTGCTGGAGCAATTCAAGCTGTAAGACGCCTGCGCTTGTGGCGGCTCATTCGCCCGCGCTGCCTGCGCAGCTCGGATTTGTCCGCGCCTTGCAAATTTCCCATCAGCGGATTGCAATCACTTCCGAACTGGGAAAACGTACTGAAACCGGTGTGTTACGTTGGCCGAAGGGCACAAGGAAGGCTTTCCGCGCCGCACCGTGCGGCGTCGGGCGAAGGAGGCTTATGATCAGGCTGGTTGCTTCCGATATGGACGGCACGCTGCTGGACGAGAAGTCCAGCGTTCCAGAAGGCACGTTCGAATTGATTACGGCGTTGCAGGAAAAGGGCGTTCGCTTTTGCGCCAGCTCCGGCCGCCGTTACGACACGCTCCGCGAATTCTTCGGCCCCATTGCGGACCGGATAGACTATGTGGCATCGGCGGGCACGCAGGTATATGCGGACGGCATGCTGCTTGATTACGAGGTGTTCTCGTCGCGCTCCATACGGCGCCTGTACGACATGTGCGCGCAGCTGGATTGCCTGCACCTGGCGCTGTACGACCGCACGAACACGTTCCTGCTGGACGACCTGAGCCATTACGTGCGCGAGATTGACAAGGACCTTCCGCGGGCGGTGCGCGTGCATCGTCCGCCCGCGCCGGACGTGGGCATTGTCAAGGCCGCCATCTGCTACGAGCGCGCCGACGACATCATGGACATGGTCTACGTGCTGGAACGCGAGCTGGGCGACGCGTTCATGTTCATGCCGTCCGGCAAGACGTGGATCGATGTGGTGCCGCGCGACATCAACAAGGCCACCGGTCTGCAGGCCGTGCTGAAGCACCATGGCATAGACCCGTGCGACGTGCTGGCGTTCGGCGACTCCATGAACGACTACGCCATGCTTCGCTACGTGGGCCATCCGTACGTGATGGGCAATGCCCGCAACGCGTTGAAGCATGTGGCGGAGAAGGTGCTGGGCACGAATCGCGAACATGCCGTGCAGGGCGAGTTGCGCGCACTGTTGGAGGCGCAGTAGGGCGCATCCGCGAAGCCGGGGAATCCGCCTCGGGCGCTGCACGGAAGAATGCGTCCGGGGGAGTGAGGCGAAGGACGCATCCGGAAGCGGCAGCGGCGGAGGCTGGACGGGGTGAAAAATGCCGGCCGCAGCAGGGTTCGGCCGAGGCGAAAAAATGCCGGCCGCAGCGCTGCGACCGGCATCTGCGTCTTGGCTCCTTGCGCCCACATCTGTTATCTGCTGCAAGCAGGACGGACGCGGTCAGGCATTTCGCCGTGGGCTTCCTACGCGATATAGGGAAACCTTACTTCGGTAAAACGCAGAGGGACGAATGCGTTCTATGCAGAAATGCTATAGGCGAGAAACGGGCGTTACGCCACTTCGTGCAGCAGGTCGAAGACCTCCTGGCGCGGGAGCGTACGCGCGCAGCCGGGAGTCAGGATGCATGTGTCCGCCACCTTTTGGAAGATGTCGTCGGCATCCGTGATGCCCATCTGCGAGAAGCGCGTGGGCAGGCCCATCTCCGTGATGAACGCCTCCAGCGCATCGATGCCGGCAAGCGCGGCGGCATGGTCGTCGTCTTCCTTGACGCCCCAGACTTCGCGGGCCAGGCGGGCAAGCTGCGCCGTGGCGTCGTTTGCCAGATGGCGGTACAGCGACGGGTGGATAACGGCCAGGCCGCGGCCATGGTTGCAATCCGTGTAGGCGCCCAGCTGATGCTCGATCATGTGCGCCTGGAAGTCCGTCTGCTTCCCGATCTTCAGGATGCCGTTCTCGGCCATGGCGGAATCCCACATCAGCTCGCTGCGGGCCTCGATATCGTTCGGGTCGTCAAGCAGGGCGCGCATATTGCGGATCACGTTGCGCTGCACGGCCTCGTTCATCTCGTCGGACACGTTCGGCGTGCGCGGTGCGCCCATATACGTTTCCATGCAGTGCGACAGCGTATCGAAGGCGCCGGAGACGACCTGCGGCAGGGGGACGGTCAGCGTCACTTCCGGATCCAGAATGGCGAACTGGGCGAACGCGCCCGTCAGAGGAGCCTTCTGCTGCAATTCCTGGTTCGTGATCACTGCGCCGTTGTTGTTCTCGGCGCCGGTGCCGGAGACCGTCACGATTGCGCCGAACGGCAGGAACTCCGTGGGCTGCTTGCCCTTCTGGTACTCGTACTCCCAGATGTCCTCGTCAAGCAGCGCCTGCGCGGAGACGATCTTGCAGCAGTCCGCCACGGAGCCGCCGCCCACGGCAAGGATGTAATCCACGTGCTGCCGGCGGGCGATCTGCGCGCCTTCCTGCACCTTCTTGTACGTGGGGTTCGGCATGATGCCGCCGAATTCCACGAGGGTCTTGCCGGCGTCCTTGAGCAGCTTCGCAATGCGGTCGAACAGGCCGGTGCGCTTCACGGAGCCGCCGCCGTAGGCGATCATCACGGTTTCGCCCTTGATGCCGGCAAGCTCTCCGGCAAGTGCCTCCTCCACGCAGCCGGCACCGAAATGTATGCGTACGGGGTATGAATAGTCGAATGCGTTCATTGTCTTCTCCTTTTTCGAAAAGCTTGGTATGCTGGGTACGTTAGCAACCGGTAGTTACTATCGGTCAAGCGGAATTTCAGAAGAGGCAACAAGATGCACACAATGCAGGAAGTCTGTGCGGAGACGGGCCTTTCGTACCAGACGTTGAAGTACTACTGCAACGAGGGCCTGGTGCCGAACGTGAAGCGAGACGCGCGCAACCGCCGCGTATTCGACGATCACGATCTGGCATGGGTGAAGGATCTGAACTGCCTGAAGCGCTGCGGCTTCTCCATCAAGGAGATGAAGCGCTATCTGGCCCTGTGTCTGCAGGGACCGTCGACCATCCCGGAGCGGCAGACGATGCTCGACGGGCAGCGCAAGTTGCTGGAAGAGCAGATTGCCCAGCTGAACGATTCGCTCGACTACATAGACTGGAAGCAGTCGTTCTACCGCGACGTGCTTGCAGGGAAACGCGAATACAAGAGCAACTTGATAGACACGGCATCTTCGGAGGGGTAAGGCGTATGGAATTAGAGCAATTGCGTCAACTGGTGGCGGTGAAACGGTATGGAACCATATCCGCTGCGGCAGAGCATATACACATCACGCAGCCCTCGCTGTCGCGTTCCATCAAGCGCTTGGAGGCCGACCTGGGCCAAGAGCTGTTCGACCGCCGGCGCAACAGCGTGGAATTCAACGAGGCGGGCCTGGTGGCGCTCGAATATGCCGAACGCATCCTGGCCGACGAGCGCCTGATGCGCGAGGCGTTCGACGAGATGGCGCAGCGGAAGCGCACCATCAAGGTGGGATCCGTGGCGCCTGCCGCGTCGTGGCGCCTGACTGCCCTGGTGGTGGAGCGGTTCCCGGGCACGATCATCGAATCGGAGCTGATGAGCGGAACGCAGCTTGAGGCGGCCCTGTTCAGCCGCGAGATCCAGCTTGCCCTGACGCGTCGCCCGCTGGCGCTTCCCACGCTGCGCGCCGTCCCGCTGATGACGGAGGACCTTTCCGTCTGCGTTCCCGCCGGCCATCCGCTGGCAGACCGCGCGCATGTCTCGTTCGCAGATCTGGACGGCGAGACGTTCATGGTGTACGAGAACATCGGCTTCTGGATGGACGTCGTGCACAAGGAGCTGCCGCATTCCCGGATCGTCGTGCAGAAGGATCGCGAGGTGTTCATTCAGATCTCGCGCTCCACGGACCTGCTGTACTTCACCACGGATGCTCCCGAGAATGCGGAAGCCAGCAACAGCCGCGTCACGCTTCCCATCACGGACGCCTCTGCGCATGCCACGTACTACGCGGTGGCGATGGCGGATGCGCCGGCCCGGGTGGGCGAGATCGTCGACTGGGTGGAACAGGTGCACGGACGCGAGTAGGGTCCGTTGCGGGTTGCCTTTGCTATGCGCGCAGTGCATGGCAAACTGCTGACGCGGCATTGTACTTTCCCTTCGGCGGAGCTGATACTCGTATCAGCCAAGGAATGGAAACAACGAAGGGAACTACCATGGAATATACGAAGCTTTCGAACGGACTGGAGATGCCCATGCTGGGCTACGGCGTGTTCCAGATCGGCGACGAGGAAACGGAGCGCTGCGTCAGCGATGCGCTGGCTTCCGGCTACCGCCTGATCGACACGGCGCAGGCGTACGGCAACGAGCGCGGCGTGGGAGCCGCCATGGCCTCTTCCGGCGTTGCGCGTCA
This sequence comes from Eggerthellaceae bacterium, assembly GCA_050951095.1. Classification (GTDB taxonomy): domain Bacteria; phylum Actinomycetota; class Coriobacteriia; order Coriobacteriales; family Eggerthellaceae; genus UMGS1519. The sequence goes on from JBMNIQ010000002.1 coordinate 486,761, forward strand.
GGACATCTTCCTGGTGGACAAGGTCTGGATCACGAATTACGGCGACGGCACCACGTACGATTCCATCAAGCGCTCGCTGGAGCTGCTGGGCACGGACTACATCGACCTGCTGCTGCTCCATCAGGCGTACAACGACTATTACGGCGCATGGCGCGACATGGAGCGCGCGCTGTCCGAGGGCCTGGTCCGCGGCATCGGCGTGTCGAACTTCGACCCGGTGCGACTGTCCGACCTGTGCGCGTTCGCAAACGTGAAGCCCGTGCTGAACCAGGTGGAGACGCATGTGTTCTGGCAGCAGGTTCCCGCGCATGCCACCATGGAGAAGCTGGGCGTGCAGCACATGGCGTGGGGCCCGTTCGCGGAAGGCGCGAACAACTTCTTCCGCAACCCGCTGCTGACGGAAATCGGCGAAGCGCACGGCAAGGGCGTGGGCCAGGTGGCGCTGCGCTACCTGCTGGACCGCAACGTGGTGGTCATCCCGAAGTCCACGCACAAGGAGCGCATGCAGGAGAACATGGACGTGTTCGACTTCTCGCTGACGGATGCAGAGCGCGACCAGATTGCGAAACTCGACGGCGGCAAGTCCCTGATCTGGGATCACAGCGACCCGGATTTCATCGGCCCCTGGCTGAACCAGGTCGCCGCCTCCCTGAAATAAGAGCACGGCGAAGGCCAAGTGCAAACCGAGCAAGAGAGATGCGATACGCGAAGGAGCTACGAATGAGCGTGCTTTTCATAAACGGCAGCCCGAACAAAGGCGGAAACACGGTGCATCTGGCGAAGGCCCTGTTGGGCGATACGCCGTACACGCAGCTTGATCTGGTGGACCTGAAGATCTACGGCTACGGCCAGGATTTCGCGGACGATCAGTTCGGCGAAGTACTGGATGCCTTGAAGGTGGCCGATACGGTTGTCATCGGCGCGCCCATGTACTGGCACAGCATCGGCGGCATGGTGCGCAATGTCCTGGACCGCATGTACGGTGCCGTAGACGAGGGCGGCTTTGCCGGCAAGACGCTGTACTTCCTGTTCCAGGGCGCCGCGCCCACATCCGAGCGGCTTGCGGCGGCCGAATACACCATGTCCCGCTTCGCCGCGCTGTACGGCATGACCTACGGCGGCATGGCCACGACGCCGGCGCAGGCGCGCAGCCTGGGTGCGAATCTGCAGTAGCCGCGAACGGAGCTGCGGGAATTCGCGCGCCGGACAACTCACAGGGAAACGGGGAACCGCGCATCTGCCCGATGGGGGCGGGTGCGCGGTTCCTGCGTTCAAGCAGGCGTGCGCCGCTGGATGCGCTGCCGGGGTGCACTGCCGGGGCGCACTGCCGGGATGCCCCGCTTGACATGGCGTTGACGTGCGTATGCGATAATCAGCACATACTGTAAACGGAAAGGGCGCGGCATGAGGTTACCCGGCAGACACGGCGGCGGGCAAAGCGGCCAGATGAGCTTCAAGCGCCGCATTGCCATCTCGAACATCATCATGATTGCGGTGCCGGCTGCGGCGGCGCTCATATGCGCGGGCATTTGCCTGCTGGTGGGATGGAACGTGCTGCTGTCCGGTTCGGGCGCGGACGACAGCAGCGATTTCCAACAAGCCGGCCTTTCCGTCGATGCGGCGGCCACGGCGGTGCTTTCCGCGTCCGATGAGGGCGATCGGGCCGAACGCTTCAACCGCTTGGATGCGCTGCTGGACAAATTGGGGATGTCCCTGGTTGTCGTGCCCGCTTCTTCGGACGGGTCCGGCCAGTCCGGTGCGGCAGGGCGGTCCGCGTCGTCCGCTTCCGTAATCTACGAGCATGATGCCCATTCATCAGGGGATTCCGATGCAACGTTGTTGGCAGAGGCGGAGAAGCTGGGGGATTCCGCGTATCTCCAGTCGGGCCAGGATGCCGTGCGCGTGTCGACCGTAGATGCCGGGGGCGGCAGCTGGCGGCTGTATCTGCAGGGCACGGTGCGTCCGCAGGCATCGGGGTCGGGCTTGCTCGCCTTCGCCCTGATATCTCTTGCGGCCGTCTTCCTGGCCGTGGTGGTTTCCGCGTTCTTGGCAAACCGCTTCGTGTCCCGATTCCTGGTGGCGAAGGTGCAGGAGCGCCTGGGTGTGCTCGAAACGGGCCTTGAGCAGCTGAACGGGGGAAACCTGTCGTACCGCATCGATCCGGTAGGCACGGACGAGTTCGCGCCCACGTGCCGCGAGTTCAACCGCATGGCCGAAGCGCTGGAGTCGTCCATCACGGCCGTGCGGGAGCAGGACAGCCGCCGCGCGCGCTTGGTGGCCGATGTGTTGCATGACCTGCGCACGCCCCTGTCCTCCATCAAGGGCTATGCAGAGGGCCTGCGCGACGGCGTGGCTGCGACGCCGCAGGCGCGCGAGCGCTACCTGGACACGATCATCCGAAAGGCCGGCGAGATGTCCGCGCTCCTGGAGCGCATGGTGGAGTACTCGAAGCTGGAGCTGCAGCAGAGCGAATCCGATCCGCGCCTGTTGCGGGCGGATGCGCTGGTGGCTGCCGTGGCGGAGGACTACGGCGATCGGCTGGACGTCTCGCTGGATGTCGAACCGACAACGGTGTTCGCCGATGAACAGCTCATGCGCCGTGTGGTGGCGAACATCCTGGACAACGCCGTGAAATACGGTGCGGGCATTCCCGCGCCCGTGCATATCCGGGTGGGTCACGTTCCGGCGGATGAGGAAGGCGCAGCGGGCGTTCGCGCGGCGTGTCGCATAGAGATCGCGGATCACGGCACGCCGGTGAGCGAGCAGGAGGCGGCCTCGCTGTTCGACTTGTTCTATCGGGCGGATAAGGCGCGCACCTCCACGGTGAAGGGCAGCGGCATCGGCCTGGCGTTTGCGAAGCGTGCCGTAGAGGGCATGGGCGGCACGATCGCCGCGCGCCCGAACGGCGGCGCGGGCCTGGTAGTGACCATCGTGCTTCCGGAAGGGGAACGGGCATGAAGAACATCTTGATCGTGGAGGACGACCCCGACATCGGGGCATTGGAGCGCGACTACTTGGAGGCAGCGGGCTTTTCCGTGACCGTAGAGGGCAACGGCACGACCGGGTTGACGCTGGCGCTTTCCGGTCGCTTCGACCTGGCCGTGCTGGATGTCATGCTTCCGGGCACGGACGGCATGACCATCTGCCGCAGCGTGCGCGCCGCGTCCGACATGCCGATCGTCATGGTGACGGCGAAAGGCGAAGACGTGGACAAGATCCGCGCGCTGGGGCTGGGGGCCGACGACTACGTGGAGAAGCCGTTCTCGCCCAGCGTGCTGGTAGCGCGCATCAAGGCCCATCTTGCCCGTTACGACCAGCTGAAGGGGACGGTGTCCCACCAGATCGTGGAAGCGGGGCCGGTGCGCATCGACACGGGTGCGCATGCCGTGGAAGTAGAAGGGAAACCCGTAAGCCTGCGCAACAAGGAATACGAGCTGCTGCTGTATCTGGCGCGCAATGCCGGTATGGTGCTGAGCCGCGATCAACTGTACGGGCAGGTATGGGGCAGTCAGGCGTATGGCGATGCCCAGACCGTGCCCGTCCATATCAAGCGCATCCGCCAGAAGATCGAGCAGGATCCGTCGAATCCCGTCATCATCGAGACGGTGCGCGGGGCGGGCTATCGCCTGCGCGCGTAAGGTTGTGCGAAATTTGCGAATGTCCGTGTGCTGCCCGCGCGGGAACGCGGGATAAGTTCATCCCGCGTTCAACAATCCTCGACGTTATTTTCAGATAACCGCGATACGCTTCTTCCGTCATTGATAAACAGCCGAGAGGAACTGCATGGAATTCGCGACGCTTTCGAACGGGCAGCGCATGCCCCTTCTGGGATATGGGGTATTCCGCATTGACGACGCCCGGGTGCAAGCGTGCGTGGAAGACGCGCTTTCCGTGGGATATCGCCTGATCGACGTGGCCCAGGCATATGGCAACGAGCGCGGCGTGGGTGCCGCTATCGCGGCCAGCGGCATTCCGCGCAGCGACCTGCTCCTGATGGACAAGGTGTGGATTGCGAATTACGGTCCGGGACGCACGTACGATTCCATCAAGCGCTCGCTGGAGCTGCTGGGCGCGGATTACCTGGATATGGCGCTGCTGCATTTCCTGTTCGGCGACTACTACAGTGCCTGGCGCGATATGGAGCGCGCACTGGCCGATGGACTCGTGCGCGGAATCGGCACGGCGAACTTCGACGCGGTGCGGCTGGCCGACCTCCGCGCGTTTAACTCCGTTGCGCCCGTTGCGAATCAAGTGGAGACGCATGTGTTCTGCCAGCAAGAGAATGCCGGTGCCGCCATGCGCGCATTGGGCGTGCGGCATATGGGGTGGGCTCCGCTGGCAGAGGGTGCGAACGGCCTTTTCGACAACCCGCTGCTTGTGCAGATCGGGAAGGCGCACGGCAAAACGGCCGCGCAGGTTGCGCTGCGTTTCCTGGTTGATCGGGGGATCCCCGTTGCCGTGGGTTCAACGAACCGCCCGCACCTGGAGCTGGACCTGGATGTGCTCGACTTCCGCCTGACGGAGGAGGAGCATGCCCGCATCGCGGCGCTTGATGGCGCGTTCTCGCTGGTGGAGGCATATAACGACCCGGCGTTCGCAACGCCGTGGCTCTCGCGCATCGCAGGGCGGTAGCGGGGCGGCGCGCGCTTCCCGTTCTTCGCGCAGGCCGATCGCACTGCAGTTCATCTTGCGTTCAACTTTCGTTTATCGTCCGTTCAGCGGCGCGGCATACCGTACTGCCTACCGAAAGGAAGGCGGTACGTATGAGCGAATTGGCAATGCTGGATTGGATCCAGACCCTGCATGCGCCCGGGTTGGATGGGCTCATGGTTGTCGTGAGCACGCTGGGCGATCTGGGAATGGTCTGGGTGGCGCTGGGTTGCGTGCTCCTGTTCTCGAAACGGTATCGGATGCTGGGTATCGGCATCGTCGTTGCCGTGGCGCTTGCGGGCGTCGTCACGGAAGGGGTGTTGAAGCCGCTGATCATGCGCCCGCGTCCCTGTGATGTGAATACAGCCGCGACGCTGCTGGTAAGCCATCCGCACGGCTCGTCGTTCCCGTCGGGTCATACGTGCGCATCGTTTGCGGCCTTCGGCGTCCTGCTGTTCGCTGCGGTGAAACCGCACAAGCTGACGGTTGCGGCGGGCATTCTGGCTGCGGCGATTGCCTTCTCGCGGTTGTACCTGTACGTGCATTACCCGTCGGACGTGCTCGCCGGAGCGGCGATCGGCCTGGGCCTGGGATGGCTGACGGTGAAGGCGTGCCGCCGCATTCGCGCCGTCGGAGGTCCCCGGCGGCGCATGACGGGATTTTCCCTGCCCGAAGTTCATGGAGAGAGGCGATAACCATGGAGATGCTGCAATCTTTCATTTCATTCGTGTCGAACCCTTCTGCGGCCATCCTGTATTGGATATCGGCGTTCGGGGCGTATGCATATGCTCCCCTGTTCGCGGTGGTGTTCGTTGAGACGGGCGTGGTGTTCTTCCCGTTCCTGCCGGGCGATTCCCTGTTGTTCGCAGCGGGCGTGTTCGCGCAGAACGGCGGGTTCAGCCTTCCGGTGCTGATTGCAGTGGCATGCACGGCTGCCATCGTGGGCGACCAGTGCAATTTCGCCATCGGCACGCGGTTCGGCAGGTGCATCATGCGCTCCGGCAAGGTCCGCGCCCTCACGCCCGAGCGCATTGCGCAGACGCAGGCCGTGTTGGGGAAATACGGTGCGCTGGGCGTGTTCGTGGGGCGTTTCATGCCGTTCGTGCGCACGTTCGTCCCGTTCATTGCCGGAAGCGGCGGCATGAGCCGGAAGAAGTTCACGTTGTGGAACATGCTGGGCGGCGTGACGTGGGCGTCTCTGTTCACCACGCTCGGGTGCCTGTTCGGGAACATCCCGTTCGTGCAGCAGCATTTCGAGCTGTGCGCGCTTGCCATCGTGACCGTCTCCGTGGTACCGGTGATTGCGGGCGCCATCCGGGCACGCGTGCGCGCCGTTGCGGCAGAGTAGGCAATACACGCATGTTTACCTGATAATTACGATGCATCAATGCTGGTGAAACGTATTATGAAGAACACATAGCATACATCACACGCATAGCACGCGCAGGTATCGGCATTGTACTTCCCGTGCGCGCCGCGCGAAACTGATTTCCGACAAGAACGAAGGAAAGGAAGTTTCGCATGGAAAAACGTGCACGGGAATCGTTCGGCATGGTGCTGCCCATCGTGCTGTTGAGCTATTTCCTGATATTGCTGAACAACTCTATCGTGTTCACCAGCAACCTGGCCATTGCCCGGGATTTCGGCATGGACAGCGTGGCCGTGTCGTGGGTCAGCAATGCCTACGGCCTCACGTTCGGCGGGTTCCTGCTGCTTGCCGGCCGCATGGGCGACCTGGCCGGGCGCAAGAAGCTGCTCATCGCCGGATTGGCGGTGTTCTCGCTATCTTCGCTGCTTGTGGGCATTGCACCCGATGCCTCGGTGCTCATTGCCATGCGCGCCGTGCAGGGCATCGGGGCGGCACTTCTGACGCCCGCGACGTTGGCGCTGCTCATCGACACGTACGAAGGCGAGATGCAGTCGCGTGCCGTAGCGTATTACGGCACGGTCGCCGGCATCGGCGGCGCGTTGGGCATGGTCATCGGCGGCATCATAGGCAACTACGCGTCGTGGCGCTACGGCTTCTTCCTGGATGTGCCGGTAGGTCTTCTGCTGCTTGCGTTGACGGCGCGCTTCGTGAGGTCGGACGGCGGCGTGGCGGAAGGGTCGCTGGACTGGGCGGGTTCCGTTCTGTCCGTGATCGGCTTCAGCTCCCTGGTGTATGCCATCAGCGGCACCATGTACCGTCCGGCTGCCTTCGTGCTTGCCGTGGTTGCCTTGACGGCGTTCGTGCTGGTGGAACGCCGGGCGGCTACACCCATCGTGCCGCTTGACCTGTTCGCGGATGCGGGCCGTTCCGGCGCGTACGCCACGCGCTTCCTGCTGTGGGGCGCCAGCATGGCGTACTTCTTCATGATGCCCACGGCCATGCAGAACGTGTTCGGCTTCAGCCCGCTGGTTTCCGCCGTGGCGTTCCTGCCGCTTTCCATTGCGCAGTTCGTTGCGGCCCTGATGGTTCCCCGTGTGACGGCGCGCCTTTCGAATGCGAGGGCGGTCATGCTGGGCACGCTGGTCATAGTGGCGGGGTACGCGCTGGGCTGGACGCAGGGCATGCAGGCGGGCTATGTGCTGGGCGTGGCGCTGCCGATGATCGTGATCGGTGCCGGCCAGGGCCTGGCGGTGACGCCGTTGACGGTCGCCGGCGTGGAAGGCGCGCGGCCGCAGGATTCCGGCGCCGCATCCGGCGTGGTGAACGTTGCGGCGCAGATCGGCGGCGCCGTGGGTCTGGCGCTCATCTCCACGGGCGTTGCGGGCATGGGGCCGGCGCAGTCCATCGACACGGCGCAGCAGCTGATGATGGCGCTGATGGTCATCGGCATTGCGGGAGCGGCGCTGGTCATGCGCAAGGAGCGCGCGCAGCGTTACGCAGCGGCGGACAACGCGCGCATTACGGCTCCGCAGGCTTCCGAGCTGTAGGAAGGGTGCGCCAGGTGGTCCGCGTGTGATTCGGAACCGAGCGCTTCGCATCCCGCGCCGTGGCTTGGCCGCAGGAGGCGTGTAGTACCGCGCGCAGGCGCTTCCGCTGGCGTTTTCCTTACGCGATTCACCAGGAGGACTATCATGGAGGCATGAAGAAGATACCGCGGGACTCAGAAACATTTACCGAAGCACATAAGGCAATGGCGCTTGCGCGCCATGCGGAGCATGTGGCCCAGCGCACGCTGGTGCGCAATCCGCTGCTGATCATCTCCGCCATTGCCGCGCTGATCACCATGGTGTTCGTGCCGCCTTCCGCGGAGTACCTGAGCTACATCGACTGGCACACCATCATCTGCCTGTTCTGCATCCTGGCGGTGCTGGAGGCCATCGATTCGTCCGGGTTCCTGGATTACCTGGCGCACTCCATCGTGGAGCATGTCTCGAACACGCGCGCGATGGTGTACGCCCTGGTCATCGTCACCCTGGGCTGCTCCATGATCCTGTCGAACGACATGACGCTGGTCACTGTGCTGCCGCTGGCGCTGGCGCTGTTGAAGTCCGTGCACCGCGAGAACCGCATTCCGTTCGCGTTCATCATGATCACGTTGACGGCGAACCTGGGCGGCATGCTGCTGCCGTTCGGCAACCCGCACAACCTGTACCTGTACTCCATCTTCCATGTGGGATTCGGGGAATTCGTGCTGACCATGGCGCCGCCGCTGATTTTCTCCATGGTGCTCATCTTCGCGTGCTGCGCCACCGTGCATCCGGGCGATTTCCATTACAAGAAGCCCGACAGCATCCGCATCCCTCGGCACAAGGTGGCTCTTGAACTGGCGCTTTTCGGCGTCTGCATCGCCATCACGGTGAATGCCATCTCGTATGTGGTGGGAGCGCTGGTGATTGTGACGGCGCTGGCCATCACGGACCGCGACGTGTTCACGAAGACGGACTACTCGCTGGTGCTGACGTTCGTGTGCTTCTTCGTCATGAGCGGCAACATTGCGCGGATCCCGGAAGTGGCCGCATTCTTGACCGGGCTGATCCAGGCCATCGGCGTGTTCCCCACGGCGCTGATAGGCAGCCAGGTCATCTGTAATGTGCCGTCCGCCATTCTGCTGTCGCACTTCAGCAACGACTGGGCCGCCATTGCGCTGGGCACGAACATCGGTGCCGTGGGCACGCCCATCTCGTCCATGGCCACGCTGATCACGCTGCGCACGTACCAGCGCAGCGGCTTGGGGTCGAACGGGAAATTCGTGGCGAAGTTCGAGGCATACAATTTCATCTTCCTGATTGTGGTGGCCGCGTTCCAGATGTTCGTGGTGGGCATTCGCTAAGCCCATCGAAGGCGAGATGTCTCATCTGGAATATGCCCGCGAGGGGAATCGATTTACGCTTCCTTTCGCTTCCAGGTTCTTCACGGCGTTGCGGGGATGCGGACAGGAGCCATTCGGCACCCGCAAATATGCACAATGAAGGGGCGAAAATGCATGGGTAAGCATACTCGCCCCTTCGCGAAGGTGCCGCGACTGCGGGAGCGCTGGAGCGCTTACGCCTCCACTTCGCTGCTGTAGTTGTCCACGGAGTACTTTGTGATGTTCGAGCGGTTCAGAATGCCCACCATCTGGCCGTTCTCCATGACCGGGGCCTTCTTCAGGTGCCGGGTCACCAGCAGCTCGCAGGCCTTCGACAGGCTGTCGTTCACATTCACGGACAGCACGTTCTTCGTGGCGATCTCCTCCACGTTGGTGCCCATGACGTCCTGCATGCGCTCGGCGAAGCTTGCGTTGTTGCGCTCGATGACGACCATCGAATACGGGTTCGTGAACGTGGGCACCTGGTCGGCCAGCAGGCCCATGACGTCGCCGTCCGACACGAAACCGGTCACCGTGCCGTGCTCGTTCACCACGGGCGCGCCGGAGATGCCCTTCTCGGAGAACAGGCGCAGCGCCTCATAGGCCGTCTGACCTTCATGCAGCATGAAGACGTCCGTCTTCATCAGGTCGCGCACCGTGGCCTCGGCCGTTGCGCCGGCGTCTTCGGCAGCCTGCGGTTCGGCGGCTTCGACAGACTCGGGCGCCTTCAGGCGGGTTGCCAGCACCAGGCCCACCACGGCCATGGCAAGCGCGAAGATGAAGCCCCAGTGCGAGCCGTTCGCGAATGCCGCTTGGTTCCCGGCATCGGCCACGGCTGCGCGGCCGGACACCAGCAGGCTGGTGGCCAGTGCGGTGCAGACGGCGCCGACGACCTGCTGCAACGTGTTCATGATGGTACTGCCGTCCGTGGAGAGCCTATGCGGCAGCGCCGACAGCGCATGTGTCTGCACGGGCGACATGGCCAGCGGCACGCCGATCATCATGATGATGTTGCACGTCACCACGTAGGCCACGGATGTAGTCGCGTCCGCGAACAGCAGCATGATGCCGGCGACAGAAGAGCAGGCGAAGCCCAGGATGGCGGGCACGCGCGCGCCCATGCGGTCGTAGATGCGGCCGGCCACCATGCTCACCAGGGCGTTCACCACGCCGCCGGGCAGCAGCAGCAAGCCGGTCAGCGCAACGGGCACCAGCAGCGCGTTCTGGTAGTACTGCGGCAGCAGGTACATGACCGTCAGCGTGATGCCGAAGTTCAGCATGACCATCATGCTGCCCAGGCGGAACCCGGGCACGGACAGGGCGTGCAGGTTCAGCACGGGCGCTTCCAGGTGAAGCTGGCGCCGCGCGTACAGCACCACGCAGACAATACCCACGATCAGGGATGCCAGCACCACCGCGGATGTCCAGCCGTACAGGCTTGCCATGCCCGTGCCCAGCACGATGCCGCCGAACGCCAGCGTGGACAGCAGGATGGAGGTCCCGTCGATGTGCGGCTTCGTAAGCTGGTACGGGTTCACGCCGTAGCGCGCCAGGAACAGGATGGCGAACGCCAGAATCACGGCGAAGCTGAAGAAGATGAGGCGCCACGACCCGATGCCGCACAGGATGCCGGCCAGCGTGGGGCCGATGGCCGGGGCGAACATGATGACCAGTGTGACCGTGCCCATGGCGGCGCCGATGCGGTTCGGCGGAACCACTTCCATGACCATGGCGAACATGAGCGGCAGGATCAGGCCCGTGCCGATGCCCTGGATGCAGCGGCCGATCAGCACGGTGGTGAAGTTCGGGCCGAAGCCGCTGATCAGAGAGCCCGCGAAGAATGCCGCCAATGCGAACAGCGCGATGCGGCGGGCGGGGAACCATTTCGTCAGCAGGCTGGAAAGGGGCAGCACGATGCTGATGACCAGCATGTAGCCGATGATGAGCCACTGGGCAAGGCCGGTGTCGATGCCGAATACTTCCGTCAGCTGCGGCAATGCGATGTTCAGGGCCGTCTCGCTGTACATGCCCGTGAAGCCGCCCAGCAGGAAGCCCATCAGGGCAAGAAACGGCTTCTTCACTTTGACGTGCGCGGCCGGCGCGCCTGCGGGAGCTGCGGGTCCGTTCTGTTTGCTGTGTTGGGTATCGGTGATAGTCAAAGGTCTCCTTTCTCGTAGGAGCAGGAAGCAAGAAAGAGGGGGCCGCAACTTGCTCGTTGCGACCCCCTCCGCATATTGCGTACCTGGTCTCACTGCGCTCTTTTCTGTGAACGCATTCGAAGCTAGCACAGACGCTGCGGGCTTCGTAAGCATCTATTCATCGCAGACATAAATCCTCCATGGTTCGGTCCGATGGCCGCGGATGGCGTGCGGCTCAGCCAGCGCGTGGCTCAGCCGACGGGCGGTTCAGCCGGCGCGCAAAACATGACCGGCGTGGCGGGACGGAGAATCCCGGTCAGGCAAGGTCCTCGCGAATAACCGGCGTAAGACCGCACGTCGAGGTGACCGGCGCGATGACCTTTCGGTAGTCGCGGCGGAACAGCGGCATCTCGCTATCGTAGCGCCAGGTGACGCGTACGACTGTGGCTTCGTGCTGATGACCGTTGCCTGTGGGCACCAGAACGTGGCTGCCGGGTTCGATGCTCTTGTCATCGCACAGGTAGTCCCTGGTCCGGGTGCCGGGCTCGACGTTGACGGATGCGTAGCGCCGCTTCTTGCCTGCCAGCTTCCTGCAATTCACCGTGAACGTGCCGTGCAGCGCGCCCGCCAGCTTGCCGTACAGCATCAGCTTCCCGAATTCGTCCCATGCGCTGCCGACCTCGTCGAAGACGATGGTGCCGCCTTTCCCGACCAGCCCGTATGCGGCCGAACGCTGCACGGTGCCGCGTACGACCAGCTTCTCGCGCATGCCGCAGAAGTGCGCTTCGGGAATCAGCACGGGGAACTTCGACGCATGATACGCGGGCGTGTCCAGTTCGCTCTTCTTGTCCTGCACGCGGAAGACCAGCTTCAAGTTGCCCTTGTCCGTGTCCTTCCAACGGTAATCCATCTCCATGCGCCGTCCGTTACCCAGTGCGAAGCGCAGCAGCCGCGGCAGACCGGACTCGTCGAAGGTCAGCTTCTCCTGCTTCTCCGCGAACGACGATTCCGGCAGAACGTCCGCCAGGGCCTTGTCGATGCGCCGCTCCACGGATTCGTCGCCGATGTAGTCCATGGCCTGTCGGCGCATGCGGATGGCAAGCTTCGCCATCAGGTAGTATGCGAACGCGCTGTCGGCATCGGGGGCTCCGCTCAGGCCCTCCCGTTCTATGTTCCCGGCGCGCAGGGCGATGTCCGCGAACTTGCTCGTGCGTTCCCCCGTGCAGAAATAAGGCAGGTTCTGGTTGAACAGCTCCCAGATGATGCTCTCGGCGGTCTGCATGTCCTTCGGGCAGCCTGTGCCCTTCTTGAACAGGTCGGACAGCTTGTAGCGGGACTCGTAGGAGCCGCCCGCCGCGCCGATGGAGAACCAGTAGAACGCCTTGTCGTATTCCGGCGTGCCGTTCGTGCAGCGGCCGTAGTAATAGATATAGCCCAGCGTGTTGGCGTAGCGGGAATCCGGGGAGATCTCCTCCAGCTTCAGCAGGCAGTCGCGCGAGGCTTCCCAATCCTGGGAGAAGCCGGCACATCCGTCGCCGTAGCAGGCGTACGCCTTTTCGTGCAGCGCCTGCGGATGGTTTTCGGCGGCTAGTTCGTTCACCGTCTTCACGTACAGCTCCTGGATGCCGGGTATATCCGTGGCTTCGACCTGGTCCATGTCCCACAGGTTCAGGAACTGCACCTTCTGTTCGTGCGTCAGCGCGCGTTCGATAAGCGGCTTCTCGTGGTCGCGCACGTAGGTGTCGATCCAGCCCAGCATGTCGTCAAGGTTTTCGTCGGATTCGTCGTATTCGAAGCGCTCGAGCAGCGCTTCGTAGATGTCGCTGAAGATGCTGCGGGCGCAGGGAACGCCGGGTATTTCCCGTTCGTCGAAATCCGGATGGGCGTTGCCGTCGATGTAGTCCCAACCGCCCAGATCGTCCATGAATTCGTCGAAGACCGCATAATACCAGTCCATTGCGTCCTCGGTGTCAAGTCCGCCATGGTCCCGGATGTTCTGCAGCGCGGTTCTCAGGTCCGCAAGCGTCATCTGGTAGCGGGCGTTCGACTGCAGCGGCACTTAGGCGATGCCGCCGCGCAGCTGTTTCGGCGTGACCTCGAAGCGGCACAGCTTTCGCAGACCGTCCTGGTCAAGCGTGACGGGCGGGACCACGGAAAGCGCCGATTCGCGGTATTTCCGGGCGTGCTCGGGATTGCCCTCGCCGGTCAGGTCCACCAGCACGTGCTTCTTCTTGAATCCCAGCACCTGCCCGTATTCGCCGGCGTTCTCGCCTTCTTCGACTTTGACCGTGTCCCATTGCTTGATGTCATCGGACATGTTACGGCCCCTCTTTCGTATCGGCTGCCAAAGCGCTTCCTAGTTGGAACGATAGCAAAAGTGCCGCATGCGGGCATCACGTAAGCAAAGCGTTGGGGAAAAGATCGCGCGAAGGCCGCCCGAACCCTCGGAGGAGGGGGCGGGCGGCCCTTTTGCGCCCTGCAGTTATCGGCATTGCCGATGCAGCGTGCAAGAGTGCGCGGCCCGCGGGCCTTGCGGCATCGGTGGCGCGTATCATGGGCCGAAGACGAAGGGGGCATTTCATGCACGAGGTATTTCCAGTCAGCACGCATGTGCGGCATATCCAGGAAATCGGCGGTTCCGATCCGGTGTTCTTCAGCGTGGCCCAGGGAAGCCGGAGCGCGTTGGTGGTGGATACCGCCTATGGCGTGGGGGACACCCGGGGCTGGGTGGACCAGAACGTCTCGGTGCCGTATCGCGTCATCAACACGCACGGGCATCTGGACCATGTGCAGGGCAACAGCCAATTCGAAGAGGCGTGGATCCATCCAGCCGACCTGCCCGCCTACGATCGCGCGAACAGCCGGATGATGCGCCTGTCCACGTTCTTCCAGTTCGGTTTGGCGAACGGTCTGCCGAAGAGCGCGAAGGACGCGTTCATTACCGCTCCGCAGACCGTCATGCATGCATTGGACGGCAACGAGCGCTTCGACCTGGGCGGCGTGCATGTGCGCGTGGTGGAGCTGCCGGGGCATACGAAGGGCGAGATAGGCTTGCTGGTGGAAGAGGACCGGCTGCTGCTTTCGGGCGACTCGTTCAGCGACGATTGCTTCATGTTCGGCGACAACCACGATTCGCTGGAGACGCTTGCAAGCTCGCTGGAGAAGGCGCTCGCGCTGCCGTTCGACGCCTACCTGGGCAGCCATACGCACGAGACGCTGCCGCGGGAATTCCTGGCCACGGTGCTGCAGAATGCGCGACAGCAGCGCGTGGTGCCCGGTTCCGAGGAAGTCATCAACGGCGTGGAGACGCTGACCATCCAGGCCGAAGGGCCGTACGGCGTGTCGAAGATCCGCATCCCGGCCTCGGGCGCGGAGGCGTAGGGCGGGCGCCTGCCGCCTGCCTGCGTGCTGGCGGGCACCTGCTGCCGCCGGGGCGTTCGCCTGCAAGAAGCAGAGTCTGTGCAGCCTGGGTAACAAGACCGTGCAAGCACTGCGCAACGGCGCATACTGTACATGAAACACATGCGGCCCGGCAGTGCGCTGCCGGGCAAAGGGTATGCAGGCAGGTGCGTTATGGCAGATGAACTGAAAGATTTCCAACAAGAGAAAGTGCACAGCGGCGACCACATCGTCCGCGGCACAGCGGCCGACGGGCAGGTTCGCGCGTTTGCCGTCACGGCGCGGCAGACCGTGCAGACGGCGAAGGAGGCGCATCATACCAGCCCGCTCGTCACGGCGGCGCTGGGGCGCCTGATGATGTCCGGCCTGATGATGGGCGTTATGTTCAAGAATCCCGGCGAGCTGGTCACGCTTTCCGTGCGCGGCGACGGTCCCATCGGTGGGCTGATCGTTACGGCGAACACGGAAGGCCAGGTGAAGGGCTTCGCGAACCATCCGAACGTCTGGCTGCCGCCGAACGACAAGGGGAAGCTGGATGTGGGCGGCGGCATCGGCTTCGGCTCGCTGACCGTCATCCGCGACGAGCCCGGTGCCGACCCGTATTCCAGCTCCGTCGAGCTGGCATCCGGCGAGATCGGCGACGACATCACGTATTACTTCGCCATGAGCGAGCAGGTTCCCACGTCGGTGGGCGTGGGCGTGCTGGTGGATCGCGATACGAGCGTCCGGCAAGCGGGCGGCTTCCTGGTGCAGCTCATGCCGGATTGCTCGGACGAGGTGGCCGAAAAGCTGGAGGCGAACCTGAAGGGCGTCCAGTCCGTCACGGACCTGCTGGAAGACGGCCTGCTTCCCGCGGATATCCTGCGTCTTGTGCTGGACGGCCTGGATTTCCAAGAGCTGGAGACCATCCCGGCGGAATTCCATTGCGGCTGCAACGAGGACCGCGCCGTTCGCGCCGTGCTGGCGCTTGGCCTGGACGAGCTGCAGAGCCTGGTGGACGACGGTGAGCCCGCCGAGGTCTACTGCCACTTCTGCGGCAAGCGCTACACGCTGTCGCCCGACAAGCTGAAGCTGCTGTTGGCGGCGGGGACGAAGGCGGAAGTCCAGGAAGCGGAAGAAGACAAGGACTAGGCATCTCGCCTGGCCCTATAAGCTGGCCGTGCGGTGGAAGGAGGCGGATATGCGCATCGATCGGGCGAATGCGCGCCGGGCGTTCGACGCCTACGTGGCTGCATATGATGGCACGGACCCGAAGATTCGCCTGAAGGCGGATCACACGTACCGCGTGGCCGACCTGTGCGAACGCATTTCCCGCAGCCTTCCGCTGCCCGAAGATGACGTGGACCTGGCCTGGCTGTGCGGGCTGCTGCATGACATCGGCCGCTTCGAGCAGGTGCGGCGCTTCGGCACGTTCAAGGATGCGGAATCCGTGAGCCATGCGGCGCTGGGCGCGCAGATTCTGTTCGGGGAGGGCGGCATCATCCGCCGGCTTGCGGCGGATTCCGGCCAGGACGCGCTCGTCCGGGCGGCCGTGGCGGAGCATAGCGATTACAGACTGCCGTCTGACCAGGACGAACGCACGCGGACATTCTGCGATATCGTGCGCGATGCCGACAAGATAGACATCGTGAAGGTGAACTGCGTTGAACCCGTGCAGGCCATCTACGATGTGAGCGAGGCCGAGCTTGCAGCAAGCTCCGTATCGCCGCAAGCGCTAGCGGGGTTCGCGGAGCATCGCACGCTTCGCCGCGGCGAGCGCGTGTACCCGGCGGATTACGTGGTAGGCCACATCTGCTTCGCATTCGAGCTGGCGTATTCGGAAAGCCGCCGTCTCATGCGGCAGCAGGGCTATCTGGACCAGATGCTGTCGCGCCCGTTCTCGAACGCGCAGACGGCGGAGGCGTTCGCACGCATGCGCGCGGAGATGCGCGCGTGGCTGGACGCGCGGGAGCGCGGCTAGTACAGCGGCAGGTCGCCGGTCAGCGGGTCGATCTGCTCCGGGAACAGCGGTTCGAACGCCAGGCACGTGTACGTGGGTTCGCCGTGGAACTCCGTCATGCCGGCATCCCTGATCAGCGACACGACGAAGCCCCTCTGGCGGCCTTCATCCGCCAGCCTCAGCAGCTCTTGTTCGCCATCCACGTAGACGCACACCTTCGCCACGCCGGCATCGAACCAGGCGGTCAGCGGCGTGACGTCGTCCGGGCGATGCGCGAGGGTGGCGAAGTTGGGCGCGCCGTTCTCGTCCGCCACCACGCGCACCTGGTCCAGGCGCTGCTGGCGTGCCAGCGCCATGAGCACCGCCTCCACGCACGCGTGCCCGGACTGCGCGGCTATCTTGCCCTTGCGCATCTTCAGGTCGCGACGGACCACGATCATCTGCTTTGCCTTGTATGCCGGCATGCGTTCTCCGTTTCTCGCGGGGCGGCTTGCGGTTGCCGCCCGATTCGTTTCCGTACGACTATACCGCGCGCGGGCGTTCCGTGCGGGCGGCGGTTGCGTTGCGCGAGCGGCGCGCGAGTGGCGGGCAGGCGGCGACGTGCGGGCGGCGGCGCGCGGACGGCGTGCGGGTCGCATGCGCATCGCGGCCGCGTCGTGTGCGTTTCCGCGGCGTTTCGCCCATGCGCATCTCGTGGCTTTCGTGCGGGTTCGGCATCGCGGTCGCTGCGGGTGCGCGCGGGATTCCTATAATGAAAAGGCAAAAAGAGGTGACGCTATGTCGATCATCATCGTTTCGAATCGACTTCCCTATAAAGGCAATGCCGTCACCGGCGCCGTGGAGCGCAGCGCCGGCGGACTGGCAACCGCACTCGGCCCGCTGTCCGACCGCATGGACAGCGCATGGGTGGGCATGTGGGACCCCGCCGGGGCCAGCAAGGCGGAATACCAGCGCATGTTGAACGAGCACCACTGCGTTCCCGTGCATCTGACGCAGAAAGAGCGTACGGGCTACTACGACGGGTACAGCAACTCCACCATCTGGCCGCTCTTCCACGGGTTCACGCAATATGCCACGTTCGACGAGGACACGTGGTACGCGTATGTGAAGGTCAACCGCAAGTTCTGCGATGCCGTGCTGTCCATTGCGAAACCGGACGACACCATCTGGGTGCAGGACTACCAGCTTCTGCTGCTGCCCGCCATGCTGCGCAAGGAGCTGCCGGATGCTTCCATCGGCCTGTTCCTGCACATTCCGTTCCCCACGTACGAGATGTTCCGCATCCTGCCGCAGCGGCGCGAGCTGCTGGAGGGCATGCTGGGCGCCGGCCTTATCGGATTCCACACGTACGATTACGTGCGCCATTTCCTGTCCAGCCTCATGCGCATCCTGGGCGTGGAGAGCCATCTGGGCACCATCTGGGCCGATGCGCGCATGGTGAAGGCGGATGTGTTCCCGCTGGGCATCGACTACCAGAAGTTCGCAACGGCCGGCGCCAGCAAGGAGACGGAGCATGTAGTGCGCTCCATGCTGACGGCGAACCGTCCGGCGGGCACGAAATCCATGCTGTCCGTGGAGCGCTTGGACTACACGAAGGGCATTGCGGACCGGCTGCGTGCATACGAGGCGTTCCTGGTGCGCTATCCCGAATGGCGCGGGCGCGTGACGCTGAGCGTCATCACGGTGCCGTCGCGCGAGGACGTGCCGTCGTACCAGAGCCTGAAGGGCCGCATCGACCAGCTGGTCGGGCGCATCAACGGACGCTTCGCCACGCCGTCCTGGCAGCCCATCTATTACTACTACCAGTCCATGCCGTTCCAGAAGCTGGTGGCGTTCTACCGTGACAGCGACGTGATGCTGGTCACGCCGCTGCGCGACGGCATGAACCTGGTGGCGAAGGAGTACCTTGCCACGCACGATGGCACGGCCGGCGTGCTGATTCTGTCCGAGATGGCGGGCTCGGCGCGTGAGCTGGGCGACGCCATCCTGGTGAACCCGTACGACCAGAACCAGATGGTGCAGGCCATGCACGACGCGCTGACCATGCCCGAATCCGAGCAGCTGCGCCGCAACGCCATCATGCAGGACCGCCTGCGCCGCTACACGTCCGAACGTTGGGCGCAGGCATTCCTGGGCGAGTTGGCGCAGGTCAAGGAGCGTCAGGGCGAATCCGGCGTGCACAGGGTGGACGCCGCCGTGCGCGACCGGCTGGTGCAGGCGTACCGTGGGGCGAACAAGCGCGTGATCTTTCTGGATTACGACGGCACGCTGATGCCGTTCGTGGACGACCCCTCGGCAGCTGCGCCGGACGATGCCCTGCGGCAGCTGTTGGCGCGCCTGGCGGCCCAGCCGCATACGTCCGTCATCATCATCTCCGGGCGAGACCGCGCCACCATGGAGCGTTGGTTCGCGGATCTGGGTGTTGAGATGATCGCCGAGCACGGTGCGTGGGTGAGGACGTATGCGGACGACGGATGGCGCGCGCGTACGGCAGTGAGCGGCGCCTGGAAGGATCGCGTGCGCCCGGTGCTGCAGGAGTATGTGGACTCCACGCCCGGATCGCTGCTGGAGGAGAAGGACTACTCGCTGGTCTGGCATTACCGCGCCGTGGAGCGCGAGCTGGCCGAACGGCGCATCACGGAGATGCGCTCCGCGCTCTCCAGCGTGGTGGAGGGCACCGGCTTGCAGCTTTCCGAGGGCAACAAGATCGTGGAGGTCAAGGTTGCAGGCGTGGACAAGGGATCGGCCGTGGCGGACTGGCTGAGCGGCTCGCCGTGCGACTTCGCCCTTGCCGCCGGCGACGACACCACGGATGAGGACATGTTCCGCTCCGTTTCGCCCGACGTATGGACGGTGAAGGTGGGCAGCGGCCCTACGCGCGCCTCGTATCGCGTGAAGGATTGCTTCGCCCTGCGCGACGTGCTGGAGCGGTTCGCGGATGCGGACGCTGCGAGCGCGGGCGCAGATGGCCCCGCGGGTGGTGCGAGCGCGGGCGCGACGGGCGCTGCGGCGCCCGGCCCGAAGGCGGATGCGTAGCATGGCATTGGGCAAGCTGAAGTGGTGGCAGAAGACCATCGTCTACGAGGCGTATGTCAAAAGCTTCCTGGACACGAAGGGCACCGGCACCGGCACCATCGCCGGCATCACGCGCAAGCTGGACTACCTGAAATCTCTGGGCGTGGGCGCGGTCTGGCTCACGCCCGTGTTCGCGTCGCCTATGCGCGACAACGGCTACGATGTGGCGGATTACCGCGCCATCAACCCGGACTTCGGCACGCTGGCCGACATGGACGAGCTGTTCGCGCAGGCGCAAGCGCACGACATGCGCATCGTGCTCGACCTGGTGCTGAACCACACGTCCGACGAGTGCGCATGGTTCCGCGCGTCTTCCGCCTCCCGTTCGGGAGACAAGGCGGACTGGTACATCTGGCGCGATCCGAAGCCCGACGGCAGCGCTCCCACGAACTGGCGCAGCGTGTTCGGCGGTCCCGCGTGGACGTACTGCCCGGCGCGCGGGCAGTACTACCTGCACACGTTCGCACGGGAACAGCCGGACTTGAACTGGGAGAACCCGGTGGTGCGCCAGGCCATGTATGACGTGGCGAACTTCTGGCTGGATCGGGGCGCGGGCGGATTCCGGATCGATTCCATCAGCTACCTGAAGAAGCCGGCGTTCCGCGACTGCCCGCCGGACGGTGCGGACGGGCTCGCCGGCATCGACGACGCCACGGCGAACACGCCCGGCGTGCTGGATTTCGTGAAGGAATTCAACGCGCAGGTGCTGGCGGGGCGCGATGTGTTCGCGGTGGGCGAGGCGAATCGCGTGCACGCGAACGAGCTGTCCGGCTGGCTGGGCAAGGCGAAGGCGCTCGACATGGTGTTCGAGTT
Organism: Eggerthellaceae bacterium; assembly: GCA_050951095.1. GTDB lineage: Bacteria > Actinomycetota > Coriobacteriia > Coriobacteriales > Eggerthellaceae > UMGS1519. Next base: position 507,052 of record JBMNIQ010000002.1, read on the forward strand.
CACGCATCTGCAGCTGATATCCGGCAAGCAGGAGGTGTGGTGCCTGGCGCCGGAGTGGGAGCTGGCGGACCTGAAACGCGCGCTGGCGGACACGGAGCGCCGGACAGCCCGCAACGGCTGGCCGCCCATCTTCTTCGAGTGCCATGACCAGCCGCGTTCCGTGTCGAATTTTTTCGAGCCGGATGTGGACCGGTCGGCCGCGGCGAAGGCGCTTGCGTGCGTGCTGCTGACGCTGCGCGGCACGCCGTTCATCTATCAGGGCGAGGAGCTGGGCCTGGCGAATGCGCAGTGGCCTTGCCTGGAGAGCTTCGACGACGCCTTGACCATGGGCCAGTATCAGCGCGCGCTTGACGAGGGGTTTTCGCCCGACGAGGCGTTGGATGTCGTGCGCCGGTTCGGACGCGACAACGCGCGCACGCCCATGCAATGGGATGCCGGCCCGAATGCGGGCTTCACCGCGGGTACGCCGTGGCTGCCGGTGCATGGGGATTTCGCGCAGCAGAATGTCCAGGTGGAGAGCGCGGATCCGACATCCGTGCTGAACTGGTATCGGCTGCTGGCGCGTCTGCGCGCAGAGCATTCCGAGCTCATCGACGGCGATTTCCACATGCAGATGCGCACGGATCAGCGTGTGTTCGCATTCTCGCGCGAGAATTCCCATGCGCGCGCCGTGGTGCTGGCGAACTTCTCGTCCGAGCCGGCGATGTATCGCGAGTCGCTGGTCAAGGGCGCCGTGCTGCTGGCGGATTCTGCCGGCGGCGCCGTTCCCGGCCATTTGGCGCCGCTGCAAGCCGTGGTTTACGAGTGCGTTCGCTAGGCGATTCGGCTTTGCGTGCGGTCGCGGCTGCGTGCAGCCGCTGCCTGCCGTGCGGGTCGCATAGGCCTTGCAAGAACCGCGGTTCGGGCGCCGCGGCATTTCGCCTGCGGCCCTTTCATGGAGGCGATGTGCCTCCCATTGTGTAGGGGTGGCGGTCCGGCATGCGGCCGCTTCCGTTCGCCTGCCGCATTCCTCCAGGTGGCGGGCGGGCACCGCTCAAGACGATAGCGCAGCATCCGAATTTCGTATAACCGCATGTGAATGGGGGTATTGACGAACCCGATATCGCGACGCATGATTAGCGCAACACAGAAATACCTACCAAAGCGATAGGAAATATCGGGCGTCGGTAGGAGACAGGAAGGACGCACATCATGACCGTGAAGGCAATCAATCGCATCGACGAGCTTATCGGCAACACCCCGCTGGTGAAGCTGAACGTTTCCGACAAGGCAAACGTCTACGGCAAGCTGGAGAAGCAGAACCCCGGCGGCTCCGTGAAGGACCGCATCGCCAAGGCCATCATCGACGACGGCATCGAGCGCGGCGTCATCAACAAGGACACCACCATCATCGAGTCCACCTCCGGCAACACCGGCGTCGGCCTGGCAATGATCGGTGCCGCCTACGGACTGAAGGTTGTCATCTACATGCCCAAGAGCATGTCCGTCGAGCGCCGCAAGCTGATCCAGGCATACGGCGCCGAGCTTCGCTTGGTCGATGGCGGCGTTCCCCTGGCTAACGAGGAAGCGGCAAAGGCCCTGGCCGAGACGGAGAACAGCTTTGCTCCCAGCCAGTTCACTAACGAGGTCAACGTGCAGGCGCATTACAAGACCACCGGCCCTGAGATCTGGCGCGACACCGAGGGCGACATTGCCGCCTACATTGCCGGTGTCGGCACGGGCGGTACGCTGACGGGCGCCAGCAAGTATCTGAAAGAGCAGGATCCGAACGTCAAGGCGTACGCGGTCGAGCCCGAGGAGTCCCGCGTCCTCGAGGGCGGCGAGAACCACCCGCACAAGATTCAGGGCATTATGCCCGGCTTCGTTCCGGCCATCCTGGACCAGGATGGCTACGACGGCATCATCCACATCTCCACGGAGGAGTCGTTTGCATATCAGAAGAAACTGGCTTCTGAGCAGGGCATCTTCGTAGGCATCTCCGCAGGTGCCGCTGCTGCTGCCGGCGCGAAGCTGGCCGAGCAGCCCGAGTTCGCCGGCAAGAACATCGTCGTTATCCTGCCGGATACCGGCGAGCGTTACCTGTCCATGCTGGACTTCGACGACTAACAACAATTCGACGATTGCCTGAAAGGACGGCCCGCGCTTCGCGCGGGCCGTTTTCGTTTCGGCGGCTGGTGATGGATTGCGTGCGCTTGCATCGCTTGCGCGTATCCGCGCACCCGCGCGCGGGTGCGCCCCCCTGCTCGTCCTCGTGTGCGCTCGCGCCGCCCGCGTGCGTGCCCGTGCACCGCCCGCGCACGCTCGGGTGCGTTTGCGGGCGTTCCTGCCCGGCCACTTCCAACAGAATCGCGATTTTTGGACGTGGAGTGAGCTTGGGAATGGTTTTGCGAATTCTAACATTTTGCCATGTCCGAAAAACGGCCCGAAATTGGCAAAAATGCTTACATGGCATCACAAGGTGAAGGGATTTATGCGAGTCCTATTTTTGTTAGCGCAGCGTAAACCATTCCCAACCGCAGGTTTCGTCCAAGATTTTGATTTCTGTTGGAGGCCAGGCTCCAACAAAGGGAGAAAACGGCTCGGAAGCGCCCGTCGGCGCACAAAAAGGGGTCGCAGCCGGCAGGCTGCGACCCCTCGCAACGAATCGTTGAGAACCGATGGCCTACATCGGCATGGTGGGCGCGACGAACGTGCGGGCCTGATATTCGCGGTCCAGGTCGTACAGCCCCTTCGGGTCGGAGCCGAACAGTTCCATGTTCTTGATCATGTCGGAGGCGTTCGTTTCCTCCTCGCCCTGCTCCTTGACGAACCAGTCCAGCAGCTGCATGGTGCGGAAGTCGTGCACGTCGTACGCTGCCTGATAGCATTCGTTGATGCTGTTCGTGATGTAGCGCTCGTGCTCAAGGCCGGCCTGCAGCGGCTCCAGGTCGTTGGCGAACGTCTTGTCGGGCTGGTCGATGGCCAGCATCTTGACGGCGTAGTCGTTGTCCAGCAGGTAGCGACGCAGGATCTTGGCGTGCGAGACCTCTTCCTGCACCTGGATCATGTACCAGTTTGCGAAGCCCTTCAGGCCGCGGTCCTCGTAGTAGTCTGCGAACGTGAGGTACAGGTAGGCCGAGTACAGCTCCTTGTTGATCTGCGTGTTCAGCAGGTCGCCGACATTCTTATCCAGTGCCATTGTCGATCCTTTCCTTGGGAATCTTCTGCACCTCGAAAGTGTACGCCATCGCCGCGCGCCGCGGCAGCTTTCGCGCAGCAACGACACACACCCGTCGGGCCGAGAAGCGGGGTGGGCGCGGGCGTGCCGGGCGTGCGCGGGTGCGGGGCGTGCGCGGGTGCGGATCGCGATTGCCCGGAACGCACGAGACGAAGCATGCGGGCCAATGCGGGCGAACGCACGAGCGATCGCTCAGACGCGAAAGCGGTGACGGCTTGGCGGCATTGCGCGCGCGGTCCGCCCGCAATCTCATTGCGCGCTAGAATCGAAGCCGAACAGTCGAATGCCCGCATTGGCGGACAAGCAATCGGACAGGCGAATTGGAGGGACCCCGAATGCCCGAACGGTATCTGCTGAACGGCAATATGCTGATGCCCCTGGACGCAGGCAAAAGGAACGCGACGGCAAAGGGCGCGTATCCGGAGGGCGCGGACGGTGCAGCAGCCAAGGGCGCGCATCCGGAAGGCACGGTCGAAAATGGCGGGCATCTGGAAGGAGCGGCGCCGACGGATGCGCAACCGGTAGGCGCGGACGAAAAGGGCGTGGCCGCAAAGGGCGCGCGCCTGGAAAACGCAGGCGGGAAAGGCATGCTGCTCGAAGGCGAGAACAACCCGTATTCCCAGTTCGTGGAGCTGTATTCGGCGGAAGAATTCAACGTGGAATCGCTGCCGTTCATTCCTGCAAGCATCGGCGATCGTATGGTCGCCCACGCAACGGCAAGCCACTCCGAGGCGTTTCCCGACTGCAGCATCGGCGTGGTGGTCAGGCCGGATCGCGGCGATTTGCTGCACAATGCGTTCACCATGCGATTCTTCATAGACGATCGGCGCCTGGTGCTGGTGGATGATTCCGATGCCTGCTCGCGGTTTCTGAAAACGCTCGCGCAGCAGAAGAAGCGCCGCGAGCCCCTGACGCTGGGACGCGTGCTGTTTCTGCTGCTGGAGGACCTGATCAAGGAAGATGCGGAATTCCTGGAGGAATTCGAGCAGCGCATCGAACGGGTGGAAGAGCAGCTGATGAGCATGGACCAGAACGACGCCACGAGGATCATCAACCTGGTGAGCAGGGAGTTGCTGCGTCTGGGCTATTACTACGAGCAGATGGAAGATACCGGCGAGCTGCTGCTGTCGAATGAGAACGACTTGCTGGACGACCGCGATGCGAACCTGTACGGCCTGTTCAGCCGCCATGCGAATCGGTTGTGCGACCGAACGCGCACACTGAAGGAATATGCCATCCAGCTGTTCGACCTGCAGCAGAACCAGCTTGACGTGAAGCAGAACGAGACCATGAAGGTGCTGACGGTGGTCACCAGCATCTTCGTTCCCCTAACGCTGCTGACCAGTTGGTACGGCATGAATTTCCAATACATGCCCGAGCTGGCATCGCCGATAGCGTATCCTCTCGTGTTGGTCGTTTGCGTGCTGATTGTTGTGGCGGAGATTGCCTACATGCGGCATCGCAACTGGTTCTAGCCTGCGGTTGGCAGCGAGCGCCTGGCAACTGGTGCGCGGGGCGCACGGCGCACGACGTCCGGTTGGCGCCTGCCGACTGAGGCCCGGCGCACGTCGCACGGCGCCTGGCGCCGGCATTCACCCGCAATGCGGGGAACCGCGGCTGCCGTTATCGCAAGGAGAGTGCGGGCGGCATGTGCTTGGAGGACAAAGGGAAGGGAAAACGTATGTCGCTGATTACCCAGATTCTGGTAGTGCTTGTTGCGCTGGAATTCTTCTTCATCATGTATTTGGAAACGTTCGCCACGGATTCGGAGCGCACGGCGAAGGTGTTCGGCATGTCCCGCGATACGCTGCGGGAAGACTCGGTCGGCACGCTGTTCAAGAATCAGGGCGTGTATAACGGCCTGCTTGCGGTGCTGATGCTGGTGGCGGTGTTCGCGTTCGCCAGCAAGGCGGCCGTGGTGGCGCTGATGCTGTACGTGGTGCTGGTGGCTGCTTACGGTGCCGTCACCAGCAACCCGAAGATCTTTCCCATGCAGGCAGGGCTGGCGATTTTGGCGCTGCTTTCCTGCCTGCTGTAGCAGTCGGCTTGTCGGCAGCGTGAATGCGCGGGCAACCGCGCGCACTCGCCGCAGTGCCTAAGGTGGCAGAAGGCCCCCGTTCGCAGTGATGCGAAAGGGGGCCTCCGTTTAAGGGAAGGTGCGAAGCGAAGGAATTAGACGATATGAGAGGGGCTGAAAGAAAAGCCTCCTGAATGACGAATCCGTGAATCGGAACGAAAATGTGCTTGCCAGCAAGGTTCCGTCACAAGTCAATAGGAGGCTTCACATGGCGTATCGTACCAGTATCGGGCTCGACGTTCATGCCAGATCGATCTCGGCCTGCGCGCTCGACAACATCACTGGGGAAATCTCTCAGCGCTCGTTCAGCCAGCCCGTCGCCCAAGACATAATCGACTGGGCCTCCGGGTTCGAAGGACCGGTCCGAGCCGTGTACGAGACGGGTCCGACCGGGTTCACCCTGGCCCGCCAGCTCAACGCCTCCGGGCTCGAATGCGTCGTCGGCGCGACGTCCAAGATGCTCCGCCCGTCGGGCGACCGGGTCAAGAACGACAGGCGCGACGCCCTCCTGCTCGCCAGGATGCTCTCCACCGGCAACATCCCCGAGGTGGCGATACCCGATGCGGAGCAGGAGGCGGCGAAGGACCTCGTCCGCATGCGGGAGGACGCCCGGGAGGCGCTCACCGCGTCCAAGCTCCGGCTCGCTCACTTTCTCATCCGCAAGGGCCACGTCTACGAGAAGGGCAAGAAGACGTGGACCCGCGCCTACGAGGACTGGCTGAGGGGCCTGAGCTTCGACACCGAGCTGGACAGGGCGGTCTTCGACGAGCTCCTGGCGAAGGTCCGCTCGGACACGGACCGCAGGGACCGCATTCAGAAGCTCGTCGAGAAGGAGGCCGGGAGCGAGCGGTGGTCCCCGATGGTAGCGCGGCTCTCGTGCATGAAGGGGATCTCCACCTACACCGCGTTCGCCCTCGCAGTCGAGATAGGCGACTTTGGTCGTTTCCCCAACGCCCGGGCGTTCCAATCCTACGTCGGTCTGCTCGCGACGGAGAACTCGAGCGGCGAGAAGGTCAGGTCGGGCGGGATAACGAAGACGGGGAACTGCCTCGTCAGGAAGCTCCTGACGGAGGCGTCATGGCTCTATCTGGGGCCGAGGAGGCTGAACCCCTCCATATCCGTTGAGGGGCCGAGCCCCGAAGTGATCGAGCACGCCCGAAAGGGATGCATCCGGCTGAAAAGGCGGGCGCAGCATTTGCAAGCGCGCGGGAAGAAGGGGTGCATCGTGGTCACCGCGATATCCCGCGAGCTCGCTGGATGGGTCTGGGCGCTCGCGACGATGTAGCGGTCACGCCGGGCAGGGCGTTATCGAGCCAGGGAATCCGACTTGCAGCTATAGGCAGCCCGAAAGGGCCACGCGCGTTATTAGACTTCTCGGAATACCTGAAACGGAAGATCGTCATTGCGGCTTCGACCCGCGAATATAAGACTCTCAACTAGCGTTAAAGCGAATGCGCGGTGCCCGGCTGACAAATAGATGAGGACGATTCCCGCCAGAAATGGGGGTCGTCCTCTTTTTGCCTACTTGACAAAATATCTCTCATATAAGCTGATAGCCTTAACCGTCACCTTCTTTCCGACCGTCTTGGCGCTGAATACCTTCTTGTATTTCGCCACGTATCTCTTGTTCGAAGACTTCTTGGCGGAAACGGCTACCCGCACGGTCTTGACGTGGGACCTGCTCAGGGATCCCCTGACCTTCGATGCGGTCAGCTTTCCCGTCTGAATGCGAACGAGGGATACCTTCCCCAGGTGTCTGAACGCACCGGCGGAAATCCGCTGGACCTTCTTGCCCAGCACCACCGTGGTTACGCTGCTGCGGTGCGCGCCGGCCTTCTTCAGTGCCTGGTCGACGGTCTTCGCAGTGACGACCTTCCGGTTCAGCGTCACGGTCTTCACCGCCGCCTTCGTCGCCTTCTTGGAGGGCGTCTGCGAAGCAATCTTCGCGGAGGTCGTCGTAGACGTAGACGTAGACGTCGTGGACGTTGCCGGTTCCTTTACCGACAGGTCAACCGTTTCGGGCTGTGCTATCGACTGGCCGGGGTAGGCGGTTTGGTATCCGCCGCGGTAGAGCTGCGCCAGGTTGTCGTACATCTGGCTGAACAGGCGCGGGTTGAAATTCGCGATGTTGAAGCCGGTGCCGTACATATCCATCTGGGCAACTTCGAGTCCCTTCGGGCTGGTCTGGCGGGAAGAGAATCCCTCCGACTCGCTGCCCGTGCCGTTCAGATCGATGGCGGAACCCGTGGTGCGATTCCAGGACGTGTTGCCGTTGGCATCATGGTACTTCGTGATAATCATGCTGGTACTTTCGTAGTCGTAGCCTTCACGGGAGTCCAGCAGGTTGCCGTTGTCGTCCGTGGGGCCGTCGACGCCCAGCAGATTGCAGGTGATGGCGGCCATGCCGTCACGGTCCGTGTAGGACCCGATGCGCGTTTCGCGGTACCAGGGGTTGCCGCCCGTTGCCGTGGGGTGAATCAGCAGCGTGCAGCCGGATGCCGCATAATAGCGTCCCAGCTCGGGGAAGAAATGGCCGTCCATGCAGATGTCGATGCCGACCTTGATGCTGGGGGAGTCGGCCTTCTTGTTATGCCAGTTCGAGATGGTGAACATCTTTGGCGTGCTGCCGGCCACCGACCATTGGTCCTCGACGCCTGCACGATGGACCTTCTGGTATGTATCCACGGTGCCGTCCGGCGAGCAGATGAATGCGGAGTTGTAGACCTTGTTCTTGCCGTTCTCCACAATCGGGCCGCCCTCCGGCATCTCGGCGGCGCCGTAGATGATGTACATGTCATGCTTCTGGGCAAGCTCCGCGAAATGCCTGGCCGTAGTTCCGTCCTTCGTTTCGGCCGTGCGAACCTGCATCGGGTCGTCCGAAGTGCTGGAGGCGTAGGGATCCCTGCCGGAAGCCGGATCCACGTACTCGTAGCCGTTTAATGCCATCTCGGGGAAGACCAGCACGTCGACGTTCTGCTCGGCTGTCTGCTCCACGTAATCATCCATAATCTTTGTGCTTGCCGCTACGTCGCCCCACTTGCCGGTCATGTTCACCACCGCTGCCTTGGGACCGTCATGTGCCGTGTAGCGATAGGACAGCGACTCCCCGTTTTCCTGGGCATCTGCTAATTTGCTGTAGAGCGTCGTGTACAGCTCGGGGTTGAAGTCCTTGTGCGTAAGGGTGGTACCGGAACTGCACGTAGTGGAAGCGCAGTTGTACTCGATGCCCTTCGTGCCGGTCAGGATGTCGGCGTTGGTCGTGGTGGTTCCCAGCTGGCGGTCGGCCACACCCGCATAGTATACGGGGCCCCAGAATCCGCCCCTGATGATGACGCTGCCGCCGGGGAAGTCGTATGCCTTGCCGGAGTTGTCGCCTTTGGGGCCATCATGGCCGGTCAGGTTTGCGCTCAGGATGGTGTATCCCTCGCGGGCGGAATTGCTCTCCAGGCGATTCTTGTAGTACCACTCCCAGCCGTGGTCGTTCGATTCCGTGTAGCTGCGCGAGGTTGCCGTGGGGTTCAGCAGGATGTTGCAGCCCTGCGCCGCGTAATAGCGGCCCAGTTCCGGCGTGGCGTACGTGTCGTAGCAGATGGACAGACCCAGCTTGCCGTATTCGCCCGCGTCGATGAGAACGGGCGTCGTGCCCGCCTTGCACCAAGAGCCCTCAACCGGGGAGATCTTCTGGTACGCGGTTACCTGGCCGTCGGGCGAGCAAGCGAATGCGCTGTTGTATGCATGCTGCGTATCCAGGCTGCCGTCATCGTTGTAGACCTTCTGCGTGCCGCCGTAGATGATCCACATGTCGTACTTGTCGGACAGGGCGGCAATGGTCTTCTGCGTGGGGCCGTCGATATCTTCCGCCAGCCGGATGGGCATCTTGTACGCCTTCGAATTCGGGTTGCTGGAAGAGGCGTAGCCCGTTACGGCCATTTCGGGGAACAGCAGGATCTTCGTTCCCTTCGCGGCGGCCTCGTCGATGTATTTCTCCATACTCGCCACGTTGGCGTCCTTATCGCCCCATTCGGGTGCGAAGTTCACCACGGCAAGTTCGTTCTCGGCAAACTCGTGAGAGCTTGTGGGCTGGGCGATGCGCACATTGCCCGTGACGTCGGCATCGTCGGCCAGCGCCGTGCCCGTTCCGGCGACGGGCATTGCCAACAGAAAGACGATAAGCAGCGTCATCATCTTTCTGAAGGTGCTTTGCGAGCGCGCTTTCGGTGCGATTGCACTGTTTTGCATAGAGTCCCTCCTTTATTCGGTTCTTGACAATGGGAAGAAAGGCGAAGATGCGAGGGCGGTCCCCAGCTGCTTTCGCTGCCTTTCACCCGTAGAACGATAAGGAGGGGTAATTACTGCGTGCTTACCGCGTGGTTACCACGTGGTTTCCGCAGTTGAATCTGGTAAATGTTTCGTTTCGCGCGCCTCTTCGCAGTGCATTGCGGCAAGAAAAACGACCCGCTGCATGGTGTTGCAGAGGGTCGTGCAGTGCCGGTTATCGAGGTCGGCTTCCGATGGGGGCGGTCGGATTCATTTCACGGTGTCGGCCGCGATGCTGGACGAGATGTCAGCCGCGGTGTCGGCCGTCAGTCGCGGTGCCATCCGGATCCGCGGAGGCTCGCTATGCGCGCCTCCTTCTCCAGATGACAAGTCCCGTTGCCGCAGCCAGAGCCACGGCGGTGCCGAGGGACAGAAGCCATTGCATTCCGGGGCCGCCCGTGTTCGGGAGCGTGTAGCCCTCGTCCTTCTTCTTCGTATTCGTGACGGTGATGTTGCCGGTGCTTACGCCGTCGTTGTTCGTGTACGACACGGTGTATCCGGAAATCTCCTCTTCCTTCACGGTGTAGCGCAGTTGGTTGCCGTCCGCATCGGTGGTGGGCAGGTTGTCCCAACTGTGCGACCAGGCACCGTTCTGCAGCGTCACAGGATCGCCGTAAGCCGTCTCACCCGTCAGGATGGTGTTGGGGTCGGTGTGCTCGTCAAGCGTTATGCCCGGAGCATTTGCTGAGTCCGTTTCCTGTACGACGATGTCGAGCGTCGATCCCTGCGTCGCGGAGGACGGCACGCTGATCTGGCGGCTTGCAACGCCGCTGTTCTCGTAGGACGTTTTCGTGCCGTTGATGGTGACGTCGTATTTGATGCTCCATCCGGAAACGGTGAATTTCAGCGACGTGCCGCGCTTGACATTCTGCGTGATGGTGCCGCCAGGGCGATACCACTGATTAGACTCGTCGCCCTTATACGTGATCGTCACGGCACAAGTGTCGTCCGGGTCGGCTTTCTGCGTGCTCTGGTACAGCTGCACCTTCACGCTGGTTCCCGACGGTGCGTCCATGCTGGTGCCGTCCGTATTCGCCCACTTCTTGTTCACGGTCAGGCGCGTGTACTTGTTCGGTACGTAGAGCGCGCCGCCCGAATAGTTGAAGAACGTGGTTTCGGATTGCTGAACCGTGGTGCCCGACTGCGCCCCCGTGGCGGAGGAACCGCCCGCCTGGTTCCAAGCGCTGCTGTTGTCGACACCGTCGCCGCGGCAGATGAAGTAATGCGGCGTGCTGTCCAGCGCATAGCCGTCAGGAGCGGTGGTCTCGGTCAGGCGATAGAGCGTATCCACGCTGATCTCCGACGGATTGGATGCAGTGCCTACCAGGTCCCATTCCAGTGTGCCGTCGCTTCCGGTTTCCTCGGAATCGTTCACGGTCGTCCAGGCTTTGCTGGAGCTGTCCCACTTCTCCAGCTTGAATGTGGCATCCGGAAGAAGCGTACGGTAGTTGTCGGCGTCCACCTTGTACAGCTTGATGCTGCGGTGCGTGGCCGACGCATGCGATTTGATTTCCTTCAGCTGCGTGGAATTCGACGTTGACCAGGTGCCGTTCAGCTTCACGGAGTTCGTCACCGTGTTGCTGGAAGACAGCGTTGCCTCGTCGATGCGGTAGTCGTACTGCAGGACGCACGCCAGCCCATCCGGAATCTTCGCCGTGATGGTTGCGGTCGACGAATCGTACACCAGCGTGTAGCGGCTGGGATCGATCTCGTCGCCCTTGTGGTTCTTGGCGCTTGCGTCATACGCGTACAGGTGCACCCTTTCCATTAGCAGTTCGGGAGAATATTTATCCACGTCGCTGAACGTGTCCGTCAGCGTCAGTACGTCCGACGAGGAATCGAGGTCCTTTGCGGCCGGGTTGATGTCCACGTAGTAGCGCATGATGTTTTCGGGATTGCCGCTGCTGTCCTCAAGCTGCTCGCCCGATTTTTCCACGTTCTTGATTTCACGGGTGACGGTGGTCTTGTTGGAATCCGTGTTGCCGTTCCACGAGGCCGTGTTCTCGTACGTCTTGTTCAGGTTAGACAGGTTGTTCCAATAGCCGTCGTTGCCCACGGTGGTCTTGTAATGCAGGGCAATCTGTGGGTAGGCGCTGTTGTATGTGTAGGACCCGATAGTGAAGACCACGGTCGTGGTGCCGTCGCTGTTCTTCGTGGCGGTATAAGTCGGGTTGGCACCGGACGTGCTGTTCGCGCCGTCGACGAAGGTCGTCCCCACGTAGTTCGTGGTGTGCTCGTCGTACGAGTTCACGTAGAAGCGCGCGTACACCGAGCCGTCCACGATCTCCATGCCGGCGGGCAGGGTGTCCGTGACCTGGATGGTGCTACCCGTGCTCGCGTTCGTGTACAGCAGCAGACGGTATTCAAGCTGGTTCTTCAGCGAGTCCAGCGTGATGTTCGCGCTGCCGCTCGGGAACGCGTCGGGCGCGTTGCCGTCCTTCACGCGGACGGACTTATCGAACGTCTTCGGAACAGGATACGCATGTGTGGCCTCGGACGTCTTTCCGTTGATCTCGCCCTTGTTCTTTGCGGTCCACGTATCCCCACCCGTACCGGTGGAGGTGCTGAGGTAGGTTTGGTAGCCGCTAATCTGCATGTTCTTTGCGACGACTTCGACACCGTTCGCCACGGTTACGGAAACCTTGAAGCTCTTGATGTGCTTGGAGTGATTCGCATCGTTCGGCGTGATTTCGTCGCCGTCGGCATCGTAGTACGTCACCTTGATGTCCACGTCGTCCGTCTCAGACTCGATGCCGTTTTTGATGACATGGTCTTTCGAAGCCTTGTAGCCGCGATAGACGTATTGCGAGCCGTCGCTGAGATTGATGGCCAGATGCTGGTCTTTGCTCAGGTAATTCTCCAGCTCGCCGGCAAGCGCATAGTGGCTGTCTGTGCCCAGGTCCGTGCCATTTCCATCGGTGGCGTTCTCGATGGTGTCCGTGTACTCGAAGTTGACCAGGTTCGTATCCGGCAGCGTGATGGTAGAAGTCCACTTGACGCGACGGTCCTTGCCGTTGTAGGTCGAGGTTTCATCGCTGTTATACGACTTGCTCACGTCGTAGGTACGGTGCGTCACGTCAACGCCGGTCTGGTCGGTGGAGGTCTTGCCGGAGGTGTCCGTGCCCGTTGCCGAGTTGGTCACCGTTCCGTTGCCGGCCGGGGCCGTGGTGTCGAACGAGATGGTATATGCCTGCTGCTTCTGGGTGTCGGTCAGCGCGGTTCCGGTATCCATCGTCGAGGGGAACGTGAAATCGATGCTGCTATCGCCTGCAGCCCCATTGCTGCCGTTTGCGTTGACCAGCATGGTGCCGTCATCGCCCTTGACGGAATAGCTGCCGGTCAGCTTCAGGCCGTCGGGCAGGTTGTCGGTTACCTTCTGGCCAACGATGCTGCTGCCGTTCGGGTTGACGCGAATGTCCCAATGGATGGTGTTGCTATCGCTGCTGTACCAGCCCGACTTCGTGACCGTGGTGCCCCATCCGAAGCTCTTCGTGTCCCACACACGATCTGTATGGTCAGTGCGGCCATCCGCGGTGTTCGAGACGTTCACGTTGCTGGCGGTCGCGTTCGCATTGATGTTCACGTTATACGTGATTTCATAGGACTCGCCTGCGGCAAGGGCCGGCAGCGTGGCATCGAGGCGATACTTGTTGCTCTCATTGCCCTGCTGATAGCTCTTGGTGAAGTCCGTCACGGCCGTCTTATTGCCGGAGGCATCGACTTTGTAAACGGTGACAGAGCCGTCGTTGAAGTCCGGGCTGGCATTCGTGCCGGTCATGGTGTCGGAGAAGTACACGCTCTCGCCGCCCGTGCCCTTCTCGGACGACAGCTTCACGGTATAGGACGCCGTGGTCTTGTCGTCGCTGACGGTGGGCGCGGATTTCTCGATCTTGAGGTCGGTGGTTTCGGTGGTCGTCTTCTTCTTGATGGTAATGGTGGCCGAGTCGCCGCCGAAATCGTACGTTCCGTTATCGTCGCCCGAAAGCTTGGAAACCGTGCCTTCGAAGGACAACGTGCCCTCAATGGCTCCGGACGCCGATTCCACTGCGCTTTGGTCGAAGACGATGGTGACCTTGCCGTCCGTTCCGACGGTGTAGGAGCCCACCTCCTTGCCGTTTGCATTCGTCACGCGTCCGGAAGACGCCTCATCGGGCGTGATGCCCGTAGGCAGCTGGTAATAGATGGTGCGGCCGGCTTCCGTTGTGCTGTCGATTGTGTTCGCGGGCAGCGTGTAGGCCAGATTCACGCGGACCGTGTCGCCCTCCGTGACCTCCGTTACATTCGTCCACTTGCCGTTGACGAACTTCTGAACACCCGTCTTCTTTGTCAGGTATTGCGTGAAGTCCGTGCCGGTCGAGGCGCTTGCGGACAGCGCCCGCTTTGCGGAGAACCTCTTCGCTTTCGATGCGGAAGTGCTTGCGGAATTGCTTGCCGTTGCGGAAGAGTCCTGCACGAAGTTCGCCGTTGCCGACGACTTCACGGTCTTCTTGCTGCTCTTGGCGCTGGCAGAGGAAGCGCTCGAAGCGGAGGAAGACGTTGTTGCGGCGCTCTTTGCGGATTTCGCGCTGGAGCTGTTGGAAGAGGCTGCGGTGCCCTCGTCGGCGGTAACGCTTGCAACCTTCAGCTTCACGGTGTCGTTCAGCTGGATGGTGGCTGCTCCGTTCTTGTCCAGCGACAGCTCGCTGAAGTCCAGGTTGATGTCCAGATAGCCGTCGACGGTCTTCTTGCCGGTGCTTTCGCTGTCGGAGCTGGAAGAGGAGCTGCTGCCTGAATCCATGGCAGAGTCGTTTACGCTATCGAACGAGGTGGTCAGCACGCCGTTCTCAACGGTGTACGTGCCGATCTTCTTCGCATCCGTGCTATCGGGGTCCGTCACGGTGTTGTTCGAGTAGATGGTGCCCTTCACGGTGCGGTCCGAGCTGAGCTTCACGGCGTTGGGAAGCCGGTACTGCAGCGTGCTGCCGTTGCTGGCGGCGCCGTTGCCGATGCTGAAGGCGATGCGCAGCTTCAAGCTGGCGTCGTTCGCCACGGGCTCGCTGTCCACGGCTTTCCAGTCCGAGCTGCCGGACGAGGTGTTCGCATACAGCTTCGAAGCGGACGTGATGGATGTCTCGAACGTGTTGCCGCCCGTCAAAGCCGCTGCGGGGTTGATCAGCATGGCACAGCAGATTGCGGCAATTGCCACGCCGACGACGATAGCCGCTTTGATCCAGACGCGGCGCGTCCGGTTCGTTGCGAGCATCGACTCGGCATTCATTGATAACAAGTTCATAATGGCCTCTGTCTTCCCTCTGTCTAGTCAAGCTGTGCGGATGCCTGCGAAGCGCTTCTGCAGCCCGCCCAATGCTTCGTTCCGAATTCGTCCTGGTAGTACACAAGCAAGTCGAAGTTGTCGTTGAACTCGCCTTGGAGTTCGCCGGTGTCCGCCACCTTGTAGCGCCTGACCGTGCCGTTCACCTGTGTGAATGTCAGATCATCGCCTTGCTTCAGCTGGCCGATAGCATCCATTGCGTCCTGGTAGGAGCTGCCTTGCACAAGAAGCTCGCCGTCGCGCCCGTCTACGAGCGCCGGGGTCAGGCGGACATCGCTGTCCTTTGCGGCCACGGGCACGTCGAGCGAGATGCTGGGTGCCTGCAGGCGTCCCACGACGTCCACGCCCTCCATGTTCAGGGCGGGCAAGTCCGTTGCGTCGGCCGATTCGCCGCTGTCATCGGGCACCGTTGCGTCCAGTTGCTCCCGCAGCGACGAGATCAGCTGGCTGCTACGTTCCTGCTGGGTGGCGGCGTCGGCTGCCGAATAGCCGACAGCGATGCACCCTGCGGCCAGAACCAATGCGCCGAGTACGATTAAGCGGCGGAACCGGGTATGTTCGCGGGAGGCCGTCATTCGTTGCCTCCATGCTTCTTCGCATGGCGGCACCGACCCAATGCCGCTACCACGATGCCTGCGCCGATGGCGATTAGAATCAGACCCAGGATGGGCAGGTAGTCACCCGTTTTCGGCAGAAATCCGCCGGGCGTGCCGCCATGCGTGTTCGTATCCTTCGCCTTGTTCGTAATCTGGAACGTGGTGGTTTGCATGCCGTCTTTCGTGCTGACGCTCGTCTTCGTGGAGGTCGTATAGCCGTCGGGCACGCTATCTTCCTTCACCGTCCAGTTGCTCTTACCGCTCCAGCGGTACGTCCAGTTGTTCTGGGCGTCCAGCGTCACCTTGCGGTCAAGCGCGGTTCCGTTGTAAAGGCAGACGGTGATGGATGCGGGGCGCGTGCCGGTGGCAGAGGAGTCGTCCCAAAGCTTCTGCATCATGTACTTCTGCTCGTGCGTCTTCGTTTTGGTAGCGGACGTCTTCGCGGCGACCGTGACGTTGCTTATCAGGTTGCCGTTCTCGTCCGGGGAGGGTACGGGAATCAGCAGGGGCGACTGATCGTATTTCGTATTGCCTTTCGTGGCGGTCGTCTCCGGGATCACGTACATGCCGGGCTCCACGTTCTGGAATGCGGCAGTTCCGTTCGAGACGGTTGCCTGGTACGACTTCAGATGCGAGGCCTGTTCCGCCACATAACCCGCATACGTGGTGGCGGCCTTCCTCAGCGTTGCCGCGTCCGTGTCCCGGTCGAACGTCGTCACGTCGATGCCAGTGTCTTCCTTCGCTTGCGCAAGCGATTCGTCCAGCACCAGGCCACCGTTCTCCCAGCTTGCAATGCGGTAGGCCGTAAGCGTTTGCACCGAGGTGTTGCAGCCGGTGACGGTGATGGAATAGCTTCCTGCATTTTGCGTGGCCGCCTGTGCTGCGGGCGGCGCGGCAAACAAGGTTGCTGCGCAAAGGAGCAATACGGCTGCAATCAGTACGCGTCCCCTGCGGAATGCCGATGCCGCTTGTCTGTCTATCGTTTTCACTTCCGACCTTCCCTTTCGGCCCATGCTTCTATTTCTTTATTCGATAGGCGGTTCCGAATTGCTCGGACCGCGCTGAGAATGGCAAACACTAGTGCGGTTACCACTGCTGCCGCTATCAGGGGGCTCACCTGCGCCACGTCGCCGTCCGTGGCCAGCAGCCCTTGGTTCGGGATGCGGTGCCCGCGGACAAGCAGGCGGTGCGAGTTCACGCCGTACGGCGTGCACGTAACCAATGTGCAGTAGTCCTTGTCATTCTCTATCGCAAGGTCATCCAGCTGATCGGGCAGGACGACCCGAATCTGATCAACCTGGTAGGTCAGCGTCTTGCCCAGTACGCTCAGGGTGAAGACGTCGCCTTCCGCCAGCTGATCCAAGTCGGTGAACAGTCGGGCGTTCGGCAGGCCGCGGTGCCCGGATATCACGCAGTGCGTGCCCTTGCCGCCCACGGGAAGCGACGACCCCGGGATGTGGCCGACGCCCACCTGCAGAACCTCGGTATCCGTGCCGTGGTAGATGGCAAGGCGCGTGTTGATCTTGGGAATCTCCACGTAGCCCATGATTCCGGTTCCGGTTACGTCCAACAGGCCCTCGTACTCTTTGCGCTCGCTTTCGGTGAGCGTGAACCGCCCATTGTTATGGGGAAGGCTCTTGTTGTAGGCAACCGCTTGCTTCCACAGCTTCTTGTTCTGCTCCGCCGAGTTGTTGGCCACCGCCTGTTCGTAGGTGGCGATCGCCTGCGACTGGTGGAGGCTGTTCCACCAGTCGCTGACGGCGGGGTAGAGCATGATGCCGATGCCCGCGAGGAGGGCGCAGACCAGCAGGATCTCGGGGATATGCCCCCTGAGTCCCGACCGGGTACCCTGCGCCTCCTCGCTGTTCCTCATTGCTGCTCAAACGCCTTTCGTCTTGGGGTTAGGCGTTGTTCTTGCGCGAACGGCTGCGGCGATAGAGGCCGTAACCGGCAGCAGCGATGATGGCTGCACCCACGATGTACAGGATGGTGGTGCCCATGCCGCCCGTCGAAGGCAGCGTGGAACCGGACTTGTTCACCACCGTGGTGGCCAGGGAGCCGTCATCCGTGTTGGCCGTGAACGTGGCCGTGCCGGACGTCACATCGCCGGACAGGGCGGTAAGCGCCTTGTTGGTGTTGTCGAGCGTGCTGGTGATGGAGAACTCGATGTCGTCCATCTTGTTGTAGCCTGCGGGCACCGTGGTCTCGACCAGCTTGTAGTCGCCGGCGTCCAGGCCCTTGAACGTGAACTGGTGACCCGTCTTCAGCTCGTTGCCGACGGCGGTGTAGTTGCCATCAGCGCCCTTCTTGTACAGGGTGAAGCCAGCGCCGTCCAGGCTCTGCTGCTGCTCGTTGACCTTGTTCACCACGGTCTGGTAGGTGAACACGATGACGGTGTCGTCGGGCGTCTTGCCCTTGTGGCCGGACTGGTTGGAGTCGTTCGAGAAGGTGATGTGGCTGGTGTTCTTGTTGCCGGTAGAGCCGATGTTGGCGGTGGTCAGCAGCTCGGCCGTGTACTCGGCCGTGATCTTGGAACCGGCCTTGACCTCGGTGATCTTCTTGAGGTCGGTGAAGCTGATGGTGAAGCCGTCATCGGTGGTGCTCAGCTTGTAGCCGGCAGCGGTCAGCTCGTCCTGGGAGACAGCGGTGCCGTCCACCTTGATGGTGACGTTCTGGGGGTCGCCGAACTGCGTCTTGTTGTAGGTATCGACGAAGGAGAACTCGTAGGTGGTGTAGTCACCGTAATCGTTGGCGATGGTGCCCACCAGTTCGAACGGAACCTGGTCGCCCATATCGTAGTCGGCAACCTTCTGCCAATCGGTCTCAGTGCCCGTGGAGTCGTTCTTCTCCTTCACGAACTTCTCAGACGTCGTGGTGGTGTCCTTGGCGGTGATGGTTTCATCGCCCACAACCTTCAGCATGTACTTAGAATAAGTGTCGGAGCCGATGTTCGCTTCCTCCGTGACATCCTTCAGGAAGTAATAGCCGTCGCCGGTGACGGTGACCTTGTTGTCAGCCGAGGTGGCCTTGGTGGTGCCCAGGTGCTGGGCAACGATCTTGGCCATGGCCGCGGTCTGGCTGTCGGTCAGCTTGGCCATCGCGGCTGCTGCCGTGGGCGCATCCGTGGCGTCGGCGAACGCGGAGCCAAGGGTGCTGTCAGCCTTCAGGGCTGCGAGCAGGGCGTCTCCATCGACGCCGTTGCCCCAGGTGATGCTCTGCAGCTGCTTGCTGGTGCTGTCGTAGGTGCCGGAGAACACCTGGTATGCCTCATAGGTGTGCGTGGCCTTCTGGCCGGTGGGCTCGTTGATCGTGATCGTGTGCGACGTCGTGGTGTCGGCCAGTGCGGTCGACGACGTGGCGAAGGGGGCCAGGCCGATGACCAGGATAAGGGCCATGGCCAGCGCGAATACGCTCGCGAGCGACTTTCGTGCGGTACTCATGTTGTTTCCTTTCTCAATCGATTTGCTTTACAGCCTTGTATATGTAGGGGTTGTTTCCTGGCTTCACCTCCTGTGAACAGCTTTCGAAGGATGGGGCTTGCGCCGAACCGCGATAGCTTTCAGCAGCATTGCGTCGAAGACCAAGTGGGCTTCTGCGAAACGGCTGCCGAACGCTATCACAGGTCAGCCGCCAAGCAATCCCATCCGGTTGATTGGCCAAATTCGAAATTGCAAACGACCGACAATCTGGCCGGTCGGGATGCACCCAACTTGGGATGAACGGGAGTCGATAGAGACGCTGCGGGCGTCGCCCATGACGAAGTACTTGCCTTCGGGAACCTGGTACGGAAACACGATGTCGCAGGTCCCGCGACTTTTCGCATTGGCGGGCAGGTAGGGCTCTTCCAAGGTTTTCCCGTTGACCGAGACCGTTCCGTCTGTGGCGATGTCGATCCAATCGCCGGGGCAGCCGATGATGCGCTTGGTCAGGGTCTTGTTGTTGTATGAGAAGGCCACCAAGTCTCCTGCCTGGTAGCTGGCGGGCTTGTCCGCGATAATGATGTCGCCGTCGTCCAAGGTGGGCTGCATGGAGACGCCGTACACCTGGAAGATGGGGAACACGAAAAGGGAGAGCAGCACCGATGCGGCGAAGACCGCGGCAAGGGCGAAGGCTATGTTGCGGGCTGTATCATGACGACGTCCCTGTTCACGGGTACGCCAGAGCTCAGCCTCTATTTCCTGATTGCTCGGGAGTTCAAGGGGGGGGGGTGTTAGATTCCTTGCTTCCGCCTCCGTCGAAGTCGACGGCGCGGGGGATGGGGCTGGCATTCGTTCCATTATCCATGCTCTCCTGCCATCCTATTCGGTGTCTTCCGTATCGGAATCCGCCGAGGCCGTAGATCCATTCGGGTTGGAATCGGTGACGGCTTGCGTTTCGCTCGCACTGTCGGTCGCGGGCTGCGCATCGGCAGCGCCGTTGGCGCTAGCGGCCACGTTGGAGCGATAGATATCGATGGCGCGCTGCGCATCTTCGAAGATGCCGGACAAGCGCAGGGCCGCATCGGCAAGCGATTCGGAGTCGGCAAGCGCGATGCGCCGGTCTTCAAGCTGCTTGTTCGCTTCGGCAAGCTCTTCTTTCAAGCGGGTATTTTCCCGTACCGCGGCATCAAGCAGCTGCAGCAGTTGCAAACGATCGAGCTTGCTCAGATCGCGGGCGTTATCGGACGGAGAGGAGGAAGAGCGGAGCTCCTCCTTGGCAGTGTTGGCAGGCTTGTTCCGCCGCATGTCTCCGCCTCCCTAAAGCTTAGACTTTGCAAACCCCCTAAGCTTTACAAATCCCTTTACCCCTGTAAGGGATATCTAAATCATATCCATTAGGATATATCAACGCTCCGAATTGTTTTACACACATTCGATAACATTTGTATAAAGCGTTATCGCACATGCTACATATTCGGGAAACTGTCAATATCTGGGGCGGGGGCGGAGACTGCCTGCGTGAAATGCCGTGCGGGGGACTATATAGGCTGCGGGTTTACAGCAGGT
This sequence comes from Eggerthellaceae bacterium, assembly GCA_050951095.1. Taxonomy (GTDB): domain Bacteria; phylum Actinomycetota; class Coriobacteriia; order Coriobacteriales; family Eggerthellaceae; genus UMGS1519. The sequence goes on from JBMNIQ010000002.1 coordinate 527,555, forward strand.
CCTTGATGGCCTTTTCCACGTCCGCCATATCGGCGGTGGGCTCGAAGCGCGCGACCAGGTTGCCCTTACGGTCAATCAGGAACTTCGTGAAGTTCCACTTGATATAGGCGCGGTCGCCGAATTGCTCGTTATTCTGCTCGGCGAATTTCTCCAGGGCCTGCGCCTGCTCGCCTTCGCCGAATCCCTGGAACGGCATGGCCGTGGCAAGGTCGACGAACAGCCGGTCGGCGGTTTCTCCGTTCACATCGACTTTCTTGAACTGCGGGAACTCCGTGCCGAATTTCAGCTGGCAGAATTCGTGGATCTCCTCGTCCGTTCCGGGGGCCTGGTTCGCGAACTGGTTGCAGGGGAAGTCCAGAATCACGAAGCCCTGGTCCTTATACGTGGCGTACAGCCGCTCCAGGTCCTCGTACTGCGGAGTGAAGCCGCAGCCGGTTGCGGTGTTCACGATAAGGCATACCTTGCCTTCGTAGTCGGTCAGTACTTGCGGGTTGCCATCCTTCTTCAGGACAGCGTAATGGAAAAAGCTCATATCAGTCCTTTCGTTTGACGGTGTGCGACTGAATTATAGGAGGATAACGGGGAGCGTGCGGGGCATGCGGGAGCAGGCGGTCGATTGCCCTTGCGAAGCGCCGCATTGCGCTTGCCCGACGCGGCTGCCTATCAGGCATTCGTGCCCAATGTGAACGAATTGTGGCGTTACTTGCATCTAACATCTGCCGCCCTACAATGACCTCACAACCGAATAGGAAATTCATTGACGAGAACATAACCGCCGCGAAACCGCAGCACAGCGAGCTGGGTTTGATGGAAGCCAGCCTGAAGGACGCGGATGGTCATCCTCTCCGAGAATCGGGCTGAAATAACAGTAGGCTTTGCCGGGATTCCCCGTTAGGAAAAGCGCATGATGGTGCGTAGAGCGTCATGCGGCGCAAGCCGTATGGAATGTGGGTGGTACCGCGGATCAACGATTCGTCCCTCGTAGCCTTGGTCGGGCTGCGGGGGATTTTTTATTGCGCGCTGAGGAAAGAAGGAAAGAATGAAAGCGTTGCAAAAACTGAGCCAGGTGCTATCCGGCAAATCGGCGTTCTTCGTTATCGCCGTGGCGGTGCTGACGCTTATCTGGCCGACCATGATGGCGTGGGTGAACACGAAGCTGTTCACGGATCCTCTGGGAAACGGATTCACGTGGCAGTCGCTGATCATCGGCTTCATCATGTTCTGCATGGGGCTGACGCTGACCCGGAAGGACTTCAAGATCCTGGCCGAGCATCCGTTCGACATCTGCATGGGTGCCATTGCCCAGTACCTGATCATGCCCTTTTCGGCGCTGTTCATCTGCCATCTGCTGAATCTGCCCGATGCGCTGGCGCTGGGCCTGATCCTGGTGGGCTGCTGCCCCGGCGGCGTGTCCTCGAACATCATGAGCTACCTGTGTCATGGCGATGTGGCGTATTCCGTGGGCCTGAGCACGGTGTCCACGCTGCTGGCTCCGCTGATGACGCCGTTCCTGGTGATGCAGATGGCGAACGGCATCAACATCGCGCTTGCCCCGCTGCCCATGTTCCTGTCCATTTGCGAGACCGTCATCCTTCCCGTAATCGTGGGCTTCCTGCTGAATTGGAAGCTGGAATCGAACGCCACGTATCGCCAGATTGCGCAGTGCATGCCCGGCGTGGCCGTCCTTGGTCTGGCGTGCGTCGTCGGCGGCGTCACGTCTTCGCAGGGCTCGCTGTTCTTCACGTCCGGCCTGGTCATCTTCGCGGCCGTGTTCATGCACAATGCCATCGGCTACGCGCTGGGCTATGCGGCCGGCAAGCTGACGCACATGAATGTGCCGAAGAAGCGCACGCTTGCCCTGGAAGTGGGCATGCAGAACGCCGGCCTGGCCACGAACCTGGCCACCACCACCGCCCAGTTCGCCGCCATGCCGCAGGCCGCCATCATCTGCGCCGTGTCGTGCGTGTGGCATTCCATCAGCGGCACCATCCTGGCGAACGCGTTCGCTGCCTGGGATGACCGCAAGGCCGCGAAAGCCGCTGGCGAAAGCGCTGCGGCTTCGGGGAAGGCCGGTGCGCCCGGCGTTCCGCAGACCGCTAAGGCCGCCGTTGCTTCGGAGTCCGCTGTCGACTAGCCGCAATGCCTGCGGGCGGCTGGCTTCCGCCGCCCGCTGATCCGCCTGAAGGCCGCTTCGCCTTTCGGGTTGCGCTCCCGCGTTCGGATGCGGGCTGCATATGTTCGGTTGCGGACCGAATCTTTTTGCAATCGTTCATTTATCTCATCGGGAAAGCTCCTTCCCTTGTGCTTGCTCCGCTCCTAGTAAAAAATGTTAGCGATGTCTATATATGTTAGAAACATATATATAGATTACGTAAAACTAAACTTTCGAAGGAAAAGCGAGGTGCAGGAGTGGGCCAAGAGCGGCAAGGCGAATTGGCGGCGAAGGTGGATGCCATCTTGTCGGAGTCTCTTGCCAATCCGCCCAGCTTGGATAACTTGGCGCGGCAGATGTTCGTAAGCCGCACGAAGCTGTGCTGCGATTATCGCGACGCTACGGGAAAGAGCGTCGGGGATCGTCTGACGGAATTGCGCATCGAAGAGGCGAAGCGCCTGCTGGTGGAGACGGACGACGTCATCGGCGAGATCTCGAACAAGGTAGGCTACCGCTTCCAAAGCAGCTTCGCCACGGCGTTCAAGCGCGAAGTGGGCATAAGCCCGCAGCGCTGGCGTGCGGAGAACGGTCCTCGGCTCCACGGCTGAATGCGCTGTTGATCGCGGCTGCCTCGGCGCCGTACGGGCGACGGTTAGGCGGCGGCCTCGGCTGCGGCTGCAGCGCGCGGTGCGCGGCCTATTCCGCCGCATACCCGACCGGCTTCCCGGCAAGGGCTACACTGGTCGTATCGGGGAAACGAAGGAGGTGCGGCCATGCTTGCGCGGGTAGTCTGCCTGGTCATCGGGTATGCGTGCGGGTGCTTCCTTACGGCCGATGCCGTGATGCGCCGGCGTGTGGGAAAGAGCGCGTTCGCCGTGGGTTCGCATAATCCCGGCATGGCGAACGTGGGCGCCCAGCTGGGCGCGAAATGGGCGGCCGTCGTGCTGGCGGGCGACATTGCGAAAACCATCCTGGCCGTGGCGCTTGCGGCAGCGGCGTGCGCTTCTCTTCCGTATGCGGGGGAGATGCTGCAGCCGCTGGTGGGATGCCCCGGGGGCATTGCGTTCCCGCATTCCGGCTGCCTGTCCACGGTCTATGCCGGCATCGGCGCGGTGCTGGGCCACGACTTTCCCTTCTGGCACGGGTTTGCCGGAGGAAAGGGCGTGACCGCCACGTGCTCTGCCGTCATCCTGTTCAACCCGGTGCTGGGCGGCCTTGCCTGCCTGGTGGGCCTGGCAGTGGTGGCGGCGTCGCATCGGCTGGGTGTGGCGGCGCTTCTCATTGTCTGCGTGTTCGCGGTGGAGCTGGCGGTTGTCGCAGCGCCTGCCGAGATCCTGGCTTTTTCAGCGGTATTGGCAGTGCTGGCCGCGGTCACCTGGTATCGCGGCAGGGGATGAAGGAGCGTTTCCATGACGGTTCAACAGGCCGAACTTGACAAGAACAGCGTTGAGCGCACGCTCTGCATACCGTTGTGGTGCCGGGCGCTGGCGATGGAGAAGCTGCCGCAGATCCTGCCCGACCATGATGCCGTGCGTATCCTGCGGGAGATGGGGGAGACGAAGCCGCCCACGGTCTTCTATCGCATGGAGTGCGCCTGCCTGGCCGGCGCGATACGCCAGTACGATTTCGCGAAAGAGATCGAATGGTACCTGGAGGAGCACCCCGATGCCGTGGTGGTGGAGATGGGTGCGGGCCTTTCGTGCCTTCGCCGCCAGATGGGCAATACGCGCAATACCTGGGTGAACCTCGATCTTCCCGATGTCATCGCGTGCCGCGAGAAGTACATCGAAGCGGGCGCGAACGAGCGGAACATCGCCTGCGACCTCACGGATCACCGCTGGTTCGACGAGATTCCGTTCGATCCGGCGCGCGGTGCCATCTTCATAGCCGGGGGCGTGTTCCATTATTTCGCATTTCAGGATGTCAAGCGCCTTGTGGTGGACATGGCGGCTCGTTTCCCCAGGGCGACGTTCGTGTTCGATACCGTCAGCAAGAAGGAGCTGAAGGACGGCAACGGGCACGTGAGCAACACGGATAACGACACGCGGATGACATTCTGCCTTGACGATGCGCCACGGCAGCTGCCCGCCTGGTCTGACCGCCTGGTGAACACCGTGCAGAAAAGCTACCTGGAGGGGTATCCCGTAGAGGGCGTGCATTACAACCTTGTCACGCGGCTCTACATTCGCTCGAAGCGCGACAAGCTGTTCATGGTGCATACGGAATTCCGCGCCGACTAGCAGCGGGCCTATCGCTGCGGATGTGCGCGCTTGCGATTCGCTGCGGCCCGTCGTTCCGACGAATCCCCTTTGCCGTCCGCGTAAAGTAACGAAGTTTTCCATTTCCTTACAAACCACATCTGGGGCGTAACTTGCCGTAAAATCGGTCATTGTAAAGATGAGTACGTATGGTGCGGGACGGTCTGCCCGATGCCGTTCGACGGGTGCCTTTCACCTGCCGCATGCATGGCAGACTGCAAAGGGGGAATGTATGCGCAGGCACAAGGCTCTAGAGAAGATCATCTTGAATGAAATCAATCGCTTGCGGGAGAGCGACGACCCCTCTCTGGGCACGCTGACGAAGATCGCCGATGCGGTTGCCTACAAGACGTTCCCGCATCAGATGGATGCCATTCACGAGCATCTGGACAATCCCGATGACAACGTGTACCAGATGATGTACACGTTCGGAGACACAATCGACGAGGATGTCACGAACAAGCTGGTCATCAACTTCCTGCTGTACGCCGGCGTGCTGGGATGGCAGCAGCAGGCGAAGATGCGCAAGAAGTACCAGTGCAACATTCCGTGGACCATCCTGCTGGACCCCACCAGCGCGTGCAACCTGCACTGCAAGGGCTGCTGGGCGGCCGATTACGGCAACCGCCTGAACCTGAGCTTCGACGATATCGACAGCATCATCCAGCAGGGCAAGGACCTGGGCGTCTACCTGTACATCTATACGGGCGGCGAGCCGCTGGTGCGCAAGAAGGACATCATGGAGCTGTGCCGCAAGCACAACGACTGCGTGTTCCTGTGCTTCACGAACGGCACGCTGATCGACCAGAAGTTCTGCGACGATATGCTGGAAGTGGGCAACTTCGTGCCGGCCATCAGCCTTGAGGGCAACGAGGAGACCACGGACTTCCGCCGCGGCCAGGGCACGTACCAGAAGGTCATGAAGGCCATGAACCTGCTGCATGAGAACCACCTGCCGTTCGGCATCTCCGCTTGCTATACCAGCGAGAACGTGGACGCCGTTTCCAGCGATGAGTTCATCGACAAGGTGGTTTCGCTGGGCGCATCGTTCATCTGGTACTTCCACTACATGCCCGTTGGATCCGATGCGAACATCCAGCTCATGTGCACGCCCGAGCAGCGCGAGAAGATGTACCACCGTTCGCGCGAGATCCGCATGACGAAGCCCATCTTCGCCATGGACTTCCAGAACGACGGCCAGTTCGTGCAGGGCTGCATCGCCGGCGGCCGCCGCTACCTGCACATCAACGCCGCAGGCGACGTGGACCCGTGCGTGTTCGTGCACTTCAGCGACTCGAACATCCACGACATGCCGCTGCTGGACGCGCTGCGCCGCCCGCTGTTCATGGCGTATCACGACGGCCAGCCCTTCAACGACAACATGCTGCGCCCCTGCCCCATGTTGGAGAATCCCGAGATCCTGCCGCGCATGGTGAAGGAGACGGGAGCTCATTCGTCGAACCTCGAAGGCGAGGAGACGGCGGAGATGCTGAGCGACCGCTGCAAGGAATACGCGAAGAACTGGGTGCCCACCGCCGAGAAGCTGTGGGCGGAAGACCATAAGATGGGCAAGTTCTACCACTGATTCCGCTGATATCAGGATAGGGCAGTACCCTCCTGGCCCGCCGTCCCGATGACTTGGGACGGCGGGCCATTTGTTTACGAGAGCACGGCGGGCGTCACGACGCCGCCCACGCCGCCGCACAGGCGCGTGGTGGTATCCACGATGCGCTGCGCTGTCTGTCGCAGCAGCACGGCAGGCGTGGCCTGGTTGCCCTGCACGATATAGAACACGTTGTGCGTCTGTTCGCTTACCGCCGTCTTATTCACCTGACGTACCTCCAGGCGGCAGAGCACCTCGTTCGAGGCATCGCAGTAGCAGTATTCATGCGGGGCCACGGGAACGGGATCCGTCTGTCCCAGCGGCACGTAGCGTTCCGTGCCGTTCGAGAAGCGCAGGATAACGTTGCCGTCCACGCAGTCCATGTCGTGGGCGCCCAATGCCAGCTTCGTATCCAGCGAGATGATGTTGTAGATATCCACTACCTGGTTGATGAAGGGCAGGTCGTCGTTCTTCTCCAGCTGCTTGATGAGGTTGATGCTGGCGGGCACGTTCTTGCGACGTTTCACGCCTGTCTTGTCGTGCAGCAGATGGTAGCCCTCCAGGATGGGATCGGCATGGACGTCGAAGTCCTGATAGCGTTCCCGCAGCTTTGCCAGCATCTGCTTGCGCTCATCGCGCCAGAGAGGGCTCTCGACGGTGTTGTCCAGCCCCTCTACCACGGCTAATCGTATTTTCACGCCGGCATCCAGCACGGCTTTCTCAACGAAGAATTCCATATCGGCTTCCTCTCACGCGTGCATCGTTTCTTTCGATTCCTACTGTACGCGGCTGGGCGATTCGGTGGCTGATGGTAAAGCCGATGTCCCGTAATCTGCATAGTTCGCAACATGGCGGCAAGGCGGAAGAGACGGATGGCGGGGAGTCGCCTGGGGTGTCAATCCAGAAGCGGTGGGCAGCTGCAGCCGTGGACACCGTTCCGCGGACGGCGCTCTGGTAGCGTTCGGGCTGCGGGCTGGCGTCGGACGGCAGGGCCGCCTGCGGGGGGGGGGGTGCCCGTCTCCGCCAACAGAATCATGATTTTTGGATGTCAATGGAACTTGGGAATGGTTTTGTGCCAGTTAACATTTTCACGTGCTTAGAGAAAGGGCTTTCTCAAGCCAAAAACTGGCAATAATCCTTACATAAATAAAGAAATTGATGCAAATATGGCGACACCCATATTTGTTAGCGAGCAATAAACGATTCCCAAGTAGGATTTTCGTCCAATATTTCGATTTCTGTTGGAGGCGGCAGCCCGAAAGCGGCGACTTGGGGACGGCAAGCCCGAAAGCGGCAGCGCGAAAGCGGCGACTTGGGGGGCGGCGCGAAAATGGCAGCGCGAAAGCGGCGGCATTTCGGGGCTCGGCCGCGGCTCCGCCGCTGGGCCGCTGGCCACCGCGCCAGCGGCCCAGCGGTGCCAGCTAGCGGTCGCGGGCGCGTTCGCTTTCCGCCAACAGCTCCCGAGCAAGCGGAAGCGCATCGTGGGCGTATTGGAAGCGCAGAAAGCGTGGGTCCAGGCCGTTCGATCCCAAGCGGATGCGGTCCAGGCCGTCGGCATCCTTGAAGATGCGGTAGATGGTGGCGGCATCTGCATCGGCGTCAGCCGGCAACGCGGCTTTCAGGCCGTCCGGCAGCAGCAGCTCCGCGCCCTGCATGCCCTGGAAGGCGTCGGACGTCTTTCCCAGCGGCGCGCGCTTGAGACGGCTGGACGACGAGGTGGGAAGCTCGTCGCGGTCCTCGGCTGCGGAGATAACGCGCAGGCCATCGGCGTCGTCCCGGTCGTGCCATTGCATGGCAAGGTAGGCGCGCGGATCGAAACGCAACGGGCCTGCGCCGCCGTCCTTTGCCGCTTGGGCGCAGCATGCCGCATAGTAGTTCGCCGCGCGGTCGCCATGGCCGGTGTCCAGATACGGGTTCTTGCGGCGGGAATCGTGGAACACTGCGGCGGCCGCCAGCGCATCCAGGTCCGCATCGGAAAGCCCGGCGGCATCGCCCATGGTCAGTGCCAGCATCAGCACGCGCGCCCAGTGCGGGCGGAAATGGATGGCGCCGCCCGTGGTCCAAGGGTTCAGACGGGTGTCGATGAACCCCAGCCACTTCAGGAAGCGGGTGCGCACGCGCTCGTTCGGCGCCAGCGCGGCAAGCTGGTCCAGCGGGTCGTCGGCCAGGCGCTCGGCAGCAAGGTCGCGCTCGATGATCTCGGCGAAGTTCGGGTCGGACATGGCCTTATCCCAGGATTCGCAGAACGAATGGAACTCGTCGTCCAGGAAGTGTGGGGCAACCTGCCCGTTGCGGTCGTAGAGCTTTCGCACGCGATAGCGCGGAGTCTTGTCCATCCGCCATCACCTCCCGAAGACGTATCGATTCCTCCAGCCTACTCCTTCATCAGCAGCAACGCCATCTTGAAAGGGCCGTCCGCCTTTACATAGTGCCGGCCGCCCTTTGCGAACGCGAAATTCTGGCCCGCGACAATGCGATGCTCCTCGCCCTCGTAGCCGATGATGCCCGCGCCATCCAGCGCGAACACCAGTGCCTGGCCCGGCGCCGCATGCTCGGACAGCCCGGTGCCGGCACCGAAGCTCATCAGGGCCAGCTTCACGTGATCGTTGTTCACCAGGTCCGTGTTGATGATCTTGCCGTCCTGATACGGCAGCAGATCGGCAAGCTTCAGGACCTCTCCCGTTTTCAGCAGATCGTTCATGCGTGTTTCCTCCTTCAGGGTCAATTCGGCGTAGATGCAATCGGTGCGGGCGCGCATGCCGATCGGCGTGTCGGTTGGGGTGACGAACGTGTCGCCCGGTTCGAGGTTCCAGGCGCGCCCGGCGTCGGCGAAGATCTGGAGCTGGCCGCTTCCCAGCCAGACGATCTTGCTGCCCGGGTAGCTTTCCGCGCTGATGTCCGTACCGGCAGCCAGGGCGAAATACGACAGCAGCAGGCCGTCGTGCTGCCAGGCGGTCTCCGAGATGGTACAGCCGGGGATGGGTGCGATGTGCTGGTCCAGCGTGAACGCGCTCCCGGCTTCGGGAATCATGCGGACACCCCCAGCCGCTGTTCCAGCCAGCGCTTCAAGACGCGCGCGTGATTCACCTGCGGGTCCTTTGCCGCATAGAGCAGCGTGATGACCTGCGGATTTTGCTCGCGCAGCTTCTCCACGTAGGCGGCTGCGTCCGGGTTCTCGTCCAATTCGGCGGTGTACGCGCTGGCGAACCACTCGAAATTCTCCGCCTTGTGGCCGAACGCCTTGCGCGCCTCGGTGGAGGGGCACAGGCATTTCGGCCAGTCGTCGAACGAGAGATCGACCTTCTTGATGCCGCGCGGCCAGAGGCGGTCGACCAGCAGACGCATGCCGTCGTCGGGTTCCGCGGGCTCGTATACGCGCTTGATTCTGATTTCCATTCTCCTCATCCTCGATTCTGCGTTGGGAGATGATCCGTGTCCCTTGAAGGCCGCCAGGCGGCGAACGCGGGCGGCTGCCGGGAGGCAAGCGGCTGCCGGAACGCGCACGCTGCCGGCTTGCGGGCACCCGCCGGGTCACGAACGCCCGCGCTAGCCCAGCGTCACGACCTTCGAATGCTCCAGCCGCTTCGACACTTCCTGCGCGAACGACTGCGCGCAGATGCCGCATTCGGCGCAGTTGCCGTGCTGCCCGCCTTCCCACTGCGGAAGATGCGCGCGCAAGAACTCCACTGCCGCACGCAGGTCCTCTTCGTCGGGGTGGTGCTGGGACTCCATCACGCGCGCCACTCCGGCGTCATCCAGGTGGTGCGGATCTTCCGGCGGAAGGTTCCGCCGCTTCTCGATATTGTCCATGCGCACCTTCCCCTGGCTGAGGAACACGCCCGCGCATTCGTTCTTCTCGTTCACGGCGCGAATGACGTTTGCGCGCACCTTATCGGCGTAGGGACTGTCCGGATAGCCGCCGAACGTGCCGAAAACCAGCACGCGCTTGCCCGACATGCCCGCGAGCAGCTTTGCGTTCAAGGGGTCCAGCGTCGACTTGAAGCACCAGAAGCACATCACCACCAGCTGCGTGTCGACTTCCTGCCCCCGCTCGCGTTCGCGGACGTCATACCCCAAGCGGCGCAGCTCAGCCTCAATGGCGTCGGCCACTTTGCGCGTGTTGCCGGTACGGGACGAGACGGTGCACATAACGGTCTGGGACATGGATTCTCCTTCGTCATTTTCTCCATAGTTGCAATTTCAGAACGGGCCGTCTGTTGTGGAGGCAACAAAATACGAAGCGTCTTCGGCGAACGGACGGAGCAGCAGACGCGCAGGTGCTACCCGGGAGAGGGCGAAACGAACGAATCGCGCAACCGTTCGGCGGGCTATTGTGCACACTCGGTGTATCTCGAAGCGCAATTTGAAAGGAAGGCAGGCAATTCATAGCCCTGTGAGCAGGATATATACAATAGCAATATGGTTAGCGGACACAACTTGTATTTCACGTATACTTGCGCGCCGCCTAACATGACGGGCTGAGAGACGGATCCCTCCCCGTCGCACGGCGGGGAGGGGCCGACGAAAAGGAGAGACGTATGATACCGAAACTTGGTCCTATGGAACTTGCCATCATCCTGGTGGTAGTGCTGTTGCTGTTCGGGCCGAAGAACCTGCCGAAGCTCGGCAGCGCCATCGGCAAGTCCATGAAGAATCTGCGCGAGGGCATGGAGGGCGGAACCGCGAAGGCCGCTGCGCCCGCGCAGGAATCCATTGCCCAGGCCGCGGAGGATGCCGCTGTTGCGGACAAACCCTCGCCGAAGCACGCCGAGGCCGTTGAAGAGGCCGTTGTGGACAAGCCCGCTCCCGCAGCCGCTGCGGCGGCAAAGTAGGCTTATCGGCTCCCGCCCTTCGGCTGCTGCTCCGCCTTCGGGAACATGGCGATGAAGCGCTCCGCCAGCGGAGGGCGGAATCGCGTGGCATCCCACACTGCGGCTTGCCGTGTAACGAGCTCGGGGCAATCCAGCTTCTTCCAGGCAAGCGTCAGGTCCGCGAAGATCTGCGTCAGCGAATAGGGAGCCAGGCCGATACCGTATCCGGTGCGCGCCCACATCACCGTGGTGCGCGCATCGTCGTTTATGCAGACGATGTTCGGCGCAATGCCCCGCTCGTCGAAGGATTCCCTGATCAGCGATTCGAATCGGCGGTAGACGATCAGGGGCGCGCCGGCCAGGTCGGCCGGATGCAGCACGGAGCGGTCGGCGAACCGCTGCTCCCATTCGCCGCCCAGGAACGCCACCATGGGCTCCGGCTCGGCGTACACGCACCCCAACCCCGCTGCCTTGAACGGCGTGCGGACCACGCCCACGTCCACGATGCCGCTCCGCAGCATCTCCAGCACCTGGTACGTATTGCCCTCGTGCACTTCCAACGTGATGTCGGGGTGCTCGGCGAAGTATTCCCGCAGGCTCCGGTTCGGCACGACGCTGCCGGAAGACGAGATGGTGCCGATGCTCAGCATGCCCCGCAGGCCCTGCCCGAATGCCGCGACCTCGCGTTCCGTGGCGCTTGTCATCTCCAGGATGCGCAGCGCGCGCTGGTAGAGTATCTGGCCGGCATCCGTCAGGCGCGCGTTGCGGGCGCCGCGGATGACCAGCTGCGTGCCGAGCTCCTTTTCCAGCTGCGCCAACTCGTAGCTCAGCGGGGGCTGGCTGATATGCAGCCGCCGTGCCGCAGCGGTGATCTGATGCTCTTCGGCGATGGCCACGAAGTACTGCAGCTGTTTCAGGTTCATACGCGCATCCCATCTAACATTTGGATATCGGCATCCTTCTCATATAAATGCATTATAGGAAGAACGGATTCATGGCGAAACGAAGAACGGACCCGTCAGGGCCGCCCTCCGCGGAATGCGGGGAAGGCGGGCCGACGGGTCCGTTTGCGCTTGCGGTTCGCGCTTGCGTGGCGCGGGAACGGCGGCAGCTTGTAACGCTATGCGTTGATGGTGCGGTTCATGAGCTCGTCCAGGTTTGCGCGCGGCTGGGCGCCCAGCACCTGGTGCACCACGCGCCCGTTCTTGATGAATGCAAACGTGGGGATGCTCATCACGCCGAACCGCTGCGCCAGTTCCGGATTGCGGTCCACGTTCACCTTCGCCACCTTTGCGCGGCCGGTGTAATCGATGCTCATCTGCTCGACGGTCTTTGCCATGGATTTGCAGGGTCCGCACCAATCGGCGTAGAAATCGATCATGGCAGGCGCGTTTCCCTGCATGATCTCCTGGTCGAAGTCCTGGGTAGTCAATTCGCGGGTCATTGTCGGCTCCTTTCGCCTCTCTTTTCGCCTCCCACTATAGATGGTATAAAAAATAGAGCAAGTACGCAGTTTAGAGAAACGTGGTATGGAAAACCGTACCGATTCGGGAGGAATCCATGGCGAACGGAAGCGAGAGCACTCGGGCAACGGCGGGCAAGAAGCGCGGGGACGACTGCTTCTCGCAGGCGGTCCCCAGCGTGGCGGGCCCCGGCTGCGCGTTGCGCAGGGTGCTGGATGCCGTCGGCGGCAAATGGAAGATCCTCATCCTGTGCGCCCTGAACGAAGGGGGCACGCTGCGCTACGGGCAGCTGCGGCGCATGGTGTACGGCATCACGAACGCCATGTTGGCGAACTCGCTGAAGGATCTGATGGAATCCGGCTTGGTGGTACGGCATCAATACAACGAGATGCCCGTCCGCGTGGAATACGGCCTGACGGAGAAGGGGGAGACGCTCATTCCCATTCTGCTGGAGCTGAAGGAGTGGGGAGAGGCGAACCTGTAGCCGCCCTCCCGGTCGCGGTGCTCGTTGCAGCCGCACTTGCACGCAGCGGCGGCCGCCCGGGCGGCACCTGGGCGGCGGCTATTGCAGCAGGCAGTGCGCGGCGATGACGATGATCGTGGTCAAGATGCCGGACACGGCAAGCGAGACGCCGCTCATGGCGCCTTCCAGCTTGCCCATCTCCAGGGCCTTCGTGGTGCCTACGGCATGCGAGCACGCGCCGATGGCGACGCCGGTTGCCACCTTGTCGTTCACATGGAAGATCTTCGCCATGAGCGGGGAGAAGATGGCGCCCAGGATGCCGGTGATGATCACGGCCGCCACGGTGATGGCGGTGATGCCGCCCAGCTCCTGCGATGCGGCGATGGCGATGGGCGTGGTCACGGACTTCGGGATGAACGACAGCGCCATGCTGTGTCCCAGGCCGAGCGCCGTGCACAGGCTGTAGGCGCTGATCATGGAGACCACCGAACCTACTAGGCAGCCGCACATGATGGGCAGGAAATGGTCCTTCAGAATCTGGCGCTGGCGGTACACGGAATACGCAAGCGCAACGGTGGCCGGTCCCAGCATGAACGAGAACAGCTGCACGCTATCCTCGTAGCTGTTCATGGGCACGCCGAAAGCCAGCAGCAGCAGGATCATGACCGCAAGCGTCACGAGCAGCGGATTCAGCAGCGGGGACTTCACGCGCTGGTACAGCCACACGCAGGCTTGGAACACCACCAGCGAGATGGCGCAGCCGATCACGAGCGGCAGCGGCGTGGGCAGCGCCAGCAGGAAACTGGAAATGGACGTAGTGAGAGAGTAGATCTGATCCAACATGCCTTCGTCCTTCCCTTAAGCCTGGATGGCGTTGTTCGCCGTGGCCTTGCGGCCGGCTTTGCGCTCATGCGAGCGCTGCTGCAGGTGCGAGACGGCAATGACGGTCCAGGAAGTGGCCAGGAACACGATGACGGTGGTGGCCACGCAGACGAAGGCGAATTTCAGCGCGCTGTCCTGCAGCAGGGAGAAGCAGCCCATGATGCCCACGCCGGCGGGAATGAAGAAGATGGACATGTTGTCCACCAGGAAGTCGCAAGCCATGCCCACATGGCGGCCGCGCAGCACGTGCGTGCACAGCAGGATGAGCAGCAGCGCCATGCCCAGGATGTTGCCGGGCAGGTCGATGGGCAGGAAGTTCGCCATCTGGCAGCCTGCTTCGTAAATGCCCACCAGCAGGATCATCTGGGCGCTGAGCTTTGCCAGATGCCGTGCGCGGTCTTTCAGCGTCTTGCGCGGTGCGGAGCTGGCTTGGTCGGGCTCCTCTGCGATGGTGGCGGCTTCGGTTGCGATGCTGTTCTGCTGAGTCATGTGCGTTTGCTTCGATTCTCTTGCGTTCGGTTTTTATCGCTTTGACAAGGTAGTCCCGGAATGTGCCGAATGCGCAAAAGAACGGTTAATTGGAAGCAGTTTTCACGCAACATACATGTTGTGGTCGGGTGTGAAAAACAGATGGGCGGAAACCATGTCTGGTGTGTCATGTTTGGCGAAAAAATATATGCGCAAGACGCATGAATCTCTGCTGTTCCCTACAGCGGATGCGTCATTGTAAGCGGAATCGTGACATTTTGTACGTCTTGGCGGGCTGATGAGCTGGCAGGCAGACGGCGTGCGGTCGGCAGACGACGCCCTCGGCATCCCGGCGGCCTCGCAGCCCGGATCGCGCAGTGCGGCCGTCGGACGCGCCGCCGGCGGTTACTTCGCGAAGAAGCGCTTCCAGCGGCTCATGTTCTTCCAGCGCTCGCGCTCTTCGGCGATGCCGGCTTCGCGGCCTTCCTCCAGGCCCTCTTCGCGTCCTTGGGCCTTGCCTTCCGTCAGTCCGGCGGCACGGGCCTCGTCTTTGCCCGCTTTCAGCAGCTTCGGGTATTCGTCGGCGCGGCGCTCCAGCGAAGAGATGCGCTCGCCGCGTTCGTCGGCGCGTGCGTTCGCCACGGCGATATCCGTTTCCAGGCGGTGCTTTTCTGTCAGCAGGTCGGAGTTCGACACCTCCAGTTCTGCGATGCGCTGCAGCGCCGCGGCCAGCTTCTCGTCGTATTCCGCCGGGTTTGCGCCCCGTTTCGAATGATCGGCATGGCCCGCCGAATGCGAAGTGCGCATTGTTGACGCATGCTGTTCGTGTGCGGCTGCGGGTGCGGGCGCCGGATCGTCCGTGGCATACAGCTTGTCCAGGATGCCGCAGAGCGCAGCCGTTTGGTTGGCGTCCAGCGTCGTGCGCTTGCGCGCCACCAATTTGATGCCCAATTCCGGATGCTGGTCTATGCGACGACGCAGCGTCTGCGTGGAGATGCCGTATCGGTCTGCGATTTGCGTAAGCGAGGTGCCCTGCTGGTTCATCCTGTGTCGTTCCTCTTCCAATGCGATGCCCATGCCGCTCTGCGGCCCATTGGCCGGCGAGACACCGGCCATCTATCGTTCCGACTCATTATGACATCTTCGAACGGGGTATCCTGCATCCGCCGCCGTTTACCAAAAACTTTGTCGAGCAGTGTGACGAATTCTAAATCAGTGTTACTATTGGGCTCGGGTTCACAACGGGTCGATGCGCACGGCTGCACGTGGTTTGCCCACATTCCCCCATTGAATCTCGTAAGAGGAAGGTACGGCGTATGCATATCCCCGAGAATTATCTGAGCCCGTCGACGTGTGGCGTCTTCGGCATTGCCATGGTGCCCATCTGGGCGCATGCGATCAAGGTGGTCAAGAAAACGGTGCCGCGCGACAAGATGCCGCTGCTGGGCGTGGCCGCGGCGTTCTGCTTCCTGGCCATGATGTTCAACGTGCCCCTGCCCGGCGGCACCACGGGCCATGCGGTCTGCGGAACGCTCGTGGCCGTGCTGTTCGGCCCCTGGGCGGCATGCATCGCCGTGTCCATCGCACTCGTTATCCAAGCCGTGTTCTTCGGCGACGGCGGCATTCTGGCCATCGGTGCGAACTGCTTCAACATGGCGTTCGTGCTGCCCATGGTGGGCTATGGCATTTACTCGCTGATCAAGCCCCATGCGAAGGGGCTGGGCGGCGAGCTGCTGGCGGCCGGCGTGGGCGCCTACGTGGGCATCAACTGCGCGGCGCTGTGCGCAGCCATCGAGTTCGGCGTGCAGCCGCTGCTATTCACGGACGGAAGCGGCCATGCGCTGTACTGCCCGTACCCGCTGTGGGTTTCCGTTCCCGCCATGATGATCGGGCATCTGACGGTCTTCGGCGCGGCCGAGGTCATCTTTACGGTGGGCATCCTGGCGTTCGTGCGGAAGACGGCGCCGTCGTTCGGCCTGCAGCAGGCGAACGACGCATCGAAGGGCAACAAGGCCTTCGCATCCGTGTTCGCCCTGATGGCCGTGCTCGTCATCGCCACGCCGCTGGGCCTTCTGGCCCAAGGCGACGCCTGGGGCGAGTGGGGTACCGAAGATTTGGCCGACCTGGTAGGCTATACGCCGGTGGGCCTGGGCGACGGCTGGGAATGGACGGCGCTGATGCCCGACTATTCCGTGGGCGGCCTGCCCGATGCTGCCGGGTACATCGTCAGCGCCATCGTGGGCGTTGCCCTGCTGGTCATCATCTTCCGCATCATTGCGGCGGCTATGAAACCGTCCGTGGACTTCGATAAGCGATAGGACCGAATTGCCCGAATGCAAGCAGGACATACCATCCTGGCTCCTTGAGAGCCAGGACTACGAGCCCCGGCGCGACAGCGACGGCTTCATCCGCAAGAGCATGCTCTCCATCACGGGCGTGCTCTCGCGCTTTCGGCTGGACGACGGCGTGGAGGGCCGGCTTTCGCCCTCGGCGCCGGCGAAGCTGCTGTTCGGATTGCTGTACATCCTGCTCACGTCGCTTTCCAGCAACTACTTCTTCGTGCTCATCATGCTGGCGTGCCTGCTGGTGCGCCTGTGCTTCCTTGACGGGAAGCTGCTGAAGCGCATCGCAGGCGTGGCGCTTGCGGCCGCGGCTCTGACGTTCGTCATCATGCTGCCGGCCATATTCATCGGGCAGTCGCATTCCGCCGTGCTCATTGCCACGAAGGTGCTCGTGTCCGTGGGCGCGGCCATGACCGTGGCGCTGACGACGCCGTTCAACCGGCTGACGGGTGCGCTGCGCACGTTCCACGTGCCGAACCTGATGGTGCTGACGGTGGATCTGGCGCTGAAGAACATCGTGCGGCTGGGGCAGATAGCCCTGGAGGTGCTGACGGCGCTGAAGCTGCGCAGCGTGGGGCGCAACACCGACAAGAAGTCGTCCATCGGCGGCGTGGGCGGCGTCGTGTTCCTGAAAACGAGCGAGGCGGCGAATGCCACGTACGACGCCATGTGCTGCCGCGGCTTCGAAGGGGAGTACGTCGTGCCGCGCGAACGGCAATGGCGCGCCATCGATTTCGCCTGGCTGGCGTTCGCCGTGTTCCTGGTGCTGGCATTCATCTATCTGCAAGGAGCGGTGCAATGACGTACGTGCATACCCACAAGGGAGAATCCCGTCCCCATGTGCATAGCGGGGCGCAACAGTCGCATACGCATGCGGACATGCCCGTTCCGGGCGATGATCCGGCCACGGCGCAGGGGCATCCCGCCGGCTTGCATCATCCGCATCGCGATGCGGACGCGCCGGCGCTCATCCGCTTTGAGGATTTCTGCTTCGCCTACGACGACGAGCCCACGCTGCGCCATATCGACCTGGAGATCGATGCCGGGGACAGCGCCGTGCTGATGGGCTACAACGGGTCGGGCAAATCCACGTTGCTGAAGGCCATCAACGGCCTGGTGTTCCCGCAGCAGGGCGCGTATTACTTCGACGGGCAGCGCGTGGACGAGAAGAGCATGAAGGACCCCCGCTTCGCGAAGAAGCTGCACCAGCGCGTGGGCTTCATCTTCCAGGATTCCGATGCGCAGCTGTTCTGCTCGAACGTGGAGCAGGAGATCGCGTTCGGCCCGCGGCAGATGGGGCTGCCGGAGTCCGAGGTCGCCCAGCGCGTCGACGACGTGTGCGCGCTGCTGGACATTGCGAAGCTGCGCAAGCGCGCCCCGTACAACCTGTCGGGCGGCGAGAAGAAGAAGGTGGCCATCGCCTGCATCCTCAGCATGAACCCGGATGTGTACTGCTTCGACGAGCCGCTGAACGGGCTGGATATCAAGACGCGCGATTGGCTGTACGGCTTCCTGCACCAGCTGAAGGATTCCGGCAAGACGCTCATCGTGTCCACGCACGACCAATCGCTGGCCGACGCGCTGGCGGATTACTTCATCTACATGGGCGAACAGCACGAATACTCGGACATGCCGCACGTGCATATCAACGAGTAGGCGCCGTTTCGCGAACGGCAGGAGCCCCTCTGGGCACGGCAGTCAGCCTTTTTCGGATGCGGCCCGCCGACCCTTCCGGCACGGCGGGCCGTCTTGTTTCCATGTGGCCGCCCCGTCCGGGCCGCTTCATGGCGCCTCCTTGTAGTATCGTTTGTAGTTCAAGCGAGCCTGCGCATCCGGGAGATGCGCAGAAAGGGAAAGAGGCGCACGAGGCAATGGCGAAATACGACGGATACGTTGGAGCGTTCGATTCGGGCGTCGGCGGCATCAGCGTTTTGAAGGCCATGGTACGCGAACTGCCGCACGAGAAGTTCATCTATTACGGCGATTCCGCGAATGCGCCGTACGGCGACAAAGAAGACGAGCAGGTGCGTCGGCTGGCCAGCAACGTGGTGGACCGCATGGTGGACGATGGCGTGAAGGCCATCGTCATCGCGTGCAACACGGCCACGAGCGCCGCGAAGGAAACCGTGCGTGCCGCACATCCGGAGCTTCCCATCCTGGGCGTGGAGCCGGCGCTGAAGCCGGCGCTGGAAGCGGATCTGCCCGGAGACATCCTGGTCATGGCCACGCGCATGACGCTGCGGCGCGACTCGTACAAGCAGCTGGTGCGCGAATACGGCTGGATGTCCGACGACCGCATTGTGCAGCTGCCGTGCCCGGGTCTTTCCGACCTGGTGGAGACCGGCGACCTTGACGGCAAGCCCATGCGCGACTACCTGGAGAACCTGCTGGCGCCGTATGCCGGCAAGGTGGGAAGCGTGGTGCTGGGCTGCACGCACTACCCGTTCGTGCGCGAGCAGATTCGCCGCATCGTGGGCGACGTGCCGTTCTTCGACGGCGGCGCGGGCACGGCGCATCACCTGCGCCATCGCCTGGAGGAAAACGGGCTGCTGGCGCCCGATACGCAGGAAGGCAGCGTGGAATTCGCCTCCAGCATGGAGGGCGAGGACATCCTGAACGTGTACCGCCGCCTGTACCGGCTGCCGCTGTAGGCTGCCATGGCTGCCGAAATGCATGCGGGCGAAGGGGCGGATGCAGCCGCCTGGACCTGGGACGGGGATGCCGGCGCGCGCCTGCTGGCGTCCGAACTGGCCGCCTACCGGCCCTTCAACGAGCAGGAGCAGGTGGACCGCGGCGTGCTGCTTTCGTACCTGCGGCAGCATCCCGACTGCTTCGACCGCAGCAGCCTGGCGCATTTCGCCTGCTCGATATGGACGGTGGACCCGGCGGTGCAGCGCACGCTGATGGTCTACCACAACATCTATGATTCCTGGTCGTGGATCGGCGGGCATGCCGACGGCGAGCGCGACCTGGCCGCCGTTGCGCAGCGCGAGCTGCAGGAAGAGACGGGCGTGGCGCACGCGCGCCTGGTGCCGTGCGGCATCTACTCGCTCGAGGTGCTGACCGTGGACGGCCACCAGAAGCGCGGCGCGTACGTGGGGTCGCACCTGCATCTGAACGTGACGTACCTGGCAGTGGCGGATCCCTCCGAACCGCTGCGCATTGCCCCTGATGAGAACAGCGGCGTGCAGTGGGTGGACCTGGCCGATGCCGTGGCGCTGTCCACGGAGCCGTGGATCCGCGACCGCATCTACCGCAAGCTCATCGCGAAGCTGCCGTCCGTGCCGGCGGCGGCATGGCATGCGGCGGGCGCGCATCCGTCGTTTTCCTAGGGGCTTAGGGGCCTGCACGCAATAGCGTGCAGCACATGCGGGCAGGCGCGTGCCGTGCGTCATGCCGCGCGCACGCATTCGGGGAACAAACGAAACGGGCGCGCAGGCGCCGTCCAAGGAGACGGTCGCCCAGCGCGCCCGCGTTGCATTCCGCGTATCGCCCGAGTCGGACGATACGCTGCGTGCCGGGGCTATTCGCCCAGCAGCTCTGCCAGATCCTGCTCCGGCGTGGTGATGGGGGCAATCTGGAACTTCTCCACCAGGAAGTTCAGCACGTTCGGGCTGATGAATGCCGGCAGCGTGGGTCCCAGCTTGATGTTCGTGATGCCCAGGTGCAGCAGCGTCAGCAGGATGCAGACGGCCTTCTGCTCGTACCAGGACAGGACGAAGGACAGCGGCAGGTCGTTCACGCCGCACTCGAACGCGTTCGCCAGCGCCACGGCGATCTGGATGGCGCTGTAGGCGTCGTTGCACTGGCCCACGTCCATCAGGCGCGGCAGGCCGCCGATGGTGCCCAGGTCAAGGTCGTTGAAGCGGTACTTGCCGCAGGCCAGCGTCAGCACCACGGAGTCGGCGGGCGTCTGCTTCACGAAGTCCGTGTAGTAGTTGCGGCCGGGACGCGCGCCGTCGCAGCCGGCAACCAGGAAGAAGTGCTTGATGCCGCCGGATTTCACGGCAGCCACCACCTGGTCCGCAACGCTCAGGACGGTGCCCTGCGCAAAGCCCGTGGTCAGCTGCTCGCCGCCGTTGATGCCGTGCTGCTGCACGTCCTCGGCGTAGCCGCCCAGCTCCTTCGCCTTCTGGATCAGCGGCGTGAAGTCCTTGTCGGCGCCGATGTGCTGCAGGCCGGGGAACGCCACCAGCTCCGTGGTGTACACGCGGTCGGAATAGCTGGAGGTAGGCGGCATGAGGCAGTTCGTGGTGAACAGCACGGGCGCGGGGATGTCCTTGAACTCCTTGCGCTGGTTCTGCCAGGCCGTGCCGAAGTTGCCCTTCAGCTGCGGGTACTTCTTCAGCTGGGGATAGGCGTGCGCGGGCAGCATCTCGCCGTGCGTGTAGACGTTCACGCCCGTGCCCTTCGTCTGCTCCAGCAGCAGCTGCAGGTCGCGCAGGTCATGGCCGCTGACCACGATGAACGGACCGGCCTCGATGTTCATGCTCACGTTCGTGGGCTCCGGCGTGCCGTACGTCTCCGTGTTTGCCTTGTCCAGCAGGCCCATGCACGTCAGGTTCACCTCGCCGACCTTCAGCACCAGCGGCACCAGGCTCTCCATGCTGCCCTCGGCGGCCAGCGCGGCCAGCGCCTCGCGGAAGAATGCGTTCACCGTGGGGTCCTCGTAACCCAGCACGCGGGCATGGTACGCGTAGGCGGCCATGCCGCGGATGCCGAAGAGCACGAGCGACTTCAGCGAGCGGATGTCCTCGTTCGCATTCCAGATGCGGTTCATGTCGTAGTCGGGGGCGGGGGCAACGCCGCCGCCGGCCGCTGCCAGCTTCGTTGCCTCGTGCACGTCCTCGGTCAGCTTCTT
The DNA here is from genome assembly GCA_050951095.1 of Eggerthellaceae bacterium. Lineage (GTDB taxonomy): Bacteria > Actinomycetota > Coriobacteriia > Coriobacteriales > Eggerthellaceae > UMGS1519. The sequence continues at coordinate 548,858 of JBMNIQ010000002.1, forward strand.
AATCTCCGCCTTGTCGAAGTCCACGTTCGTGACGCAGGCGAACAGGCCGTCGATGATCAGCTGATCCGTCTCAGCAGCCTTGGTCTTGCCTTCTTCGCAGGTCAAGGCATGGGCAATAAGCGCGCCTGTAAGCTCATCCTGTGCCAGCGCAACGTCAAGCGGCTTGCCGCAGACTCCTGCCTTGCCTGTGCAGGCGCTGCAGCCCGCGGTCTGTTCGCATTGGAAGCAGAACATCTGATTATCCATGAATGGATTCCTTTCGTCTCCGTATGTCCCGTGTACCGTGTGTGGTTGCGGCAATCGATGAAGGGCGTGACGGATGCCGCTGGTGCCGGCCCGCCCGATTGCGCTAATCCAGGATGCGGCCGTCCAGCGAGAACGTGACTATCTGCCAGGGAATGAACTTGCCGCTGGTGCGCAGGGCCTCCACGGCCGCATGCTCCAGGCCGCCGCAGCACGGAACCTCCATGCGCGTGACGGTCAGGCTCTTGACGTCGTTCGTGGCGATGATCTGCGCCAGCTTGTCCGTGTAATCCACGCCGTCGAGCTTCGGGCAGCCGATGAGCGCGACCTTGTTGCGGATGAAATCCTGGTGGAAGTTCGCGTATGCATAGGCGCAGCAATCGGCGGCGATCAGCAGGTTCGCGCCGTCGAAGTACGGTGCGTTCGTGGGAGCCAGCTTGATCTGCACCGGCCAGTTCACCAGCTGCGATTCCGGTACGGCTTCCGCAACGGCCGTTGCAGCGCCGGCGTTCTCAAGCGCTGCGGAAGCGCTGCGGTCGAACGTGCGCTGCGCCGATCCCGGGCACTGGAAGCCCGGATGTGCATGGGGCGCGGTGGCAGATTGATTCATTGCTCGTCTCCTTTTGTTCTCGGCAACGGCCGCTTCGTCGTAGGCGGCCGCCTCGCGTTCGACGAACGTGATGGCGCCCGTGGGGCATTCCGGCAGGCAATCCCCGAAACCGTCGCAGTAGTCGTCGCGCGTCAGCGTGGCCTTGCCGTCGATGATGGCGATGGCGCCCTCGTGGCAGGCATCGGCGCAGATTCCGCAGCCGTTGCACTTGTCCTGGTCGATTTCGATGATCTTGCGGATCATGCCATCCTCCCTTCACCGAGGCCTTCGGCCTGTGGCGTTCGTTCAATCGATGGTTAGAGCATACGGAGGGTCGCAGATGCTGTATGTTGTAATTCCAACGAAAGAAAAATTTCTCAAAAAGGAGGCTGCTATGGCGGGAAGCGAATGGATGACGGCGCCGATGCCGCTTGCAGGCAGTCCGCATCGTGCAAAGGGCGTGGAACGCCATGCCGCCTTCCTGGCCGGCACGCCGCTGTTCAAGGGCGTGGAGCCCGATCAGGTGTCGGCCATGCTGGGCTGCCTGGATGCCCAAGAGCGCCGCTATGCGGAGGGCGAGTACATCTACCGCATGGGCGACAAGGTCTCGTCGCTGGGCGTGGTGGTGGAAGGCGCCGTGCGCGTGGAGACGGTGGATGCCTGGGGGTCCACCAGCATCATCGCGTACAAGGATGCCGGCAACGTGTTCGCGGAATCGTATGCGGCCGTGCCCAGCAGCCCCATGATGATGAGCGTCGTGGCGGCGAGGGACTGCGACATCGTGTTCCTGAACGTCATGAAGCTGCATACGTCCTGTTCGCATGCGTGCCTATTCCATGCGCTGGCTGCCGGCAACCTGCTCGAGATCCTGGCGCGCAACAACCAGGCGCTTTCGCGGCACATTCAGCACGTGATGCCGAAGAACCTCCGCGGCAAGGTGCTGGCGTACCTGTCGTCGCAGGCGAACGCCGCCGGCACGAACGAATTCGACATCCCGTTCAACCGCCAGCAGCTGGCGGACTATCTGGGTGTGGACCGCAGCGCGCTGTCCGCGGAGCTGTCGAAGATGCAGAAGGAGGGCATCCTGACCACGCGCCGCAGCCATTTCGTGCTGAACGACACGCTGCTGTAGGGAGCGCAGCGCGTTTGGCGGGTGCGGGCTGTGACGAATGGCCGCAGCGAGGGGTGCACGCTATGCGGATGCGCGCGTCCCGCGGGCATCACTCGGGCGGGGGCGTCCCGCGGGCGCGGGCATCGCGCAGGTGTAGGCGCTACGCGGATGCGCGCGTCCGCACGGGATGCGCCTTGCGGCGCGCCGGCAGTCCGCTCGGGACCGACGCAGCGTGCGCGTCGCGGCGCCGATGCCAGGCGCGCGACCCGGCCTTTATCAGGCGGTCCAGCACATACGTGCAGGCCAGGACCAGCACCAGGCGCAAGCCGAACCAATACAGGCCCTGCAGCGTCTGGTCCCAGTTCCACACGTCGGGGCGGAAGAATTCCATGATCTTCTGCCAGTTGAACACGGCGGATTCCACGCGGTGCACGCACAGGATGTACAGCGACGCGACGCCGCACCAGGCCAGTCCCCGGTTCACGGCCGGGATGCCGAAGCGCTCCAGACCCATGCACAGCTTCATGACCACCAGGCTGCCGGCGGCGGCCGTGACCAGCGTCACGGGATTATCCAGGTACGAGCGCACGGCGATGTCGCCGCTTCCGTACACCGTGTAGCAGAACCACACCGCAGTCAGGGCAATCCAAGCAGGCAGCGGCGCGTGCATCAGATCGGAGCGCTTTGCCAGGATGCCCAGGTACATGAAGAACGTGACGACCAGGGCGGTGTCGACATCGAACGGCAGGCGCGCCTGGTTGCCGATGGCTATGCCCATCACGACCAGGGCCGCGACGCCGGCGCATTCGCCCAGCACCTGCGCGTGGCGGGCGACCCAGCGGGCGGGGGTGCAGGCGGCAAGGCGCTGCAGCGCATCGGGCGCGGCGGCCGTGCGCTTCGCCAAGGCATCTGGGGCTTCCAGCTGATGCCCCAGGGCCTCGCTGCGCAGCAGTACCTCATTCAGCAGGATGCGCGCCACGAACAGGCACGGCAGGAACCACAGCGCGCCGATGGCCTGGAACATGTGGCCCCAGATGACGCCGGAATCGCCGGCGGCGTACAGGATCTCCACCAGCACCACGGGCCAGGAGCGCTGCGTGTCCAGGTTCGCATTCAGGGTGTTCGGGGACACGAAGGCGAAGGCGAACAGGATGCCGCACACAATGAAATACGGCACCAGCAGCCGGCGCGCGGAGGACTTGATCACCTGATTGCGCGGCTTCGCGCGCATCGTGAAGCCGGCGGCCAGGAAGAACAGCGGCATATGGAACGAATAGATGAAGCCATGGAGCAGGCAATCATCGGCAAGGCAATGCCCCAGCACCATCAACAGAATCGCCAGGCCCTTCGCCAAGTCCAGCCACATCATGCGCTTTTTCGCCATCGGATACGTTCAACTCCTTTTTTCTTCCGGGAATCAAAGGTAAAAAGCAACTATGTGTGCCTTATGAAACATCCGAAGGCTTCACACGATGGGTATCTTGCATACAGGTTAGTTTCAGGAAGCGGCGCGTGCGTTCGACGCATGCGCATCTCTGTCAAGACAGACGGCACGGGTCGGCGCATCACGCCGCCCGTGCCGTCTGCAGAATGCTGCCAGGGGAGTGCCGCTACTTGCAGCGTTGCGAGTTCTCGAACGTGAAGCGGCCCATCTTCACGCCGCCCAGGATATGGATGTGCAGGTGCTGCACGGTCTGCGCGGAATCCGGACCCGTGTTGATCACGGAACGGTAGCCGGACTCGTACACGCCCTTCGCCTTCGCAACTTCCGGGACCACGTGCAGCAGATGGCCCAGCAGCTCCGGCGGCACGTTATCGTGCAGGTCGTCGAAATGCTGCTTCGGCACCACCAGCGTATGCACGGGCGCTTCGGGCTCGATGTCGTCGAACGCGTAGACCAGGTCGTCTTCGTAGACCTTCTTCGACGGCACCTCGCCGGCGATGATCTTGCAGAACAGGCAGTCGCTCATAGTTTGTCGATCCTTTCGATTCGCAGGTACGGATGGGCGCGGGCGCTTGTGCGCGTGCGTGGAGCGGGGCTATCCCAGCACCTCTCCGGCGTAGCGGGCGCTTTCCGCCGCGTCCTTCGCATAGAAATCCGCGCCCACCATCTGGGCATATTCTTCATTCAGCACGGCGCCGCCCACCATGATCTTCACGTCCGGCGCTTCGGCATGCAGCAGCTCGATGGTCTCGTTCATGCTCTTCACGGTCGTGGTCATCAGTGCCGAAAGGCCCACGATCTTCACGTCGTGTTCGCGCACGCAGTCCAGCACGGCCTGCGGATCCACGTCGCGCCCCAGGTCGATGACCTTGTAGCCGTAATTCTCCAGCAGCATCTTCACAATGTTCTTGCCGATGTCGTGGATGTCGCCCTTCACGGTGGCCACGGCAATGGGGCCCTTGCCCGCATCCGTCGTGGCGGATTGCGCGCGAATCACGTCGAAGCCTGCTTTCGCGGCCTCGGCGGACGCCATCAGCTGCGGCAGGAAGAACGTGCCCTTCTCGAAGCGGTCACCCACCTCGTCCAGCGCGGGAATAAGGTGCTTGTTGATGACGTCCATGGTGTCCGTTTGCGCCAGCAGCGCCTCCGTGGCTGCGGGCACGGGGCCCTTGTTGCCGGCGATGACCAGGCGGTACAGCTCGGACGTGCCGGAATCGTCGCCGGCGGCTGCCGGCTGCCCGTTCTCCGCGGATGCGGCAGGGGCGGCCGCGGCGGCAGGCGCAGCAGCGGTAACGACGCGGTTCGCGTATTCCGCAATGTAGTGCTGGGCGTTCGTGTCCTGCGCGCACAGCACGCGCCACGTGTCCACCACTTCCCGGTAGCGGTCCGCCAGCGGGTTCAGGATGGGCATGTCCAGGCCGGCGGCGAATGCCGCGGCAAGGAACGTGCCGTTCACAATGGGGCGGGCGGGCAGGCCGAAGCTGACGTTCGACACGCCCAGCACGGTGCGGCAGCCCAGCTTCGTCTTCACCATGTTCACGGCGCGAAGGATCTCAACCACTTCGTTCTGGTTCGTGGAGGCGCTCATGACCAGGCAGTCAATGAACACGTCCTGCTTCGGGATGCCGTATTTCGCAGCCTCCGCCACAATTTTCTGCGCAATGGCGAAGCGTTCTTCCGCGGTGGGCGGGATGCCGCCCTCGTCCAGCGTCAGGCCCACCACGGCGCAGCCGTAGTGCTTCACAATGGGCAGCACGGCGTCCATGTTCTCCTGCTTGCCGTTCACGGAGTTGATCAGGGGCTTTCCGGCGTAGCGGCGCACGGCGCCCTCCACGGCCGCGGGGTCGGACGAGTCGATCTGCAGCGGCAGGCCGCAGACGGATTGGATCTTCTTGATCAGCTGCACCAGCGTCTCGCCCTCGTCGATCTCGGGCAGGCCGGCGTTCACGTCCAGCAGGTCCGCGCCGGCGTCTGCCTGGGCAATGGCCTCGCCCACAACATAGTCGTAATCCTTCGAACGCAGCGCTTCCTTCAGCTTCTTCTTGCCCGTGGGATTGATGCGCTCGCCGATAACGGCCACTTCGCGCCCGCGCAGCACCACGGCGTTCTGCGCGCTGGTCACGGTGCACAGCGGAGCCGTCTCGCGTGCCGGCGGAGTGGCGCCGGCGACCAGTTTCGCCTCGCGGGCGATGTAATCCGGGTCCGTGCCGCAGCAGCCGCCGATGATCGTGGCGCCGGCGCGCACCATGGGCTCCACGGCGGACAGGTACGCGTCCGGCGTGATGGAGAACACGGTCTTGCCGTCCACCAGATCCGGCAGGCCGGCGTTCGCCTGCACCATCACGGGGCAGCGCGCCACCTGCAGCATCTCGTCGACGATGGGGCCCAGCGCGTCGGGGCCCAGCGAGCAGTTCACACCCAGCGCGTTCACGCCCAGCGACGACAGCACGATGGCGGCCACGGTGGGGCTGGTGCCCAGGAACGTGCGCCCCGTCTCGTCGAACGTCATGGTGGCGAAAATGGGCAGGTCGCTGTTCTCCTTGCATGCCAGCACGGCGGCCTTCACTTCCAGCAGGTCCGTCATGGTCTCGATGATGAACAGGTCCGCGCCGTACTTCTGCGCGGCTTTCGCCTGCTCTGCGAACAGGTCGTACGCCTCGTCGAACGGCAGCGTGCCCATGGGCTCCAACAGCGCGCCCGTGGGGCCGATGTCCGCTGCCACGTACTGCGCGCCGGAATTGCGGGCGCATGTGATGGCCGCCTTGAAGATCTCGTCCACGGTGGCGGCGCCGTCCAGCTTGCGGGCGTTCGCGCCGAACGTGTTCGTGGTCACGGCCTGGCTACCGGCATCCACATATTCGCGATGGATCTCCGTGATGCTGTCCGGGTCCGTCAGGCACAGCAGCTCGGGCAGCTCGCCGGCCTTCAGGTTGCGGCGCTGCAGCATGGTGCCCATGGCGCCGTCGAAGATCAGGTAGTCTTCGCCGCGCAGCACGCGGCGGAGGTGGTCGTCCTTCACGCGCACGTCCTGCGGCGAGCGCGGTTTCAGGGTTCCACTGGTTATCGGTAGCATTGGTTGCCCGCCTTTCTCAGGTTGCAATAGCGCGAGAAGCTGCAGTTCGCGCAGCTGCGCCGGTCGTCTTGGGGCGTGTCGAACAGGCCCACGAATGCCGTGATGCTCTTCGCCGGGATCAGCAGGTTCGAATCCGTGACGGTGATGCCCAGCTTCTTGTCCGCGTCAAGTATACGGATCACGGTCGGCTGGATGTCAAGCGGCAGGTCGCCGTAGCCGGGGCTGAAGCGCCAGTTGCACCACAGGCCGCGTCCGCGCGCGTCTTCCACGATGCGTGCGTTGCAGGCATCGCCCACGGTTTCCACCAGCGCGGATCCGGCGGAGCCGTAGATGGCGGCGTCCAGGCCGTTCTTGAACGACAGGCGCCGCAGCTCCTGTTCGTTTCCCAATCCGGCCGTGGCCGCCATGACGGCCACCAGCTGCGCGCCCTTCAGATGCTCGTAGATGTCGCGGCCCTCCAGCACGAGCGTCGTTCCCGTCAGGCGGATGTCGCCATGCGAGCTGTCGCACGGGAAGATGCGGTACGTGAAGCCGGGGTTCGACGTCTGTTCGCAGCGCGCGAACAGCGTTTCCAGGCGCTCGTTCAAGTCGGGTGTGATGTCCTGCCCGGTATATCCCAGGTAGCGGAGGGCCTCCGCCCGGTCCACATGCCAGGCGGAGGCGCCGTTTGCTTGTGCAGTCATTCGTGCAGCGGTGTCCTTCGTGCGGTTCCCTACAGATAGGGGCGGACGTTCTCGTAGATCTCGCGCGCCACGTCCGGCTTGTTCATAGAGTAGATGTGCAGTGCGTCCACGCCGTGCTCGGCCAGGCCGATAAGCTGGCGGCTTGCATACTCGATGCCGGCCTTGCGCAGGTCGTCCGGCTTGTCCTCGTAACGGGCCAGCAGCTTCACCAGCGCGGAGGGCAGGCTGGCGCCGCACATGAACACCATGCGGGAAACCTGGCTCTTCGACATGATGGGCATGATGCCGAACTCGATGGGGATGCGGATGCGCGCCGCGCGGCATTCGTCCAGGAACTTATAAGCATAGCGGTTGTCGAAGAACAGCTGCGTCACGAAGAACTGCGCGCCGGCATCCTGCTTCTCCTTCAGGTAGTGCACGCTTTCGCGCAGGTCGATGCAGTCCACGTGCCCTTCCGGATACGCGGCGGCACCTACGCAGAAGCCCTCTTCGCGCAGCTGGGGAATCAGGTCCTTCGCGTACCGGTAGTCCTTGATGGGGCGGTCGGGGCCCAGGTCGCCGCGCAGGGCCAGCACGTTCTCAATGTTGTGGCCCTTCAAGCTTTCGATGATGGCCTGCATATCGGTCTTCGTGGCGCCGGCGCACGTCAGATGCGCCATCATCGTCAGGCCCAGTTCCCGTTGGCCCATGTCCGCAATCTGCACGGTGCGTTCGGAGTTGCCGGATCCGCCGGCGGAATACGTCACGGACACGAATGCGGGGTCCAGCTCCGCCAGGCCGGACAGCACCGTGCGCGCCTCGTCTACGGGCAGGTCGCCCTTCGGCGGGAAGATCTCATAGGATACGGGGATATGCTCTCCGCCGTAGATATCGGTAATGCGCATAACGGGCTCCTTCACGTGCGGGGAAACGGGCTTCGCGGGTGTTCGCCCTTTGTTCCCCTCATTGCTTTCTGCGTTCGCTATTGTACGCTGCGGAACTGCGGCAATCCAAGTATCCAGACGGGGCTGTTCTGTGGGCGGATGCTTCGCGGCAAGCCTGTGACCTGGGATGATAACTGGCTATAGTTAAATTGAATCGCCAACGGAGCGTGACGGGGGTATCAGATGGGCAACGCCGCCGCGCGAGCGGGGCGCGAATGCTAAGATGCAGACACATAGCTAATGGCCATGGATGGACGCGCCAGGCAAGGCGCCGGGATGCGAGGGGCATCCCGAGGGGAATGCAGGTGGGAATCCTGCGCTGTACCAGCAACCGTAAACGTGGACGGGCGGATCGTACGTGCCCTATGCCGGGGTGCGCCGTTCGGGTGAAGCAAAGTCGGAATGCCTGCCATCGAGAATCGAGAGCCCTGGGAGGTATCACTATGACTGGTAGCATTATCCATGCTCGCGCCCGATTGGGCGCGTGCGGCATCGTCGCGGCGTTCGCATTGGCGCTGGCGGCGACCCTGATGGCGTTCGCCGCGCCCGCGCAGGCGGCCGAATCCGTTTCGACCACCGTGTACGCCAGCGCGCAGAAGGCGAATTCGTTCGTGTTCGTGCCGCAGAAGATAACGGTGAGCAGCACCGAGGCCGAGAATTTCGGCTACACGGACGAGGTGGATTCCTCGAAGGCCGTGTCGCAGCTGGACGTGCTGGTGAAGATGCACGAGCTGAAGTACGGCAAGGCGTTCACGAAGGACACCGCTACTAATTATCTGGCCCTGAGTGGTGGCTTCATCACGAAGGCGCTGGGTGAGACCACCTATAACTGGGGCATCGCGCAGAACAACAAGGCGGCCGTGGACGAGACGTCCGATTACACCAGCTACGGCTATACCGGCCTTGCGGTGACGCAGGCGTCCGTTGCGAAGAACGATGTCGTCTCGCTCTTCTACTACGACTACATCGCCTCGGACTATTCCGACGCTACCGGCATTTCCTATTTCGCGAACAGCAAGGGCTCGGCCGTGACCACTGTCTCCGCCGTTACCGGCAAAAAGGTCGCGCTGACCGCGAATGAGCTGCAGAACTTCATGGGCAACGGTTCGAAGAACGACGCCGATCGTGCTGCGGCCACCATCACCTTGGCAAAGGCGCAGCTGACCGCTGTGAACACGTCCACGGGCAAGCAGAAGAACATCTCCGGCGCTGTCACGAACAGCAAGGGCACCGCATCCGTGTCGTTCAAGCAGCCGGGCACGTACCTGGTGTCCGCTGCGCCTGCCGCCGGCACGTACACGGCATCTCCGTTCGTGTTCGTGAAGGTGAGCATCGCGAAGGGCTACACGGCCAAGGTTGCCGGCGCGAAGTACACGGTGACCAGCACCAACAAGAAGACCGTCACGTATGTGAAGGCACCCACGGGCAAGAAGACCGTGAAGGTTCCCGCCACCGTGAAGCTCAAGGACGGCAAGACGTACAAGGTCACGAAGATCGCCGCGAAGGCATTCAAGTCGAATAAGACCGTCACGAAGGTGGTCGTGGGCAAGAACGTGACGAAGATCGCGAAGTCCGCGTTCTACAAGACGCCGAAGCTGCATACCGTGCAGGTTGCCAGCAAGCATCTGAAGAAGGCCGCCACCGTGAAGGCGTCGTTCAAGGGCTCGAAGCTGAAGAAGGCGCTGAAGGTCACCACGGCCAAGGGCGTTGCTAAGAAGTATGTGAAGAAGTCCTTCACGAAGAAGAATCTGGTCGCTCCGAAGAACGTGCGCGTGGCATAACCGTGCTCGTCGCCTGACATCGTGGTAGGAATGAAGAAGAAAAACAGGGCGCTCAACATTGCGATGGCGGTGCTTATCGCCGTCATCGTGGTGGCGGGCGTCCTTTTCGCCTTGAATATGCGCGGTACGTTCGAGACGGCGCAGGACACGGCGTATGCTGCTGCGGACAAATCCGGCAACGCGAACATCACGCGCGATGGCATCGGCTACCGCCTGGACGAGGGCACCGTGCTGCAGGTGGGCGACAACGTGGAAACGCTGTCCGGCTCCACGATCACGCTGAAGGGCGACAGCCATGGCAGTGCGGCTCTGGACGAATCCACCGTGCTGGATGCACGGAGCGACTGCCTGGAATTCGAATCCGGAAGCGCCTTCTGCCAGGTGGCGCCCGACCAGGGGCTGTCCCTGAAGACGTCCCAGATGCAAGCGTCGTCTACAGACGGCGTGTTCGTGCTGGAAGCGGGCACGGGTACCACGAGCATCTACGTGCTTGCCGGCACCGTCACGATGCAGGACGGCACGACGCTGACTGCCGGTCAGACGGCTACGTACACAGATGGCAAAGACGCGCCGGATGTGCAGCAGTCGTATTCGCTCGGCCGCTTCGACGATTTCATGCTGGAACGCACGGCGGCGGCGCTGAAGGACGGCAAGGGCCTGTGCTTCACTGCGAAGCAGGTGGCGAAGCAGCAGAAGAAGCGCGCGAACGAGAAGGGCGCTTCGTCTGGGAAACCCGCATCCGTAGCCACGGATGCGGCGAAATCGTCGGCCGGCAGCAGCTCTGCCGCGAACAATGAAGACACTGCGGCAAGCGGAAGCACGTCTTCTTCCTTCGCGGCCGGCGCTACCGCAAACGGCGGCACGGCGCAGGGGACGTCGTCCGGCAACGCCGGCGGCTCCGCGGCGAAGGCGGGGAAATCCGGCGGCTCATCCGCGTCGGCGGCGAAGGCGGCCACGCGGACCGTGACCATCCAGATTCGCTGCGATACCATCCTGAAGCACAAGAAGCAGCTGGCATCCGGCAAGCTGAAGTATGTGCCGTCGAACGGCGTCATCCTGGGCACCACGACAGTGGCCGTATCGAAGGGCGACACGGTGTTCGATGTGCTGAAAGCCGTTTGCGACGACCGCGGCATCCAGCTGGAGTACTCGTATGCGCCCGTGTACGAGACGAACTACATCGAGGGCATCAACAACCTGTACCAGAAGGACTGCGGCGACCAGTCCGGCTGGGTGTACAAGGTCAACGGGTGGTCGCCGAATGTGGGCTGCTCGCAGTACAAGGTGAAGAACGGCGACCGCATTGTGTGGTCATATACGTGCGAGAACTACGGAGAGGACGTGGACTAGCGTATGCGCAGCCAGGCGACATGCCTTGCGAAGAGTCCGGCGCGGCCGAGCAAGCCGCGTCTGTTCGCGTGCGCCCTGATTGGCGCGTGGTGCCTGCTGATCGCCGTCGCATTCGCCTGCCCGCCGGCGCTTGCGGACGAAGCTGCCTGGCCCAGCTTCCGCGCGGATGCGAACAACAACGCCGTAACGGCTGCCGCCACGCCTGCCTCCACGACGCAGACGGCGCTGCGGTGGTCGCGGCAGTTCGGCAGCGGGTGGAGCGCCTCGCCCAGCCCGCAGATCGTCGTGGGCGATACGCTCGTCACCATGGCCGGCACTACTATATATAAGGTGGATCAGCAAACGGGGAAGACGCTGGCCACGGGCACGCTGGCGGCTGCGCCGTCGTTCGCCTACACGTCGCCCACGTATGCGGACGGGAAGATCTTCGTGCCGCTGTCCGACGGCATCATCCAGGCCTTCGACGCGGACACGCTGCAGTCGTTGTGGGTGTATCGGGACGATCTGGGCGGCCAGTGCTGGGTGCCGCCCACGTACGCGGACGGCTTCGTGTACGGCGGCTTCTATACGTCGGATACGGGCGAGGCGCATTTCGTGTGCCTGGATGCCGCGGATGGTGACCCCGCGCAGGCCACGGAAGCGAAGCAGGCAGCGTGGACGTACACGGCGAAGGGCGGCTTCTACTGGACGCAGGCCGCAGTAGTGGGAGATGCGGTCGTATTCGGCACGAACGACGGCACGTCGTCCGATGCGGGCACCGGTCATATCGTTTCGCTGAACCGGAAGACGGGCAAGGTCATTTCGAAGCTGGACGTGGCGGGCGACCAGCATTCTGCCGTCGTCTCTTCGAATGGATACGTGTATTTCACCACGTCGGCTGGTTGTCTGTACCGGGCGTCCGTGGACGGGTCCGGCAAGCTGTCGAACCTTACGGGCGTGAATATCGGCACGCGCTCCACGTCTACGCCCGTTATCTACGATGGGCGTGCGTATGTGGGGACAAGCGAGGGCTTCTCGTCCGGCGCGCTGGTGGCCGTAGACGCGCAGAGCATGGACGTGTGCTATCGCGTGTCGCTGTCCGGGCCGTTGCAGTCGTCGCCCGTGCTCTCCACGGCGTATCTGCAATCCACGGGAGAGCTGTACCTGTACTGCACGCTGAACGGCAGCCCGGGCGGCATGCAGCTGATTCGCGTGGCGCCAGGGGCAACCGGCGCGTCGCAGGCAACCGTGCAGCAGATCTACGACGCGTCCGGCCACGCACAGTACTGCATCTGCAGCCCGGCCGTGTCTGCCGATGGCACGCTGTTCTACAAGAACGATTCGGGCACGGTGTTCGCATTGGAGGCGACGGTCGATGCGAGCATTTCGCACGTCACGCAGCTCATCGGCGGCATCGGAACGGTGACGAAGGACTCGAAGGCATCCATTGCGAAGGCCCGTGCGGCCTACGATGCGCTGTCGAGTGCGCAACAGGCGCAGATCCCGAACTATTCCACGCTCACCGGCGCCGAGAAGGCATACGCGGCGCTTGCGGCGTCAAAGGGCTCGTCAAACAGCGGGAAGGGCGGCACGGCGAACGATTCGGGCGCCGCGAAGGCGAAGAAATCGTCTGGCGCGAACGGCTCCGCAAAGGGAGCGCAGGGCGCTGCGGGCACGAGGCGATTCCCCGGAGGCGCGGGCACGCGCGCGTCAGACGGCCTTTCGCCCCAGGCCATGGCCGGCGGCGGTGCTGCCGGCGCACCGGCGGCCACGGTGCGGGCGCGGACCTCCTCCGGCACGCCCGCGACAACAGGCGCGAAGGCCGCGACGTCCTCGAAAGCTGCGAAGGAGAAGGCGGGCAGCGCCTCCGGCAGCTCGTCGTCGGCGAAGGCGAGCGACGCGAGCCGCGCTTCCGACCAGCAGCTGCCCGACGGCCAGGCGCCGTTCCCGTGGTGGTGGCTGGCCGTTGCAGGCGTTGCGCTGGCAGCGCTTATCGGCCTGGCGGTCTACCGCCGCCGCTCCAGCCGCACTGCATCGGGAGGCGATAGCCGGTGACGGGCACGCCCGCGGAAAAGCGGGAAAGCGCGTTCGGGTCGTTCCATCCGGTGCTCTGCTTCGCATTCTTCGCCGCCGCCATCATCCTGGGCATGTGCCTGCGGCATCCCGTGTACCTGGCCATCGGGCTTGCGTTCTCGCTGTGCTACTACGTTCTGCTCCGCGGTCGGCGCGCATGGAGGCTCGTGGGCATGCTGGCGCCGCTGGTGGCGGCCATCACGGTCGTGAACCCGCTGTTCAACACGCTGGGCACGCATGTGCTGTTCACCTGGTGGGGCGGCCGGCCGTACACGCTGGAGGCGCTGTACGCGGGCGCCTCCGTGGGGGCGATGGTGGCAGCCATGCTGTTCTGGTTCGGCTGCTACAACGCCATCATGACATCCGACAAGTTCATCTACCTGTTCGGACGGTTGGCGCCGTCTGTCTCGCTGGTGCTGTCCCTGGTGCTGCGCTTCGTGCCGAACTACCAGCGGAAGCTGCGGGAATTCACCACGGCGGGCAGCTGCATCGGGCGCGCCGGATCCGCCGCGTCGTTCCGGGCGCGGTCGCGCCAGAGCGCTGCTCGGCTGAATGCGTTGGCGGGATGGGCGCTGGAAGGCGGCATCGTGGCGGCGGATTCCCTGCGCTGCCGCGGGTACGGCCTGCCGGGGCGCACGTCGTTTTCGCTGTATCGCTTCGATTCCCGCGACGCGCTGCTGCTTGCGGCCATGGTCGCGCTTGCCGCCTGCGTGGCGGCCGCTATCATGGGCGGGACGGCCGATGTTCAGTATCTGCCCGTGTTCCAGGTGCCCGCCGCCACGCCGCTGGGCATGGCGGGGTATGCGGCGTATGCGCTGCTATTGGCCATCCCGTCGGCGATCGATATCCGAGAGGCTGTGCAATGGCGCATTTCGCTATCAAGAATCTGACGTTTACGTATCCCGGCGCGCAGGCGCCGGCGCTGGACAACGTGTCCCTGGACATCCAGGAGGGAAGCTATGTGGTGCTCTGCGGCAAGAGCGGCTGCGGGAAGACCACGCTGCTGCGGCACCTGAAGCCGCCGCTTGCACCGCATGGGACCCGGTCCGGCACCGTGCTGTTCCGCGGCGTGCCCATCGACGACGTGGACCCGCGCGAACAGGCGGCCGGCATCGGATTCGTCATGCAGGATCCGGATGCGCAGGTGGTCACGGACAAGGTGTGGCACGAATTGGCGTTCGGCCTGGAGAGTCTGGGGTGCGACGCGCGCACCATGCGCCTGCGCGTGGCGGAGATGGCCAGCTACTTCGGCATCCAGAACTGGTTCCATCGGGATGTGCGCGACTTGTCGGGCGGCCAGAAGCAGCTGCTGAACCTGGCGTCCGTCATGGCCATGCAGCCCAGCGCTCTGATGCTGGACGAGCCCACCAGCCAGCTGGACCCCATCGCGGCCGGGAACTTCCTGAATACCGTGCGCAAGATCAACCGCGAGCTGGGCACCACGGTCATCCTGTCCGAGCATCGGCTGGAGGAGGTGTTCCCCGCCGCCGACCGCGTGCTGGTCATGGACCGGGGCCGCATTGCGGCAGACGGCACGCCGCGCGAGGTGGGCGCCGCGCTGTACGAGCACGGCAGCGACATGATGCAGGCCGTGCCGGCGCCGCTGCGCATCTACTACGGCGTGCGCGGCACGGGTGCGGCCGGCACAGGGGGAAGCGGCGCTCCTGCGGCGTCGGAGCGCGCGCGGGAAGGGGCCTCAGAGGCTCCCGAAAGCCCGCTGACGGTGCGCGAGGGCCGCACGTGGCTCTCTGCAGCCTATGGCGAACGGGCGGGCGCTGCGCCCGCTCTGCCGTCCGAGCCGCCACTGCCCGACGACTTCACGGCCGCGGTGGAGATGAAGGGCGTCTGGATGCGCTACGAGCGCGAGGCCCCCGATGTGCTGCGCGGCGTGGACCTGCGCGTGCCGGAGGGGACGCTGACGGCCATCGTGGGAGGCAACGGCACGGGAAAATCCACGCTGCTGAAGGCGCTCTGCGGCGTGGTGCGTCCGTACCGCGGCACGGTGCGCATCCAGGGCAGGAAGTTGAAGGAATATCGGCGGGGAGAGCTGTTCCGCCACCGCGTGGCCATGCTGCCGCAGGATCCGCGCAACCTGTTCGTGCACAAGACCGTGCGCGAGGACCTGGCGGAGATGCTGGACGAAAGCGGCCTTTCGGAGCCCGAGCGCCGACAGCGCGTGGAGCAGGAGGCGGAGCTCGTGGGCATCGAAGGGCTGCTGGACCGCCACCCGTACGACCTCTCGGGCGGCGAGCAGCAGCGCGCCGGCCTGGCGAAGGTGCTGCTGGCACAGCCGCAGATCCTGCTGTTGGACGAGCCCACGAAGGGCATCGACGATTGCTTCAAAGGGCGTCTGGCGCAGCTGTTCGCCGACCTGCGGTCCGGAGGCGCCACGATCATCATGGCATCGCACGACATCGAGTTCTGCGCGCGCTATGCGGACCTGGTGGCCATGTTCTTCGACGGGGCGGTGGTCACGGCGAACACGCCGCGGCGCTTCTTCAGCCAGAACAGCTTCTACACCACGGCGGCGAACCGCATGGCGCGCCGCCTGTTCCCGGATGCCGTCACGGACCAGGAGGTGATCTCCCTATGCCGCAGCCTGTAAAGCGCAGGGATTCCGTTCTCGGGAAGCCCGCGAACGGGGAGCTTGCGAACGGGAAGCCCGCCGGCGCGGGGCCCGCGAACGGGAGCCTCTCGGGCAGCGTGCAGGACTCCGCCGCCCGCCGTCAGCGCCGCACGCTGATCCTTGCCGTGCTGTTCGTATTCGTGGCCGCGCCCGTCACGCTGGCGCTGGGGACGCTGTTCGATACCGGCAACTCGTACGCCACCAGCGTGCTGGTCATCATCTATGCGCTGGTGCCGTTCTTCGCGGCATTCGAGCATTCGCGGCCGAAGGCGCACGACGTGGTGATCGTGGCCGTCATGTGCGCGCTGGCCGTGGTGGCGCGCGCCGCGTTCTTCTGGCTGCCGTACTTCACGCCGGTGACGGGCGTCATCATCATCGCCGCCATCGCGCTGGGCGCCGTGCCGGGCTTCATGGTGGGCGCCATCACGCTGTTCGTCAGCAACTTCCTGTTCGCGCAGGGCCCGTGGACGCCGTGGCAGATGTTCGCCTACGGGCTGACGGGGTTCGTTTTCGGCCTCCTGGCGCAACGGGGCAGGATACCGCGGGCGAACCTGACGCCGAAGGCGAAGGTCGGCCTGGCTGTCGGCGGCTTCGCATTCGTGGTATGCATCACGGGGCCGCTGCTGGATACCAGCTCGGTGTTCATGATGCTCAGCCCGATCACGCCCGAGGGCGCGTTGGCCGTGTATGCGTCGGGTCTGCCCGTGAACCTTATGCACGGGTCCGCTACGGCGCTGACGCTGCTCCTGCTGGCGAATCCGTTGCTGGGCCAGCTTGATCGCATCCGCACGAAATACGGGCTGATGGAGTAGCCCGCCATGCGCCTGGATTCGTATCATCCGCTGATCGGCTGCCTGTTCTTCGTCGTTGTCCTGGTCTGCGCCGCGCTCTTCGACCATCCCGCCTATGCGGGCATCGGGCTTGCGTGCGCCTTCGCCTACGCCGTGAAGCTGCGCGGGCGCAAAGCGCTGGCGCTCAATGCGATTGCGCTGGTCATCGGCGCAGTGTGGGGCGTGTTCTTCGCCGCCACGACGCACTTCGGGGTCACGGACATCGGCACCACGCTTGCGGGGAATGCCGTCACCTGGGAATCCGCGTGCTGCGGGGCGGTGCAGGGCGTCCGCATTGCCGCGGTGCTGATGTGGCTGTCGTGCCTGCTGCAGGTGTGCACGGCCGACAAGGTGGTGTACCTGGCGGGCCGCGTGTGGCCCCGCCTGTCGACGGGAATCGCCATCCTGCTGCGCGCCGTTCCCCGGGCGAACGCCCAGCGCCGGGCGCTTGCTGCCGCGCAGGGCGGCGTGGGCAGCGGTCCGGGCCAAGGCGGGCCGTGGCATCGGATGCGGACGGCAGCGCATCGCGCGGGTGCGCTGGCGGACTGGATGACGGACGGCTTCTTCCAGGCATCGCAATCCATGCGTGCCCGCGGGTCGGCGCTGCGGGGGCGGACCGCCTATGCGCTCTACCGGTTCGACAACCGCGACCGCTCCGTGGTGATTGCGCTCGTTCTGCTGGGCACGGCCGTGGGCGTGGCGGCAGCGCTGGATCAGACCTCCATCCAATACGCGCCCGAGATCGTGTTCGGCCGCCTGACGCCCGCCAGCTACGTTTTCATGGGCGCCTACGCCGCTTTCTGCCTGCTGCCGTTCGGACTGCAGACGGCAGGGGAGAGGCGGTTCGCGCGCGCCGTGGAGACCGTGGGCGCGGATGCGCGCCCCCATTGCGAGTAGCTCGCTTTTGCAATTCCGCATGTCTCGCTTCGGGCGCGAAGGATAGCGTGCGGCTATCTATCGGAGGACTCGTTAAGAGTTAACAATCTTTACAATAATGATGCGGAAGCTGGCCATACCCTCTTTTCAGAGGGTATCCCGTCCCTAGTGCCAGCAACCGAAAATCAAATATGAACACAATATATTGTGGTTTCCGAATACCGCTGAAATGGAGCCATTCGCAGCGCGGAAAGTAAAGAAAACGGGCGAATCGAAGAACGCTGATATATTCACTCGATTGATAGATAGTGAAACAACTGATTGCAATGAATTTCATCTTTTGCAGGAAAATTTGCACAAAATAGTGCAAATGTCTGATTTACCGCTTTGTTTCGTAAATCGCCTGATGAATGCCATCGCCGCTTCGAAAACAGTGCACTTCTCGAAATTGCAACTACTCAAAACGTAGATATTGGGTACCACTTAACCACAAATTAGGGTGTTGTCAGAATCGTGAAATCTTCATAACATGAAGAAGCATTATTCATTTTGCAGTCTTTCCAGATGGTAGGAATGGCCATCTGAAAAGACCTTGCCCTGCCGAAAGCCCGCGGAATGCGCACTGGCTGTTCACCGCAGCCGATGGGAATGGGGGTTTTCGGAAGGGTAACCCCTTTGAAGGAGGTTTGGCATGGCAGCATTGAAGCGCGAGTACGGCGGCATCCAGCCCTACATCCCGGCCGGCATCTTCCGTATCCGCCTCCCCTTCCTGCACTTCAAGATCTCTCCGCCCGAGGTGGTGACCGGCCTCATGAACGCGTGCACGTCCTACGGCGCGCTGGCCGTCCTCACGGGCACCCTGGGCCTGGACAGCACCTGCGCCTGGGGCCTGGTCATCTTCGAGACCTGCATGTACACGTGCAACTGGCTGCTGGGCGAGCCGTCCATCTGCGGATGGATCACCCCGGCAATGGCCCTGGTCATCGTCTACTTGGAGGGCTACGCGGCCCCCGGCTTCTCCGACCTGATAACACAGTACGGAAGCGAGGCCTCGGTGTTCGCGGCACTCTATGCGGGAGGCCTCGATCCGAATACCGCGTCAATCATTGAGCAAACAAGGCAGATGCGCATGCAGGCGATGGCCTGCACCGAGCTGGAGCTCGGCATCCTGTTCGTCGTCCTGGGCTTCTCCGGCCTGGCGAAGAACCTGAACACCCTGGTGCCGCCCGCCGTCAAGGCAGGCATCGTCCTGGGCGCCGGCATCGGCGCCGTCAACGCCCGCCTGAAGACCGGCGGCGCCATGGACACCGCCACCTGGGGCTGCATGGCCGGCCTGATCGTGGTGTTCTTCCTGATGTTCTCGCTGCGCCTCCGTTCCAAGATGGACAACAGCCGCGGCCTTCAGATCCTGGGCAACTACAGCTTCCTGTGGGCCGTCCTGGTGATGTTCATCGTCGGCGGCGTGGCAGGCGAGTTCGACTTCAGCCACATCCTGGATCAGGGCATCTTCAAGGCCCCCGACTGGGGCTACATGGTGCAGTACACCTCCCCGTTCTGCATCGGCTGGGGTAGCGCCGACATGTGGCTCAACGGCATCCCCATGGCGCTGATCTCCTGGGTCATCGCATACGGCGACTTCATCACCGTCCAGCAGCTGGGCCTGCAGGCGGTCCGCGAGGACGAGTACATCGAGTTCGACCCGAACCGCACGAACGTCATCTGCGGCATCCGCAACGTCATCCTGGCACTGGTCGCCGGCTACCCGGCGCAGGCCGGCCCCCTGTCCGCCCCGTACTGCGTGGCGACCTACCAGCGCTACAAGCAGGGCGGCCGCCAGGGCATGGACTCCATCTACGACGGCTCCGGAACGAACCTGATCTTCACGGTCGTCGGCCTGTTCGTCTACCCGCTCTACGTGGCTGCGGCCGCGGCGGCAGGGCCCATGCTGGTCGTGGTCCTCTGCATCCAGGGCTACGTCTGCACGCAGATCTGCTTCGACCTGGCCTACGACAAGTGCGACGAGGGCGTCGCCGGCATGATGGCCGGCTTCATCCTGGCACGCGGCGGCGGCGTCGGCCTGATCGCCGGCATCGCGCTCTACCTGCTCCTCGCGAACAACGAGAAGATCAAGAGCGACTACGCGGGCAACAAGGAGCGCCAGCGCATCCAGGACGAGGAGATCGACAAGCAGCTGAAGGCCCTGGCCGCAAGGCGGGAGGCGTTCGCGAAGGGCGAGATCTCTGCTGACGAAGGCAACAAGGACTAAGTCCTCTCCTTCTGAAGCTGGCGTCCGAGCCAACTGACTCCATAGCCCCGGGGGATTCCATTCCGTCCCCCGGGGCTTGCTTTATATCTGCAGGCAGTTTCCCTGCAGCGCATGTCGCGTTGGGGGGACTGCCCATATTTCGAGAACAGACACAAAAAGAGAGGCAACCATCCGGTTGCCTCTTCTCGTTTCGTCTGATGTTGCGCGAAGGCGCCTGCTATTCGCTCCGGGCAATGGGAGGCTCGGTGGGCAGCTTGTCGTAGTCGTAGGCGTTCGCGAACTCCATGAAGCGGTTCAACATGGTATCGCCCTTCGGCAGGACGGCGTGATGGGAGATCCAGAACCGATGGTAGTTGCGGGGCGCGTCGCTGATGGGAACCAAGGCGACATGCGGGTTCGCATACGCCATCCAGGAATTGCACACCAGCGCAATCGTATGCTCGTCTTCTGCCACGTTCGAGCACAGGGAGGGCTCGTTCTTGAAGGCGCAGTCTACATCCAGGTCGAAGTCGTCTGCCAGATGCTTCGTCTCCAGGCCCAGCGGGGTATCCCGCTCGTACGAGATCAAGTGCCGCGAGCGCAGGTCGTCGAAGGACACGGATTCCTGCGCCGCCAGCGGATCGTTCTTATTGATGGCGGCCAGCACGGTGACGGACCAAGCGGGGGAGCTGACAAGCGCGTCGTCGGCGTCCAGCGGACCGGTGATGATGACGTCCACCTCGTCGTCCTTAAGCGCCTGGACCAAATGCTCCGTCGTGTCCTGCTGAATCAGCATACGAACGTTCGCATACCCTTCGTGCGCCCGGAACTCGTCCAGCATATTCGCCCATATGCGCTGCTCGGCGCTGAGCACGATGCCGATGCGCAGCATGCTGCTGCGTTGCTGCGAACGCTGCTTAATGGCGTTGACATGCGAATCCAGGTTCTGCAGCACCTCGTTCACGCATTCCGAGAATTCCTCGCCGTCGGGCGTGAGCTCGATGGTATGGCGCTTGCGCTGCAGCAGCTCCGTGCCCAACTCCGTTTCCAGCTTCTTGATCGCCACGGAAAGCGTGGGCTCGGAGATATAAAGTTCCGCCGCTGCCTTCTTGTAATTCCTTACTCGGGTCAGCATGCGATAGTAATATAGCTGTGAGAGATTCATGGTCCGCTTAGCTCCGCTTTTCATTAAGCACGGTCGGGACACGTGCGACAGGCTATCCCTATTGGATAGCGGCGTCGCAATGTCATTCAAACAATTATTCCACTATGTTTAAAGATAATAAACGAGCTGACGACAATTTCAAGCGCAAGACAAGTGGACGAGAGGACTTTCTCCGTGGATGTTGATTTAAGAATCTAAACGGAATCTCTCGGTTCATTGCTCTCGGGTGTATGGGGAGCTGCGTTCGGAAGCGGTTCGGGCAAAGATCGGGACAAGGAGACAGACATGGCATATCTCGGCGAGGATATTCCCAAATTGGGATTCGGATTGATGCGGCTTCCGCGCAGGGAGGGAACGGAGGACATCGATATCGAGCAGACGAAGCAGATGGTGGATGCGTTCATCCGGGCCGGGGGAACGTACTTCGACACGGCACGGGCGTATGGCGAATCGGAATCCGCCACGAAGCGCGCGCTGGTGGACCGCTATCCGCGCGACAGCTTTTATCTGGCAACGAAGAACGCCGCTTGGATCGGCGCGAAGAACGCGGAGGAGGCGAAGGCCTACTTCGCTACGTCGCTGGAGCAGACCGGCGCCGGTTACTTCGACTTCTACCTGATCCACAACACGGGCGATGCCCGCACGAAGGTGTTCGACGATTTCGGCATGTGGGACTTCGTGAGGGAGCTGAAGGCGCAGGGCAAGGTGAGGCACATCGGCTTCTCGCACCATGGCAACGCGGAGCAGCTTGACCAGCTGCTGACGGAGCATCCCGAGATGGAGTTCGTGCAGCTGCAGATCAACTACGCGGACTGGAACAACCCCGTGGTGCAGTCGCGCCGCTGCGTGGAGGTGTGCCAGAAGCACGGCAAGCCCATCATTATCATGGAGCCGGTCCGCGGCGGCACGTTGGCGAACCCGCCGGAGCCGGTGGCCGAGATCCTGCATGAGGCGGATCCGGATGCCTCGTACGTGTCGTGGGCGCTCCGCTTCGCGCTGGGCGTGCCGAACATCATCACGGTGCTGTCTGGCATGTCGTCGCTGGAGCAGATGCAGCAGAACCTGGCCACGCTGAAGGACTATCAGCCGTTGACGGATGATGAGAAGGCCGTCCTGAAGCGCGCACAGGAGAAGCTGGACGAGATCACGGAGGTTCGCTGCACGGCCTGCAAGTACTGCATGAAGGACTGCCCGCAGAACATCAACATCCCCGATGCCATGGACTCGCTGAACCAGCGCGCGCTGTACGGCCAGGACAAGGGGAAGGGCCATTACGGCTGGTCGATGCAGGGCTTCGGCAAGGCAAGCGATTGCATCCAGTGCGGCCAGTGCGAGGATGCGTGCCCGCAGCATATCGACATCATGCATCAGCTGGAACGGGCTGCGGAGTACTTCGAGTAAGGGGTCGCGGCGCTGCCTCGGTCGCGCGGTCGGTGTCGGCGGGGCAGCGCCTGCGCTGCTGCATACGAGCGGCGTGCCTGGCGGTGGGCATGCGGTCGCATGCGAGCGGCATGCCGGGTGGCGAGCGCGCCGCGTCGGGCGCTCGGCGGGTACGGAGCCTGCATTGTGCACGGTGCGCATGCCGCACAAAGGGCGGCGGCGCAGGTTTCGGGCACCCTGCGCCGCAAGGGCCTGCTAGCCGTTGCAGCAGTCCTCTACCCAGGAGATGAAGTTGTCCGTGGCTTCGCCCGAGTGCTCTGCGGTTGTGTGGCCCTTGCCCCAGACCGTCTCGAAGTCCACATGGTCGAAGCCCACGGAGTTGCCCAGCGCCAGCGCCAGGTTGATGTCCGTGGTGTTCGCCGTGTCGCCCTGCTGGATGCCCGTGCGGATGCGCCAGTTCGCCGCCGGTGTGGAGCTTCCCGCCGCGCCGTAGTAATCCATGAGGTAGTACAGCGGGTTGTACAGGTCCTGTCGCAGCTCGCTCGTGTTCCCCAACGTGTCCTTGCGCTTCAAGTCGTTCGCGTACGCCTTCGGATAGCTGGACTTCCAATTCTTCAGCTTCGCATACGAGTCCTTGTTCTCGCTCAGGAGCGAGGCCATGGTGGCGTCGAAGTGCAGTTCGTTGTGCTTCGCGGTGCCGAACAGGGCGTTCTCGCCCTGGCTGCGGTCCAGTGCATCGAAGGCGCCGACGGATTTCGTGGGCTGCTTGCATGCCTGCACGAAGCCCTTCAAGCCCGTGATGGTGGCGGTGTTGCTGCTCTTGTCGTACGTGATCCACGTGCTGTCGGAATTCAGCGACTTGATGTACGCGGTCGCCGTCTTGTACGTCGTGGTGTCCGTGGTGCTGCTGGTGCCCATCGGCATCGCGCCGCCCGTACCGCCCGAGGGGGCGCTGCCGGACGGCAGGGAGCCGGACGGCTTCGAACCGGACGGCTTCGTGCCGGAGGGCGTGCCCTGAGTCGATGTGCCCCCGCCGCCGGCGCCCAGGTCCGCCTGCGTATCGTTGCTGGGCGTGTACGGGAAGTCCGTGTCCGAGAGGAAGTTGTTCAGCGAGCCCTGGATCACGCTCACGACGTAGTCGTAGTAGCTGCCGGCAAGGTAGATGCCGTCGTCGCTTTCCTCCAGTTGCAGCACATTGCCGTCCGAGTCCTTCAGCTGGAGGTCGTTGAGGTACGTGGCCCACTCCTTCGCCATGTCCTGCGACAGCTGCTTCGTGAACGTGCCCTTTTTGCGCGTGCCGGAGCTGGCGAACTGGCCCATGTTCCATTCGTACGCCTCGGAACCGAAGTCCAGGCATGTGATGGGGCACCAGCACATGGATCCGAAGATGGCGTCCGACACGGTGTTGCCGTCTTTATCCGTGCCCGGCGCGCCGATGGCGTTCAGGTACTGGCCGTAGCCCGCCGCATCGCCGGAGACGCCCAGCAGGGCGCTCTGCGCGCCGCCGCCGGACATGCCCAGGCTGAAGATGCGGTCCATGTTCCCGGGCAGCGCCGATGCGTTGCAGCGCAGCGTGCGCACGGCCGCCTTCAGGTCCGTGACGCCCCAGGGGGCGCCGCCGGGATACGTGGTGTTGCCGCTGCTGTCCGTGCCGT
This sequence comes from Eggerthellaceae bacterium, assembly GCA_050951095.1. Lineage (GTDB taxonomy): Bacteria > Actinomycetota > Coriobacteriia > Coriobacteriales > Eggerthellaceae > UMGS1519. The sequence goes on from JBMNIQ010000002.1 coordinate 572,884, forward strand.
TGTCGCGTCCGCGGCAGCCGGCGAATACGTAAACGAAGCCGGCCTTCAGGTAATCGCCCAGCCCGGAGTAGCTGTACGACGTCGGGGCCTCCTGGGCCGAATAGCCCGCCGTGTTGATGGGCATGACTATGGGAGCGGTTTCCGCCGTGAAGCCGTTCACCGTGTTGCTGCTGTTCACCGTGCACGTGTACGTTCCGTTGCTGTTCTTCTTCCCGTCGAAATACGCGCCGGGCACGTATATGCCCATGCTCTCGTAGTCGTCGGCCACGGGATTCGCGCAATAGGCAAGGCCCAGCTGGTAGTACACGTCGTTCTTCGAGTCGTACTTCCATTTCTTCGACGACACGGCCAGCTTGCTGCTGAATGCGGTCGTGACGTTCACCGCGGCGCTTGATGCGCTGCTGCCGGAGGCGCCGGTATCGGTGCCGGAGCTCGAGCAGCCGGAAAGGCCCAGGCCGCCCAGGGCGGCACTTGCGCCGGTCAGGGCGAATATGCCCAGGAATTGTCTGCGTGATAGGGACATGGTGGATCCTTCGGATAGAAAAAGGGGATAGGGACTATTCAATTCTTGGAGGGATATTCGATTCTTCTGAGAGGAATGCCGTACGGGCTTTTCTTCTTGTGTTGGACCATAAGAAGCGAATCTGAAAGGCTCCTTAACCGCGCGGCGTCTTTACATTTTCGACAAATCTGCCTTGCACTTTCGGCGGATGGGAGGCTGCGCGCACATCCCGTATACTGGGGTTATAAGCGAACCCGGTGCGGTTTCGTTGCCAATCTGACGGTTCTTGCTTTGCGCCGATACGCCTCTGGCCTGCGGTTTTTTCGAATCTGCCCGTTCTACGGCGTCTGGCTTTTCTGGCTTTCCATCTTCGGTTTGGTGGTCATTTGGTGGTCACTTTGGTGGTCACAATGGTGGTCACGGATGGCTGTGGAAAACCGAGGGAACGGAGCAAGAAAGATGAACCTCAACTACACGACCAGATCCATGAGGAGACGGCGCAACACCGACCAGTGGGAGTGCAGCCTCTCCCACACCGACCCCGTCACCGGCGAGGTGGTGCGCACCTACCACACGATAACAGCGAAGACGAAGAGGCAGGCGGAGCACGCCCGCGACGCGCTCATCGTGCAGCTCGAGATCGAGGGCGGGATATCGGCATCGGGCACCACTGTGCGCGAGTTCATGGACGCCTTCCTCGACTACAAGGGTAAGTCCGGCACGATCGAGCCCTCCACGGTGAGGAGCTACCGCGGGGAGACCAAGCAGATCTGCCGCTGGCTCGGCAACGTCAAGGTCTGCGAGCTCACGGTGGCCGACGTGAACGGCTGGATGGGAAAGATGACCGCCGAGGGGTACGCCCCGAAGTCGGTGGCCAAGCCCTTCCGGCTGCTCAAGCAGGCGCTCAAGTGGGGCATGGCGCAGGGGCTCCTCAACAGGAACGTGTGCGAGTTCTGCAAGCCACCCAAGCGCGTGAAGACGCCGATAAACGCGCTCTCCCGCGAGGACCGCAGTCGCATGCTGGCGCTCGCGCGCGAGGCGCAGCCCGAGCCGCTGGGTGTCGCGGTCGAGCTCGCGCTCACGACCGGCATGAGGCGCGGCGAGGTGTGCGCGCTGCGCTGGAGCGACCTCTCCGATGACGGGACCATCGCCGTCACGCACGCGCTCGGCAACGGCCCGGGCGGCTTCTACCTGAAAGAGCCCAAGACCGACAGCAGCCGCAGGACCATCCCGCTCACGAAGCGGACGTTCGGCATGCTGCGGATAATCAGGGCAGACGCGCAGCGCACCGCCGCCGAGATGAGCTTCCCGCTCGGCGACGCGTTCATCCTCGGGACCCAGGAGCCCGACAGCCGTCCCTACAACCCCACGCAGCTCGGCAAGGACTTCGCGGCGTTCTGCAAGATGAACGGCTTCGATTGCACCTTCCACGACCTGCGCCACACCTTCGCCACCATGATGATCGGAAACGGGTGCGACGTGCGCACCGTGGCGAGCTACCTCGGGCACTCGAGCGTCTCGATGACGCTCGACATCTACGCGGACGTCGACCCCGACGCGAAGGCGGCCGCCGTCTCGAAGGTAGAGGACAGCTTCGACGCCGACATGGAGGACGTCTACGGGGAATGGCTCGACACGCACGACGCGTGCGGGAGGCTCAAGGGGCGACAGCCCGAGCCAGCGATCTCGTTCACCGTGGAGCAGCTCGAGGCGATGCTCGCCGCCGCCAAGGCGAAGGAGGCCGGCAATGAGGTTGTTTAGGCTGGTGTGGCGGTTCGTCAAGTGGCTCTTCCGCGCCGTCTCGCGGTGGATGTGAGCAATCGCATGATAGATAATTGCACCAACGATTCGAGGAGAAGGACTGCGGATATGCCCGACAAGGAACCCGTCGAAGGCGAGACGGCAATCGCCCCCTCAAGCGATGTGCAAATCAGGGACATGATCTACACCGTACGAGGGCAGCAGGTGATGCTCGACAGCGACCTCGCCAAACTGTACGGCGTAGAGACGAAAGTGCTCAACCAGGCGGTCACAAGAAACCCAAGCCGTTTCCCCGAACAATTTTGCTTTCGTGTCACGCGGAAAGAAGACCAGGTTTTGAGGTCACAAATTGTGACCTCAAAGACAGTCGAGGGTCGCGGAGGCAGACGCTATCTCCCCAGGGTCTTCACCGAGCAGGGCGTTGCGATGCTCTCCGCCGTCCTCAGAAGCGAGACGGCGGTAAAGGTAAGCGTCAAGGTCATGGACGCCTTCGTCGAGATGCGCCACTTCATCGCGGACAACGCCCACATGTTCGAGCGGATCAGGAGCATCGACAACAGGCTGGACAGCCTGGAGCGCTCGACCGACGAGCGCTTCGAACGTGTCTTCGACTACATGGAGGCCCACGAGGCGCCTAGCCAGAAGGTCTTCTTCGAAGGGCAGGTCTACGACGCCTTCGAACTGCTGGTCTCCCTCGTGCAGAGGGCGGAGCGCGAGATCGTGCTGGTCGACGGCTACGTGGACACGGGGACGCTCAACATCCTCGCAAAGAAGGCCGAAGGCGTGCCCGTCACGATATGGACGCATCCCAAGACGAGGCTCACCGATCACGACGTCGCGACCTTCAACGCGCAGTACCCCCAACTGGAAGTGAAGCACACGGCCACCTTTCACGACCGGTTCCTGATAATCGACGGCGCGGAGGGCTACCTCGTGGGCGCGTCGCTCAAGGACGCCGGCAAGAAGAGCTTCGCGGTCACCCGCATCGAGGACGCCTCCGTCGTCAATGCGGTCCTGGGCAGGCTGCCGGAGGGACTGTAGGCGCCGCAGGACGCCAGGAAGGCCCGCGAGAAGCGGGAAGCCGCGTGGGTTTACGTATGCCCTTGACGGTTTACGCGAGCCTACGCGGCGTTTATGCGGGAAACGCTTTCATGCCTCGGCGTTCCCGCAGGTAGTCTGCTTGTCCGAGCTGTCCGATTTACGCGACCTCGATTCGCCTGGACACGGCCCGCCTGCCGCTTGGCCGAGGAACCGCCTCCGTTGCCCCGAGCGTTTCACCCTTCGGCCATCGGTGCCCAACGCCGTCGCCGCAGTGCATCTACCCGTTTTCGTTGACGAGCTCGGACCCAGAACGCCGCCCTCCCCTTACTCCCCGTTACTCCGTTTTACTCCGTTTTACTCCTTTCCCCGCAGGTCAAAAGCATTGCGCATACCTCCGCGAGGCCGATTTCGACCCGGTTCGCACCGATTACTCCGCTCTAGTCCGCTCTAGTCCGCTCTAGTCCGCTCTATCCCCTTGCCCGCAGGTCGGAGGGCATTCGCGCAGCTCAATTGCCGCCGGCGACGCGGCAGGAGAGAGAGTAGTACTGCGAGGGATCGTGCGTGCTGCTCCCATGCCACGTCAGCAGACCCCTATCATTGGCGAGGCCCTTCAGGGTGCGGGCGCACAGCGTCGGCCCCTTGCCGATGCGCTCCCCCAGCTCTTTGGTAGTCACGCGCCCCCTCGACATGGCCATCTGCATGGCGGCGACCTCGTACTCGTTCAGCCCTTCCAGCTCGTCTGTGCCCACAGACGCCTCCAGGCTGTCGTGCTGGCGCAGCACGCGCGAGGTCGCGCTGTTCTCGAGTGTCAGCAGCACAGAGGCGTTGTTGGGCTCGGAGTAGGTGGGTTCCTTCAGGAAGAAGCCCGCCATCTCGTCGTAGATGCGCTGGACGCCCTCGTTGAGCTCGCGCACCCACCCCATCTCCACCAGCACGCGGGCGATCACGGGGTTGCGGGAGAAGCGGGTGCGCCGCATGTTCTCCAGGGTCACGATGTTCGGCAGCCTCCCTGGCGAGAGTATCTCCAGACGGTCGTCGTACATGGTCACGCGGATGTAGTCGCCCGAGAAGGCATAGTTGCGATGCGTGACGGCGTTCACGAGCCCCTCGAACCACGCAAACTCGGGGTACTCGGGGATGACCTCGAACCTGCCGTCCTTGCCCAGGAACTGAAACTCGCGCAGCTGGCCGGATATGAACTCCTTAGCTTCGTCGATGACCTTGGGCAGGGGCCCGTCGAAGGTGCGGTCTTTCACCACATTCATGCGGCTGCCCGTCGACATCTTCGTACCGTCAACACGCAGCACGCGCACCCGAGCCCACGGCATGAATTTCCCGGGATGCTCCGAGAACAGCAGGACGCCCGCATTGGTCAAGTGCCCTCCCACCAGGAAGCCCCTGCTCCTCAGCACCTGCTCGTCGGACAGCTCTTCCGCACCGATATCGACCTTGTAACGCGACAACACGTCGTGGTCCACGTCCTCCATGGACGAGCGATCCTGCACTTCGTTTTCGTAGCTGCGCTGGTTTTTGTCGTACTCGAGTGCCAAGACCTGCTCGCGGTCGAGTTTGACGCTCTTGTCGTTCTGCCGCAGGAACACCTCTTTGTCGCTCATGCGCGATACAACGTGGTCCGGAGATGGCTCTATGTCGAGCACGAGAATCTGGTCTTCTTCGCCCTTGGAGTTCACCACTGGCACGCGCGCCGAACGCACCAGCGGCCCCGGCGTGCAGGTGGCGAGCGGCGCCTGCTCGAACTCCTCAATGTTGCGCGCTCCGTCCCTCTTGAAGCCCGTGACCTCGCCGTCGTCCTCGATGCCGATGACCAGCTTGCCGCCCGAGGCGTTGGCGAAGGCGCTGATGTGCTTCGCGATCTCCTTCTCGTCCTTGCGAGCGCTCTTTCGGTCGAAGTACTGGTTCTCCTTCTCGGCAGAGAAGAGCTCAGGGTCGTTTCTGGTTATGGGCTGCTGCATGCGCGTCTCCTAATCGCTAGATGCCGCCATTCTACAGTACGCCAGCAGAATCCGGTGCGCTGCCGCCAACAGCCGTCCCTAGCCTTTTCCCGCGCGCGTTCCACCCAGCAAGGCTCGCCCTCCTGCTTGCGCTTAGCCGGCCTCCGGGCATCAGCGCCCCTCGCCTCCCCTGCATGCGAAGCAAGACGCGGAACCCGACGCGGGCGCGAGGGGCGGGAAAACTTCCCGCGCGGCGTTTCCGAGAAGGGAGCCGCGCGGGAACTCGGGCCCTTCCGGGTTTCCCGCCTAGGATCCTTGCGCCCGCGCCGGAAACCCGCTCCCCGGGCCGCATCGCAGGGGCGGCCGAAGGGGCCGCCGACAATCCGAGGAGGTCATCATGGGCAAGCGGGTCAGGACGAGGGAGCAGCGCAGGGCGGAGCTCGACGAGGCGATGGAGCGTCTCGACCGGGGCGTGCGCGAGGTCTTCGAGAGCGGCAGGTGGGAGCGCTACCTCGAGGTGATGTCGAGGTTCCACCAATACTCGGCCAACAACTCGCTTCTCATCGCGATGCAGATGCCGACGGCCACGGCGGTCGCGAGCTACACCGACTGGAAGCGCAGGTTCGGCCGACAGGTCCGCAAGGGCGAGCGCGGCATCCGGATCCTCGCGCCGGTGCGCTACCGCCGCAAGGTCGAGGACGAGGACGGCGACGAAGCCGTCGTCGAGCGCCTGGCCGGCTTCAGGCTCGCGAGCACCTTCGACGTCAGCCAGACCGACGGCGAGCCCCTCCCGCAGATCGCCGAGCTGCTCGACGGCTCGATCGAGCGCTACGGGCAGGTGATGGGTGCCATCGAGGCGGCCGCACCGGTGCCGGTCGGGTTCGAGGAAATGCCCGCGAGCGTCAACGGCTTCTTCTCCCGCGCGGAGCGCAGGATAGCCATCCGCCCCGGCATGAGCCAGGCGCAGACGGTCAAGACGGCGATCCACGAGCTCGCCCACAGCAGGATGCACGACTTCGACGTGGCCACTCCGCCCGAGGATCTGCCCGACCGCGGCACCCGCGAGGTGCAGGCCGAGTCGGTGGCGTTCGTGGTGGCCAGCCACTACGGGCTCGACACCGGCGGCTACAGCTTCGGCTACGTCGCCGGCTGGGTCTCGGGACGCGAGCTCGACGAGCTGAAGGCCTCGATGGGCGCCATCCGCGAGGCCGCGCACGGAATCATCGACGACATCGACGCGGCGCTCGGCTAGGCGCCTCCCGAGACCGCGACGACCTCCGGGCGCGCAACCCGGAGGTCGTTTCCGCCATCGAAGATTCCGGCCGCCGCTCCTGCCACCTGCCCGTCGTCACGATGGAGTGCATCGCAGCCAGGACTCAATCCCTTCCCGCCTTCGCGTTCCGCCGCATCCGAGGCAACCTCCCCGCCCGGCGGCGCCCTGGGCTTCTCCTTGGACTTACGCAGCGTCGGCGGGAACCCCTGCGCGCGCAAGGGCCGCGAAAACTTTTCGCGTTGCGGTTCCCATGGTGGCGACGCGAAAACTCGAGCCCTTACGGGTTTCGCTTTCCCCCTTGCGCGCTCCGGGAACCCCGCCGCCCCGCGAGCCACAAGGCTCGCCGCAGGGGCGGGCCGGGAGACTAGGAGGTCACATCATGGAAGCGACGATCTACGAGAAGGCCACGAAGGCAATCGAGACGTTCCTCGACCGCAAGGGCTACGACATCATCGAGCGGGGCTGGGCGCACGGCAGCGACAGGGCCGACTTCATCGCCCGCGAGGACGGCGACCTGGTTTTCGTGACGGTGAAGGTCAGCGAGGGGTCCGGGGGCTTCCCCGAGGAGGACCCGGCCGACCGCGAAGGCCTCGAGCGCCTGGCAGCCGCCTACCTCGAGCACTTCGACGAGGGCGACGTCACCGTCCGGTTCGACATCGTGAGCATGATGGTCCTCGGCGACAGCCGCGGATTCCTCAGGCTCCACCGCAACGCGCTATCCGCCCTGTAGCGACCTCCGCAGGGCGCCGGCGGCCCGCTTCCCCGTTCGGGAGGCGGGCATTCCCAGCATTGATTCGAATCCTATACGAAAGCAAAAATAATATCGCATGAAAGCCCAACACTTGGGAACAGCGTAAGTTGGGGGATATCGCCCTATCGCGGATCACTAGGCAAGAACGAGGGCGAGTCCGATTTGCGTCTGACGATATCAGCCCAGTACGGTCTCATAGACCAGAGAACTTTCTTCAACAGCCAGGTTCAGCAAGGATCTGATGGCTATTTCCGATCCTTCGAAAAGGGGACTTCGCATACAACAAGAGCACTTCAAGCGACAGCCCATGGGGCGCCGTAAGCGACTCGAATACGAAAAGGGCTGCATGTATCGACCCTGTACTCTGCTTTGGGCTCGACGATGCTGACCCGAATTACTTCGTCTCGTACTCGAGACGATCGATGGCATGGGCCATGCAAATGATTGCTGACAGAAGGCGCGAGGAATCACGGTCTGCTCAAGGTATCTGCCCCAGATGCACTTCTCGACACGTATGCTCTTCTTGCCAAAGTCGAGGGAGAACAGCATCTGATTGGCGTCTCTTTACGCGCCTCGACAACCTCATCACCCTTCATCAGCGTAAGTCCCCGATAATCTATCTAGGTGAGGCTGGAGAGCGACCTCATTACTAGGTCAATATCCTGGTTCTCTAACTCTTGAATAATATGTAGATACGTTTTCTGAGTGGTATTGATGCTTGCGTGCCCAAGTCTGCGCGCGACACTTGCGATCGAAACGCCGGCAAACAGTAGCAAAGAGGCATGGGTGTGTCTCAGTCCGTGAATTGTAATCACTGGAACGCCCGCACTTCTGCACCTCCTCGCTAGAACGCCATTAGCTGTAGAGTTGTACACCTTTCCGCGTGCAAATATCGGCTTGTCTGGTGGTAGTCCCTTGACCAGCTCGGAAAACTGGACAACGAGCTGCCAGTCCATCTGGACTTTGCGCACCGAGGTGCGATTTTTCGTGGGCTCAAAACCGCCGCCATCCTTGTAGTTCCACGTCTTGTTCACTGATAATTGTTGCCGGTGAAATTCAAAGTCCGAAGGAGTAAGAGCAACGGCCTCGGAGAAACGAAGACCCGTCTTCGCGATGAGGAGGATCAGCCAGTCCCAAGATGGTTCGGTGCCTAAATTAAGGCAGGACAAGAGTTTGTGAAGATCAAACTGGTTGAGGTACTTTGGTTTCTTCGCGCGCGGCGTCTTGCCTTTTATTATCACCTTGCGTGTCGGATCTCGAGCTATAAGCCCATCATCCACCGCATCTAGAATCGCGCCTTTGAGCAAGTGATGGAAGTCCATGGTCGTCTGTCGCTCGTGAGTTTTCGCATATCTGTTAATAATTTGCTGATATTCGGTTCTGGTAAGCGAATCGACCGTCAGATTGGGGACGGCACTGCCGAGCCATTGCTCGGCGAGTTTGTATTTGCCTAAGGTCACTTTTCGGACCGCTCCTTCTTTGTAAACGGCGACCCAGCGTGAGTAGTAGTCCACGAATAGGATAGAGGCATTATTTTCGTTATCCACTAATTTCCCTTCATTCCGCGTTGAGAGAGTGATGGGGCTTACGCTGATGAAGGGTGATGAGGTTGTCGAGGCGCTCAGGAACAGCGCGCTATAGCGTCTGCTCATCCTTTCGGGAAGCGAGATCATCTCAGAATTCGATTTTCAGAGATACTGCAGATCGTTCTTGCGCCGCCTTTGCTTACGAGATGTGATAATCGTGCCGATCACCTGATCTAAGTATCCTGAACGAAATCGGATCCACTCGGTTGGCGCGATCACGAGCATACAAGGTAGACAAGCAGTTCCTGACCTGCCGATTCGTATTGATAGGCCGACTGGTGCCCGGTAGCGGAGATCCGTGGGTATAACAATCGTCGCCCACTGTACTTAGGTATTCCGTCGAAGTCTATCGCACCGGTGAAGTCATGCTGGAAGTCATCGGTTGACTCACACCCCCTCAGCGAGAGACTGAGAGTACGTCCTCTCTCTGATGCACGGTCGGAGTTCTTTCTCACCAGTGGCAGAGTCTCCCAGACTTACGCTGTTCCCAAGTTGCCACCCTAAATATCGAAACCGCCCTGAGTGACAAACTCTCGTAGGAGCTTGTCCAGCCTCATGCTCACTTTGAACGGTGGTATTGGTTTGCCTTCCATCCCGGCAAAGTATTCCCGTGCCTTGTCAAGGTCCGCCGTTTCCTTCAATGCGTCGAAGCGCCCGTACTCGTTGATATTGTCTTCGGTCACATGGCGCGCCATGAGATCACGCAGTTTCCCCTCGTCCACACCGACTGCAGAAACCAGTGCATTTACCTGCGAGTCCTTACCTATTTTCTGGAAGTCGTTGATGTAGTCCATAAGCGTCTTGCCGGGCACAACCTCCAGTTCACCACGCTGCGCGGCGTGGATGACGAGCTCGGCCGCAGCCTGCTGCTCTTGGGTAAGGCTCGCGAAGGATCCATGCAGGAGCTCTAGTGCTGCCTTGGCCTCTTCGCCCTCGTCAATCTTCTTGAGCCACTTGGCGAAGTTCTCGTTCATGTAGTCGGTGTCTATGCGCCCGGTGTCAATCTCCGTAAGGTAGCCGTCGATGTCGAAGGGCACATCATCCGACCCGTCGCCTGGCTCCCGCTCGAAGAGCTCCTTATAGCGCAGAGCGAGGACGAGATAGGTCTGGAAGTCGAGCACCATCACGACTTCGGTTTCCTCCCCGCTATCGTGATGGAACTTGTAAGTAGACTTCTCCCAGGTGAACCCCTGCACCTTAGCCGCCTCGATGAGGTCCGACAGCTGCTTGAACAGCTTGGCGAACCGCGCGCATGCCGCGTCCGAGTCGGGAAGCCTCTCGAAGTTCTTTACCCCATAGCCCTCGAACACGCCCCTGATGTCCCCGAAACACATATTGATGTGCTCCAGGTTGCTCTCCAGCTTGTCCACGAAAAGACCGAACGGGCGGTCCCCGGAGTAGAGCCGGACGGCATCGTCCACGTTTTGCCGCATCGTATGCGGCCTTCGGTAGTAGCGGATCACGCCGAAGGGCTTCTCATTGCCAGGGAAGACCCTGTTTGTGCGGCTGAACGCCTGGATGAGGCTTTCGTACTCCAGCACCTTGTCGAGGTAGAGCGTGTTGACCCACTTGGAGTCGAAGCCCGTGAGCATCTGGTTCACGACGATGAGGAGGTCGAGCTGCTCCTCGGGGTGGCGCTCGATTCCAACATAGGGCTTCTTGTGCGCGAGGCGCGCGGACACGTCCCGCTTGAAGGCGGCGTGCGTGGGGATGGTGTAGTCCTTGCCGGGATAGAGCTTCGAGTAGCCCTCGAGTATCTCGACGAGACCGTCCTCTTTGAAGAGCGTGCCCGTCGGGTTGTCGGGGTTGTCGTTCCCGATGTTGGGGTCGAAGAGCGCGGTCACCTTGAGATGCGGGGCCTCGTCGCGGAACATTCGGTAGTACGTGATGGCCTCGGGGATGCTCGAGGTGGCGAGGATTGCGTGGAACTTGCCGCCGTGCGAGAGCGTCTTCCATCCCTCGACGATGTCCCCGAAGACCATCCTGAAGTGGTCGCAAGGGTTTCCACTGGTGCAGCCGTCGCCGTCCATGCCACAGTATTGGCTCTCCGGGAGGTAGTCCTCTATTCCCTTCGACCAGGAGCCGTCCGCCTCCCGATGGCCAGCCATAGGGACCTGCGAGGGATCCATGTACCTGAGATAGGTCTTGCGCTTCTTGGGATCCGCCAGGGCGTCGTCCTCGCTGTCCGCATGGGCCTTCTCCAGTGCCACCTCGCGCCGGACGTCACGGTCCTTGTACGTGCATACCATGTAGGGGTCGAAGGCCAGGACGTTGTGGTCGCGGATGCCGTCGGCGATGCTGTAGCGGTGCAGCTCGTCTCCGAACACGTCGGTGGTGGTGTTCTGCTTCTTCTGGTTCTCGTCCTGGATGGGCGTCCCGGTGAAGCCGAATAGCATCGCCGTAGGGAACGTCCTCCTGATCGTCTGCATCATGTTGCCGAAGGTGGAGCGGTGGCACTCGTCCACGATGAAGACGAGGCGCTTGTCGCGAATGCGCTCGAGGTCTCGCTCCGTGAGCCCGCCGTCGTGCTCGTGAATGTTGCTCATCTTTTGGATGGAGGTCACTATGAGCGTGTCGGCGTAATCATCACTTTTGAGCTTCGCCCTGAGCACGTCGGTGTCCTCGGTCGCCTGCACGCTCATTGAGTCGTCCGCGAAGTTGCGGTACTCGTCGAGCGACTGCGTGCCCAGCTCTATCCTGTCAACGAGGAAGACGACCTTGTCCGCATCGTGCGAGTCGGCGATGAGCTGGGCGCTCTTGAAGCTCGTCATCGTCTTGCCCGAGCCGGTGGTGTGCCACACGTAGCCTCCCCTTGCGTCTGCCTTGTCCCATCGCGACCTCCTCACCCTGTCGGAGATTGCCGAGGCAGCGTAGTACTGGTAGCTGCGCATGACCTTGAGCGTCGCGTCCTTGTCGTCAGCCACCGAGTAGAAGCCTATGAGCTGGTGGGCCATGGGGATGGAGAGCAGGTACCTCACCACGTCGTTCCAGCCGTTTATGGGCTCGTTGTTGAAGTCTGCCCAGTGGAAGCGGAAGAGCGAGAAGTCCCCTGTGGCGCCGGGGTTGGCGAAGTAGACCGTCTCGGCGGGCTCCATGGCCACGAAAATCTGCACGAGCGAAAACAATCCGGAGAAGACGCCCTCGTGCGCATACTTCTGAATCTGGTTGCATGCCTGAGACACGGGGACGCCGCTGCGCTTGAGCTCGATGTGGATCAGCGGCATGCCGTTGATGAGCAGCATCACGTCTCCGCGGCGGTCGTTGAGGCGGGCGGATGCTGCCTTGAAGCGCGGCTGCTCGGCTATCTGGTATACGCTCCTGCCCGCCGCGATGTCGAGCCGGTCGTAGATGTAGAGGCTCACCTCCTTGCCGAAGTGCGCGGCATCATCCGGGTTGTCGCGCTTGATGGAGACGGTCCTCCCGTTGATGAACCCGTTTAGTCTCATTGGGGTTCTAAGAGCGGCAATCTGCTCGAGTATCTGCTGCATCTCGCCCTGGGTGAGCGGACAGCCGTTGAGTCTGTCGATGCCCGGGTTATTCTTGTAGAGAATCTGCGCCCAGTTGTCGAGGAGCTCCTGCTCATCGGGCTGATGGAGCACACCGCCCGTCCATCCGAAGTCCTTAAGACGGCTAACGAGGGCGGCTTCGAACTCCGCCTCGCTCTTGAATGTGTCAGCCATGCGTGGTTTACCCCCTACACGAACATCTTCTCGAGGAGCGACTTCTTCAGCGTCGCGAGCTGGTCGTGCTTACGCTGATGAAGGGTGATGAGGTTGTCGAGGCGGGAAAGAGCATGCCAATTGATGCTGCTCGTCCCTCGCGACTTTGGAACAAGAGCATCGTCCTCGAAGAAGTCATCTGCGAGATTGATGCAGACCGTGGTGCCCGCGCCTGTCTGCAGCAATATGCTGGCTGCCATCGTTCGTCATCGAGACGAGACGAGGTAATGCCGGCGTCAGCATCGTCGGCCCAAAGCAGATGACACCGCCGATACGCAGCCCTTTTCGTACTGTTCGAGACGCATTCACGACGCCCATAGGCGTCGCTTTGCCTTGTTGAGCGAATTCCCCTTTTCGAAGGCGAATCGCCACTCAGATCCTTGCATGCAACCTCTGTTGAAGAACGTTCCCTGGTCTATGAGTCCGTATTGCAACGTCATGGCAAATCGGACTGCGCTCGTCTTCCGTGATCGAGTGGCAAGCTCCCCCAACTTACGCTGTTCCCAAGGTTCAGTGAATCCGGCGAAGCGGAGTTCGGGGACATCGGAACCCGGTTTCGGGAACATCTTCTCGAGGAGCGACTTCTTCAGCGTCGCGAGCTGGTCGTGCTTACGCTGATGAAGGGTGATGAGGTTGTCGAGGCATTCAAAGAGGCGCCCGATGAGGGCTGCTCTCCCTTGCTGGGGACGGAGCACATCAATCTCCAGACCTTCCCCTTGGAGATGTTGAAGCGGGATTCCCTGGCGAGCCTCTCGACCTGGTTGCGAAACGATGTCTGACCCAGCATGTATGCAAGGTAGTATGAATCGAAGCAGCCGTTTTGCCGATGAGCCAAAGCAGAAACTATTCAGGTAGAGATTATCGAGATCCGAGTGCCAGACGCAGGACATGCCAACCTCTCGGGTGTCTCGGAGGCCGTGAAGAGTGCGTACCCCTCCGAACGACGTTTGGCTTCGTCTATCTCGACCCGCTCAAGCCTCTCCGGATCGCCTATGGTTGTCGAAGACGTTGGCTGTAGGGAACGAACAAAGCCCCGCCGTGGCCGAAGTCTTCTTTGGATTGCCGGAGTGACCACTGATGTCGCGCCCATTCTCCCAACTTACGCTGTTCCCAAGGTTCAGTGAATCCGGCGAAGCGGATAGCCGGGATATTGCCGCTCATCGAGCGTCACCCCCCAGAAGGTCCATGAGCTCGCGAATGCCGGCCATGTCGTACTCGTTGCCCGTAAGCTGCCCGAGCATCTGCGAGAGATTGCTTTCCTCCGAGCGAATTTGCTCGTCCACCTCGGCGAACGTCGTCTCATACTTCTTGGAGAGGTCCCTGACCCTGTCGACGAGGCCGTCGATCTCGGCGCGAGAGAGGGCGGCGATTCCGTCCTCGATAGGACGGTTCCACTTGGCATCCAGAAGCTCGCATGCCTGTTGGTCGGAAAGACCTTCGATGGCGCTCTTGGTGCTTGCCTCGAGCTTCGCAGAGAGACTCTTCTGCTCCTTCTTCGCCGCCTTCTGCTCATCGAGCAGGGACCGGGCCTTCTCGACCTGACTGACAAGCTCGTCCTGGTCGCCATCGGAGCGCAGCTCCTTGGCCGCCTTCCTCAGCTTTGAGGCCACAAAGGCGTCACCCGCGTCGTTCAGCGCCTCGCCGAGGGCGGCCTTGTCGTCCTCCGTGAGGCCCTCGACTATCTCGGAGAGCTCCTCGTCGATGGCCGTCATGCGGTCACTGACGGAGTCGAGGACAAGCAGGTCGTCGCCGAGCAGCTCGCGCTGGACGAGGTCGAACGGAAGCACGCGCCCGCGCCAGCCATCCTGTACCTCCACCTCCTTGCCGCTCTTCTTCTTGGTCACCATGTTGGGGTCGACCCTCTTGACGGCGTCGAGGCCCTCGGTCTGGATGACCTCTAGGTCGGCCTCGATGCCCTGCCAGGAGTCGTCGAGGACCTGGTAGGCGTCATAGGGGTCCACCAGCTTCTCGCCCCCGAGCCTGTCGAAGATCTCCCGGGCGAGCCCGTCCTCCTCGGTCGGCAGGTTGACGAGCGAGAGCTCGTCGACGAGCTCGTCGTAGAGCCACTGGCCGAAGTCTGCGAAGCGCGCGTCGTAGGATTCCAGGTACCTGCGCACGGCGGGGCTGTTCCTGACGGTACTCTCCACGTCCTCGGACCTGAGACGTAGGGTCGCACCGCCGGCCGACTCGAAGAGCTCGTCGCGCAGGCCGGGCAGCGCGTCCCAGTAGTGCCCGAGCGCGCCGACCTCGGCGACGGGGATGCCTCCGAACATCGTCGCGTAGATGTCCCAGGTCTCGGGGGCCTCGGACGAGTCAACGTAGCGTGGGATGTTGAGGTTGTAGCCGTTGTCGCGGATCTCCTGCTTTGGGACCACGCGGCAGAAGTGCTCGACGTCCTTCCTGCTTTGGTAGGCATCAACGATGCGGCGGATATCGCAGGCGCGGAGCCTGTTGTTCTTGCCATCCTTCACGAAGTCCTTCGAGGCGTCGATTATGAAGACGTCGTCGCTCGGACGTCGCTTCTTGAGCACCATCACGATCGTGGGGATCCCCGTGCCGAAGAAGATGTTGGCGGGGAGGCCGATGATGGCGTCGATGTTCTCGTTCTCCACGAGCGCGGTACGGATCTTCTCCTCCTCGCCGCCACGGAACAGCACGCCATGCGGCAGGACGATGCACATCACGCCGTCCGGCTTCAGATGGTAGAGGTCGTGCAGAAGGAAGGCGTAGTCGGCCTTGCTCTTGGGAGCTACCCCGTAGCCATCGAAGCGCCTGTCGGAATCCTTGCCCTCGGGGTCCCAGCGCTGGGAGTAAGGAGGGTTCGAGACGACCGCGTCCACGAAGAGCGGCTCGTAGGACTCTGGGTGTCCCTCCTCGAACCACGGCCAGTCGTCCTCGAGCGTATCGCCGCAGCGGCACACGATATTGTCCGGCGCGATGCCGCGCATCACAAGATTCATGCGCGTGAGGTTATAGGTGTTCTCCTTGAGCTCCTGGGCGTAGTACTTGATAGAACCGCGATAACCCTGCTGTCGGGCAATCGCCTCGCCGATTGTGATGAGCAGCGAGCCCGAGCCGGAGGTCGGGTCGTAGACGGTGACCTCGCCGCGGCCCGCCAGGTTCTGCGCCACAATCTGGGAGATGAGAACTGATACCTCGTGCGGGGTGTAGAACTCGCCAGCCTTCTTGCCGGCGTTGGCAGCGAAGTTGCTGATCAGGTACTCGTAAATGTAGCCGAGAACGTCGTAGCCCTGCTTGTCGTCCATCGGAATGTCGCGGATGAGCTGCAGGAGCGCGCTGATGGCCTTTGTCTGCGCCCCGGAGGTGTCTCCCAGCTTCGAGAGGCCGGTCTCGAGGGTGTCGAAAATCTTGTCGAACACGTTCTTGTGAGACGGTTTTATGAGGCGCGAGAAGGCCGAGAGCGCATCTCGGACATTCGAAACGTCGAAGTCCGAGCCCTTGGCGAGCCATGTCGAGTAAAGGTCGTCATACGAGATGAAGTAGCCCAGGTTGTTCTGCACGTAGGAGAGGGTCTCGGGGTCGTCCTCCCTTACCGTCTCCATGCTCTCCCTGTCGAATCCGTTCTTGAGCAGGAACTGCTCCTCGCGGTCCGAGAGGAACTTGTAGAAGATGAAGCCGAGGATGTAGTCCTTGTACTCGCTCGCCTCGATCTTCGAGCGCATCTCGTTCGCCGACGCCCAGATCCGGGCGGCTAGCTGCTGCTTGTTCATCGGGTCCCTGTCCCCTTCCCCCTGTAGGCGGCGTCGAGCGTCTCGCCCGCCTCGTTTATCCATTCGGTCCAGCCGTTCTGGCTCCCTCCGAGGACGAATACCGCGGCCGAGCTCGGGCTGCCGAAGGCCACGTCGTACCCCAGCGTAGCCACCCCCGACTCTTCTCCGAAGAGCTCCCGCCTCGCGTCCGCGGCGCCGACGTTCTTGAGGACGGGCCGGGTAAGGTCGACCTGCGAACCCGCAAGGACCGTAAACCTTCCCGTGCGCTCGTCGTAGTGCCCGTTCGCGACGATGCCGTTCCTCCTCGTGTGGAAGAGCGCATGGCCTGCGGGAACCGCGGTGTCGGTGCGGTCGAGCCCATAGCCAAGAACGGCCATTCGGAAGAGGATGCTCTTGTGCAGGCGCTTTACGGCCTGCTCCTTGTACGGGCTCACGTAGGGCTGCGGGGTCTCGAGGTTGTCGGTCTCGTACGATCCGTGCGTCCGGACATAGCCGATGGCATCCGCCTCGAGCGCATCCAGAACGTCCCTGTCCATGTTCGACTCGTCGTCCAGGAACATAACTGCTTTGTTCCAGAAATCCTTCCTAGACTTGTGGGCGTCCAGTCGGGCAAGTCCTTGCGTGGTCTGCCCGGCATACACGCGGCTGATGATTCCGTGGTCCTCGTCCAGGAGGTAGTAGATGCCTCTCTTCGGGATGTCCGGCAGCCTCTTCGCCTCCGAGAGCAGCTCGCGGGGCACGACCACGGTCGTGAGCGACTCGCCCTCGACATGGCAGATCCTGATACCGTCCGGGTTGCTGTCTATGAGCCGGACGACCATAGTTGTGAGCTCGATCATTTACGGTCGGCCCCCGATAGGCGGTCGATGAGGCACATCTTGACGTAGGAGGCCAGGCTCATCCCGGAGAGGCTCGCCGCCTCCTTGGCGGCGTCCCGAAGGCTG
Source organism: Eggerthellaceae bacterium (assembly GCA_050951095.1). Taxonomy (GTDB): domain Bacteria; phylum Actinomycetota; class Coriobacteriia; order Coriobacteriales; family Eggerthellaceae; genus UMGS1519. The sequence goes on from JBMNIQ010000002.1 coordinate 590,144, forward strand.
CGCGGCATTCTGAGCGTTACCGAGACATTCTCCGAGTCCGTGAGGAAGCCTTGGATCTCCGTAGGCGTGGCACCGGAGTCAATGAGTTCCGAGTACTTCATGGGCGCCCTCCATAGAACGCAAGATGCATTACATATGACGTTATTCTATCCTCTGTGCCAACACTTGGGAACAGCGTAAGTTAGGAGAATTTGGCGCGACATACAGTGAGAACTCTGACCGTGCAATCCAGAGAGAAGACTTCGGCCACGGCGGGGCGTTGTGCGTCCCTACACCACGTCTTGACAATCCATAGGCGATCCGGAAGGCTTGAGCGGGTCGAGATCGACGGAAGCCAAAACGTCGTCGGAGTGTGACGCACTCTTACACGGTCTTCCTCCGAGACACCCAGAGGTTGGCATGTCATGCGAATGGCCGCTCTGATCTCGTAATCTCTACCTGAATAGTTTCTGTTTGGCTATCGGCAAAACGGCTGTTCGATTCAGGTTACCTTGCATACATGCTAGGTCAAGACCTCGTTTCGCAACCAGGTCGAGATGCTCGCAGGGAATCTCCCGCTCAACATTTCCAATTGGAGGTCATGGGATTGAGGTGCCCGTCTCCCAGCAAGGGATGAGCAGGCGCTCGATCGCGCGCCTCTTCTGTACGCCTCGACGACCTCATCACCCTTCATCAGCGTAAGCCTGATTGTATTCGACTTTCGAAAACGAGCATGGATTGACTTCGTTAGACTTGCTGATAGCCGAAACTTGGGAACAGCAAGTAGCCTATTTCGTGCGTACACGCCCGAAATAGCACTTGCGGATGCCATCCCTCGTCCTGAATGTCGAAGACTCGAATCCGGGACTCGAGCGTACCGATTCGGAGTGATGTCCGCACACCCACGTGCGTACCGGCTACGCTCCTCGTTGCGGGGGAGACCCCGCGCCCCTGAGCTACAGACTTATGCCAAAAAGGTTGGAGCCGCATGGAGCGTTACACGAGAAGAATCTATATTCGGGCAACCGATACCGACTACGCTCGAGCAAAGCTGCTCGCCGAGGAAACTGGCCTGTCGATATCGGATTTGATTAGGCTTCTCCTCCAACTTCCATCCAACGACGTCTCATCAGAGCACGTCATCGTCCTCGATCTCGCGACTGCAAATAAACTCTACCGCGAGCTCAACCACTGGGGGTACCAGCGCAATCAGGCCGTGCACGCGCTCAACCGCATCGCCTACTACCTCGAACGCAACAGCATGGACACCGATGACGTGATTGACGCGCTCTCACGTGCCAAGGCGGCCCTCGATGCTGTGAACCGGGCGACAGCGCCGCTGGCCTCAGACGTCCGAACCGTAGCCGAGTCGCGAATCCTTTTCCGGTAGGTGCTAGGATGCCGATTCTGAAGCCGATATCCGGTCATACATCCTGCGCCGGCATCTACCGCTACCTCACGAAGAACGACAGGGCGCTGGCGCACGACTTCCTAAACCTCGACGCGCCGGAAAATGGCGAGTTCGACTGGGCGGAAGCCATGGACGAAACGCGTCACGCCTACCGCAACGACACGCCTTGGGGCGACCGTCCGGCACGAACCTACAAGCACTACGTCATCTCGCCCGACCCCGGCGATGCAATCAGCCTCGAAAAGCTGAGGGATCTCACAACGGCATGGGCGCAGGAGGGCTTCGCCGAGTACGAGGTGGCAATCGTCTATCACGACGACAACGAGAATCACATCCCGCATGCTCACGTCGTCGTCAACAACACCAATTTGGTGACAGGCAGAAGGCTGCAAGATCCCAGTCCCTCCTCGCTGAACCACTCGCTCCAAAAGCTCGCTAGGGGAAGGGAATTACACGACTTCGACTCAGGCAAGCCGTACCCAACCTATCGGGACAGATTCAAGCCGAAGACGATGCAGCGCGAATACGTTCGCAGAGCGGAGCGAGAGTTTGAAGCCAAGGGCGAGTACTCCTGGGTCGCCGATATCCGATCGCGGGTCGGCATCGCCCGCGCCATCGCGAGAAGCGAGGGCGAGTTCAGGAGCGTTCTCTCGGCGATTGGGGTGGACGTTGCCGATAACTCCCCGAACGCCCGGCGCCGCGACTGGGTCTACTCGCTCGAAGGGCATCCCACGTGGCGGGTCTCGGGCGAACGCCTAGGGCTCGGCTATGGTCGCGAGGCCCTGGAACAATCATTCTCGCTCGGCGCTGCAAGGCACCTGTCCGACGCGAGCGAGCGCAGGATCTACGAGATTGCGAGGTCGGCGTTCGAGTTGGAGGACCTCGCCGAGCTCAAGAGACTGTCGGACTGCGTCGCCGCAATCGGGAGAAATGGCGCGGGGCGATGGGAATCAGTCGAGAGCATCGAGGCTTCCGACCCCGAGCTTGCTGCATACATAAGAGGGACCGGAATTCTCGGCATTGAGCGGGCGGATTCGTCGAGGGGCGTCCCGGCACCCAAATCGTCGTTCCCCGAGACGCTCGAACCGGAATGGCGCAACGGGAGCGGACTCGATTCGCAGCGGGAACAGTCCCGCAGGCAGGAAAATAAGGAGAGGGGCATGCAACGGTGATACTCAAGACCTACTACGACACCGGGCACACCGACACGTTCGACAGCGACCACCTCACCGATGCCAGCATGCTTCGCGGTAATCTGCTCACCAACTGGTCTCTCGACATCGGCGACGCTCGGGGCGGGGCGGGCTGCCTCCTCCTGAGCCTCTACTGGTACCCCGCCACCGGCATTGGGGAGACGCCCGTTGGGCCGAAGGGCCTCCCCATTGCCCGTAGGCGCGACGGATGGTCTTTCGTCGTGGCAGACTCCGACGATCTTCCTCACCTCATCATGGCCGAGGTCGACGGTGAGGTGGTGGTGCTGCGCGCAGGCGACGACCTGGTGGACTGCAATCGGCTCGCGCATGTATCGCGCATCTCCGAGTCGTTCGCGAAGCAGGTCGTTTCAGCTCACAGTTGGCTGTTGCTCGCGAGCCCCGGATCCACGGAATCAGACATATGCCGCATGCTCGGAATGAGCGCGGACGCCTATGAGGCGATTGCCGAAGCGGCAGGCGAGCTCGCCAGGGAACGGCAGCCCGACCGATTCTGAAGGGCTTATGCTGCAGAGAGTCCCGGGCTGCTGCATGGATGTGCGAGGCGGGGCGAAGATTTTCGGAGGGCGATCTGCCAGGATGCTACAGTTCCCAGGTGCCGAGGAAGTTCTTCCACCACTCTAGGTCCTTCTGCCCGTTCGCTGCGAGGAATTCGATCGCGTCCTCGCGCTTTTGCGGTGGCAGAGCCATAAGCTCGCGGTACATTGCGTCCATAGCTTCCTTGCTCGTGGACTCCATGTCCTCGACGATCTTCCGCTTCTCTTCGAGCGAGTAGCCGTCCCAGTCTTCGAGGCACATCTGCGCTCGGAAGCGGGCGACCTCCTGGTTCTCGAACGATTCCCTGACGGACACTTCCCGGATTGGGGACACGTCAATCTCGTCGAAACGGGAGGGCTGCTGCTCGTCCTCCTCGGTGACCACAGGTCCGTACGTCTCGTCTGCGATCTCGGTCGTCTTGAAGCCACAGCGGTTCCCGGCCCGCAGGCACTCGACCCCTTTGGCGCATCTAGACGCGGCGTCCTCGGCCAAGTGGTCGTAGTGGTCGCAGTCGACGCACGCGTCTGAGATGAGGTTCAACAGGGAGACGGCGACGGAGAGCCGCGAGGACTCCTCGTCGAGATCGAGGACGTCGATGTAGGTGGCCTTGAACTGCGGGAGCGCCGTGATCCGGTACATCGCGAGCTCGACCGTGTACCGGTCTCCCTCGATTGTCACGTGGGCGTCCTTGAACGGGGCCTTGCTTTCGTCGGTCATTGGCGCTCCTTGCTCTCGATGCGGCCATGCGCGTGCGCATCTCGCTCCCCATCCTATCGGAACGCCCGGTCGGCTCGCGCCTCGATTCGAAAGAGGTGCCCCATTTTCGAATCCAGGGCGGGAAGTCCCTACAGACGAGGAGCGGCGGCCCGCAGGAGGGCGCCGCTCCTCGTTGGAAGGACGGTTTTGTTTCGTCTGAGTCCGGCCTATCGGCTATCGTCTCCGGCCCGCACGCAGGCATAGCCAGCGAGGCCTATCATCGCGATGACGGCTCCGATGGCGAACCATCCCATCACTCCTCGCTCTCGTTGGCATCAGTGCTTTCGGAGTCGGAGCCGTCCTCGGGCTTGCGCCCGTGGGCGCGCGCCAGGGCGATGGCGCCCGCCGCGCATGCTGCGGCGCCTGCCGCGCAGGCGAGCGGCACCCAGGGCACGTCGTCGCCGGTCTTGGGGAGGCTGCCCTTGGACGTCTCGCCGGAGGGCGTGTCCCCGGTCGGGGGCGAGACGAGCTTCACGGTCTGGCCCTCGTCGTCGATGTCGGCGTGCGCGGCAACCTCATTGCCGTCGCGGTCGAGAGACTCGAAAGCCACGACGTCGTGGCCGGAGAGCGCGCTGCCGTCGAACTCGAAGCGCACCTCGACGGTGCCGGACGCCTTCTCCGGTGCGAACGAGACCGTGGAGGTCACGTCCTTGCCGCCGCTCTGGATCGGCTCTCCCGTCTCTTTGTCCATGAGCGTGCCCGTCAGGGTGTACTCCTTGCCAGGTTCCAGGTTCTCGTAGGCCACCTCATCGACGATCTCGACCTTGTCGTCGGCGGTCGCCTCGTGGTCGCCGTCGTCGGCGTCCGTTGCGGTGGTTCCGATCTCGGGGGCGGGAGGCGCGATCCTCACGGTCTGTCCCTGGTCGTCGATGTCGGTGTGGACGGCCACTTCCTCGCCGTCGCGGGTCAGCTTCTCGAAGGCGACGGTGTCGTGGCCCGCCAGGGCGCTGGCGTCGAACTCGAAGGTCACGGTGGCGACGCCCGCTTCGTCGGTGGCGGTGAAGGAGGTCTCCGCGGTGACGTCCTTGCCGTCGTTCTGCACGGGGCTGCCGGTCTCCTTGTCCATGAGTGTGCCGGTGAGCTTGTATTCCTTGCCGGGCTCAAGGCCGGTGTAGGTGACGTCGTCGTTGAGGATGGTCTTCTCCCCGGCGGTCGCCTCGTGGTCGCCGTCTGCGGCGTCGGTCGCGGTGGTGCCGATCTTCGGCCCCTCGTCGTCCGTGAGGGTGCCGAGGTTGACCGTGGTGGAGTCCTTGTAGACGGTCACGTCGAACGCGGGGATGAGCGCGCGGTCCGCGTTGGAGTCGCAGCGCTGCTCCTCGATCGAGTACGTGTCGTAGAGGAGCGCGCCTTTGCCGTCGTCGGGGTCGGAGGAGCCGAACCAGACGCCCGAGCCCTCGTTGCCGCCGTTGGTGTCCTCGGTGTGCTTGTTCCAGCTCGCCGCGGTGGAGGCGTACCCGTTCGCGTCGGTGACGATCACGTGGCTCTCCCCGGTGGTCTTGCTGGTGATCTTGAAGGGCACGTTGGCGAGGCGCTTGTGGCTGGAGTCGGCGATCTTGACGAGCTCGAGGTCGCCGCGCACGGGCTGCTCGGCGAACTCGCCGTCTTTCGGGGTGAGCTCGAAGACCGCGACGTCGTGGCCGGCGTCCTTGGCCGTCACGGTGAACTCGTGGGTCTCGGTGTCCGGGAGGTAGCCGGTCGGCGCGTGGGTCTCGGTGATGGAGATCTCGCCGAGCGGGATGCCCCGGAAGGTCGCCTCGCCGTTCTCGACCGTCGCCTCCTGGCTGACGTTCTCGCCTTTCTTCTGGTAGGACGCCTTGTAGACCGCTCCGTCCAGGGAGCCGGCGCCCTGGGGCTCCGGCTTGCCGGTCTCGGCGTCGGTCTTCACGACCTTGATCTTCACCGTGACGGGGGCGTCACTCGCATCGACGTTGGCGTCCTTGCCGGACACGGTCACCTTGTACGTCTGGTTCGACAGGACGTATCCGTCGGGCGCGGAGATCTCCTTGACGGTGTAGGTGCCGTTCTTGACCTTGGAATCGGTCCGGCCATGGCCGTTCTCGTCCGTCGTGAACTGGGCCACGAGCTCGTCGCCGTCGTAGACCCCGTAGACCGCTCCGGCGAGGGTGTAATCGGAGTCGCCGTCGGTGACGGCGGCGTCGCCGGACGTCTTTGTGAGGGCCACGTGGCCGCCTAGGCTCCCGACGAGCATGGGCTGGATGCCGGGCTTGGAGCTGCAGTACGCGATGGAGCTGCATCCGTCGATCGCCGGATCCCCGCCCCGGTAGGCGTTCGCCTCCGAGGCCAGCGCCTCGGCTGCGGCGATCTTGTCGGCCGAGGTCTTCTGGAAGCTCAGGATGTCGTGGTAGGGCTTGGTGTCGGCGACGATCCAGGCCGCTAGCTGCGTGATTCCCTGCGCGTCGGCGTCGGACCAGGTGGTGCCGCCGATCCGGTTGGTCGACGGATAGCCTCGGGCGATGATGTAATCGGAGGCGTGCGAGCCGTCCTCGACCCGGTCGAACTCCTGTCCTCCGTATCCAGGGCCGACCATGGAGGCGTTGTAGCAGTAGGAAATCGCGCCCTCGGACGTCACGTAGCCGACGCCTTCGTCCATGTTGGGGTCGCCGTTCTCGATCTTGTAGCTGTGGATGTTGAGGGCCGCTTCGTCGGAACCGCTCGCGGCGTCGGCGGACGCGAATCCCGTAGGTATCGCCAGGCCGACCGCAAGCACGGCCGCCGCGAGGCAGCGGGCGACCTTGCCGGCGGTGTCCTTGATGGTCTTCGTTGCCGTCATGGCTTCCCCCTATCTCCCGTCCCGGCCGTACGGGCGGCCGGCGCCGCCGCGCTGCATCGCATCAGATGAGTTCCTCGCCTGGCCTCCGCGCTCGGAGAGCCCCCTGGGGTCGCTACCGTGCTCCTCGGCCCAGCGCCGGCGCGACTCCGACAGCGCGTCCTTGATTTGCTGCGGCATGACCTTGACGGTGTCCCTCATCCGCCGGCCGTCTGCGCCTATGACCGGATGCCCCTCGGGGTCGAGCACCGACTTCTGGAGCCACACCTCCTTGTCCGCCAGCAGCGGCACGTCCCGCCAGTCTGGGCCGCGGAATCTCGACTCGTTCACGTAGAGCGGGCTGAACTCGTAGCCGCCCATGTCCTTCCCGTCGATGATCGTGCCCGCCGGGATGCGCACCTGGTTGAAGGTGCGCTGCTCTCCCGTGCGCCTGTCCGTGTAGGGGATGCCCTCCCTCACGAAGTTCCTGTGGAAGGAGAGGTAGACGTTCTTCCTCTCCTGGTTGCCGTTCGTCATGTCGGCCGCCTTTCTCTCGCTTCTTTAGCCGTTTTCCCTGTTCCCCGCCTTCATGGTCCCCGCGCCCTGGTCGCCCCCATCGTCAGCCGCCCATGATGTCGCGCGCCCAGCTTCCGCTCTTGACGAGCGAGAGGATGAGCAGAACGCACATCGCCATGTACTGCAGCGCGTAGGAGAGGCCTCCCACGACCGAGTCGATCGGGGTGCCGGTGCCCGCCGTCGCGGCGTTGAGGCCGCCGAGCACGATCGGGAAGCTCACGAGCAGGACCAGGATGATCACTCCCGCCAGGCACACCGCGGCGAAGTTCTTCAGGTACCCGACGCCCATCTGCCGGGTCTCGTCCGTGGCCAAAAGCGACAACGGGATGGGGCTGAACGCCGCCATTATGTAGATCTGTATCGCGCGCGCCCAGCTCACCACGAGCGCCACTACGTAGGCGACGATTACTACGAGCCAGCTCACGAGCGCTACGACGAGCATGGCGAGCAGGGCCGCCACGTCGTCGTCGGTCGTGGTGATCGACACGGCTTCGAGATCGATCGCCGAGCCCGTGCCGAAAAGTCCAGACACGCGCTGGACCGCGAGTCTCGTCACCTCGTAGACGCCCTGCATGAGCTCGAAGCTGTGCTGGAGCAGGAACAGGAACACCGCGAAGAAGACCAGGAGGAACACGACCTCCTTCACGCCCGGCATCGCGGCGTTGCCGTCCATCCTCTGGCTGATCTTGATGAGCTGGACGGTGAACACGAACGAGAGGACCCCGCACCCGATAGGAAGAATCGCCGCCTCCCAGACACCGTGCGCGACGTCGTACATGGTCACCGTCCCCGAGCTACCGAGCATCTGCGTGAAGTCGGCCGACAGGACGCCGTCCGCCCCTATCGACTTGAGCACTCCCACCTGGCTGTTGAAGATCCAGTTGCACGTGTCGCGCAGCACGCCGCACAGCCAGGAGTTGATGTCGTCTGCAACGGACGCGAATGCCGGCTCCGGCAGGCACAGAACCGCGGCGCAGGCGATCAGTGCGCACGCGAAGGCCCGGGCGAACCTCTCGTTTCGAATTGCCCCGCCCATGGTTACCCGCTCACCGCGAACGCGCCGCCCGAGTACGCGACCGACAGGATCGTCTCGGCCTTGTCGTCGCATGTGAACGTGGCGACCGTGCGCCCGGAACCCGTGTCGAGATAGACCTCGCCGTCGAACGTCGCCTTCGTCGCCGTCGGCACGTTGTCCCGGCAGTAGGCCGCCACCGCGGAGGCCAGCTCGTCCCTCTTGCCGTCGATGAGGGTCGTGTAGGGTTCGGCGAGGCCCGACACCGCGATCGGGCCCTCTGCGCCGCTTCCCTGCACGTACTCCCCGGCCATCGCGAATCCATCGCATGACACGCGGTAGGAGCCCTCCTCGCCGGAGAGCGAGATGACCGTCCGCTTCTTTCCGTCGCCGTCGCGGACCAGGGTCACATCGAGCGAGCCGTCGCCCGAGCCCGTCACGTCGCATGCGGTGACGCGCGTGTCCGTGCCATCGGACTCCACGAAGCGGCCGTCTTTGAACGCGATGGTCTTGGAGGCATCCCCGTCGGCCTGCCACGCGTGAGACTCGAGCACGGACATGATCGAGTCGCTTCCCTCGCCCGGGGACTCCGCCTCGTTCTTTGCCTCCTGCTCGACCATCGATTGCTGCCGCCCGTCGCCGTTGTCCGATGCCCGCACTGCGGCGCATCGCGCGGCCGACGACACCACGAGTATCGCCACGGCCCCTATGGCCGCGATCAGCATGACTTTGCTCTTCCTGCCCATTGCCCCTCCTTCTAGTAGCGGATAGCGCATGTGAAGTACGAGATTCCCGTCGCGCGCCTGCACACGTCCCCCGTGTGCGGCTCGTGGATGTACTCGTCGCCGCCGACGTAAATGGCCACGTGGCCCGGGCGCCACAGGATGTCGCCCGGCCTGGCCTCTGAGAGCGGTACCTTCCTGCCGCCCGCCGCCTGGTCCTCCGAGTAGTGCGGCAGCGATATCCCCGCCTGTCGGTAGCAGTACTGGACGAGTCCCGAGCAGTCGAGCGCCTCTCCGGGCGTCGACCCGCCCCAGACGTAGGGCACCCCGAGCTGGCTCTCCGCCGCGGCGACGATCGCGTTGCCGGAGGCCCCGCCCTCCTTCCACTCCTTGACCGTCATGCCGTCGAAGCGCCTGAGGCCGTAGGCGTCCATGGCGGACTTGAGGCTCTCGACGTAGCTCGACGAGGTGGCGTAGCCGGCATCCTTCAGCCCCTCGGCCATCTTGTCCGAGTCATGCTCCGCGATCGCCTGCCTGATGAGCGGGTTTTCCGCGTACCTGGCGTTCTGGAGCAGCACGCGCGAGCGGAAGGCGATGCAGTCCCGGTAGCTCTTGAACTTCGTGAAGGCCGCCATGATCGACACCGTCTGCCCTCCGTACTCCTCGCTCGTCGACCAGCTCTCCTTGCCCGCCACTTCCGGGCACCCGGCGAACGAGGACGCCCACTTGATGCCGAACAGGTTGTTGTCCCGCTCGGCCAGGCCGCTCAAATGGTCGCCCTGGCCCGATTCGACGATGATCTGGGCGAGCGTGCACCCGGCGGGGTGCCCGTACTGCTCCTGGCACTCCAGCGCCGCCTCCACCATGTCGGACGTGATGTAGGGCGGCAGGCCCTCGACCGACCGTGAGGCCGCCTCGTTGTCCCAGAACCCGAAGAGGGCGCTGACGGCGTTCGAGACGATGAGGGCGGCGAGCACGAAGCAGACGACGCCGGCTATGGCCCCGAGCGCGGGGGCCGCGGCGGATGAGATCGCCGCAGCGAGGCCTCTCGATGTCCCCGCGTCGGCCTTTGGCGCAGCTTGCGCGGCGGCGCGCGTCGCTTGGGCCTCGCGGGCGGACGACCACGCGCGGTTCGACTGCATCCGCGCCTTGGCCTCCTCGGCCCCCTCCTTTCCCAGGGCGCCGCCGCCTTTTTCAGCGGCCTTCCTTCTCCTCGCACCGACGCTCCTGGCGAGCGCGGTGCGCGCCCTCTCCGCATCGCCCGTCGCATTCCCGGCGTCGGGCTCCCCGTCGTCCTCGTCGTCGGCCGCGTCCGCGGCCGCATTGGCGACGAGCGATGCGAGGCGCTTCCTCGCCTGGGTCCTGCCGTTGACCTCGTCTGGTGCCGGCGCGGCATCGGATGGCCCGGCCGGCAAGGCTGCCCCCGCACCCGCCTTGCCCCCGGATGACGGCTTCCGATGCGTTTCGCGCGCGGCGCCTCCGTCGGCCCTCCCGAGCCCGATGGTGCGGTCCGCCGGCCGCACGTCGCCGGTGCGCACCGCATCGGTGCGTCCCACGGAGACCTCCGGCGCCTTGTCGGCGGCCGGCCGCACGTCGCGGCGGCTATCCGTCCGCGCGTCCGCCACGCTCCGCCTCCTTGCGCTCGCGCGCGCGGCGGGCGAACTCGCTCGCCTTCTTCATGGCGGCGATTTCCTCCGGCTTCGTGTTGAACAGGTCGTAGAGCTTGCCCCTGGGGAAGTCGTCCTTGATGGGGATCTTCGCGCCCCCGGCGATGAGCAGGCCCTCGCCGGCCCTGATTCCGTCGTTGATGTAGTCTTCCTCCTCGCCCGACAGGCTCAGCAGGTCCGCCCATGCCTTGCGGTCCAGCGGGGACTGCTTGTGGAGCATGATGAAGTCGGAGTTGAGCACCATGTTGCGCGCCTCCTCGTGGTCGAGCATGTAGACGCTGTTCTGGGTGATGCCCGTGGCGACGAGGTTGAACTTTCGGCCCTCGGCCCAGAACTTCGAGAAGTAGCTGATGATGGCCGGGTGCCCGAACAGGCTCTGGACCTCGTCGATGTAGAGCCATGTGGTGACCCCGCGCTCGAAGTTGTAGTACATGCGGTTGCGGACGCTCTCGAGCACCGCGATGATGCCGAACGCCCGCATCGACTCCGACAGCTCGCGGAAATCGACGTTGGTGACGTGTCGGTCGAGCGAGACGTTGCTCTCGTGGTTGAAGAACGAGGTCGCCCCCACGCAGAAGCGCTCGTAGCGGAGCGCTATCCCGCGGGCCTCGGGCTCGGGCTGTTCGAGGAGGATGCGGCGGAGGTCCTGGAGCACCGGAACGCGGCCCTCTGATGCGCATCTGACGTAGGCGAGCTCCACGCAGCGGCTGATGATCGACTTGTCTGCCTCGGAGAGGTCCCGGCCGCTCTCGGCCATCGTCGCCGACGAGAGGGCGAGGAAGGCGTCTATCTTGAACGCCGTCTGGGCCGCGGTCGACTGGTGCGCCACGTCCGACAGGTCGAAGGGGTTGAGGTGGGTGTCGGAGTCCGGCGCGAAGCGAACCGAGGTGCCGCCCGTGCCCTCCGCGATCGGCGAGTACTCGCCCGCCGGGTCGAGCACGATGACCTCGTCGTCTGGGTGCGTGAGTATCGTGTTCACGATCTCGCGCTTCACGGAGAACGACTTGCCGGAACCCGGCGTGCCGCAGAAGAACCCCATCGGGCTCGGCAGGGTCATGCGGTTGACCACCACGAGGTTGCCCGATATCTTGTTCTGCCCGTAGTAGCCGCCGCCCGGCTGGAAGAGCTCCTGGGTGGCGAAGGGCAGCTGGATGGCGACCTGGGAGGTCGTCATCATCCGGCCGACTCGGACGTGGTTGTGGCCGAGCGGCAGGATCGAGTTCATGCCCTCGCGCTGCCGATAGTCGAGGGACTCGATCCCGATGCCGTTGCTCCGGGCGGTTCCCACTATCTGCTCCACCCTGCGGTCGAGCTCGTCGCGGGTGTCCGCGTAGGTGAAGGCGAGCCCGGTGTAGGCGAAGAGCATCTGGTTGCGGTGCTGGAGGCTGTCGAGCAGGTCCTCGGCCTCCGCCTTGCTGTACTTGAGCTCGGTGGGGAGTATCTGGAAGTCGTAGCCCTTCTTCACGGCGCTCATCTGCTCGTCGACGATCTCCTTGTCCATCCACGCGATGCGCTTCATCACGTAGTCGACGGCCCTCGACTTGTCGATGGGCCGCACGTGGAGCGACACGGACAGCGGGATCGGGAGGTCGATGATGGAGGCGAGGCAGTTGTCGAGGAGCTCGCTGCCGAACCGGCGCAGCACGAGCGCCTGGCACCAGACGCCGTCCGATCGATAGCACGAGCCCGAGCCGCCCGGCTTGAAGTCGAGGGTCATGGGCGAGACCAGGTCCTTTGTGGAAAGGCCGCTCGCGGCCCCGATCTCGCCCCAGTCCACGGAGAAGGGCGCGCCCGGCCTCAGGAGCGACGATATCGACTTCAGGCGCTCGCCGCCGTCGAGCATCCTCGACCCGCACCGGATGGCGGCCAGGCGCTGAGACGCGTCGCCGCGAAGGCGGGCGAGCTTGGGCACCGCGGCGTCTACGCTCTCCGCCCCGACGGAGAAGGTGAGGTAGCGCTCGCGCACGAGGTTCGAGACGCCCTCGCGCATCTTGTCGTTGAGGATGCGGTTGTACTCCTCGGCGTACTGCTTCGCCGCCTCCGGCGCGCCCGGGAAGAAGTCCCTCGCGCCGATCTCGTCGGCGGGCACCGGCGTGTTGCACACCGTGAGCTGCATCCCGCATCCCGCGCCGAGGTAGTCGTAGATTTGCGACCAGCCCGAGAAGATCGCCTGCTGGCTCTCCACGCGCGCCTTCTGGTAGCTGATGTCGTCGAAGGCGATGGTCTGGCTGAACAGCCCCTCCTCGACCTGGCATGTGCCGTCCTCGTACATGAGGTCGTAGCCGATAGCCCCGCGCACGCCCTTGGCGGCTCGGCGCGCCCGTTTCTGCGCCTCCTCCCGGCCGCCCCGGGCCTTATCGGCGCGGTCCATGCGGCGGCGCAGCGACCGGTCCCCGGCGCGCCTCTCGGTCGTGCCGCCGTCGCCCCTAGTTTCGTTCCCTCTGTTCCAAAGACGGAGCACGTCTCTCCGCCCCCTTTCTTCTAGCGGCCCTGCGGGCCTTCCCGTCGGTTTTCCTGCACTCGATGTCGCCCGCGAGCCGCTCCGCGTCGCGGGACGGCTCGAAGAGGAGCACGCCGTCGCCGAGCGCGTGGTCGAGCCAGAGGGGCACGAACTCCTCGGCCCTGAGCCCCATCGGCCGCCAGAAGCCCAGCAGCCAGAACGGCATGGAAGCCGCCATGACGGGAAGCGTCGCGTCCGATATCTGGATTCCCAGGACGACGTAGCAGGCGGCAGCCGCGGCGAAGGACGCCGCGATTCCCGCCGACACGCACGCGAGCGTGCGGGCCGAGAGCCTGCCGACGACCTTCTCCGTGTACTCGCCGATGTCCTTGTGGACCGTCGCGCTCAGCATCCACGTCCCCCTAGTTGGGAAGCCACGAGGTGTCGAGCATGCCGAAGTAGACCGCAGCGGCGATGATGATCGCCCCGCCGGCGATGGTCGATATGGCGCTCGCGAGCTGCGGCCCGCCCTGGTTCTCCCTGATGGCGAGGCCGAGCGACACGGCGCCCCACACCACCAGGAACCCTCCCAGGAACGTCACGCATCCGGACACCAGGTTGATGATTTGCGAGAGCATCTAGGCGCTCCTTTCCCTCCTCGACGCCTGCGCCGCCGCCCACCTCGGGTGCCGCGTGGTGTCGTACTTCCTGTCCCTGATCGGGTCGGTCCCGGAGATCAGCACTATCGCCTCGTCGCGCGGGAGCCTGGCCACCTCGGCGGCCTGTATGAGGTCGCGCTCGACGGTGTTCCAGTTGCGGGTCGAGCTCCCGGAGGCGCCCCGGCTCTCGTTCCAGGTGACGGTCCCCACGGTCTGCTTGCCGACCGACTCCGATATCTCCTTGGCCGTCTCGGTGGACTTGCCCCCGAGGAACGTGAGGGTGTCGCAGCAGTCGACTATGGTGGCCGCGCTCTCCTTGTAGCGGGCCTTGAGCTGGGCGGTCGACTGGAGGTAGATGGTCATGGAGACGTTGCGGCTGCGCACCACGGCGATGGCTCGCTCGATGTCGGGGAGCCTGCCGATGTTCGCGAATTCGTCGAGGAGGAACGTCACGTGCCGCGGCAGCTCGCCTCCGAACTCCTTGAGCGCGCGCTCGCAGAGGATGTTCTCCGTCTGCCACACCATGATCGCGAGCAGGAACGAGTAGAGCGGGCTGGTGTCGCTCGTGACGGCGAACACCGCGCGCGGCCTGTCGCCCTCGCCGAGCCGGTCGAGCCGCATCTCGTCGCGCGACACCAGCTCGCGCACCTGCGGGATCGCGAAGGGCTCCATGCGGGTGTTGCAGCTGACGAGTATCGACTTCAGGGTCTTGCCCGCCGCGTCCTTGAACATCTTGTAGTGCAGCAGGGAGAAGTCGGAGTCCACCGGCACCGGGTCGGAGACGCGCACCCAGCGGAATCTCTGCGCTTGCGCCGGACTTCCGCGAGAGGGGATCGCCCGCGCCCTCGCCATCTCCGGGTGCCTCCACGTAGCGCAAGCCCGTCTCCACCTCGTAGAAGAGCAGGTCGAGCGGGCTCATGTAGTCCTCGTCGTCCTCGCGGGCCTTCGCGAGCGAGAGCAGCGTCATGAGCCCCGATATCGATCGGTCCTCCTTGGGGCAGTGCCTCACCAGGTAGCCGACGAGCGCCACGTAGAGCAGGCGCTCCGCCTTCTCCCAGAACGGGTCGTCCGAGTGCTGCCCTTCCTCCCCGTTGGTGTTGGAGATGAGGCAGGTGACGAACTCGAGGACGTCCGCCTCGTCGCGCACGTAGGCGATCGGGTTGTAGTGGAGCGACTTCGAGAAGTCGATGGTGTCGAAGCGGGCGATCTCGTAGCCCGCCTCGGAGAGCGCCCCCTCCACCATGGGCAGTGTCTGGCCCTTGGGGTCCGTGACGAAGTAGTCGCAGTTCGCCTGCAGCAGGTTCGGCACGGCGTCGAAGAACGTCTTGCCGGACCCCGAGCCGCCGACGACGGCGCGGTTGAGGTTGCGGCGGTCCCTCTCGGGGAGCGCCGCCGCCTTCTGGTCGAGTGCCATCGAGACGTTGCGGGTGAGTATCACGTTGTTGCGGGGGTCCTTCGCGTCGGCGAACCGGCGCGCCTCCCTGGGCTTCGCCCACCGGGCCGACCCGTGCTCCTCGCCGGCACGGTCGCCGGGGCCGTGCGTGATCGCCCGGGCCCAGGCTATCCATACCGCGCACGCCGCGACGAGCCCCGTCGCCATGGGGGCCGCTCCTGAGTGCAGGACGCCCGACGTAGCCGCGAACTCGGGCAGCGCGGCGAGCGCCGCCGCCAGGTTCGACGTCGGGCTGCCCGGGCAGGGACAGGAGGCACGCCGCGTATCCGTTCCCGAGGGCGAACGCCGCAGCCGACAGCGCCGCGGCGGCGGCCGCGCCCCTTCCGCTGCGCGCCGTCATCTCGGCCTGTCCTCGCGCGAGCGCGGAATCCGCTCGCGGGCGCGGCCGCCGCCATCGCGCTGCAGCTGGTCGGAGGCTCGGCGCGCCTGCTCGGCGCGCTCGTCGAGGGGCCGCCCGTCGCGCTTTCCGGCCACCTCGCGCTTGAGGTTCTCGGCAGCGCGCTCCTTGGCGCCCTCGGTCTCCTTGGAGAGTTCGTCGAAGCCGCGCCACACGTCCTGTGCGTCGGCGATCCTGAAGAGCAGGTACTCCTTGCCGTTCTCCCTTGTCCTCGAACCACGCGGTGTCCACGCCGCGGGCCCTCATCTTCGACTCGATTATCTCCTTGATCTCCCCGTAGCCCTCTATCTCGCGGAACTCGCGCATGTCGAGCTTCGCCCACTCGGAGGGCTCGTTCCAGGGCGCGCCTTTCTCGGAAGCGTGGGATTTCGCATGTTCGAAGGCGCTCGTGGAGCCGGTTCGCGCGGTCGCGCATGGCCTCCTCGCCCATGCGCTCGCCGAACCTGGTGAAGTCGTCCAGCATCTTCTCGCCGGAATCGTCGCCGTAGTCGCTAGCCATCTCCGCCCCCTATCGCGCCTTCGGGATGCGGGACCGCTCGCGCGGGCCCTCGTCCGCCAGTCGCTCCGATCGCCGTCCGCGCGAGGCGGCGCGCGACGAGAGGGCGGGCCGTCCGCCCGTCATGCGCCGTATGTCAATCGCGAGCGAGGAGGCGGTGATGTCGCCCGTCTCCTCGGCTATCCCGTCTAGGAACTCGCACACGAGGTCGGGCCGCTCCTCCAGCGCCCGGCCTGCGCTCTCGCGGAACTCCCCGTAGTCGTCGTATTCGTCCATGACCTCGTAGGCCGCGTACTCGAGCGAGACGCCGCACAGGATGCCCACGACGCGCTCAGGCTGGAAGCGCTCGCCGGTCGGAGAGATCGGCGGGGCGCGCTTCCAGCGCGGATTCCACGAAGGCCTTCAGCCCTTCCGGGTCGTTCCGACGCCATTTCCGCCGCGGGTACCGAGTCGATTTCCTTCCATCCGCAGCCGTCGCGCCTGAGCGCCCACCAGTCGTCGCCGCAGTCGGCCTGCTGCACGAGCGCGAGGTCCTTGTACACGATTCCCTGGCGGAGGGGTCTGGGGCCTTGTCTGAGGTAGGCCCCGAGCCCCTCCATGTCGGGAGTTTGCAGGAAGGTGAACGGGCGCTCCCCGAATGCGGGGTCGTCCTGCCAGGCGTATCCGTCGTCCTTCAGCCAGCCGTTTCGCTGGCACGCCTCCGTCAGTGAGGCGGAGTCGGACTCGTTTGCAGGACGCAGGATGGGGATGGGTTCCCTGCTAGGGAAGGGAATCGGGGAGCGTCCGTTCACTTTTCCTCGCCCCATTCCGGGCCGAGGATGCTTATTCCGGTCCCGAACTCGTCTACCATCTTCTGGCGCATTTCGGCCGCTTCCTGGCGCCGTTCCTTCTCGATGAATCCGATGAGGTTGGTGATGCCCAGGACGATGCATATTTCGACGAGCTCGCCGGCCGTCAGGGTCCTTTTCCCCCGAAGCGTCTCGCTGAGCGAGTTCGGGGACATCCCGGCGCGTCTGGCGAGATCCGACACCCTTATGCCGTAGATTCCCATCGCCATCTTGATCTTGCCGATGATGTAAGCCTCGCTTGCCATGATCTGCTCCTTGCCTTCCGACCGTGGACCGGCCACGGTCGCGGCAGCGGAGCGGACCTGCCGCTGCCCCTGCGGGCAAGAAGCTATCAGCGGGCTTCGGCTCTGTGTCGGAAACGCTCTGGATTCGAGGGGCGCCGCTCGGAATTGGAGTCGCTTCGTATAAATTCGATGTGCGCAAAAGCGTCCGCGGGCAGAGCCTCTCGCATGCTGCGCTCGTCTCCGCTTCCGGCGGCGCGGTAGCACATTTGGAGCCCCTCGAACCGGTGCTGCGTGAAGATTGTATCTGGGACACAGCTCTCTCCTCACCTGGGGTTACATCGAGGGCTGATAGGAGGCGCCGCTACGGAAAACGGGGCGCCGCAATCGCGGGGCCTCGTTCCTGAATGTTCCTTCAATGACGAAGAAAGCTGATGTAAAAGGCCCCTTAGTAGACCGAACATCCGCTCTCGCCATTATTGCTTGCCGGGATTGGCGAATGTCGGCTTACCTGCCAGCGCTCTCGTTGACGCTCTCTTTTTCGATGCGCGCCCAGATATCCTGCGCTATGCAGTATTGCGCTACGTGCCCGAAGTTAGAGCGGTCGAGGTGACGATAGCCCTCGGCTGTCTTGCGGATTACGGGAACGATGATTTCCTTCTGTCTGAGCTCGGCCATGCCGCGGGCGATCTGGCTGTAGGTGAGCCCCGTCAGCTCCGCGACCTCATCGCGCCCGCAGCGACCGAGCACTCCGCTGTCGAAGATTCGCCGGCAGAGCGCCGCCATCACCGGCCATCCGTTCGACGCCACACGCCGCTCCGCCATGATCGCGACGAGCCCGTAGGGCATCGTGAAGTAGCCACCGGCGGGGAACCTCGCGAACGGTGTTCTCCTGCCGCTCAGATTCCGTCCGTCGACTTGCATATCGAGGACTGCTCGTCGAAGCGGCTCTTGATGTACTCATCGCACGCGGTCGTGCTCGTCCTCCACGAGTTCCTTATTCGGAACCCTTTGAGCTCCCCGCTCAACACGAGCCTGCGAACCGTCGAATACGATGCGTGGAGGATCTTCCCCGCCTGGGAAAGCGTTATTACTTCTCCCGTCCCTTCGCTGCCCGCCTGGGCGTTCTTGGTTTCCATGGCAACCTCTCTGTCCTCGGTGTGCATGGACGCAGGATACGCGAGACGGCGTTTCCCATATGAGAAACGCTCTGTATTCGGGGGAACCCGCTCCGAATTCGAGCGACTTTGATGACTGCGAGAGATTGCAAGAGATACAAAGAATATAAGAAGAGATGAACGCTCCCGCTCGAGCGATAGCAACGCATGACCTTGGTATCGCGGCGGCGGAATCTATGCTAGCGCCGTAGCGTTACCAATGCTCGCGCTGTGGCGATTGTTGAAAAGTAGAGGTGCCGTCAGAGCG
>JBMNIQ010000003.1:0-552761 GCA_050951095.1 Eggerthellaceae bacterium
TAGCAACAGCGATTTTCGCGCGACTTTTTACTTGCCAGAAAAAAATTTTGGTGGTCAAATGGTGGTCACGAAGGTGGTCAGCTGGTGGTCACAAAAAAAGCCTGACCGTTTATGCAGGTCAGGCTAGGTGTTTTGGTCGCGGGGGCTGGATTTGAACCAACGACCTCCGGGTAAGGAGACTGACGCCGGCGGTGTTGCCGGCGAGAATACAGGGGTGAGAGCATGGATACCGTGACGCTGGGATCAACGGGCATGAAGGTCGCGCAGAACCAATTCGGCGCGCTGCCCATCCAACGTATCTCGAAGGACCAGGCCGTGGCGCTGGTGCGCCGCGCCTATGACGGCGGCATGCGCTTCTTCGATACGGCGCGCGCCTATTCGGACAGCGAGGAGAAGCTGGGCGCCGCATTCGACGGTATGCGCGACAAGGTGTACATCGCATCGAAGACCATGGCGAAGACGCCGGAGGAATTCTGGAAGCAGCTGGATACGTCGCTTGCGAACCTGCATACAGATTACCTGGACCTGTACCAGTTCCATTGCGTGGACCAGGTATGGGCGCCGGGCGACGGCACCGGCATGTACGAATGCATGCTGCAGGCGAAGGAGCAGGGCAAGATCCGCCACATCGGCGTGACGGCACACAAGCTGGAAGTGGCGTTCGACCTGGTGAATTCCGGTTTGTACGAGACGCTGCAGTACCCGTTCAGCTACCTTGCCTCCGAACGCGAGCACGAGCTGGTGGCGCTGTGCAAGCAGAAGAACGTCGGCTTCCTGGCCATGAAGGGCATGGCCGGCGGCCTGATCACGCGCTCCGATGCGGCCATGGCCTACATCGCGCAGTTCGACAACGTGCTGCCCATCTGGGGCATCCAGCGCGAATCCGAGCTGGACGAATGGCTTTCGTACTTCAAGGAGACGCCGCAGATGACGCCGGAGCTGCAGGCGTTCGTGGCGCAGGAGCGCACGGAGCTTGCGGGCAACTTCTGCCGCGGCTGCGGGTACTGCCTGCCCTGCACGGCGGACATCATGATCAACCAGTGCGCACGCATGTCGCTCATGTTGCGCCGTGCACCGTCGAAGGCATGGCTGACGCCGCAGATGCAGGACGAGATGGCGAAGATCCAGGATTGCACGGAATGCGGCATATGCATGACGCGGTGCCCGTACGGGCTTGACATCCCGAACCTGCTGAAGCAGAACTACGAGGACTACCAGCGCGTCCTTGCCGGCGAGGTGCACGTGTAAGCACGCGCTGGCGCGGTCGTCTTGCGCGAATCGGGCGTGCCGCGCGCCGGTTCGGGTGGATTGGGCGTGCCGCGCGTCGGTCTGGGTGGGCCGGGCGTGTCGCGCGCCGACGTGCGGGCATGCGAACAGGTGCAAAACGGGACCCCGGACCTGGGCGGTTCGGGGCCCCGTTCGCGTTACAGCGCATTGCGGCCGCAGGGAGATGCGTGGTGGACGCGCGTCGCCGCTATTTCAGCAGCGGCGTCAGCGGTCCCTGGCTGATCAGCGTGACCTGCTGCGTGGCGCGCGAGATGGCCGTGTACAGGCGGTGGCGCGAAAGGTCGTTGCCATCGAATACGGTTGCCTGCGCATCCGGGATGATGACGCGGTCGAACTCCAGGCCCTTCGCCAGCTTCAGGTCCAGCAGGACGGTGCCGCCGGCGGGCAGCGCGTCGTTGCGGCCCACCATGGTTATGGGCTCGTCTGCCAGCAGCTTGCCCAGCCAGCGGGCGCGCTCCGGGCTGGCGGCGATGACGGCCGTCAGGCCCTCCTGGCCGTCCGCCTGCTGCACGGCGGTGCGGATGGCGGCCTCGTATTCGTCGTCCGTGCCGCATTCGACGATGGCCGGCTCCACGCCGGGGCGCTGGACGGACGTGGCCTTCATGGCCTCATTCGGGTCCATGAGCTTTGTGAACAGCGCCGTGATCTCGGGGGACGAGCGGTAGCTGGTCAGCAGCTGCACCTCGTCCACGCTGCCCTTCGCCCGCTGGAAGATGTCTTTGACCTGCGCGAACGTGGCCGTGCCCTCCTTGATGGCCTGGTTCTCGTCGCCCAGCAGCAGGAAGTGCGCATTGTAGAAGTAACGGGCCAGCACCATCAGCTGCGGCGCCGTGTAGTCCTGCACCTCGTCGATCATCACGTACTGCGCATGGCGGTTGCCGAATCCCGTCAGCGCCATCTTCAGGTACAGGAACTCGGCGGACGTCAGGCTCTGCTTGCCCAGCATGCGCATGCCGATGCGGTCCACGCGCAGCCATTGGCCGTCCTCGATGGCCTCGTGCACGGGCTGGTAGCGGTATTTCAGGTACGTGCGGGCAAGGTCCTCCCACTCGTCTTCGGCCTGGGGATTCAGGTGGCGCTTGAAGATGTCCTCCTGCTGCTCGTCCGTCAGGTCCAGCAGGCTGTCCTGCACCTCCTCCGTCTTGCACAGGCGCTCCACGCGCTGGTCCACGCGGTCGTGGAGATCCTCCACCACCAGCGAAGCCAGGTGCACGCCGGGCTGGAACCGGCTGTACTTCTGCACCAGCTGGCGAACGGAGGCCCCGCTCACCACGCGTTCTTCGTCCACGCGCAGGTCCGCGAAGTCATTGCGGTCGAACTCCAGCGCGGGCACGCGCTCGTCTATCTCGCGCAGCGACTCCGCCGAGGCGTCCTTGCCCAGCCCGCGGTCGCCCAAACCCAGCTTGCGCATCATGTCGTCCCAGGTCATGGTTTCGGGATTGCTTTCGCCCATCTCCGGCAGCACGTTGTCGATGTACTGTTGGAACACGGGGTTCGGCGTGATCAGGAACACCTGGCTGGGGTCCAGCGTCTCGCGTTTCTGGTAGAACAGGTACGCGATGCGCTGCAGCAGCACGCTGGTCTTGCCGCTGCCGGCGATGCCGTTCACCAGCAGCGCGGACGTGTCCTCGTGGCGGACCACCTGGTTCTGCTCCTTCTGGATGGTGGCCGTGATGGCCGTCATGCGGTCGGAGCGGCGCTTCGACAGCGAGGCCAGCAGCAGCGGATCCTGGATGGCTACGGTGGTGTCGAAGTACGCGTTCAGCGTGTCGCCGTCGATGTCGAACTGGCGGCGCAGCTTCAGGTCGGCCGTGATGGTGCGGCCGTTCGCCTGGTACGACGTGCGGCCGTTGTCCTGGTTGTAGTACGTCTCGGCAACGGGGCTGCGCCAGTCCACGATGAAGTGGCGGTAGTTCTCGTCCGTCATGCCGGCGCTGCCGATGTAGATGTCGCGCGCGGGCGCGCCGGGCTTGAACTGCAGCGACACCTTCGCGAAGTACGGCTGGCGCAGCAGCAGGTTCGCGCGGCGCAGGCGTTCGGCGTTCACGTCGTTGAACTGGTTGTAGGCGTCCATGATCTTGTGCATGGACTCTATCTCCACGTACGTTTCCAGGTTCACGTCGTTGCCGAAGTCGAGCGTCAGCTCGTCCAGCATGTTGTCCTTGTCCACGATGGCCTGCTCCAGCATGTCGTGCAGCTTGATGCTGGTCTCGTGCTGGATGTCCTTCAGCTTCGCGTACGTTTCGGTCAGATGATCCTGCTCTTCGGCGAATACGGGATCGGTTTCGGGTGTTTCGGGCATGGTTCTCCTTTAGGTGCGGATGGAACGGGATGCCTTGGACGGTCGGCTGCGATCCGGGTGTCTCCGATCGGTGAGGTCGCGCATGCCGTCTTTCGCAATTTCGGCATAGCATCATAACAGGATGTCTTGGCGCTTATGTGGAAGCCGGGTGCCCGCGTTAGCGCTGCGGTGCTGCGGCGCTGCGGAAGTTGGAGGTCGGCATCAGCTTTGCGTCGCCTTCGCGTGATGCCGTCGTGAGGGCGGGCATGCCCGCTAATGCCGGCGTCAGTTTCGCGGTGCCGTTGCGTGATGCGCCGCATGGTGCGCGCACCACAGCAGCAGGGCGAATGTGGCGCCCATGATGACCAGGCCGAAAGCGTCGAAGCTGATGAAGCGCCCGATGCTGTCCGCAAGCGCGGCGTGCGCCGGCGTCAGCTGGCCCAGCACGTACCGTTCGCCTGCCAAACCCACGACCTGCTGCGCCAGGACGACGCCGAACAGCGTCCGGTGCTTCAGCGGGCTGAGAATCACCAGCGGATACGTGACGTTCCACATCAGGAAAGCGATGCCCAGCCCTTGCAGGGCGTAATTGCCCACGTCGCCGCTCAGCTCGTACGCTCCGGCGAACGCCCCCGGGTTCGCGATGAAGCCTGCGGCGCACTGCACGTTCACTGCGAATACCACGGCCACGGCGATGCGCGCCAGCCAGGCCGCGCCGGCCGTGCGCCGGTCCTGCCGATGCGTTCCGGCGGCGGATGCGGGTTCGTTTGCGCGTGCGTCCATGCTTTTCCTCCTGTTCGCTTCGCCTGCATTCTACGCCAGCGGGCAGCGCGGCGCCGCCTGTTACAATGGCGGGGACGAATACATGGACGGGCGTACGGTGGGCGCCGTTGCGGCAAGGAGTACGGATGACGAAGAACGAGCTGCGCTACCAGGGAACGGAGCTGCAGCTGATGGATGCCTTCTCCCGGGCCATCGTGCAGCGTCCGCTGGACCGCATCACGGTCACCGGCCTGGCAGAGGATGCGGGCATCAGCAAGGCGGCTTTCTACCTGCATTACCGCGATGTGCACGACCTTGCCGAGACGTTTGCGGCCGATTACGCGCTCGACCAGGTGGAGGCAATGGCGTACCGCGCGGATTTCGTGCGCGACCCGCAGCGCTTCGCGGCCGGGTTCCTGGCCGACCTTTCGCGCGACGGCATCGGCGCCGCGCTGGTGGAGAACGGGTTGGAACCCGTGTATTTGGACGAGCTGACGAACGACCTGGTGGATGCGCTGTGCGCCGATGGGCTGCTGCCGGAAAGCGCGTCGTCGTCCTTCGAGGCGACAGAGGGAACGGCGGCGGACGGCGGTGCCGGCTTGCGGCTGCGCATGACGGCGCAGTTCGTGTTCCACGGCATGGCGTCCCTGTCGTTTCGCTATGCGGACCACCCTGCGGAGTTCGGACAGGTGGCGGGCACGCTGCTGCAGGCGCTGCTGGCGCAGGCCGGGCACGGTGCGGATGCAGGGGATGCCACGAGCGCGGGGAGCGTCGGCTAGACCGCTGCCCCAGGCCGCTGCGCTAGATGGCTGCCGGGCGCGTGCCGGCGATGAGGTCCTCCACCACTTCCGAAGCCGCGATCATGCCCACCACGGGCGGGACGAACGGCACGGAGCCGGGGACGGGGCGCGTACGTGCGCTGTCCGGCGGCTCTTGCGCCGGCGTGCCGGCTTCCGCATGCCCGGGGTCTGCCGGGCGCAGCGGCGGCTCCTTCGAATACACGACCTTCAGGTGCTTCACGCCGCGCTTGCGCAGCTCCTTGCGGATGATCTTCGCAAGCGGGCAGATGGACGTGTCGTAGATGTCGGCCACTTCGAACCGCGCGGGGTCCAGCTTGTTGCCGGCGCCCATGCTGCTGATGATGGGCGTTCCGCATGCTTCGGCCTGCATGATCAGCTGCAGCTTCGCCGTGACGGTGTCCACTGCATCCACGACGTAGTCGTAATCGCGGAAGTCGAACTCGCCGGCCGTGGCGGGCAGGTAGAAGCACCGGTGCACGGTCACGGTGCAATCCGGGTTGATGTCGTGCACGCGCCGCGCCATGATGTCGGCCTTGTATTCGCCCAACGTGCTTGTGGTGGCCACAATCTGGCGGTTCACGTTCGTGATGTCCACGGTGTCGCTGTCCACCAGGTCCAATGCCCCCACGCCGCTGCGGGCGAGCGCCTCCGTCACGTATCCGCCCACGCCGCCGATGCCGAATACGGCCACACGGGCGTTCGCAAGCGTATCCAGGGCTTCGGGGCCCAGCAGCAGCCGGGTGCGGGTGAATCTATCGGGATCGGACATGATGCGCTCCTTTTGCTGACGGGCGGTTCGGGGCCATCGCCTGCTTCGCGCGGCGCGCGGGGCTGCCCGCCGGGCTTTCCCGTGGCGGGCCTGCTTGCGGCGTTATCCCAGCGAGACGCTTACGAGCACGATGGCCATGCCGATGATAGCACCCGTGATGGCCGTTTTCTTGCTCTCGGAATGGACCATGTGCGGCAGCAGCTCGAACAGCACCAGGTAGGCGATCATGCCCAGCGTCAGCGAGATCAGGATGCCCACGGCGAAGTCGTCGATGGCGAACCACAGCGAGTTCATCAGCAGGCCGCCCACGAACGTGGACAGGATGGCGGCGGACATGAGCGCCGCCTTCTTCCCCCGCGTCTCCTGCTCCAATGTGGCGAAGATGATCATGCCCATGGGAACGTTGTGCAGGCCTACGCCGAGGGCCACGAGCAAGCCGGCCTGCAGCGATTCCGCGGACACGCTGTACACCGTCATGCCCTCGATGAGGTTATGCAGCGTCACGGCGATGGTGGTCATGATGCCGATGTGCAGCGTATTGTTCTCGCTGCAGTCGTGATGCGCCGTGATGGTCTCGTCGTCGTGGTCCGGAATGAAATGGTCCAGCAGGCGCAGCACGCCGATGCCGGCGAGTATGCAGACGATGATGATGAGCGGCATGAACGGCGAGCTCTCCAGATGCTCCTGCGCCTCCGGCAGCAAGTCTGCAAGCGCGAGCGTGGTCAGGGCGCCGAATGCGACGGCGATGGATACCTGTTCCACTTTGCGATGGTCGTTCGTCAGCTTCGTGATGAACGCGCCCAGCAATATGAACAAGCCCAGCAGGAACGTGATAAGCAGGGGCATGGCGTTTCCTTTCAGAGGGGGGTGCGGACGGCGCGCAGCCTGCCGCCGCCGGCCAAGGACGTCTGCCGGCGGTTCCCCGCGGTATGTTTCGCATGGAACGATACCATAGGGAGACGGTGGGAAAATCCTGCCGGGCGAACGTGCGCATCACCTGGAAATATGAACATATGCGCAGATGAAACGGCAAATTTGAAAATACCTGATAGAAGCGCCGCGCACTGCTTCGCCCCGCGGCCGATTCGGTTGCCGCTAACAGTTAGAAATAACTAATATAGTTTTTGTGAAGACGGGTTTCCCGCCGGTGCCGTATTTTTGGGCTGCGGAGATTCCATGCCTGCGAATGGAAGGAGACGGCATGCTGTTCGTGCTGACGGGCGATATCCAAACGGGCAAGTCGCGCTGGCTGGAGCGGCTTGTCTCCGATCTCGGGCGCCAGGGCGTGCGCTGCGCGGGCGTGGTGGCGCCCGGCGTCTGGCGGCCGTGCGTCCAGCAGCCGCCCGAGGCGCGTGCGGTGGGCGCGGCGCCGGACGACCCTTACGAGAAGTTGGGCATCGACAACGTCATGTTGCCCGAGGGGACGCGCGTGCGCTTCGCTGACCGCCGTGACTTGGCGCAGCGGCAGACGGACGTGTCGCGCGGCATGGGATGGATGTTCTATCCGGACGCCATTCGGCCCCGCCGGCGTGCTGTCTCGCCAACGGGGCCGTGTTGTTTCCCAAGGTTTCGGGACGGGTGCGTATCCGGGTTATTCCGTCAGCTCGTCTGCCAGCGTCTGGATCTGCGCGCGGTTCTCGTCGTCCAGGGAGCCCTTGATGCTGACGGTCGTGAACGCCGGCACGATGTCGTCGCTCATCTCCTCCAGCTTGCCGCGCATGATCTTCGCGGCCATGGGTGCCCACGAGCCGTTCTCCATCAGGCCCACCGTGCGCTTCTGGAAGCTGTGCTCGGCCAGCATGTTCAGGAACGTTTCCATGTACGGGAAGATGCCGCCGCAATACGTGGTGGTTGCCAGCACCAGCCGGTCGTAGCGGAACGCGTCCGCCAGCGCCAGCGCCATGTCCTCGCGCGCCAAGTCGTGCACGACCACTTCGGCGCCGCGGTCCTGCAGCATGGCCGCAAGCTCATCCACGGCCTGCTTCGTGTGGCCGTACACGGACGTGTAGGCAATGCAGACGCCCTCGTCTTCGGGCTCGTAGCTGGACCACGTGTTGTACTTGTCCAGGTAATAGCCCAGGTCCTCCTTCAGCACGGGGCCGTGCAGCGGGCAGATCATCTGGATGTCGAATCCGGCCAGCTTCTTCAGCGCGGCCTGGACGTTCTTGCCGAATTTGCCCACGATGCCGAAGTAGTAGCGCCGCGCCTCGGGTTCCCACCCTTCCGGGTCGTGGTAGTCCAGCGCGCCGAACTTGCCGAACGCATCGGCCGAGAACAGCGCCTTGTCCGCGGCGTCGTACGAGAACGCCACTTCCGGCCAGTGCACCATGGGCGCCGTGACGAACGTGAGCTTATGCGTGCCCAAGTCCAGCTCGGAGCCCTGCTTCACAACCAGCTTGCGCTTCGGGAAGTCCGTGCCGAAGTACGCCGTCATCATCTTGAATGCGCCGGGCGATGCCACGACGGTCGCCTGCGGGTAGCGGTCCATGAACTCCTTGATGTTCGCGGAATGGTCCGGCTCCATGTGATGGACGATCAGGTAATCCGGCGTGCGCCCGTCCAGCGCGGCCTCCACATTGCCCAGCCATTCGTCGCGGAAGCGGATCTCCACGGTGTCCGTGACGGCGATCTTCTGGTCCCGGATCACGTACGAGTTGTACGCCATGCCGCCTTCGCGCACATCGTACTGGCCTTCGAACAGGTCTATGTCGTGGTCGTTCACACCCACGTATACGATATCGTCGGTGATGTTCATTCAAAGGCTCCTTCCGGAATCGCGGCGCGGCGTAAAACGCCCGCAGCGCAAACGGTACATATGCTTCTTTACCATGATAGGGCAAAAGCGCGCCGATGCCGCCGTTTTCGAAAGCGTAAACGTGCCGGTAACATGCCGCGCACCCGCATGCGGAATCGCCGCTGTCCGCATACGAAGCCCTCTGTTCGCAAAGCGCGCGAACGCGGAGGCGGGAAGGCGGGTCCCGGCGTCCCGCGCCCGGCCGGCAGGCAAATGGGAGTGTCGAACTCGCAATTACTTAGACAATCAAAGTAATTATGACGAGCGTATGACAAACGCGCCGCGGATGTTGCGGGACGGGCGGCGGGGGCGTATCGTGCCCCCTGGTGCAAATAATTAGATAATCAAATTATTTGCCCTTCGAACCAATCAACCGGACCTGCGTGCCCAATCGGGCCCGTGCTACGCAGCGGGACGGCGGCAGCCGCCCGGTGCGGCAATCGAGTGAAAGGGAACAGATGGGTTTCGCTATCGTGGCCGACACGACGTGCGACTTGACGCCTGCAGAGGCGAAGGAGCACGGCATCGAGATGATTCCGCTGAACATCTTGCTGGACGGCAAGGAGTACCGCGACGGAGTCGACCTTACCTCCGACGAATTCTTCGACTTGATGGAGGCATCCGACAACCTGCCGAAGACGGCGCAGCCGTCGCCGTACGATTTCGCGCAGCTGTACCAGAGGCTGGCGGACGAAGGCGCCGAGGCCATCATCTCGCTGCATATCTGCGCGCCGATGTCCGGCACGGTGGGTGCCGCGGCCATGGGTGCGCAGCAGGTGGATGTTCCGGTGGAGGTCATCGACTCGTGCGGCGTCACGGGCTATCTGGGCCTGCTGACGCTCTACACCGCCCGCCTGCGCGATCGCGGCCTGTCGTTCCAGGAAACCGTGGAGAAGGTGAAGCAGGCCATCCCGCACATCTACTTCCGCGATTCCCCCCGCACGTTGGACAACCTGCTGAAAGGCGGGCGCCTGTCCCCGCTGAACGCGAAAGCGGCCAGCTTGCTGAACATCAAGCCGCTGCTGGCGTTCAAGGAGGACGGCACGCTGTACTCGTTCGGGAAGGTGCGCGGCATGAAGGGCGTCATCAAGACGTTCACGAGGGACATCGAGGATCTGACGGCGAAGCAGGGCAAGCAGTACCTGCGCTTCTGCCATACGCGCAACCTGGAGGACCTGCAGAAACTGAAGGATCAGCTGGCAGCCGACGGCGTGGAGTACGTGGATATGGGCACGGCGCCCAGCGGCGCCACCGTGGCCACGCACCTGGGCATCGGCAGCATCGGCTTCGCAGCCCTGAAGGCGGACGAATAGAGAGGAGAACGGATGGAAAACGTCGGTTGTTCCCCGAAGGGAACGGCCGATGCGAGCGGATAGCTGATAGTATGCGGTGAAATCAAGCCGCAGGGAAGAAAGCACATTCATGGCGCAGAACGAAAAAACGCAGAACGACAGCAGCGCGACCTCCGGGGCCCTGACTCCGGCAAAGGCATCGCGCGAACTGAACGACCTGTTCAGCGCTACCTTCGATTCTGTGCTGCGCATAGAGGAGCACGCGCTGGACAACCGCTTGACGGCGGGCCTGACCATCGCCGAGCTGCATACCATCGCAGCCGTGGGCCTCTATGACAGCAAGCCCATGAAGGCCATCGCGGCAAAGCTGCGCGTGACGTTGGCAACGGTGACGGCATCCGTGACGAAGCTTGAGAAGAAGGGCTTCGTGGAGCGCCGCCGCAACCAGGAGGATCGCCGCCAAGTGCTGGTGAGCCTGACGCCGAAGGGACGCAAGGCATGCCGCGCGCATGACATGTTCCACGAGAAGATGGTGGCCCGGGCGCTCTCATCCCTGACGGAAGACGAGACGCAGGCATTGATGTCGGCGCTGAAGCAGCTGGTGTCGTTCTTCAACGACGAGGCCGACTACGCCGCCAGCGTGCGCAAGCAGGGCGGCGACCAAGCCGCAACCGCCTAGCGCGCCGTCGTTCCCCCGACGTATTCTCACGCGCCGTTTCCTACGGTGCCCGCTCACGATTCCATAACGCATTTTCTTTAATAGACGCAGTCGACCTGCGCAGTATTACGCTTAATACGATTGCGTCTGTTTTTCGGCCGAAGGCAGTGCGTCCTTCTGCCGCCCATACGCAAATCTCGCGTCGCGGTCCTCCGCGGGGCGGATGATAGAGAAAAGCAGCCATGAGGAAAGGAACCGAAAGTGGCAACCATCGACAGCATCAAGAACATCCTGAACGAGAACCTGGACATCGAGCCGGACGACGTAACGCCCGAGACCACGTTCGAATCCCTCGAGATCGACTCCCTGGACATGACGGAGCTGGTCTGCGCTGTGGAGGAAGAGTTCGACATCGAGCTGGAGAACCTGGAAGACATCAAGACCGTGGGCCAGCTGGTCGAGCGCATCGATTCCCTGCGCTAGGGATCGCAAAGAGAAGTCAGATGCGGCCGTGCGGCAGGTGCCGTACGGCCGCTGAAGCAAATCGAAAGCGAGGACGGGAATGAAGACACGGGTAACCGAGCTGCTGGGCATCGAACAGCCCGTTATCCAGGGCGCAATGGCCTGGATTGCGAATGCGAAGCTTGCCGCGGCAGTCAGCAACGGCGGCGGTTTGGGCATCATCGCCTGCGGCGGCGCAGATCCCGAATGGGTGCGCGGCCAGATTCAGGAGGCCCGCACGCTGACGGACAAGCCGTTCGGCGTGAACATCATGCTCATGAACCCGCAGACGCCGGCGCTTGCCGACCTGCTGGCCGAGATGAAGGTGCCGATCATCACCACGGGCGCCGGCAACCCTTCGCCGTACGTGGCGAAGTGGAAGGAGGCCGGCTGCAAGGTGGTGCCGATCGTGGCATCCGCCGCGCTGGCGCGCCGCATGGAAAAGCTGGGCGCCGACGCCATCATCGCGGAAGGCTGCGAGGCGGGCGGCCACATCGGCGAGCTGACCACCATGGCGCTGACGCCGTCCGTCTGCGACGCCGTGTCCATTCCCGTCATCACTGCAGGCGGCGTGGCCGACGGCCGCGGGTTCGCGGCCGCATTCGCGCTGGGCGCCGAAGGCGTGCAGATGGGCACGCGCTTCCTGACGGCCGACGAATGCCCCATCGCCGAAAGCTACAAGGAGAAGGTCCTGAAGGCGAAGGATTCCGACACCATCGTCACGGGGCGCATGGGCGGCCATCCCGTCCGCCAGCTGAAGAACAAGTTCAGCCGCGGCATCGCCGCCGATGAGAAGAATCCCGCCACGGACGCCGCCGACCTGGAGCAGCGCCTGGCCGGTTCGCTGCGCCGCGCCGTGGAAGGCGACGTGGCCATGGGCAGCCTGATGTCCGGCCAGGTGGCATGCCTGGTGCAGGACCGCAAGCCCGCCGCCCGTATCGTGGCGGACATCGTGGCGGAGGCCCAGCGCTGGGGAGGCAACAACCTTGAGCAGATGGCGCGGGCGAACGCCACGCGCGCTTGGAAGGAGTAGGGCATGGCGGTTTGGCTTCTTCCCGGCCAGGGAGCCCAGGAACCGGGCATGGGCGCCGGCCTCTCGGCGCTGCCGGAGGTCGCCCGCGTGTTCCAGACGGCATCCGATCGGCTGGGCGTGGATATCGAGCGCCTGGCCACGACGGCCGAGGCGGACGAAGTGAACGACGCGTTCAACGCGCAGGCGCTGACG
This sequence comes from Eggerthellaceae bacterium, assembly GCA_050951095.1. Lineage (GTDB taxonomy): Bacteria > Actinomycetota > Coriobacteriia > Coriobacteriales > Eggerthellaceae > UMGS1519. Next base: position 12,370 of record JBMNIQ010000003.1, read on the forward strand.
ATGGCCGTCACCGTGGGCCTGGGGCGCGAACTCATGGCGCGCGGCGTGCAGCCGGATGCGCTCGTGGGCTTCAGCCTGGGGCAGATCAGCGCGCTGGCGCTGGCGGACGTGCTTTCGCTGGAGCAGGCGTTCGACCTGCTGAAGGTGCGTTCGGAGGCCATGGCGCGCGCCTGCCGGCAGAACCCCGGCGGCATGTTGGCGCTGCTGGGCGCCAGCGTGGCAGATGCCGAGGAGCTGGCGCGGCAGCAGGCGCAGGGCGACGTGCTGGTGGCGGCGAACCACAATGCGCCCGGCCAGGTGGTCATCTCGGGCACGGACGCCGCGCTGGAGCGCGCGCAGACCGCCTGGCAGGATGCCGGCAAGCGCTGCGTGCGCCTGAACACGGCGGGCGCATTCCATTCGCCGCTCATGGCGCCGGCGGGGCAGGCCGTGGCGGAGAAATGCGCGGAGCTGGACTTCGCCGATCCGCGCGTGCCGCTTCTGTGCAACACGGACGCGCAGCCGTTCACGGCCGCCCAGGCCGCCGACCGCCTGTCGCGCCAGGTGCAGCAGCCCGTGCTGTTCCAGGAATCCATCGAGGCGCTCATCGCTGCCGGCCATACCTCCTTCGTGGAAGTGGGCCACGGCAAGGTGCTGACGAACCTGGTGAAGCGCATCAAACGCAAGACGGACCGCCAGCACGTGGGAACCGCCCCGGAGCTGGAAGCGTACTGCGCGGCCTGCGCCGCCGGCGACGCAACGAACGAGAAAGGGGCCTAGGCACCATGACGCAGAACGAAACGGGCACGCTGCCCCAGAATCCCACGGCCGTCATCACGGGCGCCAGCCGCGGCATCGGCGCGGCGTGCGCACGGGCGCTGGCGGCGCAGGGATGCAACTGCGTGCTGAACTATTCCAGCGCGCTGAGCGAGACGGCTGCCGCAGAGCTGTCCGACGAGCTGGAGCAGACGTACGGCGTGCAATCCGTCATCGCCCGCGCGGACGTGTCGGACTTCGAGCAGGCGAAGGAGCTCATCGCCGGCGCGAAGGAGGCGTTCGGCAGCGTCGACATCCTGGTCAACAACGCCGGCATCACGCGCGACGGCATGCTGGCGCGCATGAAGGAGGACGACTTCGATGCCGTCATCAGCACGAACCTGAAGGGCGCGTTCAACTGCATGCGCCACGCCTCGCGCCTGATGATGCGCCAGCGCGAAGGACGCATCGTCAGCATCGCGTCCGTCGTGGGCATCCGCGGCAATGCGGGCCAGACGAACTACGCCGCCTCGAAGGCGGGCATCATCGGCATGACGAAGGCCGCCGCGAAGGAGCTGGCGCCGCGCGGCATCACGGTGAACGCCGTGGCGCCCGGCTTCATCTCCACGAACATGACGGCGTCCCTGGACCAGGAGTACGCGGAGCAGGTGCGCGAGCGCATCGCCATGGGAACGTTCGGCACGCCGGAGGACGTGGCGGCAGCCGTGGCGTTCTTCGCCAGCCCGCAAGCGGGCTACATCACCGGTCAGGTGCTTGCAGTCGACGGCGGCATCGCGCTGTAGGCAGCAGCCATCGAAGGAGGAATGCGAATGGACACGAACAATACGGAACGCGCGCTGCATCGCGTCGTCATCACCGGCATGGGTGCTATCTCGCCTGCCGGCGTGGGCGTGGAAGCGTTGTGGAACAAGGTCATGGCGGGCGTGTGCTGCATCAGCAGCCTTCCTGAAGAGCTGGCCGACGACACGGGCATCTCCGTGGGCGGCCAGATTCCCGGCTACGACCCGCTGAAGATGGGCTTCACGAAGAAGGAGACGCGCCGCTTCAGCCGCTTCGTGCAGCTGGCCATCATCGCCTCGGACGAGGCCATGCAGCAGGCAGGCTTCACGCAGGAGGCGCTGGAGGAACGCGACACGGCCCGGTTCGCCTGCATCTTCGGCTCCGGCATCGGCAGCCTGAGCGCGTTCGACCGCGAGGTCACGAAGGCGAACGAGAAGGGCGCGAAGCGCATCAGCCCGCTGTTCATCCCCGTCCTCATCAGCAACATGGCGGCCGGCAACCTGGCCATCCGCTACAAGCTGCGCGGCGAATGCTCGAACATCGTGACGGCGTGCGCCACGGGCACGCAGAACATCGGCGAGGCGTACCGCCTGATCCGCTACGGCTATGCCGACCAGGCGCTGTGCGGCGGCACGGAGGAATCCATCGAGCGCATGGCGCTGGGCGGCTTCGGCAACCTGGGCGCCCTGACGAAGGAGAAGGACCCCCTGAAGGCATCGCGCCCGTTCGACGCGGACCGCAGCGGTTTCGTGGCGGGCGAAGGTGCCGGCGCGCTGGTCATCGAGTCGCTGGAGTCCGCTCAGGAGCGCGGCGCGCAGATCATCGCCGAGATCACCGGCTACGGTGCCACGGGCGACGGCTACCACATGACGGCGCCGGAACCGCACGGCGAAGGCGCGGTGCGCGCCATGCGCCTGGCGCTGGAAGAGGGCGGCTTCACGCCGGACGACCTGGGCCACGTGAACGCCCACGGCACGTCCACGCATGCGAACGACGAGATGGAGTCGAACGCACTGTACGCGCTGTGCGGCGACCGCGCGAAGGATATCCCGGTGACGTCCACGAAGGGCGCCATCGGCCATCTGCTGGGCGGCGCCGGAGCCGTGGAGGCTATCGTCACGGCGCGTTCCGTCACGCGCGGCGTCGTGCCGCCCACGGTGGGCCACGTGAAGGACGACCCGAAGTGCCCCGTGCGCGTGTCCGCAGAGCCCGTGTGGGATCTTCCGCAGAAGGTGGCGCTGTCGAACTCGTTCGGCTTCGGCGGCCACAACGGCTGCCTGGCCATCTCCCCGTTCCGCGAATAGGAGGCACGTGCCATGAGCGAAGACAAGCAGGCAACGCAGACGGAGGCCGGCGCCTCCGAACGCCGCGTGCCGGAGTTCCCGTGCGGGCGCGAGGGCGTGCTGGCGCTGATCCCGCATCGCGACCCGTTCGTATGGGTCAGCCGCATCCTGGAGTGCGAACCGGGGCGGCACATCGTGGCGGAGCTGGACGTTGATCCGGACCTGCCGCTGTTCAAGGGCCATTTCCCGGGCAAGCCCGTGCTGCCGGGCGTCATCCAGATGGAGGCGCTGGCGCAGGCTGCGTGCTGCTGCATGATGGCGGATCCCCGCTACGCGGGCGCCATCGGGCTGTTCGCGGGCATCGACAAGGCGAAGTTCCGCAAGCAGGTGCTGCCGGGCGACACCGTGCGCCTGGAGGCCACCATCACGAAGGCGGCGCGCCTCATGTGCGTGGCGGACGTGAAGGCCTATATGGGCGACGACGTGTGCGCCCAGGCCGTGCAGAAGTATGTGATCGATCGCGCGTGAGCGCGCGTCAGGAAGTGTTTGCGCAAATGGAAGAAACGGACAAGAGCATGCAGGCGGCACGGCAGGTTTCCGCAGATGAGAGCCGCGACAACGGCGCGCAGGGCGTACCTGTGGTAACGGTGGGCGAAGACGCGGCGCCGTCCGCGGGCGAACCCGTATCTGTGCCGGCGGGCGCTGCGGACAAAGCCGGAACGGCGCCCGTCATCTACGCGCTGGACCGCTTGGCGGACACCGTGGCGGGCCCCATTCTGGTGGTGGGCTACGGCAATGCCATGAAGAGCGTCGTGCGCGCGTGCAGCAATGCGGGCGTGGGCCAGCTGTTCGTCACCGGCAGCGAGGACAAGCGCCGTGGGTTCAGCTGCTCCGGCCGCGCCGAGGTCGTGCCGCTGTCGAAGACGTTCGATGCGCACCTGTTCGGCAACGAATACGCCATCCTGACCGCTGCGGACCGCTGCGGCGCACGGGCGCTGCTGCTGGCGTCTCCCAGCCAGTCCGACACGCCCACGCTCCGCGCTGCCGCCTGTCAGAAGGGCATGCTGGTGCTGGAGGCGCTGGAAGGCGGGCGCGGGCAGGAGAACTGGATCAGCCTGGAGCCCGATGCGAACCTGATGGCGCGCACGTTCAAATGGGTGAAGTGCCCGAAGTGCAAGCGCTTCCATGAATACGAGCAGGTGTTCGACGACGGCGGCACGTGCCCCACGTGCGGCATGCTGTACCGCCTGGACTCCGACGAGCGCATCCGCCAGGTGTTCGATGCCGATACGTTCGAGGAATGGGACGCCGTGCTGCCGGAGCCGGACCCGCTGGACTTCCCGGATTACGACGCATTCATAGAGAAGGGCCGCAAGAGCGGCCATTCCGAGGCCGTCCGCTGCGGCACGGCGCTGCTGGGAGGCCATCCCGTGGCGTTCGGCATCATGGAATCCACGTTCATGATGGGGTCCATGGGCAGCGTCGTGGGCGAGAAGCTGGCCCGCATGGTGGAGCGCTCCACGCAGCTGCGCATCCCCGCCATCATCTTCACGTGCTCCGGCGGCGCCCGCATGCAGGAGGGCCTGGTATCGCTCATGCAGATGGCGAAGGTGAGCGTGGCCCTGGAGCGCCACGGCCGCGCGGGGCTGCCGTACTTCTCCGTCATCACGGATCCCACGACCGGCGGCGTCACGGCGTCGTTCGCCATGCAGGGCGATGTCATCATCTCCGAGCCGCATGCGCTTATCGGCTTCGCCGGGCAGCGCGTCATCCAGGACACCATCAAGCAGACGCTGCCCCCGGGGTTCCAGACGGCCGAGTTCGCGTTGGAGCACGGCCTGATCGATGCCATCGTGGACCGCTGCGACCTGCGCGATTACCTGATCGAGCTTGTGGAGCTGCACGATCCGCAGAACCTGGCGAACGCCCGGGCGTCCCTGCACGCCGCCGAGCAGCACCAGGCGAACGCGGCCGCCCCCGCGACTGCCGCAGCCGCTGCGACCGCTGCTTCGGGCGAAGCGCCGGATGGGCGGGACGAGAAGGATAACGGCCTGTTCGGCAACTTGGGCAACGCCATCAAGGATGCGCTGCAGCAGGCCGAGGGCATGCCGGTCATCGGCGACCTGAGCGCCTCGCTGGGCCTGGGCGACGCGCCCATGTTGCGCGCAATGCGCGACCGCGACATGGCTGATGCCCCCGGCGTGAAGCCGCTGCCGCGCAAGCGCGACCAGGAGGAATCGCAGAACGTGGCGTGGGAGAGCGTCACGTTGGCCCGCAACATCCACCGTCCCACGTCCGTGTACTACATCGACCGCATGGTGGACGACTTCCTGGAGCTGCACGGCGACCGCTGCTTCGGCGACGACGGCGCCATCGTGGCGGGCCTGGGCTGGATTGCCGGCTGCCCCGTGACGGTCATCGCGGAGGAGAAGGGCTCCGACCTGAAGCAGCGCATCGCGCGCAACTTCGGCTGCCCGCAGCCGTGGGGCTACCGCAAGTCGCTGCGCCTGATGCGCCAGGCGCAGAAGTTCGGCCGTCCCATCGTGTGCCTCGTGGACACGCAGGGCGCGTTCTGCGGCATGGAGGCCGAAGAACGCGGCCAGGGCAACGCCATCGCGGACAACCTGATGGAGCTGGCAAGCCTCACCGTGCCGGTCATCAGCATCGTCGTGGGCGAAGGCGGCTCCGGCGGTGCGCTGGCGCTGGCGCTGGGCAACCGCGTGGCCATGCAGGAGCACGCCGTGTACTCCGTGCTCTCGCCCGAGGGCTTCGCCTCCATCCTGTGGAAGGACCGCTCGCGTGCCGCAGAGGCGGCGGCCGTTATGAAGATGAGCGCGGCGGAGGCGCACGAGCTGGGTATCATCGAGGAAGTGGTTCCCGAAGGCCCGCAGCCGGCGCACGAGAACCCGGAGATTGCCGCGGAATTCGTGACGGATTACGTCAAGCGCATGCTGCACGACCTGTCCGGCATGACGGGCGAGCAGCTGCGCAACCAGCGCTACGAGCGCTTCCGCAACATGTAGCGCCGCAGCTTCGCCTATCTGCATACGTGCCTGCCGCACGGCACGCATGTCCCGCGCCCGGACCCGGTACGCCTTTGCGTGCAGGGTCCGGGCGTTTTTTCGCTATGCTGGAAGGCGGAAGACGGCTCACGGAGAAAGGAAGGTGCGAAATGGCGCGATTCGATCCCTTTCAGCCGGCGCGCATCTCGTCGCTGGAGGTGCCGAACCATTTCGTGCGCTCGGCCACGTACATGGGGTTGGCAGATGACGACGGCGCACCGACGGAGCGCACGCAGCGCGTATGGGTCGACCTGGCGCGCGGCGGCGTGGGCACCATCATCACCAGCTACACGCACATCGCCGGCTACGAGCAGCCGCGGCCGCGCCAGCTGGGCATCCACAACGATGCGCTCATACAGGCCTACCGGCCCGTTGTGCAGGCTGTGCACGATGCGGGCGCGAAGATCGTCATGCAGATCGTCCACGGCAGCTCGTGGGGCCAGGCGGACCCCGCGCATGCGCGCATATTCGGTCCGTCGCCGCTGCCGCATCCGGATTCCGGGCTGGTGCCGCAGGAAATGACGGTGCGGGACATCCAGGACGTGGTGCAGCTGTTCGCCCAGGCGGCACGCCGCGTGAAGGCTGCCGGCTTCGACGGCGTGCAGATCCACAGCGCGCATGACTACCTGCTGTCGCAGTTCATCTCGCCGCTCCGCAACAAGCGCACGGATGCATACGGCGGCAGCGTGCAGAACCGCTTCCGGTTCCTGGAGCAGGTCTACGACGCAGTACGCGCGGAAGTGGGCCCGTTCCCCGTGTGGGTGAAGATCAATTCGTCCGACGAGCAGCCCGGCGGGCTGACGGAAGATGATTTCCGGTATATGGCGGGCCGGCTGGCCGAACGCGGCATCGATGCCGTGGAGGTCAGCGGCAACCGCTGGTCAAGCCATCCGGCGGACGATAGCTGCTACTACTTCGAGGCTGCGCGCCGCCTGGCGGAGCGCACGGACGTGCCCGTCATCCTGACGGGCGGCCTGCGCACGCGCGCGGACGTGGATTACGTGGCAGCGCACAGCCGCATCCGCTTCTTCGGCTTTGCGCGCCCGCTGCTGAAGGATCCCGCATTCGTGCAGACGCTGCGCCGCTGAATGCGAAGGGCCCGCAGCCGAAGCGGCGGGCCCTGTAGCGACCGGTGCAGAAGCGCCGGCCATACGAGTCAAGCGGGTCAGGCGGACTAGGCAAGCGCCCCCAGGGGATCCCAGGGTGCCAGCTCGATGGGCTCCATGGTGTCGAAGATCTTCCGCTGCTCGTCCGTCAGGTACTTGCGGTCCACGACAATCTGGTAGACGTATTCCGAGAACCAGTCGTCCGTCAGGGAATCGAAGCCGTCTTTACCGTGGTCCTTGCCCCAGCTGTTCTCCACCTTCCACAGCGTGGGTTTTCCGTCGTCGCCCAGGTTCACGCCTTCCAGCACCATGGCGTGCGTCATCAGGGACTCGCCGTAGTCCAGGCGCGCGGCCTTGTCGAAGCCCTTCATGATGTCGAAGCCGAACAGGTCGTCGATGTCCAGCGCGTCCAGGTCCATGACGCCGTCCGTGCGCACGAACGACTGGTCCACGTCGCAGCCGAACCATACGGGCAGGCCGTCTTCCAGCTGCTTCACGGCCAGCTGCTTCAGCTGCTCCGGGCGCAGGTTCAGGTAGCGCACGCCGCCGGCTTCGATAACGTTGCCCAGGCGCTGCACGGTATACGTGCGGTCGAATGGCTTGTCGGCCGTGGGGGCGGACACGATGCTCACGTAATCGTCCACATTCATGCCTGTGACCTCCGGGAAGAACGTCTGCGGCGTGAAGCGGCCGGCCAGCACCATCTTGTCGTCCTTGTCGCGCAGACGCACGTCGAACAGTTTCGGCGGCTCGCCCAGGCAGATGGTCAGGAAATGCAGCACGTTGCCCATGATGGTCTTCTTCGTCATGCGCAGCATGTCGATGTTCGCGCCCTGCTCATGCTGCGTGCGCAGCTGGTAGGCGCTGGCGCGCAGGTAGCGCGTCAGGAACGCGTCCATGTCGTCCGTGTTCTTCGAGCACGCCGTTTCCGGCATGGCCTCCTTCGGCACGGCGCCGTATTTCTTGACGAGCGCCTTGAACATGTCCCACGCGCCGCCGTCGCCCACGGGGTCGACCAGCAGGAAGTTCAGCGTGCGGCTGCCCACTTCCTCGTCCAGCGTGTCCAGGATATTCTCCAGGAACCAGTTCGCCTTCTCGGCCTTGTCCCAGTACAGCGGATACGCCTGGCTGAACTCGAACGTCTTCAGGTTGTACTTCTTCATCACGCGCATGCGCATGGTGTTCAGCGAAGCGAACATCCAGCAGCGGCCGGAGCGCATCTGGTCCGTGCGGTCGCCCTGCTTGACCTCGATGTCGAACGTGCCGGTGTTGCGCGCAATCTGTTCCGGCACGCGCGCCACGGCGCGCACGCCCTGCCCGGTGACGGCGTTCTTCGCTACCACGTTCGCCCGGTTCTTCGCAAACGAGGCGGAGGCAAGCTCCACATCGGGCTGCGTGATCATGATCGATTCATCCATTTCCATAGGCATCCTTTCTCTGCGGTTTCCGCTTGCTATGATACCGCGCCGCCGCGTTGCCTGTTCCCAACGGGAACATGACGAAGCCATGCGGTGTGTTGCCGTGCTCCCATCCGTTTCGCTTCATGGTCTGTTATAGACGACCACAACGATATGCAATATGTAGAACGATATTCGGCATCGGGAGCGTAAGGTAGTAAACACACCGATGAACAGGTATAATACCCAGTTGTCCAATAACTTTGCGAACGGTCTGCGCTGCCTTCGGGACGTTTGGTATCGTTCGGGCAGAGCTGGATCGCCCGCTCATTCTGCGCCCTCCGGGCAGAAGGGGAGAGGCCGCGCGAAGGACCTCGGGTCGGGTTTCCCTATCGCACGGCTGGGAATGTCCGATAAACGCAGTAGAAATGCGGCAATGCGGCGCGAAAACCCGGCGGGCAATCCGGCTCGCGGTCCCGAAACCGGACAAGTGCATATCTGCTGTCGTGACGTTATGATGAAACGCAACGGAAGGCAGGATGGGCCTGCATTCGGACGAGGAGGTCATCATGGAGTTCATGGACATCGTCAAGGGCCGCCGGAGCATTCGCAAATTCACCAGCGAGCCCGTTCCGAAGGAAAAGCTGGAGTACTGCATGGATGCCGCACTGTGGGCGCCGTCGGCGCAGAACCTGCAGCCGTGGCTGTTCGTGGTGCTGCGCAAAGACGAGGACATCCAGTTTCTGATCGACACGCTGGGCACGACGGCGTTCTCGGAACGCAAGAAGCTGGAGCGCCGCTTCAAGAACAACCCGGAGATCATCGAGGAGACCATGGAGTTCGAACGGGCCATGGGCGGCTCGCATTGCATCGTGCTGGCGTTCCTGCGCAAGAAGTATACGGATGACCTGGTGCCCAGCTGCACCGAGAGCGTGGCCGCCGCCATGCAGAACTTCGTGCTGGCCGCCTACGAGCAGGGCTTGGCCACATGCTGGGTGGAAGCCGTCAGGCGCGGCGAGAAGGAGCTGGCCGCCCGCTTCGCGCCCGAAAGCGGCGGCTTGGTCGGCGGCATCATCGTGGGCTATCCGAACATGGAGCCGCGCCCCATCAAGCGCAAGGACGGGCGCGTGGATTGGCGCGAGTAACGCGTGCAGGCAAAATAGGCATATGGCAGGTGCCCTGACCGAAGGCGCACGCTGCAGATGCGAAAAGGGGCCGCCGCATCCCGGTGAGGATGCGGCGGCCCCTGGCGTTGCGTGCAGAGCGTTGCCGTGCGGGCGGCAACGGCTTTCCGTGGCGCGTTACGCCTTCGCCACGTTCACGGCGCATACCTTGTATTCGGGGCATGCGCAGATGCTGTCGAACGAGTCGATGGTCAGCCAGTTCGCGTTGCCGTCCTCGAAGTGGAACGGCATCCAGGTCTCGCCCGGATTCGTCTTGTCGGACACGCGCGCCGTGGAATGGATGGCATGGCGGCGGCTGGCGACGGTCACCCGGTCGCCGTCCTGGATACCCAGGCGCTGGGCATCCGCCGTGTTGATCTCGATGAACGACGAGTTCGCAATCTCGTTGATGCCCTCCGTGCGGGCCGTCATGGCCGTTGCGTTGTAGTGGTACAGGATGCGCCCGGTGGTCAGGATCAGCGGGTACTCTTCGTCCGGCATCTCCGTGGAGTGCTGGTAGCGCGCCGTGGAGAAACGTCCCTTGCCGCGGGCGAACTTCCCCACGTGCATGATGGGCGTGCCCGGATGGTCGGGGCCCAGGCACGGCCACTGCAGGCCGTTGCCGGCAACCTCGGGCGAATCCAGACGCTCATGGCTGATGCCGGCGAAGCTGGGCGTGACGCTGGCGATCTCGTCCATGATCTGCGCCGGCGTCAGGTCGGGCTGGTCGTAGCCCATGCGGCGCATGATCTCGCTGAAGATCCACGTGTCCGGGCGGTTCTCGCCTTCCACTTCCACTGCCTTGCGCACGCGGATCACGCGGCGCTCCGTGTTCGAGAACGTGCCCTCCTTCTCCGCATAGCTGCGGCCCGGCAGCACGACGTCCGCGTACTTCGCCGTCTCCGTCATGAACAGGTCGTCCACCACCAGGAAGTCCAGCGCCTTCAGGCCCTCGATGACGTGCGAGATGTTCGGGTCCGTGCGGACCTGGTCCTCGCCGAAGATGAACAGGCCGCGGATGCGCTTCTCCACGGCGGCATGGAACACCTCCGTGGCGAACATGCCCTTCTTCGGGTTCAGCTTCACGCCCCAGGCCTTCTCGAACTTCGCGAACACCTCCGGGTTCGCAAGCTTCTGGTAGCCGGGGAAGTCGGCGGGCGTGGCGCCCATGTCGCAGGCGCCCTGCACGTTGTTCTGGCCGCGCAGCGGGTTCACGCCGCAGCCGGAGCGGCCCAGCTTGCCGCAGAGCATGGCCATATTGCTCATTGACATGACGCCCTCGGTGCCGGTGGAATGCTCCGTGACGCCCAGGCAGTAGATGATGGGCGCCTTGCCCGCCGTGGCGTACAGGCGCGCGGCGGCGATGAGGTCGTCCTTGTCGATGTGGCAGATCTCGGCCACGCGCTCCGGCGTGTAATCGGCCACCATCTTCGCGAAGTCCTCGAAGCCCTCCGTGCGGTCCTGTATGAACTTCTCGTCGATCAGGCCCTCTTCGATCATCACATGGCACATGCCGTTCGAGAACGCCACGTTCGTGCCGGGGCGCAGTTTCAGATGGATGTCGGCCATGCGGGACAGCCCGATGTCGCGCGGGTCCACCACGATCAGCTTCGTGCCGCGCTCCACGGCCTGGCGGATCTGCATGCCCACCACGGGGTGTGCCTCTTCGGGATTGCTGCCCACCAGCATGATGCAATCCACGTCATGCGTGATGTCGTAGATGGGGTTCGTCATGGCGCCGGATCCCAGCGTTGCCGCCAAGCCGGCTACGGACGGGCCGTGGCACACGCGGGCGCAGTTGTCCACGTTGTTCGTGCCGAAGGCCGTGCGCGCCATCTTCTGCAGCATGTAGATGTCCTCGTTCGTGGAACGGCTGCAGGCGAAGGCGGCCAGCGAATCCGGGCCGTACTGCTGTTTCAGCTCCGTGAACTTCGATGCCACCAGCGAAAGCGCCTCGTCCCACGTGGCGGGCTCGAACTCGCCGGTCTCGCGGTTTTTGATGAGCGGCGTGCGCAGGCGGTCGGGGGCGTTCACGAAGTCGAAGCTGGCAGAGCGTCCCTTCACGCACAGCCGGCCGTGGTTCGACGGGCCGTCCGCCGGTTCCACGTCCACGATGCGGTTGCCCTTCACCTTCAGGTACAGCTGGCAGCCCGTGGCGCAATGCGGGCAGCTGGTCAGGACCTTCCGCACTTCCCATTCGCGGTAATCCGCGCGGCGCTTCTCCGTCAGGGCGCCCGTGGGGCAGGCGGCGGCGCAGCAGCCGCACGACTCGCAGCTGGTCTGCTTCCAGTCCGGCCCGAACGGCGCCAGGATGGTGGTGCGCACGCCCTTCTTTCCCGTCTGCAGCGTATGGTTGCGCGCCTGCGTGTTGCATGCGGCCACGCAGCGCTGGCACTTGATGCACAGGTTCGGGTCGAAGCTCAGGAACGGGTTGCTGTCGAACATGGGCTTGCGCACCTGCTGGTGCGGGAACGTGGGCTCCGTCACGCCCTCTTCGCGGCAGACGGCCTGCAGCTCGCAGGCGCCGTTCTTATTGCACGAGAAGCAGTAGTTCGTGGAGTTCAGGCCGTGCTCGGAGATGATCAGGTCCAGCATTTGCCGGCGGAACGCCGTGGCGCGCTCGGACTGCGTGGACACGTTCATGCCGTCCTCCACGGGCGTGTTGCAGGCGGGGGCCAGCTCGGCGCGGCCCTCCACCTCCACGGAGCACACGCGGCACGACCCGATGTCGTTGATGCCGCGCAGGTAGCAGAGCGTGGGGATCTTCACGCCGACGCTAGCCGCGGCGTCGAGGATGGTCGTGCCGGTGGGCACGTACGTCTCGATGCCGTCGATGGTCACGTTCAGCTGCGGCGCCGGTGCGGCGGCTGCCGTCGGGGCGCCCTGGCCGGCAACGGATTCCATGACGGCGGTAGGTGCATTAGACATATTGGATGCGCCCTCCTTCCAGGGCTCCGCAGCCGAAGTGGTCGCAGCGCAGGCAGCGGTCGCATTCCTGCACGGCCTCCTCCAGGCTCATTTCCATCTCCACGCCCTCGAAATCCTGCTTGCGCTCGTTCGCGGGGCGTTCCATCAGGTTCACGCGTCCCATGGGCGTGCGGTCGTTGCGGATGGGAAGCGGGGTCTCCACGCCGCAATTCAGCTTGTGGTGGTACCCCAGGTACTCGTCGATGTTGCGGGCCGCCGCCTTGCCGGCGCCGATGGCCATGATGACCGTCTTCGGGCCGGTCTGGCAGTCGCCGCCCACGAAGATGTTGTCGTAGCCGGCGGCCTTCAGCGTTTCATCTGCTGCGAAGCGGCCGCGGTTCGCCTGCATGCCGAACTCCTCGAACGGGCTGCTGACGATGTCCTGGCCCACGGCGATGAGGATGATGTCGGCCGGGATGCGGTGCTTCGGCTTGTCCGCCGCCTGCGGCGACGGGCGGCCGTTCTTCACCGGGCCGATGATCTGCGGTTGCGTGATGAGCGCCGTGCAATGGCCCTGCGCATCCACCTCGATGGAGTCGGGCGACTGCAGCGTCTGCATCTCAACGCCCTCGGCGATGGCGCTGTCGATCTCCATGCGCAGCGCCGTCATGTCGTCGATGCGGCGGCGGTAGGCGACCGTCACGGTCTTCGCACCGGCGCGCACGGATGTGCGGGCGCAGTCCATGGCAACGTTGCCGCCGCCGATGACCACGACGCGCTTGCCCGTGAAGTCCGGGAACACCTCTTCGCCGATCTTGCCCAGCATGTCGACCGCGGAGATGACGCCGTCGGCATCGCTGTTCTCAAGCTTCAGCGTCTTGCCGGTCTGGGCGCCGATGGCCACGTAGACGGCATCGTATTCCTGCGCGATGCGCGCCATGCCGTCCGCATCCACGGGCGCGTTGAAGTGCATGTTGATGTTGCCGGCGGACAAGATGGCCCGCAGGTCCTCGTCCAGGCGTTCGCGCGGGAAGCGGTACGGGGGAATGCCGTAGCGCATCATGCCGCCCAGCTTCTGACGGCCTTCGAACACGTCCACGGAATGTCCCATGAGCGCGGAGAAGTACGCGCACGTCATGCCGCTGGGGCCGCCGCCGATGACGGCGATGCGGCGCCCCGTGCCGGGCAGCGCGTCGGGGACGGGCACCTGGTCGGCCGCGATCTGGTCGACCGCGAAGCGCTTGATGCCGCGGATGTTGATGGGCGCGTCGATGAGCGCGCGGCGGCAGCGCATCTCGCACGGATGCTCGCAGACCAGCGCGCACGCCGTGGGGAACGGGTTGTCCTTGCGGATCATGTTGATGGCCTGGTCGTAATCGCCCTGGCCGGTGAGCGCGATGTACGCCGGCACGTTCACGTGCGCCGGGCAGTTCGTCTCACACGGCACGGTCTGGCCCACGCCCGCTTGGCAGGAGCGCTCATGCACGTGGCTCTCATATTCGGCCGCGAACGTCTCCAGGCTGTCCAGCACCATCTGGCCGGCCTGGTATCCGATGGCACAGTCCGACGTGGAGCGCACCATATCGGCCAGCGCGCGCAGCTGCGTCAGGTCGTCCGGCGTGCCCTGGCACATCAGGATCTTGCGCATAAGGCCCGCCAGCTGCGGGATGCCGTCTCGGCAGGGCACGCATTTGCCGCACGTCTGCAGGCCGCTGGTTTCCAGCAGCGACAGCTGCAGTGCAATCGGGCACGTGCCCGGCGGCGTGGCGGAGACGCGCCGTGCGAAGACGTCCAGGCTGTCGGCGATCTTCGCGTCGTCCGGCGCTTTGGGTTTGACTGAAATGGTTGTCACGGTATGTGGTTCACCCCTTGTTGGGCCCTCGTCGGGATCGGTATGTGCGGTAGGCCGCGGAAAGCACCTGCCAGGCGCTGCCCGCCGAAGATGCCGGCGCGTTCCCGCCCCAGAGGGAGCGCTGCACCTTGTTGCATGGCCCTATGTCGCCCGAAACGCGGTTTTGGGCGGGTCGATTTGAAGGCTAAACAGACGGAAGTTTACGCGAGCGCCGCGAAGCGATAACCGACGTTGTTTCGCAGGGCGCGCCCGACGGTGCCATTCGCGGGCCGAACGGCACTTCCCGCATGAAATATCCACAGCCTTATTCTAGGCCGAGAACAATAATATTACCGTTTGCCGGACAAAACGCCCCGCTCGCCTTCGGATAACGGTTCGTTATTGGACAAACAGCTCGCGCTTGATGAATTCCGCCTGCACGGTGCGCAACATGAGGTCGGCATCCTCCAGGCCCAGGTGCTTCTCGTCCTCGTCCGCGTTCAGCGTGCCGCGGCGGCGCGCCCAGTTCTCCAGCGTTGCGGGACTCTGGTCCCACGGCAGCGACTTCGCCTCCGGATCCAGGTTGCGGCAGATGTCGCGCGTGTCGATGGGGATGATCTTGCCCGCCTTGCGGCCCTCCGCGTAGCCGTCCAGGTTCAGCATGAGCCATGCGTCCTCGAATGCGGCGTTGTGCGCCATGAACGGATGCTCCTTCAAGGCCTTCAGCAGCTTCGCCTGCAGCTCCTTGTCCTCGCGGAACGGCTTCTTGTCGGCCACCATGTCGTACGAGATATGGTGGATCTCCTCGGCGGGCACGCCGGTCTTCGCATACTTCTCGGGCAGGCCGTTCAGCGCGCTGAACGCATCGTGCGGCTTCGCCGTGGACGTCAGGTCCATGGTCTCCCAGCCCACGTTGATGATGTAGCCGCGGCTGGGATGCGTGCCCGTGGTTTCCAGGTCGATGCCGACGACGGTGCCCTTCACGGGCTTGCTGGCGTATACGACGCCCATGGTGCCGTGCGCCTTCTCCACTTCCTTCGCGATGGTGGACGGGCGGCGGTTCTGCATCTTCGCAATGCCGTTCAGCACGTCCTGCTCGGACAGCGAACGGGCCAGGTTCTGGTCGCGGCCGTCTTCGGCGCCCTGCTCCATGGCGTCGCACAGCACGCGGTTCCGGTCCGCCAGGTCGCGCACGATGTCGAACGAGAACGGGTCCTTATCCGCCTCGAACCAGGCTTCGCGCAGGACTTTGATGGCCTCTTCGTTCTTGTCTCGTTCCACGGCAAGCGCCTCGTCGCCGAATCCGAACATTAATTCCGGAATGAACAGGGTATTCGCATGCTCCAATGCCTGGTTGACGTTCATGGACCGCCTTCCTTTTCCGGGCATCGTGCGCGCACGTGCGCCCGATGCCGTTCCTCCGTGTGTATTCGTCCTCAAGCAGCCTAGCACGCCCGGCGCGCTTGCGCGGGCCTGGCGCGAACGTCAACGAATAATGAACCGAATTCGCTGCCGGCGTATGCGGCGCGCCTTTCGCTATAGTGGGAGGCGGAACAGGCGGCTGCGCAGAGCGGTCGGGAACACAGGCAAGCGAACGGGCGGCGGACAGGCGCCCGCAGGGAGGCGCGCTATGGGCGGATACGGTATTGCGGGAGCGGGGGAGGGCGCTGCGGCGTCTCTTCTGAAGCTGGGATGGACGTACAAGGCGCCGGGGTTCTACGTGAAGGAACCGGCCGGCCTGCAGGATGCGCTGCAGGCGGTGCAGGCGCTTGCGCAGGCGGGCGGCGTCTCCGGCTGCCATCTGTTCGCCTATACGGAGCGCGTCGACCTGGGACAGGCGCTTGCCGGGCAGGCGGACCAGCCCGCCGCGCCCTTCGCGGCCGCGTCCCCTGCTGCGCACATGCCGCCGGCATTCGGCTTCGGGGATCCGTATGGCGCGCAGATGCGTGCGGCCGGCCCGCAAGATCCGCTGGCAACGCTGCTGGCAAGCGGCATGCTGGACGAGGACGGCGAGCTGCCGTCCGATGCGGGCGAAGGGGCCGTTCGGGATGATGACGGCGCCGGCGATGATGCGGACGCCCTTTCGCAGGCGGAGCAGGAGGCGCGCGACGAAGAGGAATACGCCCTGCAGATGATGCAGGAGATGGGCCTCCGATAGGCGGCGTTCCTCGGCGCGTACTTCTCTCGGCGTTCCGGAACGGGCGATGGCGGCGCGGGTGCGTTCACGGCATCCGCGCTTTTTCGTGCGCATGCAGGACGGGCGCCTTTGCCGGGCGCTCCCTTTCCGTTGCCTACGTAAATGGATTCGGCATGAATAGATAACGGAAATGAATAAATCGCGTTTTCCAACTGAATCTTTATACATGGCGTTTCCGCCCTTTCCGCCCAGTTCAAGCGCCTATACTTTGCGTATCGAAAGGCTTGACAGTTTCATGAATCGCGCAGGGTGTTGTGGGTTTCCGGCATCTCCTGCACCGGGTTATGGGATGTGAACGGAAAGGAAGCACGCCTATGGATTTCAATTTCACCGACGAGCAGGAGCTGCTGGTCCAGAGCATTCAGGAATATGCTGAGCGCTACTTCGACAACGACTCCGTGAAGAAGATGTATGCGGATCACAAGCCGTCCCAGGAAGCGGTGACGGCGTATCGCGAGGCCGGCTTCAATCTGATGGGCCTGCCGGAAGAGGTCGGCGGCGTTCCGTGCGACAAGACGACGCTCGTGCTGCTGTGCGAGAAGCTGCATTATTACTGCGGCGCCGTGCTGCCGTTCCAGACCGAGATCAACTCCGTCACGGACGTCATCGATTTCGGCACGCCCGAGCAGGCGAAGCTGATCATGGACACCATGCAGCAGGAGAATCTGATTGCCGCCTGCACGGCAATCTCCGAGCCGGGCGCCGGTTCCGACAACAACGCCATGACGTGCGTCACGAAGAAGCAGCCCGATGGCACGTACATCCTGAACGGCCAGAAGACGTGGGTCACGCTGGGCGAATATGCCGAGTACTCCATCGTCATCGCGAAGGACGAGGACCCCTCGTACGACAACAAGAGCTATTCGCTGTGGCTGGTCCCGAAGGACGCCCCCGGCTTCACCACCGGCACGCTGCATAAGATCGGCCAGGAGATCGTGCCTTTCTGCGACCAGTTCTTCGACAACGTCAAGCTGACGGAAGAGCAGCGCATCGGGCCTGCCGGCGAGGGCTGGAAGCTGCTGATGAAGAAGTTCGAGTTCGAGCGCGTGCTGGTCGTGGCGCAGGCGCTGGGCGAGGCCCAGGCCGCCATGGACGATGCGGCCGCCTACGTGTCCGAGCGCGTCTGCTTCGGCAAGCCCATCGGCAAGCTGCCCGTCATCCAGCAGCATCTGGTGGAGATGGAAGTCACGCTGCAGAACGTCCGCACGCAGCTGTACCGCACCGTGTGGAAGCTGGACCAGGGCGAATCCATCCGCCTGGAGTGCGCGCTGCTGAAGTACTACGCCTGCCCGAACCTGACGGACGTGGCGAACCGTGCGCTGTCCATCTACGCGGCGCTGGGCTACACGGACGAGGTCCGTGCCGGCCGCATCTGGAAGGACCTGCGCGGCTACGAGATGGCCGGCGGCACCCCCGAGATCATGGAGTACATCGCCGGTCGCCAGCTGGTGAAGAAGTACAAGAAGTAGTTCGTGCCATTCCCCGGTTCCGTCCGTCAGCGGCGGCGCCGGTAAGAGAGAAGGCGGCCCGGATCGTTCCGGACCGCCTTTTTCGCGTTCAAGCGGGTGATGAGTTAGCTCGCGGGGGTGCAGCCGACGTGCGCCTCGCCGGGAACGCGGTCGGCGCGTCACGCGCGATCGTGTCGTAAATGTTGGTGTAAGCGCAGATAGCGCATGGCCGCCGCCGAGACGCGGAACGGCCGCCGTCCTAGAATCTGAAATCGCGACAAATCGGATTCGTGGAAGGGACGACGACCGCAATGGAGAGCATAGCAGAGCAGGTGGCGGCGTGCGCGCTGCCCAGGTTCGCGGACGGGACGATCAACATGCAGGAGCTGCTCAGGCAGCTCGCCGAGACCGTTGTGAACGAGATCATGAGCGCCGAGGCCGACGAGGTCTGCGGGGCCTCGGGCAATAGCAGGAACGGGTACCGCGAGCGGAGCCTGAAGACATGCGTGGGGACCCTGACGCTGAGGATCCCGAAGCTGCGGACGGGCAGCTTCTTCCCGAACGACGTGGTCGAGCGCTACCAGAGGGTCGACAGGGCGCTCGTCGCGGCAGTGGCGGAGATGTACGCGACCGGCACGAGCACGCGCAAGGTCCAGCGCGTCGCGGAGAGGCTCGGCATCGGCAAGCTCTCGAAGGACCAGGTCAGCTCCATCGCGAGGTCGCTGGACGCAGACGTGGAGGAGCTGCTGTCGCGCCCGCTCGGAGGCGTGCGCACCCCCTACGTGTGGCTCGACGCCACGTACGTGAAGTGCCGTCGCGAGGGGCGTGTCGCCTCCACGGCCGTCGTCACGGCGATAGGCTGCGACGAACACGGCTGGCGGCACGTCCTGGGGGCATCCGTCGTCGACACCGAGTCCTACGACTCCTGGCTCGCGTTCCTGCGAGCGGTGCGCGACCGGGGCGTCACCGGCGTCGCGCTCGTCACCTCCGACGCCCACGAGGGGCTCAGGAGGGCGATATCGGAGGTCTTCCAGGGCGCCGCGTGGCAGCGCTGCGCCGTGCACCTGATGCGGGACTGCGTGCGCGCGGCTGGCTCGCGCTCCCTCTCGAGACGGGTCGCCAGGATCGTCGCCCCGGTGTTCCGGGGCAAGGACGCGAACGCGGTGAGGGCGATGTACCACCTGGCCTCCGACATGCTGCGCGAGTGCTGCCCGAGGGCGGCCGACGTCTGGGACGACGCCGAGGCGGACGCCCTGGCGTACCTCGACTTCCCGGAGTCCCATTGGAAGAGGCTCCGGACCAACAACCTCCAGGAGAGGACCAACAGGGAGATAAAGCGCAGGTCGAGGGTCGTGCAGGTGTTCCCGTCGGTGCGCTCGCTCGAGCGCCTCGTGGGGGCCGTGATGTGCGAGCAGGACGACGCCTGGTCGGACGCCCGCTACTTCTCTGAGCGGAGGATCTCCGAGCTGTACGAGGACAGGCAGGCGCCAGGGCAGCCGACCGCAGAGCAGGCGGCGGAGATAGACGCCGTCGCGAGGAGGGCGATAGAGGCCAGCCTCGAGCTTGCGGATAGGATGGAGGCGGCGTAAGGTATCAACGGCTTCAGGTTCTGGACGAAGGCCGGCGCTCCCGCTTCGAAGCGGCCGTCACACCAACTTTCTCGACACTACCTCACGCGCGGGGCAGCCGCGTGCGGCAGCTAGTGGCGGATGTCGTTCTCCATGCTGTGGCTGGAGAAGATGGGATCGTCTTCCCAGAGCATGACGTGCCCCGCCGCGCGCGTGGCGTTCAGGTCGATGATGCGCTGGTTCGCGGATCCGCAGAACCGCAGCGTGACATCCTTCTGTTCTTCCACGAACGGGCCGTCGACCAGGATGTCGATGCAGGCCAGCAGCCGGTCCGTAAACGGTGTGCGGCGCGGCCCGCCTTCCAGCAGGTCCTCGTATACGTCGCCCGTATAGCACCAGATGGTCTTCTGCGGATACGCGGCCTTCACGCGCTCGACGAAATCCGCCAGCACGGCCTGGTTCTCCGGCTCCATGGGCTCGCCGCCCAGCAGCGTCAGCCCGTGGATGTACGAGGGGGCCAGGCTGTCCAGTATCTCCTGCTGCGTCTGGTCCGTGAACTCCTGCCCGTAGGCGAAATCCCACGTCTCGGGCTGGAAGCAGCCCTTGCAGTGATGCGAGCACCCGGAGACGAAGAGCGTGGTGCGCACGCCTTCGCCATCCGCGATGTCGCAATATTTGATAACGGAGTAGTTCATGGCTTCCTACAGGTGCAGCACGCGGTCGCGAATCTCCTCCGTGCGGCCCTGGTTCCAGAACTGCGTGCCGATGTAGCCGCACGTGCGGCGCGCCACATTCAGCTTGTCATGGTCGCGGTTGCCGCACTTCGGGCATTCCCAATCCAGCTTGCCGTCTTCTTCGACGATCTGGATCTCGCCATCGAAGCCGCAGACCTGGCAGTAGTCGCTCTTCGTGTTCAGCTCTGCGTACATGATGTTGTCGTAGATGTACTGCAGCACGCTGATGACGGCTTCCAGGTTGTCCTGCATGTCCGGCACCTCCACGTAGGAGATGGCGCCGCCGGGGGACAGGCGCTGGAACTCGCTCTCGAACTTCAGCTTCGTAAACGCGTCGATCTGCTCCGTCACGTGCACGTGGTAGCTGTTCGTGATGTAGCCCTTGTCCGTGATGCCCGGGATGATGCCGAAGCGGCGCTGCAGGCACTTCGCGAACTTGTACGTGGTGGACTCCAGCGGCGTGCCGTACAGCGAGAAGTCGATGTTCGTCTGCGCCTTCCATTCCTGGCACTTGTCGTTCATGTGCTGCATGACGGACAGCGCGAACGGCGTGGCCTCCGCATCCGTGTGGCTGCGGCCGGTCATGTACTTCACGCACTCGTACAGGCCCGCGTAGCCCAGGCTGATGGTAGAGTAGCCGCCGTAGAGCAGCTTGTCGATGGGCTCGCCCTTCTTCAGGCGGGCCAGCGCGCCGTACTGCCACAGGATGGGGGCGGCGTCGGACAGCGTGCCCTTCAGGCGCTTATGGCGTGCCATCAGCGCGCGGTAGCACAGGTCCAGGCGCTCGTCGAAGATCTCCCAGAACTTGTCCATGTCGCGATGCGAGGACAGCGCCACGTCGGGCAGGTTGATGGTGACGACGCCCTGGTTGAAGCGGCCGTAATACTTCGGCTTGCCCGGCTCGTAGTTGCCGGCGTTCGCCACGTTGTCGTAGCCGTTGCCGGAGCGGTCCGGCGTCAGGAACGAACGGCAGCCCATGCACGTGTACACGTCGCCTTCGCCCGGCTTCTCGCCCTTCGACAGCTTCAGCTCGCGCATCTTCTTCTCGGAGATGTAGTCCGGCACCATGCGCTTCGCCGTGCACTTCGCCGCCAGCTTCGTCAGGTAGAAGTACGGGTCACCTTCCTTGATGTTGTCGTCCTCCAGCACGTAGATGAGCTTCGGGAACGCCGGCGTGATCCAGACGCCGGCCTCGTTCTTCACGCCCTGATGGCGCTGGCGCAGCGTTTCCTCGATGATCATGGCCAAGTCGTGCTTCTCCTGCTCGGAGCGCGCTTCGTTCAGATACATGAACACGGTCACGAACGGCGCCTGGCCGTTCGTGGTCATGAGCGTGACCACCTGGTACTGGATGGTCTGGACGCCGCGGCGGATCTCCTCGCGCAGGCGCTTCTCCACCACGTCGGCGATGTTCTCGGCATGCGGGTCGACACCCAGCGTCTTCGCCTCTTCCAGCACCTCGTTGTAGATGCGCTTGCGGCTGACCTGCACGAACGGAGCTAGGTGCGTCAGGCTGATGGACTGACCGCCGTACTGGCTGGATGCCACCTGCGCAATGATCTGCGTGGCGATGTTGCAGGCCGTGGAGAAGCTGTGCGGCTTCTCGATCAGCGTGCCGGAGATGACCGTGCCGTTCTGCAACATATCGTCCAGGTTCACCAGGTCGCAGTTGTGCATGTGCTGCGCGAAGTAGTCGCTGTCGTGGAAGTGGATGATGCCCTCGTCATGCGCCTTCACCACGTCCGCGGGAAGCAGCATGCGCATGGTCAGGTCCTTCGACACCTCGCCGGCCATGTAGTCGCGCTGCACGGAGTTCACGGTGGGGTTCTTGTTCGAGTTCTCCTGCTTGACCTCTTCGTTGTTGCATTCGATGAGCGCCAGGATCTTGTCGTCCGTCGTGTTCTTCTTGCGTTTGATGTTCTGCAGGTAGCGGTAGATGATGTACTTGCGGGCAACGGTGAACTTCTGCAGCCCCATGAGCTCGTTCTCCACCATGTCCTGGATCTCCTCCACGGACACGGAGTGGCCCGCCGCGCTGCAGCGGTCCATGACGTTCTCGGATGCATAGACCACCTGGCGCTCCGTCAGGCGCTCGTCTTCCGGCACCTCGGCATTGGCTTTGCGGATGGCGTTCTCGATCTTGTTGATGTCGAACGGGACCTCTGAGCCGTTGCGCTTGATGATTTTCATGCTGCCTCCTGGTATTTCGATTGCGGCGTACCGGGTGCGCCGCGTATGGCGTTTCCCTTATGCAGCGAATCCGGGCGCCCGCATCCTGCGCCGGCGCCCGGAGGTCTGTCTGCTTATTACGGTTTCGAAGCATAGTGCAAAAGGCGGACAAGGAAAAGGGACAAACACCATATGTTGTTCCGTTGCGCCATAAAACATACATTATGGAGTGTTGGTGCAGATGTATCACCCGATGCGCGGAGTCCCATTATAGGAACATCGAGCGGCTTCGCGCTGCCGGTTTTCGCAGATGGGTACAGCATACCGCGCCGCGCGGGGCCCGGCGGAAATGCACACGAATGTTACCCGTTTCGAACGGCTTGGAAATCCGCGGGAATCCATTGTCCGGGCGTGCGCCGCAGCGTATCTTTGAACGAACGCGAAAACGCGGCGGCTTCATGGAGGGGGCGAACAACATGGCGGGAACGCAGGACGGCGATCGCAGCAGGCAGATTGTGCGCGCCGGCATCGTGGGCATTGTCGCGAACGTGCTGCTGGCGGCATTCAAGGCGCTCGTGGGCATGTTGTCGAACTCCATCGCCATCGTGCTGGACGCCGTGAACAACCTGTCCGATGCGCTTTCGTCCATCATCACGATCATCGGCACGAAGCTTGCCGGGAAGGAGCCGGACCGCGAGCATCCGTTCGGCCATGGCCGCGGCGAGTACGTGACCACGATCATCATCTCCGTCATCATCTTGTGGGCCGGCATCACGGCGCTGCAGGAATCCGCCGACCGCATCCTGCATCCCCAGGTCGCCACGTACGAGGGCATCACGCTGGCCGTGGTGGCCGTGGCGACGGTGGTGAAGGTGCTCCTGGGCCGCTACACGCAGCGCAAGGGCCGCGAGACGAATTCCAGCACGCTGGTGGCATCCGGCAAGGATGCCCTGCTCGATGCCGTCATCTCCGCGTCCACGCTTGCGGCGGCGCTCATCTACCTTGCGTGGGGCATCAGCCTGGAGGCGTGGGTCGGCCTGGTCATTGCCGTCATCATCATCAAGGCGGGCATCGATATCCTGCGCGGCGCCATGAGCAGCATCCTGGGGCAGCGCGTGGATTCCGCGCTCAGCACATCCGTGAAGCGGACCATCTGCGGCTTCCCGGAAGTGCATGGCGCCTACGACCTGGCCATATCCGATTTCGGCCCGGATTGCATCCGCGGCAGCGTGAACATCGAGGTCGACGACCGGATGACGGCCGCCGAGGTGGCGGCCCTTTCGCGCCGCATCCAGGAGAAGGTGCATCGGGAAGAAGGCGTCACGCTGAATTCCGTGGGCATCTATTCCACGAATACGCAAGACCCGGAGGCGGACGCCATGCGCAAGGCCATCTCCGACATCGTCTGGGCGCATCCGCACGTGCTGGAGATGCACGGCTTCTACGTGAACAAGGCCACGCACGAGGTCAACTTCGACGTCATCGTGAGCTACGACGCGGAAGACCGCGATGCCATCTACCGCGATATCTGCGAAAAGGTGCAGCAGGCGTATCCGGACTGGCATTTCACCGTGGTCCATGATGCGGACGTGAGCGACTGACGCCCGCTATTCGCGGGGTGCAGGGCATGTACGGCGGGCCGCGCAACGCATCGGTCGATGGGCGGTATGCCGTGTTCAGCGACCGTATTCGCTGCGCTGTGACGCGTGCGCTTTGCCAATCCGCCAAACCCAACCGATTCGTGCCTGCTGATGCACCTTTCTGCCGTTATCATTTTCTTTGAATTGTTTCGGTGAAGGAGGATGCATGGCGGACAGGCGCGGCGGCAACGAAGAGCAGGGAAAGCGATTCGGACGCGATGCATCCGCTGACGAGGATGCGGCGAAGCCGTCCGCTTCGGCGCAGGCGAAGGATGCGGATTCCCCCGACGTCGTGGAGGACGATTTCTTCGAGGGCGCGATAGAGCTCGATGCGCCCGACGACGACGTGCTGGACGAGGAGGCCGATGCCGCGGACGGGCACCGCCATCATCGCCGCAACTTCCCGCGCGGGCTGAAGATATTCGGCGTCCTGTGCATCGTCACGTCATTCGCCGCCGGTGCGATGATGGTGCTTGCCGCCACGGCGCTGGTTTTCTTTTTCCTGAACGGCCGCCCGACCGATATCGGCCGCCTGGGTTCCGGCCCCGTGACCATCGCCACCGTCATCATCACGCTGGTCCAGATCTGCCTCTACACGCTCATCATCCGCGAGACGTGGCGCCTGGGGCGGCGGCTGATCCACGACGACCATCACCGCGTGGGTACGGCGGCGCATATGCTGACCACGCTGTACGTGCTGACCACCCTCTGCACCCTCATGCTGACCGGCCTGGATGTGGGCGTGTTCGTGAACATCGCCATCATCGTCGTGATGGAGAGCCTGTCCGTCTATGCGGACCCGGCGCTGCGCGGCGAACGCGAGCTGCAGCGCCGCCTGGGCAAGATGCAGCTGCGGCAGGAGGCCGAGGACGGCACGCTGGGCCTGGACACATCCGGGCGGGGCTACATCAAGCTGAACTTCTTCAATCTGTTCTGGGTATTCGTGGTGTGCAGCCTGCTGGGGTGGGGCGTGGAGACCATCTACCACATGACCGTCGTCGACCCCGGCGTGTACCAGGAGCGCGCGGGCCTGCTGTACGGGCCGTTCAGTCCCATCTACGGCGTGGGCGGCACGCTTCTGACCATGGCGCTGAACCGTTTCCGCGACAAGAACCTGCTGATCATCTTCCTTGTCAGCGCTGTGGTGGGCGGTGCGTTCGAATACTTCGTCAGCTGGTTCATGCAGTTCTCGTTCGGCATCACGGCCTGGGATTACACGGGTACGTTCCTGAGCATCGACGGACGCACGAACGGCCAGTTCATGGCCATGTGGGGCGTGATGGGCGTCATCTGGATCCGCCTCATCCTGCCCATCATCCTGAAGCTGGTGAACAAGATTCCGTGGAACTGGCGCTATGCCGTGACCACCGTGTGCGCCGTGCTCATGTTGGCGGATGCGCTGCTGACGCTGTCGTCGCTGGACTGCTGGTACCAGCGCGAGGCGGGCACCATGGACGAGACGTCGAAGACCGTCATCGACGATTTCTGCAACAAGCACTACAACAACGAGTTCATGCAGACCCGCTTCCAATCCATGTCCATGGACACGTCGGAGGCAACGCGTATCAACTAGCGCCTTCTGCGCAGGCGCTTGCTGCGCCGCGACGTGAGCACGACATACGCGGCAAGCACGATGCTGCTGGTGAAGCCCACGATGCCGAGTATCGGCACGCCGATGACGCGCGGCTCCAGGCCCGTCAGGCACAGGATGCACGAGCCGATGAACATGAAGCCCGCCAGCATCATGAGCGACAAGTCGCCGATCGTGCTCTTGACCAGCTCCGTGGTCTTGTCCGACAGCTGGACGTCCATGCTGAACTTCAGCTGGCCCTTCTGCAGCATGTCCAGCGTCTCGGTGGTCTTCGTGGGGAGCGTGGTCGTGGCCTCGGCGCTGTCCATGCTCTGTCCCAGCATCTGCCGCATCTTGTTCTGGTACATGCTGGCGCTTACGGACGTGCTCATGTAGTCCACCAGCACCTTCATGATGTTCAGCCGGTCGGAGACCATGTGGATGGTGCCCTCCAGCGTGACCAGGCCGCGGCCCAGCATGACGATGAACGGTGCGATTTGGAAGCCGTTCTGCTTCATCGTGTCGCTGATCTCGTTCACCAGCGCGCCGGTGTCGAAGCTGGCCAGGTCCGAGTTGAAGTACTCGTCTATCATGCGTTCGCATGCTTCCAGCAGCGCGCCGTGGTCGATGGGGCCCGTGGGCGTGGCAATCTGCAGCAGGCCGCGCTTCAAGCCGTACGCGTCGCCTTTCGCCAGGGCGCGGATGATGCGTTGCATGACCTCGCGGTCATGCGTGGTCAGCTGGCCCATCATGCCGAAGTCGATCCATTCCACCATCTTGTCGGCGGTGATCAGGATGTTTCCTGCATGGGGGTCGGCGTGGAAGAAGCCGTCGTCCATGATCTGCTGCACGTAGTTGTGCGCGATGAGGTAGGCCAGGTCGTCGCGGTCTTCGGCGGACAGGTCCATCTTGTCTATATCCTCCACGCAGTGCGACGAGAAGAAATCCTCCGTCAGGATGGCGTGCGTGGAGTAGTCCTCGTAGCAGCGCGGCGACTTGATGCGCGCGCGGTCCTTGTTGTTCTCATAGAAGCGTTCCAGGTTGCCGGCCTCCACGTCGAAGTCCAACTCCTGGTCCGACGTGGTTTCCAACTCGTCTACCAGCTGGCTCAGCGACAGCTGGTCCTTGTCGTGCGTCACCAGGTCGTAGAGGTCCACCAGCTGGTGGAGGATGGCCAGGTCGTTCGCCGTGGATTCCACGATGCCCGGGCGCTGCACCTTCACGGCCACTTCGGTCTTGCCGTCCGGGAGGACGGCGCGGTGCACCTGGGCGATGGAGGCGGAGCCGATGGCCTTCTCATCGAACGACGAGAACAGCTGGTCCACCGGTTTTCCCAGCTCGGATTGCACCTGCTTCTTCACCGTGTCCAGGTCCATGGGCCGCACGTTCGTGCGCAGCGTGCCCAGCGCCTCGCAGTATTCCGCAGGAATCATGTCCGGATGCGTGGATACGATCTGCCCCAGCTTCACGAACGTGGGTCCCAGGTCCTCCAGCAGCGCAACCGTCTCTTGCGGGGAGATGCCCTTGCGCACCTCGTGCTTGCGCAGGATCTCCAGTATCTCCTTGAAACGGGCGCTGGACGCCTCGGTGCGCTTGCGTGCTTTTTCTCGCGTCAGAATGTCGTGAAATGAGGGCATGGTCGACCTCCGCTCGATGCGTTTCATTGCGCTCGGATAGAGCCTTCCGGGCAGTTTCATTTGTCTTGCATTCTACGTGTCCCTGTGCGAATGGAGGGTGGAATAAGGCTGCAATCAAGGGCGTGCCGGCAAGAATTATCAGTTCGAGTGCTTATGTTTCATCACTATTTCGAATTCGTTAAACCAAAAAGACAATTTGAAGTTTCTTCGCCTTCATCGTTCAGAGCAGACAAATACCGGCTGAAATCTTCGCTACAATGACCGGGCGGCAGAATTGCCACGACAAAAGTGGCACAATTGTCGTGTTACGGCCGGGATGCTGTCGGCCTTTCAGTTTGTCTTAGGTTTCCGAAATATAGTCCTCAATAGGATGGGTGTAAGATGTGCTGTTTTGGAAGGTCGAGGTATGGAAGAGGGTAAGGCGGAAAAGATCGTCCGCATCGCGCGAGATATCTTCGAGCGCGAAGGCGTGCGAAAAACCACCATTTCTGCCATCATGCGTGAGGCGGGTATTACCCGCGAGTTGTTTTATTACTATTTTAAGAACAAGCCCGAACTGATTGATGCCGTTCTTGACAGCTATGCCGACGATATCGCCGCCGACATCAAGGCGTGGAGCGATCGTTTCGATACCGGCGAACAGAATTTCGCGGACCTGGTGGAGTTTTTTCGCTCCTGCATGAACAACGAGGTGGAAAGCTGCCGCGCCATGCACGCCGTCATGAGGGAAACGCAGAGTTTCGAAACCATGGCGAGCCGCGTGGTCGTACGTGCTATCAAAGTGCTGAGGAACACGGATTTCTTCCGTTTGTGCGAGCGCTGCTCGCCGGTTCCCGCAGAACAGGGCCTTGCATTCGTGCTGAATGCCATCTTCGGCATGTTCCGCTCCGGCATGGGGACCAGCGACAAGGTCGTCGTGCAGCTTTCGCGCGAGGCGCTCTGCCTGCCCGACGATATCTAGAAGGCGCCATCGGGCATGCGGGACGTCCGCTCAGCGCTCTTTCTTGCATAGGCGACCGAGCCCGCGTATTCGCCGTTTTCGCTTTTCGCGTCTTCCCGAGCGGTCGGCTTCTTCGGACCGCCGCGGCGCATTCGGCTATCCGCTCCGCGAGAGCTCCTGGTAGCCGGCCTGTTTTCTTTTGTCTTGAGAATGAAATCACCCACAGATGCCCAGCGCGTATGCGCGGGCGTGCTGTTCACGTGACGGCGCGAGAGCGCTGCCCGCTAGCATGGCCGTATGGGCAAAGCGATTGCGACATACGGCATTGCGGCGACGGGTATTCTGCTGGCGCGGCACCAGATGCTCCTTACGGGGGAGTACGTGCTGTTTGCGGCCGTGCTGGTTGCCGTTGCGGCGGCGGATATCCGGTACCGCATCATTCCCGATGCACTGTTGATCCTTGCCCTGGCAGTCCGTGTGGCGTATCTGATGCTGTGCCTGCTGCCGCCCGCCGCGGCGCAGGTGCAAGCGGAAGACGTTGCTGCGGAGGCGCTGCAATCCGTTCTCGGCGCGCTGTGCCTGCCGGCGCTTCTGCTTGCGGCGGCAGCGCTTGCCGGCCGTGCGACGGGGAGGACGCCCGTCGGCGGCGGCGACGTGAAGCTGTTCGCCGTCGTCGGCGCGTATTTCGGCTGGCGTGCCGGTCTGGCGCTCATGTTCGCATCGTGCCTGTTCGCGCTACCGATCGCCGGAATGCAGCGCGCCGCCGACCGCCGTGCCGGGCGGCTTCCGGACGGCACGTTCCCGTTCGCGCCCGCCATCGCGCTTGCCTGCTGGACGGGCATGCTGGTGCTGTGAGCGTTCGGCGGCATCTGCCCTCGTTGCCTGCGTCTTTGGGATAATGGATGCAGACGAAGAAGGGGGGGTCAACCGAGATGATCGACGGGCTGCGCCATATATTCCACCGGCATCCGCATGTGTCCGACCGGCACCTGCTGGCCTCTCCGCAGACGCTGTTCGGTTCTGCGCTGGTGTACGACCAGGTTGACGATAAGGGCGACACCGTGCGGTTCCTGAGCGTGAACGGGTTGAAGGAATCCGCCACGTATCTGGATGAGCGTTGGAACGAGCTGGTATTCGACTACACGAAGCGCTACAACCTCATGTTCGCGGCGGGCATCCCCCTACGCCGCGTGCTGATGATCGGCGGGGGCGGATATTCCTACCCGAAGTACCTGATCAGCCATCGAGGCGACGTGACCATGGACGTGGTGGAGATGGATGCCGCCATCACGGAGCTGGCGCGCGAGTTCTTCTTCCTGGAACGCCTGGAGCGGGAATACGGTGCGCAGGCGGCGGGCCGCCTGAACCTGATCTGCGATGATGGGCGCGTGTTCGCAGAGCGCTGCGCCGCCCAGCCGGGCGAGCGCTACGATGCGGTGCTGAACGATTCGTTCGCCGCCGGCGTGCCGGCGCCGTCGCTGACGACGGTGGAGGCCGCGCAGGCCTTGCATGCGTGCCTGGTGCCGGGCGGCCTGTACCTTTCGAACGTGGTGTCGTCGTTGAGGGGACAGGGATCGCGGTTCCTGCATGCCCAGGTCAAGACGCTCTCCCAAGTGTTCCGGCATGTGCATGTGATTCCCTGCGATGCAAACGGGCCGGACTTCATGCGCGACAACCTGATGGTTGTTGCCACGGACGGCGACTACCGCTTCCCGGGTGAACGGCCGGTGGTGCCGGACCAGGACGCCCCGGTGCTCACGGATGCGGACAATCCGGTGCGCGACCTGATCGATTGGTGATTGCCGCGCGAAGCGATGGCGCCGGGGGGGGGCAGAGCGACAGGCCGCGAGGCGGCTGCGGGAGGCTCCATGCACGTGGTGCGCCGTGCTGCGGCAGCGCGGTACGATGTGCTGCTGCGGCGCCTTGCCGCCATGC
Source organism: Eggerthellaceae bacterium (assembly GCA_050951095.1). GTDB lineage: Bacteria > Actinomycetota > Coriobacteriia > Coriobacteriales > Eggerthellaceae > UMGS1519. The sequence goes on from JBMNIQ010000003.1 coordinate 42,493, forward strand.
CGCTGCAAGTGCGACACGCTGTGCCGCGGCAGCGTGGTATGTCGTGCTGTTGCGCCATCTGGCCGCAGGCATGAAAAAGGCGCAACCGATTGGCTGCGCCCTGCTTGTTTCGATGCTGCTTTCGCGGTTGGTGCTTTCGGCGGCCGTTCGAACGAGGCCTCCTCCGATTCCGCGATTTGCGATTCGCGCTATTCGTAGCGCTCGTCGAACACGCGCTGCGTCTTCTTCTCGCTGCGCGGAAGCACGCCCAGCTCCACGACCTTCACGAGCGGGGTGAAGCCGATGGCGCTCTTCACCTCGGCGGCCACGCGGTCGGCCACTTCCAGGAAGTCCTCCGTGCCGTCCGTCTCCACGTAGATGCGCATGGTGTCGCGGCCCTCCAGGTGCGAGATGCGGATCTGGTATTCGCTGGACAGCTCGGGGAATTCGGCTAGGATGCCCTCGATTTGCTTCGGGAACACGTTGACGCCCTTGATCTTCATCATGTCGTCGGAGCGGCCCACCAGCGCGTCCAGGCGCGGGTGCTTGCTGCCGCAGGCGCATTCGCCCGGGATGATGCGGGAGATGTCGTGCGTGCGGAAGCGGATCAGCGGCGCGCCCTCCTTCTGCAGCGTGGTGATGCAGATCTCGCCGTACGTGCCGTCCGGCACGGGCTTCAGCGTCTGCGGGTCCAGGATCTCGATGTACGTGTAGTCGTTCCAGCAGTGCATGCCGTTGTCGTATTTGCAGCTGATGCCGATGCCGGGGCCGTAGATCTCCGTCAGGCCGTAGATGTCGTACAGCTCGATTCCCAGCTCTTTCCTGATGCGGTCGCGCATCTTCTTGCCCCAGCGCTCGGAGCCGATGACGCCCTTCTTCAGGTAGATGGCGTCGTTCAGGCCGCGCGCGCCAATCTCCTCGGCCAGCAGCAGCGCATACGACGACGTGGCGCACAGCACCGTGGACTTCATGTCCTGCATGAAGCGCAGCTGCTTTTCCGTGTTGCCGGGGCCCATGGGAATGGCCATGGCGCCCAAGCGCTCGCAGCCGGCCTGGAAGCCGATGCCGGCGGTCCACAGGCCGTAGCCCGGCGTGATCTGCACGCGGTCCTTGTTCGTCACGCCGGCGTATTCGAAGCAGCGGGCGAACTGGATGGCCCAGTCTTCCACGTCCTTCTTCGTGTACGGGATGATGACGGGCGTGCCGGTGGTGCCGGACGACGAATGGATGCGGACGATCTTCTCTTCGGGGACGGCGGCGATTCCCAGCGGATACGCCTCGCGCAGGTCGCCCTTCTCCGTGAAGGGCAGCTGCTCGAAGTCTGCCTGGGATTTCACGTCCTCCACGTTCACGCCGGCGAATTTCTTCGCATAGAAGGGCGAGCGCTCCTTGATGCTCTGCAGCAGCGTTTCGATGGAATCAAGCTGTTCTGGGGTCATGTCCATGGTATCTATCCTGACGCTTGGGTTTTATTCCTTGGCGGCGGCAAGCTGGGCGACCGTCGCATCGATTGCGGCTAAGTTTAGCTCAATGAAGCGGGGCTTGACGCATTTCTGCAGCGCTTCGCGCAGCTGGTCCATGCCAATGGCGCCGCGCAGGCCGAAATCCGCGTTCTCCGACAGGTACACGGCCGCTGTCAGCATGATGATGTTGACGGCCTTCCGGCTGCCTATCTGGCGGCTGATGGCGTCCTCGTCCACGGCGGCGAAGTGCGGACAGACGGCCTGCAGGTATGCCAGCAGCGGGGCGGCCTCGTAGGGCTTGCCGGACAGGTTCGTGCTAACGGACGGAATGGCGGTTGAGGCGCAGACCATCAGGCCGTTGCCCGAAAGGAACGGCAGCGCGCGGATGGCCTCGCCCGGCTCCTGCGCGATGATCAGATCCGCCTGCCCGTTCGCCACCAGCGGTGCGTCCACGGGTTCTCCCAGGTTGCCCAGGCGCACGTGGCTGGCCACGTTGCCGCCGCGCTGGGCCATGCCGATGGTCTCGGCCGTGCGGACCTTCCAGCCCTTGTCCAGCGCCGCCTGTGCCAAAATGCGTGCGGCAAGGACGGAGCCCTGCCCGCCGATGCCTCCTATGACGATGCTCAGCATGCGGGATCCCCTTTCTCCTGCGCGTTGGCCGCATACGCGGCGGCGTCGATGCTGCCGTAGTGCGGCCTGGTGGTCGCGGTCGTCTTCGGCGCTTGCGAATAGGGCACGCGGCCCTCTGTGCGAACCGGCGCCTGGATGGCATCGAACGGGCAAACGTCCGTGCACAGCCCGCAGCCGTAGCACAGCGACGGGTCGATGCGCATCACGCCCGCGTCCGCGTCCATGGACATGGCCGGGCAGCCGATGCTGCGGATGCAGCTGCTGCAGCCCGTGCAGGCGTCTGCGTCGACCGTGGCCGTCTTGTCCGGTTTCACGAGCTGGGTGCAGGGACCTTCGTAGATGATGGCGGACGGCCCGTCGAAGTCGATGGCCTCGCGCGCCGCCGCTTCCGCTTCTTCCAGGAAGAACGGGTTCGCGCGCGTGATGCACGTCACGCCCAGCGCGCGGAGCACGGCCTCGATGTCGATGGGCGTGCTCTTCGGGCCCATGAGCGTCTGACCGGTGCCGGGGTGCGGCTGCGACCCGGTCATGGCCGTGGTGGCGTTGTCCAGCACCACGAACGTGGCGTCGTGCTGGTTGTACACGGCGTTCGCCACGCCCGTCATGGCGCTTGCGAAGAACGTGGAGTCGCCCACGAAGGCCACAGCCTTGCGGCCGGGCTCCATGGCGGCGATGCCCTGGGCGGCTGTGATGCCGGCGCCCATGCACAGGCAGGTGTCCACGGCGTCCAGCGGTTTCGCATTGCCCAGCGTGTAGCACCCGATATCGCCGCACATCACGTTCGGCCGGCGGCGCAGCGCGCGCTTCACCGCGTAGAAGCTGCCGCGATGCGGGCAGCCGGCGCACAGCACGGGCGGGCGCTGGGGCGCTTCGGGCGTTTCCAGCCCGGGGACGGCGGGCAGCGTTTCGAACGGGGGCTCGGGTGCCAGCTGGGGAACGCCCAGGAACTTCGCCAGGCGCTCGAGGCAATCCTGCGTGCCGTTCTCGCCGCGGTCGAGCGTGCTGCCATCCAGCTTGCCGTGCACGTCGTAGGCCAGGTGCCTGCGGCCCGCCAGCTGGATGAACGCGTCTTCCAGCACATGGTCCAGCTCCTCGAATACCAGGATGTCGTGCAGCCCGTCTGCGAATGCAGCGGCGCGCTCCTGCGGGAACGGATAGGGCGTGCCCACCTGCAGGAAGCGGTAGGACGGCAGCGATATTCCCTGGTCGGCGGCAGACTGCGTCAGGATACGCAGGGCCTCGCGCGCGTAGCTGGCGCTGATGCCGCCGGCGACGATGCCCTTGTCAGCGGGCGTTGCGGGTGCCGATGCGGGTGCCGCCGCTGGTGCCTGCGTCTGTGCTTGCGGCGTTACGGGTGCCGCTGCCTGCGCTTGCGTGGATGCGGACGCTTGCGCGGATGCGGACGCCTGCGCAGGGGCCTCCTCGATGGGGTTGAACGTGCTTTCGTCGAACTCGGCTTCGATCTGCGGCAGGCGCCGGTTGATCTCGCCGTGCGCCTCGTACGAGCGCTTCGGGAAGATGACCCATTTCGGATCGCGCTGGAAGCCGCCCTCGGGAATCGGGCGGGCTTGCGTGGTATCCGGGATATCGAAGAACGTCGACGCGTGGCACACGCGCGTGGTGGCGCGCAGGATGACGGGCGTGTGGTAGCGCTCCGACAGCTCGAAGGCCTCCTTCATCATGGCGTAGCCCTGGTCGGGGCTTGCCGGGTCCAGCACCGGGATCTTCGCGAAGCTTGCAAATCGGCGGGTGTCCTGCTCCGTCTGGCTGGAGATGGGGCCGGGGTCGTCGGCGACGAACACCACGAATCCGCCGCGCACGCCCACGTAGTTCAAACTCATCAGGGGATCGCTTGCCACGTTTAGGCCCATTTGCTTGCAGGTGAACAGCGTGCGCGCGCCCGAAAGCGACGCGCCGTGCAGCAGCTCCATGGCCGCCTTCTCGTTCGTGGACCATTCCACGTGCACGCCCTTCGCGACCCCTTGCGCATGCAGTTTCGCGACGGTTTCGATGACCTCGCTCGAGGGCGTGCCAGGGTAGCCCGCCACCGCATTCACTCCGGCCTCCAGCGCCGCATACGCGAACGCCTGGTTGCCCATCAGCAGCGCCTTGCTCACCGGGCACCGCCTCCCTTGATTTCTGGCATATTCGTTCCTTGTCTCCGCTGCGGCATCGATGCTGTTCAGCCGCAGGCCGGCGCGGCCGGGCGTCAGTCTGCCGGGCCGCGATATAAAAGTTTCCCCATTGTATACCGTTCTCGCGTGCGACGGGCAGGGTGGGGCTCGAACGGCTGCAGCGTGACGGGTACGCGACGGCTGCGGGGAGCAGCCGGGTGCGCGGCCGCCTGCGTGCCGGGTGCGTCGCGGCTGCACGGCCGCCGCCGTGCATGAAGGCCGTGGGGCGCCGCGATGCCCAGCTGTCGGCGTGCACTGCCAGCAGATTTCGCATTTTTGGATGAGAATCGAACTTGGGAATGGTTTCATGTCGACTAATTTTCCGCCGACGATTCCCCTGTACGGCGTAATCTGCATAAGGCCAGGTCAAAAGCATGGCGACTTTCTGTGGGGGCTTGGCGGGGCGGCATCACGGGGGCGACATTTGAGTTAGCCGCCGCGAAGCCATTCCCAAACGCAGTTTTCGTCCAAAAATCGCGGATTTGTTGGCGGTCGACGCCGTGCAGCTCCTCCCGGGGTCGCTTGCGGGGCGAGTGGCAGGCATGCCCGGGGTCATCGATGCCCGGAAGATGCCGGAAAGCGGCCTGCACGCATTCGGCATGGAAAAGGGCGGCATCGCCGACGGCTGTCCTGCCGGCAATGCCGCCCGATGGCGTGCGTCCGTTAGCCGCCTCGCCGTTCCCGCGCGCGCGGGCCGGATGGGGGGTACTCGCGTTAGCGGTTGACTTTCAGCAGCTCAGCACGCAGCTCGCCTTCGATGCGCGAGATTTCCTCTTCCGCCTGCTGGCGCTTCTCACGGCCTTCGGCCTGCACCTGCATCACTTCGTCGAACGTCTTGATAAGCTCCTCGTTCGTGTGCTTCAGCGTATCGACGTCCACGATGCCGCGCTCGGATTCGCGTGCGACGTCCACGGACGTCTGATGCAGCATGTCCGCGTTCTTGCGCAGCAGCTCGTTCGTGGCCTCCGTCACCGCATTCTGCGCCTTCACGGCCCGCGTGGAGTTCTCGATGCCCAGCGCCAGCACCATCTGGCTCTTCCACAGCGGGATGGTGTTCACGATGGTGGTCTGGATCTTCTCGATCATCACGGCTTCGCTGTTCTGCACCAGGCGGATTTGCGGCGCCGTCTGCATGGCGATGGTGCGCGTCAGCTGCAGGTCGGAGATCTTCTTCTCCAGGCGCTCGCATTTCGCCTCCAGGTCCTGAACGGCCTGGGCATCCTCGGTCCTGCCCGATGCCTGCGCCTTCGCGCGCAGGTCCGCCAGCTCGCCTTCGCGGACGGCCTTCAGCGCCTTCTTGCCGGCCAGGATGTACATGGACAGCTCCTTGAAGTACTCCAGGTTCAGGTCGTACAGCTTGTCCAGCATGGCCGCATCCTTCATCAGCTTCATCTGATGCGCCTGCAGCACCTTCACGGTCTTCTCGATGTTGCCCTCGGCCTTGTCGTATTTCGCGCGCATGCTCTCCATCTTGTTCGCGCCGCGCTTGAACAGGCCGCGCAGGCCCTTCTCGTCTTCCACGTCGAAGCTGCGCAGGTCCGTGACCACGCCGGCCAGCAGGTCGCCGATTTCGCCCAGGTCCTGCGTGCGCACGCTGGAGAGCGCCGTCTCCGAGAAGTCTGCCATCTTCTTCTGCGCGCCCGACCCGTATTGCAGGATGGCGTTCGTGCTGTGCACGTCGATCTGCTTCGCGAACTGGTCGACCTGCGCCAGCTCTTCGGGCGACAGCACGCTCTCCTCGTCGGCCAGCTCCCCGGCCTCGGCGGCCGGGGCGGGGGAGGCCTCGTCCCCGGAAAGGTGGCGCGCTATGGCTGCGGCGGAGTCCTCGTAGTCGTCTTCGGGCAGGTCCGCATCGAACGTGAGTTTGATGTTGTCGCTCATTGTTTGTTGCCTCCAGCTTTCTTGTCGAACGGGTCTTCGGTCAGGCCGTCTTGCGCCAACACGGCGTTCAGCACGGAGATGTCTGTGGAGACATCCCACGTCATTTCCCTGAACAGGGAATCATGCAGTTTCGCGAACGCCCGGATCAGCGTGTCCAGCGTGTTCTCTATCTCTTGGCGCGATGCTCCGATGCTCTGGCTTTGGATGGGCTGCTCCGCAAGCTCTGCGTACGCGTCCAGCAGCTTGATGGTCAGCGGCAGGTAGTATTCCACCAGCTGGTCCAGCTCGTCGATGACGTCCGGGTCCTGCTCCGCGCGATCGAGGATGCTCTTGACCACCGCATGTATGGCATGCGCCTTCTTCTGGGCGGTGTCCGAGCCCAGATCGGGGATGCGGGCATCGACGTTCTCCAGCAGCTTGCGCCCCTCGTCCAGGCGCGCCCGCTCTTCGTCGGTCAGCGGCCTGTCCTGCGCCCGTTCGCTTGCGGCCTGCTGGCGCAGCTGCTCGCGGGCCTGCTTCTCGGCGGCCTGCCGGCGATACGTCTGGTAGTCGTCGTACGCGTCGTCCGTCAGGAACAGGATGTCCTCGTCGCCATCCAGGTGACCCTGCAGGAACAGGTCCTTGTCTATCAACTTCTCGACGTCCTTCTCGACGTCCTTTTCCGAGCGGCCCGTCTTGTAGGCCAGGTCGTCCAGCTCGATTGAGTCCGCGGTGCCGATGGCCTTGACGTAGCGCGAGAAGCGGTTCGACAGCTCCATGCGCGAACCGCCGGCCACGGTTACGCCCACGCTTGCGCCGGTGAGCGCGAGGAGCGCCGCGGCGGGGATTCCCAGCAGATTCGCGGAGCCCGCCAGCACGCCGATCAGGGCGATGAATGCGGTGGCGCCGAACGAGAACGAGAACACGCCGCCCAGCACCGCCATCAGCGTGCCGCCGATCTTCATGCCGTGGGCGCTTCCGAAGCGCGAGGGGGCAATGCGATTGAACTCGTCAAGCTTCCGGTTCTGCTCCAGGCGCTCGGCTTGCGCGCGCTGGTATTCCTCGTACGCTTTGCGGGACGTTTCGGCAGCTTGGGAGATGCCCTCGCCGATGCCCTTTGCGGCGACGCCGACGCCCTGCCATACCATCTTCTGGATCTTGCTGAAATCCTGGTGCTCGAGCGCGTCTTGGACGGCGTCGCCTATCTGGTCTCCTATGTTTTTCGGATACGCCACAGGCCCTCCATCGGGTCGACTTTTCCCTCATAGTATCCCATCGCGGCGGCTGTCGCGCCTGCCGACGGCCGCAGGGCGCCCGCGGTCACGAAAAGAGGATAAGGCAGCCCGTTTCGCGGGCGGTTGCCGGGGGCGAGCGCTGTGCGGTGGCGCGCGCCGGGCGGCGGTTGAGTGTGCGTGCCGGCGCGGACTGGCGCGTGCCGCCACCTGCCGCCACCTGCCGCTACGAATCGCCGCATGTTGCCGTTTGCCGCCGAGTGCTGCCAACAGATTCCGTATTTTTGGACGAGAATCGAGGTTGGGAATGGTTTAGACATGCCTAAATTTTCGAACCGTTGATTTTCCAAACAAAGTCGAAACGTATAAACCCAGGTCAAGGCGCGCAATAGACTTCTGGGACAGCCTGTTTGATCGGTGTTGCGGGATCCCTATTCAAGTTAGCGGGGGCAATACCATTCCCAAACGCACTTTTCATCCAAGAATCGCAAATGTGCTGGCGGCAGGTGTCGACAACGGCCATTGGCGGCAGCTGCCGGCGACGGCCGTCAGCGACAATCCGTCAGCAGCGGACAATGCCGGACCGCTGGCGGCGCTAGCCCAGCGGGCGCGGCGAGTCCATGCCCACCATCACCGGCTCGGGAACCAGAGTGATTCCGTAGGCGGCTTTGACCTGCGCTTGCACGCGCCGAGCCAGGGAAAGCACATCGTCGGCGGTGGCATGGCCGCGGTTCGTCAACGCCAAGACGTGCTTCGTCGAGAGCGTTGCGGGGGCGCTTGCATCATCGGCGGGATTGCCGGTGGCTGCCGATCCCTTCGGCAGGCCGGCGTGCTGGATGAGCCAGGCGGCCGACGTCTTCACGGTGCCGTCGGCGGCAGGGTAGCGCGGCACGCCGTCGGGAAGCTGGCAGGCATCTTCGGGCGACAGCAGGGGGTTCGTGAAAAAGGATCCGGCCGACCAGGTGTCGTGGTCGGCTTCGTCGTAGACCATGCCCTTCGAGCGCCGCAGGGCCAGCACGGTATCGCGCACCGTACGGGCGTCGGCTCGATGCCCAACCTCGATGCCCAGCTTCTCGGCAAGCTGGGCGTACTGCACGGGCAGCGACTGGCGGGAACGCGTCAGGGCGAACGTCACCTGGAGCACGACCCAACGACCGGTGGGGGCAAACGGCGTGCCGCCGGCGATGCGCTCGTCGCGGCAGGAGCGCTTCAGGTCGGAATCCCGGTATGCGGGATGAAATGTGCGGTAGGGCCGGTCCTCAACTGTCTTCGTGCGGCGGTCGAAGACGCGCACGGAATGGATGAGCTCGTCCATCTCGTGGCCGTAGGCGCCCACGTTCTGGATGGGGGCGGCGCCGACGGTGCCGGGGATGCCCGAAAGCGCTTCCATGCCGGCAAGCCCGGCGTCCAGGGTCGCCTGCACCGCATCGTCCCACACCATGCCCGCCGGAGCAGTGAAGAGCACGGTGCCATCTGCGGCCTCTTCGCACGCCAGCGGCTGCGTGCGGCCGTCGCGCACCACGCGTCCCGCGAAGCCGGCATCGGCGCAGAGCACGTTCGATCCGCCGCCCAGCACCAGCAGAGGCAGGCCCGCTTCGTCCGCTCCGCGAACGGCGTCGATGAACTGCGCTTCGCGGTAGACGGTGACGAACTCGCGCGCCGGCCCGCCGAGATGGAACGTGGTGTGGCGGGAAAGCGGCTCGTTCGCGAGGGATTTCGCCGCAGGCGCGGGCTGCGGGCGGTCGGGGGTTGCGGTATCGGGCATGAGGACTCCTTTACTCGGTTGTCTGTATGGTAGCGAAAAACGCCTCCCTTCGCGGCCGGTTCGCCGTGGCACCATATAATGAGGGGGATTGACAAGCATCGACGGGCGAAAGGAGCAAGGATGCGCGATCATTCCCACCATATCCAAATGACGCGGGAGCAGGCGGTGGCCGCAATGCTGGATGCCTGCGAATTCCATCCGCGGGCGGAGACCGTTCCCGTTGCGGAATCGTACGGGCGCGTGCTGGCGGCCGATGCTGTGGCACAGCTGGACATGCCCAACAGCCTGACGTGCGCGATGGATTCCGTGGCCGTGCGCTGGTCGGATTTCGAGAACGGCATGCCGGACACGTCGAACTGGGAGCGCGGCGTGCAATGGCAGTTCGCGAACACGGGCATCGGCATGCCCGAGGGGTTCGACACGGCCATCGTCGTGGAGCATGTGAAATTCAACGACGACGCCACGAAGCTGTCATTCGATGCGTTGCCGTCGAAGAAGAATGCGGGCACCATCCCCGCGGGCGAGCGCATGCATGCAGGCGACGTGCTGGTGCCGGCGGGCACGCGCATCGACCCGCTGCTGGCCGCGACCATCGCGAGCGGCAACAACAGCGACGTGCGCGTTGTGGCGAAGCCGCGCGTGGGCTTCCTTCCCACCGGCAACGAGCTGGTGCCCGTGGGCCAGGACGTGCCGCGGGGCGGGAATATCGACAGCAACAGCCTGCTCATGAAGGGCAAGATAGAGCAGTGGGGCGGACAGGCGGTGCTGTACCCCATTGTGCGGGACAAGCCCGAAGCCATCCGCAAGGCCCTGCTCCGCGCAGTGGGCGAGTGCGACATCGTGGTGCTGAACGCCGGTTCCTCGAAAGGCTCCGACGACTGGAATCTGGAGGTCGTGGAGGAATTGGGGCGCGTGCTGTGCCATCAGACGAACCACGGGCCGGGACACCACAGCTCGTTCTCGGTCATCGACGGCACGCCCATCGTGGGCATCTCGGGCCCTCCGGGCGGCGCCGCGATCACCGTCGACTTCTACCTGAAGCCCGTCATGAACGCATTCCTAGGCCTGCCGACGGAACCCGTGCGGGTAACGGCGCGCCTCATGGCGCCGTTCCCCGTGGGCCACGGCCCCAGCCACAAGGGCACGGCGGTCGTGCAGCCCGCCCATCTGCCCGGCGAGAAGCGCCCGAAGGAAACGGGGCAGTTCTTCAGCATCCGCCAGATGAAGCTGGTGCCGCAGGACGACGGCGTCATGGGCGCCTATCCGCTGAGCAGCCCCCGGCCGAAGCCGATCGAGGCGGCGGAGGCGGACGCGTACTACCTGCTGGACACGACGCTGGGCAAGCCGGCGCCCGAACCCGGCGCGCTGATCACCGTGGAATTGCGCGCCTAGCTGCGCGGACGGGACATGCCGGCGGCCCGCGGCTCTCGGGGGCCCTGCGCGCCGTGCGACCGGCGACGCGCGGCTGCCGAGGGCCCGCCATACGGACCGGGGCATCCCCGCCAAGGCGAGAAAGCGGCACCCGAGGAATCCCCGGGTGCCGCTTCTCATAGAGGGTGCGCTGTTTCGCGGGCAGGCGCTATTTCGCCTTGCCCTGGTTCGCCACCTTGTTGATCTTCGCGGCGATGACGTCGGGATCGCCCACGTATTCCTTGTTCAGCACGTTGAAGTCCTTGTCGAACGTGTAGACCAGCGGCACGCCGGTGGGCACGTTCACGCCCACGATCTCGTCATCCGACAGCCCGTCGAACTGCTTGATGAGCGCACGCAGGGAATTGCCGTGCGCGGCGATCAGCACGCGCTTGCCGGCCTGGATCTGCGGCTTGATCTCCTGCTCGAAATACGGCCAGGCACGTGCCACGGTGTCGGCCAGGCACTCGTGCATGGGCAGCAGGTCGGGGTCCACATCGCGATAGGCGGGCTGCAGGTGCGTGTCGAACTTGCTGCCGGGCTCCAGTGCGGGCGGGCGCGTGGCATAGCTGCGGCGCCACGTGAGCACCTGCTCTTCGCCGTACTTCTTCGCGGTGTCGGCCTTGTTCAGACCCTGCAGCGCACCGTAATGGCGCTCGTTCAGGCGCCAGCTCTTCACAACGGGCAGCCATTCGCGGTCCATTTCCTCCAGCACCAGGTTCAGCGTGTGGATGGCGCGCTTCAGGTAGGACGTGTAGCACAGGTCGAAGTCGTAGCCGGCCTCGCGCAGGCTCTTGCCGCCCTGGCGCGCTTCGCTGCGACCCGTGTCCGTCAGGTCCACATCCGCCCAACCGGTGAACAGGTTCAGCTTGTTCCATTCGCTTTCGCCATGGCGAATCAAAACGAGCGTGTACGTATCGTTTTCGCTCATCGTATGTCCTTCCTCGAATAACTCGCTGCCGTTGCGTACGGTAACCTCCAGAGTAGCAGGTTTAGTCGTTTCGCGCTGCCCCGGTAGTGCCGGCGCGGTGCGGTGGGCGCCAATCTCCGTGCCGCGAACGGCTGATTGTTATAGACTATTCAGCACGTGTGAGAAACCGTGCGTCCTTTGGCGAACGGGCAGCGGGCGTTCGCGCCGCGCCGTGCGTTCGACAGAGGCTGGAAGGGAACCCGTATGGCGAACAAGAAACAGAGAAGGGAACGCGATCGCCGCGTCCGTCAACAACAGGCCGAGCTGCGCGGCTCGCAAAGCCAGCAAGGGCTTTCCGAACGCGAGTATATAAAGGCAAGCAAGCAGGGCGAGCTCTACGAGGACTACGGCGAGGACGGCAAGCCCATGACGAAGGCGCGCACGCGGTTGCAGCGCGTCCTGAGCGGCTACACCATCTGGGGATTCATCTGCATCCCCATTGCCGTGTGCTGGTTCATGCTGTCGTGCTTCCCGGACCAGGAGTGGGCGGTGTTCTCGTTCCTGGGCTATCGGGACTACACCGTGAACGGCTGGAGTCCCACGGTCGTGCTGCGCATCGAGGCCGTGGTGACGCTGCTGGGGCTGTTGGCGCTGATGGTGAATTCGTTCACGTTCTCGTGGATGTTCGGCCAGGCCACAGCCGTGTGGTACCGCGTGATCACCATCGTCCTGGCGGTTCTGTACGCCGGTTACCTGGCGTTCTGCATCTCCAGCTACGGCCTTATCGAGCCCGTGTCCATTGTGAACCTGGTATTCATCCTGTTCATCTGGTACTCGGCACGGCAGGTTGCGAACGAGCTGGTCAGCTACTAGCCCGGCAAGCGGAAGGGCGGTCCCGGTTTGGCGAAAAACGGCAAGAAGGCGAAGGCGCGCAAGGCACGCGAGAAGCGCGCGCTTGAAGAGGAGCGCCTGAAGTCCGGCAATACCACGGCGAATAGGCAGGCCGCGCAGCGGCAGGCGGAACGCACCATGGCGGCGAAACGCCACGGCCGGGCGTCGAACGCGTATGCGAACGTGGCCGGCAGGGGCGCCGCCACCGTCGGCCAGATCCGCCTGTTCCGCCTGATGAACATCTTCTCCATCATCGGCGCGCTGACGTTGGCCGCCGCTATCGGCCTGGCCGTCTGCTCGGCATCCGACGACTGGTCGTCGGCCGTCCTGACGTTCCTGGGCTATTCCGGCATCAGCTCCGATCTGGGCAGCCCGGCAACGCTGGCGCTGGCGGAATCCGCATTCTGCATGGCCATGGGCCTGTTCTCCCTGTTCATTGCCGGTACCGGCCGTGCTTGGCTGCGCGGCGACGGCACGTTCCGCCGGTTCGTGACGGTGTCCGAGATCGGCGGCGCCATCTCCGTGGGCTGGTGCGTGTGCTGCTTCTTCATGGCCCGCGTTATTGAGCCCGTTTCCAGCATCTGCGTCATCGTGTTCCTGGTCATGATGTCCACCATCATGCGCCTGCACCGCGAGCGTCCGCAGTAGCGGTTGCCCGGGCGCCGCACCCGGCGCCGCGTTCCCGCCACGTGCGGACGGGCTGTTCGGGCGGCTTTGCGGTGGCCGATGCGCCTGCGGGGCGGGGCTGACGCACGGCTTACGTTGCGCTCTCTTCGCTCTAACTCTCTTCTACCATCTCTGTGCTACGGCGGGAAACGCTGCCGAAAATACCGTATGATGGAGCGTGCAAGATTACTGCTTACCGCACACTGCACGCAATGGGATCGAAAGGCGGAGAATCGGCATGGTATATCGCGTTTACGTTGAGAAGAAGCCCGGCTTCGACGTGGAGGCGCAACAGCTTGAAACCGAGCTGCGCGAAATCTTGGAAATCAAGGGCCTCACAGGGCTGCGCCTGCTGAATCGCTACGACGTGGAGGACATCGACAAGGAGCTGTTCGACGCCTGCGTGCCCATCGTGTTCAGCGAACCGCAGGTGGATACGGTGACGTTCGAGGCGCCTTCCGGCCAGGTCGTGTTCGCCGTGGAGTACCTGCCCGGCCAATTCGACCAGCGCGCGGAATCCGCAAGCGAATGCATCCAGCTCATCAGCCAGGGCGACAGGCCCACGGTGCGCAGCGCGAAGGTGTACGTGCTGTCCGGCGACTTGAGCGATGACGATGTCGCCACCATCAAGCATCATATGATCAATCCCGTGGAAGCGCGGGAGGCATCGCTGGCACCGCGCGACACGCTGAAGATGACGTTCACGCCGCCGGCGGACGTCGAGCGGCTTCAGGGCTTCAACGACTTGGACGATGCCGGGTTGAACCAGTTCATCGAAGACCGCGGCCTGGCCATGGACTTCGACGATATCAAGTTCTGCCAGGATTACTTCAAAGGCGAAGGGCGCGTGCCCACCATCACGGAAATCAAGATGATCGACACGTACTGGTCTGACCATTGCCGCCATACTACGTTCGGCACGAAGCTGGAGAACGTGCAGATCGACGACGCCGTGGTCCAGCAGGCGTTCGACCGCTACCTGGCCATGCGCCACGAGCTGGGACGCGACGAGAAGCCCGTCTCCCTGATGGACATGGGCACCATCGGGGCGAAGTACCTGAAGGCGAAGGGCATCCTGAAGAATCTGGACGAAAGCGAGGAGATCAACGCCTGCACCGTGAAGGTCAAGTGCGACGTTGACGGGGAGCAGCAGGATTGGCTGTTCCTGTTCAAGAACGAGACGCACAACCATCCCACGGAGATCGAGCCGTTCGGCGGCGCGGCAACGTGCATCGGCGGCTGCATCCGCGATCCCCTGTCCGGCCGCAGCTACGTCTATCAGGCCATGCGCGTCACGGGCGCCGGCAATCCGCTGGCACCGGTGAGCGAGACCATACCCGGCAAGCTGCCGCAGCGCAAGCTGGTGCTGGATGCCGCGCACGGCTATTCCAGCTACGGCAACCAGATCGGCCTGGCAACGGGGCAGGTGGACGAGCTGTACCACCCCGGTTACATTGCGAAGCGCATGGAGATCGGCGCCGTGGTGGCGGCTACGCCGGCTGACCACGTCCGCCGCGAGACGCCCGCGCCCGGCGACCGCGTCATCCTGTTGGGCGGCCGCACCGGCCGCGACGGCATCGGCGGTGCCACGGGTTCCAGCAAGGCACATAATCTGGAGAGCCTGGAATCGTGCGGCGCGGAGGTGCAGAAGGGCAACGCTCCCGAAGAGCGCAAGATCCAGCGCCTGTTCCGCAACGGCGAAGCCACGCGCATGATCAAGCGTTGCAACGACTTCGGCGCCGGCGGCGTGTCCGTCGCCATCGGCGAGCTGGCGGACAGCCTGTACATCGACCTGGACAAGGTGCCCACGAAGTACGACGGCCTGGACGGTACGGAACTGGCCATCTCGGAAAGCCAGGAGCGCATGGCCGTGGATGTGTCCGCGGACGATGTCGCGCGGTTCATCGAGCTTGCGCATCAGGAGAACCTGGAGGCCACGGAGGTTGCGCGCGTGACGGATAACGGGCGCGTGCAGGTGGTCTGGCGCGGAGACACCGTCATCGATGTCAGCCGCGAGTTCCTGGCAAGCAACGGTGCCCCGAAGCGGGCGGAGGCGCATGTGCTGCCCGGCAAGGCGTATGCACCTTCCTGGGAGGGCGACACGCTGGAGGAGAAGATGGAGTCCCTCCTGAGCGACCTGAACGTCTGCTCGAAGAAGGGGCTGTCGGAGCGCTTCGACTCCACCATCGGCGCGGCGACGGTCATCATGCCGTTCGGCGGCAAGTACCAGCTGACGCCCAGCATGGCCATGGCTGCGAAGCTGCCGGTGGACGGCGAGACCACCACATGCAGCGGCATGGCGTGGGGCTTCAACCCGTACCTGTCTTCCGAAAATCAGTACCAGGGCGCGTACCTGGCCGTTGTCGAGAGCCTGTCCCGCCTGGTGGCGGCCGGCTTCAGGCGCCAGGATGCGTATCTGTCCATGCAGGAGTACTTCGAGCGCCTGGGCACGGAGCCCGAGCGTTGGGGCAAACCCGTGGCGTCGCTGCTGGGTGCCCTCGATGCGCAGATCGACTTGGAAGTGGGTGCCATCGGCGGCAAGGACAGCATGTCCGGAAGCTTCGAGAAGCTGGATGTGCCGCCGACGCTGGTGAGCTTCGCCGTGGCCGTGGGTCCGGTGGACCGCGCCACGAGCCCGGAGTTCAAGCGCGCCGGCAACCGCGTCGTGCTCATCAAGCCCGCTACGCGCGACGGGCTGCTTCCGCAGGCCGCCGGCTTGCGCGCCGCCATGGGCCAGGTGCAGAAGCTTGTCGGGACGCATGAGGCGCTGTCCGTCTCCACGCCCGGCTACGGCGGACTGGGAGAGAGCCTGTTCAAGATGTGCGTGGGCAATGGCATCGGCCTGGCGGCGGATCCGACGTTCGACGAGGACTTGTTCGCGCCTGCCTACGGCAGCTTCGTCGTGGAGCTGGCCGAAGGCGCCGAAGCGGATGCGGGCGAAGGCTACGACGTCATTCCCGTGGGCCGCACCATCACGGATTACCGTCTGATGGTCCAGGACGAGGATATCGACCTGGCTCAGCTGCAGGAGGTCTGGGAGGCCAAGCTCGAGCCCGTCATGCCGTATCGCGGTGCCGGCGAAGCCGTGGAGAGCGTCAGCTACACGCAGGGCGGCCCGCTGGTCAGCGCCGACGAGCATCTGGTGCATCCCCATGTGGTCATCCCCGTGTTCCCGGGCAACAACTGCGAGTACGATTCCGCGCGTGCGTTCGAGCGTGCCGGTGCGGACGTCACGACGCTCATCATCGGCAACCTGACGCCGCAAAGCGTTGCAGAGAGCTGTCAGCGCCTGGTGGACGAGATCGGCCGCAGCCAGATCGTCATGATCCCCGGCGGCTTCAGCGGCGGCGACGAGCCGGACGGCTCTGCGAAGTTCATCGCCGCATTCTTCCGCGCCCCGGCGGTTACGGAAGCCGTGCGCAACCTGCTGCAGAACCGCGACGGCCTGATGCTGGGCATCTGCAACGGCTTCCAGGCGCTGGTGAAGCTGGGCCTGGTCCCGTTCGGCGACATCCGCGATATGGATGCGGATTGCCCCACGCTGACGTTCAACACCATCGGCCGTCACCAGAGCCGCCTGGTGCGCACGCGCGTTGCCTCGAACCTGAGCCCCTGGCTGTCGCATTGCACCGTGGACCAGATGCATACCATCGCCATCAGCCACGGCGAGGGCCGCTTCGTCGCGAACGAGAGCGTGCTGGCAGACATGCGGGCCGCCGGTCAGATTGCCACGCAGTACGTGGGCCTGGACGGCCGCCCCTCCATGGACCTGGATGTGAACCCGAATGGCTCCGTGCTGGCCATCGAGGGCATCACCAGCCCGGATGGCCGTGTGTTCGGCAAGATGGGCCATTCGGAGCGCGCCGGTGCCGGGCTGTACAAGAACATCCCGAATGTCGGCTACCAGCCCATCTTCGAAGGCGGCGTGGGATACTTCGCGGATTAGAGACGATACGGCATGCCGACCATCAAACGATGCATCGTCTCGTACACCGTGGCAGATGACGAGACGGACGAAGAACGCCATCTCATCTGCGAGACGCTCGATTCGGGTCGCTATGTCTGCAGCGACCCGAATGCGGCCATCACCGTGACGTTCGACGGCGAGGTGTTCGATATCGAGCTGCAGGTCTTCCGGGATATCCGCATCACCGCCTGCAGCGTCGATGCAGGTCATCGTTTCCTGAAAACGGAGCGCGTGCTGCTGAACGGCTATCAGAGCTGGACGGACACCGTGGAATCGGACATCAACGCGTTCCGCCATGGCCTGCACGGCCTGCCGCGCAACCTGATCGACCACTTCCTGCTGGATACCGCGGGCGACTACCGTTTCACGGAATACGGATTCACGCCGGGCCTCATGCACGGATGGACGTATGCGTCCATGCGCCGCGGCGGGTCGTGCTGCCTGATTGCCTCGCTCAACGAGGACAACGGCTTCACGCTGATCCGCTTCAATATGCACGGGCGCCTTATCCGTCTGGAGAAGGAAGTGCCCCAGCGCGTCGTTGCGGCAGGGGAGAAGCTGCATCTGTGCACGATGGCGCTCATCTTCCGCTCCGCAGCGGAATTCCAACCGGGCGACAAGACCGTCATCGGCGTGCCGGCGGCGGAAGAGGATGCATTCGACCGCTGGTTCGAGCTGCTGGGCATGAAACGTCTGCCGGCAAAGCCCATGGTGGGGTATTCCAGCTGGTACCGCCATTTCGATTCCGTGGACGAGGACAAGGTGAGGACGGACTTGAAGGCGGCCGCGGCGGTGATGGCCGGCGTCGACACGCACGGCTTCGAGCGCGTGTTCCAGATAGATGACGGCTACGCGAAAGTGGGCGACTGGCTGGAAACGTATCACGAGAAGTTCCCGAACGGCCTGAAACCGCTGGTGGAGGACATCAAAGCCGCGGGATTCAAGCCCGGCCTGTGGATGGCGCCGTTCGCCTGCGAACTGGATTCCTGCACGTATCTGAACCATCCGGATTGGCTGTTGCGCGACAGGCACGGTGCGCCCGTGCGCACGGGCACGCATTGGAACGGCGGATTCGCGCTGGATACGCTGAATCCGGAGGTGCGCGCGTTTCTGGCGCATATCCTGCAGACGGTTACGCAGGAGTGGGGCTTCGAGCTGCTGAAGGTGGACTTCCTGTATGCGGCATGCATGCTGCCGCACGGCGGCATGAACCGCGGGCAGTTGATGGCCGATGGCATGCAGTTCATCCGCGATGCCGTGGGTCCCGATGTGCAGCTGCTGGGTTGCGGCGTGCCGCTGGCGCCTGCGTTCGGGCGCGTGGAGTACTGCCGCATCGGCTGCGACGTGGGCCTGGACTGGAACAACCGCTTCTATTACAGCATCTTGAGCCGCGAGCGCGTCAGCACGAAGCGCAGCCTGGCGAACACCGTCGGCCGGGCGCCGCTGAACGGCCGCGCATTCCTGAACGACCCGGATGTCTTCTTCCTGCGCGACGACATCGCCATGGAGCCCGAGCAGAAGGACCTGCTGCTGGAAGGCGATGCCTGCTTCGGCGGCTCGCTTCTGACCTCGGACAACATGCTTTCCTGGCGTCCCGAGGACGTGGCGAAGTACCAGGAGGCCATCAACCTGATGCGAACGGCGCTCGGCCGCTTCGACGACAGGTCGCAGAATGCCGGGGATGCGCAATGAGCGCCGGATTCGAGAGGCCGCTGTTCACGGCCCGCAAACCGCATGTGCTTGCGTTCGCTCCCGGCCGCACGGAGCTGGCGGGCAACCATGTGGACCATCAACATGGGCGCGTGATGTCGGCGGCGGTTTCGCTAAGCATCCGCGCGGAGGCGGCCGAAAACGGGATGGATGTCGTGCGCGTCGACAGCGACGGCTTCGATCCGGTGGCCGTCGACGTCCACGACGGCGCACCGCGGGAGTGCGAATACGGTACGGCGGCATCTCTTGTCAGGGGCATGGTCGTCTGCTTCGAAGATGCGGGCATCCCCGTTCGCGGTTTCGATGTCGAAGCTGCCAGCACGCTGCCTGCCGGGGGCGGACTGTCGTCTTCCGCTGCGTTCGAGATGCTCGTCGGCCAGATCATGAACGTGCTGTTCGCGGATGGAAGCGTGGATGCCATGACGCTGGCGCAGTGGGGCAAGCGCACGGAATGCGAATGGTTCGGGAAGCCGTGCGGCCTGCAGGACCAGACGATCGTGTCGCACGGCGGCATCGCGCTCATGGATTTCTCCGACCCCGCGCATCCCGTGCTGACGCCGGTGGACTTCGATTTCCGCCGTGCGGGCTATGCCGTCATCCTGGTGGACACGCATTGCGACCACAGCCTGCATACTCATGAATTCGCGCAGATCCCCGCAGACATGCAGCGCGTTGCGCGGCTGTTCGGCAAGGACGTGCTGGGGCAGGTCGATCCCGCGACGTTCTATCGGCGGCTGCCGGAGGTGCGTGCGGCGGCGGGCGACCGGGCGGCGCTGCGGGCGCTTCATTTCTTCCACGAGGACGACCTGGTCATGCGGCGCGTCCGCGCGCTGCGGGCGGGCGACATGGCCTCGTTCCTGAAGTGGACGAACGCGTCGGGCGTCTCTTCGGCGCAGTATCTGCAGAACGTGTCGTCGGGCGGAGGCGAGCAGCCGGCGGCGGTAGCGCTCGCGCTGGCGGATATCGTGCTGGACGGTCGCGGCGCATTCCGCATCCACGGCGGGGGCTTCGGCGGTACGATCCAGGCATACGTCCCGCTTGACCTTGTGCCGGAATTCTGCGAGCGCATGGACGGCTGGCTGGGCGAGGGAAGCTGCTTGGACCTTCCCATCGGTGCGCCGGGAGCGAGCGCGTCATGGCGGTGACGGCGTCCGGCGATCGGGGTGAAGACCCCGCTGCGCGCCTGGTGGCATATGCCGTCGCGCAAGGTCTCATTGCAGAACCCGACCGCCGGTGGGCGTACAACGTCGTGCTCGAGGCCGTGGGGGCATCCGGGCCGGCGGCGTTGCAGGCGGCCGCCGGCTCCCCGGACCGTGGCAGCGCGCCGGCCGAATGCACGCCAGGCGAAGGACGCGCGCAATCTGCTGCCGTCGGCGGGCGCTTCTACCCGGACTGTCTGCTGCGTCCGTTGGCCGTTGCGGCGCATGCGAACGGCGTGTTGCGCGAATCTCCGGATAATCCGACGGCGTTCGAGCGCTTCAGCGCCCGATTGATGGGCCGGCTCATGCCGCCGCCCTCGCACGTGGCGCGGGAATTCGCCCGCCGCGAGCAAGGGGATCCCCGGGCGGCGACGGACTGGTTCTACCAACTGTGCTGCGCGGCCGACTATGTGCGCACGTCCGCCATTGCGCGCAATGTGCGGTGGCAGGCGCCAACGACCTGGGGCAATCTGGAGATCACCATCAACCGGTCGAAGCCCGAGAAGGATCCGCGGGACATTGCGCGCGCGGCGGGCCTTGCCGTGGGAGGCGCTTCCGCCCCGGCGGGGGAGAGCCCCTCGCCCTCTGAGTCCTCGGCAGCCCCAGCGGCGCCGGCCTACTCGGCAGCGCCGGCACCGTATCCGCGCTGCCGGTTGTGCGCGGAGAACGAAGGCTATGCGGGCCGCCTGCCGCAATCGGCGGCAGATGACGGCTGGCCGGCGCGCCAGAATCTGCGCATGGTGCCGCTGACGCTGGGCGGCAGCGCGTGGGCGCTGCAGTATTCGCCGTATGCGTACTTCGACGAGCACTGCATCGTGCTGAACCTGCAGCACGTGCCGATGCATGTCGACCGAGGCAACATGGCGCGTCTGCTGGAGTTCGTGCAGCGCTTCCCGCATTACTTCCTGGGTTCGAACGCCGACCTGCCCATCGTGGGCGGCTCCATTCTCTCGCACGACCATTTCCAGGGCGGCAGGCATGTCTTCCCGCTGATGGAGGCGCCCATCGCGCAGTCGCTGTCCTGGCCCGAGCATGCGCACGTGCAGGCGGGCATCGTGCGCTGGCCCATCAGCGTCATCCGCTTGCAGTGCCCGGATGCGGATGCGCTGCTGGATGCGGCGGATGCGGTGGCGTGCGCCTGGCGCGGCTATCGGGATGCCCGTGCGGGCATCATTCCGTACGATGCCGACGGCACGCGCCACAACACGGTGACGCCCATCGCATACCGGAGGGGGAACGACCTGGTCATGGACCTGGCGCTTCGGTGCAACATCACCTCTCGCGAACATCCGCTGGGCGTGTTCCACCCGCATCGCGAGCGTCATCACATCAAGAAGGAGAACATCGGGCTCATCGAGGTCATGGGCCTGGCTATCCTGCCCCCGCGCCTGGAGCCGCAGATGGCGGCCCTGGCGCAGGCGCTTGCCGGGGGAGTGCGGGATGCGGCGCTGCTGCAGCGGGATCCGCTTTGCGCGCCGCATGCGGCATGGGCGCAGGAGGTGGCGTCGCGCCATGACTTCGCGGTCGAGGATGTCCGGGACGTGCTTCGCCGGGAAGTCGGCGCGGTATTCGCGCGTGTTCTGGAAGACGCGGGCGTGTTCAAGTGGGATGCAGCCGGCCGGGCGGCGCAGGATGCCTTCCTGCGCACGTTTACGCGGCGCCCGTAAGCGGCTCTCGGTATCCTTCGCCGGTCTCGCGCTGCGCGGTCTGCGGCAAATTCACACGCTGCGGAAACAGAGCGGACATGCTGCGCGATATACTTTCAGGAAAAGGATGCGGACGGAAAGGAGCCCCATGGCGTTTTTGGATTTGGCGAAAGACCGCTGGACGTGCCGCCAATACAGCAACAGGCCCGTTGAGCAGGAGAAACTCGATGCGATTCTGGAGGCGGCCCGCATCGCCCCCACGGCAAAGGACATTCAGCCGTTCCATATCTGGGTCGTGAAGGACGCGCAGGCGCGCGCCCGCCTGGACCAGACCACGAAGTGCCTGTACGGTGCGCCCGTCGCCCTGATTCTCGCCGGCGATCCGGCAAGCGCGTACGTGCGCATGGACGGCAAGAACTATGCGGATATCGATGCATCTATCGTGGGCACGCACATCATCCTGGAAGCGCAGGACCAGGGACTGGGCAGCACCTGGGTGGGCGCCTACGATTCCCCGAAGCTGAAGGAGCTGTTCCCGGAGCTGGGGGATTACGTAGACGTGGCGCTGTTCGCCATCGGCTATCCGGCCGAAGGCGCGCAGCCGGCGCCGCGCCATACGGAGCGCAAGCCGATGGAACAGCTGGTCACCACGCTCTAGCAGGGCGAATGTCAGGAAGGATTCCCATGCAGGAACTGGGCTACTACAACGGAGAATACGGTCCGCTGTCCGAGATGAGCGTCCCCATGATGGATCGCGTGGCCGTTTTCGGCGACGGCGTCTACGATGCGGCCATGGGCCGCAACGGCAAGATCTTCGCATTGCCCGAGCACATCGACCGCATTTTCAACGGCATGGCGAAGCTGAAGATCAATCCGCCGTGCTCGAAGCAGGAGATGGCGGATACGCTGCTCGAGATGCTGGGCAAGGTGGACGAATCCGAGGTGTTCGTGTACTGGCAGGTCACGCGCGGAACGGCGCGGCGCGCGCATGCGTTCGACGCGGACATGAAGTCGAATTTCTGGATCATGATCTTCCCGGACAACGTGGATCCCATGGATCGCGAGTTCTCGGCCATCACGCATGAGGACACGCGCTTCCTGCATTGCGACATCAAGACGCTGAACCTGATTCCCTCCGTCATGTATGCGCAGGCGGCGAAAGAGGCCGGCGTGGACGAGGCCATCCTGTACCGCGCGGACGGCTATGTGACGGAATGCGCGCACTCGAACGTGCATATCTTGAAGGACGGCGTGCTGATCACGCATCCGGCGGACAACCTGATCCTGCCCGGCATCGCCCGCGCCCATCTGCTGGCAGCATGCCGCAAGCTGGGCGTTGCCGTTGCGGAGGCGCCGTTCACCGTGCCCCAGATGATGGATGCGGACGAGGCCATCATCACCAGCAGCGGGTCGTTCTGCATGCGCGTGAGCACCATCGACGGCACGCCCGTCGGCCACAAAGACGGCGAAACGCTTCGGCTCATCCAGGATGCGCTCGACGCAGAGTTCTACGCGGAGACTGAGTAATCACCGTCCGGCACCCTGTTGCGGAAGCTGCCGCGTTCCGCGTCGCACGCTTTGCCGCTCACCGTGGCACGTCCCGAAAATGCGCCCTTCCATCGGGGCGCATTTTTTTGTTATACGTCACTGAACTGGGAAGATAACCAGTTATCGAAAGAATGAGGCATAAAACCTATTGAGTTGCTAGGGAAAACTTCCTAACCTGTCCGCACTGAATTCATCCGCGCAGACGGCAACAAGGACCGCTTCTGCGCGGCGGGGCACTAGGGGGGACACCATGACGGCATCGCAGCATACTCACGGGCACGCTCACCAGCACACGCGCAGCACGGCGCCGGCGCACATCCACACGCATCGCAATCTCATCGGCTTCGACGAGAACGGCGTGTCCGTGGTCACGCATCAGGCCGACCATCAGGAGGGCGACGCCGAAGAGCGCCGCCGCGCGTTCATCAAAGATTACACGGATGCCGTGAAGGCGTACCGCAAGACGTTCCCCACGAAGCAGGACCAGATAAAGAAGACGCCCGACCCGGCCATTGCCGAGATGCTGCGGCGCTCGGACGAGCTGGGCATCGACACGGCGTTCGACCGCTTCGACGCGCAGCAGCCGCAATGCGCGTTCGGCCTGTCCGGCACGTGCTGCCGCATCTGCAACATGGGTCCGTGCCGCATCACGCCGAAGGCCCCGCGCGGCGTGTGCGGCGCGGATGCCGATCTGATCGTGGCGCGCAACCTGGCCCGTTCGGCGGCAGCCGGCGTGTCGCAGCACGGCATGCATGCGCGCGCCGTCATCCTGTCGCTGAAATGGGCGGCGGAAGGCAAGCTGGACCTGCCCATCCTGGGCGAGCAGAAGATCAAGGACACGGCGGCCCGCTTCGGCATCCCCGTGAAGAACCGCCAGCTGAAGAACGTTGCGAAGGACCTGGCGGATGCGCTGCTGGACGACCTGTCCGCCTCCGACCCGGCGCATCCGTACCGCACGCTGCAGGCCATGGCGCCAGCAGAGCGCCAGAGCGTATGGGAGGACCTGGACATCATTCCCATCAGCGCCTACCACGAGGTGTTCGACACCATGCATCGCACGGGATGCGCCACGGACGGCGACTGGCGCAGCGTGATGCAGGAGTTCCTGCGGTGCGGCCTGGCATTCACGTTCTCCGGCGTGACCGGTGCCAGCATCGCCACGGATTCGCTGTTCGGTGTTGGCGACCGCGTCACGTCGAAGGTGAACTTGGGCGCGCTGAAGGAAGGCTACGTGAACATCGCCGTCCACGGGCATCTTCCCACGCTGGTCTCGCAGATCGTGAAGGTGGGGCAGGAGCCGGCGTTCGTGCAGAAGGCCATCGATGCCGGCGCGAAGGGCATTCGCTTCTACGGCATCTGCTGCTCCGGGCTTGCGGCCATGTACCGCTACGGCGGCGTGATCCCGCTATGCAACGCCGTGGGCGCCGAGCTCGTGCTGGGCACGGGCGCGCTCGACCTGTGGGTCGCGGACGTGCAGGACGTATTCCCCAGCATCATGGACGTGGCGCGCTGCTATCGCACAACGGTCATCACGACCAGCGACAACGCCCGCCTGCCCGGTGCGGAGCACTACGAATACGACCATCACCATGCGAACATCGAGCAGACGCGCGCAATGGCGGAGGCCATTGTGGAGCGCGGCATCGAGAGCTTCCAGGCGCGCCGCGGCATTCGCGTGAACATCCCGCCGTACGAGGCGGAGGCGGAGATCGGCTTCTCCGTGGAATACGTGCATCGCCGCTTCGGCGGCATGGGGCCGCTGGCTCAGGCAATCCGCAGCGGGCAGATCCTGGGCATTGTGAACATGGTGGGCTGCAACAACACGAAGGTGCCGTACGAGCGCTGCATCGTGGACGTGGCGGATGTGCTGCTGGCGAACAACGTGCTGGTGCTGACGAACGGCTGCGCGTCGTTCCCGCTGATGAAGCTGGGGTACTGCAACGTGTCAGCCCTCGATCGCTGCGGCCAGGGGCTGCGCGAGTTCCTGGAGCCCGACCTGCCCCCGGCCTGGCATGTGGGCGAATGCATCGACAACACGCGGTCGTCCGGCATCCTGGGCGGCATCGCGGCGGAGCTGGGCCAGCGCATCTGCGACCTGCCGTTCGCATTCAGCTCGCCGGAATGGTCGAACGAGAAGAGCGTGGATGCCGCGCTCGGATTCCGCCTGATGGGCGTCAGCTCGTACCACTGCGTGGAGCCGCCCATCTACGGTTCGCAGAACGTCATCGAGTTCCTGAAAGAGGGCACCATGGAAACGCTCGGCAGCCGGATGGTCGTGGATGTGGACCCGAAGAAGCTGGGGGAGCGCATCGTGGCGGACATGAAGCAGAAGCGCGCCGCGCTGGGATGGGATGTCCCGGCAGCAGGCGAAACGTTGAAGACGGAAGGAGGACAGCCGCATGGCGCATAACGACCGTACTGCTGCCTCGTCCGATGACGGAAGCCCTGGCATCGGCGACACGGCGAACGCGCCGCAGGCAACGGATGCCGTCGCGGCGCAGTTGGGCGCGGCCCGACGCGCCCGCCGCCGCCGGCACGTGCTGACCGCGGCCGTTGCGGCCGTCGTGTTCGCAGCGCTGATGGTGCTGCTGTCGGGCTTTTCCGGGTCGCATTACAACAGCACGGCCCCTTCCGGCACGGACCGCATCGACGGCCTGCCCACCGTGAAGATCGCGTATCTTCCCATCACGCATGCCCTGGCGCTGTTCGAGCAGGTGGAGGAGCTGAACGCCGACCCGAATCGCAGCTATAACATCCAGCTGGTGAAGTACGGCACCTGGCCGGAGCTCATGGACGCCCTGAACAGCGGCCAGGTGGACGGCGCCTCCGTGCTGGCGGAGCTGGGCATGCGCTCGAACGAGCAGGGCATTGGCGTGAAGGCCGTGGCGCTGGGCCATAAGGACGGCAACGTGATCGTGGCGCGCAACGGCATCGGCTCCACGGCGGACCTGAAAGGGAAGACCATCGCCATTCCCGCGCGCCAGTCTTCGCACTACCTGCTGCTGGTGCAGGCGCTGTCGCAGGCCGGCTTGTCGCTGTCCGACGTGAGCATCACGGAGCTGGCGCCCACGGAGATGCCGTCTGCCCTTGCCAGCGGCCAGGTGGATGCGTATTGCGTGGCCGAGCCGTTCGGCGCGAAGGCCGTGGAGGCGAATATCGGGCACGTCATCGAGACGTCCGAGGACCTGTGGTCCGATTCCGTCTGCTGCATGCTGGTCATGAACGAGAAGTTCCTGTCGCAGAACAAGCAGCTGGCGAACCGGTTCGTGGCCGACTACAAGGCGGCGGGCAAGCAGTTGGACAACGCCGATGAGGCGCTTTCCGTGGCGAAGAAGTACCTGAACCAATCCGATGACGTGCTGAGAACGTCGCTGCAGTGGATATCGTTCGACGACCTGAGCATCGACCGGAAAGAATACGAAGATCTGGCCGCACGGGTGAAGGCGGCGGGGCTGTCCCAGAATCCGCCCTCATACGAAGACTTCGTCGAGAACCTAGGAGACGACTGATTATGAAAAAGCATGCACTTTCCCTTTGGCGGGTGATCGTGTCGTTTGCCGTGCTCGTCGCCGTCTGGCAGATAGCCTACGAGTTCAGCACGTACCCGGACGCCCTGTTCCCTTCGCCGGGAGAATCCATCCAGGCGCTGGGGGCGCTTGCCGCAAGCGGGCGCTTGGGCATCGACGTCGGCGCCAGCCTGTACCGCTACGTGGTGGGCTATCTGCTTGCCGCTGCCAGCGCCGTGGCGCTGGGCCTGCTGCTGGGCTGGTTCTCCCGCGCGTGGAACTACGTGAACCCGGTGGTCCAGTTCATTCGGCCCATCTCGCCCATGGCGTGGCTGCCGTTCATCGTGCTGCTGCTGGGCATCGGCGACGTTCCGGCCATCGCCATCGTGTTCATCGCCGCATTCTTCCCTGTGTTGTTGGGAACGGTATCGGCCGTCCGCTCCGTGGACCCCATCTACCTGAAGGTGGCCGCGAACTTCGATCTGAGCGCGGGCGCCACGCTGTTCAAGGTCGTGTTCCCGGCGGCGTTCCCGCAGATCATGAACGCATTGCGTACAGCTATCGGCACGGCATGGATCTTCCTGGTGGCAGGCGAGATGGTGGGCGCGCAAACGGGCCTGGGCTACCTGATCATCGATGCGCGCAACAACCTGGCGGCCGACCAGCTGCTGGCGGCGATCATCGTCATCGGCATCATCGGCTTCCTGCTGGATACGGCTGTGAACTACGTGGATAAGCGCGTGCAGAAATCATGGGGAGGTGCGGCGTAATGGCGCTGATAGAGATAGAGCATGCGGGCAAGGAGTACCGCTCGAACGACGGCGGCGCGTTCACGGCGCTGCAGGATGTGAACCTGGAGATAGAGCGCGGCGAGTTCATCTGCCTGCTGGGGCCTTCGGGATGCGGCAAGTCGACGCTGCTGAACGCCCTGGCAGGATTCGACCTTGCCACCAGCGGCAGCGTCCGCATAGAGGGCCAGGAGGTGACCGGGCCGAAGCCCGAGTACGTGACCATCTTCCAGCAATACGGCCTGCTGCCGTGGCGCACGGTGCTGGACAACGTGAAGCTGGGCTTGGAGGGCCGCAGCGACATAGCGCCCGAACAGGCCGACCGCACGGCGCTGGAGTTCCTGGACATGGTGGGGCTGGCGAACTTTCGGGACGCGCATCCGCGCGAGCTCTCCGGCGGCATGCAGCAGCGCGTGTCCATTGCGCGCGGGCTGGCCGTGGACCCGGAGATCCTGTTCATGGACGAGCCCTTCGGCGCACTGGACGCCATCACGCGCATGAAGCTGCAGGACGACGTGCTGCGCATTGCGAAGGAGTCCGGCAAGACCGTCATCTTCGTCACGCACGACATCGAGGAGGCCGTCTACCTGTCGGACCGCATCGTGGTCATGACGCCGAACCCCGGCCGCGTGAAGCAGATTGTGAACGTGCCCATGAGCTGGGGATTCCGCGACCGTACGAGTGGCGATTTCATTGAGGTGCGCGACAAGGTGTTCCGCATCTTCCACCTGAAGCACGAGGTGGAGCCCGAGTACGTCATCTAGCGCGCATCCGGCGCCGGCCGTGCGCGGTGTCGGGCATCGTGCCGCGTACGGCGCGAACGCGCGCCCAGCTTTCCGGCCGTGCGCTAGCCGATGCCCCCCAGCACGCTGCCGGCAACCAGCACGAACAGGACCACGCCGCAGAACACGTACTTAACTAGCGGGAAGAACCATTTTCCCAGCGGCTTTCCGCGCCCGCGGTTCACGGCCTCCGTCACGCGGTCGCGTCCCAGGACCCACGTGAACATGAACGCCGCCAGGAACGCGCCGATGGGGCAGCCGTAGATGGAGCACCAGTCCATCCAGCCGGATACGATGGGCTGGATGGCAAGGCCCACGATCAGGCCGATCCCGATGATGGCAAGGCACGCATGCAGGCGGTTCATGCCGGCCCATTCCTGCAGCGTGGCAATGGGCGCCTCGAACAGGTTGATGAGCGATGTCAGCCCGCCGAACATCACGGCCACGAAGAAGACGATCATGAACACCTGCCCGCCCGGCATCTGCGAGAACAGCTGCGGCAGGTAGATGAACAGCAGGCCCGGGCCGCCGCTGGACAGCTGCTGGCCGGCCGATGCCATGGCGGGGATGATGACGAGCGAGGCAAGGATGGCGGCCACCGTGTCGAACACGGCGACCATCTTCGCGCTGTACGGGATGTCCTCGTCGTCGGAGAGGTACGACCCGTACACCAGCGTGCCGCAGCCGGCCACGGACAGGCTGAAGAACGCCTGGCCCAACGCGAACAGCCAGACCATGGGGTCGGCAAGCCCTGCGGGGTCCAGGACGAATATGTACTGGTAGCCCGCCTGCGAGCCCGGCAGGAAGGCAACGTAGACGGCCAGGCCCACGAACAAGGCGAAGAACAGCGGCATCATGATCTTGTTCGCCCGCTCGATGCCGCCGCCCACGCCCAGCACCAGGATGGCGGCCACGGCGACCATGGCGACGGTCTGCCACAGCCAGTTGTTCTCGGAGACGCTCCCGAACTGCGCGGCGAACTGCTCCACGCTGCCCGGCACGGCGCCCTGCCCGGTCACGGCCAGCACCGTGTACGCGAATATCCAGCCCACCACCACGGAGTAGCCGATGGCCATGGCCAGCGAGTTCACCACGGGGAACAGGCCCGCTATGCGCCCGGGCGTCTTCGAGCCGAACCGCTGCTCCGTGGCCTTCTCGAACGCCCCGATGGGCCCGCGGCGCGTGGCACGGCCGAACGCCATCTCCTCGATGATGCCCGTGGATGCGATGAGCACCACGAAGATCAGGTAGGGGATCAGGAACGTGGCTCCGCCGTACGCCGAGATGCGCGTGGGGAACAGCCAGATGTTGCCCATGCCCACGGCCGAGCCGATGCAGGCAAGGATGAAGCCGCTGCGGCTGCGGAAGCTGTCGCGGGAGCTTGCGGGCGCGTTCGACGACGGGAGGTCTTTATGGGACATGGAATTCCTTTCTTGAAAGCATGTGTCATGGTACCGCACATCTGATGGTTCGCAACGGATATGCGCTTCGGCCGCGTATGCGGCATCCGTTCGCATAGAATAGGTTCCATGCGAACAAAAACGCCGCCGCACCAGAGCGGCGGGGCGGGAAAGGACGCAGAGTATGGCGAAGAAGATCATCCCGTTTGCCTTCGGTGCCGCGCTGGGCGCCGCCGGCGCCTATGCCTACAAGAAGGCCCATGATGCGGAACGCTCGGCGCGGCTGCCCCTGTCGCTGTTCGACAAGGGCCTGCAGCCCACCGGCATGGCCTTTCGCCTGGATCCCCTTGCGCGGGATATCACGCCCGGCAAGCTGCGCTCCGCCGGGAAGCTCTCACGGCGGGTGAGGCCCCCCGAGATGCCGGACCTGCGTCATCGCGTGGAGACGGTGCGCGGCCGCGGCGGCGCGTTTGCCGTGCATGTCTACGCACCGCTGGAGAGCGTGGGCAATCTTCCCGTGGTGGAATGGCTGCACGGCGGCGGATTCTCCATGGACACGTCGGCGCTGGAGATGGCACTCATCGACCGGCTCATGCAGGATACGCCCAGCATCTTCGTGGTACCGGAATACCGTCTGGCGGACCAGGCGGCTGCCCCGGCGGCGGCCGAGGACGCGTACGATTGCCTGATCTGGATCAAGGAGAACCTTGCGCGCATCGGCGGCCGCTCCGACCAGATCTTCGTGGGCGGCATCGGCGCCGGCGGCGGTCTGGCATGCGCCGTGACGCTGATGGCGCGCGACTGGGGCAAGGTGAACATCGCGTTCCAAATGCCGCTGTACCCCATGCTGGACGACCGCATGGTCACGGCGTCGTCGCGCAACAACGATGCGCCCTGGTGGAACACGCATGCGAACATCGAGGCCTGGAACCTGTATCTGGGCGACGACCGGGGAACGGATGCCGTCACGCGTTACGAGGCGCCGGCGCGCGAGACGGATTTCACCGGCCTGCCCCCGGCATATTCGTTCGTCGGCGCGCTCGATCCGCTGGCGGACGAGACCGTGGCGTACTTCACGCAGTTGCGCCAGGCGGGTACGGATGTGGCGCTGGACGTGTATCCCGGGTGCTACCACGCCTTCGACCTGGTGGCGCCGCAGGCCGCCATCTCCCTCGCGGCCGACAACCGCCTGAGCGCGGAATTCCACCGTGCGGTGGACACGTGCTTCGCCGGCAACGAATAGCGCGGCGCTTTCGATAGAATTATTCTTCACCGACAATAAATTGCGGGCGGACCCGGCTTGCGGGTCCGCCTTCCATGCAGAGAGGATGAGACGTATGGAGCGGACGACGGTCCACATCAATGCAGGTCACGGATACGACGTAGTGGTGGGCAGCGGCCTGCGCTCGGCGGTGGGCAATTTCCTCATGGAGATCAGCAATCCGTGCCGCGTGGCCATCATCTGCGACGATGCCGTAGAGGGGCTGTACCTGTCCGCCGTGCGCAAGAGCATCCGGCGCTCGGGATTCGATGTCGTGAGCCTTGCCATCCCGCATGGCGAGGAGAACAAGAACCTGGCCATGTTCGCCCAGATCGTCGAATTCCTTGCCGCTTCCCGGCTGAGCCGCACGGACCTGGTCGTGGCGCTCGGCGGCGGCGTCGTGGGCGACATGGCGGGCTTTGCGGCCGCCACGTATCTGCGCGGCATCCGCTGCGTGCAGATTCCCACCACGCTGTTGGCGGCAGTGGATTCGTCCGTGGGCGGCAAGACGGCCGTGGACCTGAGCGCCGGCAAGAACCTGGTGGGCGCATTCCACCAGCCGTCGGCCGTCATCTGCGACGTGGAGACGCTGGACACGCTGCCCGACGCCGTGTTCTCGGACGGCATGGCGGAGGCGCTGAAGTACGGCGTGCTGTGCGACGAGGGCCTGTTCAAGCGCCTGGCCACGTCGAATCCGCGCGAAGACGCCATCCGCACCATCTCCCGCTGCGTGGACATCAAGCGCGCGTACGTGGAGGCCGACGAGTTCGAGGGCGGCCTGCGCCGCTTCCTGAACCTGGGCCACACCATCGGGCACGCCATCGAGAAGTGCAGCGGCTTCGCCATCCCGCACGGCAGCGCCGTGGCCGTGGGCATGATCATGATGGCGCGTGCGTGCGAGGCGAACGACGACGCCGTGCCGGGCACGGCCGAGCGCATTGCGGATGCCTGCCGGAACGCCGGGCTGCCCACCACCATCCCGGAGGCCGTTGCGGCAGCGGACCCCGCGCGCGTGCCGGATGCGTCCGCGTTCACCGCGGAGGCGCTGGCCGAAGCGGCCCGATCCGACAAGAAGCGCTCGGGCGACACCATTACCATCGTGGGCGTCCATACGGTGGGCGATTGCTTCCTGAAGGGCATTCCCGTGGATCGGCTGCAGGACGTCATCGCCGCCGGCATGCCGGCGTAAGGCGGGCGCCTTGCTATAATCGCCCCAGATGCGCACGCACAAATGAGAAGCCGGTATTGCAAGCGGTTTCCGCCGGAAGGCGGCGTTCGCAAGGCCGGCCCTTCTCCTGTTCGAAGCAGATGCGAAAGGGGACACGGCAATGGCATACGAGTTCATCCTTACGGAAAAGCGCGGGAGCACGTTCATCCTGACGCTGAACAGGCCCGAGAAGCGCAATGCGCTGAATTCCCAGATGTGGGCCGAGATCGCGCAGGCGCTGCAGGAATTCGAGGCGGATTCCGAAGCGCTCGTCATGGTCATCACGAACAACGGCCCGTGCTTCTGCGCCGGCAGCGACTTGAAGGCCATCGCGAACGGCACGTACCATGCTCCTGAGGGCATGGAGGACTACGGATTCGCAACCATCTGCGGGTATTACTGCACGAAACCCGTCATCGCGGCCATCGAGGGCTACTGCATGGGCGGCGGCACGGAGATCCTCATGGCCGTTGACCTGGCCATCTGCTCCAGCGACGCCACGTTCGGCCTGCCCGAGGTGAAGCGCGGCCTGCTGGCGGCCGGCGGCGGGTCGTTCCTGCGCCTGGGCCGCGGCATGCCCGTGAAGTTCGCCATGGAGATGCTGCTCACGGGCGATCCGATAGACGCGCAGACGGCGCTTTCCTGGGGCATGGTGAACCATGTGGTGCAGCCGGGCCACACGTTGGATGCGGCGCTTGAGCTGGCCGAACGCATCGAGAGGAATGCACCTATATCCGTGGCGGAGTCGAAGCGGCTGCTGTATGCGTGCATGGACAAGGGCTGGCTGAAGGACGGCAACCTTGCCTGGGATGCCGTGCTGGCGGCCGACCGCCGCATCAAGCACACGGAGGACGCGGCGGAAGGCTCCACGGCCTTCGCGGAGAAGCGCCCGCCGCACTGGAAGAACCGCTGACAGCACCTTATCCTGCGCCGGCGCCGGATGCGGGGCGTCGGACAGCGCATGCGGCGCCTTCTGCGCCAGGAGGCGAATGTGGAGCACCGACGGTCGTTCGGGCGGCCGTCGCGTGCTCGTTTTCTCCCGCGCTATACTGGTTCGAATACCAGACACCCGCAAGGAAGGTCATTCCATGAGTCTTTTCCATCGCGGGCCCAAGCCGCCGAAGAAGCCGAAGCGGTTCTTCGACGTGAATTCCGGGCCGCTGAAGATCCAAGTGCACGATACGAACGACACGCAGAGCCTGCTGGCGGAGTGCCGGAGCCACATCCTGAACGGCACGTCCGGCGTGGCCGTGGCGCTGTGCGCCCGCACGCCCGAGCAGATTGCCGCGAACTACCCGGACGGCCGCTGCGTGAACGTATGCATGCGCAACTCGAAGATGGTCACGGGCGACAACTGGCTGGGCTGGATCGACGTCGACCGCGCCGGCGTGGGCTATATCAAGGACCTGTGCGACGAATACCAGCTGGTGGAGGCGCATGCCGTCATGACGGAGAAGAACGGCAAGTACCGCATGGCCGTGGTCGTGCAGCGCCCCGAGAAGAAAAAGAAGAAATAAGGAGCCTGTCATGGGTATCAGAACGGGACTTGCGCAAGCGGTCAGCGTCGCCAGCACCGTTGCGCTGAAGAACGTGTTCCACCGGCCGGCGGCGAACTTCCCCGGCAAGATAGCGCTGTACGTGGACCCCGCCATCATCGGGAACATGGCGCACAAGCTGAAGCGCGGCTCCGTGATCGTGGCGGGCACGAACGGCAAGACCACCACCACGAACCTGCTGGCGGATGCCTTGGAGTGCGCGGGCCAGCGCGTGGTCTGCAACCGTACGGGCGCGAACCTGGACTCCGGCGTGGCAACGTCCCTGCTGCATGCGCACGAAAGCGACTGGGGCATCTTCGAGAGCGACGAGATGTGGATGGTGAAGATCCTGCCGTTCCTGCAGTCCGACTACGTGCTACTGCTGAACCTGTTCCGCGACCAGCTGGACCGCGTGGGCGAGATCGACCGCGTGCAGGACAGCATCGTGAACGCGCTTTCGCAGTCGCCGCGCACCGTGCTCATCTACAACGCGGACGACCCGCTGTGCACGGCCATCGCCGACCGCTGCCCGAACCGCACGGTGGGCTTCGGCGTGGGGGAGAACATGCATCTGGCGCAGAACACCGTCTCCGATGCGCAGATGTGCCAGCGGTGCTCCGGCATGCTGGAATACGGCTATCGCCAATACGGCCAGCTGGGCACGTTCCATTGCTCGGACTGCGACTTCCATCGCCATACGCCGGAATTCGAGGCTGTGAATGTGAAGCTGGGGCCGTCGGGCCTTTCGTTCACGGTGCGCTCCGGCCAGGCCGAGGGCACGGTCACGGCGCCCTACAGCGGCGCGTACATGGTGTACAACCTGCTGGCAACGTACGTCACGGCCGTCATGGTGGGCGTCATGCCCCAGGACGTGCAGGCCGCCATCGATGCGTTCAAGCCCGACAACGGGCGCTTGCAGAACCTGCGCGTGCACGGCCGCGACGTGCTGCTGAACCTGGCGAAGAACCCGACGGGCTTCAACCAGAATATGAAGCTGGTCGTCCAGGGCGAAGGCCGCAAGGCGGCGGCATTCTTCATCAACGATAAGGAAGCGGACGGCCACGACATCAGTTGGATCTGGGACGTGGACTTCGAGGAGCTGGCTGCCAGCAAGGACCTGGTGGTGTTCGCCGGCGGCATCCGCAAGAACGACTTGCAGATGCGCCTGAAGTATGCGGGCATCGACGCGCAGCTGGTGGACAGCGCCGCACAGGTCGTGGAGGCCGTGGACGCGCTGCCGGAGGACTACTCGCTGTACTGCATTGCGAACTATACGGCACTGCCGCAGGTGAGAAGCGACCTCCAGCGCCTTTCGGAAGATGGCGTGGACGCGCCGGCACCGGATCCGGCGCGCGCGCCGATGGTGTCGCGCCAGGCGGAGGACACGGCGGCGGTGGAGTCGCTCACGTTCGACGGCGCCGTGACGGCAAATCATCCGCTGCGCATCGTGCACCTGTTCCCGGAGCTCATGAACCTGTACGGTGACGGCGGCAATGTGCGCGTGCTGCGCCGCCGCTGCGAATGGCGCGGCATCCCCGTGGAAGTGGAGCAGGTGCATCACGGGCAGACCACGGACCTTTCGCAGGCGGACATCGTGTTCCTGGGCGGCGGGCCGGATCGCGAACAGCACCTTGCCTCGCAGGAGCTGCTGGAGATGCGCGAGGACATTCGCGCCTATGTGGAAGACGACGGCGTGCTGCTGGCCATCTGCGGCGGCTATCAGATCCTGGGTCGCGAATGGCTGCTGGGCGACGAGATGCTGGAGGGCCTGGGCATTCTGAGCATGACCACGAAGCGCGCGGAAGGCGGCAGCGGCAACCGGCTTATCGGCAACATCGTGCTGGACAGCCCGCTGGCGGAACGCCCGGTGGTGGGTTACGAGAACCATGCCGGCCGCACGTACCTGGATCCGGACGGCCAGCCGTTCGGCAAGGTGATCGGCGAAGGCCATGGCAACAACGACGATTCCGGCGCCGACGGCATGCTCTATCGCAACGTGGTGGGCTCGTACCTGCACGGCCCGCTGCTGGGCAAGAACCCCGAAGTGGCCGACCACCTGATTGCGAAGGCCGTGGAGAACCGCACGGGTGCGCCCGTGCATCTGCCGCGTATGGCGGATGCGGTGGAGCTGGCCGCGAACGCGTATATGGCGAAGCGCTGCGGCGCCTAGCGCGCGGCGCTTCGCGCAGCGGGGGATGATCGAAGGGCC
Organism: Eggerthellaceae bacterium; assembly: GCA_050951095.1. Lineage (GTDB taxonomy): Bacteria > Actinomycetota > Coriobacteriia > Coriobacteriales > Eggerthellaceae > UMGS1519. Next base: position 78,231 of record JBMNIQ010000003.1, read on the forward strand.
CGGCATGTTGCTGCCGGGCCCTTCTTGCCGTTCACGGGCGCCTCCGCCGCGACGGCGGGGGACTGTCTGCTTGCCGTGCGTGCCGCGGGACGGGATGTTCGCCTGGGCTTGCGGGCGGAAAACGGGCAGGCCGCTATTGCAGCGCGTCCTTCAGGCGCTGCACGGTTTTCCCGAACATGGCATCGTTCAAGTCGCTCTTGAAGCCGCTTTCATCCGACAGCTTCCATCCGCCATCCGATTTCTGCAGCTGCACGGTGATGCTCGTGCTGCTGGTGCTGCTCCCCGCCTTGTTCAGGGCATCCGTCAGGTAACCGTCCACGGTTTCCCGGAGCCTCTTCGTCTCCTTGGCCTTCTGGAGCTTCTTCAGCTCCTTCGCGTTGTCCGTCATCGCCTTCGCAAACGTGTCTATGGACGTCGAGAAATCCTGTGCCGTCACGGAAACGGTGGCCGTTGCCGAGTTGTCCGTCACCTGGATGGAATCGATGTTGTAGCTGTACCCCTTCAGCAGCGCTCCCACGTAGTCGCCCAGCTTCACGTGGTACGCATCCAGCACCGTTTCCTGGTTCAGCGTATCCGTGATTTGCTGCAGGTCGTCGTCGTTGATGGTCAGGTTCTCGTCCAGAACCGCGCGGACTTCCTGGTCGTCGTTCGCACCGCACCCGGTCAGCGCCAGGGCGAACAGCGCTGCAAGGGCAAGGGCAAGGACGACGGGGAACAGGCGGGTTCTGGCGTGGGTCATAGGGTCTCCTTCATGCGGTGCGGTTTCAACGGTGTTCGAAGGGGTGGGGCAGCGCATGAACGGCTGCCGTATTTCCATAGTATCAAGTTTCAGATGCCGGGCTGCATTCCTCCGCATTCTTAACGGGATGTTCTCGCCATAACGCAATAACGTAAATTATCCTGAAAAAGATATGGCAGTGTTGCGCAGGTTCGCTGCAGTTATCTGGTAATCGTGTACGGATGGCGGTTTCTTCTTGCACAGGCGCGTTTCTGTAAGAGACAATCGCGCCATGAGTGCACAGTACCCACAAGATCGCGGCAGCAACCGCCCCAGCGGCCGTCGCAGCAACCGCGCCTATTCGGCTGAATCCCGAAGGCCCGTCTCGCGCAGGGCGCGCGACCGCCAGAATGCGCGCGGAGCGAACAGCTGCCGCGTCGCGCAGGAGGCATCGGCCTATTCGCTGGATCCCAATGCGGACAATTCCGAATACCAGAAGTATTCGCGCAGCGCTGCGGCATCGCAGCATTCTGCCCGCAGCAAGGCACGCGAATTCGAATCCAGCGGCCATTACGTGGGCCAGGCGCGCAAGCGCCGCAAGCGCCGCCGCATCCTGACCATCGTCCTGTCCTCGCTGGCCGTCATCCTGGTGGCGGGCGTGGCCGTTGCCGGCGGATGGCTGGCGAAGATCAACAGCAACTTGAATTCCGGCATCGACAGCAACTTGGCATCGATGCTTTCCGGCAGCAGCGCTGCATCCCAGCCGTCGTATTTTCTCATCCTGGGCACGGACGAATCCGAAGCGCGCGACAAAGACTCCAGTTTCGGCGGCACGTTCCGCGCCGATACCATCATCCTGGCGCGCGTCGACCCCACCTCGAAGAAGGTCGCGCTGGTGTCCATTCCGCGCGATACACGCGTTGACCTGGGCGGCGATTACGGCGTGCAGAAGATCAACGCGGCATCCACGCTGGGCGGTGCATCGCTTGCCGTGCAAGCGGTCGAAAACCTGACCGGTGTGGACATCGACCACTATGTGGAAGTGAACTTCGACGGCTTCGAGGGCATCGTCGACTCGCTCGGCGGCATCGAGGTGAACGTGCCCATCGACATCAACGACAGCAAGGCGGGCGGCTCTCTGAAGAAGGGCAAGCAGACGCTGAACGGCAAGCAGGCGCTCATCCTGTGCCGCTCGCGCCACTCGTATGACAGCGTGGGCGCCGGCGACATATACCGTTCCGCGAACCAGCGCCTGGTGCTGACGGCCATTGCGGAGAAGATGATGAGCAGCGATGCCGCCACCATCGCGAATACCGTGACCACGATCTCGGAGTACGTGACCACAGACCTCAGCGGCACGGATATCCTGGCGCTGGCCCAGGCATTCCAGGGCTTCGACACGGATTCGAACATGTACACGGCGCAGTTCCCCACCACTTCGCAATACCTGGACAACGTCTGGTACGAGGTGGCGGACACGGATACGTGGTCTGCCATGAAGACGCGTATGGATGCCGGCGAATCCCCGGCTGAATCGAGCCAGGTGGACTCCACCACGGGAACCGTCATGGCCACGACCGGCAATTCAAGCTCCAGCTCCAGTTCGAGTTCCAGCTCCAGCTCCTCCGGACCGTATTCCGGCAAGGTGTCCGTCCTGAACGGCACCACCACGTCCGGGCTGGCCTCGAAGGCGGCCAGCACCATCTCGAATCTGGGATTCACCACCAGCACCGGCAACGCCAGCACGCAGGACTACACCTCCACGATCGTCGTGTACAACGACGACTCGCATCAGAAGGGCGCGAACGCCATCGTGAGCGCGCTCGGCTGCGGCTCGGCCGTGAAGAACAACGGCAGCTATACCGTGAGCGGCAAGTTCCTGGTGGTGCTGGGCTCGGACTACAGCGGCTAACCGTCTGCGCCGCGCAGACGGCCGCTGCGGCCTGCGGGCGATGACAGTAAGCGCCGGCGGGCGCACCGTGCGCTGCGCATGAGCGCGCGTGAGCGCAACCTATTTATGGTACGGTTCGCCGCGCGATATCTTATGCGCGCGGTAGATCTGCTCCAGCAGCACCACGCGCGCCAGGTTGTGGGGGAGCGTGATGGGTCCGAAGCTCAGGCGCTCGTCCGCGCGCTCCTTCACGGCGGGCGTCACGCCGTCGCTTCCGCCGATGACGAACGCCACGTTCGATGTGCCATGCAGCGCCAGGTCGTCCAATTTGCGCGACAGTTCCGGACTGGATGTTTCCGTGCCCTTGATGTCCAGCAGGATGACGTGCGTGTCGGCCGGCAGCTTGTCAAGCGCCGCGCATATGCCCGCTTCCTCGCGCGCGGGATTGCTGTCGGGCACTTCGCGAACGGTCGTATCCGTATAGCCGCCCAGCCGCTTCAGGTATTCGGCGCAAGCGTCCTTCCAAAAGCGCTCCTTCAGCTTTCCGACGGCGATGACGGTGGTTTTCTGCATGGTTCTCGCTTCCGATTGCGGCGGCCGATAATCCCATTGTCACACGTCCGCCATGTTTCCGACACGTGAAATGGTCTGTGGTTTTGCGCGAAAATGGCGCTGCGCCTGCGAAGCCCTGTTGGGCGTAGCTATAATATGGCGGAAACTTTTGCCGGGCGGCTGCCGAATAATCTCGGGCAGCGCAATGCCCGATTACCACGAATGGAGGAACCCGCATGTCTATGCCCGCACCGAAGGCCGACGCAAAGGCGGATGGCCGCACTACCATGGAGCTGGGTCCGGTTCTGCCGATGACCGCGGAAGTGAAGGACGACCACCTGTTCATCGGCGGCGTCGACATGGTGAAGCTGGCGAAGGAGCAGGGCACGGCCCTGTACGTGTTCGACCAGGCCGACCTGGAACATCGCATGGAGTCTTACCTGAAGGCCATGCGCGCGCAGCACCAGAATTCCGATGTGCTGTACGCCAGCAAGGCGTTCCTGAACAAGGCCGTGCTGAAGATCGTGGCCGAGAAGGGCCTGTGCCTGGACGTCTCCGGCGGCGGCGAGCTGGCTATCGCGCGCGCCGCGGGCTTCCCCATGGAGCGCGTGTTCGTGCACGGCAACAACAAGACGGAGCAGGAGCTGTGCGAGGCGCTGGACGCCGGCGTCGGCCGCATCGTGCTTGACTCCCGCATCGAGCTCGACCGCGTGAACCGCTTGGCGGGCGAACGCGGCATGGTGCAGGACGTGTACATGCGCATCACGCCCGGCGTCGAGGCGGACACGCATGAGTACATCCGCACGGGCTGCGAGGATTCGAAGTTCGGCTTCACCATGCTGGGCGACTTCGCGTTCAAATGCGTGAAGGACGTGCTGGATGCCCCGAACGTGCACCTGGCCGGCCTGCATATGCACATCGGCTCGCAGATCTTCGCCCTGCATTCGTTCGACGAGGCCATCGCCGTCATGGTGGACATGATGAAGCGCATCAAGGAAACGTACGGCTACGAGATCGACGAGCTGGACGTGGGCGGCGGCCTGGGCATTGCCTACATGGCCGACGACAAGCCGTCCTCCGTGGAGGACTTCGCGAACGTGGTCGTGCCGGCCGTCATCAACCGCTGCCGCGAAGCGGGGCTGAAGGAGCCGCGCATCCTGTGCGAGCCCGGCCGCAGCCTGGTGGCGAACCCCGGCGTCACGCTGTACACCGTGGGCATCCTGAAGACGCTGCCGAACATCCGCAAGTACGTGGCCATCGACGGCGGCATGTCCGACAACATCCGCACGGCGCTGTATCACGCGGACTACGAGGCCACCATTGCGAACAAGGCCGCCGAACCCCGCACGGAGATCGTGACGCTGTGCGGCAAGCATTGCGAAAGCGGCGATGCCGTGGTGCTGGACGGCTCGCTGCAGCATCCCGAGATCGGCGACATCGTCTGCGTGTTCGCCACCGGCGCGTACTGCGCTACCATGGCAAGCAACTACAACGGCCAGCCGCGCCCGGCCGTGGTGTTCGTGAAGGACGGCAAGGCGAAGGTCGTGCAGCGCCGCGAGACGTATACCGACCTGATGGCGCGCGATCTGGTTTAACAAACGCGCAACACGGCGGCTGCCGTATACTGAAGAGAACTGCATTCCGCCTTCGGGCGCATCATCGGAAGGACAGCACATGAGCGTGAAGATCGGATTGGTCGGCACCGGCACGGTCGGCGGCGGCTGCATCGATATCATCCAGAAGCACAAGGACGATTTCAAGCATCGCTACGGCATCGACATCGAGCTGGCGCGCGTGTGCTCGCTTGACAAGAGCCAGGCGGATGCCCATGGCGTGGGCGACTTGTTCACGGACAACTTCCACGACATCATCGACGACCCGGACATCGACATCGTCATCGAGCTCATCGGCGGCACCACGTTCGCGAAGACCGTCGTCATGGACGCGCTGAACGCCGGCAAGAACGTCGTCACGGCGAACAAGGCGCTCATGGCCACGTACGGCGCGGAGGTATTCGCCGCGGCCGAGGCGAACGACAAGCAGCTGGAGTTCGAAGCCAGCGTGGGCGGCGGCATTCCCATCATCGGGCCGCTGAAGTACTCGCTGATCGCGAACGAGATCGACAGCGTCATGGGTATCGTGAACGGCACCACGAACTACATGCTCACGCGCATGGAGGAAGAGGGGCTGGATTACGACGAGGCCCTGGCGCATGCCCAGGCGAACGGGTATGCCGAAGCCGATCCTACGGCTGATGTGGACGGCTTCGACGCTGCGGCCAAGATCGCCATCCTCGCGTCGCTGGCATTCAATTCCCGCGTGACCATCGACCAGGTGTACACGGAGGGTATTCGCGGCCTGAGCCCCATCGACATGGCCACGGCCAAGGAGATGGGCTACTGCGTGAAGCTGCTGGCCATTGCCAACCGCACGGACAAGGGCGTGGAGGTGCGCGTGCATCCTACCATGCTGCCGCTGACGCATCAGATGGCCACGGTGAACGGCGTCGACAACGCCATCTACCTCACGGGAGATTCCGTGGGCAAGGCCATGTTCTTCGGTCCGGGCGCCGGTGCGGGCGCGGCGGCAAGCGCCGTCATGGGCGACGTGCTGGATGTGGCGCGCAACATCCAGATGGGCATCGGCACCATCGCGGGCGATGCCTGCGTGGACCAGCTGCCCATCGTTTCCATGGACGAGGTGGAGACGAAGTACTACCTGCGCCTGCGCGTGCACGACCGTCCCGGCGTGCTGGCGGCAACGTCCGGCGCCTTTGCGAAGCACGGCGTGTCCATCCGCTCCATGCGTCAGAAGGGACAGCCGCGCGGCGGCATCGTCGATATCGTGTACGTGACGCATACGGCCGCCGAAGCCGACATGCGCGACGCGCTGCGCGATATCGTTCGCCTGGATAACGTGCTGGCGGATGATACGCGCGCAGTGGTTATCCGCGTCGAAGAGCAATAGCTACTAACTAACGTATTTTGTAAACTCTCTTCATATAACTTATACAATTCGTTATGAATGTAAAAAGGGCCGGCGTCATGCCGGCCCTTGCTTTTATCGGGGCGATTTCGTAAAACACGTGTTTGACCAGGAGATTCAAAATCTAAATCTCCCCTCGGGGAGGGGTAATTATCTCATTAATTAAAATTGTCAATCGATAAGGAGAAAAGCTAACGAATCGTTTATTATCCAAATAGAGTGAAATAACTATGGGAATGCTGCGGGGATAGTTGCGATGTTGGGGCATTGACAATCCTACCGTTTCCAAGCCGACAGTGAAGAGCCGACAAAGGGAAGGTGTGGCAGAGATGAGCGCGCAAATGGGAGCTCGTACGGATGTAATTCTGCGATGGGGGGGGGTGCGCTGGTTCCTTGCAGCCCTGGTAGCGGTTTTCGCAACGCTGTGCTTTACGGCACTGCCGTCTTATGCTGCCGATAGCCAGACGGAGCCGGCCCATTCGAAGACGCTGAAGGACAACGGCGACGGGACGTCCACGCTCAGTCTGAGCGTTACGGGCAATTCCACGCTGTCCACCACGTCCAGCAAAGCCGACGTCATCATCATCCTGGACCGCTCCGGGTCCATGTCCTACCGTACTGGCGGCAGCACGCGGCTGGCGGTTGCGAAATCGGCCGTCAACAGCTTGGCGGAAACGCTGCTGGCGAACAACACGACGTCCGATCCCGATAAGATTCGCCTGAGCCTGGTGACGTTCTCGAATTACGCCGCAACGGACGTTTCCAGCACGGCGAGCCTTTCCACGTTCCAGAACGCTGTTGGGAACGTGAGGGCAAATGGCGGCACGAACTGGGAAGATGCCCTGAGTGCCGCGAACAGCATCCAGGCGCGCGACGGGGCGAAGAAATACGTGATCTTCGTATCCGACGGCGATCCGACGTACCGCAATACGCAGGGCACGCAGTGGTTCTGGCAGGATCCCTCTGACTACCAGGGCCATTATTCCGGCGGTCATATGTTCTACGGCACCGGCAACAGCGATCCGTACAGCAACAATTACAACTATGCGCTGCAGGCCGCCCAGACCATCACGGGCGGCGGAGCCGAGCTGTATTCCGTGGCGGCGTTCGGCAACGTAACGGACATGCAGTCCTTCAGCGAATCTGCCACCGGCCGCACAGACCGTTATTTCGCTGCCAGCGATCAGGAGGCGTTGAACAACGCGTTCTCCACCATCGTCCAGTCCATCACGAACAGCTTCGGCTATAAAAATGTGAAAATCACGGACGGCTTGACGAGCGCCACTTCCTCGACCGTTCTCCAAAGCGGGTCGAGCGCGTCTGATTTCACGTACACCATCACGGATTCGGACGGCAACGCAACGGCTGTCGTCTTGGATTCGGACGGGAATATCAAGACCATCAACGGCAAGACGAGCAACGTCACGTTGACGGACGATACCGGCGCGTCGTATACGCTGGCCGTAGGGAATCCGTTCCCGGCGGCTTCTGTTTCCGGCAGCACGGTCACGTGGGATATCTCTGCGCTCGGCCAGCTGCTGGACGGTTTCACGTACAAGGTCAGCTTCAAGGTGTGGCCCAGCCAGGAGGCCTACGATACCGTTGCGGCATTGCTGAACGGCACGCTGTCGTGGGACGACGTGGACCAGACGCAGTACACGCGCACGGAGAACAGCGACGGATCGTACAGCTACGGTTTGAAGACGAATACGGAAGCGAAGGTCGACTACACGGCCGTGAAGACCGTCGATGACGGCCAGGGCGGTATTTCGACGGAAGAGACGGCCGGTTCGGCCGATTACGACCAGCCCGACCCGATAAAGCTTATCTCCGATTCCATGAGCGTCTCGAAGAAATGGGTGGGCGACGCAACGCTTGCGGATAATGCGTTCGTAACGCTTGAGCTCTACATCGACGGACAGCCCAGCGGCAAGACCGTGACGTTGAACGCGGACAACAACTGGAAGGCCAGCGTCCATATCGCACCCGGCCTGGAGGCCGACGGCCAAACGCTCAATGCAGGCCATGATTACACGCTGAACGAGCAGGCCACCACAGACAGCCGCTTCGAGTACAGCTCCGAGACGGCGCATCCTATGATCGTGAACGGCACGCTTGCCGTGTCCGATGACGATGGCGACTCGACGCTGACGGCGACGAATACGCTGAAGAGCTCTCTGGATATCACGAAAACCGTCAAGGATATGAGCGCTGACAGCAGCGCCGATGCCGGCACGCTGTTCACGTACACTATTACGGTCAACGATGCCGCAGGCGGAGACGTGTGGTTCTCCATCGGCAAGGGCGGCAAGACGCAGGTCTTCAGCGCCGACGAAGCTGCTACGCGGGTAAGCGGTGCCGAGGCGGAGCAGGATTCCGACGGCAATTATACCGGGTACTTCCATTCTGCCAGCGGAACGCAGGTAACGGTGAAGGTGAAGGATGGCGAGAACATCTACTTCCCCACGCTGACGACCGGCAGCACGTACACCGTGACCGAGGAAACGCCGGCAGTCGGGTATGAGAACACGAGCATTGCCAACAACGGCGGCAATGCCACGAACACCGTTCCCACCGCAACGGGTACGGTCGATAAGAACAATTCGGCCTATACGGTGGCCTATACGAACACGTTCAACTCCGTATCGCTTACCGGCGGCAATTCGCTGAAGGTGACGAAGAGCGTCACCGGCCACAACGCCACGGAGCAGTTCGCATTCACGTTGACGCCGGATAGCGCAACGCAGGCTGCCATCGACGACGGCTCCATCAAAGCGGCCGATGGTGCAGACCAGGCGAGCACCACCACGAAGGGCTACATTACGAAGGACGGCTCCGAGACCGTGTCCTTCGGAAAATACACGTTCTACAAGGAAGGCACGTACCACTTCACGGCGGACGAAACCACCGAGACCTCTGCCGCCGGTTGGACGTACGACAGCTCTACGCATGACATCACCGTGACCGTGACGAAGAACTCCGACGGAACGCTGACGGCATCCACGGGAGGGAACAACCCCACGTTCACGAACTCCTACACGGCGGCTCCCGTCTCCGCGAAGATCCCGGTGACGAAGAACCTCGAGGTGTCCGACGGCCTGACGCCGCCCGACATCGCGGGCAAGTACACGTTCACGCTCAAGGCCGTGACGGACGGTGCCCCGATGCCCGAGGCCACGTCCCTGGCGAACCCCGATAAGGATGGCGGCACAGTCGAGTTCGGCGACATCCAGTACACGGAGCCCGGCACGTACGAGTACACCGTGACGGAGTCCGGCTCCGTGGACGGCGTGACGAACGACTCCGTGCCCGAGCGCACCGTCCAGGTTGTCGTGACGGATGACGGCAGCGGCCAGCTGACCGCGACCGTGAACGGCGGCAGCGCGGTGGCGTACACGAACACGTACACGGTCGGCGAAGCGAAGGCCACCATCGACGTTCAGAAGACGCTGAAGAGCGCCGACGGCCTAATGCCTCCGGACATCACCGGCAAGTACACGTTCACGCTCAAGGCCGTGACGGACGGCGTCCCGATGCCCGAGACGACCAAGGTCACGAACCCCGGCAGCGCGGGCGGCACGGCAACGTTCGGCGAGATCACGTACACGAAGCCCGGCACGTACAAGTACACCGTGACGGAGTCCGGTTCTGTTGACGGCGTGACGAACGATTCCGATGCCACGAAGGATGTGACCGTCGTCGTCAAGGACAACTCCGACGGCACCATGTCCGCCACGGTCAACGGCGGCAAGCAGATCGCGTTCGAGAACACGTACAGCGCCAGCCCCGTCACCGCGTCTATCTCTGCGAAGAAGGTCCTGTCCGTGGAGTCGGGCGACAACGCCCCGGACATCACCGGCAAGTACACGTTCAAGCTTGCGGCGGTCGATGGAGCCCCGCTGCCCGAGACCACGTCCCTGACGAATCCCGATAAGGATGGCGGCACCGTCGACTTCGGCAAGATCACGTACACGAAGCCCGGCACGTACCGCTATACGTTGACGGAGTCCGGTTCCGTGGCAGGTGTGACGAACGATGCGAACACTACGCGCACTGTGGAAGTTGTCGTGTCAGACGACCATGCCGGCAAGCTGAAGGTGGATTCCGTGACCTCGGTCAAGGATCTGACGTTCAGGAACGTCTATAGCGTGACGCCGGTTAGCGTCGACGGTTCCGCGCTGGTCAAGAAGACCGTGACGAAGACTGATGAGACCGGCAACGGCAAGACGTTCACGTTCACCATCAACGGCGTCTCGTCCAATACCAATAAGTATGCGGATACGGGCAGCGTGGCCTTCGATGCGGGCGAGACCGGCACGAAGGACGTCGTTTTCGACGGCCTTACGTTCACCGAGCCCGGCACGTATCGCTATACCGTGACGGAAGATAATCCCGGCAGCGGATGGACCGTCAAGAACAATCCGGCAGAGGTGACCATCGATGTCACCGACAACGGCAAGGGCGCATTGAACGCAAAGGTATCCGGCGCCACCATCTCGAACTCCTACAAGGCTTCTACGACGGTGGACACGGATGCCGAGGGAAGCGCATTCCTGACGAAGACCGTTAGCGCGGCCTCTGCTACGAAGGGCGCAACGTTCGAGTTCGAACTCGTGGGAACGTCCGACAACACGAAGGATGCCGATGGAAACTTCTACAGCGCCGATGGCGTTGCAACGTTCGCGGCAGGTGAAACGGGCAGCAAGGCAGTTGACTTCGGTAACATCGCCTACACGCAAGCCGGCACGTACACGTATAAGATCACCGAGACGTCCGTTCCGAGCGGCTGGACCGCTTCGCCCACCGAGGCGGAGGTGACGGTGACCGTGACTGACAACGGCGACGGCACGCTTGCTGCCCAGGTAACGGGTGCAACTATCGAGAACAGCTATAGCGTGCAATCCGTCACCGCGAAGATCCCGGTGACGAAGAAGCTCTCCGTTCCCGAAGGCCTGACCGGCCCCGGCGATATCACCGGCAAGTACACGTCCACGCTGGCGGCGCTCGATAACGCCCCGATGCCTGCGACGACCGAGGTGACGAACCCGGATGCCGATGGCGGCACCGCGGAATTCGGCGACATCACGTTCACCGAGGCCGGTACATATCATTACACCGTGACGGAGTCCGGCTCCGTGGACGGCGTGACTAACGACGAATATGCAACGAAGGACGTCGAGATCATCGTGACGGATAACGGCGACGGTACGTTGAGCGCCAAGGTCAACAACGGTCGTTCCGTGGTGTTCACGAACTCCTACACGGCGGCTCCCGTCTCCGCGAAGATCCCGGTGACGAAGAAGCTCTCCGTCCCCGAGGGTTCTGACGGCCCCGGCGACATCACCGGCAAGTACACGTTCACGCTCAAGGCCGTGACGGACGGCGCCCCGATGCCCGAGACGACCGAGGTGACGAACCCGGACACGAATGGCGGCACGGCATGGTTCGGCGACATCGAGTACACGAAGCCCGGCACGTACAAGTACACCGTGACGGAGTCCGGCAGTGTCGACGGCGTCACGAATGATGCCCAGGCAACGAAGGACGTGACCGTGGTCGTGACCGACAACGGCGACGGCACGCTGGCTGCGACTGTGAACAGCGGCAAGGATGTCACGTTCACGAATACGTACAGCGCAAGCCCCGTGACCGCGACCATCTCCGCTAAGAAGGTCCTGGCGGTGAAGTCGGGTAACAACGCCCCGGACATCACCGGCAAGTACACGTTCACGCTCAAAGCCGTGAGCAAGGATGCTCCGATGCCCGAGACGACGAAGGTAACGAACCCGGACGCTGACGGCGGCGCCATCGACTTCGGCGAAATCGAGTACACGAAGGCGGGCACGTACCGGTACACCATCACGGAGTCCGGCTCCGTGAAGGGCATCGATAACGACACGCAGGTTACACGCGATGTGGAAGTTGTCGTGACGGACAACCATGCCGGCAAGCTGAAGGTGGGGTCCGTGACTCCCCAGATCCGCTTGACGTTCACGAATACGTACAAGGTTGCCTCTACGAAGGCCTCCATCCCGGTGACGAAGGAACTCTCCGTCCCCGAGGGCCTGACCGGTCCCGGCGACATCTCCGGCAAGTACACGTTCACGCTCAAAGCCGTGAGCAAGGATGCTCCGATGCCCGAGACGACGAAGGTCACGAACCCCGATAGCACGGGCGGCACCGCGGCATTCGGCGACATCACGTTCAACGAGCCCGGCACGTACAAGTACACCGTGACGGAGTCCGGCAGTGTCGGCGGCGTCACGAACGACGCCCAGGCAACGAAGGACGTGACGGTTGTGGTGACGGACAACGGCGACGGCACGCTGACCGCGCAGGTGAATAACGGAAAGGACCTTACGTTCACGAATACGTATACGCCCGATTCCGCCACGCTTGACGGCGACGCAACGCTGAAGGCCACGAAGGTCCTCACCGGCGCCGAGCTGACGGAAGGTGCGTTCAACTTCAAGGCAGAGGTGGAAACCGAGAACGGCACGAAGACGCTCACTGCCACGAACGAGAAAGACGGTTCCGTGACGTTCGATGCGTCCGGTTTGAAGTACACGAAGCCCGGCGAATACAAGGCAACGATCAGCGAAGTGATCCCCGACAATGCGAAGGGCATCACGTACGACACCAGCACGCACGACGTCACCATCACGGTTAAGGACAACGGCGCGGGCAAACTGGTGGCCTCGCTGGATGGCAACAACCCCACGTTCAAGAACGTCTACACCGCGAAGGGCGCTGCGAACATCACCTTCTCGAAGAAGGTGAACGGCAAGGATGCCACGACGAACATGTTCCACTTCACGATCACGGCGGACAACGGCGGTGCGCTGCCTGAGAACACCACGGTCGAGAACAATGGCGGTTCCGTGAACTTCGGCCCGATCGCTTACGACGAGAGCATCTTCGGCGAGGACGATGCGGATGATTCCAGCAGCACGTCTTCGAGCGCTGCCGATGAATCCAGCTCCTCCTCTGCAACCGATGACGGCACCGCAGCGAAGGAGAGCACGGATACCGGCGACGCTGCAGGCAGCGCTGCAATCACAAGCAGCACAACGGAGTCCGCTTCCACTGCAAGCGAATCTGCTTCGAGCACCGAGTCTGCTGCGAGCACGTCCGATGAGAATGCCGACGGAGTGGAAAAGGCCTATGCGGCCGAAGCCAAGCCCGCCGTGCAGAAGGATGCGAACGGCAACCGCTACATCGACTACTCCTACATCATCACGGAAGCGAACGAGGGCGCGTCTGGATACACGTATGACGATGCCGCTATGCACGTGACGATCCGCGTCACGGACAAGGGCGATGGCAACCTGGAAGCGAAGGTGATCTATAAGGATAAGACCTCGTTCGAGAACACGTATAGCGCTACCGGCTCTGCAACCGTCACGGCTAAGAAGGTCGTCGAAGGTACGGACCTGCGCGACGGCCAGTTCACGTTCGGCCTGTACGACGGCAAGGACAAGGTGGCCGAAGCTTCGAATGATGCTTCCGGCAATGTGACCTTCACCGTCGATTACGACCAGACGAAGATCGGCACGCATGTGTACACGCTGAAGGAGATCTCCGATGGCCAGACGGGCTACACGTACGACGGCTCTGCGAAGACCGTTGTCGTGGAAGTTGCGGATAACGGCGACGGAACGCTGAAGTGCACGACGGAAACGGGCGATGAGCTCACGTTCACGAACCGCTATCAGCCCATCGCCACGGACATCACGCTCCATGCCACGAAGAAGTACGAGGACAAGAGCGGCAAGGCGAAGAAGCTTACGGCCGGCGAGTTCAAGTTCCAAGTGGCGGACGAGTCCGGCAAGGTGGTCGGAACCGCGTCGAACAAGGCTGACGGCTCCGTGACGTTCTCGAGCATCCCGTTCACGGAGGCCGGTACGTACACGTACACGATCTCCGAGGTGAAGGGCTCTGCAAGCCGTGTCACGTACGACGATTCCACGTACCAGGTGACGGTGACGGTGACGGATGAGAACGGCCAGCTGAAGGCCGAGGCGACGGACGACAACCCGACGTTCACGAACACGTATACGCCGGCCGCAACGCCGACGTCGAATGATGACACGCCGGTGAAGACGATCGTCAAGAAGGTGACGGAGATGCCCGAAACCGGCGACTACACGCCGCTGCTGCCCATCGCCCTGGCGTTGGCTGGCTCGGGTGCGGTGATTGCCTACGGCATGAAGCGTCGTCGCATGGATGCGAAGGTGAGCGGAGCATCGCATCGTCGGTAATTCGGCGATAGCGAAGACGCGATTGCCCTACGCTTAACCACTTCGCGCGGCGCGTAAGAAGGCCGGCGGTCGGGAGCATACTTGCTCCGGGCCGCCGGCCGTTTGTATTGCGAGGAAACGCAGCGCATTCCTGCTTGCTGCATGAGCGTCCTTGCACCGCTGCATCTCGGGTGATTGCGCCTTGCGCCGCTCCGACTTGCGCCGCTGCGCCCTTATGGCCGTTCGCTTTGGCGCTATACGGCGCGGAGGGAAGGCGATGATGCGGAATACGCAGGCGGCAGGCGCAACGGGAAGGCGGCGGGCGCAAGAGGAAATCGCAATAGGAAATAGAAGAGCCGGCCGCCAGGGCGAATAGCCCTTGGCAGCCGGCCCGCAACCGTTCGAATCAGATGCAGCGGCTAGCGCTTCACGGTAACGGTCTTAGCAGCAGACCATTTCCCGCTGTACGTCTTTCCGGAAACGGTGCGCTGCGCACGTACCTTCACGGTATACTTCGCACCCTTCTTCAGCCCCGTGAGCGTCTTCGACAGCTTCTTGCCGTTATTCACGATCTTCCAAGAAGAAGATCCCTTCTTCTTGTATGCCACCTGGTAGCGGCCCGCGTACGTCACTTTGCCGTACGTGACTTTCGCTTTGCCCTTGTATCCCTTCAGCGTCTTCACCTTCGCCTTCGCCGGCGCGATGACCATATTCGTGCAACGAAGTGTGTAGCTCTCGTTGTAGTAATTCAGCGTGCCGCCCTCGGATTGCACCACAAGGTAGTACGTCTTCGATGCCTTCAGACCCGTCAGCGTGATGTAACCGCTGCTATTCGCATTGACATGGAGAACCTTCACCGTGTTGGCGTTCGCTTGGTCCCTCACCGTCACGGCAAGCGCCCATGTGCCGGAAGCGGCATCGGAGTTGCTGTTCGATGCCTTGATGCGGTAGTTCACGCCCTTTACGCCGAGCGTCTTGAAGCAGTAATACTGCGCGCCCTCCATATTCTTCAGCGTGCCGCTGCCCAGAGCCGGTGCGTGCTGCGGGTCTCGGTCATCCTCTTCGCGCGGATGCAGCCGGGATGTGCCGTTGTGGCATCCGCTTCCTGGTCGGAATTGTACATCGTTTCTAACTGCTAGCAAGCAAGCTGGGCAATTCGCCTGTGGAACGGCTGCGCAACGAAAAGGGGGGAGCGGCTGTGCCGTTCCCCTCTGCAGTAAAAACGAAAGCGCGTCTGGCCGGTATGAGCTAGTCCACAGCTTCCAACGCCTGGTCGATGTCGGCGATGATGTCCTCGGCAGCCTCGATGCCGCAGCTCAGGCGGATCATGTCGGGCGTGATGCCGCAGGCAGCCAGCTCGTCGTCGTTCATCTGCTGATGCGTGGCATTCGCGGGATGCAGCACGCACGTGCGGCTGTCCGCCACATGCGTCTCGATCTGGCACATCTCCAGCTTCTTCATGAATGCCTCTGCGCCCGCACGTCCGCCGGCAACGCCGAAGCTGATGACGCCGCACGTGCCGTTCGGCATGTACTTCTGCGCAAGGTCGTAGTAGTCGTCGCCGGGCAGGCCGGGGTAGCGCACCCATGGCACGTTCGGATGCGACTGCAGGTGCTCGGCCACGGCCTGCGCGTTCGCGCAATGCTGTGCCATGCGCAACGCCAGGCTCTCAAGGCCCAGGTTCAGGTAGTACGCATGCTGCGGGGCCTGGATGGATCCGAAGTCGCGCATCAGCTGCGACGTGGCCTTCGTGATGAACGCGCCGTCGATGCCGAACTGCTTCGTGTACACCACGCCGTGGTACGTCTCGTCGGGCGTGGTCAGCCCCGGGTACTTTTCCGCGTAGTCGTCCCAGTTGAAGTTGCCGGAATCAACGATGGCACCGCCGACGCAGGACGCGTGGCCGTCCATGTACTTCGTGGTGGAGTGCGTGACAATGTCCGCGCCCCATTCAATGGGACGGCAGTTGATAGGCGTGGGGAACGTGTTGTCCACGATCAGGGGCACGCCGTGGTCATGCGCGGCCTGCGCGAACGTCTCGATATCCAGAACGGCCAGCGCGGGATTCGCAATCGTCTCGCCGAAAACGGCCTTCGTGTTCGGGCGGAACGCAGCGTCCAGCTCTTCGCGCGTTGCGTTCGGGGCAACGAACGTGACGTCCAGGCCCATGCGCTTCATGGTGTGGGCCAGCAGGTTGTACGTGCCTCCGTAGATGGCCGAGCTTGCCACCACATGGTCTCCGTTGCCGGCGATGTTGAACACGGCGAAGAAGTTCGCCGCCTGGCCGGACGACGTCAGCATGCCGGCCGTGCCGCCTTCCAGCTCCGTGATGCGGGCTGCAACGTAGTCGTTCGTGGGGTTCTGCAAACGCGTGTAGAAGTATCCGGACTCCTCCAGGGCGAACAGCTTGCCCATTTCCTCGCTCGTGTCGTATTTGAACGTCGTGCTCTGAATGATGGGAATCTGACGCGGTTCGCCGTTGCCGGGGCGGTAGCCGCCCTGCACGCATATGGTCTTGATATCGGGCATGATGCTCCTTTGCTATCGGGAAAGACAATGGCTATTCTAGCGCACTGTGCTAGCATCGAAATCCGATGAGGGGCGATTGCGTGCCAATACATTGTTTCGCCTGCTGAATGGCGCTATCGGGAGAGAAGGCAAGATGCGGAGATTTCTGATTCCGTGCTGCATCGCGGCGCTGTGCGCCTGCCTGTTGGCGGGATGCGCGGCGGAAACGGGATCGACGGCCGGAAGCGGCAGCCAGAGCGCCTCCTGGCTCTCTTCCGAGCAGACGGGTTCGACCGCATCGTCCGGCGCCGCCGTATCGGACAAGATGTCCTCTTCGCAATCGAAGTCAAGCAATTCCAGCAAGGCCGCCAAGTCTGCTGTCGGCCGCGGAAAGAGCGTGCCTGCCGCATTGAAGAAGCGCGTGCGCAGCGTGTTGCAGCAGGCGCCCGTGCAGGCGTCGTTCTGCTACGTGGATCTTGACAGCGGCGCGCAATACAGCGTGGCCGGCGGCAAGCAGATGGTGTCGGCAAGCTCCATTAAGCTGCTTATCTTGGCGGCATTTCTGGATCAGGTGAATGCGGGAAAGCTTTCCCTGGACGACACGTACACGTTGAAGGCCGCGGACCTTGTGGGCGGTACGGGAAGCCTGCAGAATCGGGCCGCGGGATCGACGGTCACGCTGCGCGAGGTCGCGCGGCTCATGATCACGGAGAGCGACAACGTGGCAGCGAACATCCTCATCGACACCATGGGCAAATCCGCCATCAACAAGGAGGCGAGCAAGCTCGGCCTTGCCGGGACGCAGCTGAACCGCCGCATGATGCAGAGTAACGGCGTGCAGAACTACATGACGGCCGTCGATGCCGCCCTCATTCTGAAGGATATCTACCGCGGGAAGCTGGCGAGCGGGGAACTGAGCGCCTTCGCCCTGAAATGCCTTGAGGAACAGACGGACGATCAGGGCTTTCTTGCGGGCCTTCCGCAAGGGACGTCGTTCGCGCATAAGACGGGCAACCTCTCCTCGCCGGACGTGAGAAACGATGCGGGCATCGTGGAAGGGGACCATCCCTATATATTGGTTGCATTCACGGAGGGCTCTTCGGACAGCGCGCTGCAGATGATGAAATCGCTGGCGCAAGCCGTGGAAGAGACGCGCTGAGCGTGCATTGGCGGGCAATCGACGGTCAAAATGCGCTGAATAGCGGGGCGCGCCGGCGTGCAAGCGGGTATCGGCACATTCTTGCGTCTGACGTGGGCATTCTCGATTAGTTTTAAGGTTATGCCGCTCTGTAAAAAAGTGGTCATTTTGTTATAAGGCAACCGTTCGCAAAAAAATCAGTGACATCTAACAATAGTTCGCATATCCTTAAAACGTTATGGAAGCCTAACAGAAGGAGGACGGTATGCCGCTGCTCATGGCCGACTTGGGAGGCACTTATGTCATCCAACGCGCGAACGCACGTAACAATGAGATGCATCGTCATCTGGAATCGTTGGGCTTGGTACCCGGCTGCACGGTCCAGGTGGTGTCCAAAAACTCTTCGGGCATCATCTTGAACGTCAAAGAGTCGCGCGTCGCCTTGTCGCGTGAGCTGGCAGCCAAGGTGCTGGTGTAGGCACCCTCGCAATCCGGAAAGGAGGAATGGATGAAAACGCTGCGCGATGTGAAGATCGGCGACACCGTGAAAGTGGTAAAGCTGCACGGAGAAGGGGCAACCCGCCGCCGCATCATGGACATGGGCATCACGAAGAATGCCAAGGTCTACGTTCGCAAAGTCGCTCCTTTGGGCGATCCCGTCGAAGTGACCGTTCGCGGTTACGAGCTTTCCCTGCGGAAAGAAGACGCTGCCATGGTTGAAGTCGAATAACAGAGCTCTTCACTGCCCAGGAGGCAGCGGAGCCCCGCGGCTGCGGCCGCATATTTTTCGCTCTTCAAGTTAGTTTTGATTAATTAATTTTGAGTCGATTAATCCAATCTCCGCAAAAGACGCGAGACGAACAAGAGAGGTAAAAGCACGTATGAAAATCGCACTGGCCGGTAATCCCAATTCCGGCAAGACGACGCTCTTCAATACGCTGACCGGCGCGAACCAGACGGTCGGCAACTGGCCGGGCGTCACGGTGGAGCACAAGGAAGGACGCCTGAAGAAGAACCGCGATATCATCATCACGGACCTTCCGGGCATCTATTCCCTGTCTCCGTACACACAGGAAGAGGTCGTTGCCCGAAACTACATCCTTGACGAAAGCCCGGATGCCATCATCGACATCGTCGACGGCAGCAACCTGGAGCGCAACCTGTACCTGACCACGCAGCTTCTGGAGCTGGGTGTTCCGGTGATCGTTGCCGTGAACATGATGGACGTCGTCCGCAAGAACGGCGACAAGATCAACGTCGGCGCCCTGGCAGAGAAGCTGGGCACGAAGGTCGTCGAGATCTCCGCCCTGAAGAACGAGGGCATCGACAACCTGGTGAAGGTCGCCACGTCCGGCGAGCTGGCGCTGCCCCGCGTGCAGACGCAGTTCGGCCCCGAAGTCGAGCATATCCTTGACTGGCTGACGGACACGTACCTGACGGATGTGCCCGGCAACCAGAAGCGCTGGTATGCCATCAAGCTGTTCGAGCGCGATGAGAAGGTGCAGCAGAAGCTGGGCCTGGACAAGGCGGCGCTGAAGGCCATCGACTCGAAGATCACGCAGCTCGAAGACGAGCTGGAAGACGACTCCGAATCCGTGATCACCACGGCGCGTTACGACAACATCGAGGTCATCATCTCCGCGTGCGCCGTCCGTGCGAACAAGGGCAAGCTGAGCACGTCCGACAAGATCGACCGCGTGGTCACGAGCCGCATTCTGGGCCTGCCCATCTTCATCCTGGTCATGATCGGCATCTACTACATTTCCATCTCCACCATCGGCACCGCGGCCACGGACTGGGCAAACGACAACCTGTTCGGCGACGGCTGGTACGTGGGCGACTTCAGCGGCGAGACGTTCGACGCCTGGCAGGACGACCAGGGCACCTATGACGAGGCCTCCGGCGAGGTCGATGCATTCGAATCTGCTGCCGAGGCGAAGGGCCTGGATCCCGACAGCAGCAACTTCTTAGCGCAGGCGAAGGCGGCCGGCATCACGGGCAGCTACGACTCGTATGATGACGAGACCGGCGAGAACGAGCAGATCACGGTGACCCCGGCGGTCTACAAGGACGCGCAGAAGACCATGGATGAATTCGGCGAGGACGGACCCGACCCGTATTCGTACGGCGCCTACGTGCCCGGCGTGCCCACGGCCATCGGCGACGCGCTGAGCAACATCGGCATCGCGGACTGGCTGTACGGCCTGATCGTGGACGGCATCGTTGCCGGCCTGTGCGCCATGCTGGGCTTCCTGCCGCAGATGTTCGTGCTGTTCATTCTGCTGGCGCTGCTTGAGGGCTGCGGCTACATGTCGCGCGTGGCCTTCGTGCTGGACCGCATCTTCCGCCGCTTCGGCCTGTCCGGCAAGTCGTTCATCCCCATCCTCATCGGCACCGGCTGCGGCGTGCCCGGCATCATGTCGTCGCGCACCATCGAGGACGTGAACGACCGCCGCATGACTATCATGACCACCACGTTCATTCCGTGCTCCGCGAAGATCCCAGTCATCGCGCTTATTGCCGCGGCCGTGTTCGGCGGCACCTGGTGGGTGGCCCCCAGCGCCTACTTCCTGGGCCTGGGCACCATCCTGGCAACCGGCATCATTATGAAGAAGACGCGCTTCTTCGCCGGCGATGCCTCCCCGTTCGTCATGGAGCTTCCCAGCTACCACATTCCCACGCTGGGCTTCGTTGCCCGCAGCGTGTGGGATAGGCTGTGGGCCTTCATCAAGAAGGCGTTCACCATCCTGCTGATTGCCACGATCCTGATCTGGTTCCTGTCCAGCTTCGGTGTGGAAGGCGGCGCCTTCGGCATGGTGGAGGATTCGAACAACTCCATCCTGGCCGTCATCGGCGGTGCGCTGGCCTGGATCTTCGCCCCGCTGGGATTCGCCGACTGGCGTTCCACCGCGGCCATCCTGACCGGCTTCATGGCGAAGGAGCAGATCGTCAGCACCATCGGCGTTCTGTACGCCACCCCTACTGTTGGCTGGTACGAGGCCTTCATGGGCAGCTTCACGCTGGCTTCCGGCTACGCGTTCCTGGCGTTCAACCTGCTGTGCATGCCGTGCTTCGCGGCTGTGTCCACCATCGCCAGCGAGATGCGCGATTCCCGCTGGACGCTGGGCGCCATCGGCTACCAGTTCCTGATTGCCTGGTTCGTGGGCTTCTGGATCTTCCAGTTTGCCGGCCTGGCAACGGGCGTGTGCGCCTTCGGCGTGGGCACGGTGGTTGCCGCGGCAACGTTCGCCGGCTTCCTGTACCTGCTGTTCCGTCCGAACCCGTACAAGAAGGGCCTGAAGAAGGCTCCCGCAAACGCTGCTCTGAGCGAGGGTGCCGAGGCGTAGGGATACGTTCCCGCGCGTGCGGATAATCTGTCGGTACTGCGAAAACGGTATGGCGGCGCGTCCTTGGCGGGCGCGCCGTCGCTACACTGGGCATCGAGTTGAGGGCGGCATCATCTGAAGCCGCGATATCCGACGCCCGCAAGAAAAAGAGAAGGAGGGCTGCCATGGGTAACATCATCGTCGGCGGCATTCTGATCGCCATCGTGGCGGCAATCATCGCATCCATGGTGCGCAAGCACCGCACGGGCAAGAGCGTCCTGTGCGACAGCTGCGAGGACAGCAGCACATGCAACGGCCACTGCGGCCTGACGGACGAGATGCTGGACGACATGCGCCGCGCGCTGGACGAGCACGATGCGCAGCGCGCGGGCCAGAAGCGCGCCCAGGTGCCTGCGGATGCGGATTCCGCACGCGCGGAAGACGGGCAGGCGCAGCATAGCGCGGCATCCGATTCCCAGAAGAAGTCCGCATAGCGCGAAACTGCGGCGGCCATCGTGCAATCGGCTGGTTTTCATGCGAAAAATCGTGGGGAAAGTGCGAAGCCGCGTTGACGTTCAAACGCGGCGATTCTACAATGCAACAGTTGCTTTCAAAAGCCCCGTAAACGCAGGACCCGAAGGGACGGCAGCCGCGAAGGGAAGTCCAGACCCGACGCAAGCCGTGCTCGGCGTAGGAAACCGGCATCCGGAGGAACTGCACTTTTGAAACACGCATTTTGCAATGGAGGAAAACTGTGAAAACGTATTACGCGAAGCCCGGTGAGGTTGAGCGCGAGTGGCTCCTCATCGATGCCACCGATCAGGTGCTCGGCCGTGTCGCCGCCAAGGCTGCCATGCTACTGAAGGGCAAGCATAAGCCGCAATACACTCCGCATGTCGACACCGGCGATTTCGTCATCATCATCAATGCTGACAAGATCAAGGTGACCGGCACGAAGTCCACGAGCAAGGTCTACCACCATCACACCGGCCATGCCGGCGGCCTGAAGTCCGAGACCTTCGCAGAGGCTATGGCCAAGCATCCCGAGCGCGTTATCGAGCATGCCGTGAAGGGCATGCTGCCGAAGAACACGCTGGGTCGTGCTCAGGGCATGAAGCTGAAGGTCTATGCAGGTCCGGATCATCCGCACGCGGCACAGAAGCCCCGTGAGATCAAGATGGGAGAGTAACCAATGGCAGGTGAAGCTATTTATTACGGCACCGGCCGTAGGAAGAACGCCGTTGCTCGCGTTCGCATCGTCCCGGGTACCGGCAAGGTGACCATCAACGGTCGCGACGGCAAGGAGTATTTCGGCCGCGAGGCTTTGCTCAACTACGCAACCACCCCGTTCAAGGTGACGGACACCGTCGATCAGTTCGACGTGCTGGCCCGTTGCAACGGCGGCGGCATCTCCGGCCAGGCCGGCGCTCTGCGTCACGGCATCTCCCGCGCTCTGCTGGAGGCCGGTGACTATCGCGCCGAGCTGAAGAAGGCCGGTTATCTGACGCGCGACTCCCGTATGGTCGAGCGTAAGAAGTACGGCCTGAAGAAGGCCCGTAAGCGCCCGCAGTTCAGCAAGCGCTAAAGCGCATATCGTTTACCAGATTACGCGTTCGGAAACCGCGTCGGCATTCGTGCCGGCGCGGTTTCTTCGTATAGGGGGCGCCTTTCCCGTTGCGGCGCAGCACCTCCCGTGCACGGGGAATGCGCCGGTTGTGGCGGATTCGTGAACGCCTGCGCCCCCGTCATCTCTCGAACAGAATGCGGATTATCGGACGGGCAGATCTCGCGGCGGAATATGCCGTCCGTGGCAATGCCAACTTTCGATATGTTGTTATATGCAAAACAGAAACAAGCCGTGTGACCTGCGAAAACATGGTATCGGAATCATGAATACCCCCGTTTGACGCAGCGGAGAGGGGCGGGTATAACTCTTTCCCGACGAAGGAGGTAGGAAATACCGTGACAGGTTGCAAGAACATACCGGCACTCACGCCGAGCGTTTCATCCATCCGGCGAATGCGCCATCTGCGAATGTGCAGCCTCCGAATGCGCTCGTCCTCTTAGGAGGACGAAGCCCGCAGCCCGCGCCCCCAAGCAGCGCCGGGCGGAAGAGAAACCCGCTTGAGCAGATAACGATTTACCGAATGAGAGGACATACCCATCATGGCATCTTTTGATAACGCACAGTTCGAAACGAAGGCACTCCACATCGGCCAGGAGACGGCCGACCCCGCAACGGATTCCCGTGCCGTCCCCATCTATCAGACCACTTCCTATGTATTCCACAGCGCCCAGCACGCGGCCGACCGCTTCGGCCTGCGCGATGCCGGCAACATCTACGGCCGCCTGACGAACTCCACGCAGGGCGTGTTCGAGGATCGCATCGCCGCCCTGGAAGGCGGCGCGGCCGGCCTGGCCGTGGCATCCGGCGCCGCCGCCATCACGTACGTCATCCAGGCGCTGGCAAAGGCCGGCGACCATGTGGTGGCCCAGAAGACCATCTACGGCGGCACCGCGAACCTGCTGGAGCACACGCTGTCCGAGTTCGGCATCCAGACCACCTTCGTGGATGCGCAGAACCTGCAGGAGGTTGAGGGCGCCATCCAGGACAACACGAAGCTCGTGTTCATCGAGACGCTGGGCAACCCGAACTCCGATATCCCCGACATCGACGCCATCGCGGACATCGCCCACAAGCACAACACCCCGCTGGTCATCGACAACACGTTCGGCACGCCGTACCTCATCCGCCCCATCGAGCACGGTGCGGACGTGGTGGTGCACTCCGCCACGAAGTTCATCGGCGGCCACGGCACCACGCTGGGCGGCGTGATCGTTGACGGCGGCACGTTCGACTGGGCCGCATCCGGCCGCTACCCGCAGCTGAGCGCGCCGAACGCGTCGTACCACGGCGTCTCGTTCGTCGAGGCCGCCGGCCCCGCGGCGCTGGTCACGTACATCCGCGCCATCCTGCTGCGCGACGAGGGCGCCACGCTCAGCCCGTTCAACGCGTTCCTGCTGCTGCAGGGCACGGAGACGCTGGCCGTTCGCCTGGATCGCCATATCGAGAACACGAAGAAGGTCGTCGACTACCTGAAGGATCAGCCGCTGGTGGCGAAGCTGAACCACCCCAGCCTGCCCGATCATCCGAACCATGACCTGTACGAGAAGTACTTCCCGAACGGAGGCGCCTCCATCTTCACGTTCGACATCAAGGGCGGCAAGGAAGAGGCCTACACGTTCATCGACGCGCTGGAGCTGTTCTCCGACCTGGCGAACGTGGCTGACGTGAAGTCCCTGGTCGTGCATCCGTACGACACCACGCATGCCGAGCTGACGCCCGAGCAGCTGGCAGCGGCGGGCATCTCGCAGTCCACCATCCGCCTGTCCATCGGCATCGAAGCGGCCGAGGACATCATCGCCGACCTGGAGCGCGGCTTCAAGGCCGTCGCCGCGCTGAAGTAGCAGCAGCCGGCCGAAACGACGCCGTCGCTTGCAGCGCTGCCGTGAACGAGAGCCCGGTTCCCATGCAATCGCCAGGGAGCCGGGCTCTCTGTATGTCGGCACGTTCGGCAACTTGCCTGCGCCACGCACGGGCAGCAGGCGTGCGAAACCTCGATACGCCGGTATCGGGCAGGCAGATGCACGCGTGCGAACTGGGAGAACGAACGTATCGGGGCGTTCCGCGCAGCAGGCGGGGCAGTTGACGGGACGCCTGTTCCCGCACTATAAATACCCCGAGTCGGATTGTTCGCAATCCGCATATCTGACTGACATGCAAAGGAGCTATCCATCATGACCGTTTACACCTCCGTCGATCAGCTGATCGGCAACACGCCGCTGTTGGAGTTGAAGGGCATCGAGCGCGCAAACGACCTGCAGGCCACCGTGCTGGGCAAGCTGGAGTACTTCAACCCCGCCGGCAGCGTGAAGGACCGCATTGCGAAGGCCATGTTGGACGATGCCGAGGCGAAGGGCGTCATCAAGCCCGGTGCCACGATCATCGAGCCCACGTCGGGCAACACGGGCATCGCGCTGGCGGCCGTGGGCGCCGCGCGCGGCTATCGCGTGATCCTGGTCATGCCGGAGACCATGTCCATCGAGCGCCGCAAGCTCATCAAGGGCTACGGCGGCGAAATCGTGCTGACGGACGGCTTCAAGGGCATGAAGGGCGCCATTGAAAAGGCCGACGAGCTGCACGAGCAGACGCCCGGCAGCATCATCGCCGGGCAGTTCGTGAATCCGGCGAACCCGGCGGCGCACAAGGCCACCACGGGTCCGGAGATCTGGCGCGACACGGACGGCAAGGTGGACATCTTCGTGGCAGGCGTGGGCACCGGTGGCACGCTGACGGGCACGGGCGAGTACCTGAAGTCCCAGAACCCGAACGTGAAGGTCGTCGCCGTGGAGCCCGAGACGTCCCCCGTGCTGAGCGAGGGCAAGGGCGGCCCGCATAAGATCCAGGGCATCGGCGCCGGCTTCGTGCCGGAGACGCTGGACACGGCCGTGTACGACCAGGTGATTCCCGTCCCGAACGACGCGGCGTTCGAAACGGCCCGCGCTGTCGGACGCGGCGAGGGCGTGCTGGTGGGCATCTCGTCCGGCGCCGCCGTCTGGGCCGCCATCCAGCTGGCGAAGGATCCGGCGA
Organism: Eggerthellaceae bacterium; assembly: GCA_050951095.1. Taxonomy (GTDB): domain Bacteria; phylum Actinomycetota; class Coriobacteriia; order Coriobacteriales; family Eggerthellaceae; genus UMGS1519. The sequence continues at coordinate 104,240 of JBMNIQ010000003.1, forward strand.
ATGCGGGCAAGACCATCGTGGCGCTGCTCCCGGACACGGGCGAGCGCTACCTGTCCACGGAGCTGTTCTCCGACTAGCTGCCCTCACCTCCTGCAGCAACGCGGCGGGCATCCGGCATTCCGTGCCGGGTGCCCGCCGTTGTCGTTTCGGTGTGTGCGGAATGTTTCATGCGCCTGGCGTGCGGCAGGTGGGGAAGGGATGCGGCCGCTTCCGGCGGCCTTGGTGTTCGATGCTCTCATAACCGCAGGTGAAAGGCAATTTTAAGCGGACGCTTCGCCGTATTCCGCATCGGGGCGGCGCCGATGCGGAATGTTTCGCGCACATTTCGGCCCCGTTAATACTTGCAAGTTTGCCGTCCAGAACTGTTTTGCCACGGTAGTATTGAAACATCAGATAGGCGGATTTCCCCAGTGCCTTGCGACGTGAAGGCGCATCGCGGCATTGGCGGAGTCGATCGGTGTTCCCGCTACTCGGCTGGCGGGGAAATTGCGAAGGAGAATAGCATGGCCAGAATCACAGACATCTATGGTTCGATGGTATTCAACGACCATACGATGCAGGAGCGTCTCCCATCCGACGTGTACAAGACGCTTTCCGAGACGATCAAGGAGGGCAAGCCCATCGACATCGACATCGCGAACGTTGTCGCGCATGCCATGAAGGAATGGGCAATCGAAAAGGGCGCTACGCACTTCACGCATTGGTTCCAGCCCCTGAGCGGCATCACGTCCGAGAAGCATGACAGCTTCTTGAGCCCGAAGGCCGACGGCACCGCCATCACGAAGTTCTCCGGCAAGGAGCTCATCCAGGGCGAGCCCGACGCTTCCAGCTTCCCGAACGGCGGCCTGCGCGCCACGTTCGAGGCACGCGGCTACACGGCCTGGGATCCCACCAGCTACGCGTTCATCAAGGACGAGGTGCTGTGCATCCCCACGGCATTCTGCAGCTACACGGGCGAAGCGCTTGACAAGAAGACGCCGCTGCTGCGTTCCATGAACGCCCTGGAGGTCCAGGCGAAGCGCGTGCTGGACTTCTTCGGCGAGCATCCCGCCCGCATTACCACCACGGTCGGCGCCGAGCAGGAGTACTTCCTGATCTCCGAGAAGGACTACGCCGCCCGCCAGGACCTGGTGCTCACCGGCCGCACGCTGTTCGGCCATCGTCCCGTCAAGGGCCAGGAGCTGGAGGAGCATTACTTCGGCGCCATCCGCCCCACGGTGAACGAGTTCATGAAGGAGCTGGACGACGAGCTGTGGAAGCTGGGCATCTCCGCTCACACGAAGCACAACGAGGTTGCCCCTGCGCAGCATGAACTGGCCCCCATCTTCGCAACCACGAACCGTGCCGTTGACGAGAACCTGCTGACCATGGAGAAGATGAAGCTGCTGGCTTCGCACCATGGCCTGGTCTGCCTGCAGCATGAGAAGCCGTTCGAGGGCGTGAACGGCTCCGGCAAGCATAACAACTGGTCCATCTCCGCCGGCAAGACGAACCTGCTGGATCCCGGCGATTCCCCCATGGACAACCTGCGCTTCCTGGTGTTCCTGACCGGCGTCATCCAGGCCGTGGACGACTACCAGGAGCTGCTGCGCATGAGCGTGGCCAGCGCCGGCAACGACCATCGTCTGGGCGCGAACGAGGCGCCGCCGGCCATCATCTCCATCTTCCTGGGCGATGAGCTGGGCCGCGTCATGGACGCGCTGATCAACGGCGAGGAGGACACGTACACGTCCGCCCACAAGGTGGCCATGGACCTGGGCGTTGCCGTCCTGCCGAACTTCATGAAGGACAACACGGACCGCAACCGCACCAGCCCGTTCGCGTTCACCGGCAACAAGTTCGAGTTCCGCATGCCGGGCTCCGAGGTGAACCTGTCCGACGCGAACATGATCCTGAACACGGCCATGGCGAAGAGCCTGAAGGAATTCGCGGACGCCATGGAGGGCAAGTCCGGCGAGGAGTTCGAGTCCGCCGCCCTGTCCTACATCCGCAAGACGCTGACGGCGCATCAGCGCATCGTGTTCAACGGCGACGGCTACGGTGCGGAATGGGAGGCCGAGGCGGAGCGTCGCGGCCTGGCGAACCACCGCAACACGCCCGAGGCGCTGCCGTGCCTGGTGGACCAGAAGTCCATCGACCTGTTCGGCGAGTTCGGCGTGCTGTCCGAGGCCGAGGTCCGCAGCCGCTACGAGGTCAAGCTTGACAAGTACAACAAGCTGCTGAACATCGAGGCGAACACCATGATCCGCCAGTCCCGCCGCATGTACATGCCCGACGTGAACAACTACATCGGCGACCTGGCCGAGGAGATCACGCGCACGGAAGCCGTGGTGGGCGAAGATGCCGTGTCGCATCAGAAGGACCTGCTGAAGCAGCTCACGGACGGCTTGAATGACGCCTACGTGGCAACGGACAAGCTGGAGAAGATCCACAACGAGACCGAGGCCATCGAGGACAGCCAGAAGAAGGCAACGGCCTACGCGAACGAGGTTCTGCCTGCGATGAACGTGCTGCGCGAGGCCGTGGACGGTCTGGAGTGCATCACGGATCACGACTACTGGCCGGTTCCCACGTACAACGACATCCTGTTCTACGTGTAAGCCATCCTGCGCAGCGCATATCTGCGCTGCGTAAAGGTTGCGAAAACGAATCGCGCCGCTCCGGCGGCCCCTTCGGGGGCGCGTCGGAAGCGGCGGGATTTTTTCATGCGCTGCTGTTCGCGGCGGGATATGCCGGCGGCGAGGGTGCGGGAATTCGGCCGCCGTGCCATCGCGGGCGTTGGGGACTGTTGCGCCCCGTTCGACTAAGGTACTACCAGACGGAGGAGCTGGACGAGGAAATGCTTCCGGTTAGGGAGTTCACCGTGTCCGGGCTCACTCCCAGCAGCGAGAACGCGATGGCTCCCAGGATGACCTCCGTCAAGATGCCCAGGCAGGAATACGTGATCGCGCGCGAGCGCACCTTGCGGTCCGAGTGCCAGACCACAATGAGCGTGATGAGCAGGCCCACCAGGCCGAAGAAGAATCCCAGCAGGAACCAGCCCACCATGGCGGCGGGGGAGGAGAACGACGGCCGCTTGCCCTTGCCGGCATCGGGGTCCTCGGGATACGGGTCGGGCGTCATGAGCTCGTCGGCCTTGCGCTCGATCTCGCTCTTCTGCTTGTCCCTCCTTCGAAGACGAGTCGCGGTCCGGCGGGATGGGGGCGCCCTGCGGACGCCGATCCTGCGCGTTCGTCGGGATGCTCGCTCCGGGGTTCCTGCTTGTCGTCTGCCATGCTGCTCCTTTTCGACGCTGCGCGGATCCGATGCGCTTGCATCCGTGTTGCTTATAGCGCATTGTACGTGAACGGCCTGCGCGTGCCGACAATCCCACGAGGTCACCATTTGCGGCAGGTATAATGGCGCGGAATTTACGGAAGGTGATCGGTACATGGCATTCATGATGGGCTGCGAGAAGATCGGGCTCGAATTCGCAACGAAGAAGGTCTTCGAGGACCTGACGGTCGGCGTGAACGACGGCGACCGCATCGGCATCGTCGGCCGCAACGGCGACGGCAAATCCACACTGCTGCGCCTGCTGGCGCATGAGATAGAGCCGGATACCGGGCAGGTGACGTGCCGTCGCGGCGTGCGCATCGGCATGTTGGGGCAGACGGATGCGCTGGATTCGAACCAGACCGTCGAGCACGAAGTGGTGGGCGATACGCCCGAATACGAATGGGCATCCGATGCGCGCACGCGCAGCATCATCGCCGGGCTCATCGCCGACGTGGATTGGCACGGCAAGGTGGGCGAGCTTTCCGGCGGCCAGCGGCGCCGCGTGGACCTGGCGCGCCTGCTGATCGGGGACTGGGACGCCCTGCTGCTGGACGAGCCCACGAACCACCTTGACATGCGTGCCATCTCCTGGCTGGCCGGCCACTTGAAATCGCGTTGGCGCCACGGCGAAGGCGCGCTGCTGGTGGTCACGCACGACCGCTGGTTCCTGGACGAGGTCTGCCTGAACATGTGGGAGGTGCACGACGCCACGCTGACGCCGTTCGAGGGCGGCTTCTCCGCGTACATCCAGCAGCGCGTGGAGCGCCAGCGCATCGCGGACGTGACGGAGCAGCGCCGCCAGAACGAGCTGCGGAAGGAGCTGGCGTGGCTTTCGCGCGGCGCCCGCGCCCGTGCGACGAAGCCGAAATTCCATGTGGCGGCGGCGCAGGCGCTCATCGCCGAGGACCCGCCGCTGCGCGACACGCTGGAATTGAAGCGCCTGTCCATGCAGCGTCTGGGCAAGCAGGTCGTGGACCTCACGAACGTCACCGTGCGCTTCGGCAACCGCACGGTGCTGGACCACGTTGACTGGACCATCGGCCCCGGCGACCGGTTCGGCCTGCTGGGCGAGAACGGCGCCGGCAAGACTACCATGCTGCGCCTGATATGCGGCGACCTGAAACCCACGTCCGGCTTCGTGAAGATCGGCAAGACCGTGCAGTGCGCCGTGCTGTCGCAGCGCCTGCACGAGCTGGAGCCGGTGGCCGACGACTTCGTGCGCACCGTCTTGAAGCGCTGCAAGCAGAGCTATGTGGTGGACGGCAAGGAGACGTCGCCGCGCGAGCTGCTGGAGCGCATGGGCTTCGAGCGGCAGCAGCTGAACAGCCGCGTGAAGGACCTGTCCGGCGGCCAGAAGCGCCGCCTGCAGCTGCTGCTGGTGCTTCTGGAGGAGCCGAACGTGCTGATCCTGGACGAGCCCGGCAACGACATGGACACGGACATGCTGGCCGTCATGGAAGACCTGCTGGATGCGTGGCCGGGCACGCTCGTGATGGTCTCGCACGACCGCTATCTCATGGAGCGCGTCACGGACAACCAATACGCCCTGATCGACGGTCATATCCGCCACATGCCGGGCGGCGTGGACGAGTACCTGCGGCTCATAGAGGGCCGTTCGTCCGCCGCTTCGTCCGATCCGCATGCGAAGGGCGTCGGCGGAACGGCGGCGAGCGCTTCGGCGCAGAAGCCGAAGGCGCAGAATGCCTCGGGGCTCTCGAATGCGGAGCTGCATAAGGCGCGCAAGGAGCTGTCCTCGCTGGAGCGGCGCATCGCCACGCAGGAGCGCAAGCTGGCCGAGGCGCGCCAGGCCATGACGGAAGTGGACGTCACGGATTACGTGGCATTGGAGAAGCAGCAGCAAGCCATCGCCGCCATTCAGGACGAAAAGGACGGCCTGGAGATGGAGTGGCTGGAGCTCAGCGAGAAGATCGGCGAATAGCGCTGCGGGCGCGCGGACGCGGCCTGTCCGGTGGAAGCCGCATGCGGCGGCCGGTCAGTCCGTGCCGCGCAGCTGCGCCGTCGGGCAGATTGCCTGCAGTTCGGGCAGCAGCGCCTTCATCTCCGCTACCGGCCAGGCATGGAACGCGCCGGGTCCGGCAATGACGCCATCGCTTTCGCGGAACCGCTGCAGGAACCAGGCGGGCTCGCTGGAGAGCAGGCGGGCCAGTTCGCGCAGGTCGCCTGCGGTATGCAGCTCGCGTACCACGGTGGTGCGCAGCTCGTAGGGGATGCCGGCCCCCTGCAGCGCGTCCAGCGATCGGCGGATGACGCCGAAATCGAAATCCGCGCGTCCCACGGTTTCCGCATAGCGCGCGGGAACGTTCTTCATGTCCATGGCGACATAATCCACCAGCCCTGCGTCCAGAAGACGCTCCAAGCGGTCCGGCAGCGTGCCGTTCGTGTCCAGCTTCACCAGCAGGCCGTGCGCATGGATGGCAGCGCAGCAGTCCGCGATGCCGTCTTGCAGCAGCGGCTCGCCGCCGGTCAGGCAGATGCCGTCCAGCAGCCCGGCGCGGGAGTCCAGGAACCGGTCGAACTCGTGCGGGGGCAGCAGCGGGAACGCCCGCGTGCCGTCGGGCTGCTCTTCGCCCAGCACAAGCAGCTTGTTCTGGCAGAACGGGCAGCGCAGGTTGCAGCCCGGCGAAAACACCGTGGCCGCAAGCTTGCCGGGGTAGTCCAGCAGCGTGAGTTTCTGTATTCCCGAGATATTCATACGGCCATTATAAAGGCATGCGGCACGCGGCCGACCGTCCGTCGAAATCCATAATTTGTTCGGGTGCGGCAAATCTTGCGGTAGGGGGAAACGGGGTGTGCAAAACGCCGGGCGGTGCATTTCGTTCGCACGAAACGGTGGATTATTTTTCTTCGAATTTGCGTTTCCCCAGTCCGTTACTCGCAATACGGGGTTTTCAACCAGATGGGGGAAACCCGGTGGAAAAACGGTGCGCGAAACGGGCGTGTTCGTCGTTTGGGACAGTTTTGCCAACACTACATGTAGTGTACAAATATAATCACAATAACAATATATTCGAATTGTTTCGTTGACGCTGCGGCGGGCGGTTGGTAGAGTTCAAAACCGTGATAACCACCGCGGGGCGCTACCCTAACGCCCCGTTTCGCATGTGATGGAAGCCAGTTGAGCGCATGGGCCGCAGAAGAGGAGCAAAGGAAATGTACGAAGTACAGAAACGCGACGGGAAGATCGTCGAATTCGACGTGAACAAGATCTCTGCGGCCATCTCCAAGGCGTTCGACGCCATGGGGAAGCAGTACCACCCCACCACCATGGATATGCTGGCGCTGCAGACCACGGCGAACTTCGAGCCGAAGATCAAGGACGGCATCATCACGGTCGAGGACATCCAGGACAGCGTGGAGGAGGTCCTGTCCACCGCCGGCTACCCGGACGTCGCGAAGGCCTACATCCTCTACCGCCAGCCAGCGCGAGAACGTCCGCAACGCGAAGGCGACGCTTCTTGGACTACAAGGCGCATCGTGGACAGCTACCTCAAGGTGGAGGACTGGCGCGTGAAGGAGAACTCCACGGTCACGTACTCCGTCGGCGGCCTCATCCTGTCGAACTCCGGCGCCGTCACGGCGAACTACTGGCTGTCCGAGGTCTACGACCACGAGGTGGCGCAGGCGCACCGCAATGCGGACATCCACCTGCACGACCTGTCCATGCTCACGGGCTACTGCGCCGGCTGGTCGCTCAAGCAGCTCATCCAGGAGGGCCTGGGCGGCGTGCCCGGCAAGATCACCACCAAGCCCGCGCAGCCACCTGTCCAGCCTCTGCAACCAGATGGTGAACTTCCTGGGCATCATGCAGAACGAATGGGCGGGCGCCCAGGCGTTCTCCAGCTTCGACACGTACCTGGCGCCGTTCGTCCGCAGGCGGACAACCTCACGCTACGACGAGGACGAAGACAGTGCCGTCGAGTCCTTCGTCTACGGCGTGAACACCCCCAGCCGCTGGGGCACGCAGGCCCCGTTCTCCAACATCACGCTCGACTGGGTCTGCCCGCCCGACCTGAAGCGACGCAGCCCGCTATCGTGGGCGGCAAGGCGCATGGACTTCACCTACGGCGACTGCCAGCGCGAGATGGACCTGGTGAACAAGGCGTTCATCGAGATCATGATCGAGGGCGACGCGAACGGCCGCGGGTTCCAGTACCCCATTCCCACCTATTCCATCACGCGCGACTTCGACTGGTCCGAGACGGAGAACAACCAGCCTGCTCTTCGAGATGACCGCCAAGTACGGCACGCCGTACTTCAGCAACTACATCAACTCCGACATGGAGCCCTCCGACGTGCGCTCCATGTGCTGCCGCCTGCGCCTGGACCTGCGCGAGCTGCGCAAGAAATCCGGCGGTTACTTCGGCAGCGGCGAGAGCTACGGGGTCGGCATCGGCGTCGTGACCATCAACATGCCGCGCCTGGCCTACCAATGGCCGCCGAACGAGGCGGACTTCTATCGCGCGGCTCGACCACCTCATGGACCTGGCCGCCCGTTCCCTGCACGACGAAGCGCACGCGTCATCACGAAGCTGCTGGACGCCGGCCTCTACCCCTACACGAAGCGCTACCTGGGCACCTTCGACAACCACTTCAGCACCATCGGCCTGGTCGGCATGAACGAGGCGTGCCTGAACGCCAGCTGGCTGCGCCAGCGACCTGACCCACCCGGCCGCCCAGCAGTTCACGCAGCGACGTGCTGAACCATATGCGCGACCGCCTGAGCGGACTACCAGGAGCAGTACGGCGACCTGTACAACCTGGAGGCCACGCCGGCCGAGTCCACCACCTACCGCTTCGCGAAGCACGACGAGGAAGCAGTATCCCGGACATCATCACGGCGAACCGCGAACGGCACGCCGTACTACACGAACAGCTCGCACTCTGCCCGTCGGACTACACCGACGACATCTTCAGCGCGCTCGACGTCCAGGACGACCTGCAGACGCTCTACACGTCCGGCACCGTGTTCCATGCGTTCCTGGGCGAGAAGCTGCCCGAGCTGGAAGGCCAGCGGCGACGCCTCGTGCGCAAGATCGCCGAGAACTACAAGCTGCCGTACTACACCATGTCGCCCACGTATTCCGTGTGCCCGAACCACGGTTATCTTGCCGGCGAGGTATGGGAGTGCCCGGAGTGCGGCTCCGAGACGGAGGTATACAGTCGCATCACCGGCTATTACCGCCCGGTGAAGCATTGGAACGACGGCAAGGTGCAGGAGTACAAGGACCGCCGCGAATACCAGCTGGATGCATCCCCGTTCTCCGAGGCCGAGCATCACGGCCGCCTGCTGAATGCGGAGGAGATGGAAACGGCGCCTTCGTATGCGCCGTCGTCCGCCCGCGCCGTGGCCGTGACGAAGCCGCGCGTCAGCAGCCAGGCGCGTGCGCAGGACCTGCCGTATGCCGATACGGCCGCGAAGCCCACGATGGAGGCGACCGCCGCCATGCTGCAGGAGGCGGAGGCGGCGCTGGCGGATGCGGCCCAGGCGGAGCAGCCTAACGGCGCGCCGGTCGAGGGCAGCACGCTGCTTCCGGCGGGGCGCTATCTGCTGGCCACGTACACGTGCCCGAACTGCAAGCGCGCGGCGGACATGATGGACCAGGCGGGCATCGCGTACGAGGAGGTCTTCGCGGAGGAATACCCCGAACTCGTGGAGCAGCTGGGCGTCATGCAGGCTCCCACGCTCGTGGACGTGGCGGGCGACGGCTCCATGGATGTGGAGGCAAGCGGCGCCATGCAGGTGTTCAAACGCCTGAAGGATCTTGAGGCGCAGGCATAGCGCGCTTCGTTCGCACGGCATGAAACGGCCGCCGGCGGGACATCCTGCCGGCGGCCGTTTTCGCTTTTGACGCCGGTGCTATAATCTCCGGGTGCTTTAGCGCACTAGAACGATAGGGCGCTAAACAGGGAAGAGCAAGCGCGCCCGCGCCAACCGGGGCGCTTCGGGGGAAGAGATATCTGTGAAAAAGAGAATCGCGCTGATATTTGCGTTCATGGCGGCGCTGTGCCTGGCTGCGGGCCTGATGGTGGGCTGCTCGAGCACGTCGAACTCGTCATCTACGACGACTTCGGCATCCACAACCACGCAGACGGCATCGGATTCCGTGGCGCCGCCGAACAACACGCTCATCGTGGGCTTCGACGCCGGCTATCCGCCGTACGGCTACAAGGACACGAAGACGGGCAAGTACACCGGCATCGATCTGGATCTTGCCAAGGAGGTCTGCAAGCGCAACGGCTGGACGTTCAAGGCGGAGCCCATCGACTGGGACGCGAAGGACGCGCTGCTCGATCAGGGCAACATCACGTGCATCTGGAACGGCTTCACGTACGAAGGGCGCGAGAACGACTACGCGTTCACGGACAAGTACATGATCAACGGCCAGGTGGTGGTCGTCCGCGCGGACAGCGACATCAAATCGCTTTCGGACTTGAAGGACAAGACGGTCATGACGCAGGTGAAATCTGCGGCGCTGGACGTGCTGGACGGCGACATGAAGAACCTGCAGGATACGTTCAAGGGCGGCAAGGTCCAGACCGTCAGCGACTACAACAACGCGTTCATGCAGCTGGAATCCGGCAACGTGGACGCGGTGGCGTGCGACCTCTCCATTGCCGCATACCAGATGGCTGCGAAGCCGAACGCCTACAAGCAGCTTGATGAGAAGCTGTCCAGCGAACATTACGCCGTGGGCTTCAAGAAGGATGACCAGGGCCAGGCCCTTGCAGCGAAGGTCACGCAGACGCTGAAGGAGATGGATGCGGACGGTACCGTGAAGAAGATCTGCGAAAAGTACTCCGATCAGGGCATCAGCTACAGCAACTGGTGCCTGGGCGACAAGGACAGCTCCACGGCCGCCACAAATCAGGAACAGGTTTCGTCCGGCACGGATTTCGGCGCCATGATGGCCATGGTGCTGCCGGACCTGGCATCCGGCTTCGTCATGTCGCTGCAGATATTCCTCATCACGCTTGTGGGCGCGCTCCCGCTGGGCGTGCTCATCGCGCTTGCGCGCATGAGCCGCTTCCGCGTCGTGGCCGCCATCGCGCGCATCTACATCTCGTTCATGCGCGGCACGCCGCTGATGCTGCAGTTGATGGCGCTCATGTTCGGCCCGTACTACCTGGCCGGCGTATCCATGGGCAGCGATTGGAAGTTCGGCGCCTGCGCCATCGGCTTCATCCTGAACTACGCCGCATACTTCGCGGAGATCTACCGCGGCGGCATCCAGTCCATTCCGCGCGGCCAGTACGAGGCTGCCGAGGTGCTGGGCTACACGAAGTCGCAGACGTTCATGAAGATCATCCTGCCGCAGGTCATCAAGCACATCCTGCCGGCTATGGGCAACGAGATCATCACGTTGGTGAAGGATACGTCGCTGGCATTCGTCCTGGGCATCGCGGAGATGTTCACGGAGGCGAAGGCGCTGGCCGCATCGCTCGTCAACATGTTCCCGTACGTGATTGCCGCGGCCATGTACTGGATCTTCACGCTGGTGGTGGAGTACCTGCTGAACAAGGCCGAGAAGAAGCTGAACTACTATCATGACTAGGAAAGATGACATGACGCAGGAAAACGGGATCGTCACGCTGGAGCATATCGAGAAGAGCTTCGGCGACAATCAGGTGCTGAAGGACATCAGCTTGACGGTGCACGAGGGCGAAGTGGTGGGCATCATCGGTTCGTCCGGCGGCGGAAAATCCACGCTGCTGCGGTGCGCCACGCTGCTGGAGCGGTTCGAGTCCGGCAAGCTGGCATACGGCGACATCGTCGTGGCCCAGAACGATGCGGGCGGGAAAGCCGTGTACGGCGACAAGGAAACGCTTGCGAAGGCCCGGCAGCGCTTCGGCCTCGTGTTCCAGAACTTCAACCTGTTCCCGCATCGCACGGCGCTGCAGAATGTCGCGGATGCGCCGGTGCTGGTGCAGAAGCGCAACAAGGAAGAAGTTGAGGAGCAGGCGCGCACGCTGCTGCGCCGCTTCGGCCTGGAGGGCAAGGAAGACTTCGTGCCGTGCAACCTTTCCGGCGGCCAGCAGCAGCGCGTGGCCATTGCGCGGGCGCTGTGCATGAATCCCGAGGTGCTGTTCTTCGACGAGCCCACGAGCGCGTTGGACCCGGAGCTGACGCAGGAGGTGCTCCAGGTTATCCGCGGCCTTGTCGAGGAGCATATGACCATGGTCATCGTCACGCATGAGATGAACTTCGCCCGCGACGTGGCCGACACCATCGTGTTCATGGACAAGGGACTCATTGTGGAGCAGGGCCCGGCGGCCGAGGTCATCGGCAATCCGCAGCACGAGCGCACGAAGGCGTTCCTGTCGAAGGTTGCCGATTAACGGGAAGCCGTCGAAGCACGGCCGGGAGCGGCCCGGCAGGGGAGCAACGGGTGCGCAGCGCAATCCATGCGATGCGCATCCTCTTTTGTCCTGACACATTTTTGCGGTTGGATAGAGTGACCGGGCGAAAATGCAAATCTGTCCATGAAAATGCGCGAATCAAATTCGCAAATACTTCAAATATTTGCGCAATATGACAAAATTTTCCGCCAATCAAATATAAATGTCCGTCTATTCATGACATTCAGTTCACAATCGCGTGTATTTGCAAAGCCGATAGGGTACTCTAGACGTGCTGAAGTGCATTTTGGCAACTGCGTTACCGCTCGTAAGATGGCCGATCGGATTGTGAGCCCATTCGATCGGCGGATATCGGCCCGTCGGATTCCGGCGGGCCGATGTGCATATTCCGCCCCTTCGTCATCCCCGCTTTTGTGTCGCAACAAAACCACTGTCTGCATCAGGCAGAACATTGTTTTGTACAATTTGCCCTTCCTGGTGGGAATTCTTCAACTAGTTGGTTACCAAAATCGTATTCCCTGCAGACCCGCATGGCTCTGTGGGGTATCATGCTTCGTGGATACATAAATTCCATCAATTGGTTTTACGACAAACCATGAACGGGGGTTATATGTTTGCTTCGAAGATCATGAACGGATTCGGCCCGCTCGCCGGCGTGAAAGTCGTGGAGCTGGCGGATTGGGTTGCGGCACCGGCTGCCGTCAGGCAGCTGGGCGAGATGGGCGCCGAAATCATCAAGGTGGAGAACCCGAACGGCGACCCGCAGCGCACGCAATGCTGGGGTTTCGGCGGCGCGAATACGGAACGCTGCGATCCCACGTACGAGAATGTGAATGCAAACAAAGACTGGATCAGCCTGAACCTGAAAACGGAAGACGGCATGGCCATCATGATGGACCTGCTGGCAGAGGCCGACGTGTTCGTGAACGGCCTGCGCAACAAGGCGCTTGCGAAGCTGGGACTGGACTGGGAGACGCTGCATGAGAAGTTCCCGCGCCTGATTTGGGCGCAGATGCGCGGTTACGGCGAGAACGGCGCCATGCGCGATGCCCCCGGCTACGACGCCGTGTGCTGGGGCGCCCGCGGCGGCGTGAACGCCGTATTCCGCCAGGCAGGCGAGTCCCCGGCAACGGCTCCGCAGGGCTTCGGCGACTTCAACGCGGCGGCCATCTTCGCCGGCGGCATCTGCGCGGCGCTGTACGAGCGCGAGAAGACCGGCAAGGGCGACAAGGTGGTCATCAACCTGTACCATGTGGCCATCTGGGGCCATGCGCACGGTTTGCAGGCCGCGCAGTTCGGCGCGCAGTACCCGAACAAGCGCACGCAGGTCAACAACCCGTTCAACAACACGTACCAGAGCAAGGACGGCGTGTGGTTCCTGATCTGCCTGCCGGATTACAACCGCTATTACGAGCCCATGATGGACATGCTGGGATTCCCGGACATGAAGGGCCGCGAGGACTGCAGCACGCTGACGGCCGTCCGCGAGAACAGCATGCAGAAATTCGTCATCGCGAAGATCAGCGAAGGGTACGCCACGAAGGACTACGAAGAGTGGGACCGCATCATGAACGAATGCGAGGTGCCGCACCAGAAGCTGTTCGACTACGATGACATCCTCCACGACGAGGAATGCTACGACAACGACCTGCTGCGCCGCTACGACAGCCTGGACTTCGGCCCGCGCGCCTTCGGCACCACGCCGCTGCGCTTCGGCAACTTCGGCGATCCGCCGCTGATCCTGGGCAAGCCGCAGGGCTATCACACGGCCCGGTTCCTGAAGGCGAAGGGATACACGGACGGGCAGATCAAGAAGCTGGAAGACGAAGGCGCCATTAAATGCTGGCATGGCGAGAACCTGGACGAGGACGTGGTCCCCGTACTGAAGGCGAAGCGCCAGGTGAACGGCGAAGAGCCGTGCTGGTGGGAAGAGCAGCACTAGCCGCTTACCGTCGGACACGCTAAGAAGACCGCCCCTCACAGGACCCGGATGCGCCGCTCGGCGCGTTCGGGCCTTTTTCGTTTCACGGGGCTTTGCGGCTTCCGCCATTGATAGCGAACGGCAATGAAACGGCTGTCTAACCGTTCAGGTTCAATCATACGTTTCGACATGCGGAATCTATACTTGGAATATAACGGTGTTGCGGACAAGCGGGGCCGCTGAATGGGGAGCATGCCATCGTCCCGTTGCCGCAAACGGCAAGAGGAAAGGGTGAGGTATATGAAACCGCTCGAGGGTATCAAAGTCGTGGATCTGACCACGTTTCTGGCCACGCCGACCACCGGCAGGGTGCTGGGCGAATGGGGCGCCGACGTCATCAAAGTCGAGGCGGCCAAGGGCGATCCCGGTCGCGTGAACCAGGCGGCCGTTTTCGGCATGCCGGCAAGCGACGACGAGAACCTGGGCTTCGACATGGCGAACATGCACAAGCGCTTCATCAGCCTGAACCTGAAGTCGAAGACCGGCGCCGAGATCATGGACAAGCTGCTTGACCAGGCGGACATCTTCATCACGAATACGCGCACGAAGTCCCTGGCGAAGATGGGCTTCGATTGGGAGAGCGTCCATAAGAAGCACCCGCACATCATCATGGGACACGGCCTGGGCTACGGTAAGCTGGGCCCCGAGAAGGACGCGGCGGGCTTCGACGTGACGTGCTACATGGGCCGCGGCGGCGTGTTCGGCACGACGGTGAACAAGGGGGACGCCCCGATGATCCCCACGAACGGCTACGGCGACTTCCAGTGCTCCATGTTCCTTGCCGCCGGCATCCTGGCGGCGCTGCGCGGCCGCGAGAAGACGGGCCAGGGCGACTACGTCACGTGCGCGCTGGAGCATGCGGGCATCTACGCGCTGTCCACCGGCATGGTGTCCGCCCAGTACGGCAACCCGTATCCGAAGAGCCGCTTGGAGGTGAACAACCCGCTGAACAACGTGTTCCGCTCGAAGGATGAGAAGTGGGTGGTCCTGTGCCTGCCCGAGTACGACCGCGACTGGCCGCGCGTGCTGAAGCTCATCGGCCGCGAGGACCTGCTGGACGATGCAGACATGGCAAGCATCGAGTCCGTGAATGCGAAGGGCCTGTCCCCGAAGGTCACGAAGGTGCTCGACGACGGCTTCGCCCAGTTCACGCGCGACGAGCTGCTGAAGATGTTCAAGGAGAACGACATGCCGTGCGAACCCGCGCAGACGCCCACGGATGTGTATGAAGATCAGAATGCGCTGGTGAACGGCTATATCAAGAAGGTTCCCTATCCGGCGGGCGGCCGCTGGTGCCCCACGGTGCCGGTGCAGTTCGAGCTGGAGGAGACGGCCGCGCTGGAGCCGACGGACAAGCTGGGCTCGTCCACGGTCGACGTGATGCACGAGCTGGGCTACACGGACGAGCAGGTTGCGGCGGCGCTGGACGACGGCTCCGTTGCCGGCGCCACGGACTTGGCCGTGCTGCAGGGCAAGGAATAGCGTCCGGCGGCCCGGTTGCGGGCGTCCCATGCAGACGTTGAGCGCCGCGGCGGGTCCGTTCTCGCCGCGGCGCTGTTGCGTTTCCGTGTGTGCCCTGCCCGGTTCGCGAAAAAGACTACAATGAATGCGGGGCAGTTCATCCCATGGGCCGGTGTCCCCACCGGCTATCGAATATCTGCATGCAAGGAGGGATGCGGCCATGGCGGCGGTGATTTCGTGCGAAAGATGCGGCAATAAGACGTTCGATTTGACGAAGTACCGTTCCATCATGCTGGTCAGCTCCGAAAAGGCCCTGTTCACGCTTGATTGCCCGCGTTGCGGTTCGAAGGTTACGGCCCTGTGCGCCATACCCGCTTCCCTGAGGTCGCGCATCCTGCAGGGCGCCGCCGAAGTGGATGCCGGCATGGGCCGCGACCTGTAAGGATCCTATGCTCAACAACCTCTACCACAGCCTGAGTCCCATCGCGTTCACGTTGGGTCCGGTCAGCGTGCGCTGGTATGCCCTGGCGTATCTTGCCGGCTTCCTGTGCGCGGCCCTTGTCATCTGGCGCACGGCGAAGCGCTGGAAGATCCGGATCGACACGGATTCGCTGCTCACCATCATTCTCTGCGTCATGATCGGCGTCATCCTGGGTGCGCGCCTGGGATACGTGCTGTTCTACGGCGCGGGGTACTACTGGCAGCATCCCCTTGAGATACTCGCATTCAACAAGGGCGGCATGAGCTTCCACGGCGGCCTGGTCGGCGCGCTGCTGGCGGGCATCGTGGCGGCGAAGGTGACGCGCATCCCGTATCTGACGCTGGCGGACATGGCCGTCATCGGTGCGCCGCTGGGGCTGTTCTTCGGCCGCTGCGCGAACTTCGTGAACGGCGAGCTGTGGGGTGCCGTGACGGATGCACCCTGGGGCGTGGTGTTCGGCGGCGCTGCCGGTAACCTGCCGCGGCATCCTTCGCAGCTGTACGAGGCCGTGCTGGAAGGGTTGCTGCTGTTCGTCATCCTGTACGCGCTGTCCCGCAAGTTCCCGCCGCGCCCGCGGGGAACGTTCTTGGGCATTTTTCTGATTATTTACGGCATTTGCCGGTTTCTCATCGAATTCGTTCGCCAACCCGACGCGCAATTGGGATACTTGTGGGGAGGCTGGCTGACCATGGGCCAGGTGCTGTCCGTGCCGCTTATCGCGGTGGGCATCTGCGTACTGGTGTACGCAGTGCGCCGCAAGCTGCCGCAGCAGGGTATGCCCGAAGAATCGGCCGGTACCGATGCCAAGGCGGCATCGGAAGAAAAGGAATAAGGAGGCACAGCATGGCTTTGAATTTCTACCGCTGCAATAAGATGGGCAACATCATCGTGAAGCCCTACGTGAAGGAAGAGGGCACAAACGCGGAGTTGCTGACGCCCAACACCGTGGACGCCGCACAGGAGAAGCACGTTCCCGTGATCACCGTCACGGGCAATGCCGTCCATGTGCAGGTGGGCGAGGTGCTGCATCCCATGACGCCCGAGCACTACATCACGTTCATCGCGCTGGAGACGAAGAAGGGCTACCAGATCGTCGAGCTGACGCCGGACGATCAGCCGGTGGCGGACTTCGCCGTGGCGGAAGGCGACGAGCCCGTTGCCGCGTACGAGTACTGCAACCTGCACGGCCTGTGGAAGGCTGAGGTGTAGGGGATTCGCAGAGAATCGCTTGCGAAGGGGAGTCGCGGCAAGGCGGCTCCCCTTCGCTGCGTTATGATGCGCGCATGAGAAACATCGCAATCATAGGAGGCGGCGCCGGCGGGCTGGCTGCCGCGATAGCTGCCGCACGCGGCGGGGCGTACGTGACCGTGTACGAGCAGAAGGACGCCGTGGGCAAGTCCATCCTGGTCAGCGGCAACGGCCGCTGCAACTTGTCGAATGCGCGCATGGATGCGCGCGTCTACCGCAATGCCGGCTTCGTCTCCCGTTCGTTCGCCGCCCTGCCGCCCGCAGGCGTGCATGTGTTCTTCGAACGGCTGGGGCTGGTCATGGTGGACGGCGGCGAGGGCCGCCTGTACCCGGCCACGAACAAGGCGCAGACCGTGCTGCGCGTGCTGCAGCTGGCGCTGGCGGACCTGGACGTGGACGTGGCGTGCCATCGCATGGTGAAACGCGCCGTGCCGCAGGGTTCGCGCTGGGCGCTGGAGTTCATGGACGGTTCGCGCCGGCGCTTCGACGCCGTCATCCTGGCGGCCGGCGGCCTGGCGCCCGCACAGGTGCTTCCGGACGGTTTGCCGTACATGCGCCCGGTAGGCCGCCTGTGCGCGCTGAAGACGGATCTGGAATCGGCAGAGGGCCTGGACAAGATTCGCGCCCGCTGCACGGTGACGCTCCTGGACGGGCGCACGGGCGCACCGCGCGCTGTGGAGCGGGGCGAGGCGCAATTCCGTTCGTTCGGGCTGTCCGGCATCGCGGCGTTCAACGTGTCGCGGTTTGCCGGCGAAGGCGACGTGCTGCGCGTGGACCTGCTGCCGGATGTGGACCTGGACCAGCTGCGGGCGGCGGTGGCGCGAAGGGCGCAGCGCCATCCCTGGCGCGCGGCGGTGGACCTCCTGGCGGGAATGGCCCTGGAGCCTGTGGCGAAAGCGGTGCTGCGCCAGGTCGGCTGCCGTGCGGACATGCCGCTGCCGGCAGCCGACGCGCCGCGCGTGGCGGATGCGCTGAAGGGCTACCGCATGACCGTTCGCACGCTGGACGACCGCCATGCGCAGGTGCACCGCGGCGGGTTCGCCGTGGAATCGTTCGATCCGCAGACGCTGGAGGCACTGCGCATGCCCGGCCTGCACGTGATCGGCGAAGCGCTGGATGTGGACGGTCCCTGCGGCGGATACAACCTGCACTGGGCCTGGACGAGCGGTTTGCTGGCGGGCGCGCATGCGGCGGGTGTCCCGGTGCGGCGCGTGCTGGTGGATTGAGACGGGAGGCGAACGGACGATGATCGACGTCTCGAATGCGAAGCTGCCGCTCCATCTGTTCCCCGATCCGGGTATCGACAACGTGGATGCCGCCGGTCTTCGGCAGGCGGCAGCGCAGGCGCTGGGCATCGATGCGCGGGACGTTCGGGATGTGCGCATCCTGAAGCGGAGCATAGACGCCCGCAAGAAGAACGACGTGCATTTCGTTGCCACGCTGGGCGTTGCGCTTGAAGACGCCGCGGCTGAGGCGCGTGCATGCGCGCGCAACGGCGTAAAGGCGCATGTGCCGTATTCGCCGCTGGCGATAGAGCCGTGGCCGGAAGGCGCGCCGCGCCCCGTGGTGGTCGGCACGGGTCCCGCCGGCCTGTTCGCGGCCGTGTATCTGGCGCGTGCGGGCGCGAAACCGCTTGTGGTGGAGCGCGGGCGGCCCGTGGAGGAACGGCAGCGCATCGTGGCCGCGTTCGATGCCGGCGGCCCGCTGGACCCAGACACGAACGTCCAATTCGGCGAGGGCGGCGCGGGCACGTTCTCGGACGGAAAGTTGACGAACAACATGAAGAACCCGCGCTGCAAGCACGTGCTGCGCTGGTTCGTGGATGCGGGCGCGCCGTCCGAGATTCTCTGGGAAGCTCATCCGCATATCGGCAGCGACCGCCTGCCGCAGGCTGTGCGGACGCTGCGCAACGAGATTGTCGCACGCGGCGGCCAGGTGCGGTTCGGCACGCGTTTGACGGGTCTTCGCCTTGAAGTCGGTCGCCTGGCTGCCGTGACGCTGCGTGGTGCGGACGGTGCGGAATACGAAGAGCCGGCGGCGGCGTTGGTGCTGGCCACCGGCCATTCCGCGCGCGACACGTTCGAGATGCTGCGCGCCAACGGGTTCGAGATGGAGCGCAAGCCCTTCGCTATGGGCGTGCGCATCGAGCATGCGCAGGCGGATATGAACCGGAGCCAGTGGGGCCGTGCGGCGAAGAGCCCGGCGCTGGGCGCTGCGGAGTACAAGGCGGCCGTCCATGTGGGCGGCGGGCGCACCGTGCACACGTTCTGCATGTGCCCGGGAGGCCGCGTGACGTGCGCGGCCAGCGAGCCGGGCGGCGTGGTGGTGAACGGCATGAGCGATTTCGCGCGCAACGGGAAGAACTCGAACGCCGCGCTGCTGGTGAACGTGGATCCGGCGGATTTCGGCGGCGATCCGGACGATGTGCTGGCGGGTGCGAAGCTGCAGCGGGCCATCGAGCAGCGCGCGTTCCTGGCGGCCCGGGCGGCGGGCGGTGCGCCGTATCAGGCCCCGGCACAGCACGTGGGCGACTTCCTGGGCGCCGGTGCGCCTTCCCCTGCGAAGCCCGGCAAGGCGGGCGGGCGCGGCGGCGCGCCCGTGCGGCCCACGTATGCGCGCGGTGTGGCGTGGTGCGACCTGCATGACGTGCTGCCGGCGTTCATGACGCAGGCGCTGGAGCAGGCGCTGCCGCTGCTCGATCGGCGCATCCACGGGTTCGCGGATGCGCGTGCCGTGATGACGGCACCCGAGACGCGTTCGTCGTCGCCGGTGCGCATCGTGCGCGGCAAGCAGGACCTGCAGGCGCATGTCGGCGGGCCGGATGCGCCGGCATCGGGCGTATATCCCTGCGGCGAAGGCGCGGGCTATGCCGGCGGCATCATGTCCGCGGCCGTTGATGGATTGCGCGTGGCGGAAGCGCTTGTGCGCCAGGCGCAGACGCAAGCCAAGTAGGCTCTCTCGCCTGATGGCGCGCCCATAAGGTGCCGGAGAAACGAAGAACGCGCCGGCGGGCGATCCGCCGGCGCGTTCGATGGCGCGATATGCAGCAGCCTTGCCCCTTAGCGGGCGCGATAGTCGTCCATCATGGTGGAGAACAGCTGGCCCGAGCTGGGCGGCGTCCATACGATGGCGTTCGCACCGGCATCGATGGTGCGGGCGATGGACTCGTCCGACCTGCCGCCCGATGCGATGATGGGCGCGCGCGGGTATTCCTTGCGGATCTTCGCCACGACGTCGGCCGTCTTCGCGCCGGCCGCCACATTCAGGATGGCGGCGCCGCTTTCCAGGCGCTTGCCCGCATCCCGGTTCTCGGAGGCCACCGTCACGACGATGGGGATGTCCACGGTGCGCGCCATCAGGCGCAGGTCCTTGTTCGGCAGCGGATCGTTCACCACCACGCCCATGGCGCCCTGGTTCTCCGCGTCCATGGCCAGGTACGTGGCGCGCATGCCCTGCGTGGTGCCGCCGCCCACGCCTACGAACACGGGCACGGCGGCCACGCGCAGCACGGCCGCGCTGATGGCGCGCTGCGCCGTGAACGGGTAGACGCAGAACACGGCGTCGGCATCGCAGTTCTTGATGATGGCGATGTCCGTGGAGAACAGCAGGCTTTGGATCTTGCGTCCGTACACCACGATGCCCGATGCCTGCTTGATCACTTTCGGCACGCGCAGGATGTTATGGCGCAGGCGCGATTCGATGGGAGGGATGCCGCCCTCCAGGTCCGACTCGTCGGCGGCGAAGTTGGGCGTGGGCATGCCGGGTTCGTTCTTGCCGAGGTTCTTCCAGTCCAGATGGGTCATGCGTACCTCCTTAGCGGGGATTCTTCCGTTCGGGTGCTTCAGTGCGCTTCAGACGCGGTGGGAATCTGCAGCAGAACGCTGCAGATTTTTTAAGATGGCTCAGGATAGCATGTCGCATGCCCATTGGGCGGCGACCATGGAACCTTTTGCCAACATTTTTTCATCGATCGTGTAGAAGCAGCTGTGCTGCGGGTGCACGGCGCCGATGTCCGGGTTGTTCGTGCCCACGAACACGAAGACGCCGGGGACGTGCTGCAGGTATTCGGCGAAGTCCTCGCCGGCAAGCGTTCCCTCGTACGAGCCCACGTACTCTTCGCCCAGCACTTCCTCCACGGCGCGGCGCGCCGCCTTGCTGCAGGCCTCGTCGTTCACGACGGCGGGGTTGCCCGGTTCGAAGCTGAACTTGATGTCCGCCCCGAACGCATGCGACGTCTTGCCGGCGATGCGCTCGATGGCGTTCACGATGCGCTTGCGCACGTCGCTGTGCCACGTGCGCAGCGTGCCCGTCAGGTAGGCGCTGCCCGCCATGATGTTGCGGGCCGTGCCGCCGTGGACCTCGCCGATCGTGATGACCACGGGCTCGAACGGCGACGTGCGGCGCGAGACCAGCACCTGCAGCGAGTCTATGATCTCGGCGGCCACCACGATGGCGTCCACGCCCTTATGCGGCATGGACCCGTGCGCCGACACGCCCTCCACGTCGATGCGGAACCAGTCCGTGTTCGCCATGCGCGGGCCCGCCTCGCACGAGAACGTGCCGGTGGGCACCTCGCTCCAGATGTGCTGGCCGTAGATGGCCTCGACTCCGTCCAGGGCGCCGGCCGCGATCATGTCGCGCGCGCCGATGGAGATCTCCTCGGCGGGCTGGAAGATGATGCGTGCCTCGCCGCGCAGCTTGTCGCGCATCTGCCACAGCACGTTCACGGCGCCCAGCATCATGGCCATGTGGCAGTCGTGGCCGCAGGCGTGCATGACGCCATCGTTCTGCGATTTGAAGTCGAAGTCCGTGCGCTCCCTGATGGGCAGCGCGTCCATGTCCGTGCGCAGCGCGATGCGGCGCGCCGGGTTCCCGTTCTCGTCGTAGGCGCCCGGGGCCGTGCCGGCGATGGTGGCGATGACGCCGGTTCCGATGAAGTCCGGTCGTTCGGCAGCGGCCGATTCGGGGCGCTTGCCCTCTACCACGCGGTAGGGCACGCCCAGCTTGTCCAGCTGCTCTCGTACGAATGCGGATGTCTGCACCTCGTGCGCTCCGACTTCGGGATGCCGGTGCAGGTGGCGGCGCCAGGAGACGATCTGGTCTTCCAGGTCTCCGGCAGCCTTGCGGATTGCCGCGGCCGTCTCGGCTGCGGCGGGGTTCTTTGCGTAGTCGGTCATAATAATTCCTTCCGGCCGATATGCTGCCATGCTACTACACGGCTGCGGGGAAGGCATTCGCCGGCATACATGTTTGCATGTAATCTGTGAATTGCGATTCCGTGCTGAAACGGGTGCCGCGTTCGTCTGCAAACCGTTACAATTAAACAGTTTATACGTGGAGTTTTGGAATCACGTGGAAGGCAAAAGGAGATAACATGGCACGTCCTATGACTATGGCAGAGAAGATTCTCGCCGCTCACGCGGGCCTGGATGAGGTCAAGCCGGGGCAGCTGATCGAATGCGATCTGGACCTGGTCCTGTCCAATGACGTCACTGCACCCATCGCAATTCGCGAGTTCAGGAAGATCGGCTGCGAGAAGGTGTTCGATCCCACGAAGATCGCCCTGGTCCCCGATCATTACGTCCCGAACAAGGACATCAAGAGCGCCGAGCAGGCCAAGGTCGTTCGCGAGTTCGCCCGCGAACAGGGCATCACCCATTACTACGAGGTCGGCTGCATGGGCGTCGAGCATGCGCTGCTGCCCGAACAGGGCGTTGTGGGCGCCGGCGACCTGATCATCGGCTCCGATAGCCACACCTGCACGTACGGTGCGCTGGGCGCCTTCTCCACGGGCGTGGGTTCCACGGATGCCGCTGTGGGCTATGCCACGGGCCGCGCCTGGTTCAAGGTGCCGGAAACGCTGAAGTTCAACATCGAAGGCAAGCTGAACCCCGGCGTCACCGGCAAGGACATCATCCTGTACATCATCGGCATGATCGGCGTGGACGGCGCGCTGTACAAGGCCATGGAGTTCACGGGCTCGGCCATCCGCAGCCTGTCCATGGAAGGCCGCATGACCATCTCGAACATGGCCATCGAGGCGGGCGGCAAGGCCGGCCTCATCGAGGTCGACGACGTCACGCGCGCCTACATGGACGGCCGCACGGAGCGTCCGTACACGGAGTACCATTCCGATCCCGACGCGGAGTACGAGCATGTCTACGAGATCAACGCCGCCGACATCCCCGTCACGGTGTCGTTCCCGCACCTGCCGTCGAACGCGCGCCCCGTTGCGGATTCGCGCGACGTGACCATCGACCAGTCCGTCATCGGCTCGTGCACGAACGGCCGCATCGAGGACATGCGCCAGGCAGCTGCCGTGCTGCGCGGCCATAAGGTGAACCCGAACGTCCGCTGCATCGTGATCCCCGCAACGCAGCAGGTGTACCGCCAGTGCATCGAAGAGGGCCTGACGGAGATCTTCCTGGATGCGAACTGCGCCGTGTCCACCCCCACGTGCGGCCCGTGCCTGGGCGGCTACATGGGCATCCTCGCCGCCGGCGAGCGCTCCGTGGCCACCACGAACCGCAACTTCGTGGGCCGCATGGGCGATCCCACGAGCGAGGTCTACCTCACGAACCCGGCCGTTGCCGCAGCCAGCGCCATCGCCGGCCACATCGCGCTGCCGGAAGACATCGACTAGTCGAACAAGAGCCAAGGAGCGAACTAATGAAATTCGAAGGAACCGCACACCGCTACGGCCGCGACATCGACACCGACGTCATCATCCCGGCCCGCTATCTGAACACGTCCGACCCTGCCGAGCTGGCGAAGCACTGCCTGGAGGACCTGGACGTCGACTTCGTGAAGAAGGTCAAGCCCGGCGACATCATCGTGGCCGAGGAGAACTTCGGCTGCGGCTCGTCCCGCGAGCATGCACCCATCTGCATCAAGGCCGCCGGCGTGGATGCCGTCATCGCGAAGAGCTTCGCGCGCATCTTCTACCGCAACAGCATCAACATCGGCCTGGCCATTCTGGAGTGCCCCGAAGCCGTGGACGCCATCAAGGACGGCGACACGGTGTCCGTTGACGCCGACGCCGGCACCATCGTGGACGAGACCACGGGCCAGACGTTCCAGGCAGAGCCGTTCCCGCCGTTCATCAAGGACATCATCGAGCAGGGCGGCCTGGTGAACCGCACGAAGAAGATCCTCGCCGACCAGAAGGCGGGGAAGTAGGCGCATCCGTCTACCTGCCATAGGCAATACGCGGCCGGGGCGGCGCGCTCCGGCCGCTTGCAACGCAAGAAACCAGCAAGAACCCAAGGAGAGACGAAGCAAATGAGCAACAGCTATCAGATCTGCCTGCTTCCCGGCGACGGCATCGGCCCCGAGATCATGGCCGAGGCCGTGAAGGTCATGAACGCCATCGGCAAGAAGTACAACACCGAGTTCACGTACGTGGAGGCGCTGCTGGGCGGTATCGCCATCGACCAGACCGGCACCGCCATGCCGGACGAGACGCTGGAGACCGCGAAGGCTTCCGACGCCGTGCTGCTGGCCGCCGTCGGCGGCCCGAAGTGGGACACCACGGATCCCTCGAAGCCCCGTCCCGAGCAGGGTCTGCTGGGCATCCGCAAGGGCCTGGGCCTGTACGCGAACCTGCGCCCCGTGAAGGCGTACGATTCCCTGATCAACTCCTCCACGCTGAAGCCCGAGGTCATCAAGGGCGTTGACCTGAACATCGTCCGCGAGCTGACCGGCGGCCTGTACTTCGGCGCCCGCGACCGCGAATACGACGTGGAAGGCTACGGCGTGAACGGCGGCAAGGGCCAACGCGCTTACGACACCATGGATTACAAGGAGTTCGAGGTCGAGCGCATCGCCCGCACCGCATTCGACTCCGCCATGAAGCGCCGCAAGAAGGTCCACAACATCGACAAGGCGAACGTCCTGGAGTCCAGCCGCATGTGGCGCGAGATCGTGCACCGCGTGGCGAAGGATTACCCGGAGGTCGAGGTCGTGGACATGCTGGTGGATAACGCCGCCATGCAGCTCATCAACAACCCGCGCCAGTTCGACGTCGTGGTGACGGAGAACACGTTCGGCGACATCCTGTCCGACGAGGCGTCCATGCTGACCGGCTCGCTGGGCATGCTGGCCTCCGCCAGCCTGGGCGAGAGCACGTCGCTGTACGAGCCCAGCCACGGCAGCGCCCCGGACATCGCGGGCAAGGGCATTGCGAACCCGCTGGCCCAGATCCTGTCCGTGGAGATGATGCTGCGCTACAGCTTCGACATGCAGGATGCGGCCGATGACATCGCGAACGCGGTCGAGAAGGTCCTGGCCGACGGCTACCGTACGGGCGACTTGGCGAACGCCGACACGCCGAAGGATATGATCCTGGGCACCGTCGCCATGGGCGATAAGGTGGTCGAATACCTGTAATGGCCATCATCCAGCGACCCAAAGGCACCCAGGACATCCTGCCCGACGAGGCGCGGTTCTGGCTGTACTTCAAAGAGACCGCGCGCGACATCTTCGGACGCTACGGCTACCAGTTCCTGGAGACGCCGATCTTCGAGCGCACCGACCTGTTCGTGCGCGGCATCGGCACCAGCACGGACGTGGTGTCGAAGGAGATGTACGAGGCGCTTTCCGGCGACAACCTGGCGAAGCTCATCGCGGGTGCGCACGTGAAGCAGAGCAGCCGTTTCAGCCTGCGCCCGGAGGGCACGGCCGGCGTCGTGCGCGCCGTTGCGGAGAATCAGCTGCTGCAGCCCGGCGGCCTGCCCGTGAAGCTCATGTATGCAGGCCCCATGTTCCGCGCGGAGAACGTGCAGGCGGGGCGCCAGCGCCAGTTTAACCAGGTGGGCGTGGAATGCCTGGGCGCGGAGGATCCCACCATCGACGCCGAGGGCATCGTCATGCTCATGCGCTTCTACGAGAAGCTGGGCATTCCCACGAACGCCATGCGCCTGCTGGTGAATTCCATGGGATGCGAGAACTGCCGTCCGGCATACCGCGAAAGCGTGCGTTCGTTCATCCTGGCGAATGCCGACCGCCTGTGCGAGGAATGCGTCGGCCGCGCGGACACGAACCCGCTGCGCGCATTCGACTGCAAGAAGGAAGGCTGCCGCGCCGTCATGGCGCAGGCGCCGCGCATCACGGACCATCTGTGCCAGGAATGCAGCGACCATTACCATAAGGTCCTGGACCTGCTGAAGGCATCGGGCCTGAGGTACGAGGAAGACTACACGCTGGTCCGCGGCCTGGACTACTACACCCGCACGGTGTTCGAGGTGCAGGTCGTCGAGGGCATGGGCTCCCAGAACGCCATCGGCGGCGGCGGACGCTACGACAAGCTGATGGAGGAGATCGGCGGCCAGCCCGCTCCCGGCTTCGGCTTCGCGCTGGGCTACGAGCGCTGCCTGCTGGCGCTGAAGGCCCACGGCTTGGAGTTCAAGCCGGCGCTGACGTACGACTTCTACATCGCCTGCGTGGAGGAGAGCGTGCGCCCGCAGGCGTTCGCCATCCTGCAGACGCTGCGCGATGCGGGCCTGGTGGGCGATATGGACCATCAGCACCGCAGCCTGAAGAGCCAGTTCAAGCAGGCGAACAAGCTGCACGCCAGCTTCGTGGTGGTGCTGGGTCCGGACGAGCTGGCGCAGAACTGCATCAAGATGCGCAACATGACCTCGCATTCGGAGTACACTATCCCGCTGGACAAAGCGGCCAAGGCGCTGAACGGATTCCTTATGCAGGGCGTTTCGGACAGCGAGATCTCGTCTATGCTGAAGAGCATCAACGGCGGGGCAAACCTGTAGGAGCACCCGCAGGAAGCGGTAGGCAATACGTGCGTTGGAAGACCGCCCGCGGCCCGTTGGCTGCGGGCGGTCCGCGCCGAACACATATAGAAGGAGAAAGAAAAGGCAATGAGCGACGTTTTGAACGAGCACTGCATGCATTCCGCCACGTGCGGCCAGCTGCGTGCAGCAGACGAAGGGGCCGAAGTCACCCTGACGGGCTGGGTGTGGCACAACCGCGACCACGGCGGCCTGATCTTCGTCGACCTGCGCGACCGCGAGGGATACACGCAGTGCGTCTTCGACCCCGACTGCGTGACCGAAGACGAGTTCCACGCTGCCGAGCATCTGGGCCGCGAATACGTCATCCTGGTCACGGGCACGGTGCGCAAGCGCGGCCCCGAGAGCGTCAATCCGAACATGGCCACGGGCGAGATCGAGATCCTGGCGCGCAGCCTGAAGGTGCTGAACACCAGCGTCACCCCGCCGTTCGCCATCGAGGACGGCATCGAGACGGATGAGACCACGCGTATGAAGTGGCGCTACATGGACCTGCGCCGCCCCGAGATGTACGCGAACCTGAAGCTGCGCCACACGGTGGCGCAGGCCGTGCGCAAGGCGCTGAACGAGCGCGGCTTCCTGGAAGTCGAGACGCCCATCCTGGCGAACTCCACGCCTGAAGGTGCCCGCGACTACCTGGTGCCCAGCCGTCCGAACCCCGGCAAGTTCTACGCCCTGCCGCAGAGCCCGCAGCAGTTCAAACAGATGCTGATGGTGGGCGGTATCGAGCGCTATTACCAGATTGCCCGCTGCTTCCGCGACGAGGATCTGCGCGCCGACCGCCAGCCCGAGTTCACGCAGGTGGACATCGAGATGAGCTTCGTGCAGGAAACGGATGTCATGGACCTGATGGAGGGCGTGTTCCAGGAGGTCCTGGAGGCCGCCGGCGTGGAGCATGAGTTCCCGCTGCAGCGCATGCCCTGGAAAGAGGCCATGGACCGCTTCGGCTGCGACCGCCCGGACGTGCGCTTCGGCATGGAGCTGGTGGATCTGACGGACATCGTCCGCGGCTGCGGCTTCGGCGTGTTCTCGAAGGCCGTGGACGCCGGCAACATCGTGAAGGCCATCAACGCGAAGGGCGCCGGCGACTGGAGCCGCGGCGACATCGAGAAACTGGCCGACGTTGCCGCAGCAAACGGCGCGAAGGGCATGGCGTGGATCGCCTACACGTCGAAGGACACGGAGCTGAAGGGCAAGAGCCCCATCATCAAGTTCCTGGGCGACGAGGTCCACGGCAAGATCAAGGAGGCCATGGGCGTCGAGCCCGGCGACCTGCTGCTGTTCGCTGCCGATACGTTCAACGTCGCGAACGCCGTCCTGGCGGCGCTGCGCCTGCATATGGCCGACCTGCTGGGCATCGAGCGCAAGGGCCACAAGCTGCTGTGGGTTGTGGACTTCCCCATGTTCAAGTACGACGAGGACGAGAAGAAGTACGCGGCCGAGCACCATCCGTTCACGATGATCCCCGAGGCGGACTGGGACAAGATCGAGACGGATCCGCTGGCGTGCGGAAGCTACAGCTACGACATCGTCATGGACGGCTTCGAGATGGGCGGCGGTTCCATCCGTATCCACAACGCCGAGCTGCAGAAGCGCGTCCTGCGCCGCTGCGGTGTGGCCGATGAGGACATGGAGAAGAAGTTCGGCCATCTGCTGCATGCGCTCGAGCTGGGTGCGCCTCCCCATGGCGGCATCGCCCTGGGCCTGGACCGTCTGGTCATGCTGCTGGCCGGCAAGGATTCCATCCGCGACGTCATCGCGTTCCCGAAGACGTCCAGCGCCGCCGACCCCATGACCGGTTCCCCGAACGAGGTTACGGCCCGTCAGCTGAAGGAAGTCAACCTGCGCATCCTGTAGCAGCGCGCTTCGTTTACATACATGCGATAATCGAAAAAGACCTGTCCCGCGTGCGGGACAGGTCTTTTTCTTATGTTCGCTCCTGGCCCTTTCGTCGAATTCGCCCGGTCTGCCCTCGGTCCGGAATGCATGGACATATGCGCTTGACTGTTGATGATTTCACAGATGCAAGGACGATGCGGGCGCTCTCCTTTTCACTTTGAACATTATTAAAAACATAATCCTGAACTGGACCTATTCGAGAAATCTTTAAAACAGGCGTTTTCCATTCATGCATTTTGACAATCGAACGACCGAATATCTATATACGAAATGCGTATTTCATTCATATCCGTAACAGCCGTATTCTCTCAAT
This sequence comes from Eggerthellaceae bacterium, assembly GCA_050951095.1. Taxonomy (GTDB): domain Bacteria; phylum Actinomycetota; class Coriobacteriia; order Coriobacteriales; family Eggerthellaceae; genus UMGS1519. The sequence continues at coordinate 133,126 of JBMNIQ010000003.1, forward strand.
AGGTTGATTGGGCCGTTGCGTTTACGAGTGAAAGGAGGGACTCGGACGGCAACGCAGCAAACCGTTTGGATTCTGCGTCGTTCCGTCACTACTTGCAGCGCATCCAGTTCTACGCATCAGGATTCCCTGCAAGTGCTGGACAACAGAAACGCAGGCATCCCGTTGGGGGTTGCCGTCATACAGAAGGGAGCACGGAACATTCAACCTGGCCGGTATTTACCTCAAGTGAAAAGGTGATATTAAATGGCTTCGATAGAGAAGAAGAACCAGAGCACGGAGCTGGTGGAAAAAAGCTTCGTGCATTATCTGCCGATCGTTATCGTCGGCTGCCTGATCTGCGGCGTTCCGTCTGCAATCCTGAACAGCTGCGCAGGCATCTACTATTCCGCAATGGCCCAGGACATGGGCGTGCAGGTTTCCCAGATCGCCCTGTGGCGCACCGTTGACTACATCACGGGCATCATCGCATCCCCGTTCGCGGGCGTGTGGCTGGCTAAGCGCAACAGCAAGTTCGTCATCCTGATCGCCGCGGCGGTCGAATCGCTGATCTTCATCCTGTTCGGCTCTGTCCAGAATGCCGACCAGCTGTGGATGCTGTATCTGGGCGGCGGCATTGCCGGCGTGACGAACGCCGTCATGCTGGGCGTTGGCGTTGCTTCCATCATGAACCGTTGGTTCGCATCCTCCACGGGCCTGGTGATCGGCGTCTGCACCGCATTCACCGGTATCGGCGGCGTCATCTTCACGCCCATCGGACAGGCTCTCATCGAGTCCGCCGGTTGGCGCACCAGCTACATCACGCTGGGCATCGTCTCCCTGATCATCATGGTCGTGGGCGTCATGGTTCTCATGAGCAACCGTCCCGAGGACAAGGGCATGCTGCCGTACGGCACCGCCAAGGCCCAGGCCAAAGCTGCTGCAGATGCCGGCAAGGAAAACGCCGTCGTCCCCAGCGTCCGTCCCTCCGTTGCCCGTAAGTCCTACATCTTCTGGCTGGTCATCCTGTTCGGTTTCCTGATCAACACCATCTGCAACATCAACGCGTTCTTCGCCAGCTACGTGGTGTGGTTCAACGCTCAGCCGGACGTCGTTTCCGGTGCGGTCACCGCAGCATTCGTCACCGGCGCCGAGCTGACCATGTTCAACAGCGCAGGCAACGCCGCCGGCAAGCTTGCCCTGGGTGCGTTCTCCGACATCAACCTGCGTAACGCCATCATCGCGCTGTGCGCTTGCGGTATCGTCGGCCTGTTCTTCATGTGGCAGTTCCCGAACACGATCCTGCTGCCCATCGGCTCCGTCCTCATGGGTTGCTTCATCGCCGCCGTGCTGGTTGTTATGCCCATGACCGTCCGCGCCATCTTCGGATCCGGCGCTGCCTATCCCATCATCTGGTCGAACATCGGCATGTCCCTGGGTCTGGGCGGTGCTTGCGGCTCCTACATCTGGGCCTTCATCTCCGAGAACTTCGGCGGTTACGGTGCCGTGTTCTCCGTGGCGCTCGTCATGATGTTCGTCCTGCTGGCAGTCGGCCTGTTCGTCTACAGCAAGCGCGACGTCTTGCCGCGCGAGGAGCTGACGGAAGACGACCTGACGGTCTAAGCTCCCCTCGAACATATTGCGCGCAAGCGCTTTTGGAAGGCGTCCTCTGCGGAGGGCGCCTTTCCTGTACGTCCATGTAAGTTCGGCGGCGGAGGCATTGTCGCACGGCGCTGCCTGTATAATCACGGAGGAACACTCGAGGGGGGACTCGGGCGGGGAAGTCCGGCGATGCTGTTGCCGCGCCGCGCTTTCGCGTTCGATAGCGAAACAAAGGATAGTTGCACCATGTCTGAAGAAGTGATTGTTGCTCGGGAATCTGAGAATCTGACCGGCACCGTGAAGGTATCCGGTGCGAAGAATTCCGCATTGAAACTGATTGCCGCCTCCATCCTGGGGCGGGGCACGTCCGTCATCCACAACGTGCCGCTCATCTCCGATATCGAAGTCATGTCCGACGTGGCGCGCGCCATGGGCGCCACGGTCGTGCGCACGGACCATACGCTGACCGTCGATACCACGAATGTGCAGGACAAGGAGACGCCGTATGCGCTGGTGTCGAAGATGCGCGCGAGCATTTCCGTGCTGGGCCCCATGGTGGGCCGTTTCGGCCATGCGCGCGTGTCCATGCCCGGCGGCTGCCAGATCGGCGCCCGCAAGATAGACATGCACCTGGTGGGCATGTCCGCCCTGGGCGTGCATTTCGAATTGGACCATGGCGTGCTGGAGGCTTCCGTGCCGAACGGCCTGCACGGCAACGACGTGTGCCTGGAGTTCCCCAGCGTGGGAGCCACGGAGAACACCATGATGACGGCCGTGGTGGCCAAGGGCCATACCACGTTGGAGAATGCGGCGCGCGAACCCGAGATCGTGGACCTGGCGAACATGCTGAACAGCATGGGCGCGAAGGTTTCCGGCGCCGGCAATTCCACTATCGAGATCGAGGGCGTGCCGCTGGAGAGCCTGCATCCGTGCGAGCACACCACGGTGGGCGACCGCATCGAGGCCGGCACGTTCCTGGTGGGCGGTGCGCTGCTGGGCGGCCCATTGAAGGTGACGGGCATCGACCCCTCGTTCCTGCGCATGGCCATTCTGAAGCTGCGCGCCATGGGCTGCGACGTGGAGTACGGCGACGACTGGATCAGCATCCAGCGCACCGGTCGCTTGAAGCCCGTCGATATCCAGACGCTGCCGCATCCCGGGTTCCCCACGGACCTGCAGGCGCAGTTCATGCTGCTGTGCGCCCTAGCGGACGGCAGCTCCGTGGTCACGGAGAACGTGTTCGAGAACCGCTTCATGTTCGCCGAGGAGATCATGCGCATGGGCGCCGACATCACGATCGACGGCCACCATGCCATCGTCGAGGGCGTGGAGAAGCTGGAGGGCGCTCCCGTGTCTTCAACGGACCTGCGCGGCGGCGCCGCCCTGGTGCTTGCCGGACTTGCCGCGGAAGGCGAGACCATCGTGCGCTCCATCGGCCATATCGACCGCGGGTACGAAGACTACGTGGGAAAGCTGCGTTCGCTGGGCGGCGACGTGGAGCGCTGCCTGATGAACGACGACGGCAGCATCGTTCCGTTGCCGTAGCCGGCGGAGAGACCGAGGGAAGCGCAAGGGAAGGCGGCGGGACTCCGTGGTGCATTGGCGAAAAAACGATATATTCTCATCGCCGAGCAAGAAGCGTCGGCGCAAGGGCGACTATCGCAGCGCATCGGTAGACTCGCTCGTCAGCACGTCGGGCGGTACGAAGCGCCAGGGACGGCGCGCGCCGGGCGCTGCGCAGGCGCGGGCGAACAGCCGCCGGTCCGATCCGCGTAAGCGCGGCAACGGCCGCAGCGTGGACCGCGGCGAGATCAGCCATGTCATTCCGCAGACGCGCAGCCGCGAGACGGATGCGCAGTACGCGCGCCGTTCGCGCCGCGAGGCGCATTCGTACAGCATGGGCACCACTCGCCGGACGGACGTGCGCCGCATCGCGATCATCGTCATCATCGTGGCGGCGGCGCTGGCGGCAGCCGGTCTCGTGTCTTCGCTCGTGTTCGCGAACTCCACCACGGCGAAAATGGCGCTGAACGACAGCTCGGTCAGCGATACGCTCGTTGCGCCCTCGAACAGCACGGATGCCTATTACGTGCTGGTGGCGGCCGACCTGGAGGATAGCAAGGTTGCAGGTTTCGACGGCGTCGACGTGCTGATATTGGCGCGCGTGGACCCGGCGAACACGAAGGTGTCGCTGCTCGGCATTCCCGCGAACATGGTGGTCACGCTGTCGAACGGCAGCAGCGGCGCCCTGGGAAGCGAGACGTCCATCGGCGGAGATGCCGCGCTCATCAAGGATGTGGCGGATTTCACCGGTGTCGACATCGCCCATTACGTGAAGACGGACGCCTCCGGCCTGCAGTCCATGGTGGACACGCTGGGCGGCGTGGATGTGAACGTTTCCGAGGAAGTGGACGATCCCGACGTCAGCGACATCTACATCGCGGCAGGACAGCAGACGCTTTCCGGCGAACAGGCGCTGGCGTTCGCCTCGGCGCGCAATTACTCCACGGGCAGCACGAGGCGGGCGGAGAACGATATCGCCTTGCTGGAGGCGCTTGCGGCGAAGGCGCTGCAGCAGAGCGGCGTGGGCCAAATCTCGGCCGTGGATTCGTTTGCCGGCAGCATCAAGACGGATTACACGGCGAACGACCTGTCCAGCCTCATGGACCAGTTCAAGAACTACGACGTGAGCTCGTCCATCTCGTGCGTCGTCCCCGGTGCGGACGAGTCGAACGACGAAGGGACCATCAGCTTCTACAGCACGTCGTCCTCTTGGAAAACGACGAAGAACGCGTTCGAGTCCGGCCAGGATCCCGCGCAGGTCTCCGCGCAGGAATTGGCGTCCGTCGATCCGACGAAGTACACCATCATCGTGAAGAACGGCTCCGGCGAGACCGGCAGCGCCGACGAGGTAGCCAGCAAGCTGAAGAAGGCCGGCTACACCATCAGCGATACGGGCAATGCGGACCAGTACGTGTACACGGAGACGCTCGTCATCTACAAGAAGGCGAAGAACAAGTCCGTTGCCGAAGCCATTGCGAGCACATTGGGAACGGGACGCGCCGTTTCGGCCAGCATCTATTACAGCTTCAGCTCTGACATCCAGGTTATCGTGGGTTCCGACTGGGGCGGGGACGTATCCCAGTAGCGCGCGGCGCCGCTCGGCGGGCCGGATGGCCGCCGAGCGGCGGCCAAGCATGCCGCCCGCACGTTCCGGGCATACAGAAAGGGGATGGGGCGCGCGGCCCCATCCCCTTCGTTTTTGCACTCGCTGCCGTCTTGGAGCGACGGCACTGCCGCTACAGTGCGGCGTTCTGCTCCTCTTCCACCAGCTTCGGACGGATGCCGTGATGGAATTCTTCGCTGTCCACGGTTTCGCCTTCATCCATGCGCGGGGCATGCTTCAGGAAGAACTCGCACGTGAAGCAATATTCCTTCACAGCGACGCGGCGGTCGACAGTGGGGTCGAGCATCAGCATGATGTCGTCCGTGTACTTGTGGGTGTCGCGCTGGCACCAGCTGAACTGGCAATCCTTCGGGCAGATGGAGCCCTTCATATAGTGGGGGCAATGGTCCCAGTTGTTGTCGGGTCCTTCGCACCCGCGTCGTTCCCAGCAGAATTTACCCATGATGTCGTCGCCTGATTTCCTGTCTCCGAATGATGTCTCCGATGAGCGGCCTAGCGCATTGCGGGCACAACGCGCGTCACGCCGGGCACGCGCTCCTTCAGGATGCGCTCCACGCCGTTCGCCAGCGTCATTTGGGACAGCGGGCAGCCGTTGCAGGCGCCTTGCAGCTCCACGGAAACCACGCCGTCTTCATTCACGTCGACGAACTGGATGTCGCCGCCGTCCATCTGCAGGTTCGGTCGAATAAGGTCCAGAACGGCCTTGACGTCGTCTTCTTCTACCATAGGAATCTCCTTCTCGTCGTATTTTTCGCCGTGATGATAACACACCCGACTGTTTTGTCGGCCACGGAGCGGACGGCGGATGCCCAATGGCGCGAAATGCGCATAAGCGGTGTACCGGGTTGCATGCGGCAGGGGGCATGCGTATACTTCCAACCGATATCTGTTCAGGGCGAGGCGAAATTCCTCACTGGCGGTAACGGCGTACAGCCGAAAGTCCGCGACCCTCCCGCAGGGAGGCTGATCCGGTGCGAATCCGGAACCAACGGTACAGTCCGGATGAAAGAACAGTGATTGTGATGACGGCACCGTTGTGCGCCGCCTTTCATGATGTGCTCTCCGCCCGCAGATCAAGCGGGCGTTTTTTATGCCCGAAAACAGACCATGCGGCCGATGCCGTTCCGGAGATTGCGTCCCGGACGCAGCGGCCGGCCGATGCGCAGGCACGGTTTTGCGCATCATGAGAACGAAAGGAACGCACCATTGAGCGATGAAGCCATCATGCGCCGCGCCATCGCGCTTGCGCGCACGGCAGCCGGGTGGACGAATCCGAATCCGCTTGTCGGAGCCGTGGTGGTGAAGGACGGGCGCATTATCGGGCAGGGCTGCCACGAGCGCTTCGGGCAGCTGCATGCTGAGCGCAATGCGCTGAAGTCGTGCAAGGAGGACCCCGCGGGCGCCACGATCTACGTCACGCTGGAGCCCTGCAACCACACCGGCCATCAGCCGCCGTGCGTGGATGCGCTGATAGAAGCCGGCATCGCGAAGGTGGTGGTGGGTTCGCGCGACCCGAATCCGCTGGTGTCGGGCAAGGGCAATGCGCGCCTGCGCGCCGCCGGTATCGAGGTCGAGGAGGACTTTCTCCGAGACGAATGCGATGCGCTGAACCCCATCTTCTTCCACTACATCACCACGAAGCGCCCGTACGTGGTCTCGAAATGGGCCATGACGGCCGACGGCAAGATCGCCGCCGCAACGGGCGATGCGCGCTGGGTCTCGAACGAGGCGTCGCGCGCCGACACGCACGAGCTGCGCCAGCGCCTGGCGGGCATCATGGTGGGCATCAACACGGTGCTTGCCGACAACCCGGAGCTGACGTGCCGCCGCGCCGTGCCCAGCAACAACCCCACGCGCATCGTGTGCGACTCACGGCTGCGCATTCCGCTGGACTGCACGCTCGTTGCCACAGCGAAGGAAACGCCCGTCATCGTGGCATGCGCCTGCGATACGGGATCCGGCACGGCGAAGCGGAAGGCGGAGGCCCTGGCGCAAGCGGGCGTTTCCGTGGTCCGCATGCCGGGCGCCGACGGCCGCGTGGACCTGGATGCGCTGATGACGGAGCTGGGCAAGCGCCAGATCGACTCGCTGCTGGTGGAAGGCGGCGGCACGCTGCACGCGCAGCTGTTCGCCGAGAACCTGGTGGACCGGGTGGTGGTGTACGTGGCCCCGAAGGTCGTCGGCGGCGCCACGGCGAAGACGCCCGTCGGCGGGGCGGGCATCCCGCTCATGGCGGATGCCATAGAGCTGGGCACGCCACGCGTGGACGTGCTGGACGGCGACGTGAAGCTGACGTATGTGCTTGAAAGGGGGCTGTGATGTTCACGGGCATCGTTGAGGAAGTGGGATCCGTACGGCGCGTGCTGCCCGGGTCCCGTGCCGGCAAGCTGACCATCGGCGCCTCCGTCGTGCTGGAGGACACGCGGATCGGCGACAGCATCGCCGTGAACGGCGTGTGCCTGACCGTGGTGGAGATGGGCGCCGACTACTTCGTGGCCGACGTCATGCCGGAGACGCTTTCGAAGTCCGGCCTCGGCCGCCTGAAGGTGGGCGACCCGGTGGACCTGGAACGCGCCATGGCAGCCGACGGCCGATTCGGCGGGCACATCGTGTCCGGCCACATCGACGGCACGGGCACCATCGTCGAGATGCGCCCGGAGCAGAATGCCGTCTGGGTGCGCATCCGCACGGCGCCGGAGATCCTGGACCTGATCGTGGAGAAGGGCTCCATCGCCATCGACGGCATCAGCCTGACGGTGGCCGCCGTATCCGCCACGGACTTCCAGGTGTCGCTGATCCCGCACACCGGCGAGGAGACCATCCTGCTGGGCAAGCATGCGGGCGACATCGTGAACCTGGAGAACGACGTCGTGGGCAAGTACGTGCAGAAACTGCTGGGCAAGCAGCCGGACGATGTCTCGCTGGCCGATGAGGCCCCGGGGCTGACCATGGAGTTCCTGCAGGCCAACGGCTTCTGAGGAAATGCGAATAAACGTCGGGGCATGCCGGCACGGCGCGCCCTACGAGCAAGATTGAGAGGTAGAAATGACCGAGAACGTTTCGGAGAACGCAGCGCAGATGGGCACCGTCCAGGACGCCATCAACGAGCTGCAGGCCGGCCATCTGATCATGGTGGTGGACGACCCCGACCGCGAGAACGAGGGCGACCTGATCTGCGCGGCCGAGTACGCCACCCAGGCGAACGTGAACTTCATGGCCACGCATGCGAAGGGCCTGATCTGCATGCCCATGAGCGCCGATATCGCGCATCGCCTGAACTTCACGCAGATGGTTTCCGAGAACACGGACAACCACGAGACGGCGTTCACGGTGTCCATCGACCATAAGGACACCACCACGGGCATCTCCGCCGCGGAGCGCTCGTACACGGCCATGAAATGCGTGGACGACACGGCGAAGCCCGAGGACTTCCGCCGTCCCGGCCACATGTTCCCGCTGGTGGCGAAGCCCGGCGGCGTGCTGGAGCGCAACGGCCACACGGAGGCCACCGTGGACCTGCTGCGCCATGCCGGCATGAAGCAGTGCGGCCTGTGCTGCGAGATCATGCGCGACGACGGCACCATGATGCGCACCACGGAGCTGCTGCAGAAGGCGAAGGAATGGGGCTTGACGTTCATCTCCATCAAGCAGCTCCAGGATTATTGCCGCGAGCATGACAACCACATGAAGGAAGAGGCCGTGGCGCACATGCCCACGAAGTACGGTTCCTTCGTCATCCACGGGTTCGTGAACGATATCACGGGCGAAGAGCACGTGGCTCTGGTGAAGGGCGACATCGGGAACGGCGAGAACGTCCTGGTCCGCGTCCACAGCGAATGCCTGACCGGCGACGTGTTCGGCTCCGAGCGCTGCGACTGCGGCGACCAGCTGCACCGTGCCATGGAGCAGATCGAGCGCGAAGGGCGCGGCATCCTGCTGTACATGCGCCAGGAGGGCCGCGGCATCGGCCTCATCAACAAGCTGAAGGCCTATGCGCTGCAGGAGCAGGGCCTGGACACCGTCGACGCGAACGTGGCGCTGGGATTCGCTCCCGACCTGCGTGAATACTGGAGCGGCGCGCAGATTCTGCGCAACCTGGGATGCAAGACCATCCGCCTGCTGACGAACAACCCGGCGAAGGTGTACGGCCTGGGCGGCTTCAACCTGAAGATCGTCGAGCGCGTGCCCATCGAGATCGCACCCCAGAAGTTCGATCGCCGCTACCTTGAGACGAAGCGCGACCGCATGGGCCACAAGCTGGACAACCTGCCCGTTTCCGACGCGCAGGAATAGCAGCCGTTTCCCGGCGCCTGCACGCGGGCGCCGGATGCATACGAAGGATTCATCCACGCCGCCGTGCCCGGATGGCCGCGCGGCGAGAGAGAAAGGAATGACATGGCAGTCAACGTTATCGAGGGCAAGGTTGTCAACCAGGGCATGAAGGTGGGCATCGTCGTGACCCGCTTCAACGAGTTCATCACGAACAAGCTGCTGGGCGGCGCGCTGGACGCCCTGAAGCGCCACGACGTCCCCGACGAGGACGTGACCGTGGCTTGGGTCCCGGGTGCCTTCGAGGTGCCGCTGGTGGCCCAGACCATGGCGGAGAGCGGCAAGTACGACGCCGTCATCGCGCTGGGCGCCGTCATCCGCGGTGCCACCAGCCACTACGACCTGGTCTGCAACGAGGCGGCCAAGGGCGTGGCCCAGGCATCCCTGAAGACCGGCGTGCCCGTGATGTTCGGCATCATCACCACGGACACCATCGAGCAGGCTATCGAGCGTGCGGGCTCGAAGGCCGGCAACAAGGGCGCCGAATGCGCCACGGGCGCCATCGAGATGGTGAACGTCCTGCGCCAGGTCAACGCCTAGCAGACGCGTTCCGAACCGCCTGCAGGGACAACGTTTCCGCAGGTCCGAGCCGCACAACGGCATACGAGAGCCGCTTCCCCCGGGAGGCGGCTCTGTTTTTTTGCGGATGTTGCGGCGAATGCCCCCGCAGTCGCCCATACTGCGAGAGGCAAGAACATGTGCGCCGCGCACGGCGACGGCGCAGCAGGCAAGGAGGGCTGCGGTGGATCTGAAGACGGTCATATTCGATTTCGACGGCACGCTGCATGACAGCATGCGCATCTATCCGGCGGCGTTCCGCGCCGGCTACCAGTGGCTCGTGGACAACGGCTGGGCGCAGCCGCGCTCGTTCAGCGACAAGGATATCTCGGGATACATCGGGCTGACGGCCGAGGAGATGTGGAAGTCGTTTCGCCCGGATCTGCCGGACGACGTATGGCCGCAGGCCGCAGCGCGCGTGGGGCAGAAGATGGACGAGCTCATCCTGGACGGCACGGCCCGGCTGTTCCCGCACGTGCCGGACATGCTCTCGCAGGTGAAGGACCTGGGCGTGCAGTTGGTGTTCCTGAGCAATTGCCGCGTGGCGTACCAGGAGGCGGCGCGCACGGCGTTCGGCCTGGACCGCTGGTTTGCCGGGTACTTCAACTCCGAGGAGTGGCACGGCGTGCCGAAAGAGGAGATATTCAACGACATCGCCGCGCGGTTCCCCGGCGGATACGCCATGGTGGGCGACCGCAACAAGGACATGGCCGTGTCGCGCGTGCACGGGTTCCCGGGCATCGGCTGCCTGTTCGGCTACGGAAGCCGCGACGAGCTGAAAGATGCGGACTGCTTCGCGGAGACGCCGGCGGATGTGGTGTCGTGCCTGCGCGCAATCCAGCGCGGGGAATAGCGGCGCACGGCGGCATACGAAGGAGGATTCGGCAATGACCAGGTTGGAGATGTACTGCGACGGCGGATGCCGCGGCAACCAGTCCGACAGGAACGTCGGCGGGTGGGGCGCCTACCTTATCTGGGGCGCGCACACGAAGGAGCTGTACGGCGGCGAGCGCAACACCACGAACAACAAGATGGAGCTCATGGGCGCCATCATGGGCCTGCGCGCCATCAAGCGCAAAGATGTTCCCGTGGACGTCTATATGGATAGCGCCTATGTCTACAATGGCATTACCAGCTGGATATACGGCTGGATGAAGAAGGGTTGGAAGAATTCCAAGAAAGAGCCCGTGGCGAACAAGGAGCTGTGGCTGGAGCTGCTGGCGGAGAAGAAGCAGTTCTCGGACATCACGTTCAACAAGGTGAAGGGCCATGCCGACAATGCCGGCAACAACAAGGCCGATGAGCTGGCGAACCGCGCCATGGACGATGTGGAGAAGGGACGATAGCGAATGCCTGCCATCATGACGCATGATTTCTTCGGACGCGACGTGCTGCATGCCGTTTCGGGCGGCCAGGCCCTTTCGAAACCCGAACAGGATGCGTTCCTGCTGGGCAACCAGGGACCCGACCCGCTGTTCTACCTGCGCGCCGACCCGGTTCGCGGGAAGCTGTCCGTGCTGGGCAGCCGGATGCATGCGGAGAAGTCGAACGAGCTGATCTACCTGCTGAACCGGGCGCTGTATGCGCTGGACCCGCGCGATATCCCCATCGGCCGCGCGTACGCGCAGGGCTTCCTGTGCCACTACCTGCTGGATTCGAACATGCACCCGCTGGTCTATGCACGGCAGTTCGCCGTGTGCGATGCGGGCGTGCAGGGCCTCGACCGCCGTGACGGGTCGGCCGTCCACGCCGTCATCGAGAGCGAGTTCGATGAGATGGTGCTGTTCGAGAAGTACGGCGTGACCATTGCGGACTACTCGCCGGCCACGCATATCCTGCGCGCGGATGACGAGGTGCTGCGCATCGCCGGGCTGGTGTACTCGTTCCTGCTGAGCCACGTCTACGGCGTGAAGGTGGACGCGGACCTGTTCGGGGCCGCCGTGTACGACTTCCGGTTCGTGCAGCAGCTGCTCTACTCGCCGCACGGCGTGAAGCGCGCGCTGCTGGGGAATGTCGAGCAGCTGCTCATGCATCATCGCTATTCCGTGGTCCGCGGCCTGTCGCACCGGCCGGAGGAGCTGTCCTCCACGTGGTTCGCGAATCCCGACCATGAGCCGTGGCAGAATCCCTGGACGGGGGCGGCGGAAACGCGGTCGTTCTGGGATATCTACGGGGATACGAAGGAACTGGCCGTTGCGGATATCGCGCTGTTCGAGAAGCTGGACTTCTCCGAAGAGGACGCCGCCGCCATCACGCACGGCGTGAATTTCTCGGGCAAGCCGTTGCCCGGCGAATAACCGACAGACGACCGAAGAAGGAGCTGCGCCCATGAGGCCTTTGCCCGAAAGCACATTGGACCCGCGCGTGAAGAACGTCTGGCGCATGAACGATGCGCTCTGGCTGACGCTGGCGGCGGCGGGCATTGCGGCCCTGTTGCAGCTGCTGGGCCTGTCGCCCCGCCTGAAGGGCCTGGTGGCTCCCGCGACGACCATGACGCTGGGCGTGTATGCGGCGTGCCTTATCGTATGGCTGGCCGTGCTGCCGCCCATCCGCTATGCGCGGTGGCGCTATCAGGTGACGCCGGAGTATTTGGACATTGCGAAGGGCATCATCTGGCGCAAGCGCTACATCATCCCGTTCATCCGCGTGCAGAACACGGATACGCGGCAGGGGCCCATCCTGCGCCTGTTCGGGCTGGCGAGCGTGACGGTGTCCACTGCGGCGGGCGAGCATGAGATACCGGGCCTGGATTATTCCGTGGCGGAGGAGCTGCGCGACCGGGCGGCGGAGTTCGCGCGCCTGGCCCGCGAGGATGTGTAGCGTATGGCGGAGTATCCCAGCACGTTCCGGACCGGGCGCGCCTATCGCGTGCATCACAGCTACATCTGGCTCATGCCGTTGAATGCCGCGCTTGCCGTGGCGGCGGTGCTGTTGGCGAACGTCGCCCAGAATTTCGTCGAGCTGTATGCCTGGCTGAACACGTCCGGCATGGATATCGGCATCGTGCCGTTCGTCCTGTTGGCGTTCTTCGGCGTCCTTGCCGTCGTATATGCCCTGGCAGCGGTGCTCCACGCCTGGTCGTACAAGCATCTGTGGTACGAGTTCGACGAACGCGAGTTCAGCCTGTATTCCGGCATCTTCAGCAAGAAGCGCGTGCACGTGCCGTATGCGCGCGTGCAATCCGTGAACCACAAGGCGGGCATACTGCAGCGCGTGTTCGGCGTGTGCACGGTCATGGTGGATACGGCCGGCGGATCGTCGAACAAGGAGATCCGCATCCCGTACGTGGAGCTGGGCGTGGGCGAGCGCATCCGCACGGAGCTGTTCGTGCGCAAGGCCGCTGCGCTGGCCGGCGAAGAGGCGCGGCTGGTGTACCGGGACCCGTCCGCGGCGGCCGATGCCGCGGCTGCGGACGGCTCTGCGCCGGCCGCGCCCGTGCCGCCGGAATCCGAGCCCGCTGCCGCGCCGGCGCCGAACGTGCTGGACGACGCCGCTGCCGGCGTCATCGACTGGCGCGGCGCCTTCGGGGGATCGGCACCGGGCATGGAACCCGAGCGCTACCGGTTCGGCCTGACGAACAAGGAGCTGTTCCTGGCAAGCGCATCGCACAGCGTTGCCGTGGGCGTCTCGGCCACGCTGGGCGTTCTGGGCCTGTTCGGCATGGCGCTTTCGAATGTGGCGGGTCTGGTGCTCTTCACCGCATTCCTGACGCTCGTGCTGATCGGCTGGGTGGCGGGCATGGTGCCCGTCGTGCTGCGCTACGGCGGATTCGCCACGTGCCGCCGTGGGTCGCGCATCGAAGTCGAGCAGGGCCTGCTGCAGCGCCGCTACACCGGCATCGATGTGGCGCGCGTGCAGTCCGTGGTCATCCGCCAGTCGTTCGTGCGCCGGTGGATGGGGTACTGCGAAGTGTCGCTGGGACGCATCGATGCCGCATCTACCGACAGCTCGGGCAATTCCGGCCAGCTGAATGCCGAAGGGCTCGTCATCCATCCGTTCGTGAAGATGGACCGCGTGGACGAGCTGCTGGACGGCCTGCTGCCGGAATTCGCGGACCGCCCGCGCCAGGAGAACCTGGTGGCCGTGGCGCCCGTTGCGTTGCGCCGCGGCCTGATTCGCCGCTGCATCTGGTGCAATCCGGCGCTGTATTGCGCGGCGGGCCTGCTTGCAGCGCAGCTGGCGTACGGCGCGTACGTCCGCCCGGAGCTGGTGGGCATGTTCTCGTTCACCCGCGCGGCGATCGTCGCGCATTCCGTGGACCAGGCGTTCCTGCTGGGATACGTGCTCTGCGCCGCAGCGACGGCATGCGCCGTCGTGGGCACGGTGCTGTGGCGCAACGAATCCGGCTTCGCCCTGAACCGCTCGTTCGCCTGCATTTTCAACAGCGGCCTTTCCACGGAGTTCGTGCTGGTCCCGCGGCAGAAGATACAGTTCGGCTACACGCGCAGCAACCCGTTCCAGCGCCTGGCGCACACGTCCAGCCTGAACATGGTCACGGCGGCGGGCGTGAACAGCACGCGCACGCGGCTGTACGATGTGCGGCGGGAGGATGCGGAGGCATGGCTTTTGTGGATGGAGCCGCACGGCGCCGCGCGCGCAGACGGGCGTAGCCTATAATCTGAGGCGCGCGAGACGAACGGAGCGCGCGGAACGAACGGCGGGCCGGGCAAGAAGGAGCACGCAGCGTGGACCTCATCCATATGCTGAACGAGAACTATCCGTGGTGGATCACCATCGCCCTTGCCGCGTTCATCCTGTTCTGCACGTGGGTCGTGGAGCATCTTGCGTACAAGGGCATCACGCGCATGGGCCGCAGCGAAAGCGTCAGTTTCCCGGCCAGCTCCATCTTCGCGAACATCGCGCGTGTGTGCATCTGGCTCATCGGCATCGCCATCCTGTTCAAAACGTGCTTCAACTACGACGTCACCGGCCTGGTGGCCGCCCTCGGCATCGGCGGCATCGCGCTGTCCCTGGGCTTGCAGGACACGCTGTCGAACCTGATCGGCGGCCTGTCCGTTTCGCTCGGGCGCGTTGTGGAGCCCGGCCAGTACATCGAGGTGCTGAGCCAATCCGGCCGCGTGACGGATATCAACTGGCGCCATACGACCATCGTGGATGCCGGCGGCAGCACGCATCTCATTCCGAATTCGCTCATCAACAAGAACTCGCTCGTGGATATCGGCGATTCCGTTGATGCCCGCATCCCGTTCCTGCTGCCGGTGGGCGCGGATATCGAGGCGTTCTCGAACGAGGCGCTGATGCGCGTGAAGCACGAGTTCTCCGGCCAGATGGGCCCCAGCGGCGCCCGCGTCGTGTTCGCCGGCGAGGAGCTGGGCGGCATCAAGGGCAACGTGGTCGTGAACGTGCTGCGCACGGCCGCAACGGCAGAGTCGGGCGCAGACCGCGCATTCCGCGCCATGTACCCGGTGGTGCGGAAGTACAGCGCCGTCGATCCGGCGCTCCCCGAGTAGCACTGCGAAGCATTCGCGCTGCGCATTTGCACGGCCGGTTGCGTTGCCGTGCCCCGATTCGTGGCACAATGGAGCCAGGCAGTTCATGCCGATTATTTCAAGCCAACCGAACGTTAGTAGAGCACCATGGCCGGATTGGATTTCAACGAGTTGAAGAAGAAGGCGCAGGAAGTCGCCGGCCAGGTGGCCGAGCAGGCGAAGCCGATGGCAGACGCCGCGGCGGCCAAGGCGAAGGAAGTTGCGGAGCAGGCGAAGCCGGCGGTCGACGCGGCTGCGGCGAAGGCCCAGGAAGTGGCGGGCCAGATGGCCGAGCAGGCGAAACCGACCGTCGATGCGGCCGCGGCGAAAGCGCAGGAGGTCGCCGGCCAGGCGAAGCCCGCGGTGGATGCCGCCGTCGCGAAGGCGCAGGAAGTTGCCGGGCAGGTGGCCGGCCAGGTGAAGCCGTATGCGGATGCGGCCGCGGCGAAGGCGGCCGATATCGCCGGCAAGGCGAAGCCGACCGTGGACGATGCCATCGGCAAGGCCCGGGATGCGGCCGGTCAGGCCGGCATCGCCGAGAAGGCCGCCGTCGCGCAGGCGGCTGCGGCTACTGCGGCGGAAGAGGCGAAGGACAAGCTCGAGGAGGTCACGGGGCGCGACCTTGACGGCGACGGCACGGTCGGCGCCGCTCCGAAGGACGGCGAATAACACCGTACGCGGATCCCGCTGCCCCGGCAGTCCGCTTCCGTTCGCCCGGATGATCGAACGATGCGGCGGCTGCCGGAAAGCGGCGGTTTTCCACTATCGCGGACAATAGTGCCTGCGACGCTGCCGGTTTCGCTATACAATGGCGGAACCGGTATTTTTCAAGGGAGTTAACTATGGCAGATAAGGTCTATACGTACGACTGCACGCTCCGCGATGGCGAGCAGGCCGAGGGCATTACCCTTTCCCTGGAGGATAAGCTCAACATCGTCCGCAGGCTGGACGAGTTCGGCATCGACTTCATCGAGGGCGGTTTCCCGGCTTCGAATCCGAAGGACATCGCGTTCTTCAAAGCCGTGAAGTCCATGGGCCTGAAGCATGCGAGGGTGGCTGCGTTCGGCAACACGTGCAAGAAGGGCGTGGCCGCTGCCGAGGACTCCGGCCTGCGCGACCTGCTGGAGTCCGGCGCCGAGGTCTGCACCATCGTGGGAAAGAGCTGGGACGCCCAGGTAGAGCGCGCGCTGCAGACCACGCTGGAGGAGAATCTGCGCATGGTGGGGGAGTCCGTGGCATACCTGAAGGAGCACGGCGTCCGCGTCGTGTTCGATGCCGAGCACTTCTTCGACGGCTACAAGCGCAACCCGGAATACTCCCTGGAGGTCGTGCGCGTGGCGCATGAGGCGGGTGCGGACTCCATCGACTTGTGCGAGACGAACGGCGGCGCGCTGCCGTCCGAGGTCGCGCGCATTGCGAAGGATGTCACGAGCCGCTTCCCGGACCAGGCATTCGGCATCCATTGCCACAACGATTCCGGCTGCGCCGTGGCGAACACGCTGGCGGCCGTGGAATCCGGCATCACGGAGGTGCAGGGCACCATCAACGGCTATGGCGAGCGCGTGGGCAACGTGGACTTGCTGACGGTCATCGCCGACCTGCAGCTGAAGATGGGCCGCACGTGCGTCGACGACCTGACGCAGCTTACGAGCGTGGCGCAGTTCGTGGCCGATACGTGCAACATGGTGCTTCCGCGCCATTATCCGTACACGGGCGCTTCCGCCTTCGCGCATAAGGGCGGCCTGCATGCCAGCGCCATCGCGCGTTTCCCGGAGGCGTACGAGCACGCGAATCCCGCATCCGTGGGCAACGCCACGCGCGTGCTGGTCAGCGAACTTGCCGGCAAGGCATCGCTTGTCACGAAGGCGAAGACGCTGGGCGTGGACCTGTCGCAGGACCGCGACCTGACGCAGCGCATCCTGGACGACATCAAGGAGCGCGAGAACGAGGGCTATTCGTACGAAACGGCCGATGGCAGCCTGGCCATCCTGCTGCATATGCACATCGGCGACTTCAAGCCGCACTTCACGCTGGAAAGCTCCCGTGCCATCGTGGATGACCGCGAGGACGAGAACGCGTGGGCGAAGGGGGCCGCATCCGAGGCCACCATCAAGGTGCACGTCGGAGACCGGCGCTTCGTGGCAACGGGCGAGGGCGTGGGTCCCGTGGGCGCGCTGGACAACGCGCTGCGCCTGGCGCTGACGGACGCGTACCCGGAGATCAAGCAGATCGAGCTTATCGACTTCAAGGTGCGCATCCTGGACGAGAACCACGGCACGGGCGCCACTACGCGCGTGCTCATCACCACCACGGACGGCGTGGACACGTGGGGTACGGTCGGCGTTTCCGAGAACATCATCGAGGCGTCCTGGAACGCCCTGGTGGATTCCGTCGAGTACGGCCTGATGAAGATGGGCCGGTAAACATGGCTGATCTGAGAACGGCAGAGGTCGACGACCTGCTGTATGTGCTGGGAAACCTCCAGGACGAGGACCAGATCTTCGCCCTGCTGGAGGACCTGATGACCATCCGCGAGATCAAGGAGACCAGCCAGCGGCTGGCCGTGGCGCGGATGCTGGACGAAGGCAAGCCGTATACCGCCATCGAGAAGGAGACGGGCGCGTCGGCTACCACGATCGCGCGCGTCTCGAAGGCGCTCAATTACGGTGCGGGCGGATACCGCAGCGCATTGAGCGTGCTGGAGGGAAAGGACGCCCGCTAGCGAAGCGCCGGCGGGCGCGCGGTTCCGCAACGCCCGCGTCTCAACCTGAATCGGGATGAATGAAAAACGGAGGGCCCGTGCCTGTTGAGCACGGGCCCTCTGCTTTCGTATGAGGCACCTGTCGCCGCGGCACCGCGCTGCAGCGTGCACCGCTATTCCAGGCAGGCGTCGGAGCCCGGTCCGATGCGGTCCGCATACGACTCCAATACCAGCTGGCAGCGCGAGCCGATGGGCAGGCGGTTGCGTTCCAGGAACTGCGGGATATCGGCGATCTTCAGCGGGAATACCTGGATGAACTCGCTGGGTTCCGTCTCCTGCTCGCCGGCGCGGTAGACTTTCGCCCGCACGATGGACAGGCATTCCTCCGTCATGCCGTTCGACGAGTAGCTGGGCTGCGGCAGCGCGCGCAGCTGCGGCGTGCCATCGGCGCGGCGCTTCACGGCATATCCGGTCTCCTCGCGCAGCTCGCGCTCCACGCATTCCTCTATGGGCTCGTCGCCTTCCCGCAGGCCCGCCGGGAACGCGACGCACCAGGCGTTCAGCGGGTAGCGGAATTCCTTTATCAGCAGGATCTCGTCGTCGTCCGTGGTGGCGACGATGCTGACGGCGTCCGTGTGCGCCGGCGTGCCGGCGGGACGGCGCAGCTCCGCCTCGTAGTCGGCGGCGTTCTTGCGCGAGACGCTTTCGTATTCCTTCGTGGAACCGTCCGGCAGGCGGTACTCCATCACGTATTTTTTCAGCCAGCCGTCGCTTACCTGCGTGAGGCGGAGAAGTTCCGGCTGTTCAGCGGGGTGTTCCGAGAATGCGGTCATGGTGAATCCTCTGGTCGAAGGGCGGAATGAGACGGTGCGCAGCGCGCTCCTGCGGGAAAGCTGCGGAGGGCCTTCCGCAGGATACGCGCGCTATTTCGGCACGATGAGCTCGGGGTGGTCGTATTCGCCCCGCTCCATGAGATGGCGAAGGTACGCCATGGTCTGCCCGATGAGCGTCACCCTCCCCAGCATGTTGCGGTCCGCCCAGTCCCTGCGGCGGGGGAGCAGGGTGGTGGCGTAGGCGATCTCCAACGGGTCGACGATGCCCTGGGCAAGAATGCCGCGAATGTTGTCCAACTGGCGCTCGTGGTGCGCGATCGTCTCGTCCACGCGGCCCGCCAGATCCGTGAACTCGGGGCCGTGCCCGCACAGCACCAGGTTGCACGGCAGGTCGCGGATCTTCCTCAAGCTGGCGAGGTACTGGCCGATCGCGTCCTCGTCGGCCGTCAGCGTGATGGCGGGATAGGCGTTGCCCAGCAGCACGTCGCCGGCAACGAGAATCTTCGCCGTGGGCTCGTACAGGCAGATGCAGAACGGATCGTGCCCCGGCGTGGCGATGCACTCGAAACGGTAGTCGCCCGCCTTCAGCGTGTCGCCGTCTTCCACCGTGCTGACGCGGATATCGTCCGTGCCGCGGTCGCGCATAGGGGCCCAGTAGTCGCTGTCCAGGTTGCAGGGCGCGCCGTGCGCCGCACCGATGCGCTCGACGGCCTGCGTGTAGGGCGTGCAGCTCAGGGCGGGCTTCGCGCGGTCGGCATAGTCCTCCATGCCGGAATACACGATCATGCCCTGGCGCCCGATGCGCGTCAGGCCGGCGCAGTGGTCGTAGTCGGAGTGCGTCAGGAACACGTCCGTCGCTCTCCAGGGCACATCCAGGCGCGAAAGCGCCTCCTCGAACGCGTCCTCCGTCTGCGGCAGGTTGCAGCCGGCATCGATGATCAGGTTGTGCTTGCCTCCCAGCACCAGGTAGCTGTTCGTGACGTCCAGCTCCTCGGGCACCGGCAGGTCGATGCGGAAGATGTGCGGTGCCACGCGCTCCAGCAGGTCGCGGGTGCCGTGGCAGATGGGGACCGTGGACGCCTCCGCGCCGGCGGCCACGGTCGCGGCGTTGTCGGACGGGCGCGGTGCGGCGTTCGCGCTCGTTCCCGCGCCGCCCATCATGCGCTCCATGGCCTGTGCGGCCACCACGAGCTTCGCGGCATAATCCGCCTCCGCGCCGTTGCCGTGCCGATTGTTTTGCGGTTCGTTCGCGTTCTCTGGCATTGCGCCGCTCCTTACTCTCCAAAAACCTGCGGGTTCAGGCAATCCAACGGGCGATTGCCTGACAGCACGTCGATGACGGCCTGCGTCGTGCGCGTGCGCAGCTCGATGCCGGATTCCTCGGACCAGTACGCAACGTGCGGCGTGAACACGGTGTGCGGCGCGCTGAACAGCGGATGGTCCGTGCTGACGGGCTCCTGCTCGAACACGTCCAGGCCGGCGCCCCACAGGCGGTCGGCCTTCAGCGCCGCCGCCAGCGCCACGGTGTCGATCACGGCGCCGCGCGATGTGTTCACCACCACGGCCGTGTTCTTCATCAGCGCCAGGTGCTCGGCATCCAGCATGTGGCGCGTGTCGGGCGTCAGCGCCGTATGGAACGACACGACGTCGGCGCGCTGCAGCAGCTCGTCGTACGTCACGATGTCGTAGCCTTCGGGCGTGCGCCGGCCGGGCTTCAGGGAACGGGACGTGCAGATGACGGTGAATCCCAGGCCGTTCGCCTTGCGCGCCGTGGCGCGGCCGATCTCGCCCATGCCCACCACGCCGAACACGCGGCCGTGCACCTGGCCGAACGGGCGCTGGTCGGCATGCGACCAGATGCCCTTGCGGAGGGCGGCGTCCAGCTCGTTCGTGCGGCGTAGCACGTCCAGCGCCAGCGTGATGGCATGGTCGGAAACCACTTCCGTGCCGTAGCCGGGGACGTTGCAGACCGCTACGCCGTGGTCCGTGGCCGCTTGGATATCGATGCTGTCGAAGCCCACGCCGGTGCGCGAGACGACGCGCACATTCGGCAGCTCGTCGAAGACGCGCTGCGTGAAGCGCCCGTACGACGTGATGATGCCGTCGGCGTCCCGTGCGTTCGCGATGATGCCGTCGGGGCTGGGGTCCTGGAACGCCTGGATCTCCATGCCCGCCTCGTAGGCCATGCGCTTTTCGATCTCCGCGTCTTCGAAGTCGCTGTCGACGATTACGATTTTCTTCATATGCCATTCGCTTTCTGTGCGATTTCGCTTTCCTTACTATGGTAGCGAACGGCAGTGGACGTTCCGTGACGCTTGCGTTGCGCCTTCGTTGCGCTAGGCGGTCTTGCGCCGGCGGTAGACGCGCGCCTGGTTCACGAGCATCGTGAAGAAGTTGCTCATGCTGGGGTCGTTCAGAATGAACTCAGGGTGCCACTGCACGCCCAACATGAACGTGCGGTCCGGCACCTCTATGGCCTCCACCAGGCCGTCCGGGCCCACGGCGTCCGCGACCAGGCCGCTTCCCAGCTGCTTCACGCCCTGGTGGTGGATGGAGTTCGTGGCCAGCGGTGCGCATCCCACAATGCCCGCCAGGCGCGAAGCGGGGCGCACGTCCACCATATGCACGCGCTGGTTGTAGCGGTCGGCGCGCCAATGCTCTATGTATTCGCGGCCCGTCTCCGCAGCCCAGGTGGACGGGCTTGCGTCTTCCGCCGGCTTCGCGGGGTCCAGGCCCCAGGGTATGCGGCGGTCCGCGGCGGGCTGGCCGTGCAGCGCATTCAGGTCCTGGTGCAGCGTGCCGCCGAAGAACACGTTCATCATCTGCATGCCGCGGCAGATGGCCAGCACGGGCGCATCGTGCACGTACGCGTAATCCAGCAGGCGCATCTCCAGCGCATCGCGCTCGGGCGTGTAGCGGTCGTTGCCGGATTTCGGCTTCTCGCCGTACAGCGCCGGGTTGATGTCCTGGCCGCCGGGCATCAGGAAGCCGTCGAACAGCGGCAGGAGCGTCTTGTACGTTTTCGGGTCGTCGGAAAGCGGCAGCACCAGCGGCGCGCCCCCGGCGGCGATGACGGCATGGGAGTAGCGCTCGTGCAGCAATATGGCGCGATCCTCCAGGAAATGGCGCGGCACGATGCCGATCAGCGGCGCCTCGTCGGCTCCGGGAAATTCGCCCATGCGATTTCGCCCCCTTCGTTTCCGTTCGTCCTGCAGCGGCCGGTTTTCGACCATGCGGCTCATTAATGTAGCGCATTCCGCAGCACCGTGCGCAAGGCGCGCCGCGGTATTTTTCGCGAACGCATCATATGCGCAGCAGATAGCCGCCTGCATCGGCCGGCACGGCGGCACGGCGCTTCCGTGCGCGCGTCTGCGGCGCGTCTGGGATGCGGGGCGGCCGAAGCATCGGCGATGCGGCGCGCGCCATACGTCGGCTTGGCGTGGAAACCGTGGCGCGCGGCGTGCAAACCGTCATAATAGGGAACGGAAAACCAATCGAAGGAGGACGCTATGGAGCGCAGGAACGCGTGGAAGGAATACACCGAGGATGAAGCCGCCGCCGCCCAGGAGTTCGGCGCGGGCTACATCGACTGGCTGTCGAACAGCAAGACGGAGCGCGAGGCCACGGCGAATGCCATCGCGAAGGCGCGCAAGGTCGGCTATATCTCGCTTCAGGAGGCGCGCCGGCGCGGCGGGCAGCTCAAGCCCGGCGACCGCGTGTACGCCGACAACTACGGCAAGTCCATCATCCTGGTGCAGATGGGCTCCCGCCCGCTGCAGGAGGGCGTGAACATCCTGGGCGCGCACATCGACAGCCCGCGCCTGGATATCAAGCAGAATCCGCTGTACGAGGCAGATGACCTGGCGCTTCTGGATACGCATTACTATGGCGGCATCAAGAAGTACCAGTGGGTCACGCTGCCGCTTGCCATCCACGGCGTTGTCGCGAAGACGGACGGCACCGTGGTGCCCGTCACGGTGGGCGAAGATCCCGCAGACCCCGCGTTCGTGGTCACGGACCTGCTGCCGCACCTGGGCGCCGATCAGATGGCGAAGAACGCTGCGAAGGTCGTGGACGGCGAGGACCTGGACGTGCTGGCAGGCGGCCGTCCCCTGAAGATAGCGGAGACGGGCAACCCCACGGACCAGCAGAAGGAGCAGAAGAAGAACCCGGTGAAGGCCCAGCTGCTCTCCATCCTGCAGGACAAGTACGGCATCTCCGAGGAGGACTTCCTCTCCGCGGAGCTGGAAGTGGTTCCCGCAGGTCCCGCGCGCGATTGCGGCTTCGACCGCAGCATGGTGCTGGGCTACGGTCAGGACGACAGCGCCTGCGCGTATCCCAGCCTGATCGCGCAGCTGGATGCCGGCGACCTTGAGCGCACGGGCGTGTGCGTGCTGGTGGACAAAGAGGAGATCGGCAGCGTCGGCGCCACGGGCATGACCAGCCTGTTCTTCGAGAACGTCATGGCCGAGATCATGGACCTGGCCGGCCAGGGCGGCGACCTTGCGCTGCGGCGCATGCTGGCCCGCTCCAGCATGCTGTCCAGCGACGTGTCCGCCGGCTTCGACCCCACGTACGCATCCGCGTACGAGAAGAAGAACGCCGCGTTCTGCGGGCGCGGCCTGGTGTTCAACAAGTTCACGGGCTCGCGCGGCAAGAGCGGCAGCAACGACGCGAATGCGGAGTACATTGCGAAGCTGCGCGGCATCATGGACGGCGCCGGCGTGTTCTACCAGTTCGCCGAGCTGGGCAAGGTGGACCAGGGCGGCGGCGGGACCATCGCCTACATCCTGGCGAAGTACGGCATGAACGTCATCGACTCCGGCGTATCCGTGCTGTCCATGCACGCGCCGTGGGAAGTTACCAGCAAGGCCGACGTGTACGAGGCATACAAGGGCTACGCAGCGTTCCTGAAGAACGCCTAGTCCGATTCGCATAGTGGGGAAACGGGACATGCAAGACAAAGGGGAGGATCGTCCTTCCGAGGGGCAGGTGCGCGCCGGCGCGGCATCCGGCGCGAAAGGCAGCGCGCCGCAGAGGCGCTTCGACGGCACGGCCGTGCGCTTCGCCGTGGGTTTGATCTGCCTGGTGGTTGCCGCGAATCTGGGCGCGCTGGGCTATGCCCGGTCGTTTGCCGGCACGGCGGCGCTCGCCTTCGAGCTGGTATACGGCGTGCTGTTCGTGGTTGGCGCCGTGCTGGTGTCGTCTGCGTACCTGCGCTCGCGCGGCGGGGACTCCCCGGCCGTCCGCGCGGCGTTCGATGAGGGCGTGCGCTACGGCTCCGCGCAGGCGGGCGCGGGCGTCAGCGCGTGCCCGGCCACGCCCGAAGGCGCGCGGGATCTTGCGCGGCGCGTGGAGAAGACCCGCCAGGAGGCGGAGGCGGCATCCGCCGACCCGGTGGAGCAGCTGCTCTCGCATTCCGACGACGTGTTCGCATCGCTGCGCAGCCTGGTGGAGAACAAGCGCCCGGCGCCCGGTTTCCAGGGCACGGTACGGCTGCTTTCCGGCATCGGCCTGCCCGAGTGGGACGATGCGCCCGAAGCCACGTGCCGCCTGCTGGACCGCAACGGGCGCTATTGGATCGCCTGCGAGACGGACGGCCTGCCCGCCCGCGATTACGACCGCATGATGGCCGTCGAGGCGGCGCTGAACCTGGCGAAGGACGTGCGGCACGCAGAGCCGGATGCGCCGGCGGAGCGCTATCCGGACGCGGCGCGCAGCGCACTGCACGAGGTGTATGCGCTGCCCGAAGAGGACGGGAGCCTGGAAGATTGCCTGCAACCCGCCTACGACGACCCTGCGGCGGCGCTGCCCTCCAGCGAATGGGCGCAGCGCATGGCCGTGGCCGTTGCGGCCGAGAACGCCCCGGCGCCGTTCCGCCTGGACTTCGACATGCGCTCGAATGTGGCGGAGGGGCTGGTGCTGATCCGCTTGGAGGTGCCGCGCCCGGCGTGCTTCTCCTGCGTTGCCGACACTCCGGAAGAGCGCGTCGAGCTGGCGAAATCGTATGCACTGCGCACGGCGCTGCTGATGGCGGGCGCCGCATTCCGCGCCCCGCAGGCGCGCACCGTGGCCGTGTCGTGCCGCGAGCACGGCAGCCTGCGCACCGTGCTGTCGCTGCAGGCCGCGCGTGGGGATTACGGCCGCCTGCTGCAGAAGGCGGCCGCGGAGGCGGGCTGGTTCGACGATGCGTCGCTGAAGGCAAGCTTGCGGGACGACGGCTGGTTCGGCGCCGTGGAGCCGCATCTGCGCTCATCGGCGGAATCGCTGATGCCGGAGCGGTACATCCTGCCGCCCGAACTGGATAATCGCCCCTGCAGCGCCGCACTTGCGGAGGCGGCGCATGTGCGCACGGTTGCGGATTTCGGCATCAACGAGGATGCGGAGCGCCGCAGCGTCTGGCATGCGTTCACCCAGGACATGCCCACATCGAACACGAGCGCCGTTGCGCGGTTCATGGAGCTGCGCGACGGCTGCGCGCGGCCCGAGACCGTGGAGGCCTGCAGCCGCACCATCCGCGCGCTGGCCGAGGGCACCGTGGACCTTTCCGACGTGCCGGCCGTCCGCAAGCGCTTCTTCGCCGGGTCCGACCTGGATGCCGCCGTCGAATATGCGCAGCGGGTCATGACCGGCGACGATCCCGAGGCGCTGGGGCAGGCCATCGACCGGCTGCAGTCCGCCTTGGATCTCAGCCTGGCCATCGCCTACCTGGATGACACGGACGCCGTCTACCGCTACTTCGGCAGCACGGCCGAGCGCGTGTACTTCAACCGCTCGCTGGCCGACGGCAAGCGCGCCGTGCACCTGGTTCCCGACGTGTACTTCAACGCGCTGGAGCTTGCCGCGCGGATGCTGACGCTCGTGGGGCGCAACGACGAGGCGCTCCGCTACGCGAACGAGGCGCGGCGCATCGCCCCCGCCTCGTGCGATGCCGCGCTTATCAAGGCCCGCGTGCTGGAGAACGCCAAGGACCTGTTCGGCGCCGTGGACATGGTGCGCCGCTTCATCCCGCGCGCCACGTCGTATCGCGACCTCTCGCTGCTGCTGTACCGCCTGGCGTATTTCGAATGGAAGATGGGGCAGGCCCGCATGGCGGCCGCCTGCTACAAGGCCGTCATCGGCATGAAGACGTCCATCTCCGCGCAGGCGGCGCTGGAGATGGCGCAGATGATTGCAACGGAGGACGGCGCTTCCGACCTGCCGCTTTCCGAGGCGCATCGGATGCTGGACGCCGAGGGCATCTCCTACACGCTGGACCCGGCCGTGGAGGTCTGGCTGCCGCGGTGCGCCATCCTGGCGGCCGACGAGCGCATCTATCCCGTGGCTGCCGCGCTGACCGGTGCGCTGGTGGAACTGGTGCGCGACGACGCCCTGGTGGACGCGTACCGGTCGTTTCTGCCGGATTCGCCGCTGTAGGGCGCTGCCCGCATTGCGGGCAGCTGCGGGGCGTTCCATGGTGCATTCGCATATATGGCGAGGTTTTGCATGGGGCAATCGCCCCTTACGCTGCGGTTTTACGGGACTATAATGGGTCCATTCATCATCCAATTGCCTGCTGAAAGGGATCGCTCATGGCTTATTTTTTTGAAGAACCGTCCCGCACCTTCAACGAGTACCTGCTGGTACCGGGTTACTCGGGTGAAGAGAACATTCCCGAGAATGTGAGCCTGAAGACTCCGCTGGTGAGGTTCGAAAAGGGCCAAGAGCCGGCCATCAGCCTGAATATCCCCATGGTCTCCGCCATCATGCAGTCCGTCTCCGATGACAAGATGGCCATCGCGCTGGCCACGGAAGGCGGCATGAGCTTCATCTACGGCAGCCAGTCCATCGAGGACGAGGCCGCCATGGTCGCCCGCGTGAAGGACTACAAGGCCGGCTTCGTGGTAAGCGATTCGAACCTGTCGCCCCAGATGACGCTGCAGGATGTCCTGGACCTGAAGGAGGAGACGGGCCATTCCACCATGCCCGTGACGGCCGACGGCACGCCGCACGGCAAGCTGATGGGCATCGTGACGGAGCGCGACTACCGCCTGTCCCGCATGGACCGCACGGAGAAGGTGGCCGACTTCATGACGCCGTTCGACAAGCTGATCACGGCTTCCGGCGACACCACGCTGAAGAAGGCGAACGACATCATCTGGGACCACAAGCTGAACTCCCTGCCGCTTGTCGATGACGACGGCAACCTGGTCAGCATGGTCTTCCGCAAGGACTACGACTCGCACAAGGGCAACCCGCTGGAGATGCTCGACGAGCACAAGCGCTACATGGTGGGCGCGGGCATCAACACCCGCGATTACGCCGAGCGCGTGCCCGCGCTGGTGGATGCCGGCGTCGACGTGCTGTGCATCGACAGCTCCGAGGGCTATTCCGAATGGCAGCGCCTTACCATCCAGTGGATCCGCCAGCATTACGGCGACACCGTGAAGGTGGGTGCCGGCAACGTGGTCGACGCCGAGGGCTTCCGCTTCCTGGCCGAGGCGGGTGCCGACTTCATCAAGATCGGCATCGGCGGCGGCTCCATCTGCATCACGCGCGAGACGAAGGGCATCGGCCGCGGCCAGGCAACGGCCGTCATCGATGTGGCGAAGGCCCGCGACGAGTACTACAACGAAACCGGCATCTACGTGCCCATCTGCTCCGATGGCGGCATCGTCTACGATCACCACATCACGCTGGCGCTGGCCATGGGTGCCGACTTCGTCATGCTGGGCCGCTACTTCGCCCGTTTCGACGAGAGCCCCACGAACCTGGTGAACGTGAACGGCAACTACATGAAGGAGTACTGGGGCGAAGGTTCCGCCCGCGCCCGCAACTGGCAGCGCTACGACCTGGGCGGCAAGAAGGGCATGAAATTCGAGGAGGGCGTGGACTCGTACGTCCCGTACGCCGGCAGCCTGAAGAGCAACGTGAACACGACGCTGTCGAAGGTGCGCTCCGCCATGTGCAACTGCGGCGCGCTCTCGATCCCGGAGCTGCAGCAGAAGGCGAAGCTGACCGTGGTGTCCTCCACGTCCATCGTCGAGGGCGGCGCGCACGACGTGCTGCAGAAGGACAAGACGCCGTACGTCAGCAACGTGCACAACTAAGAGGCGCGTCCGCGCATACTGCGGCGCTTCGAACTCCGCAGCGAACGTCGGCAACCGGCGTTTCGACAGCAAAGAAGGCATCCCGCCCATGGCAGGATGCCTTCTTTTTTCTGCCGGATGACGGCCCGTCGGGCACCGCAGCGCCGTGCTGCACCGCCGCGCTGCCGTGCAGCGGCTACCGCTTGTCGGCCGTGACGGTCGGGTTCTCCGCAATGACCTCTTTCAGCATGTCGATATAGCGCTGCAGCAGATCGTCCGCACGCCGTTCCTTGTGCATCACGTAGCCCACGCGCATGGTCTCGTCCGTGTCCAGCGGGATGCTCACGATGCCCTTGTTCATCTCCGCGGACAGCACGCCGGTGGACAGCGTGTAGCCCTCGAAGCTCGTCAGCAGGTTCGTCAGCGTGCCGCGGTCGGAATAGCGGATGTTGCCGGTGTGCGGAAGATGGCTGAACGGCTCCTCGGAATAGTAGAACGAGTTCGCGCTGCCCTGCTCGAACGAGTAGCGGGGGTACTGCTCCAGGTCGGAGAGCTCGATGAGCTTCTTCGACGCCAGGGGGTGGTGCTCGCCCACGAACACGTGCACGCGCGCATCGAACAGGGGCGTGAAGCTGAGGTTGTTGTCGGCCAGCGCCTTCTCCAGCACATGGGAGTTGAAGCTGTCCAGATACAGGATGCCCAGCTCGCTGCGGAACGTGTGCACGTCCTCGATGATCTGGCCGGTGGCGCACTCGCGCAGGATGTAGTCGAAGTCCCGGCTGTCCCCGGTGCTCTCCACCATGCGCACGAACGCCTCGACGCTGAACGCGTAATGCTGCGTGGAGATGGCCAGGCGGCGGTGGGCGGCGCCCTCGTGCGAGTAATGCTCTTCCAGCATGTCGGCCTGCTCGATGACCTGGCGCGCGTAACCCAACAGGTCTGCGCCCTCGTTCGTCAGCGTGACGCCGCGGTTGCTGCGGGTGAAGATGGTGATGCCGAATTCGCGTTCCAGATCCTTGACGGCGTTCGACAGGTTCGACTGCGACGCGTACAGGTTCTGGGCGGCTGCATTGATCGAGCCGTATTCGGCGATGGCTATCAGGTAGCGCAGCTGCTGCAGTGTCATGGGTGCTCCTCGCTCTATGCGATATATCGAATTATCTGTTTTACCTATAGCGGAAACGGAAGCCGCATGTCAAACGCCTGCTTGCAGGGAATCGGGATTGCGTACGCCCCGTGGGTTTTGCGCCTTTCGGGAGATGGGTGTCCTTCCGTGCGGTATGGAACACTATAATGACGAAGATTGAGGTTACACGGATGCGTAGGCGTTTGCGCCGCCGCCGCGCCGCAGGGTCCGGCTTCGGAGCGCACCGCGAAGATGATGAAAGGCAGCCCATGAAAGCGTATAACCCGCATGAGATAGAACCGCGCTGGCAGAAGGTTTGGGAGGAATCGGGCCAGAACAAGGTGTCCGAGGATTCCAGCAAGCCGAAGCGCTACGTGCTGGAGATGTTCCCGTATCCGTCGGGCGACATCCACATGGGCCATGTGCGCAACTACACCATCGGCGACGTAACGGCGCGCTATTACCGCATGCGCGGCTATGACGTGCTGCATCCCATGGGGTGGGACGCGTTCGGCCTGCCCGCCGAGAATGCGGCAATCAAGCATAAGAGCCACCCGGCGAAGTGGACGTACGCGAACATCGCCACGCAGAAGGCCAGCTTCAAGCGCATGGGCTTCTCGTACGATTGGGACCGCACCGTGGTTGCGTGCGACCCGGAATATTACCGCTGGGGCCAGTGGATCTTCCTGCAGTTCTGGAAGAAGGGCCTGGTGGAACGCCGCAACAGCCCGGTGAACTGGTGCCCCGGCTGCAAGACGGTGCTGGCGAACGAGCAGGTCATCGAAGGCCGCTGCTGGCGCTGCGACTCCGCCGTGGAGAAGCGCGACCTGACGCAGTGGTACTTCAAGATCACGGATTACGCCCAGGAGCTGCTGGACGACCTGGACCAGCTGGACGGCTGGCCGGAGCGCGTGAAGCAGCAGCAGGCGAACTGGATCGGCCGCTCCGAAGGCGCCGAGGTCGATTTCCTGCTGTGCGACAAGGACGGCAACGCCCCCGCAAATCCCACGGACGACGACTACATTACGGTCTTCACCACGCGCGCCGACACGCTGTTCGGATGCAGCTTCTTCGTCCTGGCGCCGGAATATGCGGGCCTTCAGGACCTGGTTGCCGGCACGGAGTATGAGAAGCCCGTCATGGACCTGGTGGCGGCTGCGGCGAAGGTCACGGCCGTGGAGCGCGCGCAGGGCGACCACGAGAAGCACGGCGCGTTCACGGGCCGTTACGTTGTCAACCCCATCAACGGCGAGAAGGTGCCCGTCTGGGTGGCGGACTACGTGGTGGCCGATTACGGCACCGGCGCCGTCATGGCCGTGCCCTGCGGCGACCAGCGCGACTTCGAGTTCGCCCGCAAGTACGACCTGCCTATCATTCCCATCATCCTGGACGAGGACGATCCGCTGTATCCGCAGCTGAAAGACGAGCAGAACCGCGTCGTCACGTCCGTCGACTGGCCGCAGGCGTACGCCGCGGAGGGCAAGCTGGTCCAGTCCGGCAAATACACCGGCATGACCGGCGGCAAGCATTCCGAAGGCGAAGCCGCCGTGGTGGAGGCCCTGGAGGCCATGGGCCGCGGGCGCCGCAAGGTGGAGTTCCGCCTGCGCGACTGGCTCATCAGCCGCCAGCGCTACTGGGGCAACCCCATTCCCGCCATCCATTGCCCGGATTGCGGCGTAGTGCCCGTTCCGGAAGAGGACCTGCCCGTCCTGCTTCCCGAGGACATCGACCTGGCTGCCGGCGAGACGCTGGCCACGCATGAGGAATTCTGCAAGTGCACGTGCCCGAAATGCGGCAAGCCCGCCCGCCGCGAGACGGACACCATGGACACGTTCACGTGCTCCAGCTGGTATTACATGCGCTACACGGATCCCCACAACACGAAGGCGCCGTTCGACCCGGCGAAGGCGAACCGCTGGCTGCCCGTGGACCAGTACATCGGCGGCATCGAGCACGCCATCCTGCACCTGCTGTACTCGCGCTTCTTCACGAAGGTGCTGCGCGATCTGGGCATGCTGGACTTCGACGAGCCGTTCACGAACCTGCTGTGCCAGGGCATGGTGCTGGACAGCAACGGCGACGTGATGTCGAAGAGCAAGGGCAACGTCATCGCGCCCGAGGACATGATCGCGGAATACGGCGCCGACGCCGTGCGCGCCTACATCCTGTTCATGGCGCCGCCCGACAAGGAGATGCTGTGGAATGAGGACGGCCTGGCGGGCCTGTACAAGTTCCTGAACCGCGCCTGGCGCCTGGTGAACGACCTGGCGGGCAAGGCGGACGACGAGACGCTGTTCCAGAAGGCCGCAAACGACGCGCAGCTGAAGGACCTGACGGACAAGCTCGTGCGCGAACGGCATCGCGTGTCCCAGAAGGTCACGGAGGACTTCGGCCGCAACAGCTTCAACACGGCCATCAGCGCCATCATGGAGCTTGTGAACGCGGCATCCGACTATCTGCGCGCCGCGTCGCTGGAAACGCGCCGTGCGTCCGACGAACTCTCCGCACTCGACCGCGACATTGCGGAGACGGTCGTGAAGCTGCTGTCGCCCATCTGCCCGCACTGGGCCGATGAGATGTGGACGGCCGTGCTGGAAGAGGAAGGGTCCGTGCACCTGCAGCCGTGGCCGGAATACGATCCCGAGAAGGCGAAGGAAGACCAGATCGAGCTTGCCGTCCAGGTGAACGGCAAGGTGCGGGCGCGCATCAAGGCGGCCGCCGACGCCGATAAGGACACGGTCCAGGCCGCTGCCCTGGAGGCCGTTGCGGACTCCCTTGCCGGCAAGGACATCAAGAAGGTCATCGTCGTGCCGGGCCGTTTGGTGAACGTCGTGGCGAAATAGCTTCGCGAAATTACCGCTGCGCTTCGGGCGGCTGCGCTTCGGGCGCCGTTTCGGCAGGCGGCTTCGCGCAGAGAAAGCGAACAGCAAAAGGAAAGCGGGCGTGCAGAGGATGCGCGCCCGCTTCTTGTTGCGGGGGATGCTACCAGGACGTGACGTCGCCGGACTGGTCCAGCGACACCGGTTCGCTCAGATACGCGGATTGCGCTTTCGTGATGACCTTGCCGAAGTCGCTGATGCGTGCGAAGAATTCGCGCTGGTCGTAATAGTCCTGGTTGTCGTACGTATGCAGGCTGGACGACACGCCCACCGTCTTGATGCCCAGCGAATTCGCGTCGAACAGCGCGCGCGTGAGATGGTATTGCTGCGTGACGACCACCATGCTCTTCGCCTGGAACACATTCGCGGCGCGGTACATGCTGTCATACGTGCAGATGCCGGCGTGATCGCAGAAGATGTCCGAACTGGGCACGCCCTTGCTCACGGCGTAGGATTTCATGGTGCTGACCTCGTCGTAGCTCGAGTCGCTCTCGTCGTCGCCGCTCATGATGATCTTCGAGGACACGCCCGCCTTATACAGCTTCACGGCCACGTCCAACCGGTCCTTCAACATGGATGACGGCGTGCCGTCGGAATTCACGGATGCGCCCAGCACCAATATGCAGTCGTATGTGGTGCCGCTGTTCTTCAGGGCCGTCTGGCTTTGGATATTCCCCTGTTGCCCGATGACCTCTACGGCGTTCGGCACGCAGAGAATAGCCGCAATGCCGATTACGATAATCAGCACCACGCGCAGCAGGAAACGGAGTATTCGGGTCATGGGGTTTTGCATGCCGCTGATGATAGCAAAGGCGACTGGCGCCGCGTTCGGCACGCATAGAATGCCCATGCGTTCGCTATCCGTTTCCCATGGTTTGTCGCAGGGAGGACGCGACGGTCCGAGTAGCCGTCCCGCTTGCATCCCAGTGCGCGCAAGGTGCCCGTTCGCAACGTGTTCATGACGTGGAAATGACACACCAGACAACTAGGTGTTGTGGCGCTGAAGCGAAATTGCGCACATTACGTGCTACGATGCCAAAAAAATACTACGGTGCGGGCCCCGGGTCCGCATTGCGAACAGACAAATCTGCAGAAGCGGGTGGCATTCATGGAATACGACCGTTCTGATTGGGAGGGACGGGGAGAAACGAATAACGAGAATCGGCGAGCCGGCGGCCAGCCTTCCCAGGTAGGCCGAAAGGCGTACCGGGATGGCGGCGAGCGCAGGGCATCCGCCCCGTCGCGCCGTGCGGCAGCGAACGGTTCCCGAGAGCGCAGCCGCCAGCCGCGTGCCGGCCAGCAGGTGCGGGCGTCCCAACAGCCGCATGCCGGCCAGCGGACGCGCGGCGGCCAGCAACTCCGCACCGGGCAGCAGCCGAACAGCGGCCAACGGCCCCGCACGGGCCGGCTGCAGCCGCAGGGCAGCGGCGCCGCGGCGATGCCGCCGAACCGCGTGCCCTCGCGGCCGGCGCGCCGGGCAGGCGTCAGCAACCAGTACAGCCGCGATAATTGGAAGGCCGTTCGCCAGGCGCAGGCCGGCGCGGCGCAGGATGCCGGCGCATCGCGCGCCGCAGCGTCGGGCCGGAACGCATCCCGGACGGGTGAACCGTTCCCGCGCGGCACGGCAAGGCAGGATCGCAATGGCAAGAAGCGCCGCGCACCTGCGTTCTTCCGTTCCGAGGCGCCGAAATGGTTCGCGCAGTCGCCCCTGTCCACGAAGGTGCTGGGCGGCGTGGCCGAAGCGAAGCGTTGGAATGCGTTCCGCGTCATCGTCGCCATCATCGTGGCGCTGCTTGCCGTCTACCTGGGCGGTGTGGCGCACTACAGCACGTACTTCTACCCATCGTCCACTATCGGGCCGGTGGATGTCTCCGGCATGAACGTCGATACGGCTGCGGGCGCGCTGGAGCGCAGCGCAACGGACTACAAGCTGACCGTGACCGGCAACAACGTCTCGTTCACGCTGAAGGGGAAGCAGGCCGGCCTCGAGCTGGATACGCAGGTCATTGCCCAAAACGCATTCAACGAGAACAACGGCTGGGCCTGGCCCGTCGCATTGCTGTTCCCGCACGATTATTCCGATGCGCTTTCCGCCTCCACGGACTCCGACAAGCTGGAGCAGAAGGTGAAGGAGGAAGTGGATGCGTACAACGCCACCGCCACGGCGCCGGTGAATGCCACCATCAGCTACAACAAGAGCACGGGCGGCTTCCAGATCGCGGCGGAGCAGGATGGCAACACCCTGGACGAGGATGCCGTCGCAAAGGACGTGGCGAATGCCATCTCGCAGCTTTCCAGCACGCTGACGCTGACGGACAGCGACTATAAGAAGCCGACGGTCACCAGCGACAATGCGAACCTGGTCCAGGCCCGGAAGAATGCCGCCACGGTGCTTTCCACGGATCTGAAACTCCAGATCAAGGGGACCACGGTCACGGAGCTTCTGGGCACCACGGCGGCGCAGTGGGTCACGACGGACGGCGACGGGAACCTGGCGTTGGATTCCGACAAGGTCCAGGCGTGGTGCAGCAAGGTGGCGAAGAAGTACACCACGGTCGGATCGAAGCGCACGTTCACCCGCGCCGACGGCGAGAAGATCACCGTCTCGGGCGGCAGCTACGGCTGGGATGTGGACGAGGATTCGCTCGTCACCACCGTCCACGACGACGTGCTGAAGGGTGACCAGGAGACGCTCGACCTGCCCATGAGCCAGACGGCGGACGCCTACAACGCCGATACGGGCGTGGACTGGACCAGCTACATCGACGTGGACATCTCGGAGCAGCATGCCACGTACTACGATGCGAACGGCAAGGTGCTGTGGGAATCCGACGTGGTCACCGGCGCACCCGGCGGCGACACGGACACCTCCACCGGCGTCTACTACATCAACAACAAGGAATCGCCGTCCACGCTGAACGGCTACAATCTGCAGACGGGCAAGAAGAAGTACTCCACGAAGGTGAAGTACTGGATGCCGTGGGACGGCAATGTCATCGGCTTCCACGACGCCACGTGGCAGTCGGCGTTCGGCGGCACGCGCTACAAGGACGGCTACGGCTCGAACGGCTGCGTGAACCTGCCGCTGAAGAAGGCGGCGTCGCTTTACAAGCTGGTCAAGGTGGGTACCGTGGTGGTGTCCCACAAGTAATGCCATTCAATTGCCGCGGCGCCCGCCACGGGTGCTGCGGCTTTCGCGGGGAAGCTGCGCGCACCGCACGGTCGGGCCGCGCAGCCAGCCGCCAAGGAAAGGAATAAGGAATGCTGTTTTCCGACATCGGTTTCGTTACGGACGATTTCACGTATCAGGAGCACGCCTATGTGGGCGTGGCCGACGGTCGCATCGCCTATGTGGGCACGGAGCGCCCGGCGCAGGACTTCGGCGAAGTCTACGACGGCCGCGGCAAAGTGCTCATGCCCGGCATGGTGAATGCCCACAGCCATGCGCCCATGACGCTGATGCGCGGCTATGCCGAGAACCTGGCGCTGGACGACTGGCTGAACACCATGATCTTCCCGTTCGAGGCGCAGATGACGGACGAGGACGTCTATCCGGCAACGAAGCTGGCCATTGCCGAGATGCTGCGGTTCGGCACCACGTCGTTCTCCGACATGTACTACTTCAACGACGCCCGCAGCCGCGCCATCTTGGAGACGGGCATCAAGTGCAACCTGTGCCACACCATCGTGAACTTCGACGGCACGCCGTACGAGGACCTGGACGACGCGGAGCTGAACCGCCGCCTGGTCCGCGAATACCACGGCGGCAACGACGGCCGCCTGCTCATCGACATGGGCCTGCATGCGGAGTACACGTCGAACCCGACTACGGTTCAGACGTTTGCGCAGGCCACGCGCGAAATGGGCCTGCGCATGCAGGTGCACGTGTCCGAGACGAGCAAGGAAGTTGCGGAATGCAAGGAGCGCCATGACGGCCGCACGCCCGTGCGCTACCTGTCCGATATGGGGCTGTTCGACAGCCCCACGACGGCGGCGCATTGCGTCTGGCTGGAAGGCGACGACTACGCCATCCTGGCCGAAAAGGGCGTGACCGTGGCGTCGAACCCGGTTTCGAACGCGAAGCTGGGCAGCGGCATCGCCGACCTGTCCGGCCTGCAGAAGGCCGGCGTGCGCGTTGCCATCGGCACGGACAGCGTTGCCAGCAACAACAACCTGAACATGTTCAAGGACATGACCATGCTGGGCCTTGCGGCGCGGGCGCGCTGGTGCACGCCGGTGGGCGTGTCCGCGTCCGAGCTGCTGCAGATGGCAACGCTCAACGGCGCGCTGTCGCAGGGACGCCGGGACACGGGGTCCATCGCACAGGGCAAGCGCGCCGACCTGATCGTCCTGGACGTGGATGTTCCGTGGATGCAGCCGGTTTCCGACATGCTCACGAACCTGGTGTACTCCGCACAGGGAAGCGACGTGGTGCTCACCATGGTCGACGGCCAGGTGCTGTACCGCGACGGCGAATGGCCCACGATCGACGTCGAGCGCGTTTCGTTCGAGACGGCCGAGGCGCGCAAGAGGGTGCTCTCCCGCATCTGATGCGGCCAACGGCAGGCTCTGCTCCGACGAACGGTCCGTACCCGTATACGACCGCTCGGAAAAACTATCGCGTAGTGGAGTACTCTGGTAGTAGAATCTATGGGCACATAATGAGGTAACGACAACATGTCAGCTTGGAGATGATCTCTTTGGAGAAGAAGGATCTGGATTGGGGCAGCCTCGGGTTCGCCTATCAACCCACCGACTACAGCTACGTCTGCAATTACAAGAACGGCGCATGGGAAGAGGGCGGCCTGACCACCGACCATTCCGTCGTGCTGTCCGAATGCTCCGGCGTTCTGCACTATGCGCAGGAGGTCTTCGAGGGCCTGAAGGCATACACCACCGAGAACGGCGATATCGTGTGCTTCCGCCCCGACTTGAACGCCTCCCGCATGCAGGATTCTGCCAAGCGCCTGATTATGCCCCCGTTCCCCGAGGATAAGTTCGTCGATGCCGTGAAGCAGGTCGTCAAGGCGAATGCCGCATGGGTCCCGCCGTTCGGTTCCGGCGCCACGCTGTACGTGCGCCCTGTCATGTTCGCCACGGGCATCGTCATCGGCGTGTCCCCGGCCGACGAATACCAGTTCCGCATCCTGGTCACGCCCGTGGGCCCGTACTACACGGGCGGCGTGCGTCCCGTCAAGGTCCGCGTCCCCGATTACGACCGTGCCGCCCCGCACGGCACCGGCAACATCAAGGCCGGCCTGAACTACGCCATGTCGCTGCTGCCCGGCACCATCGCCCACGAGCAGGGCTATGCCGACAACATGTACCTGGATCCGCAGACCCGCACGTACGTCGAGGAAGCCGGCGGCGCGAACTTCCTGTTTGTTGAGAAGGACGGCACGCTCGTTGTCCCGAAGTCCTTCACGGACTCCATCCTGCCCTCCATCACCCGCCGTTCGCTGGTCACGGTTGCCCGCGACATGCTGGGCATGAAGGTTGTCGAGCGCCCCGTGAAGTTCGACGAGGTCCGCAACGGCGACTTCGTGGAATGCGGCATGTGCGGCACCGCCGCCGTCATCTCCCCGGTCGGCGAGATCGACAACGGCGACGAGAAGATCGTCCTGGCAAGCGGCCTGGAGGAGACCGGCCCCGTGATGCACAAGCTGCGCAACACGCTGACGGACATCCAGTCCGGCAAGATCCAGGGCCCCGACGGCTGGGTCGTGAAGATCTGCTAATTGCGTCTGCCCCGCACAAGGCGGCTGCCTGCCGGTCCGCAGCGCACCGCTTAGCCCGGCATTCCGGGAAATACGCGAACACGAAAGGCCCCGACATGCGTCGGGGCCTTCTTCTTTACCCAGGGCGGCCGGTATCCTTCCCAGGGCACGGAAAAGGGGCTCCCGGCATGTGCCGGAAGCCCCTTGACGGTTCGAAACGCGAGATGCTGCGCTATTCGGCCTTCTGCTTCAGCAGGCCGTAGCCGCCGTTGTCACGACGGTACAGGATGCAGAACTCGTTCGAGTCGCGATCGATGAAGCCGTGGAAGTCGTGGCCCAGCAGGTCGATCTCGATCAGGGCCTCCTCGACGGTTTCGGGCTTGAAGTCGACTTCCTTCTCGCGCACGATCTCGTCGTTATCGGCGGACAGCTCTTCCATCAGCTTGTCGAAGTCCGTCTCCGGCTGGCTGGCAGCCAGGATCTCGCCGGCACCGCCGCGGCGCTGGCGGCGATCGACGACCTTCGTCTTGTACTTGCGCAGCTGACGGCTTGCCTTTGCGGCGGCAATGTCGATAGCGGCGTACATGTCATCCTCGCGTTCTTCCACGCGGATGGTCTGGCCCTTCGTATGGGCGGTAATCTCGCATACGCAGGGGGAGGCGTTGGAGGGGTTGCGCTCAGCAAGCAGGACGACGTCTGCGTTCAGCGGGTCGATATCCATGACCTTCAAAGCTGCCGTTACTTTTTCCTGCGCGTAATCGCGAAGCGCGGGGGTAATCGCAATAGTACGACCGGTGACCGTGATTTCCATAGCACTCACCTTTCATAGACGGATAAAACATTCCAGGGAGGGCTTCGGGATGAGTGTGCGGTGCTGAACCGCCCGACGCCTTCCTCGTGGTTTCTGTATCTAGCATAACGCAGTTTTCCGCAAAAACGGGCGAACCCGCGTTTTTATTCCCCGCGGCTTCCCGAGGCTCGTTGCAGCGTCCGGCGTACGTGCCCGCCTCATCGGCGGCCGCGCGGGCGCGCTACAATGCGGGTCGTATTCCCATGGATTGGCAGGACGGCAGATGGACATTGTAGAGATCTCATCGCTTGATCAGGATTGCGTGGCGCCGTATGTGCGCCTGACGGAGCGGCAGCTGCGCAGCAAGCTGGAACCGGAGAAGGGCATCTTCATCGCGGAGTCCCCGAAGGTCATCGCCCGCGCGCTGGACGCGGGCATGCGGGCACAGTCGTTTCTCATGGAGCGCCGCTGGCTGGAGACGGCCGCCCCGCTTGTGGCGCAGGCGGAAGCCCAGGCAGGGAAGCCCGTGCCCGTGTACACGGGGGAGTCCGACATGTTGGCGCATATCACCGGGTTCCGGCTGACGCGCGGCGTGCTCTGCGCCATGAGCCGCCCGAAGCTGCCTGCCGTGGAGGAGCTGCTGCAGGATGCGCATCGCGTGGCGGTGCTGGAGGGCATCGTGGACCATACGAACGTGGGCGCGGCGTTCCGGTCGGCGGCGGCGCTGGACGTGGATGCCGTGCTCGTGACCCCGACGTGCTGCGATCCGCTGTACCGCCGGGCCGTGCGCGTCTCCATGGGCACCGTGTTCCAGGTTCCGTGGACGCGCATCGGGTCCCAGGCGTCCGACTGGCCGCAGGCGGGTATGGCGCGCCTGCATGCTGCCGGCTTCAAGACCGCGGCGTTCGCGCTTGCCGACGACGCCCTGCTGCTGGGGGACCCGCGCCTGCAGGCGGAAGACCGCCTTGCCCTGGTGTTCGGCACGGAGGGCGACGGCCTGGCGCAATCCACCATCGCTTCGTGCGACTACGTGGTGAAGATTCCCATGGCGCATCACGTGGACTCGCTGAACGTGGCGGCCGCCACGGCGGTGGCATTCTGGCAGCTGTGCGACCATGCGCAGCACGCCGGGCAGTGAGCAGGCGAATGCGTCGTCGGGCCGTCCCCCGTGCCTTTCGGCACGAAAAGGCGCCGTTCGCCAATGATTTCAAACGGATTGTGTACTTCTCTTGTCGATGGAAATAGTTGTGCTAATATACTCACCGCTGTAATCGGAAGTCGGGACGTGGCTCAGCTTGGTAGAGCGCTGCGTTCGGGACGCAGAGGTCGCTGGTTCAAATCCAGTCGTCCCGACCATCGATTAGTTCGCCTTTGCAGAAACGATTACCTGTGCAAGGCGGCGCAGACAGTGAACGGAGGGCATATGCCTAAGCTTGGACCATTGGAAATCGTTGTCATCCTCGTGGTCGTCCTTCTCATCTTCGGACCGAAGAACCTGCCGAAGCTCGGTAGCGCAATCGGCAAGTCGGTGAGGAACCTGCGAGAGGGAATGAACAGCGGCAAGAAGGATAAGAAGGACGAAGTCAAGGCTGAAGACGTCGTAGAAGAGGTCGTCGAAGACAAGCCTTCTCCGAAAGCCCAGAGCGAAACGAAGTCCGGGGAGTAATACTCCGGCAGCGTTTGCGACATATCAAAGCAATTCGACATGCCATCCCAAACGGGGTGGCATGTTGTGGAATCGGGCGAAATGCCCGGATGTCGAAAGGATGCAATACCGCATGGCTGAATCCGAATATGTGCTTACCAAGGAAGGTAAGAAGCAGCTCGAAGACGAGTTGAACTACCTGGAGAACGACAAGCGCGCCGAAGTCGGCGAGCGCATTCGCGTCGCCCGCGAGTTCGGCGATATCTCCGAGAACTCCGAGTACGACGACGCCAAGAACGAATCGGCCATGCTGGAGACGCGCATCGCCGAGATCAACCGCATCCTGTCCGAGGCAACCGTCGTCGAAGGCCCGGTGGACAAGGACACGGTGAGCATCGGCAGCAAGGTCACGCTGGACTGGGGCGGCAAGGAACGCGTGTTCACCATCGTGGGCGCTGCGGAGAGCGACATCTCGGTCGGCAAGATCTCGAACGAGTCGCCCGTGGGAGCAGCCATGATCGGCCATAAGAAGGGCGACCAGATCAGTACCACGGGGCCGACCGGACGCGAGATCAAGTTCACGATCAAGAACATCGAGCATTAAGGAAAACGGCCTTCGGGCCGTTTTTTAGTTTTACCCCGCCGCGCGCGGCACGAGCGAAAAGGAGCAAAGGTGGCAGAGAACGCCGACAACACCCCGCAGGAAGTAGAAGACGATCCCATCGAAGTTCGCAAGGCGAAGCGCGCGGCGCTCATCGAGGCGGGCAAGAACCCGTACGGCCATGCGTTCAAGATCTCCGACCATGCCTCCGATCTGGTCGAGCGCTATGCCGACCTCGAGGCGGGCGCGAACACGGAGGACCGCGTGACGCTTGCCGGCCGCCTGATGTCGAAGCGCGACCAGGGCAAGATCATCTTCGGCGAGCTGCGCGACACGGATGCCGACATCCAGCTGTTCTGCCGCATCAACAACCTGGGCGAAGAGGCGTTCGCGGAGATGAAGGACCTGGACATGGGCGATTGGATCGGCGTGTCCGGCACCATGATGCGCACGCGCCGCGGCGAGCTGTCCGTTGCCGTGGACCGCTACGAGCTGCTGAGCAAGTCGCTGCGCCCGCTTCCCGAGAAGTTCCACGGGCTGTCCGACAAGGAGCTGCGCTACCGCCAGCGCTATGTGGACCTGATCATGAACCCGGACGTGCGCGAGACGTTCCGCCGCCGTTCGCAGGTCATCTCGCTCATCCGCCGCTACATGGAGGATCTGGGCTACATGGAAGTCGAGACGCCCATGATGCACGGCATCCTGGGCGGCGCGAACGCGAAGCCGTTCGTGACGCACTTCAATGCGCTCGACCGCGACTTCTACCTGCGCATTGCCACGGAGCTGCCGCTGAAGCGCCTGCTGGTGGGCGGGTTGGACCGCGTCTTCGAGATCGGCCGCCAGTTCCGCAACGAGGGCATGGACCTGACGCACAACCCCGAGTTCACGTCCATGGAGGCGTATTGCGCGTTCAGCGACCTGCAGGGCATGAAGGACCTGACGGAGGGCCTGTTCAAGCGCATCGCCCGCGAGGTGTGCGGCTGTGCGGAAGGCCATGAGGCCATCCAGTACCAGGGCCAGGAGATCGACCTGTCCGGCACGTGGCGCTCCGCTACCGTTGCCGAGATTGCCTCAGAGGTCTGCGGCGAGCCGCTGACCATCGACACGCCCGTCGAGCACCTGCGCGACGTCTGCCAGCAGCACGGCATCGATTGGCAGGAAAGCTGGGGTGCCGGCAAGCTGCTGTTCGAGCTGTACGACGAGCTGGGCGAAGAGACGCTGACGAACCCCACGTTCGTCTGCGATTACCCGGAGGAGGTCTCGCCGCTGGCGAAGCGCAAGAGCGACGACCCGCGCTTGACGGACCGTTTCGAGCTCGTCATCGCCGGCCACGAATATGCGAACGCGTTCTCCGAGCTGAACGACCCGGTCGACCAGGCCGGACGCTTCGCCGAGCAGGTGGCTGCGAAGGGCTTCGGCGACGACGAGGCCATGGGCTACGACTACGACTACGTGCGCGCGCTGGAGTACGGCATGCCTCCCGCGGGCGGCATCGGCTACGGCATCGACCGCATGATCATGCTGTTCTGCGATGCGGCGTCCATTCGCGACGTGCTGCTGTTCCCGCAGATGAAGCCCGAGGTCATCACCAAGGAGGACATCGCGCGCCAGGTTTCCGGCGTGGCCACGGACAACGCCGCCGCCTCGCTGGATGCCATCGCGGCCGATTCCGAGGCCGGCGCCTCTGCCGAGATGGCGAAGGAGGTTGCGGAGTCCGCGGTCGAGAAGGCCGCCGATGCGCTGGAGGAGGCCGATGAGGCTGCCGAGGCCGCGCTGGAGAATGCGGCCGCAGGCGTTCCCGCTCCCGCCGCAGGCGAGAAGCTGGACTCCGGCCTGACGCGCGACCAGGCGTTCGAGCTGCTGAAGAAGTACAACCAGGACGAATTCCACATCCGCCACGGCGAGACGCTGGAAGGCCTGATGCGCTATTACGCCGAGAAGTACGATCCGCAGAACGTGGAGTTCTGGGGCCAGGTGGGCCTGCTGCACGACCTGGATTGGGAGAAGTGGCAGGACGCCGTGCAGCACACTGTGAAGACGGCGGAGCTGCTGCAGGAAGCCGGCGCGAACCCGGTGCTGGCCCGCGAGATCCAGACGCACAACTCCGACTTGAACGGCGACCTGCCGAAGCCGGAGCTGAAGATGGAGAAGGTGCTGTATGCCTGCGACGAGCTTTCGGGCCTCATCCAGGCCGCCGTGCTCATGCGCCCCAGCAAGTCCGTCATGGACTTCACGGTGAAGTCGCTCAAGAAGAAGTTCAAGGACAAGCGCTTCGCCGCCGGCTGCAACCGCGACGTCATCCGCCACGGTGCGGAGCTGAACGACATGGAGCTGGCAGACCTGTTCGCCTCCGTGATCGAGGCCATGCAGGCCATCGCGCCGGACCGCGATACGTTCGGCAAGCAGGACGCCGAACAGACGGAGCAGGCATAACGGCCGCTCGGCCGCTCGGATACAAGGGCGCGTCCGGATAGCCGGCGCTCCGCATTCCGCAGACGACGAAGACATCCTCCCTTGCCCGGCGGCAAGAGGGGCATCCGATACGCAGGGCGCTGCCACTTCGGCGGCGCCCTGCTTTTCGCTATACGGCGGCACAACGTGTGCCGAATGTTTCCGCTTGAGCGCCGACGAAAGCGCTCGTTAAATTTGTTAAGTGTCTTAAAAACAGGAAACTTAACAACAACGCACTTAAATTTGTGGGATTTGTGGGAAAAGCGGCGGCGGTCGGCAATTCGAGTATAGTGAAACTCGAAAAAGTAGAGGTAGCCGGCCCCGTACGGACCATCGCGGGTGCATACCCGTATATTCGCTGCGCGGGCCGGCCCAAGGCAAAGGAACGCCTATGGCATTTGACAAATTCACCGACAAGGCCCGCAAGGTCCTGGTGCTGGCGCAGGACGAGGCCCGCGCGCTCCATCAGCCCTATGTGGGAACCGAGCACCTGCTGCTTGCCTTGATCAAGGAGAAGGACGGATTGGCCGCCCAGGCGTTGGAGCAGCTGAACGTGAAGTACGAGGATGTCGTCGAGAACGTGCGCCAGGTGGTGACTATCGACGAGGATGCCGACGTGTCCGGCCATCTGAGCTTCACGCCGCGCGTGAAGCGCGTGCTTGAGAACGCGCTGCGCGAAGCCATGCAGATGGGCCAGAGCTTCATCAACACGGAGCACCTGTTGCTGGGCATCG
Organism: Eggerthellaceae bacterium; assembly: GCA_050951095.1. Classification (GTDB taxonomy): domain Bacteria; phylum Actinomycetota; class Coriobacteriia; order Coriobacteriales; family Eggerthellaceae; genus UMGS1519. Next base: position 176,812 of record JBMNIQ010000003.1, read on the forward strand.
TCCGCGAAAACGGCGGCACGGCAATGGACGTGCTGGCCCGCATGGGCATCACGGGCGACATGATCCGCGCCGAGATGAACGACCTGGTGGGGCAGAACTCCGTGTTCGCCGGGAACAACGCATTCGAAACGGGGCAGGGCTCTTCGGACAGCGCGCTGAACGAGTTCGGCACGGACCTGACGGCGAAGGCGAAGGCCGGCAAGCTGGACCCCGTCATCGGGCGCGCCGGCGAAATCGAGCGCATCATGCAGATCCTGTGCCGCCGCCAGAAGAACAACCCGCTTATCCTGGGCGAACCCGGCGTGGGCAAGACGGCCATCGTCGAGGGCCTGGCACAGCTCATCGTTGCGAAGAAGGTCCCGGACATCCTGCGCGGCGTGCGCATCGTGTCGCTGGACGTGTCCTCCATCGTCGCCGGCTCGAAGTACCGCGGCGAATTCGAAGACCGCTTGAAGAAGTGCATCAAGGAGGTGCAGGAGGCGGGCAACGTCATCCTGTTCATCGACGAGATCCATACGCTGGTGGGCGCCGGTTCCGCCGAGGGCTCCATCGATGCCTCCGCCATCCTGAAGGCACCGCTGGCCCGCGGCGAGCTGCAGGTCATCGGCGCCACGACGCTGGACGAATACCGCAAGCACCTGGAGAAGGACGCCGCGCTGGAGCGCCGCTTCCAGCCGCTCACGGTGGGCGAGCCGAGCGAAGAGCAGGCCGAACGCATTCTGGAGGGCCTGCGCGGCCGTTACGAGGAGCACCACAAGGTGCACTTCACGGATGACGCGCTGCAGACGGCCGTCCAGCTGGCGGACCGCTACATCCAGGACCGCTACCTGCCGGATAAGGCCATCGACGTCATCGACGAGGCGGGCGCGCGCATGCGCATCCGCAACATGACGCGTCCCTCCGAGCTGCAGGATCTGGACGAACAGCTGCGCAAGGTGCAGAACGACAAGAACGACGCCATCGCCCAGCAGGACTTCGAGCGCGCGGCGAAGCTGCGCGACGACGAGGCGAAGCTGCGCGAGCAGATGGAGACGGCCGAGAAGGACTGGGAGGAGAAGACGCAGAAGACCGTCCACGACGTGACGGCCGAGGACATCGCGGACGTGGTGTCCATGACCACCGGCGTCCCCGTTTCCAGCCTGACGGAGGCCGAGACGGACAAGCTGCTCCGCATGGAGGATGTGCTGCACGAGCGCGTCATCGGCCAGAACGAGGCCGTGACCGCCGTGGCGAAGGCCATCCGCCGTTCGCGCGCCGGCCTGAAGGACCCGAAGCGCCCCGCCGGTTCGTTCATCTTCCTGGGACCGTCCGGCGTCGGCAAGACGGAGCTCTCGAAAGCGCTGGCAGAATTCCTGTTCAACACGGAGGACGCGCTCATCTCGTTCGACATGTCCGAGTACATGGAGAAGCACACGGTCTCCCGCCTCGTGGGTGCCCCTCCGGGATACGTGGGCTACGACGAGGGCGGCGAGCTGACGAAGGCCGTTCGCCAGCGCCCGTATTCCGTCGTGCTGTTCGATGAGATCGAGAAGGCGCACCCGGATGTGTTCAACATCCTGCTACAGATCTTGGAAGAGGGCCATCTGACGGACGGCCAGGGCCGCACGGTCGACTTCCGCAACACGATCATCATCATGACGTCGAACGTGGGCGCGCGCGAGATTGCCCAGGAGACGCACATCGGCTTCAGCACGGAGTCGAAGGGCCTGTCCGATGAGGAGATCCGCACGTCCGTGATGGGAGAGCTGAAGAAGCTGTTCCGTCCCGAATTCCTGAACCGCGTCGACGAGATCATCGTGTTCAAGTCGCTCACGGAGAAGGAGCTCATCCAGATTGTGAAGCTGCTGGTGGACGACCTGCGCCAGCGCCTCATCCAGCAGAACATGACCATCAACCTGACGGATGCGGCGTACCGCCACGTCATGAAAGAGGGAACGGACACCACATTCGGCGCCCGCCCGCTGCGCCGCGCCATCCAGCGCCTGCTGGAGGACCGCATCGCCGACCAGATCCTGGAAGGCAAGTGGCATTCCGGCTCCGTTATCGACGTGGATTATGTCGACGGCAAGATGCAGTTTACGCCGGGCAGCGGGTCCATCCCCGCGCCGCGGAAACGTGATAGCATAGCCACAGAAGCAGAGTTGCTGCTCAGCGGCTACGACCTGGACAACACGGGCCGTGCTTTGGGCAGCGGCAATTCGGCCGAAGGCGGTGCTGCCGACTAGGCGCCGGGTGCATTCCGGCGCGCGCAGCCGCACTGCCGGATGCCGGCCGGAAACCCTTCCGGCGAATGGGACTTGCAAGCCGTCTCGGTGCTTCTGCCGAGGCGGCTTTTCTGTTTTGAAAGGGGCCGAAAGATGAGCGAGCTTGAGAATGCGCCTTCAGGGCTGAACGACGCCGCCGACCCGGTTGCGGTGCCCTCCGTGCTGGACCAGCCGCGGCTGACCGAGGTCGATATCGATTTCAAGACCATGTTGGAGCAGAGCGAGGGCCTGACGGGCAAGGTGGACAAGAAGCCGAAGACCGCCGCCATCATCCTTGCGGGCGGACAGGGCGAACGCTTCGGCCGCGCCGGCGGCAAGCAGCTGGTGAAGATCGCCGGCAAGCCCATCCTCACGTGGTCCGCCGAGGCGTTCGACGCCGTGGGCGACGTCGGGCTCATCGTCATCGTCTGCCCCGAGGACCGCAAAGAGGAGTACCTGCGCGTGGCCATCGACCCGTACCCGTTCGTGACGCCCATCGTGCTGGCGCCGGCGGGCACCATCCGCCAGGAATCCGCGTTCTCCGGCCTGGAGTACGTGCCGGAAGACTACGAATACGTGGTGCTGCACGACGGCGCGCGCCCCATGATCGGCCCCGACCTCATCAACCATGCCATCAGCGTCGTGAAGGGCAACTTGGACGCGGACGGCGCCGTGGTGGCGTACCGCTCCATCGACACGCTGAAAGTGGTCGAGGACGGCGTCATCGTGGGCACGCCGGACCGCTCCGTGTTCTGGAACGCCCAGACGCCGCAGGTCTTCCGCGCCGGCATCTACCGCCGCGCGCACGCCTCCGCGCTGGCCGACGGCTTCGTGGGAACGGACGACTCGTCGCTCATCGAGCGCCTGGGCGGCCGTGTGCTGGTGGTCGAAGGGTCCCGCAACAACATCAAGCTCACCGTGCCGGAAGATTACCTGATGCTGGCACCCGCCATCCGCGAAGTCCTGCGCTCCCGCTACGGGGACGATCCGCTGAGCGACTTCGACGGCGACGCGGATACGGGCAAGGAGGAATAGCCATGGCAGAGAACGGGGCGAATTTCAGTGCGGCCGACCTGCGCATCGGCATGGGCTTGGACGTGCACGAGCTGGTGGGCGGCCGGAAGCTCATCATCGGGGGAGTGGACATTCCGTACTTCCGCGGCCTTGCCGGCCATTCCGACGCCGATGTGCTGGCGCACGCCGTGGCCGACGCCGTGTTGGGCGCGGCGCGCCTGGGCGACATCGGGCATTTCTTCCCCGACAACGATCCCGCCTATTCCGGCGCGGATTCCCTCCAGCTTCTGGCGAAGGTCGGGGAATTCGTGCGCGAAGCCGGCTACGAGGTGCTGGACATCGATTCCGTCGTGGCCGCCCAGCAGCCGAAGCTGTCGCCGTATCGCGACAAGATGCGCGCGAATCTGGCCGGCGCCCTGGGCATCTCGGCCGACAACGTGGGCGTGAAGGCCACGACCACGGAGCATCTCGGCCTGGAGGGCCGCGAAGAGGGGATCTCCGCCCGCGCCGTGGCGCTGCTGCGCCGCATGCATTGATGCCCGCCTGTATTGCCATCTTGAACGGCTGTCCTGCAGCCGCCGTTACCCGCCTATGCGAAAGGTCCAACTGTGATCAAGCTCTATAGCACCCAGACCCGTACGAAAGAGGAGTTCCATCCGCGCGAAGAGGGCACGGTGCACATGTACGTGTGCGGCCCGACGGTGTACAACTACATCCATATCGGCAACGCCCGCACGTTCATCTCGTTCGACACCATCCGCCGCTACTTCATCTGGCGCGGCTACAACGTGACGTTCGTGCAGAACCTGACGGACGTGGATGATAAGATCATCAACAAGGCCCGGGAAGAGGGGCGCACGGCGGCGGAGGTCGCTGCGGAATACAGCCAGGCGTTCATCGAGGACATGCATGCCGCCGGCGTCATGGACCCGGATGTGCGCCCGCGCGCCACGCAGGAGATCCCGGCCATGATCGAGCTCATCCAGGCCATCATCGACAACGGCCATGCGTACGTGGAGGACGGCGACGTCTACTTCGACGTGCGCTCGTTCCCGCAATACGGCAAGCTCTCGCACCGCGACGTGGACGAGATGGAGAGCGGCCATCGCGACCTGGTGTCCGACGGCGTGACGGGCGTGGCGGACCGCAAGCACGACCCGCTGGACTTCGCGCTGTGGAAGGCCTCGAAGCCCGGCGAGCCCGCCTGGGATTCCCCGTGGGGCCCCGGCCGCCCCGGCTGGCATATCGAATGCTCGGCCATGTCGCGCAAGTACCTGGGCCTGCCGCTGGACATCCATGGCGGCGGCGCCGACCTGGTGTTCCCGCATCATGAGAACGAGACGGCCCAGAGCGAGGCCGCGTATGGCGAGACGTTCTGCAACTACTGGATGCACGGCGGCATGCTGCAGATCAACAAGGAGAAGATGAGCAAGTCGCTGGGCAATTTCCTGCTGCTGCGCGACGTGCTGAAGACGACGCGCCCCGCGGTGCTGCGCATGCTGATGCTGCAGACGCATTACCGCAGCCCGCTGGATTTCTCGGATACGCGCCTGCAGGAGGCCGAGGCGTCTCTGAACCGCATCGAGAACACCGTCAAGAACCTGGACTGGCTGCTTTCCACGGCCGACGAGGGACCGGCGACGCTGGACGGCGCCGCGCTGAAGGCGAACGTGGAGCAGCTGCGCCAGGGGTTCGTGGAATCCATGGACGACGACTTCAACACGGCCGGTGCGCTGGGATGCCTGTTCTCGTTCGTGAACGACCTGAATGCCCAGGTGGCGAACAGGACCATCTCCACTGCCGACGCCGGTGCCGTCACGGAGGCGCGCGACGCCGTCATCGAGCTGCTGGGCGTTCTGGGCATCCAGGCGGAAGGCAAGGAAGAGGGAGCCTCCGGCTTCCCGGCGGAGACCGTCGAGCTGGCGGCCCGTCTGGCCGCCTATGCCGGCGACAATGCGGCCGAAGCGGCGCAGGCGCTGCTGGATGCGCGTGCGGCTGCCCGCAAGGAGAAGGATTTCGGCTTGGCGGACGCCATCCGCGACGGCCTGACGGATCTGGGATTCACCGTGGAGGATACGCCGCAGGGCGCGCGCGTGACGTACGAGGGCTGATCCGCGTCGGAACGGATCCCTTGCAAACAGAAACCGCCGCATTCGCATCCCGGAAGGGGTGCGCGTGCGGCGGTTTTCGCTATCTCTGCGCCTGACGGTTGAGGCAGAGGGCCGACAACGGCATTCTGCAGCGGCGGGGAATTACGCGTTCGGGGGATGCGCGCTTACTTTGCGGGCAGCTCGATGAAGCGCACGGCGCGCACTTCGCCGTCGTCCACGGTCATGCGCGCAACGCCGGCTTTCGAGCCGCCGCGCGGGAAGCTGCACGAGCCGGGGTTCACGTACCGCACGCCCTGGATGACCTCGTTTCGCGGCACGTGCGTATGGCCGTGCACGACCACCTGCACGTCCGGCGCCGGGATGCCGATGTCCTGCGGTCGGTGCACCACCAGGAACTTCACGCCGCCCAGCGTGGGCGACACGCTGAAGCGCACCGTGGGGTCCCACATCGCGCCCTGGTCGCAATTGCCCAGCACGGCTATGGTGGGCGCTATGGATTCCAGCTCCCACAGCAGGCGCTGGTCCTCCACGTCGCCGGCGCAGATGATGCGGTCGCATCCCTGCAGCGCCTGGAGGGCGGCATCGGGCAGATGGCGGTGTATGTCTGATATCAGTCCCAGTTCCATGGCCCCGATTGTACTCTTCTCGTGCGCTGCGGGGGCGATGGCGTGCCCGACGTCCGCGCGTCCTATAATGCCAAGGGAGAAAACGTGCCCGGGGAACGGGCCGAACGCAGAGACGAGGAAAGAGGACCATGGCCGAATACATCGAGGGAAAGCGCCCGGTAATCGAGGCGCTGCGCGGCGGCACGCCCATCAAGCGCGTGCTGATCGCGGACGGCATCAAGCGCGACGGCCTGGTCAACGACATCATGCGCAAGGCGAAGAACCGCAACATTCCCGTGAGCATGGTGCCGCGCAAGGAGCTGGAGAGGCATTTGGCCCGCGGCAGCCATCAGGGCGTCATGGCGGAGGCGAAGCCGTATGCCTATGCGTCGCTGCAGGACGTCATCGAAGCGGCCGAGAGCGATGCGCAGGCGCGCAACGGCGCGGCGCTCGTGCTGCTGCTGGACCATATCACGGACGCCGGCAACCTGGGCGCCATCGCGCGTTCCGCGGAAGTGGTGGGCGCATCGGGCATCGTCATCCCGAACAAGCGCAGCGCGCATGTGACGGCGGCCACGTACAAGAGCTCTGCCGGCGCCGTCATCAACGTGAAAATCGCCCAGGTGGCGAACCTGGGCCAGGCCATGGACCGCCTGAAGGAGGCCGGGTTCTGGATCGCCGGTGCCAGCGAGCATGCTGCGGACAGCATCTGGGGTGCGAACCTGAAGGGCAAGATGGGCCTGGTCATGGGCAACGAGGAAGAGGGCCTGGCGCGCCTGACGCGCGAGAACTGCGACTTCCTGATGGCGCTTCCGCAGGTGGGCACGACGCAGTCGCTGAACGTGGCGCAGGCATCCACGGCCGTTATGTACGAATGGCTTCGCCAGAATTGGGACGGCATGGGCGTTCAGAGCAATACCGGCGACACGGGCCGGTAGGGGCCGGCGCGGCAGGCAAGCGGCGAAGCGGCAGGGAACGGCAAACGACCGGTGCGGCGGCAGCGAACGAGCATGCGGCCGCGCGTACGGAAGGGGAAGAGGCGATAGGCAATGGCGATGAATCGCAGGCGGATGCTGATAGTGGACGGCTACAACGTGCTGCGAAGCGGGTATCGCTACCAGAACATCGCCGCCCCGGACTACACGGACGACTCGTTCAACACGGCGCGCGAGACGCTGCTGAAGGACGTCATCTCGTTCGCGGGCAAGACGTACCGCGCCTACATCGTCTACGACGGCGGCGGCAACGAGTTCTCCACCGGCAAGCCGCAGACGATCGGCGGAGTCCAGGTCATCTTCAGCCCGGCGGGGTCCACGGCCGACAAGGTCATCGAGAAGCTGGCGCACGACGGGGCCGAGAAGGGCATGGAGGTCATGGTGGTCACGAGCGACGCCACCATCCAGGACACCGTGTTCGGCGGCGGCGTGGACCGCATGAGCGCGAACGGCTTCTCGCATGAGATGGAGATGCTCATGCAGGAGGTGCGCCTGGACGAATCGCCTGCCGTCGCGCGCAAGAACACCGTGGCGGAGCGCATCGATGCGGATACGCTGGCGAAGCTGAAGGCGCTGCGCGACGGCAGGTAGCGCATCCGTTTCCTCCGCCTGAAAAAGGGCAGTTCAGCTGCTAAAACGCAACGAATAAACATATTTCAAAAAAATATTTCTTGACGGGACCACAAGTGCGGGCTATTCTAGCAACTTGCGTCTTTTCGCAAAAATGCGATTTTTTCGAAGGAGGAACCACCTCGTGGCCCAAGAGAAAAAAGTGGCTTCCAACAGCCGTTATAGGGAACGCAGGAGCTTCGCGAAGATTCCGAGCGTCATGGACGTTCCGAATCTGATCGCCATCCAAACGGATAGTTTCAATTGGTTCAAAACGGAGGGCCTGGCTGCCACGCTGGCAGACATCAGCCCCATCGAGAGCAACCAGAAGGACATGTACGTCGAATTCGGCGCGCATCACTTCGAAGAGCCCAAGATGACCATCGAGGAGTGCCGCAAGCACGACCAGAGCTATCAGGCTCCGCTGTATGCCCAGATCCGCTTCGTCAACATCGTGACCGGCGAGATCAAGGAGCAGGAAGTCTTCATGGGCGATTTCCCCATGATGACCCCGCAGGGCACGTTCATCATCAACGGCACGGAGCGCGTCATCGTATCCCAGCTGGTCCGCAGCCCCGGCGTGTACTTCTCCGCCGAGCATGACCGCCCGTCGAACAAGCTGATCTACAACGCGAAGGTCATCCCCAGCCGCGGCAGCTGGCTGGAGTTCGAGACGGACAAGCGCGACATCCTGTCCGTCCGCATCGACCGCAAGCGCAAGCAGCCCGCAACGCTGATGCTGCGCGCCATGGGCCTGGCCGAGACCCGCGAGGAGATCGTCGACATCCTGGGCAGCTCCGAGATGGTGCTGCGCACGCTGGACCGCGACCCCTCCACCACGAAGGAAGAGGCCCTGATCGAGCTGTACCGCCGCTTCCGTCCGGGCGAGCCGGCAACCATCGATTCCGCCCGCACGCTGATCGACGGCCTGTTCTTCAACCCCCAGCGCTACAACCTGGCAGAGGTCGGCCGCTACAAGATCAACAAGAAGCTGGGCTTCGACCCCGAGAAGGACTGCTCCACGCTGGACGAGGAAGACATCGTGGAGACCATGAAGTACATCGTGGCGCTGCATGATGGCGAAGAGGGCTACACCACGGACGATATCGACCATTTCGGCAACCGCCGCATCCGCACGGTGGGCGAGCTGATCCAGAACCAGTTCCGCATCGGCATGTCCCGCATGGAGCGCGTCGTCCGCGAGCGCATGAGCATGCAGGAGCCCGACGAGATCACGCCGCAGAGCCTGATGAACATCCGTCCCATCGTGGCGGCCATCAAGGAGTTCTTCGGCTCCTCCCAGCTGTCCCAGTTCATGGACCAGTCGAACCTGGCAGCAGGCATCACGCACAAGCGCCGTCTGTCCGCCCTGGGCCCCGGCGGCCTGTCCCGCGAGCGCGCCGGCTTCGAAGTCCGCGACGTCCACACGTCCCACTACGGCCGCATGTGCCCCATCGAGACGCCTGAAGGCCCGAACATCGGCCTGATCGGCTCGCTGGCAACGTACGCCCGCGTCAACCGCTTCGGCTTCATCGAGACGCCGTACCGCAAGGTCGTCGACGGCAAGGTCACGGACGAGGTCGAGTACCTGACGGCAGACGTCGAAGAGCAGTACACCATCGCGCAGGCGAACGAGGAGTTCGATCCCGAGACGCGCGAGTTCGGCAAGACCGTCGACGGCAAGTTCGTTCCCGCCACCCGCGTCCTGGCCCGTACCACGGACAGCAAGGGCGTCTTCGGCGAGGCGGCCGACGTCGCGCCCGAGACCGTCGATTACATGGACGTGTCCCCGCGCCAGATGGTATCCGTCGCAACGTCGCTGATTCCGTTCCTGGAGCACGACGACGCGAACCGCGCGCTGATGGGCTCGAACATGCAGCGCCAGGCCGTGCAGCTGCTGCAGCCGCACGCGCCGCTGGTCGGCACCGGCATCGAGCACCGCATCGCGGTCGACTCCGGCGAGATCCTGACTGCGCAGAACGCCGGCATCGTGGACTACGTCGACGGCGAGACCGTCATCATCCTGAACAACGACGGCGACTACGACGAGTACCTGATCCCGAAGTTCCAGCGCTCGAACCAGAGCGGCTGCATCAACCATAAGCCGCTGGTCCGCAAGGGCGACCGCGTGCAGGTGGGCGACGTCCTGGCGGACGGCCCGTCGTGCGACCACGGCGAGCTTTCGCTGGGCCAGAACCTCATGATCGCGTACATGCCCTGGGAAGGCTACAACTACGAGGACGCCATCGTCGTGTCCGAGCGCGTGGTCTCCGAGGACCTGCTGACGTCCATCCACATCAGCGAGTACGAGATCGACGCCCGCGACACGAAGCTGGGACCCGAGGAGATCACCCGCGAGATCCCGAACATCTCCGAGGACATGATCAGCGACCTGGATGCCGACGGCATCATCCGCATCGGCGCCGAGGTCGGCCCCGGCGACGTGCTGGTGGGCAAGGTCACGCCGAAGGGCGAGATCGACCTGACGGCCGAGGAGCGCCTGCTGCGCGCCATCTTCGGCGAGAAGGCCCGCGAGGTCCGCGACACGTCCCTGAAGGTGCCGCACGGTGCCGGCGGACGCGTCATCGACATCCTGCATCAGAGCCGCGAGGCCGGCGACGAGCTGCCTCCGGGAGTCAACGAGCTCGTGCGCGTGTACATTGCGCAGAAGCGCAAGGTGCAGCAGGGCGACAAGCTGTCCGGCCGCCACGGCAACAAGGGCGTTATCTCCCGCGTGCTGCCCATCGAGGACATGCCGTACCTGGCGGACGGCACGCCGGTCGACGTCGTGCTGAACCCCCTGGGCGTCCCCTCCCGTATGAACGTCGGCCAGCTGATGGAATGCCATCTGGGCTGGGCCGCTAAGTGGGGTTGGTCCGACGACCCGGATTCCACGGAGCCCGTGGAAGGCCCCATGTACGTGAGCACGCCCGTCTTCGACGGCGCGACGGAGCAGGAGATCGCCGACGTTATCCAGAAGGCGAACCGCAACCTGATCAACATCAACCATGCGAAGTACGGCGACAAGGCCATGGACGTGTTCGTGCCGCAGCTTTCCGCAACCGGCAAGACCACGCTCTACGACGGCCGCACCGGCGAGCCGTTCCGCGAGCCCATCACGGTCGGCTTCCCGTACTTCCTGAAGTTGGGCCACATGGTGGACGACAAGATCCACGCGCGTTCGACCGGCCCTTACAGCCTGATCACGCAGCAGCCTCTGGGCGGCAAGGCCCAGTTCGGCGGCCAGCGCTTCGGCGAGATGGAAGTGTGGGCGCTGTACGCGTACGGCGCATCGAACGTGCTGCAGGAGATCCTGACCGTGAAGTCCGACGACACGGCCGGCCGCGTGAAGGCATACGAGAGCATCGTGAAGGGCGAGAACATCCCCGACCCCGAGGTGCCCGAGAGCTTCAAGGTCCTGCTGAAGGAAATGAAGTCGCTGTGCCTGAACATCGAGCTGGAAGGCCCCGGCGAGAAGGTCGTCGACGTCACGAACGACCAGGACGAGGAAGAAACCCGTTCGGACGACTCCGGCATCATCGGCATGCTGCAGGAAGATGCCGCGAAGACCGAACAGGAAGAAGAGGACGCATTGAACAGCATCACTGCCGAGCTCGACGACCTGTTGAGCGGCGTTGATTTGGGTCTTGCCGATACCCCGGCGAGTACCGACGATGAGGGAGAGGAGCAGTAAATGAGCAAGTTCGACGTGAACAATTTCGACGGCCTGCGCATCTCTCTGGCAAGCGCGGAGGACATCCGCAGCTGGTCCCGCGGCGAGGTGAAGAAGCCCGAGACCATCAACTACCGTACGCTCAAGCCCGAAAAGGACGGCCTGTTCTGCGAGAAGATCTTCGGTCCCACGAAGGACTGGGAGTGCTCCTGCGGCAAGTACAAGCGCATCCGCTTCAAGGGCATCGTCTGCGAGCGCTGCGGCGTCGAGGTCACGCGCTCGAAGGTCCGCCGCGAGCGCATGGGCCACATCGAGCTGGCCGCGCCCGTGAGCCACATCTGGTACTTCAAGGGCACGCCGTCCCGCCTGGGCTACCTGCTGGACATCCCGCCGAAAGAACTGGAGAAGGTCCTGTACTTCGCCAGCTCCATCATCACCTCCGTCGACAAGGAGGCCCGCGACGCCGATGCCGACGAGCTGCGCGACGAGCTGGCTGCCGACCTGGAGGAGCTGGATAGCGAGCGCGACCGCCTCATCGAGGCCACGCGCCGCCTGTCCACGGACTACGTGCCCGAAGACGACGAGTTCGTCGACGACATCGAGGACGACGAGCGCCTGACGCCCGAAGAGGTCAACGACGAGATCGCCGACATCATGGACGAGTACCAGGAGCGCAAGGAGCTCCGCGAGCGCGCCCTGGACGAGTTCATGAAGATCGAGCCGAAGCAGCTGATCCCCGAAGATGCGCTGTACCGCGAGATGCGCACGAACTACAGCGATTACTTCACGGGCGGCATGGGCGCCGAGGCCATCCGCGACCTGCTGGACAGCATCGACCTGCAGGCCACGGCCGACGAGCTGAACGACATCATCGAGAACGGCAAGGGCCAGAAGCGCATGAAGGCCGTCAAGCGCCTGAAGGTCGTCGACGCGTTCCTGAAGTCCGACAACCATCCGCGCGACATGATCCTGGACGTCATCCCGGTCATCCCGCCGGATCTGCGCCCCATGGTCCAGCTGGACGGCGGCCGTTTCGCCACGTCCGACCTGAACGACCTGTACCGTCGCGTGATCAACCGCAACAACCGCCTGAAGCGCCTGCTTGACCTGGGTGCGCCCGAGATCATCGTGAACAACGAGAAGCGCATGCTGCAAGAGGCCGTGGACTCCCTGTTCGACAACGGCCGCCGCGGCCGCCCCGTCACGGGCCCGGGCAACCGTCCCCTGAAGTCGCTGTCCGACACCCTGAAGGGCAAGCAGGGCCGCTTCCGCCAGAACCTGCTGGGCAAGCGCGTCGACTATTCCGGCCGTTCCGTCATCGTCGTCGGCCCTACGCTGAAGATGCACCAGTGCGGCCTGCCTTCCGCCATGGCGTTGGAGCTGTTCAAGCCGTTCGTCATGAAGCGCCTGGTAGAGCTTGAGTACGCCGCGAACATCAAGGCGGCAAAGCGCGCTGTCGACCGCGGCGCCAGCTACGTCTGGGACGCGCTGGAGGAAGTCATCCGCGAGCATCCGGTACTGCTGAACCGCGCACCTACGCTGCACCGTCTGGGCATCCAGGCGTTCGAGCCGGTGCTGGTCGAGGGCAAGGCCATCAAGCTGCACCCGCTGGTGTGCACCGCATTCAACGCCGACTTCGACGGCGACCAGATGGCCGTGCATGTGCCCCTGTCGAACGCCGCGTGCGCCGAGGCCCGCGTCCTGATGCTGTCCACGAACAACATCAAGTCGCCTGCCCATGGCCGCCCGCTGACCATCCCCACGCAGGACATGATCATCGGCCTGTACTACCTGACGGCCGCCCGCGACAACTTCCCGGGCGAGGGCCGCACGTTCATCGACTTCAAGGATGCCCTGAACGCGTATGACGCCCGCGCCGATCTGGACCTGCAGGCGAAGATCTGGGTGCGCCTGAAGTACGACACGAAGCTGGCAAGCAGCTTCGGCGTCTGGGAGGAGAAGAAGGCCGGAGAGCGCATCCAGACCACGGTCGGCCGCATCGTGATGAACAGCGTTCTGCCGAACGACTATCCGTTCCTGAACTACAACCTGAATAAATCCGAGGTCAGCCGCTTGATCGAGGACTGCGCGAACCGCTATCCGCTGTCGCAGATGCCCGAGATCCTGGACGGCCTGAAGAACACCGGCTTCCATTACGCAACGCGCGCCGGCATCACCGTGTCCGTCTACGACGCCACGGTGCCGCCCGAGAAGCCGCAGATCCTGGCCGAGGCCGACAAGAAGGTCGCCGCCATCGGCGAGGACTACGAGATGGGCCTGATGTCCGATGAGGAGCGCCACAGCCAGGTAGTGAACATCTGGAATGCCGCGAACGAGGAAGTCGGCGATGCGATGCAGGCCAACTTCGACCGGTTCAACCCCATCTACATGATGGCGAACTCCGGTGCTCGAGGCAACATCAAGCAGATCCGCCAGCTGGCCGGCATGCGCGGCCTGATGTCCGACCCTAAGGGCGAGATCATCGACCGTCCCATTAAGGGCAACTTCCGCGAGGGCATGAGCGTTCTGGAATACTTCATTTCCACGCACGGCGCCCGCAAGGGCCTGGCCGACACGGCCCTGCGTACCGCAGACTCCGGTTACCTGACCCGCCGCCTGGTGGACGTGGCCCAGGACGTCATCGTCCGCGAGCACGACTGCGGCACGGAAGAGGGCGTGGAGTTCCCGCTGCTGAATGCGAAGGGCGAAGTGGACGAGGGCCTGATCGGCCGTTGCCTGGCCGACCCCGTCGTGAACCCCGAGACCGGCGAGGTGCTGGCCGAGGCCGGCTCCTACCTGGAGTCGAAGGAGCAGCTGGAGACCTTCAAGGCCGCCGGCGTCACCACGGTTCGCCATCGTTCCGTGATGACGTGCCACGCGGACCGCGGCGTCTGCCAGATGTGCTATGGCTGGGACCTGGCCACCGGCCGCCCGGTGAACATCGGCATGGCCGTCGGCATCATCGCCGCCCAGTCCATCGGCGAGCCCGGCACGCAGCTGACCATGCGTACGTTCCACACCGGCGGCGTCGCCGGCGAGGACATCACCCACGGTCTGCCCCGTGTCACCGAGCTGTTCGAGGCGCGCAAGCCCAAGGGCTTGGCCGTCCTCGCCGAGATCGCCGGCACGCTGCAGGTCAAGGGCGATAAGAACTCGAAGACGCTGACCATCCACGACGACGAGGGCAATTACCGCGAATACACGGTGTCCGCCCGCGCCACGCTGATGCCGGGCGTCGACGACGGGTGCCAGGTCGAGGTCGGCCAGCAGCTGACGAAGGGCTCTGTGAACCCGCACGAGCTGCTGCGTCTGACGGACGTCAACACCACGCTGCGCTACATCGTCAGCCAGGTGCAGGACGTGTACGTCAGCCAGGGCGTGGACATCAACGACAAGCACATCGAGGTCATCGCGCGCCAGATGCTGCGCCGCGTGACGATCCTGGACAAGGGCGATTCGAACTACCTGCCCGGCAGCCAGGTGGACCGCTACAAATTCGAGGACACGGCAAACGAGCTGGTGCTGGAAGGCAAGGAGCCTCCCACGGCGCAGCCGCTGCTGCTGGGCATCACGAAGGCGTCGCTGGCAACGGATTCCTGGTTGTCCGCCGCTTCGTTCCAGGAGACCACGAAGGTCCTGACGGATGCCGCCATCGAAGGCAAGACGGACCACCTGATCGGCCTGAAGGAGAACGTCATCATCGGCAAGCCCATCCCCGCCGGCACGGGCCTGAAGCATTACCGCAACCTGAAGATGACGTATCACGGCATGCCCATCCAGGAGGAGAGCAACGACTCGCTGCCCTCCTACGCGCCGGACGATCTGCGCAAGCTGGAGGAGATGCTGCCGCAGCCTCAGGATTGGTCGCTGGACGGCGACGGCTTCCTGAACATGGGCGGCTCGTACAACAGCTACTACGGCGGCGTTGCGAACAGCGCCCGCTCGAAGCTGACCGACGAGCAGGCCCGCCTGTACATCTACGACGACCTGGGCGTTTCCCAGCGCTGGGCGAACAAGTTCAGCGAGGCCGGCATCGAGACGGTTGCCGACCTGGTGGGCTACACCGAGGACGACCTGATGCGCATCGACGGCATCGGCCTGAAGGCCATCGAGGAACTGAAGGAGGGCCTGAAGGAGCACGACCTGCTGGGCGTCATCGAGGACGACCTCAACGCTTCCAGCGACGATGTCAGCCAGCTGCTGGACATGGTGTTCTCGCCCGACGACACGATCCTCATCGGCGGAGACGAGCCGCCGACCTTCAACACGGACGGCGAGGACATGCTGGGCGAATCGCTTCCCCCGCGTTCGTATCACCGCGACTTCGAGGAGTTGGACGCCCTGTTCGGCTCGAAGAGCTCGCTGGGCTACGGCCTGACGGACGAGGCTACGGAGAACGCTGAGAACGCCAAGGATAGCGAAGGCGCCGAAGACGACGACGCCGAATAGGCGCCTGGGAAACTCTAAGAGGGTGTGCGGTGCTTCGCGCACCCTCTTTTCGCATAATGCCGACCGATGCGCGGCCGGCATGCATCGGAGGAAACACGAATGAGCAAGACGTATATTCCCGAAGGGGAGAAGGCGCCGGAAAGCCAGATCGGCGCCACGCTCGATGCCCTGTATGCGACCATCGAGCAGCGCCGCACGGCCGGCGACGAGAGCTACACGCATCGCCTGCTGACGGGCAAGCTTGACGACCCCCTGAAGAAGGTCATGGAAGAAGCCGGCGAAGTGGCGCTGGCGGCGAAGGACGGCGAGCCGGACCACCTGCGCTACGAGGCGGCCGACGTGGTCTACCACCTGATGGTCGTGCTTGCGCGCTTCAACATCGGCATCGACGAGTTCGCTGCCGAGCTGAACAACCGCATGCGCGACGACGAGCGCCCCGAAGGCGCCGTCCGCCTGTACGATACGTACGTGAATCGAGGCAAGTAATGGGTGCATTGTTCGGAACAGACGGCGCCCGCGGCGTGGCGAACACCGAGCTGGATTGCCAGACGGCGTTCCGCCTGGGCCAGGCAGCCGTCGCATTCCTGGGCACGACCATCGTGCTGGGCAAGGACACGCGCCTTTCCGGCGATATGCTCGAGTCCGCCGTGGAGGCGGGCGTCATGAGCCTGGGCGGCACCGTGCTGTCCGCCGGCATCATCCCCACGCCGGCCGTGGCGCTGATCACGCGCCAGATGCATGCGGACGCCGGCATCGTCATATCGGCCTCGCACAATCCGCCGGAATACAACGGCATCAAGTTCTTCGACGGCCAGGGCTACAAGCTGCCCGTGGAATTCGAGAAGCAGATCGAGGAGTACGTGCTGTCCGGCGGCGCGGATCCCGCCGACCTGGTTCCGGGCGACGAAGTGGGCATCGTGCTGCCCATCGAGAACGCAACGGAGATGTACGTGGACCACGCGGTCGAGGCCATCCGGGCGCAGGGAATCAGCTTCGACGGCTGGAAGATAGCCCTGGACACCGGCCATGGCGCCTCGTCGGGCACCACGGTGCAGGCGCTGGAGCGCCTGGGCGCCGATGTCACGCTGATCAACGACGACTTCAACGGCACGGACATCAACGTCGAGTGCGGCTCCACGCACCTGGGCCCCGTCAAGGAGCTGGTGGCCCGCATCGGAGCCGACCTGGGCATTGCCCACGATGGGGACGCGGACCGCGTCATGCTGGTGGATGCCGAGGGCAACGAGCTGGACGGCGACGTCATCGAGGCCGTCTGCGCGGTCGACATGAAGGAGCGCGGCTTGCTGTCCGGCAATACGGCCGTTTCCACCGTCATGTGCAACCTGGGCTTCCGCAAGGCCATGAAGGCGCATGGCATCTCCGTGGAGCTGACGCAGGTGGGCGATCGCCACGTGCTGGAGCGCATGCGCGAAGGCGGCTATGCCATCGGCGGCGAGCAGAGCGGCCATATGATCTTCCTGGATTACAACTCCACGGGCGACGGAATGATGACGGCCTGCCTGTTCATTGCCGCATGCGTTCGTTCGGGAAAGACGGCCGCGGAGGCTGCGAAGGTCATGACGCGCTGCCCGCAGGTGCTGAAGAACGTTCCCGTGGCGAACAAGGATGCGCTGGCGGACAACGCCGCCATCGCCGATGCCGTGGCGGCCGCCCGCAAGGAGATGGGCGATGACGGACAGGTGCTCGTGCGCGCCAGCGGCACGGAGCCGCTCATCCGCGTGATGGTGGAGGCGCAGGACATCGACAAGGCCCAGGAGACGGCCGACGCGATTGCTGCCGTGGTGGAACGGGAACTGGCATGATCTCGAACGCAGCGATGCAGACGGAGGGCCGGAAGGGTGCTGCACGCCTCCTGATATGCGTGTTTTCCGCGGTGCTGGCGTGTCTGGCGCTGGCGGGATGCAGCAGCACGAACGGCGAATCCGCCGACGGGTCCTCCGGTTCCGCGGACACCGCATCGCAACAGAAGACCACCGTGTCCGTGCTGTGCGCGGACCAGCTGGCGGGCCCGCTGTCCGAGCTCGAGCAGCTGTACGCCTCCGAGAATGACGACGTGCAGTTTGCCCAGAAGAGCGAAGGGACCGGCAAGGCCCTGGCGAAGGACCTGGCGGACAATGCGGAAGACGCCGCTGCGGCCGCTGCAGCCGACGCGTCTGAGGGCACGGATGCCAGCACCGCAGAAACGGCGGACGACGCCGACTACTCGCTGGTCGTGGGCCTGTCCGACAGTGCGGAAAGCGCTGCCCAGAAGGCGGGGCAGATCGACGGCGACACGGTATCGGACCTGGTCGGCGACACGCTCGTCATTGCGGCGGGAACGGACGGCAAGGCTGCGTCCGTGACGGTCAACGACCTGGTTGCCGGGAAGTACCCGCTGCTGATGGCCCCGGCCGACAGCGCGCTGGGCACGCTGCAGCGCCAGGCGCTCCGGCAGCTGGGCGCGCAGACGGCAAGCGGCGCATACGTGGGCGCGTTGGCGAAAAAGGGGGCGGTGAAGACCGCGAAATCCGCCACCAGCGTGTTCGCGAAGCTCTCCGAGAGCACGGGGAGGACCGTGTCCATCGTCCGCGCCTCCGACGTGTACCGCTACGGCGGCGCGAAGGTCGTGGGCGAGATTCCCGCGCACGCCTATACGGCGCCGGTGTACTCGTCGGCGCTGACCGCGTACGCGAACGACGCGCAGCTGGATGCGGCCCGGAAGTTCCTGGAATGGTGCACGACGGATGCCGATGCGCAGCGCATCTGGCAGAAATGGGGCTTCAAGCTGGCAGCGTAATCAGACGGGACGCATGTACGGCGCCCGTGGCGGTTAACCGCCTATAACATGTACGTATGCTGTAGAAACGCATGGTAAGAGGCAGGTTTTGTGCGCATATGCTAAACTAGCGTGCGCTAAAAATCTACCGGCCCGCGTCAAGCGGGTCGTTGAGTGAAAAGGAAGTGTTATGTCCGGACATTCTAAGTGGGCTACCACCAAGCATCGTAAGGCAGCGCAGGACGCCAAGCGCTCCGCACTGTTCTCCAAGCTTTCCCGCAACATCACTGTTGCCGCGAAGGAGGGTGGCGACCCCAATCCCGACAACAACGCTTCGCTGGCCGCCGCTATCGAGAAGGCAAAGGCGAACTCGCTGCCCAAGGATAAGATCAAGACCGCCATCGACAAGGCGTTCGGCACCGGCAAGGATGCTGCAAGCTACGAGACCATCACGTACGAGGGCTACGGCCCCGCGGGTGTGGCCGTGCTGTGCGAGGCTCTGACGGACAACCGCAACCGCACGGCTGCGGACGTCTCCTCTGCATTCCGCCATGCGAACGGCAACCTGGGCACGCCGGGCTCCGTTGCGTTCCAGTTCGACCGCAAGGGCCAGATCCTGGTTGAGAAGATCATCAAGAGCGACGAGAAGAAGGTTCCCGATAAGGAGAACGCCGTCGACGAGGACGAGTTCATGATGGCCGTTGCCGAGGCCGGTGGCGAGGACTACGAGGATGCCGGCGACGAGTGGGTCGTGACCACGGCCCCCGGCGACCTGATGGCCGTGAAGAAGGCACTGGAGGAGCAGGGCATCGAGACGAAGGGCGCCGAGCTCACCATGATCCCGAAGAACTACACCCAGGTGTCCGTGGAGGACGCGAAGAAGGTCATGCGCCTGGTGGACAAGCTGGAGGAGCTGGAAGACCTGCAGAACGTCTACCACACCATGGAGATCACGGACGAGATCGCTGCTGCGCTGGAGGAAGAGGACTAACCGTCCGAAGCGCTGTCGCCCTCATCGATTTGCAGACGCGTCCGGGGAAACCCGGGCGCGTTTTTCATTCGCCCGAAAAATATGCGTGATTTTCTGCAGGCTCCCAAACCGCTGGGAAACCGTGATACATTACTTACAGCTTCAAATCAAAACGCACTTTAACCATTCTACCGAAGAGGAGCATGCGGTCCGTGGCTCGCAATACGACATACTCATCCGACCCTGCCGCATCCGATTTCCCCAGCCAGTCTGCGCCGGTTGCCCCTGCCTCGCCGTTTCGGCGCGCGTCTTCCGATCGCGCGTCATCCGAGCGTGCGTCCCACGCTGCGGCGCACCGGTCTTCTGCACCGCGGCATAACGCCGAGATCCTGGATTTCGAGCGTCTGTCCTCCCGCCGCAACGGCCATCCAGCCGCACAAGTGGGTGCGCGCTCTGCGGGCAGTCGGCCGTCTGCGCATGCAGCGACGCGTTCCGCACGCCCGGCGGCGTCCCGTTTCGCTGCCGACCGCAACGAGGGCACCTCTGCCAGCCGGGAAGGCCGTGAAAGCCGCGAGGTTCGCGAGGCGCGCGAAGGCCGTCGGCACCCCGCATCTCACGCCGCAGGCGCACACGAAGAAGATGCCCCGACGTTTTTCGGCGAGCTGAAGCGCTCGCTGCGCCATCGCAAGGCCGATCGCGAATTCGAGAGCCATGTTCCCGCATCCGCGCAGGAGAATGCTGCAGAGCATGCAAGTACGCCGCGCGCCGGCGTGTACAAGGGGGAGATGGGGCGCACCCAGCGCAAATCCGCCCGCATGCAGGCGGAGGCGACTTCGAACGGCAAGAAGAAGCGCTTCGCCCTTCCGTTCCACATCTCGCTCGGGTCGTTCCGGAATTCCCGCCCGGCACGCATCAGCGCCCTGGTGTGCGCGTGCTTGATACTGGCATGCGCGTTCGTGTACCCGTCCGCGAAGGATGCGTACACGGCCATTCGCAACCAGGATCAGGCGCAGGCTGAATACCAGGCCATTCTGTCACGCAACGACGAGATCCAGAATCGCATCAACCTGCTTAAGACGGATGAGGGCATGGAAGACCTTGCCCGCAGCGAATACGGGTATGTCTATGCGAATGAGAACGCGGTGAAGGTCATCGGCCTCGGCTCGCAATCCATTGCGGCCGATGCGGAGAACCAGACGGCCGCCATCGCCTCCGGATCCGTGCCGGCACCGGATACCTGGTACTCGCCGTTCCTGGACAAATTCTTCGGATACGACAACGGCACGTCTTCAAGCAGTTCGTAGCAGCTGCGCACATGCAAGAACCATCGGGCCCGCCTGTTGTCGGGCCCTTGTCATCTCATCGGACGGACGGAGGAGCACATGGAAACGCAACGCTATGCCGCAATCGATATCGGAACCGTGACCTGCCGTCTGCTGCTGGCGGATGTGGCGGCCGACGGCCATCTGGATATCCTGGAGCGCGGGTACGCCATCACGAACCTGGGGGAGGGCGTGGATGCCAGCGGCATGCTGCGCCCGGATGCCATCCAGCGCGTTGCGGATCAGGTTGCGCGCTATCGCGAGCGCATCGATGCCTGGCAGGAGCCGGGCAAGCCCCCTATCCGCGTGGTGGCAACGGCCACCTCTGCGGCCCGCGATGCCCGCAATGCCGATGAGTTCGTGGCAAAGCTGGCCTCGTACGGCGTGCGCCCGAAGGTCATTCCCGGATCGCGCGAGGCAGCGCTGACGTTCCTGGGCGCCGCTTCGGATTTTCCCGGCGAGACGCTGCTTGTGGCGGATATCGGCGGCGGCTCCACCGAGCTCGTCATCGGCACGGCGGGCCACGAGCCCCTGCTGGCGCATTCGTTCGACATCGGATGCCGCCGGGTCACGGAGCGCTTCTTCCGCGCGGACCCTCCCTCGCAGGACGAGAAGGAGCAGGCCGACGCCTGGATGCGCGCCGAATTCGCGCCGTTCTTCCGCAAAGCCGCTGATGCCGGCATCGTGCTGCAGCGCTTCGTGGCGGTTGCGGGCACGGCTACCACGGTGGTCTCGGTTGATCGGGAGATGGCCGAATACGATTCCGACCGCGTGCACAGGCAGGTCATCACGCGGCCGGTGCTGGAAGCGGTCGCGCACAAGCTGGCAAGCGTTCCCCTGGCCCAGCGCACGCGCATCATCGGGCTCGATCCCGGGCGGGCGCCCGTCATCGTGGCGGGCATGCTGATCCTGCAGGCCGTCATGGACTTGTCGGGACAGGACGAATACACGGCCAGCGAGTCGGATATCCTCCAGGGCCTGATTCTGGACGACGTGCGCGAACGGAAGGCACGGGGCACCTTGTAGTGCGTTCGCATGCAGCGCGTCCCTGCGCGAAATCCGGTGCTCTGGTATGATGCATGCGTCGCAAAACGGGGGAGCGTGGCGAAATCGGCATACGCAGCGGACTTAAAATCCGCCGCCTTCGGGCTTGTGGGTTCGAGTCCCACCGCTCCTACCAGTTTCCCAAGGGCGAAACACAACGGGCCCGCACGGCATCGGCTGTGCGGGCCCGTTCTCTGCCCCGTCTATTTCAGCGGCAGCTCTGCGATGAACGTCGTGCCTTCCTCAAGGCTGCTCTTGGCCGTCAGCGTGCCGCCGTGCTCCTCGGCGATGGCATGGGCGATGGCCAGCCCCAACCCGTGGCTGCTGGACACATCGCTCGTGTTCGTGCGCGATTTGTCGGCGCGGTAGAAGCGGTCGAACACGTGCGCCAGATCCTCCTGGTCGATGGTGGTGCCGGTATTGTTCACGGCGAATCGCAGCTTCTTGTTCTCGACTCGCTCCAGACGGGCCCTGACGGCGTGCCCGGGTTGCGTGTACTTGCACGCGTTGTCCAGCAGCGTGGTGATCAGCCGGCGCAGGCGAGACCGATCGCCCAAGACGTGCAGGTCCTCGGCGATGTCGGATTCCAGCGTGATGCCGCTCTCGAACGCCACGGATTCGAATTCCAGCAGCTCGCCCTCTACGAGCGTGGAGAAGTCCACATCGTCGCGGGCCGCCTGCGTCACCCCTTCATCCAGCTTTGCCAGAAGCAGCAGGTCGTTCACCATCTCCTGCATCTGCTTCGCCTCGTTCTCCGTGCTCTCTATCCACTGGCTTTGCGAGGCGATGCTCTTCTCCGGATGCTCCATGAGGATGGAGGAATTCGCCAGGATCACCGTCAGCGGCGTCTTCAGGTCGTGCGAGGCATCGGCCACGAAGCGCTTCTGCTGTATCCACGACTCCTTCACGGGGCGCAGCGCCCACCGGCTGAAATACACGCTGATGATGAAAAAGATGAGCATGACCAGAACACCCACGCCCGTGAGGTTCATCGCAAGCTGCTCCCACCCGGAGGCCTCGTCTGTGCTGGCGAAGGCCACGTAGCTGGTTCCGTCCTCGGTGGTGCGCTTCTCGTAGTACACGGACAGGTCCTTCAGGACGCCGGCGCCGTCATCGGCAGCGGCCACTTCGCGTTCTGCCTGCTCGATGGTGCTTTCGGAGGACAGCTCGGCCGTGGTGAAGTTCGTGATCTCCTCGAAGCCGTCGTCGGAGAGCTTGTAGACGGCCACGGCCACGATGTTGTCGGTGTTCGGGCCGATCTCGATGCGGCCGATCTGCTTGTTCTGGCTGGAGCTGGAAGAAGACGACGAGGACGACGAGTTGGAAGAAGACGACGAGGACGACGAGCTGGTAGAAGACGACGAGCTGCCGGAAGCTGTCGAGGAAGACGTGTTGGCCGAAGACGACGAGGAAGAATCGTCCGGCGACGGATCGCCGGGGTCGTCCGCGTCCGCATCGCTTCCATCTTCGATCTCATCGGCGCCCTTGATGGCCTTATCCAGCGCCCGGCTGAGCGAGCCCTGCACGTGGGCAAGGTCCTGCTGGTAGCTGAGGAAGCAGATGCCGGCGAACGCGGCCACCAGCACCACTGCCACCGTGATCAGGTTCAGGAAGATGAATTTGCGTTGCAGGCGCGCGAACATGGGCGACGCGTCCTTCTCGCCGATATGGAACGGGAACTTCATTTCGCTCCTCTGGATGCATGCGGAACGTACGGGGTGCGCCGCGGGACGCTTATGCCTCGGGATCCACCAAGCGGTAGCCCACCTTGCGGATGGTCTCGATCTGGGCCCGCGAACCCAGGAACTTCAGCTTTTTGCGCAGGAAGCTGATATAGGCTTCCACGTTGTTGTCCTCGGCGCTGGAATCCATGCCCCAGACCTTGTCGATGAGCAGCTCCTTCGAGGCGATCTGGCTGGGATTCGTCATCAATATCTTAGCAATGGAGAATTCCTTCACGCTGAGATGGATGGTCTTCGATCCGCAGGACAGCTCCAGGCTGTCCAGGTTCAGCGTCAGGTCGGCGAAATCCAGCTTCTCGAAGATGACCTCGCCCTGGCGGCGGGTCAGCATGCGCAGGTGCGCCATGAGCTCGGCGGGGGAGAACGGCTTCGTCATGTAGTCGTCGGCGCCGGAGTCCAGGCCGGTGATCTTGTCGGACACGGCATCGCGTGCCGTCAGCAGCAGCACCGGCGTGCTGACGTTCTCGCGCCGCAGATTCGCAACCACCTCGAAGCCATCCATCTTCGGCAGCATGACGTCCAGGATGATCACGTCGTAGATGCCGCTTTCGCCCCACTCCAGGCCCGAGGCGCCGTCGCCCACGATGTCCACTTCGTAATGGTTTTCGGCAAGGATATGCGCCAGCGCGCGGGCAAGGCGCGAATCGTCCTCGACGATGAGAATCTTCATTGGTGCTCGCTTTCCGGAAGGCCCGCTCGCACTGCAGGCGAAGGGCGGGGTGGTTCCATGTTTTACGCGTTCCTATTCTACCTGTGTATCTGAAAGCCGTCTGAAAGGCCGCTCCCGTGCAAAGCGGCGTTTCAGCTGGCTTTAAGAATGCGTTTACATAATGGGCCCGAAGCCCGCGACAGCGCAGCGGGAAGGGGCGTGCGCCGGGGCATGCGGCCCGGGCCGTTCCTTCACAGGGCGTGCACAGCGAGTGTGGTACCATCGGAAGTCGGCAATAACACGCGGGGAGAGAGAAAACCCCGCCTTCCCAATGGATGGAGTAGGGCTTTGTCTGATTCCGAACGCGACTTCCCCGACATCAACGAGATTTTTATGACCCACAAGGGAGAATTGACCGATTTTGAAAGTTATCTGAGCCTGATGGGCGACTATCTGGGCTCGGTTATCAACAGCTTCATCCCGCACAGCGATCATAAGGATATCAACCGGTACCTGTACGATCCGCTGACGAGGTACAGCGCGAACGGCGGCAAGCGCCACCGTCCCCTGATCTGCTTCGCCGCCTGCGCGGCGGTGGGCGGCGACCTGAACCGCGCCGTCTCGTCCGCGGCGGCCATCGAGCACTTCCATACGGCGGCGCTGATCCACGACGACATCGCCGACGAGGCGGAGCTGCGCCGCGGCGAGCCCTGCCTGCACCTGACGGAGGGCGTCGGCCTGGCCATCAACGTCGGCGACCTGGGCCTTTCCATGGTCAACGGCACGGTGGTGGACGATCCGCTGCTGGACGATGCCACGAAGGTGCGCGTGATCACGGAGCTCATCAACATGACGCGCCGCACCATCGAGGGCCAGGCGCTGGACATCGGCTGGGCGCGTGACGGCCGCTACGACATCACCGAGGCGGACTACTTGCGCATGGCCACGCTCAAGACCGCGCATTATTCCGGCGCGGTGCCGCTGGCGCTGGGCGCCATCGTGGGCGGGGGCACGGAGGCCGAGATCGAGGCCCTGCGCAACTACGGCCTGGACACCGGCCTGGCTTTCCAGATCCAGGACGACCTGCTGAACCTCATCGGCTCCGAGGAGTCCGTGAAGAAGGACTTCCGCAGCGACATCACGGAGGGCAAGCGCACGCTGTCCGTGGTGCACGCGCTGGAGCACTCCGACCAGGCGGAGCGCCTGGAGCAGATCCTGTCCAGCAAGACGCATGACCCCGAGCTTCTGGCGGAAGCCGTGGACATCATGCAGGAGTCGGGCAGCATCGAGTACGCCCGCAACTATGCGCAGAACTTGACAAGCATCGCGAAGAACCACCTGCTTTCCCTGGTGCGTCCTTCGAGTGCGCGCGATATGCTGGAGTCCATGGCCGATTGGTTCGTCCACCGGCTGAGCTAGACGAAGGGGCGCATGCTATGGAAACCATTCGAAAAAACGATTCCGGCGCTGCGGTCGAGGACATCCAGGAGAAGCTGATCTCCCTGGAGTACCTGCCGAAAGACGGCAAGAGCGGCGTATACGACGATGCCACGGCGCAGGCGGTGGCGCACTTCTGCGCCGACCACCAGCTGCCCGCCACCGACGAGGTGGACGAGAAGACGTGGGCCGCGCTGCTGGATGCCACCTTCCAGCTGGGCGACCGCACGCTGTACCTGCGCATGCCGTTCTTCCATGGCAGCGACGTCCGCGAGCTGCAGCATGCGCTGGGGTCGCTGGGCTTCGACTGCGGGAACATGGACGGCATCTTCGGCGCCCATACCGAGGACGCGCTGCGCAAATTCCAGCTGAACCTGGGCCTGCCCAACGACGGCATCGTGGGCGCGGCCACGTACACGGCCCTGCGGAACCTCCAGTTCACCTGGGCGGATAAGGAACCGTCGCATCTTGCCCAGAACATCGGATTCGCCCGTGCCGCGGACGTGCTGGAAACGCATCCGCTGTGCCTGTTCGGCACCGAGGAGTTCACCCGTTCGGTGGCGTCGCGCATGTCGAACCTGGCGCTGGCTACAAATCCCGCTTCCAAGATCATGAGCGCCGACAGCCTGCTGGTGGCGCCCAGCGACGACATGCTGTTGGTGCACATCGTGCTGCCCGAAGGCGAGGAGCGCACGCAGACGGCGCCGTCGGGCCCGGTGGTGGAGTACGACGACCCCGGCAACCTGGTGCTGCGCCTGCGTTCCGCCATCGCGTCGGTGACCTCGAAGCCCCCGCGCATCACCATCTGCCTTCCTGGCAAGGTCTGGGAGACGGCCGGCGAAGGGCGGTCGGCGCAGCATTTCGCCATCACGCTGCTCGACGCGCTCTGCACGGCGCTTCTCGACGAATAACCTGCAACCCGATTGCGCCCGGCCCGCCTGCCGCTGCAGGTGCGGGCAGGGCGCGTTCACATAAGGAGACCTGTCATGTCCATTTCCGCAATCATCCTGGCTGCGGGCGCGGGAACCCGCATGAAATCCGCAAAGCCGAAGGTGGCCCATGAGATCCTGGGCAAACCGCTGGTGTCCTACGTGGCCGACGCCGCCCAGGCCGCCGGCGTCACGGACCTGGTGGCCGTGGTGGGCCACGGCCGCGAGCAGGTGGAGCCGTTGGTGGCCGACCGCTGCCGCGTAGTGGTGCAGGACCAGCAGCTGGGTACGGCCGACGCGGTCGCGCGCTGCCGCGAGGCGCTGGCCGACGCGGAAGGATCGCTGCTGGTGCTCTCCGGCGACTGCCCGCTCATCACGCCCGAGACCCTGAGCAACCTGGTGTATGCGCGCGAGGGGGCGGACGCCGGCGTGGCCGTGCTGTCCATGCGCCCGGAGAACCCGTTCGGCTACGGCCGCATCGTGCGCGAATCCTCCGGCGACTTCACGCGCATCGTGGAGCAGAAGGACTGCACGGACGAAGAGGCCGCCATCGGCGAATGCAACGCCGGTTTCTACTGCTTCGACGCGAAGCTGCTGTTCCAGGCGCTGGAACAGGTGTCCACGGACAATGCGCAGGGCGAGTTCTATCTGACCGACGTTATCGAGATCGCCCGCAACGCGGGCCGCACGGTGCTAGCGCTGGAGGCTCCGGACGCCGATGAATGCTTGGGCGTGAACTCCCGCATCCAGCTGGCGCAGGCCACGAAGATCATGCAGCGCCGCATCAACCGGGCCCATATGGCAAACGGCGTGACGATGACCGACCCCGACCTGGTGTGGATCGGCCCCGATGCGCAGATCGAGCAGGACGTGGAGCTGCTGCCCATGACGTTCCTCCTGGGTGCCACGAAGGTGGCGTCCGGCACGGTCGTGGGACCCAATACGCGTCTGACGGACGTGACGGTGGGGCATGACTGCCGCATCGACGAGACGGTGGCCCTGGAGTCCGAGATCGAGGACGGCTGCAACGTGGGCCCGCGCGCCTACATTCGCCCGCAGACGCATCTGTGCCGCAATGCCAAGGTGGGCACGCACGTGGAGATCAAGAAGTCCACGATCGGCGAGGGCTCGAAGGTGCCGCATCTATCGTATATCGGCGATACCACGATGGGCGCCGGCGTGAACATCGGCGCCGGGTCCATCACCTGCAACTACGACGGCCAGAACAAGTGGCCTACGGTCATCGGCGACCGCGCCTTCGTGGGCAGCGACACCATGATGGTGGCGCCCGTGAAGATCGGCAGCGATGTGGTGGTGGGCGCCGGGTCCGTCATCACCGACGACGTGTCCGATCGCGCGCTGGCGCTGGGACGCGCGCGCCAGGTGGAGATCCCCGAATATCAGGAGCGCAAGCGCCGCAAGAAGGAGCAGGAGGAAAACTAGCTCGGAGGCCAGCGGCACGGCCTCTCGGGACCGTTTCGTTATGGTACATTTTATGGACGGCAACGGTCGGTTGGAAGGAAGCGGTTCCCAATGGCGGATATGAAGAAGAGCATGGCGATTTTCTCGGGGTCGACGTTCCCCGAGCTCTCCCAGGAGATTGCCGAGTGCCTGGGCACGGAGCTGGGCAAGGTTCGGCTCGAGCGGTTCGCGAACGGCGAGATCTACGCGCGCTATGAGCAAAGCGTGCGCGGCGCCGACGTGTTCCTGATCCAGTCGGTGAAGGACGGCAGGGTCAACGACGCCCTGATGGAGCTGCTAATCATGACGGACGCGGCCAAGCGCGCATCCGCCCGCACCGTCACGGCGGTCATCCCGTTCTATGTGTACTCCCGCCAGGACCGCAAGGCCGCATCGCGCGAGCCCATCACGGCCAAGCTGGTGGCGAACCTGATGGAGGCCGCCGGCGTGGACCGCACCATCACCATCGACCTGCACCAGGGTCAGATCCAGGGCTTCTTCAACACCCCGGTGAACCACCTCACGGCCATGCCCCTGCTGGAAGAGTACTTCGCGAAGAAGGATATGGGCGAAGGCCAGCTGTGCATCGTCAGCCCCGACGTGGGACGTGCGAAGGCCGCCAAGAAATTCTCGGATGCCATGGATGCCGACCTGGCCATCATGCATAAGGGCCGTCCGGGCCACAACAAGGCCGTCATCACCGCGCTCATCGGCGACGTTGCGGACAAGATCTGCATCCTGAACGACGACATGATCGACACGGCCGGCTCGGTGGTCGCTGCCGCCGAGACACTGAAGGCCAAGGGCGCGAAGAAGGTCTACGTGTGCGCCACGCACCCCGTGTTCTCCGGTCCTGCGTACGAGCGCCTGGAGGGCGCACCCGTGGCGGAGGTCGTGGTCACGAACACGATCCCCGTTGCGGAAGAGCACCAGCACGGGAAGATCAAGGTCCTGTCCGTGGCCCCGCTGCTGGCCAGCGCCATCCAGCGCGTGTTCACGAACGAGTCCGTCTCCGCCCTGGGCGACGCCGAGCTGTAATCCCATGTACGTTATCGCCGGTTTGGGCAATCCGGGCGAAGAGTACGCCGGCACGTGGCACAACGCCGGCTTCGAAGCCGTGGATCGCTTGGCGGACCAGCTGGGCGTGCACTACTGGAAAAGCGAGGGCGGCGCGCTGACCGCGCAGGCGACCATCGCCGGCCAGGACGTGGTCTTGGTGAAGCCGCAGAGCTTCATGAACACCTCCGGCGGCCCGGTGAAGAAGGTCCTCCAGTCGTACAAGGTGGACCCGCAGCACCTGGTGGTCATCCACGATGCGCTGGATGTGGCGCCGGGCACCATCAAGGTCAAGGTCGGCGGCGGCCTGGATGCGCACAACGGGCTGCGCTCCCTGGCGAACAAGCTGGGCACGCGGGACTGGATTCGCATTCGCATCGGCATCGGGCGCCCGCCGGGGCGCATGCGCGTTTCGGACTATGTCCTCAGCGCCCCGCGCAAGCAGGCCCGGGACGACTTCATGGCCGGATGCGATGCGGCGGCGCAGGCTGTGCCGGTCATCGTGGGCAAGGGTGCCGAACGGGCGCAGCGGCAGTTCGGGTAGGCTCTTTCGCTTCCCAGCACACGGGCGATATGCGGAAACGATGCGTTTCTGTGCATATCGCCCGTTTTCGGTATGTGCCTTCACTGGGCAATTTCGCCGATGGGCGCTTCGCGTCTGCACAGCATGCCTGCTTGTGACAAAATGGAACGTGAAAAACAACACGTATCCGGGGTACTCACATGTCAGCACACTTCAACATCCTTCCATCGGATGCTGCCGCCGTTGCCTGGTTGCAGCAAGAACTGGATCTACCGCATTTCATGGCGGCCACGTTGGTGGCGCGCGGCATCGACACGCCCGAGAAAGCCCAGCTGTTCATGCATCCCGACCTGGATCGCGACTGGCTGGACCCCTACATCATCCCGGGCCTGAAAGATGCCGTGGACGCCTTGGAACGGGCCGTCCGCGCCGGCAGGCGCATCGCCGTCTTCGGCGACTTCGACTTGGACGGCATATCCGCAACCACCACACTCACGCGCGGCCTGCGCGCGCTGGGTGCGAACGCCGAGCCGTTCATCCCGCATCGCAACGACGAGGGCTACGGCATCACGGAGGCGGCCATCGCCCGCCTGCAGGCCACGCTCGACCCCGAAGTGGTGGTGACCGTGGACTGCGGCATCTCGTGCAAGAACGAGGTGGCGCTGCTGCGCGAGAAGGGCGTGGAGACCATCGTCACGGACCATCACGAGCCGTTCGACCTGGTTCCCGAAGGCGTGCCGGTCTGCGACCCGAAGATGGACGAGAGCTGTCCCAGCACCATATTGGCCGGCGTGGGCGTGGCGCTGAAGGTGATCCAATGCCTGGGCGCGCGCTTCGGCGAGCCGTACCTGTGGCGCGAGTACACGGACTTCGCCACATTGGGTACCGTGGCGGACCTGATGCCCATGCTCTCCGAGAACCGTGCGCTGGTCGCGGACGGCGTGCGGCGCATGTCGGAATCGCCGCGGCCGTGCATCGCCGCGCTGTTCTCCGCCGCCGGCGTGGATGCCCGCAAGATCGCTGCCAGCAACCTGTCGTTCACGGTCATACCCCGCTTGAATGCGGCGGGCCGCATGGGCGATGCCATGCTGGCGCTGAACCTGCTGATGAGCGACGATTTCGATGAGGCGTCCACGTTGGCGGAGTCGCTGGAGGCCGTGAACGACCAGCGCCGCTCCATCGAGGCCGAGCTCATGGAGATCGCCTCGCTGCAGGCGGAGCAGAAGTACCGCGGCCAGCGCGTGATCGTGGTGGCCGGCGAAGGCTGGCACGAGGGCGTGAAGGGCATCGTGGCCGGCAGGCTGGCGCGCAACTACGGCGTGCCGGCCATCCTGTTTACGATCGACGAGAACGGCGAGGCGCACGGCTCCGGCCGCGTGGCGGGCGACGTGAACCTGTTCAAGGCCGTGGAAAGCTGCTCGGACACGCTGCTGCGCTTCGGCGGGCACGAGGCGGCCGTGGGCATCACGCTCGAGGCGAAGCGCCTGCCGGAGTTCGAGGAGCGGCTGTGCGCGTACATGGACGCGCTGCCGGCGGAGGCGTTCCATCCCAGGATCACCGTGGACGCCTGCGTGCGCCTGTCCGAGCTGACGCTCTCGAACGCCTACCGCCTGGACGGGCTCATGCCGTACGGGCAGGAGAACGAGCAGCCGTGCTACCTGGCGCGCAACGTCATGCTGACGAACTGCCGCGCCGTGGGCATCGAGAAGAACCATTTCTCGTGCCAGCTGACGGACGGTGCCCATGTGGTGTCCGGCATCATGTTCCACTGCCGCGACATCGAGTCGCTCATGGCCTGCAACAGCGTCGTGGACGCGGCGTTCAACATCCAGGTGGACGAATGGCGCGGCCGCAAGTCCGTGAAGGCCATGCTGAAGGCCATCACGCCCGTGGGCCGCTGCGTGGCCCTGGAGGCGTGCCTGTCCATGGAGCAGCGCACGTTCGTGGCCGGGCTGTTCGCATCCACGGATGCGGAGCTGAGCGCGGATTCCCACGACACGGAGGTCGAGACGGCCGAATACGAGGAGGCGCTGGCGGCGAACCGCGCGTCCTGGGAGCGCAAGGCGGCCGATGACCCGCAGGGCCTGGAGGAGGACATCGTCCGGGCGTTCATCGGCGACGGCGCGCTGCACGAATCGCAGCGGCAGACGCTCGAGGCGCTGGAGAACGGCAGGAACACGCTGGCCATCATGGCCACCGGGCGCGGCAAGTCGCCTCGTGTTCCAGGTGTTCGCGGCGCTGCAGGCGCTCACGGACCATCGCACGAGCATCTTCGTGTACCCGCTGCGCGCCCTGATTGCGGACCAGTCGTACCACCTGAACGAGGCGCTGGAGCAGTTCGGCATCTCCAGCCGCGTGCTCTCCGGTGCGCTTGGGGCCGAGGAGCGTGCCGCCGCGTTCGCGTCGCTGCGGGAAGGCGCGTGCGACATCGTGCTGACGACGCCGGAATTCCTGCAGCGGCATGCGGGCGAGTTCGCCCGGGCCGCCGACTTCGGGTTCGCCGTCGTCGACGAGGCGCACCACATCGGCCTGTCGAAGGCGGGCTACCGCGAGTCGTACCACCATCTGGGCGAGGTGTTCGCGCAGCTGGGCCATCCGCTCACGCTTGCCATGACGGCCACGGCAGACGACGCCATCGCCGACGCCATCCGCGCTGAGCTGGGCATCGAATGCATGGTCGTCGACCCCACGGAGCGCCTGAAACCTGCACCTGGACGACCGCCGCAACATCCGGCGTCCGCTGCAGTACCTGGCGAACCTGGTGGCGCGCGGCGAGAAGACCGTCGTGTACGTGAACTCCCGCCAGGGATCCATCGATCTGGCGCGCGAGCTGCGCGCCCGCGTGCCCCAGCTGGCATCCATGATCGGCTTCTACAACGCGGGCCTGTCGCGCACGGAGCGCACGCGCATCGAGGAGATGTTCCGCCGGGATGCGCTGTGCACGCTCATCGCCACGTCGGCGTTCGGCGAGGGCGTGAACATCTCGAATATCCGCCACGCGGTGCTCTACCATCTGCCGTTCAACCGCGTGGAGTTCAACCAGATGTGCGGCCGCATCGGCCGCGACGGGCAGCCTGCCACGGTGCATCTGCTGTTCGGCGGCAACGACAAGCGCATCAACGAGCAGATACTGAATGCGAACACGCCGAACCGCGAGCGCATGGTGCAGCTGTACCGCTGCCTGCGCAAGCAGCAGCGCGGCTGCGGATGCGACAGCGACTACTTCTGCATGGACGCGGAGACGCTCTCGCGCTGGGCCAGCCGCGAATCGGGCTGCGGCGAGATGGATGTGCAGGCGGCGCGCTGCGGCGTTGCCGTTTTCGGGCGAGCTGGGCCTTCTGGA
Organism: Eggerthellaceae bacterium; assembly: GCA_050951095.1. Lineage (GTDB taxonomy): Bacteria > Actinomycetota > Coriobacteriia > Coriobacteriales > Eggerthellaceae > UMGS1519. Next base: position 209,763 of record JBMNIQ010000003.1, read on the forward strand.
CATCCAAACGGAGACGAAAGACGACGAGACGCGGTATTATCTGCGCGTACCCGCAGCGGCGGGAGAAAGTGGACCTGGACGACAGCGTGCGCTATCGCGAGGGCAGGGAGGAGCGCGAGATGTTCCTCGAGTTCAGCGACTGGGCCCTTTCGTCATCTGCCGACACGCTGCGCAAGAGCATTGTGCGTCCCATCCTTCCCACGGAGGCAACGGACGCTTCGACAACCGAAGAGGAGAGGTGATTCCCATGGCGGGCAAGAACGCAAACGTGCGGACTCCCGAAGCGGAAGGCGTGCGTCCGGGAGAGAACCTCATCGGCCGCCCGCATACCCGCGAGATGAGCTTCCGCGGTTGACAAGGACAAGCAGGTGCAGGTGAAGACCGGCATGGAGACGCCCGAGCAGCGCTTCGAGCATCTGCAGCAGGCGACGGCCGACTACCTGACGCCCAAAGAGGAAGATACGCTGAAGAAGGCGTTCGATTACGCCAGCGAGCATCACGCCGGCCAGTGCCGCAAGAGCGGCGAGCCGTTCATCATCCACCCCTGTGGAGGTGGGCGCTCATCCTGTCCACGCTGCGCATGGACGTGGAGACGCTCACGGCGGCGCTGCTGCACGATGTGGTGGAGGATACGCCCGCTACGCGCGACGACATCGCCCGCGGGTTCGGCGAGCCCGTGGCGAACCTGGTGGACGGCGTCACGAAGATCACACGCATCGAGGTGGAGAGCCTGACGGACGAGCAGGCCGCCACCATCCGCAAGATGTTCGTGGCCATGAGCAAGGACATCCGCGTCATCGTGATCAAGCTGGCCGACCGCCTGCACAACATGCGCACGCTGTCGGCGCTGCGCGAGGACCGCCGCATCTTCAAGGCGCGCGAGACGCTGGAGATCTATGCGCCCATCGCGCACCGCCTGGGCATCAACTCCATCAAGTGGGAGCTGGAGGACCTGTCGTTCTACTACCTGGAGCCGAACAAGTTCAAGCAGATCAGCCGCATGGTGGCGGAGTCGCGCGGCGAGCGCGAGGCGTACCTGGAGAAGGTACTGGGCATCCTGCAGCAGGAGATGGACAAGGTGGGCATCGACTGCCAGCTCATGGGCCGGCCGAAGCACCTGTACTCCATCTACCAGAAGATGACGAAGCGCGGCAAGGGCTTCTCCGAGATATACGACCTCATCGCCGTGCGCATCATCACGAAGAGCGTGAAGGACTGCTATTCGGCGCTGGGCGCCGTGCACAGCCTGTGGCATCCCATGCCCGGCCGCTTCAAAGACTACATCGCCATGCCGAAGTACAACATGTACCAGAGCCTGCATACCACGGTCATCGGACCCACCGGCCGCCCGCTGGAGGTGCAGATCCGCACGGAGGAGATGCACCGCATGAGCGAGTACGGCGTGGCGGCGCACTGGCGGTACAAGGAGCAGGGCGGCAAGGGCGGCAACGACGACTTCAGCCGCCAGCTGGCCTGGCTGCGCGAGATGATCGACTGGCAGGCCGATTCCCAGGATTCGCGCGAGTTCCTGAAGTCGCTGAAGGTGGACCTGGCCCCGAACGAGGTGTTCGTCTTCACGCCGCAGGGCGAGGTAAAGAGCCTGCGCATGGGCTCCACGCCCATCGACTTCGCGTATGCCATCCACACGGAGGTGGGCAACCACTGCGTGGGCGCGAAGGTGAACGGCGCCATCGTGCCGCTGTCTTACCAGCTGCAGATGGGCGACCGCGTGGAGATCCTGACGCAGAAGAGCGCCGGGCCGTCCCGCGACTGGCTGAACATGGTGAAGACGCCGTCGGCGCGCAACAAGATCCGCCAGTACTTCAGCAAGGTGTCGCGCAGCGACGACCTGCAGGCCGGGCGCGACAAGCTGCGCTACGAGATGCGCAAGCACAACATGGGCATCTCGAACGCCCAAGGCCAGCGCGCGGTCAAGGAGGTGGCCGCGTCCCTGGGCTTCAAGGACGAAGAGGACATGCTCATCAAGATCGGCGCCGGCAAGGAAAGCGCCACGGCCGTGGCGAACCGCCTGCTGAAGATCCTGGTGGACCGCGGCACGGCTGACGCGGAGAAGCCCAGCATCGGCGTCTCGTCGTCTTCCACGGGCATCATGCCGCCCATGATCACGAGCGTCCGCCGTCCGAAGCGCCATGAGACGCACGCCAGCAACGGCGTGGTGGTGAAGGGCATCAGCGACGTGCTGGTGCGCCTTTCGAAGTGCTGCAACCCCGTGCCGGGCGACGACATCATCGGCTTCGTCACGCGCGGCCGCGGCGTGTCCGTGCATCGCCGCGACTGCCCGAATGCGCGCGACCTGATGAACCATCCGGAGCGCATCATCGATGTGAGCTGGGAGACTTCGCCGAACAACGAGGCAGCGTACAAGGTGCAGATCATCATTGAGGCGCTGGACCGCATGAACCTGCTGGTCGACGTGGCGTCGACCATCTCGGGCATGGGCGGAAACGTGCTGCAGGGCACCATGAACTCGCATTCCGACGGCATGGTCACGATGCGCTTCATCGTGCAGGTGTCGGACACGTCCTCCATCGAGAAGATCACGGACGAGCTGCAGGGCGTCAACGGCGTGTTCGACGCCCGCCGCGCCACGCCGCGCGATGTCGAGGGACAGACGAAGGGAAAAGCGGCGGCAAACGGCAAGTAACCGCGGCGCCCCGCGGCCGTGAGGCGGTTCCGGGGCGCCCGAGCGCATAAGGAGGAATATCATGCCGAAGTCCAAGAAGCGGACGCATCGCCTGGAAGAGGGCTGCGCAGATGTGGAATTCACCGTGCTGGGCCCCATCCAGAACAACGTGTACTTCATCGACGACGGCCAGGGGCTGATCGTGGTGGATCCTTCCTGCCTGCCCGATGACATCATGGCCTGCGTGGGGGACCGGAACGTCGACGCCATCTTCGTCACGCACAACCACTGGGACCACTGCAACGGCCTTGCGGAAGTGAAGCGCCGCACGGGCGCGCCCGTCATCGCGTCGAAGGTGGATTCCCCGGTGATCGAGGCCGGCCAGCAGGATATGGGCATCGTCACGGAAGGATGCAAGGTGGACCGCAAGGTCGCGGACGGCGACACGATCGCGGTGGGGAAGACGGAATGGCGCATCATCGCCACGCCCGGCCATACGCCGGGCGGCATCTGCTTCTTCCTGGACCCGCAGAAGGCGCCCCATCCCGACCGCCGTCCGCTGCTTGTCTCCGGCGATACGCTGTTCTGCGGCAGCATCGGGCGGACGGATTTCGACGGCGGCAGCATGCGCGATATGCGCGCATCGCTTACGCGCCTGTCGAAGCTGCCCGATCCGACCATCGTGCTGCCGGGGCACAATGCGCTCACTACGATACAGGTTGAGCAGAAACGGGTATTTTCTTACTATTGCTGACGTTTCGCTTTGTAAAGGCATTGTAAAATTCAAATGCCAACATTCGCAATGAGGCCCCGGTATCGCAATCTTGACGTTAAGAGTTTGTAAAAAACCTGTACAATAGCGCCGACCGCTTTTTGCGGCCGGTGCTGTTATTTTTCGGCCAGCATCATTCACGGCCCCATGTGCAGCATCGCTGATCATGATATTGCAAAGGGGAATACGTGAACATCGAGTTCGGGACGTTCGCAGCAGGCCTTGCAACCGACCCGCTGCTGGTTCTCATTGTGATTTTGAATCTGGGCGTCATCATCGTGAACGGCGCGACAGATGCCCCGAACGCCATCACCACCGTCGTCTCCACGCGCAGCATGAAGCCGCGCAGGGCCATCATGATGGCTGCATGCTGCAACTTCTTCGGATTGCTGATCATCTCCTCGTTCAATAACGCCGTGGCGAACACCATCTTCAAGATGGTCGATTTCGGCGGCGATTCCCATAGCGCGCTGGTTGCGCTGCTCGCCGCCATGATCGCCATCATCGTCTGGGGCGTGACCGCCTGGTACTTCGGCATACCCTCATCGCAAAGCCACAGCCTCATCGCGGGCCTGACGGGTGCCGCCATCGCCTTGCAGGGCGGCCTGGGCGGCGTCAACGGCGCCGAATGGGCGAAGGTCATCTACGGCATCCTGCTGTCCACGTTCATGGGCTTCGGCCTGGGGTGGCTGGGTGCCCGGGGCATCAAGCTGCTGTTCCGCACAGCCGAGAGGCGGTCGGCGGACCGTGGCTTCCGCTATATGCAGATCGGCACGTCCGCGGCCGCTGCGTTCATGCACGGCGCGCAGGACGGCCAGAAGTTCCTGAGCATCTTCATCCTGGCCATCGCTCTGAACATGCAGTTCGACGTGAGCTCGGTGTCCGACTTGGGCCAGATGCCCGTATGGCTGATGCTCATCGTGGCGCTGTGCATGGGCACGGGAACCGCCATCGGCGGCGAGCGCATCATCAAGAACGTGGGCATGAACATGACGAAGCTGGAGCCCTATCAGGGTGCGGCGGCATCGCTGTCCTCCGTAATCTGCCTCGTGGTGTCAACGTTCGGCGGCCTGCCCGTCTCCACCACGCATGCGAACACCACGGCTATCATGGGCGTCGGCGCGGCAAAGCGGGCGAAGGCGGTGAAGTGGGATATCGCAGGCGACATGGTGCTCACCTGGATCCTGACGTTCCCCGGCTGCGGCTTGATGGGATACGTATTCGCGGAATTGCTATTCATGCTGCTCTGACGCGCAGGGCGCACGGAACATACAACGATTCGACAATCGGACGGTTAAGGGGAAATTCAGATGGCGAAGAACAAGGGATCTCGCTCGAAGCTGAACTATTTCGAGGCATTCATGCAGCAGGCGCAGGCCGCGCACAACGAGGCGGGCGTGCTGGTGGAGGTTGCAGAGAACTTCACCACCGCCGATGCCGTTTCGGAGTACCTGCCGCGCGCGCATAAGATCGAACGGGACGCCGACGAGATCAACCATGCCATCATGCGCGCCATCGACGTGGACTTCATCACCCCGTTCGACCGCGAGGATATCATCATCCTCACCGGGGCCCTGGACGACATCGTGGACGGCATCGAGGAAGTCATCCAGCGCTTCTACATGTTCGATGTGCACTTCATGCACGACGACGTGATTCCCATGGCGAAGCTGCTGGAGAAGTCCACGGCCGCGCTGTCCGAGGCCATGGGCGGCTTCAAGGACTTCAAGAAGTTCGGGCACTTCCTGGAAGTCATGGACAAGGTGGACAAGGTCGAGGAAGAGGCGGATGCGAAGTACATGGAAGTCATGCACCGCCTGTTCACCGTGGACCGCGAGAACGCCGTGCGCGTGATGGTGTGGAAGGACATCTTCGAGCACATCGAGGATTGCGCCGACCGCTGCGACGAGGCGGCGCAGATCATGGGCTCCATCATCTTGAAGAACTCGTAGGGAACGCCGCCCTGCGCCCGTTAGCGCGAATGGCGAAAGCGCCGCAGCTTCGATCGTCAGCGAAGCCGCGGCGCTTTTTCGTCCGCGGGACTATCATGGAGATGCACGATCGGCTTTGCGGGAAGGGCATCAGTGGCGGCATCGGACATGAAGGCGACGGATAAACGCTATATTGCGAACAAGCGCGTGCGTGACAGCATCACCGCTGCGCTTTTCGATTTGATGGAAGACGAGCCGTTCTACAAGATCACCATCACACAGATCGCCTCACGGGCGCACGTGGCACGGCAGTCGTTCTACCGGAACTTCGAATCGAAGGAAGCAATAGTAGAGGAATTCTTCCAATCCATGTACGAGGATAATCTGGCGCATGCCCGCGGCGATAATCTGATGTCGTTCAACGAGGACATGATCCTGCTGATATTGCGGTCGCTGAAGGAGCACAAGAGGGAGATACTCCTGCTGAACGAGAACGGCTTTGCGAACCGAAACCTGGATATGGTCACGATGTTCGTCATACAGGTGGCAGGAGAGGTTCCCACAAGCTCCACGGACAGTTATCTCATCTATTATTTCGCTGGCGCGCTGTACAACACGCTTCTTGAATGGCTGCGCCGCGGTGCGAGGGAAAGCTGCGAGCAGATGGCAGCTGCCATCTCGCGTTTCCAAGCGTCCAGCATCCTTTCCGTGGACCTGGAGATAGAATAGCCGGCCGCGCTTGCATGCCGGTAAAAACAAGGCGGCGGGGCGGCGCTTTCGCACCGCCCCGCCTTGCTTAAAGGAGGGGGCTAGGTAGGAGGGAAAGGGCCCGGCTCCTTAAGCATCGATACCCATTGCCGCCAGTTGCGCGGCTACATCCACAGAGGCCGCATCCTCGTCGGGCATGTCCTGCCCGTTCCTGTGGAGGATGAGAACGCTCAGGGCGTTGAATACTGCGATGATTCCGCTCAGAACCGCTATGTCCAGTGCGATGCTGTTACCGTTCGCAATCGTGGACCGGAATGCATCCACCGTGTATGTGAACGGCATGAACGGATGGACTATCTGGTAGAAGTCCGTGCTCATGGTCGCCGGGAAAATGCCGCCGCAGCTTGCCAGTTGCAGGCAGAGCAGCACCAGAACCAGGGCCATTGCCGGCTTGCCGAGCCAGATGTTGATGAAGTAGATGATCGAGACGAACGCCACGGCTCCCAGTGCGGCTATTCCCAGCGTTGCACCCAGGTTCGCCGGATGGACGGCCAGGAACAGGTTCATCAGCGGGAGCATCAGCAGCCCCCAGACGATGGCGGCGGGTACGAATACCACAGCGTCTTTCGCCCATGCGCGAATCCCCTTCCGTTCGCCCGTCTGCCCGATGGGATACATCATGCAGAAGGCCATGGAACCGACCCACAGGCCCACGGTCAGCAGGAATGCCGCCATGGAGTTGCCGAAGTTCTCGACAGAAGTCATCTCGCTGGTATCGCGTACGACGGGCGTTCCCGCCTGCTTGTACGTATCGGAGCTGACGTTCTTCAGGTTGTCGTCCGCTTCGTCTGCGCCATCGGAGAGCTTGCTTTGCAGCTTGCTTGCCCCGGTGTCCAGCTTGCTGATGCCCGATCCCATGTTCTCCGTTCCGTCTTTCAGCTTGCCGACGCCTTCCGTAAGGCTGTTCGATCCATCGACCAGGTTGTCGACGCCGGTGGAAAGCTTCTGGCTGTTCTGCGAGAGCTTTGTGACGCCGGTGCCCATGCTCGATACGCCGCTTGCAAGCTTGCCCACGCCGGTTTCGAGCTTGTCTGCGCCCGATGCCAGGTTATCCGTGCCGGTGACCAGCTTCTTCGTGTTCTTCGACAGCGTGTCGACGCCCGAATCGAGCTTGTCCACGCCGCTGGAGAGGGACTTCGTTCCGCTGGAGATCTTGCCGGCGTTTTCCTGAAGCGTTTCCGCTCCCTGTTTCAGGTTCTCGGAGCCGGAGGAAAGCTTGCTTCCGGCAGATTGGACGTTCAGCAGGCCCGTTCTCATGCCGGTCAGCGCAGAGCTTGCGCCGCCGAGCATGGATGACTCGCCTTTGATCTTTTGGATTTGGCGAATCTGCTGCTGCGTCATGCCCGTGGTATCGATGTCGTCGATATCTCCTTTCAACGTGGCCAGCCCGGAGCTGAGCGTGTCGACATTCGAGGTGTTCGAGACGGCGGTATCCACTTGGCTGTTCAGCTTGTCGATACCGGCATCGAGGTTGTTCGCACCCGTTACCAGGTTGCTTGCGCCTGTGGAAAGCTTCTCTGCGCCCGAGGACAGGTTCGAAACGCCGCTCTTCAGGGATCCAACGCCGTTTTGCAGGTTCTTGACCCCCGTTGAGAGGTTGCCCGTTCCCGTCTTCAGCTTATCGATGCCGTTCTGCAGGTTCTCCGTGCCGCTTTCGAGCGTGCCGATCTTCGAATCGAGCGTGTTGTAGCCTGTCTGCAGATTGCCGATACCCGAGATAAGATTATCGGTGCCGGAACGGAGGCTGTCCGTCCCCTCTGCCAGGTTGTCAGCGCCGTCTTCGAGCGTGCCGACTTTCGTCTGCAGCGTCGCGTAGCCGTTTTGCAGCTTATCGACGCCGGTAACGAGTTTGCCGCTCTTGTCGCGTGCCGTCTTGATGCCGTCGGACATGTCGCCCATCGCTTCGAAAAGCGCTTTCGCGTATTGCTTGTTCACTTCCTTCGTGACCTTCGCGCGAATCTCCTTCGAGGCATTGTCCGAGATATTGTGCACCAGGTAGTTTATGCCCGGGTTCGTCTCGATGCCCAGCCTCATCTTCTTCGGATTCTCATCCAGAAGCGTCGCCGCATTCTTCGAGAAATCCTTCGGGATGGTGACGATCATCGCGTATTTCCCGGAACGCAATCCTTCCTGCGCCTCGTCTGCGGACGTTTCGACGAATTGCATGTCGTCGACGTCCTTCAGCTTGTCGACCATCGTGCTGCCGATATGGATGTCGGTGCCGTTGAAGTCAACGGCCTTGTCGTTGTTGACCACGGCAGCCTGCAGGTTCTTTGCGGCGCCGAACGGGTCCCAAAGAGATCCCAGGAAGACGCCGGCGAAGATCGCGGGAAGAAGCACCACGACGATAAGGCCCGCCTTGAGAGGAATCGTGTGGACGATGTTCCCCCATACTTCCTTGAACATGGGGCATCACGCAAGCGTGCCGAACAGGGGGATGTCGCCGGCGCTCGTCTTCATGACGCCGCCGATCTTTCCATCTGCCAGCTTGCCGGTGAAATCGTAGGACATCTTGCCCAGCACCGCTTTCACGTTGCCGCTGAAAGCGATGGTGCCGTCATCGGAATACGTGCCCGACAGCGGGAATTCCTTGCGCTGGATCAGCGCGCCCGAGACGGTGCTGCCGTTGATGTCCAAACGCATCGTTGCGGCCTTCTGGCCTTTAGGGGTGGTGAAAGTGATGTTATAGAGGTTCTCTGCCATGATGACTCCAATCTCTCGTTAGGATTCCCTCTTGGCTTCATTTAACGAGCGGAGAGCCTTTGCGAACAGAACCAAACCAGGACATTGTGTAACAGGTTACGATGCAGTCTGAAAGGGACGGGGATTCCCGGGCGAAACGGCGTACGATATCGAAAGTTCATGCTTCCTGCACGCCTGGTCGAACTGTTTGCTATTATTAGCAACGTGACTGAAACTTACTAAGGATTTTCATGGCAGTAGTTGTTGCAAAATTCGGCGGCACATCCGTCGCCTCTCCCGAGCGCATACAGAATGTTGCCAAGCGCCTGATCAAGATCAAGCAGGCCGGCAACGACGTCGTTGCGGTCGTATCCGCCATGGGCAAGACCACCGATGAGCTGGTGGGCCTTGCCGGTGCGCTGAACGACCATCCGTCCCCGCGCGAGATGGATATGCTGCTCTCCACCGGCGAGCAGGTCTCCATGTCGCTTCTGGCCATGGCCATCAATGCACGCGGATACCGTTCCGCAAGCTTCACGGGCTGGCAGTCCGGCATCCTGACGGACAGCCATTTCTCGTCTGCGAAGATCGAAAGCGTGGACGCGCACCGCATCCGCGAGAAGCTGGATCAAGGCGCCATCGTCGTGGTCGCCGGCTTCCAGGGCATCACGAAGGACGGCGAGATAACCACGCTCGGCCGCGGCGGCTCCGATACCACGGCCGTCGCCATCGCCTGGGGTCTGGATGCCGACGTTTGCGAGATCTATTCCGACGTCGACGGCGTTTACACGGCAGACCCGCGCGTGGCGCCGCGCGCGAAGAAGCTCGACCAGATCTCATACGAGGACATGCTGGAGCTGTCCTCCTCCGGTGCCGGCGTGCTGCAGTCGCGCGCCGTCGAGCTTGCGCGCAAGTACCATGTGGTTATCCATTCCCGCTCGTCGTTCTCCGATGCGCCGGGCACGCTGATCAAGGAGGCTGATCCTTCCATGGAGCAAGCGGTTATCACGGGCGTCGCCCACGATACCTCGGAAATCAAGATCACCATTCGCGGCCTGGACGACGAGTCCGGCATCGCCGCGCAGCTGTTCAGCGCGCTGGCCAGCGACAACGTGAATGTCGACATGATCATCCAGAACACGGCCGTCGACGGGCATGCGGATATCAGCTTCACCTGCCCCGCTGCCGACCGCGCCCGTGCCGAGGAGACGGTCAGCCGCATCTGCAAGCACCTGGGTGCGAAGGATTACATCGTCAACGACAACATCGCGAAGGTCTCCATCGTGGGCACCGGCATGAAGAGCTCGCCGGGCGTTGCCGCGAGGGCGTTCCAGACGCTGGGCGAGAACAAGGTGAACATCCTCATGATCGCCACCAGCCCCATCCGCCTCTCCGTTGTCGTGGACGGCGACCAGGCGGAGCTTGCCGTGCGCTGCCTGCATACGGCGTTCGGCCTGGACTCCGACAGCGTGTTCAAGGAGACCAGCCTGTCTGCCGAGGAGCTGGCGGCAAAGGCGAAGAAGGGCCGCTAACCGCGGTTTCTGCTGCTAATCGCTGCTATTCGGTGCGGGTCGGATGCGGAGGCGTCCGACCCGCTTTTCCGTTTGCGCGATTCTTTCGCCGCTTTGCGCTCGCAGGCTGTCCGCATGTCGCAACGGTAGTATCATCGGTACACCCGAATCAAGAGGAGAGACATCATGACTTGGACAAAGGAGATTCCTGCAAACCCCGTCGTCGCCGTTGCCGGTGCCACCGGCGCTGTAGGGCGCGAGTTCCTGAAGGTGCTGCACGACCTGGACTTCCCGGCAAGCGAAGTCCGCGCACTGGCCTCCGCGCGCTCTGCGGGCAAGCAGCTCGACTTCGACGGCTGCGGGCAGGTGCCCGCCGGTCCGCTGACGGTGCAGGAGATGACGCCGGAGGCATTCGAGGGCGTTGACATCGCGCTGTTCTCTGCGGGGGCGGGCGTGTCCAAGAAGATGCGCCAGGCCGTTGTGGACGCCGGCGCCGTCATGATCGACAATTCCAGCGCCTTCCGCATGGAGGAGGGCGTGCCGCTGGTGGTGCCCGAGGTCAATCCGCAGGATGCCTTCAAGCACAACGGCGTCATCGCGAACCCGAACTGCTCCACTATCCAGATGGTGGTTGCGCTGAAGCCGCTGAACGATATCGCCCACATCAATCGCGTGGTGGTGTCCACGTACCAGGCGGCCAGCGGTGCCGGTGCGAAAGCCATGGATGAGCTGTACACCCAGACCCAGCAGTTCCTGAACGGCGAAGAGCTGACCATCAGCGCGTTCACGGATCAGATTGCCTTCAACACCATTCCCCACATCGACGTCTTCCTGGACGACGATTACACGAAGGAAGAATGGAAGATGGTCGTTGAGACGAAGAAGATCTTCGGCGACGACAAGATTGCCGTGGCGCCCACTTGCGTGCGCGTGCCCGTGCTGCGCTGCCATGCGGAGTCCCTCAACGTGGAATTCGATGGTCCCATCACCGTCGAGCAGGCGCGTGCGGCATGGGAGGCTGCGCCGTCCGTGGTGGTGGACGACGATCCCGCGAACAACGTGTATCCCATGCAGGGCCTGCTGGCCGGCACGGATGACGTTCACGTGGGCCGTCTGCGCCTGGATCCCACGGTGGAGCATGGTCTGGCGTTCTGGTGCGTCATGGACCAGATTCGCAAGGGCGCGGCGCTGAACGCCGTGCAGATTGCCCAGCTGCTGCTGCCGAAGGCATAAGCGGCGGCGAAGAGCATCCCTGCAGTTCAATAGTGCGAAGAGGCGGTTGCATGAGGCGGCCGCTTTTTCATTGAGCTGTTTGACGGCATGAGGGCGGCTGCGGTATGCGGCCGCCCTCTTTGTGCGGAGGACGGCAAGAAGAAAACGACCCGATTGGAACGGTTTCCAATCGGGTCGCTATGCGTAGGAGGGGAGTGGCTGATAGGTTGCGTACATCGCGCTAGGAGCGATGGAACAGCCGATGCAGCCAGGCCCTGAAGCCATGCGGCTTTTCGGGCTGCTTCGTCGCGACGATCTCCGTGCGGGCCGCCTCCTGAGGATTCTCCTCCTGGGGCTTGCGCGGCTCGGACTCGGAATCAGACTTGGCCTCGGCCTCGGGCTCGGGCTCGGGCGCGGGCGCGGGCGCGGGCTGCTTCGCTTCCGCGTCGGTCGATTCCTGCTGCTCCGGCGTATCGCCCTCCGCAGGCGATGATGCCTCGGTGCTGTCTGCGGCAGGCGCGGATGCCGGTTCGGTCTCATCGTCTGCAAGCAGGCCGGATGCCGTTGTGTTCGGAAGCGTTGCATCATCGCCGGCTTCGACGTCGGCTTCGGACGCTGTGGCGGCCTGGGTCTCGGGTTCTGCCTTCGCCTCAGGCTCGGGTTCTGCCTCGGGAACGGCAGCGGTCTCAACTTCGGGCTCCGCTTCGCATTCGGGCTCCTGTGCGGCTTCCTGCTCGGTCTCGTTCTCAGGCTTGGGCTCGGCTTCAGCCTCTTCGGCGGCTTCGACTTCAGACTCGGGCTCCTGCTCGGTCTCGGTCTCAGGCTCTGCCTCGGGCTCCTGCTCGGCCTCAGCCTCCGGCTCAGCTGCGATTTCCGCATCGGACGCCTCGGCCTTCGGCTCGGAAGGCTCGCTCTCGCTCGGCGCCGTTTCAGTGGCGATCAGCGCCTCGTAGAACGGGTCGTCGAACACGTCGGATTCCTCCACGACCAGCTGCGAAGCCAGATCGTCTTCCAGAACCATGGCCGGTACGCTCGCCAGAGACTGCGCCGTGCCCAGCCCGAATTCGCGCTGGGGCGTCTTCTTGTGCGCAGACTTCTCCGTAACGTGCGCATCCTGGGCGGCCTGCGTTGCCGCAGGCGCCTCGGCGACAGGTGCGGGGGTCGGCGCCGCTTCATCTGCAGCGGCGCCTTCTTCATCTTCGGTTGCGATTATGTTCGAACTCAGATAGCGACCCGAACGGTCAGTCAGCCTCCGAATCGTTCTCGTCGGATGCCTCGCTCCCGTCGGCGTCTGCCACCGGGGCGACAACGGGTACGACGCCCTTCGCGGCCATCGGGATGCGATTGTAGGGATCCAGCTCCTCGGCTTCCTTCTCGTCGCGCTTCGCTGCGGCGGCTTCGTCGTCGTAGGCCTTCTTGATGAAGTACTCCTGGGAGTTCAGAAGCGGCTCGCCGGCCTTCGCGAAGTATCCCAGCGGCGTGTACGTGCGGTCGGGCTGCAGCTCGCGCAGCTTCACGTTGTCGTGCATGCACTTGTCGATGTAGCCCAGCACGCGGGCCTGCAGGTCCTTGTTCTTGATGGGCCACATGATCTCGACGCGCTTGTCCATGTTGCGGGTCATCAGGTCGGCGCTGGACATGTACAGGTGCTTCACGTTGTCCGGCGTGCCGAACAGGTAGATGCGGCTATGCTCCAGCAGGCGTCCCACGATGGAGACCACGCGCACGTTGTCCGTGTAGCCGGGGATGCCGGGCACGATGCAGCTGATGCCGCGCACCAGCATGTTCACGGGCACGTTGGCCTGGCTGGCCTCGACGATCTTCTCGATGATGTCCTTGTCCGTGACGGAGTTCGTCTTCAGGAACACGCCGCACGGCTTGCCGGCGTGCGCCAGCTCGATCTGCTCGTCGAACAGCTCCAGCAGGCGCTGCTTGATCTGCAGCGGCGCGACGTAGATGGTGTTGTAGTCCGTGGACAGCGTCTCCAGGTTCATGTTGTTGAAGAACTCCACGGCGTCGCGGCCGATGTGCTCGTCCGTGGTGATGAAGCTGAAGTCCGTGTACAGGCGGCTGGTCTTCTCGTTGTAGTTGCCGGTGCCCAGCTGCGTGATGTGCTGCAGGCCGTTCTCCGTGCGGCGCGTGATGCAGCAGATCTTGCTGTGCGTCTTCTGCTCGTGGAAGCCGTAGATGACGTTGCAGCCGGCCTGCTCGAAGCGCTGCGACCATTCGATGTTGTTGCTCTCGTCGAAGCGGGCGCGCAGCTCGAACAGCGCCGTGACCTCCTTGCCGTTCTCGGCGGCGGCGATCAGCGCCTCGGCCAGCTGCGAACGGCTGGCAAGGCGGTACAGCGTGATCTTGATGGACACGACGTCCGGGTCCACGGCTGCCTCCTGCAGCAGGCGGACGAACGCCCCGATGTCCTCGTACGGATAGCTCAGCAGCTTCTCGTCCTTGCAGACCTGCGGGATGATGGGCTCCAGGCGGTTCAGGCTGGCGGGCCACTGCGGCTCGAACGGCTTCGAGATCAGGCCGCGGCTCAGCTCCTTGCCGGCCATGTCGGCCAGCGCGAAGGCGTAGCCCATGTTCAGGGGCACGGACGTGACGAACGTCTGATGCGGCTTCAGGTTCAGGCGCTTCAGCAGGAAGTCCTCCGTCACCTTCGACAGCTTCTTCTTGCTCTCCAGGCGGACGGGGGCCAGGCGCGAGCGCTTCTTCAGAATCTTCTTCATGAACTCGCGGTAGTCTTCCTCATGCTCGTCGGCGCCCTCGGTGGCATCCAGGTCGGCATTGCGGGTGACGCAGATGATGTTCGTGTGCTTCACGCGGTACATGCTGAAGATCTCGGGCGCGATCATCTCCACGGCGTTCTCCAGGCGCACGAACTGCAGGCCGTCGCCGGGGAGCGTGATGACCTGCTTCGCCTGGCGCGGCATGGGGATCAGGCCCAGCGTGACGCCCTCGGCGCCCAGCTCGTGCTGCTTCTTGCGCTCCGCCTTCGCGGCTTTGCGCTCCGCCTTCGTCATGGTGGACTTGTCATGCGCCTCGCCGTCCAGGCGCACCACCACGTACAGCGCGCCGTTCTCCAAGTGCGGGAACGGGTGGCGCGAATTGATGATCTGCGGGGACAGGAACGGGACCACGTTCATGTTCAGGTAATCGCGCAGGTAGTCCAGCTGACCGGCGTTCAGGTCGCGGATGTCCAGCTCCTTGATGCCGTGGTCGGCAAGCTGGTTGCGGACGTCGTGGTAGATGGCCTCCTGCAGCGGGTACAGCTCGTGGCAGCGCTTGTAGATGGCGTCCAGCTGCTCGGAGGGAGTCATGAGCGTCTTGGAATCCAGGATCTCCTTCTTCAGCAGCTGCAGGTCGGTCAAGCTGCCGACGCGCACCATGAAGAATTCCTGCAGGTTCGACCAGAAAATAGAGACGAACTGCATGCGCTCGATCAGCGGCACGTTGGGGTCGGCACCCTGATCCAGCACGCGTTGATTGAACGTCAACCACGAAAGCTCGCGGTTCTGCATGTACGGTTCGGCAATGCGCCTCTTCTTATTGCCCGACCGATCTTTATCCTCAACCATGAATATTCCCTCGCTTTAATGGAGCTGCCATTCAGAGGGCCTGCCCAGCGCCCTTGCGTACGCGATCTGCGGCCGCAAGGGGAGAAGGGCGTTCCCGAAATGGCGCCGTACTACCTGCATGTGCATACTCGGAAACGCTCTGCAGTGCCCTTATGCTCATTCTATCCTAACGTTGCTACCTTAGGTAAATGCAATGGCCGCACAAGGATGCGGTAAAGGTTTCGTTACAGGTTCGGGGATATGTATGAAAACCAGGGCGGAAACGGTACCGTAATTAATTTACGGATAACGATCCTTTGTTTCTTCCGCCTGTTTGCCCTGATAGGGCGCGGGGTATGCGTGCCGGTCCCGGCGAGCCTGCGTTGCAGTTCGGATACACCGTAGACGCCTGCGAACGGGCCGATTGCGGCGGTGTGGTAAAGTTCCAGTCAAATAACCGGGCAAGGAGGTTGCGCCATGCTGGACAAGGTTGATTTCGATAAGAAGAAGCTGGACAAGAAGCCGTACAAAGAGGAGCGGGACGAGCTGGTCAACAAGCTCATCGTGCTGCAGGAGCGCGCCAAGCAGGAAGGCGTGGGCATGGTGGTGCTGTTCGAAGGCTGGAACGGCGCCGGCAAGGGCAGCCGCATCTCCGACATCCTGTACCATCTGGATGCCCGCGCCACGTCCGTCTACGTGACGGAGGACCTGAACATCGAGGAGGCCCGGAAGCTGCATGACATCAACCGCTGGGTCACCGGGTACTACCCGCTGCTGCAGAATTTCTGGAAGGCGCTGGGCCCGCGCGGCAACATCACGTTCTTCGACCGCGGCTGGTACACCACGCTGGGGCAGTCGCTGCTGTACGATCCGCCGTTCTCGCAGGTGGAGGCGTTCCTGTACGAGGATGCCGCGAAAGAGGCGAACAAGGTGAAGACGGACATGCTCTACCATGCCGTGGACTCCTTCGAAAGCCAGCTGGTGGACGACGGCTACATTGTGAAGAAGTTCTTCCTGCATATCTCCGAGGACACCATGGCGGAGCGCCTGCGCACGCTGGCCTCGAACCCGAACACGGCATGGCGCGTGGATGACGGCGATCTGGCGCAGCTGAACGACTACGACCGCATGTACAAGATCTACGACAAGATGCTGGACAAGACGGACTTCGATTACGCTCCGTGGATCGTCCTGAACGCCGAGGACCGCCGCCGGGTGAACCTGACGGTCCTGCGCGAACTGGTGAGCGCCTACGAGGATGCCCTGTCGAAGGGCGAGGACGAGGCGGCGAAGGAAGCCGCTGCGAAGGCCGCCGCGAATTCCGCCGGCCAGGGCCAGCAGAAGGAATGGGTGGACGAGCGCAAGCGCACGCCCGAGGAGCAGGCGAAGATCGAGGCGGAGAACGAGGCCGAGGCCGCGCGCCAGCACAAGGCGGCGCCGAAGCACTCGAAGGAATTCAAGATCCGCAAGGGCTACCCGCGCATCGAGGAGATTCGCACGGACCTGCATCTGGACGATGACACGCAGTACAAGAAGAAGCTGAAGAAGCAGCAGAAGCGCCTGAACGAGCTGGAAACGCTCATGTACCAGAAGCGCATCCCGCTCATCATCATGTACGAGGGCAGCGACGCGGCCGGCAAGGGCGGCAACATCAAGCGCATTGCCCAGGCCCTGGACGCCCGCGCCTACACGATCTTCCCCAGCCCGGCGCCCACGAAGCCGGAGCTGATGCATCCGTTCCTGTGGCGCTACTGGACGCGCCTGCCGAAGGCGGGCCATGTGGGCATCTACGACCGCAGCTGGTACGGCCGCGTGCTGGTGGAGCGCGTGGAGGGCTTCGCATCGGACGAGGAGTGGAGCCGCGCCTACGACGAGATCAACGAGTTCGAGCGCGAGCTGACGAACTGGGGCGCCATCCTGGTGAAGTTCTGGGTGAACACGTCCCGCGAAGAGCAGCTGGCGCGCTTCGAGGCCCGCGAGCAGAACCCCGACAAGCAGTGGAAGATCACGGCGGAGGATTGGCGCAACCGTGACAAGTACCCGCAGTACCGCGAGGCGGAGAACGACATGTTCCGCCTGACGAACACAGAGTTCGCCCCGTGGACCGTTCTGGAGAGCGACGATAAGCACTTCGCCCGCATCAAGGCGCTGAAGACCATCAACGCCGCGCTGGAGAAGCGCCTGTTGAACGACTGAGCGGTGCCGTGCGCGCACGTGCCCGCGGCAAGATGCAGGGAAGCAAGATAGGGAATTCGAGCATGGCGAAGCATGCAACCGCCGAGGCGGCGGATCGCAACAGTGCGGCAACCGGAGCCGGCGAGCCGTCCGGCGGCCGGAAGGGCCGCGGACGCAAGCGTCGCAGCAGGGGCTGGAGCATCGTCTTCTGGATCGCCGTCGCGGTCTTCGTCAGCGCGTTGATCGGTTTGGGCGTCATCGGATGGAGTTACTGGTCGGCCAGCAACCGCTACGCGGAGATTGCCGACCAGGCGTTCGAGCAGCCCACCGAGAAGACGACGCTTGCGGACATGACGGTGGACTGGGATGCGCTCCGCAAGATCAACCCCGACATAGTGGGGTGGATCTACATTCCCGGCACGGTGGTGAACTACCCGGTGGTGCAGACCACGGATAACGAGAAGTACCTGAACACGAACTTCGACGGGGCCACCGGCCTGGCAACGGGCTGCGGCACCATCTTCTTGGACTGCAACGACAGCAAGAAGCTGACCGATGACAACGAGATCATCTACGGCCACCACCGCAACGACGGCACCATGTTCGCGGCGCTGGCGGACTTCGCCGACCAGGGCACGTTCGACGAGCATCGCACCATCTATTTCCTCACGCCGGGGAAGAACTACAAACTGAAGACGTTTTCCCTGATCAGAACAACAGGGGATGACCCGTTGGCGATATGCGGGTTCTCGTCGGCGCGCGAGATGGCGAAGTATGTGAAGGACAAGGAGGAGAAGAGCCTCGTGACGCCGTCGGAGGGTTTCCCGAAACCTTCATCAGTCAAGCACATATTTACGTTTGCAACGTGCGATTATAATGAGGAAAACGGGCGCGCGGTCCTCTTCAGCCGTGTGGTGAAGACGGCCGTGCCGCACGATGGTGCCTCTGACACCGTCGGTACATACGTTGCGGCAACCGAGTAGCGGTTCCGCATAACAGTTCAGGAGACGCAAATGAGCACATCCCTTGTGCCGGGCGAACGTCCCGATAGGATGGAGGAGGAGTGCGCCGTCTTCGGCGTCTACGCTCCCGGTGAAGACGTTGCCCGGTTGACCTGCTTCGGCCTGCAGGCGCTGCAGCATCGCGGGCAGGAGAGCGCGGGCATTGCCGTCGGCGACGGCGAGACCGTGCTGGTGCATAAGGACCTGGGCCTGGTGACCCAGGTGTTCGACGAGGCCTCGCTTGCCGCGCTGACGGGCGACGTGGCCATCGGCCACTGCCGGTATTCCACCAGCGGCGGCGCGGGCGCGTGGGATGCCGCGCAGCCGCACATCTCCGCCATCGACAACGTGCTGGTGGCCGTTGCGCACAACGGCACGCTGGTGAACGTGGCCGATCAGCGGGCCTTCCTCATCAACGAGGGCATCACGCTGCGCTCGAACACGGACAGCGAGGTGGCCACGAAGACCATCGGCTACGTCACGCGCAAGACCGGGCATATCCGCGACGGCATCCGCGCCGTCATGCAGCACATGACGGGTGCCTACGCCATGGTGCTGATCAACCCCGACACGCTGTATGCGTTCCGCGACCCGAACGGCATCCGCCCGCTGGTGCTGGGCAAGCTGCCGGAGAACCGCGGCTGGGTGGTATGCAGCGAAACGTGCGGCCTGGACGCCGTGGGTGCCGAATTCGTGCGCGATGTGGAACCCGGCGAGATGATTCGCATCAACGCCGAGGGCCTGCATTGCGAGCAGGCCGTTCCCGCGAAGCAGCGCGCAGCCTGCATCTTCGAGTACGTGTACTTCGCCCGCCCGGATTCCATCATGGACGGCCAGGTGGTCTACCATGCCCGCCGCCAGATGGGGCGCATCCTGGCGCAGGAGGCGCCGGCAGACGCCGACCTGGTGCTGGGTGTTCCCGACTCCGGCGTGCCGCCCGCAATCGGCTACGCCATGGAAAGCGGCATCCCGTATTCCGACGGCATCGTGAAGAACCGCTATGTGGGGCGCACGTTCATCCAGCCCACGCAGACCATGCGCCAGATGGGCATCCGCATCAAGCTGAATCCGCTGCCGTCCGTCATCCGCAGCAAGCGCCTGGTGGTCATCGACGACAGCATCGTGCGCGGCAATACGTCGAAGAAGCTGGTGGAGATGCTGCGCCAGGCGGGCGCGAAGGAAGTGCATCTGCGCATCGTGTCGCCCGAGGTGAAGTGGCCGTGTTTCTACGGCATCGACACGGACACGCAGGACCAGCTGCTCTCCGCCAACAACACGGTGGAGGAGGCGTGCAGGTGGATCGGCGCCGATTCGCTGGCGTTCATCTCGCTGGAGGGCCTGCATAAGTCCATCCGCGCCAGCCACGACGGCTTCTGCGACGCCTGCTTCTCCGGCAACTACGTGGTGGATATTCCCGCGGCCATGCAGAAGCGCAGCTTCCTGCCGAAGAACATGCCCGCTTCCGCGGAAGCCCCGCAAGAAGAAAAGGCGGGCGCGACGGCGTAAGGGCGTCGCATCCGTTGCGGCGTGCCGGAACCGCGGCAGCTGCTGCATTGTTGCTCCCGATACGGAATAGCTCGGAAGCGCCCCGCATGGCCGGGGCGCTTCCTCGTTTTCGGGCGGTGCGCTTTTTACCGCAATCCCGTGCCGGCGCTTCCCTTCGCCGCGCGCTTCGCCCAATTAATACCGTGAATTCAGGCGTTTCGCCTCCGCGGCCCCATCCATTTGGGATAATGTCACAGAAGGAAAGGCTTATTGGCAAGAGTCAGGAGAGAGATCATGACCGAACGAATCACGATGAGCGCGGCCGAGGGCGACGACAACCCGGCTATGCCCAGCTGGGTGACGGAAGATGCCGTGACCTATGCGAAGGCAGGTGTAGACACCGCCGAAGGTGCCCGCGCCGTCGACGCCATCAAGGGCTTGGTGCATGAGACGTATCGCGAAGAGGTCGTGGGCGACATCGGCGGCTTCGGCGGCCTGTTCTCCATTGCCAAGGCGAAGAACATGGAGGATCCGCTGCTGGTGTCCGGCACGGACGGCGTGGGCACGAAGCTCCAGCTGGCGCGCCTGTGCGACAAGCATGACACCGTTGGCATCGACCTGGTGGCCATGTGCGTGAACGACGTGCTGGCAACCGGTGCCGAGCCGCTGTTCTTCCTGGATTACATTGCCGTGGGAAAGCTGAAGGCCGAAGCGGTGAAGGAGGTCGTGTCCGGCATCGCCGAGGGCTGCAGGCAATCCGGCTGCGCGCTCATCGGCGGCGAGATGGCCGAGCATCCGGGCGTCATGGACCCGGACGACTACGACCTGTCCGGCTTCAGCGTGGCCATCGTCGACCGTCCGAAGATGATCGGCCCGGACAACGTGGAGGAAGGCGACGTGCTGATCGGCCTTGCCTCCAGCGGCATCCATTCGAACGGCTATTCGCTGGTCCGCAAGGTGTGCGTGGAGGGAAAGACGCACTACGAGCTGCGCCTTCCGCGTGAAGAGCTGGGCGGCGAGAGCCTGCAGGAGGCGCTGCTGCGCCCCACGCGCATCTACGTGAAGCCCGTCCGCGCGGCGCTGAACGAGATTCCCGGCGGCATCCACGCGCTGGCGCACATCACCGGCGGCGGCATCACGGAGAACCTGAACCGCGCCCTGCCGAAGAACCTGGATGCGCAGGTCGAGCTGGGCAGCTGGAGCATGCCGCCCGTCATCCCGTACGTGTGCCAGGCGGCGCGCCTGGGCGAGGCGGAGGCCCTGAAGACGTTCAACATGGGCCTGGGCATGATCCTCATCGTGAATCCGGAGCGCGCCGACGAGGTGGAACGCGTGCTGACGGACGCCGGCGAGACCACGTTCCGCGTGGGGTCCATCGTGAAGGGCAAGGGCAACGTGGTATACGCGAACGAGGGATCTCTGTTCGCCGGCAATGCCCCGAAGGACGCTGAGTAGCATGGGCAAGAAGAAGCTCACGCACGCGCAGAAGATGCAGCGGGAAGGCCGCGCACCGCTGAAGGTGGGCGTGCTGGTCAGCGGGTCCGGAACGAACCTGCAGGCTATCATCGACGCTGCCGAAGCCGGCAAGATCAACGTGGAAGTGGTGCTGGTCATTGCCTCGCGACCGGATGCGTACGGCCTGGTGCGCGCGAAGAACGCGGGTATCCCCACGCATGCCATGCAGAAATTCGACTACGACGATCCCGAGGCGGCCGATACCGTCATCGTGGACCTGATGCGGAAGGCCGGCGCGGAGTACCTGGCCATGGCCGGGTACATGCGCAAGGTCACGTCCGTGGTTCTGGATGCGTATCCGAACCGCGTGCTGAACCTGCACCCGGCGCTTCTGCCCTCGTTCGTGGGCGCCCATGCCATCGCCGATGCCTACGCGGCCGGCGTAAAGGTCACGGGCGTCACCGTGCATTTCGCGAATGCGGAATACGACAAGGGGCCCATTGTGGCCCAGCGCGCCGTGAAGGTGCACGAAGACGACACGGAGGAAACGCTGGAAGCGCGTATCCACAAGACGGAGCACAAGCTGTACCCGAAGGTGCTCGGTTGGTTGGCTGACGGGCGCGTGTCGCTCGATGACCATAATCATGTTCACATCAATTAGGGGAAGGACCAACAGTTGGAGAATCCAAAAGTAAAGCGCGTCCTGATCTCGGTGACCGATAAGACCGGCGTCGCCGAGTTCGCAAAGGCGCTCAGCCAGGAGTTCGGTGCCACGATCATCTCCACGGGCGGCACAGCGAAGGTCATCGCCGATGCCGGCGTTCCGGTTGTGCCGATCGACGAGGTCACCGGTTTTCCCGAGATGATGGACGGCCGCGTGAAGACGCTGCACCCGAAGGTGCACGGCGGCCTGCTTGCCCGCCGCGACAACCCGAAGCACATGGCCGAGGCGGCAGAGCACGGCATCGAGATGATCGACATGGTGGTCGTGAACCTGTATGCGTTCGAGAAGACCGTGGAGTCCGGTGCCGATTTCGACACGTGCATCGAGAACATCGACATCGGCGGACCCAGCATGCTGCGCTCCGCCGCGAAGAACCATGCCAGCGTGGCCGTGGTCACGGATCCGGCCAGCTATGACGACATCCTGGCAGAGATGCGCGCAAACGACGGCGCCACCACGCTGGAGACGCGCCGCAAGCTGGCGCTGAAGGTGTTCCAGACCACGGGCGCCTACGACACGGCCATTGCGAACTGGCTTGCCGGCCAGCTTGACGAGCCGAAGTTCCCCGAGGTCCTGAACCTGCAGCTGACGAAGCAGCAGGAGCTGCGCTACGGCGAGAACCCGCATCAGGAGGCGGCGTTCTACCGCCGCAGCACGGCCACGCCGCATTCCCTGGTGAACGCCCAGCAGCTGAACGGCAAGCCGCTGAGCTACAACAACCTGCTGGACACGGACGCCTGCTGGACGCTGGCGCGCGAGTTCGACGAGCCCACTGTCATCATCCTGAAGCATCAGAATCCCTGCGGTTCCGCGAACGGCAAGGACATCGTGGAGGCGTTCGACCGCGCCTTCGCCTGCGATACGAAGAGCGCCTTCGGCGGCATCATCGCGGCGAACAAGACGGTCACCACAGAGATGGTGGAGCATATCCAGGCGAACAAGCTGTTCGTGGAGGTGCTCATCGCCCCCGACTTCGAGCAGGGTGCGCTCGACCTGCTGGCGCAGAAGCCGAACCTGCGCGTGCTGAAGACCGGCGGCATCGACCCGTTGGGCGCCGAGCCGGAGTTCCGCACCGTTGACGGCGGCGTGCTGATCCAGGACGTGGACACGGTTGCCGAAGACCCGTCCACGTTCACGGTGCCCACGAAGCGCAAGCCCACGGACAAGGAGATGGACGACCTGCTGTTCGCCTGGAAGGTGGTCAAGGGCGTGAAGTCGAACGCCATCCTGGTGGCGAAGGACCACGCCGGCATCGGCATGGGCCCCGGCCAACCGAATCGTGTGGACTCCGCGCTCATCGCCTGCCGCCGCGCCGGCGACGCATGCAAGGGCGCCGTTGCCGCCAGCGACGCGTTCTTCCCGTTCCGCGACAACGTGGACACGCTGGCCGAGTACGGCATCACGGCCATCATCCAACCGGGCGGTTCCATCCGCGACCAGGAGAGCATCGATGCCGCTGACGAGCACGGCATTGCCATGGTGTTCACGGGTCATCGCCACTTCCGCCACTAACTAACATTCGCGGCATTGACGTAAAAGGGGCTGCAAGGCGCATTCGTTCGCCTTGCAGCCTTTGTTTTGTTCTGAGCATGCGGGGTATAAAGCCGCCTACCGTGTGCGAAGCGGCCTGCGGTGCGACAAGTTGCCTGTACTGCGGCAAGCTGCCTGCCGTATGGCAAGCCGTATACCGCGTGGCAAGCCGTTTACCGCGTGGCAAGCGGTTTGCGGTGCGGCCTATATCCAGAGGAATTCCTTCAGGCGGTCCGGCACGGCGTTGTACATCCAGTCCACGAACTGGTCCCGGTCTGCCGGCTGACCGAAGTCGAACCACCGCGTGATGGCGCAGGAGACGCCTTGCAGGTACAGCTCCGCATCGAACAGCGTCTCCGGCTCCACTTCGGGGTCCATGCGGCGGATGGCATCCTGCAGCAGCTCGACGGAATGCAGATGCGCAGGGGAAAACGGGGAAGCGGCCCCGTTCGTATGGCGCTGGGCGTTCGCATAGAAACCGCGGTCGTCGTTCAGGATGGCGATGAAGTCGTTCAGCACGTCCTTCCAACCTTTGCGGTTGTTCAGGAAGTCCGAGAAGATCAGGTCCGCCAGATGGTCGTACATCCAGGCCACCAACTCGTACTTGTCCTGGAAATGGTTGTAGAATGTGGTGGTGGAAACGCCGCAGTTGTCTGCAATCTCCTTGACGGTGATCTTGTCGATGGGTTTCGCGGCGGCAAGTTCGTGGAGCGAGGCGCCAATCAGCTCCTTCGTTGTCAGCCGGCGTACCATCTCGTTCATTCCCTTCTTTGCGTGCTCGGTCGGTGCGGTCCCATGATAGGCGAGTACCGCTTTCTCAGGCCTGCCGTTACGGTGAGCGGCGGCCAATAAAAACGGGGCCTCCGAAGAGACCCCGTTTAAATGAGCTTCAAATACCGCGCGATTAGGCGATGCTGTCCGCGAAGGCACGGACGTTGCGCAGGTCCTCCGCGTTCGGATGGCCGGCGTTCGAAACGTCGGACTTGCCAAGGCAGTGGAACTCGGAAGCGGACATCTTCACGCCGGCCTCGTCAGCCACGGACTTTACGCTGTCGTAGCTGGACTCTGCGATGGCAGCGCTGCTGACGTTCAGCAGCTCGCCGATCTTCGCGGCGTTTTCCTTCACGAAATTCTTGACGTGCTTGTCGGCGCTTGCGTAGTACACGGAGTTGCACAGCACCAGCTTGTCGACGGGGTCGTTCAGCGGCACGGAAACGGGCTTTGCCTTGACTCCCAGCTCGTCGGCGACGGCCTCTGCGAGCTTCTTGGTGTTGCCGGTCCTGGAGTAATAACGAACTGCGACGGTCATTCCTGCATCCCTTCATTGAGGTATCTTCGATGTCTGAAACGATAGTCTATGTTAAAGAAGAACTACAATTGACAAACTGGCGAATGTGGCAAATAGGTTGTCAAATAGCCAAAAATATAAAGAAAATAGTGAACAAATCTTGGTTGTGAGCCTGAAATAGACCAGAAACATAGATATACAAGCATGAATCAATATCAGAAATGTTACGTCGTTCTATAGTTATTATTAAACGAGAGACATAGATTGATTAAAGTAATGCATCCTGGTTGCATATATCGGTTTTTCCGCTTGCGCAGCGCGCCCGCGCCGTGCTTTCATTGCCTCGATGCAAGCTGCAATTTTTCGTAAGGAATAGGTATGAACCACAACGTGCTGATATCCGCTTGCCTGCTGGGTGCGCGCTGCCGCTATGACGGCGCGTCGAAGCCGAACGAGGTTGCGCGGCGCCTGTTCGCGGAGCATCGCGATCGCATGGTGCCGGTCTGCCCGGAGCTGCTGGGCGGCCTGCCGCAACCCCGCACGGCCAGCGAGATCGATACGTCTTGCGAAGAGCTGCGCGTTCTGGGCGCTGCGGGCGAAGACCGCACGGAGGCGTTCATCCAGGGCGCGCAGGCATGCCGCTACATTGCGGAGGAGGCGAACTGCCGCATTGCCATATTGAAGGCGAAGAGCCCTTCGTGCGGCAGCAGGCTCATCTATGACGGCTCGTTCACGGGAACGCTCGTTCCCGGTAACGGCGTGGCTGCAGCCGTTCTGCAGCAGATCGGCATTACCGTGATCGACGAGCGGCGCCTGGTGCAGCTGGCGGACGAGGGCCGCCTGGAAGATCTGTTCGAGAAGCCGGATACCGTATATTAGTTAGCGCCTGCCGACGGGATACGCGCGCTGCGTAAAGAGTGCAATCGGGTTAAGCGCGCGGCAGATGGCCCTGCAGTACGTGCAGGAACGTGTTCACGGCGTAATCGCTGTCGTTGAGCGGCGGCACGGTGATAAAGCGCTCGGGATCTCCGCCGCCTTCCACGAAGGCGGGCTTCAGCTCGTGCGGGATATCCCACAGCGTTTCCAGGCAATCCGCCGAGAATCCCGGCGTGGCGAAGAACACGCGGCCCTCCAGCTGCCCGGCCGCCATCGCACGGCCCCATTCGGGCAGCACGTCGCGGGCAAGCGGTCCCATCCAGTGCTCCGGATGCGGGCCGAACACGCTGGAATAGCAGATGGACC
The DNA here is from genome assembly GCA_050951095.1 of Eggerthellaceae bacterium. GTDB lineage: Bacteria > Actinomycetota > Coriobacteriia > Coriobacteriales > Eggerthellaceae > UMGS1519. The sequence continues at coordinate 235,740 of JBMNIQ010000003.1, forward strand.
AGGAATCTGCGGGTGCATCAAGGCGCGCGGCGATTTCCTCCACGCTTGCGCGGACCTGGTCGACATATGTGTCGCCGGCGCGCTTGTCCTTCAGCGGGATGGAATGGAAATCGAACATGATGCGGTCGCCGGGCTTTCCGTATCCCGCCGCGCGAAGAGAGTCCGCAACGGATTCGCAGTAGACATCGTCATCGCCGTAGCTTTCGATGAATGCGGCGGGCACGTCCCAATGCAGCGCGGGGAACGTGCGCTCGAAGGCATCGCGGACGGAACCGGTGATGCAGTAGGCGCTCTGCGGGTAGGCGGGCAGCACTGTCAGGCTGGAGCAGCCCTCATCCATCAGATGCCGGCAGGCATCGGCGAACGAATGGCCGCCGTAGCTCATGCCGATGCGCACGCGCGCTTCGCGGCCCGCGGCGCACAGCGCCTGTTCCAGCTTGGCAGCCAGGCGCTGCTCGTAGACGATGAGCGGCGACCCTTCGTCCATCCAAACGGCCTGGTAGCGCTGCGCGGAAGTATACTGGCGCTTCGGCAGAATGGCTTTCGTCACCAGGAGCTTCCAGAACCAACGCGGCAGCTGGACGATGCGGTCGTCCATCAGGAATTCCGACAGATAGGCGTAGACGGCCGGGGGCGTCGGTGCCGCGGGCGACCCGGTGTTCGCGATGATGATGCCGGCCGGTCCGCTATGTTGCGCTTCGTACTGCATCGGCTTGCTGGGCTCCGTCTCCTTACGTTGGTTTTCGAAAGGCATCCTACTATAATGAGGCGACTCGGCTCGGATGGTGCCGACGAAGGGGAGAGGAAATCGAACAGTGGCGAAAACACGGGAAAGATTCTCGAGCAATCTGGGCTTTTTGCTGGTAAGCGCCGGATGCGCGGTGGGTCTGGGCAACGTCTGGCGGTTTCCGTACATCACCGGAGAATACGGCGGCGGCGCGTTCATCATCATGTACGTGGTGTTCCTGCTCATCTTCGGCCTGCCCATCCTGACCATGGAATTCTCCGTGGGGCGTGCCAGCCAACGCTCCATCGGCCGCGCGTTCGACGAGCTGGAGCCAGCCGGATCGCATTGGCATCGCTACAAGTGGGTCGGCCTTCTGGGCAACCTGCTGCTGATGATATTCTACACCACCGTTGCCGGCTGGATGTTCGCATACTTCTTCAAGATGGCATTCGGCGAGTTCAACGGCCTGTCCGTGGATCAGACGGGCGCCGTGTTCACAAACCTGCTGGCCGACCCGGTGCAGCTTGCCGCCTGGATGATCGTGGTCTGCGTGCTGGGCATGCTGGTGTGCGCCATGGGCGTGCAGAACGGCGTGGAGCGCGTGACGAAGGTCATGATGTCGGCGCTGTTCGTGATTCTGGCGGTGCTGTGCGTGCGCTCTGTGACGCTGGACAACGCCTCCGCGGGCCTGGCGTTCTATCTGATGCCCGATTTCTCGCGTATGTTCGGCGACGGCATCTGGAGCTTCGGCCAGGCCGTGTATGCCGCCATGGGCCAGTCGTTCTTCACGCTGTCCCTGGGCATCGGCGCCATGGCCATCTTCGGCAGCTACCTGGACAAGGAGCGCCGCATGTTCGGCGAGGCGCTTTCCGTGGGCGCGCTGGACACGCTGGTGGCGTTCATGGCGGGCCTGGTCATCTTCCCGGCGTGCTTCTCGTTCGGCGTGGACCCCGGCCAGGGACCCAGCCTGGTGTTCGTCACGCTGCCGAACGTGTTCCAGCAGATGTGGGCCGGACAGCTGTGGGGCAGCCTGTTCTTCCTGTTCATGGGCTTCGCCGCGCTGTCCACCATCATCGCCGTGTTCGAGAACATCCTGCGCATCTCCATGGACAACTGGGACTGGACGCGCCGCAAGGCGGTCACGGTGTGGCTGCCCAGCATCATCGTGCTGTCGCTGCCGTGCCTGCTGGGCTTCAACGTGCTGTCCGGCGTCACCGTTCCCGCCATCGGCGACATCCAGTCGTTCGAGGACTTCCTGGTGTCGAACAACGTGCTGCCGCTGGGCAGCCTGCTGTTCGTGCTGTTCTGCACCGGCAAGCGCGGGTGGGGCTGGGATAACTTCCTGGCGGAGGCGAACGCGGGCACCGGAGTCCGGTTCCCGCGCTGGCTGTACGGTTGGGCGAAGTACGGCATTCCCACGCTGGTGCTGGTCGTGTTCGTCATGGGCTATGCGCCGCTCATCCGCGCCTGGTTGGGCATGTGACGCACTCTGCGCCTATGCGTATGAGCGCCTGCACGTCTGAATGCCCGCGTGACCGGTGTTCGGCCGCGGCTGGTGACCGCGGTGCAAGCCGTTGCGCCGCCTTCCGCATCCGAGGTGCTTCGGGCCCGGTCATTCCTTCTTGCCGCGCTTCATACGGTAGACAGGGCTTTCGCATCCGATACGCTTCGGGCACGGTCGTCCCTGATCTTCGCAGGCAAACCGCACCAAGATGGCGGGACTATGACGTTACGGTACCGATTCTTGCACTGTTCCCGCGCGCTACTATAATCGCTAGTTAGCACTCGAAGGGTGAGACTGCTAATTTCGGGAACGGGCCTCGCAACAGCGCGTTGCATGCCTCCCGCCTTCCTGAAAACGCGCAGTCGCTCATACCCGCTGCACACACGCGCGCCGCGCGCCGGCACAGTGCCGCGCGGCTTGAAGGGAAAGGATGCCTGCCTCTATGAGGAAATTCAAGACGGAGAGCAAGAAGCTGCTCGACCTGATGATCAACTCCATCTACACGAACCGCGAGATCTTTCTGCGCGAGCTGATCTCGAACGCGTCCGACGCCGAGGACAAGCTGTACTTCAAGAGCCTGACGGACCACAGCATCCAGCTGGGCAAGGACGAGCTGAAGATCCGCGTCTCGTTCGACAAGGACGCCCGCACCATCACGGTGTCCGACAACGGCATCGGCATGAACGCCGACGACCTGGAGAAGAACCTGGGCACCATCGCCCATTCCGACAGCCTGGAGTTCAAGGAGGCCGAAGAGGCCGCGAAGAGCGATGACGTCGACATCATCGGCCAGTTCGGCGTGGGCTTCTACTCCGCGTTCATGATCGCCAGCAAGGTGAAGGTGATCACGCGCCGTTACGACAGCGACCAGGCCTACGAGTGGGAGAGCGACGGCGTCGAGGGCTACACCATCACGGAGACGCAGAAGGACTCGCGCGGCACGGACATCATCCTGACCGTGAAGGAGGGCACGGAGGAGGACGGCTACGACGACTTCCTGGACGAGACGTGCCTGCAGATGCTGATCAAGCGCTACAGCAACTACGTGCGCTATCCCATTGTCATGGACGTCACGGTGCACCGTCCGCTGCCGAAGCCGGAGGACGCCGGCGACGACTACCAGGTGCAGTACGAGGACGTGGTGGAAGAGCAGACCATCAACTCCATGGTGCCCATCTGGAAGAAGCGCAAGTCCGAGGTCACGGACGAGGAGTACCACGAGTTCTACAAGACGCAGTTCCACGATTTCGCGGACCCGCAGCGCGTCATCAGCTTCCATGCCGAGGGCGCCATCTCGTACGACGTGCTGCTGTTCATCCCCAGCCACGCGCAGTACGACCTGTACAGCCGCGACTTCAAGAAGGGCCTGCAGCTGTACAGCTCGAACGTGCTGATCATGGACAAGTGCGAGGAGCTGTTGCCCGACTGCTTCAACTTCATCGTGGGCGTGGTGGACAGCCAGGACCTGCACCTGAACATCTCGCGCGAGACGCTGCAGCAGAACCGCGAGCTGCGCGCCATCGCGAACCGCATCGAGAAGAAGATCAAGCAGGAGCTTGTGAAGATGCGCGACAAGGAGCGCGACGAGTACGAGAAGTTCTGGAACAACTTCGGCCGCAGCCTGAAGTACGGCCTGTACATGAGCTACGGCATGCGCAAGGACCTGCTTGCCGACCTGCTCATGTTCCATTCCGCGAAGCAGAAGAAGCTCATCACGTTGGACGACTACCTGGCGGATGCCGGCGAGGACGCGAAGGGCATCTTCTACGCCATGGGCGACTCCGTGGACCGCATGGGCAAGATGCCGCTGGTGCGCGGCGTGCTGGACCGCGGCTGCGACGTGCTGCTGTGCCATGACGAGATGGACGAGTTCTGCTTCCAGAGCATCGGCAGCTACCAGGACAAGGAGTTCAAGAACGTGGCCGGCGGCGACTTGGGCCTGGATTCCGAATCCGACAAGGCGGCGGCGGACGCGGCGAACGAGGCGAACAAGGACCTGCTGGACGCCATGAAGGAGGCGCTGGGCGACCGCGTGACGAAGGTTGTGGCCTCCAGCCGCCTGGGCGATGCCGCGGCGGCCGTGACGGCGGAAGGCTACGTGTCGCTGGAGATGGAGCGCGTCATGGCGAACATGCCGGGCGCCGACCAGAGCCTGAAGAGCGAACGCGTGCTGGAGATCAACCCCGAGCATCCCGTGTTCGCCACGCTGAAGGCCGCCCAGGAGGCCGGCGACACCGACAAGGTGAAGGACTACACGGACATCTTGTACGACCAGGCGCTGCTGGTGGAGGGCCTGCCCATCGACGATCCCGCGGATTACGCGGAGCGGGTTATCAGCCTGATGAAATAACACGCGCCCGGTGCGCTGCTGAAAGCGGAAAACCAGGCACGGTGCGCCGTTCGCGGCGCTCGGCATAGCGAAGCGCTTGCGCGGTCATTCGCTCCCATTAGAATGGAGGCAAATCGCGCGAGCGCTTCTTTGCGTTTCGACCCAATCTGCAGGTAAGGAGACATCATGGCAGAAAGCGAAGCCCCCCAGTCGGCCCCGCAGCCGAATCCGGAATTCGACCCCCGCATCCCGCCGAAGGAGAAGCCCAACGAGGGCTCCAGCATCGGAAAGGTCATCGCCGTCATCTCCGGCAAGGGCGGCGTGGGCAAATCCACCGTCACGGGCCTGCTGGCCTCCGCTGTTGCGCGCACCGGCGCTGCGGTGGGCATCATGGATTCCGACATCACCGGCCCGTCCATGCCGAAGGCGTTCGGCGTCAGCGAGCGCCTGTCCACGGACGGCCAGGCCATGATTCCGTCTGTGACGCCGGAGGGCATCAAGATGGTGTCCACGAACCTGATCCTGGAGCGCGACGACCTGCCCGTGGTGTGGCGCGGCCCCATCCTGTCGAACGTCGTGCGCCAGTTCTTCAGCGAGACGAACTGGGGCCATCTGGACTACCTGTTCGTGGACATGCCCCCGGGAACGGCCGACGTCACGCTGACGGCGTTCCAGGCGCTGCCCATCGACGGCGTGGTGGTGGTCACGTCGCCGCAGGACCTGGTGGAGATGATCGTTGACAAGGCCGTGAACATGGCGCGCGAGATGAACGTGCCCATCATCGGCATCGTGGAGAACATGGCCGCCTACACGTGCCCGGACTGCGGCAAGACGCAGTACCTGTTCGGCAAGCCGAAGGGCGCGGAGCTGGCGAAGAAGCGGGGCATTCCCTCGTATGCCATTCTGCCCATCGACCCGCACGTGGCGGAGTTGGAAGACGCCGGCCGCATCTACGATGCGAACGAGGACGAGGCGCTGGCACCCGTGCTGGACTTCATCCTGGAGCGCTAGCCGGCCATGTCCGAGTGGAAGGAACGGCCCGAATACACGCCGGTGCCCCCAGCGGTGCCGGCGCGCGGTATGGAATCCGCTTCGGCAGACGCCCCTGCCGCCGGGATCGCGGCGCAGGGGACCGCCGATGCCGACGATGAGGACGGCCTGCGGATGTTCTCCGCACCCGAAGGGGGGCATGCCGAACGGGACGAAGCGCCCGCCGCGCCGTCCGGTGCGCCGGTCCGGGCGATCAACGAGGACGACGACGGGTACGACCCGTATTCCGACTGGCACGACCAGGGGCCGTCGGCGCCGCTGTTCGAACGAGACCCGTGGGAATAGCCTGCGCGTGCGGCCGCGCCGGGCGGCCTTGCGCTGCGCGCTGCGGCGGATGGCCTGCTGCAAAGCGCGGCGGCGCGTTGCGCGAATCATGGCGAACGTGTGAACGAAAAACTTTTTCGATTCACCCCTTGACGGGATTCGCGTACACCGATATATTCTTTCTTGCACTTTTCGGGGCCTTAGCTCAGCTGGGAGAGCGCATGGCTGGCAGCCATGAGGTCAGGGGTTCGAACCCCCTAGGCTCCACCACGTATTCAAGCCAGGATTTCGGTCCTGGCTTTTTTGTTGCGCGCACGAGCGCTTTGCGGCTGCATACCACGCGCCCGCACCGGCGTCTGCGCCGAGCGAAGGAGATCCGCATGGCCGTCAAGCTATACCATTTCACCAGCAAGCGCCACTTCCGGGAGATTCTGGAGAGCGGCTGCCTGAAGGTGAGTCCCAGCAACCTGGTGAAGCCGAAGAACCTGCATTTCGACAAGACGCTGGACCGCTGGGACTGGGATACGTACGACTACAAGCCCGTCGTGTGGCTGACGGAGTCGCCCACGGCGCGCGACGAGGTCATGCAGGCCACCGGCAAGGAGGGCTCGGGCGAGCGCAAGGACGAGGTGCGCATCGCCGTGGAGAAGACGCCGGCCATGCAGAAATGGACGAAGTGGGCCGAGGCGAACGGCATCGACCGCAAGTGGTTCAAGGACATGAAGCGCGCCAGCAAGGACCATCAGTCCTGGTACGTGTCCGAGGACCCCATCCCCGTCGAGGACTTCGCCGCAGTGGAGGTCGACGGCGAGCCCTTCCATGCAGACGGGTACCGCTGGTAGCCTGCCCGCCCTGCGGGGCCGCCCGCTGCCTTCCCGCCGCCTCCGCAGGGGAAGGGGACGGGTGTTGCTATACTCGTGAACGACGAATGAGACCGCTGCGCGCCCGCCATGCCGAACGGGGCGCCCGCAGCTGCCGGAAACGGAGGAGCGCATGAAGACCGACAAGAGCAAGGCCAGTGAGAGCCGCTATCTGATCTCCGTCGAGGTCGACCCCGGGGAAACGGATGCCGCCATCCGCGAGGGCGTGCCGGTGTTCCTGGACCGGGTGCACGCCTCTCAGCTGGCAGAGGGCGAGGACCTGCACGAGGGCCTGGTGAAGCGCTTCGGCGAAGAGCGCGCCGACCAGGCGCTGTCCGATGCCGTGATGAATTACCTGCTGCCGGTTGCGTTGCGCGACCTGGGGCTGGAGCCCGCATGCTCGCCCGTTCCCGTAGGGGAGCCCGTGCCCCATGCCGGGGAGCCGTTCTCGTTCCAGGCGAACGTGTACGTGCTGCCCCCGATGGAGCTGGACGACTACGAGACGCCCGTTGCCGTTTCCGTCGAGCGCAGCTACACCACGGAAAGCGAGATCGACGAGCAGCTGCTGGCGCTGGCCGCGCATTTCTCGACGGTGGGGGAAAGCGAGCTGACGGGGAACCAGGTGCGTACCATGCCCACCATCGATGACGAGTGGGTGGCCACGGTCTACCCGGTGCCCGGCATCAACACCGTGGAGGACCTGCGGGCGCAGCTGCGTCACCGCCTGGACACGTACAAGGAGAGCGATTTCGAGAACCGCAAGGTGAATGCTGCCGTGGCCGCGCTTGCGCAGCGCCTGGAGGGGGAGGCGCCGCAGGAGATCGTCGACATCATCGCGAAGGACATGATCGCGGACGTGGAGGAAGAGGTCCTGGCCGAGCAGGGCAAGGTGCTCGACACGGTGCTGAAGGAGCAGAAGATCAAGCGCGAGGACTTCGATCGCGCCATGTACGACCGCGCGCGCGATTCCGTGCTGGAGGCCCTGACCATGGATGCCGTGTTCCGCCACGAGAACATGGAGGTCACGGACGCGGATATCGACGACGCCATCCAGCGCATCTCCGCGAATGCCGGCGACGAGGCGTCTGTGATGCAGGCGCAGGCGAACCTGCGCGAGATGGGCCGCACGCCCGAGCTGGTGGAGGTTGCGCGCCGCCTCAAGGCCGGGCAGTGGATCGCCGATCATGCCCAGGTCACCGTGGAGGTGTAGCGCCCGTTTCCCCCTTGTTCCTCTCGCACGTGCCGCGGTTCCGTCCGCAGCTGCACGCCCATGCGCCGGCGCCGGTCCTTCCCGCGCCGGCTTTTCATTTCGCGCAGCCCCTGCCATGCGGCGGAATTCCCCGCATGGTGTGCGTTTTTCGCTAAACTGGAACCATACGCGTTGGGTTTTCGGTTCGGGGCGGCATGCCCTCCAGTGAATGAGCGCATGCAGCCCTTTGAGGAAAGATGGGTGATTGTATGGCAGCTCCTGAGACAGGGCATGTGAGGAATATCGCCTTAGTCGGCCAAGACGGCGCGGGCAAGACGTCGTTCGCCGAGGCGATGCTCCATATCTCCGGGCGCACGCCGCGCATGGGAACGACGCACGACGGCAAGTCCTACCTGGACTACGACGAGGAGGAGATTCGCCGCAAGTTCACGCTGAGCACCTCCATCGCCCCCATCTTGTACAAGGATTTCAAGATCAACCTGCTGGATACGTCCGGTCAGGCGGATTTCATGGGCGACACGCTGGCATCCATGCAGGCTGTGGAGATGGCCATGTTCGTCATCGACGCCGTCGAGGGCCCTGCGCCCATGACGGACCGCCTGTGGCGCGAAGCCGAGAAGATGCGCCTGTGCCGCAGCGTGTTCATCAACCACATCGACCGTCCGGGTGCGGACTTCGACACGTCCATGGCCATCCTGCATGCCCGCTACGGCACGCGCTTGGGTGCGGTGTCCATCCCCATCGGCGTCGGCGCCGACTTCAAGGGCGTCATCGACGTGCTGCGCATGAAGGCGCGCTACTTCGAGAACGGTGCGGAACGCGTGGAGGAGATTCCCGCGGAATACGTGGCACGTGCCGAGAACGCGCGCGACCACCTGTGCGACCTGGTGGCCGAGGCGGACGACGAGCTGATGATGAAGTACCTGGAGGGCGACGACCGCCTGACGCAGGATGAGCTGGAGGATGCGTTCGGCAAGGCCATCGCGCAGGAGCTGTTCATCCCCGTGTTCGTGGGCTCCACGATCATCGAGCAGGGCATCTCGAACATCATGGACGACATCTGCAGCTACTTCCCCAGCCCCACGGCCTACGGGTCGTTCTACACGTCCGACGGCGAATCGCATCCCGTGACGACGGAGGGCGAGCCCACGGCGTTCGTGTTCAAGACGCAGGCGGACCCGTTCGTCGGGCGCCTGAGCTACCTGAAGGTGGCAACGGGCCATCTGGAGCCGGGCATGGAGCTGATCAACGCCCGCACGGGCAAGAAGGACCGACTGGGACACTTGTACGTCATGATGGGCAAGGAATCCACGGACGTGAAGGCCGCGAAGGCCGGCGACATCATCGTCGTGCCGAAGCTCACGGATGCCCGCACGGGCGATACGCTCTCGGAATCCGGCGATGTGGTCATCGAGCCGCGCTTCCAGGTGACCCCGCAGTACCCGGTTGCCATCGAGGCCGTGAACAAGAACGAGGAAGACAAGCTGGGCGCGTTCCTGACGCGCCAGGCAGATGCCGATCCCACCATTCGCATCGAGCGCAACGAGGAGACGCGCCAGACCATCGTCACGGCCATGGGCGAAATGCAGGTGGACACGCTGCTGCGCCGCCTGAAGGAGCAGAACAAGATCGAGGCGAAGCTGGTGCCGGTGCGCATCCCGTACCGCGAGACCATCCGCAAGACGGCCGAAGCGCAGGGGCGCCATAAGAAGCAGACGGGCGGCGCCGGCCAGTTCGGCGATTGCTGGCTGCGCATCGAGCCGAATCCGGGCGAGGGATACGAGTTCGTGGACGAGATCGTGGGCGGCAAGATTCCGCGCAACTACATCCCGGCTGTGGACAAGGGTGTGCAAGAGGCCATGGCGGAAGGCTTCCTGGCCGGTTACCCCATGGTGGACATCAAGTGCGCCGTGTTCGACGGCAGCTACCATCCTGTGGATTCGAACGACATGGCGTTCAAGACGGCCGCCCGCATCGCGTTCCGTGCGGCGTGCGAGAAAGCGGACCCCGTGCTGCTGGAGCCCATGGCCGATCTGGCCATCACGGTGGGCGAGGAATACGCCGGCGCCGTCATGGGCGACATCTCCACGCGCCGCGGCCGCATCGTGGGCACGGATGCCGGCGAGCCCGGCCAGACCGTCATCCTGGTGCGCGTGCCGTATGCCGAGGTTGTGACGTACACGAAGGACCTGCGCGCGCTGACGCGCGGCTCCGGCAGCTATCGTGTGACGGTGAACGGCTACCAGGAGGCGCCGCATGACGTTACGCAGAAGCTGGTGGAAGAGTACCAGCGCAAGCGCGAGGCCGGCGCAAAGAAGTAATTCTCGTCTGCGCGGTGCGAAGACACCGCATGCCATTGTCCAGAACGCGTCGAGGCGGCTTCCCGCCCCGGCGCGTTTGCCGTCTGGCGTGCGAAGCGGGTGTCTGCGGGCGCGCGTTCGCCGCGTTCTCGCCCGATTCCCGCAGAACGGGCTGCATGCCCTGGTCGTTCGGTGGAGCCGCACGGGAGCCTTCATCTTTTCGCTACAATGGAAAGCCAAATCGAATTCAAGGAGGGCCTCCATGTGCGGCATTGTCGGCTATACGGGATCGAAACCTGCCAAAACCGAGCTGTTCGATAACTTGAAGAAACTGGAGTACCGCGGATACGACTCCGCGGGCATCGCGCTGCAGACGGATAACGGGCTGCAGGTCATTCGCCGTATGGGCAAGGTGAGCAACCTGATCGCCGCATCGAAGGATGCGGACATGACCGCCACGTGCGGCATCGCGCACACGCGGTGGGCGACGCACGGCCGTCCCAGCCAGGCGAACGCGCATCCGCAGTGCTCGTGCGACAACACCATTGCCGTCGTGCACAACGGCATCATCGAGAACTATGCCGAACTGCGCGAGCGCCTGATCTCCGAAGGCCACGTGTTCCGCAGCGAGACGGATACGGAAGTGGTGGCGCATCTGGTGGAGGAAGCGTACGACGGCGACCTGATCTGCGCCGTCCGCCGCGCCGTCCGCCAGTTGGTGGGCGCCTGGTCGCTGCTGGTGACGTGCGCGCAGGAGCCGGGCGTCATCGTTGCCACGCGCAAGGACAACCCGCTCATCATCGCGCAGGGCGAAGACGGCTGCTATGCGGCCAGCGATATCATCGCCGTGGCGCACGCGAACCGCTGCGTGACCGTGATGGAGGACTACGAGTTCGCCCGCATCACGCCCGAGGGCATTACGTACACGAACATCGACGGCGACCCCATCGAGCCGAACCGGATGCAGGTGGGTTGGGAGCTCGACGACGTGGACAAGGGCGAATGGCCGGACTTCATGCTGAAGGAGATCTACGAGCAGCCGCGCGTCATCCGCGATACGCTCGCCGGCCGCATGGTGAACGGCAACCTGAACATAGACGAGCTGGAGCTTTCGCCCGACGAGCTGGGCTTCATCGACCGCGTGTACATCATCGCGTGCGGCACCAGCTACCATGCCGGCCTTATTGCGAAGAACCTCATAGAGATGTGGGCGCGCATTCCCACGGAGGTGGAGGTGGCGTCCGAATTCCGCTACCGCCATCCCATCATCACGCCGTCCACGCTGGTCGTGGGCATCTCGCAGTCCGGCGAGACGGCCGACACGCTGGCGGCCATCCGCGAGGCGCGCCTGTCCGGTGCAAAGGTGTTCGGCATCACGAACGTCATCGGCAGCCCCGTGGCGCGCGAAAGCGACGGCGTCATCTACACGCAGGCGCACAAGGAGATCGCCGTCGCGTCCACGAAGAGCTTCACGGGCCAGGTGGCCAGCCTGACGCTGCTGGCCATGCTGCTGGGTCAGAGCAAGGGCCGCCTGTCCACGCCGCAGATTCGCGTGCTGTTCCGCGAGCTTGCGGACACGGCCGGGCAGGTGGAGAGCATCCTGTCCGACACGTCCGCCATCGAGGCGGCGGCGCAGGATATCAAGGATGCGTCGAGCGCGTTCTACATCGGCCGTGGCCTGGGAGCGGCCGTGTGCTACGAAGGCGCGCTGAAGATGAAGGAGATCAGCTACATCCACGCCGAGGCGTATGCGGCCGGCGAGATGAAGCACGGTCCCATCGCGCTGGTGGAATCCGGTTTCCCGGTGGTCGCCGTGGCCACGGCCAGCCCCATCTACGACAAGACCATCAGCAACATAGAGGAGAGCAAGGCGCGCGGCGCGAAGATCGTGGCCGTCGCCACGGAGGGCGACGCGGAGATTCGGAAGTACGCCGACCACGTGCTGTACATCCCGAAGGTCCGCGACGCGTTCATGCCCATCACGGCTACCGTGGTGCTGCAGCTGCTGAGCCGCTTCGTGGCCGTTGCGCGCGGCTGCGACGTCGACCAGCCGCGCAACCTGGCGAAATCGGTGACCGTTGAGTAACCGCACGAGCCGCGCAGACGATACCCCGCAGCACGGCGCACAGCCGGCGCCCCGGGATCCGGTGCCCGCAGCTGCCGGCAGCCGGGAAGCGGCCGATGCGCCGGGACAGCCCGCCGACGCGGCACGCGCCGTTGCGGACGGCGTGGGGCTGGGCATCGACATCGTCGACATCGCGCGCATGGAGCGCATCCTGCAGCGCACGCCGTCGTTCCCCGACCGCGTGTTCTCGGAAGACGAATGCCGCTATTGCCGCAAGACGGCGAACCCGGCCGCGCATTTCGCAACGCGCTTTGCGGCGAAGGAGGCCGTCCTGAAAGCGCTCGGCACGGGCTTTTCGGCCGGCATCCGCCCGCGCGATATAGAGGTTAAGCGCAATGCGAAGGGCCAGCCGTGCGCCGCGTTGTACAATGCCGCCAAGGCCGCCGCCGAGGAGCAGGGCGTGGTGGGGCTGCCCATCTCGCTGTCGTTCACGCACACGGAGGCCGTGGCGTGCGCACTGGCGGTCACCCGCAGCTCCGTGGCGGCCATGCAGAAGCGCGCCGATCCCATGAAGGAACTGGCCAAGCAATTCAAGGAAGTGCGCGGCCTACTGGACGATTTGCCCTCGAAAGGCGTGAGTGCAGATGACGAACAGCAAGTCAATTGATCTGGCGGCGCTGCTGCCTATCCCCGCCAGCAACGCGAACAAGTACACGCGCGGGAAGCTGACGTTGGTCGTCGGCGGTTCGTCGTATCCGGGTGCGGCATTCCTGGCCACGCGTGCGGCGCAGCGCGCCGGCGCCGGATACTGCGAGGTGTTCACGGCGCAGCAGAACGTGTCGAAGATCCAGACGTGCGCCCCGTCTTCCGTGGTGCGCTGCTGGGACGAGCTGAACCGCCTGGGCGTCACGCCCAGCAACGAGCACCATCCCACGGCCTGCGTGGTGGGCAGCGGCTTCGACCCGGACGATGCCGAGGCGCGCGAGCAGCTGGTGTACGTGCTGCAGAATGTGGAGGCTCCCGTGCTGGTTGACGGCGGCGCCATCCGCATGCTGGCCACGAAGGGCCTGCGCGAGACCGTGCTGCAGCGCACGGAGCAGGGCCTGGACACCGTCATCACGCCGCATACCGGCGAGGCCATCGCGCTCGCGGCCGCCCTGCCCAGCGGCATTGCGAAGACGCCCGATTTGGCCATGTGCCTGGCGGACGCGTTCAAATCCACGATCGTGCTGAAGGGGCCCGATACGGAGATCGTCTCGGGCGAGCGCAGCTATACCATGACGGAGGGCACGGCGGCGCTGTCGAAGGCCGGCACGGGCGACGTGCTGGCGGGCATCATCGGCTCGCTGCTGGCGCAGCGGCTGGATGCGTTCTCGGCAGCCGTGCTGGGCACCACGCTGCATGCGCGCGCGGGCCTGCGCGCCGAAAAGCAGTTCGGCATCATCTCCGTGCTGCCGGAAGACGTGGTGGACGCCCTTCCCGAGGCCATCATGGCAACGGCGAAGTCGGGCCGGTAACCGGAGTGCGGTAACCGGAGTGCGGGCGGCGCGCACGTGCGCCGCCGGACAAGAGCGAATTCATACGACCGCTACGGCGCCGGGTGCGATTCCGCCCGTGCCGTATGCGGTCGTCTGCAGGAAAGAGGATCAGGCATGGCGGACAAGGAACCCCTGCGCAGCGGCATGGAGACGCTGCTGGATACGGATCAGCTCGTGGCATCCGTTTCCGACCCCGCGGCACGCGTGGAAGAGCTGCGCCGCGAGATAGAGCACAACGCGTACCTGTATTACGCCGAGGATCGTCCGGTGCTCTCCGATGCCGCCTACGATTCGCTCATGCGCGAGCTGCGCGCGCTCGAGGCCGCCCATCCGGAGCTTGTCGACCCGACGTCGCCCACGCAGCGCATCGGCGGCTATGTGGGCGAGCAGTTCGCACCCGTTCGCCATGCCCAGCGCATGTACTCGCTGGACGACGCGATGGGCTTGGAAGAGCTGGGCGCGTGGATGGACCGCACGTTCGAGGCGCTGGGGCGCACGGTGCCGCTGTGCTGCGAGCTGAAGATCGACGGCAGCGGCATCGCGCTGACGTACGAGGACGGCCGCCTGATCCGGGCCGCCACGCGCGGCGACGGCACGACGGGCGAAGACGTGACGGCGAACATCCGCACCGTCCGCGACGTGCCGCTGCGCCTGCGTCCGCAGAGCCTGGACGCGCTTGCCGTGCGCGATGCGGCCATCGAGCTGCGCGGCGAGGTCTATATGCCGAAGAAGAGCTTCGAGACGCTGAATGCCGCCGCGGAGGCGGACGGCAGGACGCCGTTCGCGAACCCGCGCAACGCGGCGGCCGGCAGCCTGCGCCAGAAGGACTACACCATCACCGGCAAGCGCGACCTGTCCACGTTCATCTACGCCACGGCATCGAACGGCCAGTTCGCCCTGCCCGGCCAATTCGAGCTGCTGGAATGGATGCGCGCGGCGGGCTTCCATGTGAACCCGGACGTGAAGCTGTGCAACAGCGCGGAAGAGGTGCGCGCGTTCTGCCGTGCCGCGCTGGACCGCCGCGAGGACCTGCCGTACGAGATCGACGGCGTGGTCGTGAAGGTGAACGAGTTCGCCCTGCAGGATTCCCTGGGCTTCACGGCCCGTGCGCCGCGCTGGGCCATTGCGTACAAGTTCCCTCCCGAAGAGAAGACCACGCTGCTGCGCGACATCACCGTGCAGGTGGGCCGCACGGGCGCGCTGACGCCTGTGGCGGAGCTGGTGCCGGTCACCGTTGCGGGGTCCGTCGTGGCCCGTGCCACGCTGCATAACGAGGACGAGGTGCATCGCAAGGATGTGCGCG
The DNA here is from genome assembly GCA_050951095.1 of Eggerthellaceae bacterium. Classification (GTDB taxonomy): domain Bacteria; phylum Actinomycetota; class Coriobacteriia; order Coriobacteriales; family Eggerthellaceae; genus UMGS1519. Next base: position 250,890 of record JBMNIQ010000003.1, read on the forward strand.
TGGGCGACACCGTCATCGTGCGCAAGGCGGGCGACGTCATCCCCGAGGTGGTGGGCCCCGTGCTGAGCCTGCGCCCGGCAGACGCCGTCGAGTGGCATATGCCCGCCACGTGCCCCAGCTGCGGCAGCCCCGTGGTGCGCGAGGACGGCGAAGCGGCGTTTCGCTGCCTTTCCATCGACTGCCCGGCGCAGGCGGCCGAGCGCCTGGTGCACTGGTGCAGCCGCGATGCCATGGACATCGACGGCATGGGCGACGAGATTATCGCCCGTTTGAACGCATCGGGCCTGGTCACCGACGTGGCGGACTTCTACCATCTGAGCGAATACGACTTGGCCACGCTCGATATGGGGCGCGTCAACAAGGACGGCGAGCCCATCCATCTGGGCGGCGTCATGGCGAAGAAGCTGATCGCCTCCATCGAGAACAGCAAGCAGGCGGACTTCTCGCGCGTGCTGTTCGGCCTGGGCGTGCGCCATGTGGGCAAGAAGACGGCCGAGAACATCGTTGCCGCATTCCCCAGCATGGAGGCGCTGCGCAAAGCGGACGTGGAGCAGCTTGCCGCCGTGGACGGCGTGGGCACCATCATTGCGGAGAGCCTGTACGCATTCCTGCGCACGCCGCAGAACGTGCAGGTCATCGACCGCTTGCAGCATCATGGCGTGGCCATGGAGTCGCACATGGCGGCTCCTGCGGGGCCGCAGCCGCTTGCCGGTCTGACGTTCGTGCTCACCGGCAGCCTGACGAAGAGCGGCATGACGCGCACGGAGGCCGGCGACCGCCTGAAGGCGCTCGGTGCGAAGGTCACGGGCAGCGTATCGAAGAAGACCAACTATGTCATTGCCGGCGATGCGGCGGGCAGCAAGCGCGACAAGGCCGAGAGCCTGGGCGTCCCCGTGCTGTCCGAAGACGATTTCCTCCGCATTCTGGATACGGGCGTAGTGGGGCAGTAGCAGCGCTCCGGCGCCCACGAACACTATACTTATAGAGGAATATGCATAAAAACAAGCCGTATTTATGCACGCTATGAACCAATACGCCAATTTGACCTAAAGATATCGGCGTTATTTGTCATGAATGAAAAGCGGTAAAATCGGAGTAGAAAGTAGTGTGTTGTTTTCGTGTGAGGAGGAGATCTTATGTTGTACAAGAAACTGTTGGTCCCGTTCGATCGCTCGGAGCATTCGCAGCATGCATTGAAGCTTGCCGTCAAAATGGTGGCAGACGATCCTACGGCTGAGATTGTGGTATTCCGCTCCATCGCCGGCGTGAGGGATGTCGGAATCGTTTACGGCCGCGGCATGGAAGGCACGGGCTACGTAGACGAGAACACGAAAGACCGCATCCTGAACCTGCGCACCAAGCAGCTGGATGCCGCGAAGAAGCAGACGGAAGAGGATGCCGCGCCGCATCTCGAGGGCGTGAAGAATCCGGTTACGTATCTGGTGGAGTTCGATCCCACGCCGGTGGAGGGCGTGCTGGATGCCATCAAGAAGACCGGCGCGGATGGCGTCGTCATCGGTTGCCGCGGCATGAATGCCGTGTCCGGCATGCTGGGTTCCGTGAGCTACGGCGTTGCCCGTTCCGCCGACGTTCCGGTGACCGTGGTGAAATAGCTGCATGAATTTCCCTGCACAGCAGCGGAAAGCAAGCAGAACATGCGAGGATCCCTCTGCGGAGGGGCCCTCGCTTTTTTATTTCCCGCCGCGTTGTCGCGTGACGGGCGCACGGTAGGGAGACACGGGGAGGGCCTGTCGCACCGGATGCCGCATTCCGTATAATGGCGGCATGAAGAAGATACGATTGGATACCCTGCTGGTGGAACGCGGCTATTTCGCTGCGCCGGAGGATGTGCTGCCCGCCGTGGTGGCGCACGAGGTGAAGGTGAACGACGTGTATGCCACCAGCGCCGCAATGAAGGTTGCCCCCGATGCGGATGTACAGGTGAAGGGCAGCGGACCGTATGTGTCGCGCGGCGGCTTGAAGCTGCGCGGGGCGCTGGATGCCTTCCATCAGGACGTCACGGGCATGCGCTGCTGCGATATCGGGTCGTCCACCGGCGGCTTCACGGACTGCCTGCTGCAGGCCGGTGCGGCATCCGTTGCGTGCGTGGATGTGAACTACGGCCAGCTGGCGTGGAAGATTCGCTCGGATCCGCGCGTGGATGTGCACGAGCGCACGAACATCCGCTTCGCCACGCCCGAGGAACTGGGTGCGCCGTTCGACTTGCTGGTGGCGGACCTGAGCTTCATCGGCCTTGCGGGGCTGGCGGAGACGTTCGCCGCGCTCACGGAGCCGGGCGGGCTGTTCATCGGCTTGGTGAAGCCGCAGTTCGAAAGCCGCCACAGCGAAACGGAGCAGGGCGTGGTCCTGGACCCGGACGTGCGCCGGCGCGTGGTGGACGAGGTCTGCGCGGCGCTGCAGGAGGCGGGCTTCGACGTGACCGGCTGCGTGGAGTCGTCCATCACCGGCCGCAAGAAGCACAACGTGGAGTTCCTGGTGCGCGCTGTGCGCCGCTAGCGCGAACGACGCACGGGCAATCCGGTGGCCGCCGCTCGAACGGCAACGGGCGCGTCGATTCGAGAGCGTTTTCACGACCCGTGTGTTTCCGTTCCATGAAATACATCGTGCTTTAGCGGAGAAAAGCGCGCGTTCACGGGGAGCCGGGTATCGTTCGCCTCCTATGCGCTACACTGGGCAGCAACACTATAAGAAAGGAAGATTATGTCCAGGGTTTACAACTTTTCCGCCGGTCCGGCTACGCTTCCCGAAGAGGTCTTGAAGCAGGCAGCCGATGAGATGCTCGACTACCATGGTTGCGGCATGTCCGTCATGGAGATGAGCCATCGTTCTCCCGAATTCCAGAACATCATCGACACCGCCGAGGCCGACATCCGCGAGCTGATGAACATCCCCGACAATTACAAGGTACTGTTCATGCAGGGCGGTGGCACGCTGCAGTTCGCCGCCATCCCCATGAACCTGATGAAGCCGGAAAACGGCTGCGCCGATTACATCGTCTCCGGCGGCTGGTCGAAGAAGGCTGCGAAGGAAGCTGAAAAGTACGGCAAGGTGAACGTCATCGCCTCGTCCGAGGACGACAACTTCACGCACGTGCCCGACCTGACGAACCTCGAGATCGACGATGACGCGGATTACGTGTACATCTGCCAGAACGAGACCGTGTACGGCACCACCTACCACACGCTTCCCGACACGAAGGGCAAGCCGCTGGTGGCGGACGTCAGCTCCATGTTCCTGTCCGAGCCCATGGACGTTTCGAAGTACGGCCTGATCTACGGCGGCGTTCAGAAGAACGTCGGCCCCGCCGGCCTGGCCATCGTGATCATCCGCGAGGACCTGATCCGCGACGACATCAACCCGTACACGCCCGTCTACATGAACTATAAGACGCAGGCCGAGAAGGGCAGCCTGTACAACACGCCCGCGTGCTACACCATCTACGTCTGCGGCCTGGTGTTCAAGTGGCTGAAGAAGCAGGGCGGCCTGGAAGGCATCGGCACGCGCAACCGCGCGAAGGCGAAGCTGCTGTACGACTACCTGGACAGCTCGAAGCTGTTCAAGGGCACGGCCGCGAAGGAGGACCGCTCCATCATGAACGTGCCGTTCGTGACCGGCGACAAGGACCTCGACGCGAAGTTCATCGCCGAGGCCAAGGAGCACGGCATCGCGAACATCAAGGGCCATCGTTCCGTGGGCGGCATGCGCGCCAGCATCTACAACGCCATGACCATCGAAGGCGTTCAGGCGCTCGTGGACTTCATGAAGGAGTTCGAGAAGGAGAACGCCTAGCATCTCGGCGTTCCGCGCATCCTGAGATTGCGCAGTTTCTCTGCAGGGTGCCGGCCGCTCCCCGCAATCCATTTGCGATTGCGTGCAGAGCAGATATACTTTCATATCAATCTGGAAAGGGGCTTTCGGGCCCCTTTCCCATCGTTTTCATCAAGAGAAGGGACAGAATTGAACGCCAAGAGCGATCAGCCTCCGAGTACCAAGAACGTTACGGACGCAGAGCGCGCACACTCTGCCGAAGCACGCCCTGAAGCGCTGGCATCCGCCGCGGGTTTGGGCGTAGGAGCGTCAGGAGCGGTAAATCCCGACGCGCCCCATGTGCAGAATCCCGCCGGACAGCCCATTCCCGGCGCAGCCGCCACTCAGCAGGAGGGCGGAAATTCCACCATTGCCGTTGTCGCTGCCATTATCGGTGACATTCTCGTTGGCATCGTCAAGCTTATTGCGGCAGCCATCACCGGTTCGCAGGCTATGGTTTCCGAGGGCATTCACTCTATCGTCGACTCCGGCAACGCCATGCTGGTGTTGTTCGGCATCCATCAGTCCCGGAAGGGCGCCGACGAGGACCATCCGTTCGGCCACGGTAAGGAGCTCTACTTCTGGACGCTGGTCGTTGCCGTGCTGATCTTCGCTGTGGGCGGCGGCATCTCGCTCATGGAGGGCATCAACTACCTGCGCAGCATCACACCGGAGACGCAGCTTTCCGACCCCACTGCGAACATCATCATCCTGTGCATCGCCGCCGTGATCGAAGGCGTCACGCTCTCCATCGCCATCCGCCAGTTCAACAAGGCGCGAGGCGACATGGGCCCGCTGGAATTCATCGGCTACGCGAAGGATCCCAGCCTGTACACGGTTGTGCTGGAGGACACGGCAGCTGAAACCGGTTTGGCGATTGCCTTCTTGGGCATCACGCTGTCGCATGCGTTCAACAACCCCTACATCGACGGCATCGCATCCGTGCTCATCAGCCTGCTGCTGATGGCCGTGGCAAGCGTCCTGCTGATCGAGACGAAGAAGCTGCTGGTGGGCGAGGGTTTGAACAAGCCCGAGACGCGCCGCATCATCGAGATCGTGGAAGCGAACCCGCACGTGGTGGACTGCGGCCGCGTGCTGACCATGTACATGGGCCCGCACCAGCTGCTGGTGACCATCGATGCGAACTTCAAACTGACGTCATCGGCGCACGACATCCTTGTGGCCGTCGACAACATCGAGGCGGGCATTCGCAAGGAATTCCCCGATGCGACGCGCGTGTTCATCGAGGTGGAAAGCCTGAGGAACGTCCGCGAGCAGGCGCAGGAGTTCGAGGAGATGGAATCCGATATCGAAGAGGAGCAGGAGCGCGACGAGGAGCTGGCATCCGCCCAGGCCGATGACGCCTCCGAGCTGGACAACGCCTCTTCGGACGCCCCGAAGCCCGGCGACAAAGACGACGAGAAGCTTCACGTGGGTCCGTTCACCGTGAAATAACGTCGAAGCAATTTCCGGCCCCTTTCGCCTGACGGCGGAGGGGTCGCCTCATTTTCCCATTCAGAGATACGACAAGGAAGGAATCCCCATGGAAACAGGTATTACCGGCACCGGCTCTTTCGTTGTGAAGGAAGAGGATACGGCTCTGGCGCAGGGCAGCGGCACGCTGCGCGTGCTTGCAACGCCGGCGTTGATCGCCCTGATGGAACGCACGGCTTGGCAGAGCGTGGCCGACCAGCTGGATGACGGGCAGACCACGGTGGGCACCGCCATGGATATGGAGCACACGGCACCCACGCCCGTTGGCATGACGGTGACATGCGAGAGCAAGCTCGTGGGCATCGACCGCCGCGCGCTGATGTTCGAGATCACGGCGCACGACGAGCGCGGCCCTGTGGCCACGGCCACGCACAGCCGCTTCATCGTGGACTCCGACCGGTTCCAGGCGAAGGCGGACGCGAAACTGCAGGCCGAATAGCGGCTGTAGCAACGGGCGCACCGCCATATGCGGACGCTGCGGTGAGCTGCGGCTGCGCGACGTTCGTGCCGCCGACGCGCGGCGAACAGGAGAAACGAGATAAGGCCCCTCGCACGAGGGGCCTTTCGCATTGCCGTTGTGAAGCCGGCCGGCTGTCCTCCGGCACCGCCGCGGTGCGCCGCGGCAACCGGATGCGGCGCGGTTAGTTCTTCAGCGAGTTGATGGGCGCGGGGAAGCGTCCGCCGCGATGCGCCAGCACGGAGCCGGCGTTCGTGTTCACCGGCATGACCGGCGCGCTGCCCATGAGGCCGCCGAATTCCAGCACGTCGCCCACCTTGTAGCCGATGGCAGGGATGACGCGCACGGCCGTGGTCTTGTTGTTGATGATGCCGATAGCGCTTTCGTCGGCGATGATGCCGAAGATCGTCTCGGCGGTGGTGTCGCCGGGTATGGCGATCATGTCCAGACCCACGCTGCAAACGCTCGTCATGGCCTCGAGCTTCTCCAGGCACAGCGAGCCTTTCTCGGCTGCGCGGATCATGCCGGCATCCTCGGATACGGGGATGAACGCACCGGACAGGCCGCCGACGCTGCTGGATGCCATGACGCCGCCCTTCTTGACGGCATCGTTCAGCATGGCCAGCGCCGCCGTGGTACCGGGGCCGCCGCACGTACCCACGCCGATGTCCTCCAGGATGTCCGCCACAGAGTCGCCCACGGCAGGGGTGGGGGCCAGGCTCAGGTCCAGGATGCCGCGCGGGTATCCCAGGCGCTTGCTGGCTTCGCGCGCCATCAGCTCGCCGGCACGCGTGATCTTGAATGCCGTGGCCTTGATGGCCTCGGCGATCTGCGCCCAGGAGGCATCCTTCGGCATGCTCTTCAGCACGGCATGCACGACGCCGGGGCCGGACACGCCCACGTTGATGATCTCGTCGCCTTCGCCGGATCCGTGGAACGCGCCCGCCATGAACGGGTTGTCCTGCACGGCGTTTGCGAACACGACCAGCTTCGCGCAGCCGTAGCACTTGTCATCCTGCGTGGCCTTCGCGGTTTCCAGCACGGTGTTCGCCATCAGCCAGACGGCATCCATGTTGATGCCGGCGCGCGTGGAGCCCACGTTCACGGACGAGCAGACCAGGTCCGTGGTGGCCAGCGCCTCGGGGATGGATGCGATGAGCTTGCGGTCCGCCTCGCCGATGTTCTTGTGCACGAGCGCCGTGAAGCCGCCCACGAAGTTCACGCCCACTTCGCGCGCCGCCTTGTCCATGGCGCGGGCGATGGGGGACAGGTCCTCCGTTTCCGCAGCGCCGGCGATCTCGGCAATGGGCGTGACGGAGATGCGCTTGTTCACGATGGGGATGCCGTATTCGCGCTCCAGCTGCTGGGCCGTGGGCACCAGCTTCTCGGCAGCGGTGGTGATGCGGTCGTACACCTTGCGTGCCATGGTGTCCACGTTGGAATCCGTGCATCCGCGCAGGTTCAGGCCCAGCGTGATGGTGCGGATGTCCAGGTTCTGCTCGGAGACCATGGATTGCGTCTCGGCGATTTCTTCAGGAGTGATCTGCATATGTGTTCGCTTTCTTTCAGTTCAAGCTGCTCTCAGCATTATAAGCGGTTGTGAATCTCGTTTGCAGGCGGCGGCGTTCTATTGCAAACGTCGACAACCTCCCTATAATTCGTTATTGAACACTATGTGCAATAGTTGACGCATTGTGCAATTGAACGACGAACGGAGAGGCAATTGGAGACAGCGACCATCGAACGGCCCGCGGCGAGCGCCGTGCGGAAGGCGCCGGCGGCGCGCAAGGGCGCGCAGCGGACGCCCGATCGGCGCATCGCCCGTTCCCGGGCGGCATTGCGCCAGGCCATCATCGACTCCATGGAGGAATGCGGCTTCGAGGCCGTGACCGTGAACGACCTGTGCGCCCGCGCCGACGTGACGCGCGGCACGTTCTACAACCACTTCAAGGATAAGGAAGGGCTGCTGCAGTCTATCGAGGACGAGGTCATGGCCGGCTTGAGCGGCTTCCAGGAGCGCATGTCCGCGCTCAGCCTGGGCGAAGTGGCCGCCTGCCTGATGGCGGACAAGCCGCTGCCGTTCCTGGTGGACCTGTTCGACTACCTGCGCTCCGAAGGCGCGTTCCTGCATGCCGTCATGGGGCCGGGCGGCGATATCCGCTTCGCCCCGCGCCTGCGCGACTCTGTGTGCACGTGCCTCGTGACCTCCATCCTGCACGAGCGCTACCGCACGGACCCCACGCCGTTCGTCGACTATTACGTATCTTTCTATGCGTCCGCCTATCTGGGAATCATCTCCCGTTGGATCGATCGGGGCATGGTGGAGAGCTCGGAGGACATGGCGCGCATCGCCGTCCGCCTGCTGTTCATCGAACCCGGTGAGTCCATCGAGCTGTAAAGGAGCAAGGCCATTATGACTGAGAACGAAACGAACGATCTGACCCCGGCCGAACAGGGTGCCGCGACCGCTGCGCAGCCCGTTCCCGCGGCCGACGCTGCGGCGCAGGCGGCTTCCCCCGACGGGGGCACGCTCCATATCGGCATCGATGTGGGATCCACCACGGTGAAATTCGCCATCCTGGATGCGCAGGGCAACGTGCTGTACTCCATCTACCGGCGCCATCATGCGGATGTGCGCGCCACGATCGTGGAGGTCATGGAAGAGGCGTGCCGCGAATACGGCGACAAGGTCATGACCATCGCCATCACCGGCTCCGGCGGCCTGCTGCTGGCGCAATGGCTGGGCGTGCAGTTCGTGCAGGAGGTCATTGCCTCGAAGACGGCGGTGGAGACGTTCATTCCGCAGACGGACGTGGCCATCGAACTGGGCGGCGAGGATGCGAAGATCATCTACTTCGACAACGGCATCGAGCAGCGCATGAACGGCACGTGCGCCGGCGGCACGGGCGCGTTCATCGACCAGATGGCCGTGCTGCTGGATACGGATGCGCCCGGTCTGAACAAGCTGGCGGCGGATGCCACGATGATCTATCCCATCGCCAGCCGCTGCGGCGTGTTCGCGAAGACGGACGTGCAGCCGCTTCTGAACGAGGGCGCGCGCAAGGAGGACATTGCGGCCAGCATCTTCCAGGCCGTGGTTACGCAGACCATCTCCGGCCTTGCCTGCGGCCATCCCATCCGCGGCCACGTGGCGTTCCTGGGCGGCCCGCTGAACTACCTGTCCGAGCTGCGCCGCCGCTTCTACCTGACGCTGAACCTGGACGAAGAGCACCGGATCGTGCCCGAGAACGCGCATCTGTTCGTGGCGGCCGGCTGCGCGCTGGCCGGCGCCCAGGACTCGAAGCCCGAGCGCCTGAACGACGTGCTCGAGCGCCTGAAGGGCCTGGGCGATATCCAGGGCAGCGACGTCGAGCGCCTGGACCCGCTGTTCGCGAACGAGGCGGAGTACCGCGAATTTCACGAGCGGCATGCGAAGGAGCGCGTGGAGCGCGCGAACCTGGCCGATGCGAAGGGCACGGTGTTCCTGGGCATCGACGCCGGCTCCACGACATTCAAGGCCGTGCTCATCGACGAGCAGGGCCGCCTGCTGTGGCGCACGTACGGCAACAACAAGGGCGACGTGCTGAACGCGGCGAAGAACGCCCTGAAGGAGATGTACGCCGCGCTGCCGCGGGACCCCGAGACGGGCAAGCCGAACGTGACCATCGGCCATGCCACCGTGACGGGCTACGGCGAGGGCCTGCTACTGCAGGGCCTGTCCTGCGACTCCGGCGAGATCGAGACCGTGGCGCACATGCGCGGCGCGGACGAGATGCTGCCGGGCGTGGAGTTCATCCTGGATATCGGCGGCCAGGACATGAAGTGCATGCGCGTGAAGAACGGCGTGCTGGATTCCATCATGCTGAACGAGGCATGCAGTTCCGGCTGCGGCTCGTTCATCGAGAGTTTCGCCAGCGGCCTGCAGCTTGAGATCGGCGACTTCGCGGAGACGGCCATCTCCTCGAAGCACCCCGTGGACCTGGGCAGCCGCTGTACCGTGTTCATGAACTCGCGCGTGAAGCAGGCGCAGAAGGAAGGCGCCACGGTCGGCGACATCGCCGCCGGCCTGGCCATCTCCGTCGTGAAGAACGCGCTGTTCAAGGTCATCAAGCTGCGCGATGCCAGCGAGGTGGGATCGAAGGTCATCGTGCAGGGCGGCACGTTCCTGAACGACGCCGTGCTGCGCGCCTTCGAGCAGCTGGCGGGCGTGAACGCCGTCCGCCCGGACATCGCCGGCAACATGGGCGCCTACGGTGCCGCGCTGCTGGCGCACGACCGCTACAACGACGCCGTGTTCCGCCGCGAGCACGGCGAGGAGGTGCCCGTCACGTCGTCGCTGCTGAGCGCCGAGGAGCTGGACGCGCTGCAGCCCACGCACCGCACCACGCGCTGCAAGGCCTGCTCGAACCACTGCCTGCTGACCATCAACGACTTCGGCAAGGATCCCGCCACCGGCAAGCACCGCCGCTTCATCACGGGCAACCGCTGCGAGAAGGGCGCCGGCCACGTGCAGGACGAGCTGAACAAGGTGCCGAACCTGTTCGAATACAAGAGCCATCGCCTGTTCGACTACAAGCCGCTGCCGCCGGAGGCCGCCCCGCGCGGCACCGTGGGCATCCCGCGCGTGCTGAACATGTTCGAGAACTACCCGTTCTGGTTCACGTTCTTCACGAACCTGGGATTCCGCGTCATCCTGTCCGACCCGTCCACGAAGCACACGTACGAGGCCGGCATCGAGAGCATCCCGTCCGAGAACGCGTGCTATCCGGCGAAGATCAGCCACGGCCATATCATGAACCTGCTGGAGAAGCACCCGGACTTCATCTGGATGCCGTGCAGCAAGTGGGAGCGCCAGGAGGACCCCACGGCGGGCAACCACTACAACTGCCCCATGGTGGCGTCGTATTCCGAGGCGCTGCGCCTGAACATCGACGAGCTGCGCACGTCCGACGTGGCGTTCCTGAACCCGTGGCTGCCCTATGACAAGAAGGCGAACCTGAAGGAGCGCCTGTTCGTGGAGCTGGTGGAGAACAACCGCAACGTGATGACGAAGCATGCGCCCGCGCCGACGCAGGAGGAGATCGACCGCGCCGTGGACCTGGCCTGGCGCGAAGACGAGCAGTTCCATGACGACATGCGCGCGAAGGGCGAGGAGACGCTGCGCTGGATGGAGGAGACGGGCACGCACGGCATCGTGCTGGCCGGCCGCCCGTACCACAACGACCCCGAGATCAACCACGCCATCCCCGAGCTGCTGACCGGCTTCGGCCTGGCCGTGCTGACGGAGGACTCCATCGCGCATCTGGGCACGCTGGAGCGCCCCATCCGCGTCGTGGACCAGTGGATGTTCCACACGCGCCTGTACGCGGCGGCGAAGGTGTGCACGGAGCGCAAGGACCTGGACCTGGTGCAGCTGATGAGCTTCGGCTGCGGCCTGGACGCCCTGACGACGGACGAGGTGCAGGAGATCCTGGAAGGCTCCGGCAAGATCTACACGCTGTTGAAGATCGACGAGGTGTCGAACCTGGGCGCCGTGCGCATCCGCATCCGCTCGCTGCTGGCGGCGCTGAAGGACAAGGCGGACGAAGAGGCCGAGCAGGAGCTGCTGGCGCGCCATTCGAAGGGCTGCCCGGTGGGCGAGATGAACATCGACTGGGATGCCATCGACGCGAAATTGGACGCGAAGACCGGCAAGCGCGAGGCCGAAGAGGCTGCGAAGCTGGTGGAGCAGAACGTGAAGGCGAAGGTGGCCGACGAGGCGCGGGATGCGGACGAGAACGGCACGCCCGAGGCGGTGGAGGATGCACAGCTGCCCGAGGGCAAGAAGCGCATGATCACGCCGAAGGAGAACCGCCGTCAGGACGAGTCCACGGAGTTCGAGCGCGTCTCGTTCACGAAGGAGATGTTCGACGAGGGCTACACCATCCTGGCGCCGCAGATGGCCCCCATCCACTTCGCGCTGCTGCAGCCGTGCTTCCAGAAGGCCGGGTACAACCTGGAGCTGCTGCCCGCCGTGGACCACGGCGCCGTGGATGCCGGACTGAAGTACGTGAACAACGACATCTGCTACCCGTCCATCCTGACCACGGGCCAGATCATGGAGGCCGTGACGTCCGGACGCTACGACACGGACCATCTGGCCGTGCTCATCACGCAGACCGGCGGCGGCTGCCGTGCCACGAACTACATCTCGCTCATCCGCAAGGCGCTGAAGGCCGCGGGACTGGGGCATATCCCCGTCATCGCGCTGGCGCTGCAGCCGGGCGGCGATGAGAACCATCCGGGCTTCAACATCTCCATCCCCATGCTGGCGCAGGGCTTCACGGCCATCGCCATGGGAGACCTGCTGATGCAGTGCCTCTACCGCACGCGTCCGTACGAGGCGGAGCCGGGTGCCGCGGACGCCCTGTTCGACCACTGGATGGAGTTCTGCCGCAACGAGTTCCGCCACGGCATGTCGCGCCGCACGTTCAAGAAGACCGTGAAGCAGATCGTGAACGACTTCGACACGCTGCCGCTGGTGAACGACCGCTCGAAGCCGCGCGTGGGCGTGGTGGGCGAGATCCTGGTGAAGTTCCATCCCACGGCGAACAACGAGGTCGTGAAGGTGCTGGAATCCGAGGGCTGCGAGGCCGTGGTGCCGGGCCTGATGGAGTTCTTCCTGTTCGGCATCGCCGGCCGCATCTTCCAGCACGACCCGCTGGGACGCGAGGGCGCCGGCCCCGCGAAGCTGCTGCTGAAGATGGTCCGCGGCCTGCGCGCGCCTATCAACGCGGAGCTGGCGAAGTCGCAGCGCTTCGAGGTGCCCACGGACATCTTCACGCTGGCGGACTACGCGAAGGAAATCCTGTCGCTGTGCAACTCCATGGGCGAGGGCTGGCTGCTGACGGCCGAGATGGTGGAGCTCATCCGCTCCGGCGCGCCGAACGTGGTATGCGTGCAGCCGTTCGCCTGCCTGCCGAACCACGTCGTGGGCAAGGCCGTCATCAAGGAGCTGCGCCGCCGCTACCCGCTGTCGAACATCGTGGCCGTTGACTACGACCCCGGCGCCTCCGAGGTGAACCAGCTGAACCGCATCAAGCTGATGGTTGCCGTGGCGAAGTCGAACATGGCCGAAGCCGAGGCGAAGGCGCGCGGCGACCGCGACTCGTTCAGCCGCGGCCCGGCGCCGACCGAGGAGGTCATCGACGAGCTGCAGATCGAGGAGCGCCGCCTGCCGGCGGACGCCGATGCGGAGAAGGTGCATGCCTGATGGCGGACGTGCAGGTCAATGCAGCCGCCGCCCGCCGCGGTGCGGGCCGGCTGATCATCTGCCCCACGCCCATCGGGAACCTGGGAGACATGCCGCCGCGCGCGCTCGAGGCGCTGCGCGGCGCGGATGCCGTGTGCGCCGAGGACACCCGCGTCACGGGCAAGCTGCTGGCGGCGTTCGACATCAAGAACCGCCTGGAGCGCCTGGACGAGAACATGATGGGGCAGCGTGCCGCGGGCATTGTGGAGCGCGTGCTGTCCGGCCAGGTCATCGCATACTGCAGCGATGCGGGCATGCCGGGCGTGTCCGATCCCGGGCAGCGCCTGGTGGATGCGGCGCTGGATGCCGGCGCGCCCGTCGAGGTCGTGCCGGGCCCCAGCGCCGTTCCCACGGCGTATGCGGCCAGCGGCTTCGCCTGCCCGCGCTTCCTGTTCGCCGGGTTCTTCCCCCGCAAGCAGAGCGAGCGCGCCGAGGCGCTTGCGGCGTACGCGCATCTGGATGCCGTCGTGCTGTTCTACGAAAGCCCGCACCGCATCGCGTCGGCGCTGGCGGCTGTGGCCGATGCGCTGCCCGCGCGCCGCGTGGCCGTGTGCCGCGAGCTGACGAAGCTGCACGAGGAAGTCGTGCGCGGTACGGCAGCTGACGTGAGCGCGGAATTCGCGCGCCGGGAGGCGGACGGCGGCGTGAAGGGGGAGATCGTGCTGGTCTTGGATGCGCCGGGCAAGGAAGAGGCCGCTGCGGCGCAGCAGGCCGTCCGGGGCGATGCGGAGGCGCGCGCCCGGGAGCTGATGGCGCAGCAGGGCGTGAGCAAGAAGGATATCGTCGCGGCGCTGCGACGCGAATTCGGCCTCTCGCGCAACGAGGCGTACGACCTGGTGCACCGCCGATGAGAACGTACGATGTGGACGGCGTGAGCGTGCAGGTGGTGCGCAAGCGCATCAAGAACATGTACCTGCGCGTGCGTCCGCAGGACGGCCAGGTGGTGGCCAGCGTCCCGCTGCAGCTTCCTTGGGAGCAGGTGGAGGAATTCCTGCAGCGCAAGCGCTCCTGGATCGCGCAGAACCACGAGAAGGCGCTGCAGTCGCCGCAACGGTATGCGGAAACGGCCGGCGCCGACGAGCGACGCGCTTGGCGCGCCGTGGTCCAGGCGGGCACGGAGGCGCTGGTGGCGAAGTGGGAGCCCATCCTGGGCGTGGAGGTGAAGACGCTCGCGTACCGCAGCATGCGCAGCCGCTGGGGCAGCTGCCAGCCGGAGACGGGGCGCGTCTGCATCAACACGCGCCTGGCGCTGTATCCCCCGCGATGCTTGGAATACGTGGTGGTGCACGAGCTGTGCCACTTCCACGAGCAGAACCACGGTCCCCGCTTCAAGGCGCTGCTGGACCGCTATCTGCCGGACTGGCGCCAGGCGGATGCGCTGCTGAAGCAGTAGGAGCACGCGTTTCCGCCCCGCGCTCCTTGCGCGCGGCGCCGCGGCGCTCACGAGTCTTCCACAACTTTACGTATGCCTGTCATCTGCGGAAATGCAATCATTCAATAGAAAATGGGACATAATCGGGACAGCTAGGAGCATGTCCGTTTCGTTAAATCCGGCCGATTTCGTATAATGACAGAATGCTTTTCAATACGACCAGAACAGCGGTGACGGTGTTCACCGCCGCAGCAGTGGCCCTCGGCGGCATCGCCGCAACGGCACCCCAGTCTGCCTTCGCAGACGGCGGGGACACCGGGGCAGAAGTCAGCGAGCTGCAGCAACGCGTCGAGGAGACGGCGTCCGCCTACGACGAGGCGTCCCAGAAAGTCGAGCAGCTGCAGAAGAGCATCGACGAGAACAACGCCAGCATCGCGAAGATCAAGAAAGAGCTTCCCCAGAAGCAGCAGGATGCCGCTGCCGCTATGGAAGCCATGTACAAGATGAACAACCAGAAATCCGGCATCTTGGAAATGTTCTTCAACATCGACAGCATCGACGACCTGATCAAGACCGCGGATTACCTGGCCACCATCCAGGACAAGAACACGGATGCTCTGGAATCCCTGAACCAGTCGAAGCGGGAGCTCCAGCAGAAATCCGAGCAGCTTGCCTCTGACAAGGCGCAGGCCGTCAAGGAGAAGGAGGCGGCGAAGAAGGCGTCCGACGATGCCATCGCCGCGCGCGAGGAAGCGCAGAAGAAGGCCGAGGAAGAGGCGGCGAAGGAAGCTGCGGAGGCGAAGGCCGCCGCGGAGAAGGCCGCTGCCAAGAAGGCGTCCTCGTCGTCTTCGAGCACGGCGAAGTCCTCGTCCTCCGCGAAGTCGTCTTCCACGAAGTCGAACACGAGTTCTTCCTCCTCGAAATCGTCCTCGTCCTCGTCTGACAACACCATTCCCTCCGGCGCCGTGAGCACGGGCGATGTGGACTGGAGCGTGGGCAAGTCCGCGTTCGTCAGCACGTGGACGAAGCGCATCGACAATTACCTGGCCGGCTCGCCGCTGGCAGGGCAGGGTTCCACGTTCGCCACGGCGGCATGGAACTACGGCGTGGACCCGCGTTGGTCGCCCGCCATTGCCTACACGGAAAGTTCGCTGGGCGCCGCATGCTTCAAGCCGTATAACGCGTGGGGCTGGGGCACTTCGAGCTGGGGCAGCTGGGAAGAGGCCATCAACGCCCATGTTGCCGGCCTGGTGCACGGCTACGGCTCCACCATCTCCGTCACAGCTGCGCAGAAGTACTGCCCGCCGAATTGGCAGACGTGGTACAACAAGACGCTCGCGCAGATGAATTCCATCTAATACGGCACGGGACCGGCGATATGCCGGTCCTCTTTTTTGCCATCCCTCCTCTGCGCGGCATGCGGGAAAGCGCGCCATCGGGCGCTTTCGTGGAAGCCGCCCGCTTTTGCCGCGTATCGGTTAATATGTTCAACTGCGTTTGCCCGTGCAAGCGGGCGGGTGATTTTCAGGGCCGATGCGCACTACTCCGGCCCCGCCGTACGTGAGCGAGCGGTACCATTCGCCGTCTCGCCGGAAGGAGAGCACACAGCATGTCCAAGGGGACCTATTCTTTCACGACTCCCATCTACTATGTCAACGCCGCACCGCATCTGGGCACGGCGTATACCACCGTCGCTGCCGATACCGTGGCCCGCTACCAGCGCATGAACGGCTACGACGTGGCGTTCGTCACCGGCATGGACGAACACGGCCAGAAGGTTGCCGAAACGGCCGAATCGAAGGGCATGACGCCGCAGGATTGGTGCGACTCCATGGAGCCCGTGTTCCGCGACACGTGGGACATGCTCGACATCACGTACACGGATTTCGTGCGCACCAGCAGCGACCGTCAGACGCGCACGGTGCAGAAGTTCTGGCAGGACCTGTACGACCGCGGCTATCTGTACAAGGGCAGCTACGAGGGCTGGTACTGCATCCATGAGGAGACGTATTACGCCGAAAGCGATCTGGAGAAGAACGAGGACGGCGTCTACGTCTGCCCCGACTGCAAGCGTCCCGTGCAGCTGATGGCATCCGGCGAGGAGAACTGGTTCTTCAAGCTGTCCGACTTCCAGGACAGGCTGCTGGCCTATTACGACGAGCATCCCGACTTCATCCGTCCCCAGGCCCGCCGCAACGAGGTCGTCAGCTTCGTGAAGCGCGGTCTGAAGGACCTGTCCATCTCCCGTTCCACGTTCGACTGGGGCGTGCCGCTGCCGTTCGACAAGGGCCACGTGGCATACGTCTGGGCCGACGCGTTGCTGGCGTATCTGACGGGTATCGGCTATGCGGATCCGGAGCGCGAGGGCGAATTCGAGCGCCGCTGGCCCATGCAGTACCACTTCGTGGGCAAGGACATCACGCGCTTCCACTGCGTCATCTGGCCGGCCATGCTGATGGCTGCCGAGCTGCCCATCACGCACACCGTCTTCGGCCATGGCTTCCTGTTGACGAAGGGCGAGAAGATGTCGAAGTCGAAGGGCAACGGCGTCATGCCGAAGGACCTGGTGAAGATCTTCGGCGTGGATGCGTACCGCTACTACTTCATGAGCGACGTCCAGTTCGGCGCCGACGGCGACATCTCGCTGGAGCGCATGGCGCAGGTGTACAACGCCGACCTGGCGAATACGTGGGGCAACCTGTGCAGCCGCGTGCCCGGCATGAACAAGAAGTACTTCGACAGCCTGGTGCCCGCCGTGCCGGAATCCACGAAGCACCTGGTGGAGAGCAACCCGCTGCGCGAAGTTGCGGACGCGCTGTATGCGGAGTACGACAAGTGCATGGCGGAAGTGGACTTCACGGGCGCTGCCGCGGCGGCGCAGAACCTGGCCCATCGCGCGAACCTGTACATTGACGAGACGGAGCCGTTCCGCATGGCGAAGGACCCGGAGAAGCGCGACGAGCTGGCCGCCGTCATGTACAACCTGCTGGAGGCCATCCGCATCATCGCGCTGTACATGGCGCCGTTCGCGCCGAACACGTCTGCCGAGGTGTACCGTCGCCTGGGCCTGGGCGACATCACGGACGTGACGGACATCGAGGCCGCCACCGCCTGGGGCCAGCTGCCGGAGGGCAACACGGTGGAATCCGGCGCGCCGCTGTTCCCGCGCCTGGACGTCTCCGAGCTGAACTTGGATGCCGAATAGCACGCGGCCTGCGCGTTTCGGCACCGTGCCGGGACGCAGGGCATGAAATGAAAAGGACCCGCATCAAGCGGGTCCTTTTTTTCGTTGAGGCCTGGTTCCTGCAGCCGTTGCGTTCGCATGCGGGCAGGCGCAGGGGAGATTACAGATGCGCCTGGATGACGCGCGGCCGGAAGCCGGCGTCTTCCAGCGCGGAGACGATCTCGTTCTTGTGGGCCGTGCCGAACGCCTCGATGGTCACGCGCAGCTCCACGGCCGCATTGCGGTTCGCCGTGACGAACTGGTTGTGGTCCAAGCGCACGACGTTGCCCTTGTGATCGGCGATGGCCTGCGCCACGCGCACCAGCTCGCCGGGGCGGTCGGGCAGCAGCAGCGATACCGTGAAGATGCGGTCGCGCTGGATCAGGCCGTGCTGCACGACGCTCGCCATCGTGGTCACGTCCATGTTGCCGCCGGAAAGGATGGCGGCTATCTTCTTGTCCTTGCAGTCCAGATGCTTCAGCGCCGCAACCGTCAGCAGGCCGGAATTCTCCACCACCATCTTGTGGTTCTCCACCATGTCCAGGAACGACACGATGATCTCGTCGTCCGTGACCGTGATGATGTCGTCGACGTTCTTCTGCACGTACGGGAAGATCTTGTCGCCGGGCTCCAACACGGCCGTGCCGTCGGCGATCGTGTTCGCGCTGGGCAGCTTCACCACGTGGCCGGCTTCGAGCGACGCCTTCATGCAGGCGGCGCCGGCGGGCTCAACGCCGATGACGATGATGCGCGGGTTCAGCAGCTTCGCCAGCGTGGCGACGCCCGTGATCAGCCCGCCGCCGCCGATAGGGGCCAGGATGATGTCCACGAGCGGCAGCTCCTGCACGATCTCCATGGCGATGGTGCCCTGGCCTGTGGCCACGGCCAGATCGTTGAACGGATGGATGAACGTGAGGCCCTGCTCTTCGGCAAGCCGCACGGCCTCCTCGTATGCCTCGTCGTAGACGTTTCCGGCCAGGACCACCTCGGCGCCCAGCTCCTTCGTGCGCTCCACCTTGATGAGCGGCGTCGTGGTGGGCATGACGATGGTGGCGTGGACGCCGTAGACCTTCGCCGCATTCGCCACGCCCTGGGCATGGTTGCCGGCCGAAGCGGTGATCAGGCCGCGGGCGCGCTCCTCGTCTGTCAGCGTGCTGATCTTGTAGTAGGCGCCGCGCACCTTGTAGGCGCCCGTGCGCTGCATGTTCTCGGGCTTCAGCCACACCTCGTTGCCGCATTCGTTGCTGAAGTACGGGCTGTAGATGAGCTTCGTCTCCTGGGTGACTTCCTTGACCTTCTTCGATGCTTCCTCGAATGCATCCAATGTCAGCATGGCGTGCGTCCCTTTCGTTGCGTTGAGGATTATTGCGGTGTATGTTCCGAGTGTCGCATAGACTGTTATCTCATGAATGGTTCATTTTCTCACAGGAAGGAAGATCATGGAAACCATCTCCACTCCCGATGCTCCTGCAGCCATCGGTCCTTACTCTCAGGGCGTTATCGTGAACGGCCTCCTGTTCGCCTCCGGCCAGATTGCGCTGGACCCGAAGACGGGCGAACTTGTGGGCGACACCATCGAGGAGCAGGCCGCGCAGGTGATGAAGAACGTCGGCGCGCTGCTGAAGGCGGCCGGCACGGATTTCGACCATGTGGTGAAGACCACGTGCTTCCTGGAGGATATCGGCGCGTTCTCCGCGTTCAACGATGTGTATGCGAAGTCGTTCGGCGCGTCGCTTCCCGCCCGTTCCGCCGTGGGCATCGACAAGCTGCCGAAGGGCGCGCTGGTGGAAGTGGAAGTCATCGCCGCCGTTCAGGGCTAGCGGCGCGTCGGCCGGATAGACGGGGATGATCGGATGAGCGAAGCCGCAGCGCAGGGCGCCGGGGAGCACAGCACTCCTGTTGCGCCCGAGCGGGACGTGCTGTACCGCAAACGCAAGAAGAAGGGGAAGTTCTCCGTGGCCGTGCCGCCGCTGCCGCTGCTGGAAGGGCCCATTGCGGACACGCATGCCCATCTGGGCGCCGTGGACGCGCCGCTGGCGCTGGCCCGCGCGGCGTTCTGGGGCATGGACTTCCTGTGCTGCATCACGGAGCCGGACAACGATGCGCCGCGCGTCTACCGCGAGCTGGATGCCTGGCGGCAGCAGGCGAAAGAGCTGCTGCCGGAGCTGTTGCGTGCGACGGACGACGTGCTGGCGCAGCGGACGGACGACTCCTCCCGGCAGATGAAGGCGCTGGTGGAGCAGCGGAAGGCGGAGGGCGGCTTCGCCATCCCGCACGTCCGCCTGGCCATTGCGTGCCATCCGCACACGTCCCGCCGATGGAACGACGACCTCGAGGCGCTCATGCGGCGCGCGCTTGCCGATCCGCGCACGTGCGCCGTGGGCGAGGCGGGCCTGGACTACTATTACGACCTGTCGCCGCGCGAGACGCAGATCCGCGTGTTCCGCGCCCAGATCCGCCTGGCGAAAGAAGCGGGCGTGCCGCTGTTCCTGCATATCCGCGATGCCCACAAGGATGCGCTTGCCGTGCTGCGCGAAGAGGGCTTTCCCGAAGCGGGGACCATCCTGCACTGCTGCAGCCTTCCGCCCGACGAGCTTGCCCCCTGGGTGGAGGCGGGCTGCTTCATTGCCTACGGCGGCATCACAACGTTCGCGAAATCCGATGCGGCGCGCGATGGCGTGCGCACGGTGCCGGCGGACCGGATCCTGTTGGAAACGGATTCCCCGTACATGGCGCCGGTTCCGTTGCGCGGCAACGATTGCTACCCGGATTTCGCGCAATGGACGGCACGGCTCCTTGCGGACGTCCGCGGATGTGCGCCGGGGGAGCCGCGGCGCGCGTTCTTGGCGCAGATGCATGCGAATGCGCTGGAGTTGCAGGATCGGCCGGCCACGGCCTGGCAACGGGCGCATGCGGCCGAGGCGGGCCCGTTGGACCCTGTGTACCCCGAGCATGCGGAGGACGAAGATGTCGAAGACGCGTGTGCGCCCATATCCGCTGCGGCAGGGACGTCGGCGGATGATCCGGAAGCGCGCGCATGAGCGCCGTCGTCTTGATGGCATCGCCGCGCCGCGGCGGGCGCTGCGAGCGCTGGGCGCAGGAGGCGGCGCACGACCTGCGGGATGCCGGCGGCGCGCCGGCGCCGGTGATTCGCGTGGCTGACCTGCGCATTGCCGGCTGCCGGGCATGCGATGCCTGCCGAACGGCGTCCGATCAAGCGTGCGTCATCCGCGACGACATGGATGCCGTGAACGACGCGCTTGCGCAGGCGGACGTGCTGGTCCTGGTAACGCCCGTGTATTTCGCCGGCCCGCCCGCGCAGCTGAAGGCGCTGCTGGACCGCCTGCAGCCGCACTTCTGGCGGGGTACGCGCAAGCTGCCGAAGCGCCGTGCGCTGCTGTACGTGGTAGGCGACGGCGGCGACCCGCACGGTTACGAGCCGCTGGTGACCATCGTGCGCTCCGCTCTGGCGGTTGCGGGATTCGAATTGGAAGCGACGCGGGCGCGCATCGGCGCACCCGCCGCAGAAGAAGGGGACTGATATGCCCGAAGTATCGCCGCTGGCATCCGTTGCGGCCACGCGTGCCGTGCTGGAAGCGCACGGCTTGGCCACGAAGCATGCGCTGGGACAGCATTTCCTGATCACGGACGGCGTGGTGGGGAAGATCCTCGCCACGGCAGAAGTGGGGCCGGACGACGTCGTGCTGGAAGTGGGCCCCGGCATCGGCACCATGACGGTGGCGCTGCTTGACCGCGCGAAGGCCGTCATCGCCGTGGAGCGCGACGCCGACCTGCCCGCCGTGCTGGCGGAGACGTGCGCCGGCCACGGCGCTCCCGACGCGTTCAAGCTGCTGCAGAAAGATGCGCTCGACCTGCAAGAGGCGGATTTCGCGGGCATGCTGCCGAACAAGTTCGTGGCGAACCTGCCGTATGCCGTGGCGGCGACACTCGTGCTGGGCTACTTCGAGCAGTTCCCGTGGCTTACGCAGGCCACCGTGATGGTGCAGAAGGAGGTTGCGGACCGCATGTGCGCTCAGCCGGGATCGAAGGACTACGGCGCATACACGGTGAAGCTGGGCCTGCAGGCGAAGAAGACGGCACGATTCCCGGTCAGCCCGGGCAACTTCTTCCCGCCGCCGCGCGTGGATTCCGCCGTGATCCGCCTTGACCGGTGCCGCCCGCAGCACAACGGCGCAGCGCTGGACGATCGCGAGATCCAGGCCTGCCGCCTGATTGCGGACGCGGCGTTCGCCAGCCGCCGCAAGACGCTTTCGAATTCCTGCCGCACGTACTTTAAGGCGCGCGGGGCGGAAGGATCGGAAGTGGCGGCGTACCTGCCGCGGCTGTTCGAAGAGGCGGGCATCGACGGCAAGCGCAGAGGCGAGACGCTTGCGCCGCAGGAGTTCTTGGAGCTGGGATGCCGGTTGGCGGCAAGCCCGATTCGCTATAGCTCCGTGAAGAAGTAGCTGACCTCGACGCCCAAAGCGTCTGCGATGCCGCAGATCTCGTCGAATCCGGCATTCGTCTCGCCGCGTTCGATGGCGCTGAGATAGGAGTGGGAATCCTTGCCCATCATGTGGGCAAGCTTGCGCTGCGAGAGGTTCTGGCTCTCCCGTTCGGCCCGGATGCTCTGCCCCAGACGTCTTCTGCGCTCGGTGTTCTCCATACGCCTAGGTATATGGTCCGCAATTTCGCACCTGGTCTGTTATAAGCGACCAGTAACATTGTTGCATAGATTCTATAACCACGACAAATATATGAAAATGTAAATGTTTGTGGGGGGGGCAAGCGAGCGGGATGCCGTTGCCTCTGATGGTCCGCCTGCCATTCCGCAGTGCGGGGCGGGGGATGCCGGCGTCCGCTATTGCCGGCTTCGGCAGCGGAAGCCATGCCCGTTTTGCCGCGAAAAATCAATCATTTCGTAACGATGGGCAATTTATCTCACTTGGGTATGTAAGCTCTGTTAAACAAGCGCATATAATAGTTGTTTGGAATATTGGGTTTTCAACTAAAGGAAGTTACTGCATGAATCTAGCCAAGCAGTCGACCATCATCGAGTCCATCCATGATACGCTCAACGACTTCGTGGGGCAGCGTCTCGAGGTGCGGGCGAACATGGGCCGTTCGAAGATCATGGAGAGCGAAGGCGTTCTGACGCAGGTACATCCTCAGCTGTTCATCATGGAAGTGGATCGCAAGCGCGGCCGCAAGATGCGCCAGTCCTATCAGTACGTCGATGTGCTGACCGGCATGGTGACTCTGAGCCAAAACGGCGAATCCCTGTTCGACAACTTGATCGATGAGCTGTCCGACAAGCCTGCCGAGAAGGAAGAGGCTGCGGTTGCAGCCGAAGGTGGAAACGAGGCGGAGGCCTAAGGCCCTTCCGTTCTCAGAGCGCCGAGGTGCGTTGACGCATAACGGGCAAGAAGGGAGGCTGCGGCCTCCCTTTTCGCATATACGGCGCCATTTCAGACGCGTATGCGGCAGGAGGTTCGGCGAAATAAAAAGCGCCGCCGAACAAAGCCGGCGGCGCGTGCGATTCTGGTGGAGATGAAGGGGTTCGAACCCTCGGCCTCAGCGTTGCGAACGCTGCGCTCTCCCAACTGAGCTACATCCCCGAACTGCGAACGAAGCTTATTGTGCCTATCTTCGGCGAATCTGTCAAATGTAGGGTGTTTTATGCGGGAATTCTCCAAAGCTTTTGTGCAAAGCACGGCTGCGGTATATTACGGAAACATCGATTATGCCAGGGCCTGGCACTGTGACCAGGTCGGAAACGAGGTTCTTGTGAAAGCTCTGATTCCCGCCGCAGGTTTGGGTTCGCGATTCCTGCCCGCCACGAAGGCGATTCCGAAGGAAATGCTGCCCGTAGTGGATAAGCCGGTCATCCAATACATCGTAGAGGAGGGCCTGGCAAGCGGTGCCGACGAGGTCGTCATCATCAACAGCCATGACAAGAAGGCTATCGAAGAGCACTTTGCGCCGAATCCGAAGCTGGTGGCGCATCTGCGCGCCCACGGCAAGGATTCGTATGCCGATGCCGTAGAGGCCGCCGGCAACCTGAATGTCAGCTATGTGTATCAGGAAGAGCCGCTGGGCCTGGGCCATGCCGTGCATTGCGCTGCCGAGAAGACGGCCGGCGAGCCGTTCTACGTGCTGCTGGGCGATGTCATCGTGCCCGAGAACAACATGCTCGTCCGTATGAATGAGGTCAGCGCCGCCCATAACGGCGCCAGCGTCATCGCCGTCATGGCCGTGCCGGAAGAAGATGTCAGCCGCTTCGGCGTCATCGCCGGCTCGCAGGTGGACGATAACGTGTGGAAGATCGATTCGCTGGTGGAGAAGCCGCCGGTGGAGGAGGCTCCCTCGAATCTGGCCGTGTTCGGCCGTTACCTGCTTACGCCGCGCGTGATGGAGCTGCTGGCCGAAGTGGAGCCCGGCGCCGGCGGGGAGATCCAGCTGACGGATGCGCTCGATGCCGTCCTGCGCGAAGAGGAGATGTACGCCCTGGTCGTCGATCCCTCCGAGGGCTTCGACACCGGCACCGTCGCCACGTGGCTGGAGACGAACAACATCATGAACGCCCGCCGCAACGGCTAGCGGCTGCGTTCCCTCCGGTCCGGCCTCGGGTGCGCATCCGATGCCGGACCGGCTTTTATATACTTCCGTTGCCGAAAGGGTTCGATTGCCATGCCCGATATCGAAATGCGATTCCATAAGGACGTCCTGGTGCTTTCCGCGCCGCCGGACGCCACGCTGCGCCGCTACCAGGCCGATCCCGAGCTCGACCGCGAGTTCTTCAACCTGCTGGAGCCCGAGACGCTGACGGACATCATGCGCTTCGAGCAGATTGCCGGCGCGCAGTGCCTGGTCACGGGCACGGAGGGCATCACGCATGCCCGCTTGGCGCATCAGCGCCTGGAAGAGCAGTCGGGGGCCATTGCGCAGGCGGCCCTGGCAATTGCCGCCGAATTGACGCCGCAGCATATCATTGCGCAGATCGGTCCCACGAACCTTCCCCTGGATCCTTCCAGCCGCGCATCCCTGAAGCAGAACCGCAACCAATATGCCCAGGCGGCGCGCGATTTCGGCGAAGACGGGTTCGATGCGTTCCTCCTGGACGGCATGATCAGCATCGCGGACTTGAAATGCGCGCTCATGGGCGTGCGCATGGTGACGGACAAGCCCGTTATGGCGACGGTGCCGGTTGATGCGGAAGGCAAGGTACTCGGCCGCGACGAGACGTTCGCAGACGCCGTATCCGCCATGGCCGACCTGCAGGCCGACGTGGTGGGCTTGACCACGGCCGCGCCGGCGGATGCCGCCGTCGAGCTGGTGAAGCAGGCTGCGCAGGCATGCGACCTGCCCATTCTGGTGCAGTTGGCCGTGGGCGAGCACGATGCGCACGATGTGAACCCGGGTTTCCGCCCCGTCATCCTGACGCCGGACAATCCGTATCGCACGACGGATGCCGTGTTCGAGGCCGTGCCGCCGCTGGTAGCGGCCGGTGCCCAGTTCCTGCGCTGCGTCGGCCAGGCCACGGCCTCGTATACCGGGGCATTGGCCATTGCCTCCATGGGCATGGACGCCGTTCGCTAGGGGGGATGCGCCATGGCATATGACGACTACGGCTTGGAGCACAGCCCCGACTACGGCATGATGCAGCGGCTTGTGGACACGCTGTTCAAGACGGCGGAATGGGTCGACCGCCTGGACGCCATCGTGCTGGGCGAATCCATGGACCTGCCCGCCGACCTGATAGAGATCATCGAACTGCTGCCGCCCGGCAGCTACAACCGCATCACGTTGTGCGACCAGCTGAACTCCGCCATCAACGGCCATGCCTGGGGGATGGTCTACGGCACCGTGAAATAGCGCGCGCTTTCCCTCTTGCGTTGCATGCAAGCGGCCTTCGGGCCGCTTTTTGCGGTATGTCCCAGAGAACATGCTCGCCGGCAGCCTGCGTGCGTCCCGACGGGATTGTGGAATCGGGGGCGCTTTCGAAACACCTCGCGCGAACGCGTTCCTTTTGCGCTATCGTCGTAGGGGAATCGTGCAAACACACTACGCAATCACAGGATGGCGCGATGAATCAGAGAGAAGACACGGGTCATATAACGGGGGACCGCATCGTTCTCGGGGAATTCCCCGGCATCGGCCCCGATGTTGCCGCGACCTTCAACGTGCCTGCGCGCGTCGTGGTTGCGAACATGGAGAAGGCCCGGGCAGTGCCGGACTTGGAGCCGGCAAAAGGCGCGCCCGTGCGCGAACCGGTCTCTCCCGAGCATCGCATCGCCTCGCGCGGCATGCTGCACAACGTGAACGGCCGCCTGAACGTGTGCGGCTGGATGCCCGTTCCGCTGCTGCGCTACGATCGTTCCCGCATAAAGGGCGCCCGGCTGCGCGTGAAGGAATGGGATCGGTACCTGATCAACGACGACGAGTACGCCCTGTGGGTCACGGTGGCGAACCTCGGCTACGCGGCACTCGTGTCTGCCCAGGTCACGAACCTGGTGCATCCGTCATCGCATACCGTCTCCATCATTACGCCGCTGCTGGGCAAGCGTCTGACGCTGCCCGCGAACAGCATGGGCGGCATCACGGAATTCGAGAACCGCCGCGGCCGCTTCCTGTGCCGCGCCCAGAACGACGAGCGGCGCATCATCGCGCGCTTCGACGAATTCCTTGACGGGGAATCCCTGGCCATCGACGCGCTGCTGGATTGCGCGCCGCGGGAATCGCTGTCGAACGTGCTGGCTTGTCCCGACGACGAGAAGTCGTTCCATTACCACCGCGTCGTGCCCGCCATGCGCGCCAGCGGCAGCTTCAAGGTGGGCCGCCGGGTGCACGGATTCAGCCCCACGCGGTCGTTCGGCCTGTTCGGCTGGAACCGCGGCGTATTGCCGTACGAGAACGAGTTCCGCTGGGCCGCTGCACAGGGCTGGCAGGACGGCAAGGGCGGCAGCGCGTGCGACACGCATAAGGTGGGCCTGCAGTTCGTCCAGGGCATGGACGAGCGCCACGCCACGCAGAACGCCTTCTTCGTTGACGGGCGGGTGGTGAAGCTGGGCGAAGCAACCATCGACATCCCTGCCGCCGATGTCTCCACGGACGGGAAATCGCTTTCCGACCGCTTCGATATGCTGGGCGCCTGGCGCATCTCCGATCGCGACGGGCAGGTGGACCTGACGTTCGTGCCGGCGAAGGATACGGCGGAATACGTGAACGCATATGCCATGCTCGTCGACCGCCATCAGGTGTTCGGCGATTTCTCCGGCACGGTGACGGTGGACGGCCGCCCGTTCGTGCTGCGCAACCTGCACGGCACAACGGCCATCGAGCATACGCGGCTGTAGGCGAAACGGAACACGGCTGCACCCTTACGGAACGGGTGCGGGAAAGGCGCGGTAGGAAGACCGGGGAACCGGGCAGCAAAAAGGCCCACCCTCAGCCAAAGGATGAACCCACCTCGTACAGGTGGGTGCCCGCAGCGGGCTTCCTGGCTTTCGCACCAACGGGCGCGAATCCCCATTTCACCAGCAATATGAGGCTCCCTTTATAATTGCATCGGTCCATCGCAAAATATGAAACCAAGGGCAGAACCTGGTTAGAGTATAGAATCGCCCTCACGCCAATAAAAGGCTTGACATTGCGGATGCTATGCACAACGTTTACGAACGTTTCGAATTGCCCGAAAAGCACGAACATCTGTGCTATAGTTCTGGGTCATGGATACGCTATTCAGTGAATTGGACAACCAGGCCCGCAACAAGGTGGCGCCGTTGGCGGTGCGCATGCGCCCCGAGACGCTGGACGACCTTGTGGGGCAGGAGCAGGCCGTCGGGCCGGGCAGCTGGTTGCGCTCCGCCATCGAGAACGACCGCCTGACCTCCGTCATCCTGTACGGACCCGCCGGTACGGGCAAGACGTCCATCGCGCATGTCATTGCGAACACCACGAAGGCGGCGTTCGTGGAAGTCTCTGCCGTCGGCGGCACCGTTTCCGACCTGCGCCGCGAAATCGACGCAGCGGAGAAGCGGCTGCTGATGAACGGGACCCGTACGATCCTGTTCGTGGACGAGATCCACCGCTTCAACCGCAGCCAGCAGGATGCGCTGCTGCATGCGGTGGAGGACCGCATCGTCATCCTGGTGGGCGCCACGACGGAGAACCCGTTCTTCGAAGTGAATTCCGCCCTTATCTCGCGCAGCCGCGTAGTCGAGCTCACAGCGCTTTCCGACGATGCCATCAGCGCCATGTTGGACCGGGCGCTGGCATCCGAGAAGGGCTTCCGCGGCACGTACGCCCTGACGCCCCAGGCGCGCGACGCGCTCATCGTCATCTCCGGCGGCGACGGTCGCAGCGCGCTTACCACGTTGGAGCTTGCCGCGGCGCTGCTTCCCCCGGGAACGCCGGACGCGCCCGCATCCATCGGCGTCGACGAGGTACACCATGCGAACCCGCATCGGGCGCTGTCGTACGACAAAGACAAGGACATGCATTACGACATCATCTCCGCGTTCATCAAGTCCATGCGCGGGTCTGACCCGGATGCCGCCCTGTACTGGCTGGCGCGCATGATCGACGGGGGAGAGGATCCGAAGTTCATCGCCCGCCGCATGATGATCCAGGCAAGCGAAGATGTGGGGCTGGCGGACCCGCAGGCGTTCCTGATCGCGGAGGCCGCATTCAAGTCTGCCGAGGTCATCGGCTATCCGGAATGCCGCATCAACTTGGCGGAGGCGGCCATCTACATCGCGCTTGCCCCGAAGAGCAATGCGTGCGAGGCGGGCATCGACGCCGCGCTCGCGGAGGTGCGCAAGGGGCCGCGCCGCGACGTGCCGTCGTATCTGCGCGACCGGCACCGTCCCGGTTCCGAGAACTACGGCGAGTACCGGTACCCGCACGACTATCCCAGCGGATGGGTGGACCAGCGCTATCTTCCCGAAGGGCTGGAGCGCGGATGCTTCTACCATCCCACGGAGCGCGGGTGGGAGGCGTTCCGCCAAGAAGCCACGGCCCGCGACCGCAAGCCGGCGCCGCCGCGCGGAAAGCAGCCGGGTCAAGATTCCCGGTCCGCATCCGAGTAAGGGCTTCGTTACCCTTCGATATGCGCACCTCAGTTTCCGCGGCTCCGTGATATAGTCGAACGTATACGGATATAAGGAGGGTGATCATGGATATCATCAATGCGGCGCTGCCCGTGGTCTTCATCATCGTGGGCATCGTTCTCGTCTGGTTCGTCGTGGAATTGGCCATCACCGTGCGCAAGGCGCGCACCACCATCGACGATCTGAAGGCCGAGGTGGATCCCATCATCGCCAATGCGAACGAGATCGTCGAATCCGC
The DNA here is from genome assembly GCA_050951095.1 of Eggerthellaceae bacterium. GTDB lineage: Bacteria > Actinomycetota > Coriobacteriia > Coriobacteriales > Eggerthellaceae > UMGS1519. The sequence goes on from JBMNIQ010000003.1 coordinate 279,904, forward strand.
GAAGCCCGCTATCGACAAGGTGGATCCGCTCGTTGACCGCGTACAGCTGACCGTGGATGCAGCGAACTTGGAGATCATGCGCGTCGACCAGATTCTCGAAGACGTCACCCAGATCACCGACACTGTCTCCACAGCAACGGTTGCCGTGGACAAGGTTGCCCAGGCGCCCGTGAGTGCCGTGGAGAACCTTTCGAACCGCATCCGCGATGCCTTCAAGCCGCGCCGTGCCAGCAGCGTGTCCCGCGCACTGGGCGGCCAGAAGGAAGCCGCCGAGGCGCAGGCGCAGACGGAACGCGTCGAAGCCGAGGTGGAGGTTTCCGAGGCACCTGCCGAAAAGCCGGCGCACGCGGCCGAGAATACGGCGAAAGCCCAGGACTAGCGTTCTGAGCAACGCCGAAGACAAGAATTACCCGCACATGCCAGAACCCACGTTGCCCGAGACGAGCGAAGCGGAGGCGTCTACCGCGAAGTGGCGCAAGCGCTTCTACCTGCTGGGCACGTTGGCTCTGGCATGCGTGCTCATCTACGTCCTGGGCGTGGTCATGGGGGTGCTGGCGCTTCCGCTGAGCATCCTGGTCTGGTGCGTCATCTTCATATTCTGCCTGTACCCGCTCGTGGATTGGCTGCAGGAGCGCGGCATCAAGCGCGGGTTGGGCACCACCATCGCCTATGTCGTCATGATCGCCATCGTGGCATTGGCCGTGTGGCTGGGCGTCTCGCCCGTCTTCGGCCTCAGCGACCAGTTCGAGTCCATCAACGACAGCATCCCGGCGTACAGCCAGCAGTTCATGGACTGGTACCAGGGCCTGGCGAATCGCTATTCCGCGCTGTTCCAGAACGGCGTCGTCCAACAGGCCGTCCAAAGCGCGTCGGATTCGTTCTACCAGGCCACCGGATCGTTCTCGAATGCGCTGGCAAGCGGCATCGTGAACTTCGGCACGTTCCTGGTGAACTCGTGCATCGTCATCGGCTTCGCCCTGGTCATCTCGTTCTGGATCCTCATGGACCTGCCCGGCATCCGCCGCGAGGCGCGCCGCCTGGTGAATCCCGCGCATGCCGACGACTTCTCCGTCATCTCGCATACGTTCAACCGCTCCATCGGCGGCTACATCAAGGGAACGTTGCTGCAGTGCCTCATCATCGGCGTGGCCTGCGGCATCGGCTATGCCATCATCGGCGTGCCGAACGCGGCTGCATGCGGCGTGATCACGGGCATCCTGAACATCATCCCGGTCGTGGGTCCGTGGCTGGGCGGCATCGTGGCCGGCGGCATCGGCCTCATGAACAGCCCGACGGTGGCGGTCATCGCCATCATCATCGCTATTATCGTTCAGCAGGTTGTGTACACGTTCATCTCGCCCATCATCATGCGCGACGCCGTGGACATCCATCCGGCGCTGATGATCTTCGCGCTGATGTGCGGCTCGGCCATCGGCATGTACATGGGCGGGCTGATGGGGAACATCATCGGCATGCTTGCCGCCGTACCGCTCACGGCGGCGGGAAAATCGCTGTTCGTGTACTTCTACGAGCAGCGCACTGGCCGCCAGATCGTGTCGGAGGACGGCGTGTTCTTCAAGGCGGATGTTGCCGCGGGCAGCGCGGCGGATCCGCAGTCGGATGCGACGGCCCATGCCCCGCAGCCGCAGATGGACAAGAAGCTGCCGTTCCTGCGTCACCATCCGGCGCGCCATCGCACGCCCGAACAGGAGCTTCGCGACCGCGAGCGGCGCGACCGCGACCGCCTCTCGAATTGCCGGGCCGCCGAATGCGATGCGGCCGATCGCGATGCGCGGCATCATACGGACGGCGGCGAGTAGGCCCTGCAGGTTCTTCGCCTGCCCTGTACGCTTTCTGCGGGCGGGAACGGGCGCGACTCGTTTCTCCGCCGTGTTCGGCACGCGCATGCGCGGCAGCCGTCCTGCTGTTGCGAGAAGGCTCCGTACGCAAGGAAAACAGATGAACAAATCGAGCTGCCCCTATGCACTGCGCGAAAGGGCGTTAATATAGCCTGTGATTATTTTCCAACGGGAATTGAAGGGCGGGGAGACAGCTACTCCGCCAGTCTGGAGAGTTGAAGCTATGCGATACATGACAACGGCCGAAATCAGGGAGAAGTACCTGAGCTATTTCGAGAGCAAGGGATGCAAGCGCATGCCCTCGTCTTCCCTGATCCCCGATGATCCCAGCCTGCTGCTGACCAGCGCGGGCATGGTGCAGTTCAAGCCGTACTTCCTGCAGCAGAAGCACCTGGACGACCGCTACATCGGCGCCACGACGGTGCAGAAGTGCGTGCGCACGAACGACATCGACATCATCGGCACGGACGGCCGCCATCTGAGCTTCTTCGAGATGCTGGGCAACTTCAGCTTCGGCAAGTATTTCAAGCGCGAGATGTGCGCCTGGGCGCTGGACTTCTCCGTGAACGAGCTGGAGCTTCCGTTCGAGAAGCTGTACGTGACCGTGTTCGAGGACGACGACGAGACCATCGAGATCTGGAAGAACCTGGGCGTCGACGAATCTCATATCACGAAGCTGGGCGAAGACGACAACTTCTGGCGCGCCGGCCCCACGGGTCCGTGCGGCCCCTGCTCCGAGATCTACTACGACCAGGGTCCGGAAATGGGATGCGGGCGCCCCGATTGCGCCCCCGGCTGCGATTGCGACCGCTTCCTGGAGTTCTGGAACCTGGTGTTCACGCAGTACGACGGCCAGGAGGACGGCTCGCTGCCGCCGCTGCCGAACAAGAACATCGACACCGGCATGGGTCTGGAGCGCATCGCGGCCATCATGCAGGGCGTCACGAGCAACTTCGACACGGACGTGCTGCACGGGCTCATCGAGATCGGCGAGCGCCTGACCGGCAAGAAATACGGCCAGAAGGAATCGGACGACCAGGCGCTGCGCGTCATGGCGGACCATTCCCGCTCCGTGACGTTCATGATCGCGGACGGCATCCTGCCCGGCAACGAGGGCCGCGGCTACGTGCTGCGCCGCCTGCTGCGCCGCGCCGTCATGAAGGGGCACCTGCTGGGCATCGACGGCCCGTTCCTGGGCACGTACGTGGACAGCATCATCGAGACCATGGGCTCCGTGTATCCCGAGATCGTGGAGAACCGCGAGCTGGTGCACCGCATCGTCCTGAACGAGGAGGAGCGCTTCGGCAAGACGCTGCGGCAGGGCCGCACGTACCTGGCGGATGCACTGGACAAGCTGGAGGGCACCACGCTGCCCGGCGACGTCGCATTCGTGCTGCATGACACGTACGGCTTCCCGGTGGAAGTCACGGAGGAGATCTGCTCCGAGCGCGGCATCACTGTGGACATGGAGGGCTTCGAGAAGTGCATGGACCAGCAGAAGGCCCGCGCCCGCGCGAACGCGAAGGACGCCGATGCCGCCTGGTCCACGTACGACGGCTCCATGTCCGCGCTGCTGGAGCGCGCCGGCGCCACGGAATTCGTGGGCTACGATGCGAACGAGGCATCCGTGACCGTGAAGGCGCTGCTGAAGGACGGCCAGACCGTGACGGAGCTGGCGAAGGGCGATGCCGGCCTGCTCGTTGCGGACCGGACGCCGTTCTATGCGGAGATGGGCGGCCAGGTGGGCGACACCGGCATCATGATCGGCGATGAGGTCACCGTCCGCGTTACGGATACGCAGACGCCCGAAAAGGGCCTGACCGTGCATTACGTGCAGGTCGAGGACGGTGCCGTGCATGTCGGCGACGAGTTGCAGGCGCGCATCGACGTGCTGCGCCGCGAGCGCATCCGCCGCAACCACACCGCCACGCATATCCTGCATTGGGCGCTGCGCACCGTGCTCGGCGACCACGTGAAGCAGGCCGGCAGCCTGGTTGCCCCGGATCGCCTGCGTTTCGACTTCACGCACTTCGAGGCCATGTCGCCCGAGCAGATCGCGGAAGTCGAGCGCATCGCGAACCAGAAGATCATGGAGAACCATCCCGTGAAGACGACGGAGACCAGCCTGGAAGAGGCGCGCGCCGCCGGCGTCATCGCGCTGTTCGGCGAGAAATACGGCGAACGCGTGCGCGTGGTGGATGTCACGGACGTATCGCAGGAGCTCTGCGGCGGCACGCATGTACGCAACACGTCCGAGATCGGCCTCGTGAAGATCGTCGGCGAGACGTCCGTGGGCGCGAACTCCCGCCGCATCGAAGCCGTGACGAGCTTCGATGCGCTCGATTACCTGAATAATTACGAGCGCGAGCTGAAAGAGACGGCTGCGCTTCTGAAGGTGCCGCCGCAAGATGTGGCGGAGCGCACGGCTTCGAACCTGAAGCAGCTCAAAGACATGACGCGCCGTCAGAAGAAGGCGAAGGCGAACGCCCAGAAGGCGGACATCCAGGAATACCTGATGGACTGCATGAATCAGTCGTTCATCGCCGACGGCAACTATCCAGTTGTTGTTGCGCGCCTGGAAGAGAGCAACCCCGGCGAGATGCGCAACGCGTGGGATATCCTGCGCGCCCGCATGCCGCAGCCGGGTGCCTGCGTGCTGGCGGCCGTGAACAACGGCAGCCCGCTGCTGATGGCGGCGGGCACGGACGAGGCCGTTGCGGCCGGATTCAACGCCGGCAAGGTCATCAAAGCCATCGCGCCGAGCATCAAGGGCGGCGGCGGCGGCAAGCCCACCATGGCGCAGGCTGGCGGCAAGGATGCCGCGGGCATCGACGCCGCGCTCGCTGCTGCGCGCGACATGCTGGCCTAGGCGGAAGGGGCGAACGCGCGGTGAGGATCCTTGCATTGGATATCGGCCAGGTACGCTGCGGCATAGCCGTCTGCGACCCGGCCGAGCGCGTGGCAAGCCCGGTCTGCGTGCTTCCCGCCGTTGAGGTCGAGCAGCATGCGAAGTCGTTTCGCCGGCTGCTGGAGGATTGGGAGCCCGAGATGCTCGTGGCCGGCCTGCCGCTGACCATGGCGGGCGAGGAGGGCCCCCAGGTAGCGCGCATCCGCACGTTCGCCAAAACCGTGGCGCGCAATACGGGCTTGCCGCTGGAATTCGCCGACGAGCGCCTGAGCTCCAGCGAGGCGAAGCGCATCCTCCATGAGAAGGGCTATTCTGAAAAGCAGATGCGCGGCAAAGTGGATAGCATCGCGGCCAGCTTGACATTGCAGGCATGGCTGGATGCCCGCCGCAATCGGATAGGCGAGTGAGGTTTCATGGCTCCGCGTAAGAAGATAACGTATTCGTCGCATCCCAATCATGCTGCCCGTTCGGCGCATGCGAAGGCGAAGCGCGAATTCAAGACGTACGACGTCTCCTACATCAAACCGAAGCGCTCGAAGAAGCCGCTTATCCTGGGCATCGTGCTGGCCGTGGTCATCGCGGCTGCCGCGCTGTTCTTCTCGGGAGCGCTTTCCAGCTGCTCGGCACAGGAGACCGTCGCGGACGGCACGGAAGTGGAGGTCACCGTACCCGACGGCTCCAGCACGAAGGATATCGCTCAGATCCTGTACGATGCGAAGCTCATCGGCACGACCGGCGATTTCACCAGCGCCGTGGATCGGGCGAATGCATCGACGTCGCTGAAGCCGGGTACGTACCAGTTCACGGGCGGCACTTCGGCCGACGACATCGTCTCGCAGATGGAGCAGGGCCCGCAGATGGATACCGTGACGATTCCCGAGGGAAGCACGGTTGCGCAGACGGCGAAGCTGGTGGCCCAGGCCACGGACAACCGCATCACGGCAAAGGCATTCCGGAAGTGCGCGAACAGCGCCTCCAGCTACCAGAAGGACTATTCGTTCGTTAAGGGCGCGTATAAGAATTCCCTGGAAGGGTTCCTGTTCCCGAAGACGTATTCCATCGGCAAGGATGCGTCCGCCGATGATGTAGTGCGTATGATGCTGGACCAGTACCAGCAAGAGGTCTCGTCGCTTGATTACTCGTATGCGAAGAAGAAGGGCCTGTCGAAGTACGACGTGCTCATCCTGGCATCCGTCATCGAGAAGGAGGCGGCATCGGACAACCGCGCCACCGTCTCGTCCGTGTTCTACAACCGCCTGGATAAGAACATGCCGCTCCAAAGCGACGCGACGGTGGCATACGTGGTCGGCCACGACCCGTCTGCCAGCGACCTTGCCACCAGCAGCCCGTACAACACGTACCTGAACACGGGCCTGCCCGCCGGACCCATCTGCGCCCCGAGCATCGAAAGCCTGCAGGCGGCATGCCAGCCCGAGAGCACGGACTACCTGTACTTCTATTTCGCGAAGGACAGCAATGGCGACATGAAGTACTACTTCAGCAAGACGTACAAGCAGCATCAGCAGGCCATCAAGGAGGCCCAGGCGGCTGCCGGCTCCTCTTCGTCCGAGAGCAGCTAATACCATGGCGGATCTGGGTCCCGATCGCTTCTTCGACCGCATCAGCGACATCGACGTGCATGCCGACTTGCTGGATCGCGGGCTGACGTGCGCGCTGCTGGATATCGACAACACCATCCGCTCGCGCGCCGACGGTATTGTTCCGCCCGATGTCCGCGTCTGGCTGGACGGCACGCGGGCGGCAGGCGTCGACCTGTGCCTGCTGTCGAACAACTACCACAAGAACGTGCCGGAGCTGGCGGCCGAGCTGAATCTGCCCTACGTCTATAAGGCGCTGAAGCCGTTGCCGTTCGGCTATCAGGCCGCCATGCGGAAGATGCATGCAGAAAGCGGGAATACGGTCGTCATCGGCGACCAGCTGGGGACGGACATCCTGGGCGCCCGCCTGCTGGGACTGCACGCCTACCTGGTGGCGCCGCTCGCATCCCAGGACGCACGGTATGCCGTGCTGCTCCGCAAGATGGAACAACGCCTGGTGCGGCGCGCGAAAGAGCGGTCCGGCGCCGGAAACGCCGAGCCCGAAGGGGCGCCCGCATTCGCCCGTTCGGAGCGTTCGCAAGAGGAATCGCAATAGGGAGGAGCATCATGCCCAAGCTCAGCCTGGTCGGCCATCCGGTCGGCCATTCGAAATCGCCCGCCGTCCACCAAGCCGTATTCGATGCCCTGGGGCTGGATTGGGAATTCGGCCTGACGGATATCGCGGATCCCTCTGACGCGCGGGCGTTTCTGAAGGCAGCGGACTATGTGGGGCTGAGCGTGACCACGCCGTATAAGCCGCTCGCAGCGGAGGCGGTGGATATCTGCGCCGCCAGCGCGCGGCTTGCCGGCGGCGCGAACGTGGTCGTGAACCGGAAGGGCACGCTGCTCGGCGGCAACGTGGACGGCAAGGGCGCCGTCTCGTATCTCGAGCATCGGGGCATCTCGTTCGCCGGGAAGACCGTTGCCGTGTGCGGCACGGGGCCCACGGCCCTGTCGTGCCTGCACGCCGCGGCGATGGGTGGAGCGGACGAGCTCGTTCTGCTCAGCCGCAACAAGGATCGCGCGCAGAGCGTGCTGCAGGATTACCTGGACCTGTACGGGCAGCTGGCGCATGCCAGCATGAACCCGCCGGCCGAGCCCGGACGCCGCTCGTTCTTGGAAACGTTCGAGCAGGCGAAATTCCTGTATGGCAGCTACGCTACGTCGTCTGCGGCCATCCGCGCGGCGGACGTCGTCATGGATGCGACGACGCTGGGCATGCACGAGGGCGATCCCGCTCCGTTCGACACGGACCTGCTGCATGAGGGCCAGACCGTGTTCGATGTCTGCTACATGCGGCGCACGGCGCTTCTGCAGGGTGCGGACCGCGCAGGCTGTGCCACGTTCGACGGGCGGGCCATGTTGCTGGGACAGGCCACGATCGTGCAGGATCTGTGGTTCGAGGCCCAGGGCGTGGCATGCACGCTGGGATGGGATGAACGCGTGGTGCTCATGGCGGAGGCGGCGGGGTTCGCCGTCCCCTGGACGCACGACTGACGGGGTCTTCTGCATAGACGGAACAAACCGGCGTGTTAGAATGAGCAGCTACATTCATTATCGATAGGTGAGTATATATGGAGTTCGTTACAGCAGGAGAGAGCCATGGCCCGTGCCTGACGGCAATCGTCAGCGGCGTGCCGGCCGGGCTGTCCATCTCGGAAGAGCAGATCAACAGCGATCTGGCACGGCGCCAGAGCGGTTACGGCCGCGGCGGTCGCCAGACCATCGAGAAGGACACGGCCACCATCCTTTCCGGCGTGCGTTTCGGCAAGACGCTCGGCCATCCCATTGCGCTGCAGGTCATGAACCGCGATTGGAAGAACTGGACGGACCGCATGGCGCCGTTCGGCCGCCCGCCGAAGGATCTGGTGCGCGAAGTCACGCCGCGTCCCGGCCATGCGGACCTGGTCGGCGTGCTGAAGCACGATACGGACGATTGCCGCAACATCCTGGAGCGCTCCAGCGCCCGCGAGACGGCGGCGCGCGTGGCGGCTGCCGGCATCGCACGCGAGTTCCTGGCGGCTGTGGGCGTGGATATCACGTCGTACGTCGTGCGCATCGGTTCCGTGCAGATGCATGAAGACGATCCCATGGCGGCCGCTCCCGCCTATACCCCCATCCAGATCGAGACAAGCGAGGTCCGCTGCCCGGACGAGCAGGCAAGCAAGGACATGATCGCGGCCATCAAGGAAGCGAAGCACCAGGGTGAGAGCCTGGGCGGGTACTTCCGCGTCGTTGCCACGGGCCTGGTGCCCGGGCTGGGCGATTACACGGCCGGCCCGAAGCGCCTGACGTCCCAGCTCGGCGCTGCGATCTTCAGCATCCCCGCCATGAAGGGCGTGGAGTTCGGCATCGGCTTCGAGGCCGGGCGCCGTCCGGGAAGCAAGGTGCACGACCCCATCAAGTTGGGGAAGAACGGGTTCACGCGCGCCAGCAACAACGCCGGCGGCCTGGAGGGCGGTATGACGAACGGCATGCCGCTTATCATCACGGCGTGCATGAAGCCCATCCCCACGCTGCTGTCGCCGTTGGAGACCGTGAACCTGGACACGATGGAGCCTGCGCTGGCATCCAAGGAACGCAGCGACGTCTGCGCCGTGCCCGCCGCCGCCGTCGTGGCCGAGGCCGAGGTGGCGTTCGTTTTGGCGAATGCCTATCTGCGCATGTTCGGCTGCGATAATATGACAGACATCCAAGCGGCGCTTGCTGCTTACAAGAAACGACTGCAGGTTATGTCCCGATAGGGGTCCTCACATGGGAGAGAACGACAATATTCTGGAAAACATCTCCGACGCCTCCGGCAATCGGGGCTACGAACCCACGGGCGCTTCGCTGTTCGAGCTGCGCTGCCCGGTGCTGTTCGTCGGCTTCATGGGCGCCGGCAAGACCACGGTTGCGCGGCGCGTTGCCCGCCTGACCCGTATGTCGTGCATCGACCTGGATGTTTATCTGGAGCGTCGCGAGGGCATGACGTGCGCGCAGATCTTCGCCGAGAAGGGCGAAGAGGGCTTCCGCGATTTGGAGACGGAAGTGCTGCGCCAGTTCGCGTACGGTGAGCCCATGATCCTGTCGTGCGGCGGCGGCGTGGTGAAGCGCGAGGAGAACCGCGAGATCCTCAAGGACGCCGGCTTCGTCATCTACCTGCAGGTGAGCGCCGATGAAGCCGCCGAGCGGATCGGCGACGCCTCGTCGCGCCCCATGTTCAAGAACATCGAGGTGGCGCGGCGCACGAACGAAGAGCGCAAGCCGCTGTATCTGGAAGTTGCCGATGCCTGGGTCACCACCAGCCGGAAATCCGTTTGGCAGATTGCGAACGAGGTCCAGGACATCCTGCTCCAAGCGAAGGTACTATGCCCGCTGCACGAGTAGTCATAGAGCTTCCGGGCCGCCCGGACTGCACGGTCCGCATCGGCGCGCATTTGCTGCCGGCCGTGGGCCGCGATGTATCCCGGCTTCATCCGCAGGCCGCGCGGGCCGTTCTCGTGTCCGATCAGGAGGCCGGTGCGCTGTACCGTCCGGCCGTGAAGACGGCGCTGATGCAGGCGGGGCTCCGCACGCTGGACATCACGGTTCCCGCCGGGCGCGATGCCTGTTCGCTCGCCTGCGCCGAAGAGCTGTGGAGCGCATTTGCGCAGAGCGGCATAGCGCCCGACACCGTGCTCGTCGCGCTCGGCGGACGTTCTGTCTGCACCATCGGCCTGTACGCGGCGGCGGGGTATCGCGGCGGCATGCCCTGCGTGCTGGTGCCCACGACGGCGGAGGCCATGGTCTGCGCCGCCACGCTTCCTACCGCAGCGCTGGACGTTCCGCAGGCGCCGGCGGCGGCAACGGCCGTTCCGCTGCCTTCGTTCGCATGCCTTTCTTTCGACACGCTGGAATCCCAGAGCAGGGAAGACGCCGAAGCCGGGTATGCGGAGGCCGTGCGCGCATCGCTGTTGGGAAACGGGGATGAGTTCTTCCAGCTGGCGGATACCGTTTCCGGCGTGCTTTCCGGTGACGAAGAATCGCTGGTGGCCGCATTCGCTTTGGCGAACATCGCCCGGGCCGATGCCCTGGCGCAGGTTCCGGCCGTGCCGCCGCGCGTTGCCGCGGATTTCGGCTTCCGCTACGGGGAGTCGCTTGTCGCCGCTGCGACAGCCTGCGGCTATGCGCAGCCGGGCATGCGCGGTCGGCTCCTGGCAGACGGCATGCGCGTGGAAGCGCGCCTGGGCGTGGCGTTGGGCATCACACCGCTCGAGCTCATGACCGGGCAGGACGACCTGCTTGCACAGCTGGGGCTGGACATGGTTCCCGGCCTGCCGGCGCCCGTCGATCTGGTGGACGCCATGGCCGTGGAAGCAGGAACCCCGGACGGATTCCTGCGTCTGGCGCTGCCGGTAAATGCCGGCGAATTCGAAATGACCGATATCGATGCCGCGCTTGTGCAAGAGCATCTGGAGGCACGTGCGGCATCGCTTGATGGCGAAGGGTGAGGCTTCGTGCCGAACAAATGCGAGGTATCCATTGAACAGGCGGCGGCCACGAAACGCGCCGCCCTGGCTCTCCAGTTGAGCAGGAGGGATTTCATGGAAGATCAATCGAACCAGCCCGATCAGCCCGGCCAATCCCTATCCCGCTTCGAAGATTCTTCCGATTGGGATATCGATGTGCAGGACAGCGATGTGCTGCGGGCTGCGGAGATCTACAGCGAATGGGAGGACGCCGGCCGCGCCATATTCCGCAAATACCACGCGGCCATCCAGGAGATGCGCACACGGTTCCGCATTCTGGACGACGACCTGGAGCTGCGTCTGAACCGCAATCCCATCCACAACATAGAATCCCGCTTGAAGAAACCGCAGAGCGCGTTCGAGAAGCTGGAGCGATATGGCAAGCCGCTGACGCTCGAGTCCCTGCAGGAGAACATCCTGGATATCGCCGGCGTGCGCGTCATCTGCTCCTATGTCGATGACGTCTATAAATTGGTGCACATGCTGCAGGCGCAGGACGACTTGGAGGTGGTGCGCGTGAAGGACTACATCGCGCATCCGAAGCCGAACGGCTATCGCAGCGTGCATGTCATCGTGAAGGTGCCCGTGTATTTCATGGACGAGAAGGACCTGGTGCCGGTAGAAGTCCAGTTCCGCACCATTGCCATGGACTTCTGGGCATCGCTGGAGCATTCGCTGAAATACAAGAGCCACCGCGAGTACCCGGATGTGGATGTGTTCGGCGAGCTGAAAGAGTGTGCAGACACTATCGAAGATGTGGAATTGCGCATGCAGCGCCTGCGCAACACCATCGAGAACTACGATGAGGGCAACCGGGAAAACGGAACGCTGGCAATAGCGCCGTACGGGAGAAATGAGACGGACGCAAAGTAGACGGATACGCCACAGGCTTTATAATCTGGGAAGTATTTTCGCGTCGAAGCGCATCCGCGTTTGAAAAGCGCAACAATGCCGTGCCCGGCAAGGGCGGGGCGGGAAAGCGAGAGGTGAGCAGACCATGGAAAAGGGCTACTACCGAGCAGCGTGGAACGATATCAAGAACTCGCCGGGCTGGTTCGGCAAGCTGTGCCTGCTGGCGCTGATAGAGTGCATTCCCATCTTCGGCCTGATCGTGAATTACGGCTACCAGCTTACGTGGGCGCGCGAGATTGCGTGGGACCTGAACCGGCCCATGCCGGCGAAGATCTTCGGCAACGAAGACGGCAAGCTGTACCGGCGCGGTTGGTTCGCCCTGGTTATTGTCCTGGTCATGTCCATCGTGCCGTGCCTCATCTACGCGCTTGCCGTTGCGGTGAATGGAGGAATGGCCGACAACTGGAATCTTCCCTCCGCCATCCTGATGGTGGTGTACGTGCTGTCGCTGTTCGCGTTCGGCCTGGCATCTCTGGTGGGATGCATGCGCATGACCATCTACGACCGCCTGAGCGCCGGCTTGGGATTCAAACAGATCTGGAAGATGATGAAGCATGATGCGAACGGCTTGTTCCGCATCCTGGGCATGCAGCTTCTGCTGATGCTCATCTTCGGCGCCATCTTCTGCGTCATCATGTTTGCGGTCGTGCTCTTCGTGTTCGTGGCGGCCGGCGCGGCAAGCGCTGCTGCGATCGGCTCCGGCGGCGCGAACATGGGATTCTTCCAGATGGGCTTCTTCTCGCTGTTGACGTTTGCGGCACCCGTCATGATCGCCATTGCGTATTTCTGCATGGTGGCGAATGTGTTCATCGAGATGGTCGTCATGCGCGCCGCAGGGTACTGGACGCGCAACTTCCAGGTGAATCAGTGGGGCGACAAGGATGCGCCGCTCCCGTTCGAGGCGCAGCAGCGCGAATCCGCGCCGCAGGCGCAATAGCGCAACCGCCTTCTCACGCCGCGGCGGGCGCGTGCGCCTGCACGCGGGGAGCAAGAGCGCTCATCCCGTTCTGAATGTCCGCGCCATCGCAGGCCGCAGGCGGCAACGTGCCGCCTGCGGCCTGCTAAGCAGAAGGGACACACGCGGGGGCGTTGTGTGCATCATGTGGGCAAAATATTCCGCCCCGCCATTTTCTTGCGCGGAGAATGAATCCTGCTATAATTCTCGTTTGCGTCCGTAGATTCATGGATACACCCGGACGCGTGGTAACTCGGAGTCGAAAGCATCTCGTTCTCCCGACTGATGCTAAGCGGCGAGCGAGCCCACGAAGTACGAGAAAGGAAAGCAATGGGAGTCAAGCAGTACAAGCCGACCAGTCCCGGCCGTCGCTTCCAGATGGTGTCCGATTTCTCCGACATCACCACCAGCAAGCCGGAAAAGTCGCTGTTGGAGCCGCTGCCGAAGAAGGCCGGCCGCAACAATAACGGCCGCATCACCACCCGTCATCAGGGTGGCGGCAACAAGCGCCGTTACCGCGTTATCGATTTCAAGCGCAACAAGGACGGCGTGCCTGCGAAGGTTGCTACCATCGAGTACGACCCGAACCGCAACGCACGCATCGCCCTGCTGCACTATGTTGACGGCGAGAAGCGCTACATCCTCCAGCCGAAGGGCCTGAAGGTGGGCGATATCGTGATGTCCGGCGTCGACGCCGACATCAAGCCCGGCAACGCGCTGCCGCTGTCCGCCATCCCCGTCGGCACGCTGATCCATGCCGTCGAGCTCCAGCCCGGCAAGGGCGCCGCAATCGCCCGCGCCGCCGGCACCAGCATCCAGCTGATGGGCAAGGAAGGCAAGTACGCCATCCTGCGCATGCCCTCTTCCGAGATGCGCCGCGTCCTGGTCACGTGCCGTGCAACCGTTGGCGAAGTCGGCAATGCCGAGTTCGCGAACATCAAGATCGGCAAGGCCGGCCGCAACCGCTGGAAGGGCGTCCGTCCTACCGTCCGCGGTACCGTCATGAACCCTGTGGACCATCCCCATGGCGGTGGCGAAGGCAAGAACAAGTCTGCTGGCCGTCATCCTGTTTCGCCTTGGGGTCAGCCGGCTAAGGGCCATCGCACCCGCAACCCGAAGAAGGCTTCGAGCCGCCTGATCATCCGTCGCCGCAAGAAGTAGCGCATAAGCGTTAAGGAGAAATAAGTGAGCAGAAGTTTGAAAAAGGGACCGTTCGTAGAGCCTCGCCTGCTTGAGCGCATCGTTGCTATGAACGAGTCCGGCGAGAAGAACGTCATCAAGACCTGGTCCCGTGCCAGCACCATCTTCCCGGAAATGGTCGGTCACACCATCGCCGTCCACGACGGCCGCAAGCATGTGCCCGTGTACATCACCGAGGCAATGGTGGGTCACAAACTGGGCGAATTCGCCCCGAGCCGTAAGTTCACCGCTCATGGCGGCGGAAAGGAATAACACACGATGGAAGCTAAAGCAGTTACCCGCTACGTTCATGTAGCGCCGAACAAGGCTCGCGCGGTCGTGGATCAGATTCGCGGCAAGGACGTCGAGCGTGCCCGCGAAACCCTGGCGTTCACGAATCGTGCTGTCGCCGAGGTTATCGAGAAGACCCTGAACTCCGCTGTTGCGAACGCTGTGAACAACAACGGCATGTCCGAGAACGGCCTCTACGTTAAGGCAACCTACGTTGACGAGGGCCCCATCTGGAAGCGCATCCGTCCCCGTGCAAAGGGCTCCGCATCGCGCATCCGCAAGCGCACCAGCCACATCACCGTTATCGTTGCCAATCGAGAGGAGGCATAAGCAATGGGTCAGAAAGTCAGCCCTACCGGCTTCCGTCTCGGCATCACCGAGGAGTGGCGCAGCCGTTGGTATGCAGACAAGGATTATGCAGCCAAGCTGCAGAACGATCTTGAGATCCGCAAGTTCCTGGACAAGGAGCTCGCTCATTCCGCCGTTTCCAAGGTGGAGATCGAGCGCGCCGGCGACAAGATTAAGATCATCATCACCACGGCTCGCCCGGGTGTGGTGATCGGCAAGAAGGGCGCCGAGATCGACGCTCTGCGCAAGAAGCTGGCAAAGGTCGCCGACGGCAAGGTTTCCATCGACGTCGTCGAGGTCAAGCGCCCCGAGCTGGACGCGAACCTCATCGCCCAGAACATTGCCGAGCAGCTGGAAGGCCGCGTTGCATTCCGCCGTGCTATGCGCAAGGCGGTCCAGTCCGCCCGTAAGAGCGGCGCAAAGGGCATCCGCATCCAGTGCTCCGGTCGTCTGGGCGGCGCCGAGATGTGCCGCCGCGAGTGGTACCGCGAAGGCCGTGTGCCCCTGCATACGCTGCGTGCGCGCATCGACTACGGTTTCGCCACCGCTGCTACCACCATGGGTTCCATCGGCGTTCAGGTCTGGGTCTATCACGGCGAAGTGCTGCCCGGCCAGAAGCCTATGAATCCCGCTCTTGAAGGTACTTCCCGTTCTCGCGGCCGTGGCCGTCGAGACGACCGCAACGATAGGGGGAATAAGTAATGCTCGTACCTAAGCGCGTCAAGCACCGCAAGGTGCAGCGTGGCTCCATGAAGGGCAACGCTAAGGGCGGCACGAAGGTCGTGAACGGCGAGTACGGTATCCAGGCGCTCGAGCGTGCCTGGGTCACGAACCGCCAGATCGAGGCAGCTCGTGTTGCCATCACCCGTTACATGAACCGTGGCGGCCGTGTGTGGATCACCATCTTCCCGGACAAGCCGATCACGAAGAAGCCTGCTGAAACCCGCATGGGCAAGGGCAAGGGCGCACCCGAGGCATGGGTGGCCGTCGTCAAGCCCGGCCGTGTCATGTTCGAGGTCGGCGGCGTCGACGAGGCAACCGCTAAGGAAGCGCTCCGTCTGGGCATCAACAAGCTGCCCATCAAGTGCAAGATCGTTAAGAAGGAAGGGCTGGAGTAATGAAATACGCCGAGGTTCGCGAACTTTCGTCTGACGATCTTCAGTCGAAGCTCAAAGAATGCCGTGCAGAACTCTTCAACCTGCGTTTCCAGATGGCTACGAGCCAGCTTGATAACACGGCTCGCGTGAAGCAAGTGAAGAAGGACATCGCTCGCATCCAGACCGAGATGCGCGCTCGTGAGATTGCCGCACAGGCGAACTAGGAGAAGGTGAAGTATGAGCGAAGAACGTAACTCCCGCAAGGTTCGTCAGGGCATCGTCGTGAGCGACGCTGCAGACAAGACCATCGTGGTTGAGATTACCGAGCGTAAGCCCCATCCCGTGTACGGAAAGATGATCACCAGCACCAAGAAGTTCCATGCACATGATGAGAACAACGAAGCCGGTGTTGGCGATACCGTGCAGATCATGGAAACGCGCCCGCTGTCCAAGACGAAGCGCTGGCGTCTTCTGAAGATCGTCGAGAAGGCCAAATAGTTCGCTTGCCGAACTTTTCAAGGAAGGTTATGAGCAATGATTCAGATGCAAACCATGCTCGCTGTTGCCGATAACTCCGGCGCACGCAAGGTGCAGTGCATCAAGGTCCTGGGCGGCTCGAAGCGCCGCTATGCCGGACTCGGCGATGTCATCATCTGCAGTGTGAAGGAAGCTATCCCCAGCGGCTCTGTGAAGAAGGGCGAAGTCGTCCGTTGCGTCGTCGTTCGCGTGAAGAAGGAAGTTCGCCGTAAGGATGGCAGCTACATCCGCTTCGACCAGAACGCCTGCGTCCTCATCGATGCCAACGGCGAGCCTCGCGGCACCCGCATCTTCGGGCCCGTTGCCCGCGAGCTGCGCGACCGCAAGTACACGAAGATCGTCTCGCTGGCACCCGAGACGCTGTAGGAAGAGGATACGTTATGGCAAAGATGAACATTAAGAAGGGTGACAAGGTCGTCGTTCTTTCCGGTAAGGACAAGGGCGTCGAATCCACCGTCATCGCGGCGTATCCCCGCGAAGGTCGCGTCAAGGTCGAGAAGGTTAACGTGGTCACGAAGGCCATCCATCCTTCTCAGGCGAACACGCAGGGCGGTCTGACGAAGATGGAAGCCCCCATCGACGTTTCCAACGTCATGCTGGTGTGCCCGTCTTGCAAGAAGCCCACGCGCGTTGCGCACAAGATCGAGGACGGTAAGAAGTCCCGCGTCTGCAAGAAGTGCGGCGCTGTGATCGAATAACCCAGATATACGGGTTTTATCTGGATGCACCTTTTCAGGTGCATCCAGTTTGCAGTATTATGACCCACGCTGCGTTTATACGCGCAACGGGGGACGCAGGGTCGGAAATCCTGTGTTCAAATCATCCAGAAAGGTGAAAACATGGCTCCTCGTTTGAAGGAAAAGTATCAAAAGGAGGTCGCTCCCGCTCTGAAGGAAGAGCTGGGACTGGCCAACGTCAACCAGATTCCGCGCCTTGAGAAGATCGTCGTCAACATGGGCGTCGGCGCTGCGGCTGGCGATTCCAAACTGATGGACGGCGCTATCGCCGACCTGCGCACCATTACCGGCCAGCAGCCGCGTATCAACCGCGCTAAGAAATCCATCGCTGCCTTCCATCTGCGTGAGGGCCAGGCTATCGGCGCCAAGGTCACCCTGCGTGGCGACCGTATGTGGGAGTTCCTGGACCGTCTGCTGGCAACCGCACTGCCGCGCGTCCGCGACTTCCGCGGCATCAACCCGGATAGCTTCGATGGCCGTGGAAACTATTCTCTGGGTCTGTCCGAGCAGCTGATCTTCCCGGAGATCGAATACGACAAGGTGGACCGCACGCGCGGTATGGACATCACGTTCGTGACCACCGCTGACACGGACGAGGCCGCCCGTGCCCTGTTCGATAAGCTCGGCTTCCCGTTCAAGAATTAATTTGTTCATTATGTCGGCGTAATGCCGGCGTGAGGAAAGAAGGATTTGCATGGCAAAGAAATCGATGATCGCCAAGTCCAAGCGCGAGCCGAAGTATTCGACGCGCCAGCACAACCGCTGCACCCGCTGCGGTCGTCCCCGTGCTTACTACCGTAAGTTCGGCCTGTGCCGCGTCTGCCTTCGCGAGCTTGCGAACAAAGGCGAACTGCCCGGCGTGACGAAGGCTTCCTGGTAAAGATTCCCGAAAGTCCGATCATGTTGAGGTGGGCCGTACGTTAAGGCGGATCCGCTATGGGCGGCTCCGAACCCGCGATTCGGTTCATCAAGAACGAAGGAGAAAACAAACATGAGCATGAACGATCCCATTGCGGATATGCTTACGCGCGTGCGTAACGCCAACTCCGCAGGCCATGATACGGTTTCCATGCCGACCAGCAAGAAGCTGGTTGACATCGCCCGCATCATGAAGGAAGAGGGCTACATCGCCGATTACGTGATTGAGCCCAACACCCCGCGCGATACTCTCACCATCACGCTGAAATACGGCAAGAAGAAGGCCCGCACCATCCGCGGCATCCGTCGTATCTCGAAGCCCGGCCTGCGCATTTACGCCGGCAAGGATGACCTGCCCCGCGTCCTGGGCGGCCTGGGCACTGCCGTCATCTCTACGAGCCAGGGCGTTATGGCCGACCGCGATGCTCGCAAGAAGGGCATCGGCGGCGAGGTCATCGCTTACATCTGGTAGGAAAGGAAGGGATTTAGATATGTCTCGTATCGGTAAACAGCCCGTCACCATTCCTGCTGGTGTCGAAGTTAAGATTGACGGTCACATCGTCAATGTGAAGGGTCCTAAGGGCGAGCTCACGCGCGAGTTCAACCCCATGATGACCATCAAGCAGGAGGGCGACGAGATCATCGTCACCCGCCCCGATGATTCCCGTGAGGCTCGCAGCCTGCATGGTCTGACGCGCACGCTGATCCACAACATGATCGTGGGTGTGTCCGAGGGCTTCTCTAAGAAGCTCGAGCTGGTCGGCGTCGGCTACCGTGCCACGCTGAAGGGCAAGGATCTGGAGATGTCCCTGGGCTTCTCCCATCCCGTGAAGGTCACCCCTCCCGAGGGTATCGTCTTCGAGGTCCCCAGCCAGACCGAGATCGTCATCAAGGGTGCCAGCAAGGAACAGGTCGGCCAGGTGGCCGCCGATGTCCGCGCATGGCGCAAGCCCGAGCCGTACAAGGGCAAGGGTATCCGCTATGAGGGCGAGCATGTCCGTCGTAAGCTTGGCAAGGCTGCCAAGGGCGAATAGTGACGCAAGGTATTTAGAGAGGGATCAGCTATGAAGAAACTTCAAAAGAAGCAAGCGGGCTTGCGTCGCCGCCATACCCGCGTTCGCGGTAAGATTTCCGGCACCGCCGAGCGCCCGCGTCTTTGTGTGACTCGTTCGAATTCGAACATCTATGTCCAGGTGATCAACGACGTGGAGGGCAAGACGATCGTCGGCGCCTCTACGCTTGGCCCGGACTTCAAGGCTACTGGCAAGAAGGGTGCAACCGTCGAGGGTGCTACCGCTATCGGCCAGATCATCGGCAAGAAGGCAATCGAAGCAGGGATCACGGAAGTCGTTTTCGACCGTGGTGGCAACCTGTATCATGGCCGCATCGCTGCTGTTGCAGACGGCGCCCGTGAAGCAGGTCTGAAGTTCTAGAGAGGTAGAGAATGGCTCGTAGACAGGAAAAGAAGAACGACGTCCCTGAGCTGCAGGAGCGTGTCGTTTACATCAACCGCGTGTCCAAGGTCGTCAAGGGCGGCCGCCGTTTCGGCCTGACTGCCCTGGTGGTCGTCGGCGACGGCAACGGCAAGGTCGGCGTGGGCATGGGCAAGTCCCAGGAAGTGCCTATCGCCATCAGCAAGGGCGCAGAGGATGCCAAGAAGAACATGTTCACGGTGCCTCTGACTCCCGAGAAGACGCTGCCGCATGAGATCATGGGCGAGTTCGGTGCAGGCCGCGTTCTGCTGAAGCCGGCTACCCCCGGTACCGGCGTTATCGCCGGCGGTGCTGCCCGTGCCGTTCTGGAGCTGGCAGGCGTCCAGGATGTCCTGAGCAAGTCTCTGGGCACCGATAACGTCATGAATATCGTCAAGGCCACCGCTGCCGGCCTCCAGAGCATGGAGAGCCCGGAGCAGGTTGCCGAGCGTCGCGGCGTCACCGTTGCGAAGATCCGCGGCTGGAAAGAGGAGGAGTAACCTATGGCAGACGCTCAGAAGACCCTCCATGTCACCCAGGTGCACAGCTACATCGGCTGCAAGCCGGATCAGGAGAAGACCCTGAAGGCACTGGGCTTGGGCAAGATCGGCCGCACCAGCGACCTGGTGGACAATCCGTCCGTCCGTGGCATGATCTTCAAGGTCAAGCACCTCGTCGAGGTTGTCGAAGACTAACGTACGTATGCAATGAACCGATACGCCCGTGCTTTCACGAGCGTATCGGTTATTGCCGGTTCAAGGGTTTGAACCGTATTTTGGAAGTTAGCTGGCGGCGAGCAGCCAGCACCGGGTGAGAATCCCGAGATCGCGAAGGAGCGAAAACATGGAATTGAAGGACCTGCAGCCCGCTGAGGGCTCCCGTAAGAACCGCAAGCGCGTTGGCCGTGGCAACGGCTCCGGCACCGGCAAGACCGCCGGCCGTGGCCTGAATGGCCAGAAGTCGCGTTCCGGCGGCGGCAAGGGCAAGGGCTTCGAGGGCGGCCAGACTCCTCTGGCTCGTCGTCTTCCGAAGCTGCCCGGCTTCACGAACGTGAATCATGTCGAGTACGTTCCCGTCAACGTCGGTCGTCTCGAGCTGAAGTACGAGGCCGGCGAAGTTGTCGACGGCGACAGCCTGAAGGCCAAGGGCATCATCAAGCATGCCGACGCCCTGGTGAAGGTTCTCGGCGACGGCGAGCTGACGAAGGCTCTGACCGTGAAGGTCGATAAGGTTTCGAAATCTGCACAGGCCAAGATTGAGGCCGCTGGAGGAAAGGTCGAAGAGCCTTGCTAGACTCGCTAGTCCAAGCATTCAAGACTCCCGACATCCGGAAGAAAATCTTCTTCACGTTGGGAATTCTTGCCATATACCGCTTTGGCGCGTATGTGCCGGTTCCGGGCATCCCGTTCCATGCGTTCGCGGATGCCTTCCAGAACCAGCAGGTAGCTATGACCATGCTGGACCTGTTCACCGGCGGTGCTTTGTCTAACTTCTCCGTGTTTGCACTGGGCATCATGCCCTACATCACCGCATCCATCATCATGCAGCTGATGCAGGGCGTTATCCCCACGGTGCAGGCGTGGGCGAAAGAGGGCGAGACCGGCCGTCGCAAGATCACGCAGTGGACGCGTTGGATCACCTTGGTTCTGGGCCTGATCAACGCTATCGGTTATCTGTTCCTGTTCAAGTCCGCTCAGTACGGCGTCGTGTTCAGCACGGATGTTCCCGAGATCCTGAGCGACATCCTGGTGGTGTTCACGCTCGTCGTTGGTGCCGCGCTCATCATGTGGATGGGCGAGCTTATCACGCAGCACGGCATCGGCAACGGCATGTCGCTGATCATCTTCACCAGCATCGTCGCTCGTGTGCCGAGCGCCATCTACGAGTCGCTGACCTCTACGGCCGACAGCTCCATGGGCATTGCGTACACCATCCTGATCCTGGTTGTGATTCTTGCCTGCATCCCGCTGATCACGTATATCGAGCGCGCACAGCGCCGTATCCCCGTGAGCTATGCGAAGCGCGTTTCCGGCCGACGGGTTATGGGTGGCCAGTCCACGTACATTCCCCTGAAGGTGAATGCCGCGGGCGTTATCGCCATCATCTTCGCCAGCTGCCTTATTTACTTCCCGGCTCAGATTGCCGCGTTGTTCAATGTCGACTGGCTGACGTGGATTGCAAACGGCATTTCGTCCGGTCCCGCGAACTGGATTCTGACTGCGCTGCTGATCGTCTTCTTCTGCTACTTCTACACCTCCATGGTGTTCCAGCCTGAAGAGACGGCGGACAACTTGCGTAGGCAGGGCGGATTCATTCCCGGTGTTCGTCCCGGTGCTGCCACGGTGCAGTACATCAAGGATGTCATCAAGTATGTGACGCTGCCCGGCTCCATCTACGTCGCTATCATTGCCGTGGTCCCGGCTATCCTGTTCTACTTCACGGATAACCAGCTGATCCAGGCATTCGGCGGTACATCCATCCTGATCATGATCGGCGTTGCCCTTGACACCATGAGCAAGGTCGAATCTCAGTTGAAGATGCACAACTACGACGGCTTCTTCAAATAAGATCCGTTCGCAGTAGTTGCTACAACCGCGTTCCTTCGGGAGCGCGGTTGTTTTCATTCATGGGCATTCGCGGGAGGAGCTGCCGCTGACGTGTCGCGGTGTGCTATCGAATTGCGCGTTTGCTACAATTGGAGACACATTGCAAAAGAAAGGAAGCGATTATGAACATCGTTCTGTTGGGGGCTCCTGGTGCCGGTAAGGGCACGCAGGCTGCCAAGCTGGTGGAGAAGTACGGCATGTGCCACATTTCCACGGGCGACATTCTGCGCGCTGCGGTGAAGAACCAGACGCCGCTGGGAATCAAGGCGAAGGGTTTCATGGATGCGGGCGACTTGGTGCCCGATGACCTGATCGTCGACCTGATGAAGGAGCGCATCCAGGAGCCGGATACGGAGAAGGGCGTCATCCTTGACGGTTTCCCGCGCACCACGGCCCAGGCCGTTGCCCTGGACAGCATGCTTGCCGACCTCAATCGTCCGCTGAATGCTGCGCTGCTGATCGATGTTGACTTCGAGGTCATCATCAAGCGCCTGACGTCCCGTCGTACGTGCCGTGCATGCGGCTATATCGGCACGGATGCAGATGCTCAGTGCCCGAAGTGCGGTGGCGAGATGTATCAGCGCGATGACGACAACGAGGCTACGGTACGCAACCGCCTTGATGTGTACGAGAAGTCCACGGCTCCGCTGATCGATTATTATGCCGGCAAGAACGTCCTGGTGAAGATTGATGGCGACCGCGATGTTGACGAGGTCTTTGCCGACGTCGAGAAGGCGCTGAACCTGTAGAGCTTCCCTTTTATATCGAAGCGTAAGGCCGTCGGGTTTCCGGCGGCCTTTTCCCTTTTCAGGCGCAACGATTTATAATGAGCGGCATGTTCGAGACGCTTGCCGACATCTTTCATGACTTCTGGACGCTGCTGCAACGCAACAAGCGCGTTGTGCGGCACGTCCTTACGTGCGCTGCGGTCATTCTTGCTCTTGGAGCATTGGTCGAGGTCTTCGTCTTCAACTTCAATTATTTCGCCTCGCTGGGGTATAAACCCATTAACTTGACGTACGAACTGCAGGGTCAGTTGCCGAAATCTATGAACAACAAGGAATACCGCCTCACGACGGTGAACAATTCCATCGAGTTCTCAGGGCTGAATACCGAGGTGCACAACATCCATATTCAATTCGATTCAAGCGAGTCTGCCCAAGTCGTATCCGCAACGATCCACTTTACGGATGAGGCGCATCAAACGTATTTCGATTCGAACGAATACTCCGTCGGTATTCCCACAGCGAAAATCGCCACGAATGGCACGGAGAGCCAATACCTGAACCTCAATGCCTCGGGTAAGGTGCAGAATCTGAAAATCGAGTTCAGCGGTGATGAGAATCTGACGTATCCCATCACCATCATCAAAGTCGAGATTAATGCACACTGTCCGTTTACGTTCCAATTCATGCGCTACTTGCTGTTGGTAGCCGTCATGGCGTTGGTGTACGTGTTCCGCCCGAAATCCGCCATTTATCGCTGGCATGTGAATGCGGAGCGTACGCGAATGAATGCGCTTATCGCTGTGGCGGTGACCATCGAGGTGCTGGCGCTTTCGACATTCTTGCTGTATGGATCGAATCTCGTAGGCGTGGCTACTTCAAGCTACAATTACGGCTCCTGGGACAAACACTCATTGGCGAACACGTACGAGGTGGGCGGGAAAAACGCCCAGCAGTATGCGGAGCTGGCGAAGTCCATGACGGAAGGGCATCTGTATCTGGACGAAACGCCGCCCGATTGGCTCGTGCAGATGGATGACCCTTACGACAAGGGCGCCCGCGACGAATTGCAAAAGCATACCGGGGAAGATTATCTGTTCGACGTGGCGTATTACGACGGGCACTACTACGTGTACTTCGGCGTAGTGCCGGTGCTCATATATTACTTGCCGTTCTATTTGATTACCGGGTCGACGTTCCCCACGGCCATAGGCGTCCTGATTTCGGGGTTGTTCTTCGTCATAGGCACGACGTTGCTGCTGCTTCTCTTCGCACGGCGACACTTTAAGAAAGTCAGCCTGGGCCTGTTCCTGCTGCTCCAGATTTCGCTCATCATGTGTTCGGGCATGCTGTATCTGTTCAAGCTGCCTACGTTCTATGCGCTTCCCATTATGACCGGGCTGGCGTTCAGCGTGTGGGGCTTGTACTTCTGGATGCGCGGGCGTTCCCTGGATAAACCATGCGGCTGCTATCTTGCCGGTTCGTTATGCATGGCGCTTGTCTTGGGCTGCCGTCCGCAGCTGATGGTGCTTTCGCTTATTGCCTTCCCACTGTTCTGGCGTCGCTATATCACGAATCGGCGCATTATGAAGCGCGAAGGACAGAAAGAACTGTGCTGCCTGCTGGGGCCGTATGTCGTCGTATTCGCGGGCATCTTCGCGTACAACTACGCCCGTTTCGGTTCGTTCACGAACTTCGGGGCGAACTACAACCTGACCATGAACGACATGACGAAGCGCGGGTTCTCCGTGGGGCGTTTGGCTCCTGCGCTGTTCGCGTACTTCCTGCAAGCGCCGAACATGGTGGGGGAGTTCCCGTATCTGCAAGCCGTGGATTTCCAGACCACGTATCTCGGGCAGACGATTCGCGAGAACACGTATGGCGGACTGCTCGCCTGCATTCCCTTGCTGTGGGTGCTGTTCTTCTCCGTTCCGGTGCTGAAGATGCGTATTCGCACGCGGCAAACGCACACGGTTGCCGGCGTGGCGGCCATTATGATCGTCATGGGCATTGTGGTTGCATGCATGGATGCCGAGATGGCCGGTATACTCCAACGTTATTTCGCGGACTTCAGCTTCCTGTTCCTGGCGGCAGCGGCGCTTATCGTCTTTATCGTGAATGAGAACATCACGCATGGCACGCAGATGGCGAATATCCTGTTGAAGGTGCTTATCGCGCTGGTGACGTTGAGCGTGCTGTATAGCGTGCTGCTGTGCCTGGTGGCAGAGGTCGGCTGGATAAGCGATGTGTACCCCTGGGCGTATCAGAACCTCTTGGAAATGTTCGAATTCTGGTCGTAGCCGCATGACAGTACCTGAGAACACGCCACCCGTAAGCGCGGCAGTACATAAGTCCATGCAGGGCAATAAGCGGGCTAACACGAAGCCTGAGCTCTTGGTACGGCAACGTCTGCGCGACGCAGGGTTGACCGGTTACCGTCTTCAGTGGAAGGTTCCGGGCCGTCCCGACGTCGCGTGGCCTGGAAAGAAGGTGGCGCTGTTCGTGAACGGCTGCTTCTGGCATCGTTGCCCGCATTGCAATCTGCCCCTGCCGAAGTCCAACGTGGAATACTGGACGGAGAAATTCGAACGCAATGTGGCCCGCGATAAGAAGAACCTGGCGCTGCTGGATAATCTAGGCTGGACGACGCATGTGATTTGGGAATGCCAGCTGAAGAAGAAAGTCGTGGATCGTACGTTCGCGGAGCTGCTCCCGGAATTGGCAGGCGAGTTGGGCAAGACGATGAAATCGGAGGCCGTGGAGTATTACTCCGTCGTATTGGCCGATGCGCCAAAGGGAAAGAAGGCGCACGGTCAGGCAGCGGCTTCCGATGAGAACGCGAGCGACGATTCCGAAACCGCGGGTTCGCATGAAAAGGCCTGCGGTGCCCCGCGCGGGTAGGAAGCCCGTGCTGGATGAGCGAAGCTGCAGGTAACGGATGCCAGCCGCAGGCAGCGCTGCCCCCACGAATGAAAAGCACCCGCCGCGGTAATGCGACGGGTGCCTGTGTTGCATAAGCAGCAGATTGACTGCTTACTGGGCAAGCTGCGCTTCGACTGCTGCCAGCTTCACGCACACAACAAACACTTCCAGGGCCTGCTGCAGCTCTTCGATAGGCGGCAGGGAGGGAGCGATGCGGATGTTGCTGTCATGCGGATCGTTCTTGTGCGGCCACGTTGCGCCCGCGCCCGTCAGCGTGACGCCGGCCTCCTTGCACAGCGCCACAATGCGCTTTGCCGTATGCTCGGGGGCGTTGAACGACACGAAGTAGCCGCCGCGCGGGTGGCTCCACGTGCAGCCGCAATCGGAAAGCTCGCGCTCCAGCGTGTCCTGGACGAGCTCGAATTTCGGGCGCAGCAGGGCGGCGTGCTTGCGCATATGGGCCGCAATACCCTCGGCATCCTTCAGGAAGCGCACATGGCGCAGCTGGTTGATCTTGTCGAAGCCGATGGTCTGCGGTTGCATGCGCTGCTTGATTTCGGCGATGTTCGCGGCGCTGGCGGCGATGGCGGAAATGCCGGCGCCGGGGAACGTGACCTTGCTGGTGGAAGCGAACTTGAAGTAGCGATCCTCCGTGCCCGCTTCCTTGCAGGCATCGGCGATGTCGTACAGCTGATCCTGCTGCGCGGGATCGTCGTACAGGTGGTGCACGCTGTAGGCATTATCCCAGAAGATGCGGAAATCGCTTGCCGCCGTCTTCATGGAGGCAAGGCGCTTCACCACGTCGTCGGAATACGTGATGCCGCTGGGGTTGGAGTATTTCGGAACGCACCAGATGCCCTTGATAGCGTCGTCGGAAGCCGCAAGGCGCTCGACTTCGTCCATAATCGGGCCGTTATCATCCATCGGCACGGGAATCAGCTCCATGCCGAACGCTTCCGTGACGCCGAAATGGCGGTCATACCCGGGAACGGGGCAGAGCCACTTCACGTTCGGCAGCTGGCACCAGGGCGTGGAGCCCAGCGTGCCGAACATCCAGCAGCGGGCGACCGTGTCGTACATGATGTTCAGGCTGGAGTTGCCGCAGATGATGATATTCTCGGGGTCGTCGTCCAGCAGCACTGCCATGAGGCGCTTCGCTTCGGGAAGGCCCGCCAGCACGCCGTAGTTGCGCGCATCGGTGCCGTCTTCGGCCGTCAGATCTTCGGGGCCGACGTTCTTCAGCAGGTCGGAGCTCAGGTCAAGCTGTGCGGAAGAGGGCTTGCCACGGGCCATATTCAGAGACAGGCCCCGGGCCTTGATATCCTGGTACTGGCGGTCCAGCTGTTCTTTCTCCGTTTGCAGCTGGTCTTTTGTCATCTGTTCATAACGTGACATGTGCCGTTTCCTTCCTTAATCGACCGCACGCACTATATCCATGGGCATGCTAGCTGATTGAAAGTAGAATCTCTCACTAGTTGCAAAAAAACATTATAGGAGTCTGTTTTATGCTACACAGCGATTTTTGGGTATTGCTCGCAATGCTCATCTACTTCGTGGTGGTTCTTACCATCGGCTTCATCTATGCGAAGAAGTCGAATCAGTCCACGTCGAATTACTTCCTGGGCGGGCGCCAGCTGGGGCCGTGGCTCACGGCGCTTTCCGCCGAAGCCAGCGACATGTCCGGATGGCTTCTTATGGGCTTGCCCGGCGTGGCGTATTTCACCGGCGCGTCCGATGCGATGTGGACGGCAATCGGCCTGGCTATCGGCACGTATGTGAACTGGAAGATTGTGGCAAAGCGCCTGCGTATCTATTCCGAGAAGGCCGGCGATTCCATCACGCTTCCGCAGTACTTCGCGAACCGATTCCATGACGATCGCCATATCATCTCGACAGTGGCCGCTATCATCATCTTCCTGTTCTTCAGCATCTACGTTGGCAGCTGCTTCGTTACGTGCGGCAAGCTGTTCTCCACGCTGTTCGGGTTCGATTACGCGACGATGATGATGCTCGGCGCCATCATCGTGTTCCTGTACACGTTCGTCGGCGGATACCTTTCGGTCTGCACAACGGACCTTATCCAGGGCACGTTGATGTTCTTCGCGCTCGCCATCGTGTTTATCGGCAGCGTTGCGAATGCAGGCGGCGTGGACAACGTGGTGAATGTGCTGAGGAGCATCCCCGGCTTCCTCAGCGCCACGGACATCGCCACGCCTATTCTTGATGCGAACGGCCAGCAAGTCATCGAGAACGGCATGCCGCAATTCGGAGACGCCGCAGGATACGGCGCCGTTACGATCGTCTCCGGCTTGGCATGGGGCCTGGGCTATTTCGGTATGCCGCAGGTGCTGGTCCGTTTCATGAGCATCCGCAATCCGAAGGAGATCAAGATCTCCCGCCGTATTGCGACTATCTGGTGCGTGATCTCGCTTTCCTGCGCCGTATGCATCGGCCTGGTCGGTCGTGCCATGCTGCCGGCGGAATTCCTGACGCAGGCAAGCGCCGAGAACATCTTCATCGTGGCATCTCAGATTCTGCTGCCGTCGTTCGTGTGCGGCTTGGTGGTATCCGGCATCTTTGCCGCGTCCATGAGTTCGTCCTCGTCGTACCTGCTGATATCCGGCTCGTCCATTGCCGAGGATATCTTCCGCGGCATCATCAAGCGCGACGCAACGGATAGGCAGGTAATGATCGTTGCCCGATTCGTGCTGCTGGCGGTGTTCATCTTCGGCATCTTGCTGGCCCTGGACGAGAATTCGTCCATCTTCGGCATTGTGTCGTACGCCTGGGCTGGATTCGGCGCTTCGTTCGGACCCGTTATCCTGCTCTCGTTGTATTGGAAGCGCATGAATCTTCCCGGCGCGATTGCGGGCATGATCACCGGCACGGCAACGGTGCTCATTTGGCATAACTTCATCTCCAGTCTGGGCGGCTGGTTTGCCGTCTACGAATTGCTGCCGGGATTTGTGCTGGCGCTCATCGTGGCGGTGGTCGTTTCGTTGGCTACGAAGGCACCCAGCGATTCCATGCAGACGGAATTCGATGAATACCAGAACGCGGTTGCCGAGATGAAATAACCGCTACAGGCTCTCTGTTCCATCGATACCGGACCAGCAAGAGGCCACTTTCGCTGTGAAACGCAGTGAAAGCGGCCTTCTTTGTCTTTTGGCGGTGCTTACCATTCCGAAATTCCCGACGCTCCTTTCAAGGGGTGGGGAAGCGGGATAAGGGATTTCGTGGCGCGTGCAGGAGGGAAGGGTCAGGCGTTGCGAAATAAAAAAGCCTGCCGGCATATGCCGGCAGGCTAATGAGTGCATGTATGCGAAGCGCTACATACGCAGAGCGGCGGTAAAGCCAGCCCAGGACAGCGGGTCCGTGTTGCGGACCTTAGCGCCAAACGTGGGGGCATGCACGTACGTCGTGCCGCCGGCTACGCAGGCGATGCCCACATGGCCGGAACGATACAGGACATCGCCGCGTGCTGCAGATGAAACAGCCATGACGCTCTTCGCCTGAGCGTAGATGGACTCCGTGTAGTGGGGCAGGGAAATACCGATCTGCCCGTAAGCCCATTTCACCAAGCCGGAGCAGTCGAACGAGTTCGGGCCTTCAGCGCCCCAGACGTACGGGCAGCCAATCTTGCTTTCAGCATAGGAAGCTGCTGCAGGGTGCGTACCGCCCGAGCTGCTGCCGCCGGAATTCGAGTTCGAGTTGCTACCGGAGTTGGAATTCGAGTTGCCGCCCGAATTCGAGTTCGAGTTTCCGCCGGAGTTCGAATTCGAATTCGAGTTTCCACCGGAATTCGTGTTCGAATCCGTGCCGGAGTTCGAGTTGCCGCCGGAATTGCTATTGGTATTCGAGTTGTTGCCGGAATTCGAGTTCGAGTTGTTCGAATTGCCATTGCTGTTCGAATCGCTGTTCGAATTGCTTGCAGCGGCCTGGCGGGCAGCTTGGCGCTGTGCCTCTTCCTCAGCTGCCTTCTCCTGCGCAGCCTTGGCCTGAGCTTCCTGAGCCTTCTTCTTCTGGGCGGACGTCAAGGACGCATACTTCGTCTGCAACGTCTTCGTGGTCGCAGCGGCAGATTCCGAAGCTTCCTTTGCGCTCTGCTCAGCAGTGGCAGCGGCCTGCTCCTGCTTGTCCAGCTCGACCTTCTGGTCTTCGACTTCCTGACGCAGGTCCTTCGTCTTCTTGACGAGTTCCGCATCCTGCTCGTTCATGTCGCTCAGAAGATCCCAGTTCGTTGCGAATTCCTCGAACGTCGTGGAACCCAGCAGCAGATCCAGGAACGAGGAGTTGCCGGTGCGGTACATCTCGCGTGCGCGGGTACCGAGCTTGTCCTGATACTGGGAAATCTGCTTCGTGGCAGAGTCGATTTTCTTTTGGGCCTTATTTGCCGCATCCGTTGCAGCCTGATGGTCCTCTTGAGCCTTATAGTATTTATCGGAAGCAGCTTCCAGGTCAGCCTGAGCATTCACGAGCTCCTTGCTGACTTCGTCAGCCTGAGACTGAAGATCGCTTGCCTCCTGCTTCAGTTCAGAAGAGGACTTTGCATATGCCATGGACGGAACTGCAAAAGAAGCCACGCAGAACGTGGCGGCTCCTCCGAGAAATGTGCGTCGATTCAGCGTACGAGTACGCTCTACCATAGAAACCTCCTTGGTTGAGCATGTGTGAAGTGATTTACGCATCGATGGCAATACTACCAGAAACACAAGCAAGTTCGCATGCGGTGGAGCGGACGGAGGGCATTGACTTCGGTAATCCCAGTTCAGAAGCTTAAATTAAATGATTCTGAGAAAATTGAAGCGCGGAATTTTGGGGATAAGAAAACATATCCACAAGATGTAGTGGTCGAATTCTAATAGAAATTGCTGAAAAGCGGCTGAAACCACATCTCCTTCACGAGTTCGTCATGCTTCGCGGATGGAATTTTGCGAAACAGCGCGATTGGGAAACAAGCGATCGAGATGCGGCTCGTGTCGGAATATGCCGGCAATCTCTGGCAATGATACATACATATATATGTAAGGATTCTCGAATCACTACGCTCTAACAGAAGGGGTGGCCGGCGCCGTCGTGTTGTGCAGGCAGGGGGTGCGATACGGCGAAATTCGCAAAAAAATATTTTGGGAAAATTGCCCTCATTTACTGCAAAAACTGAAAGATTGAAATCTCAGGTGTATCATAATCGCAGGTCAAAGGCTTACTGAAGCCTGGAATGCGGAGGAATCATGTAGATACGCCCGGGGGCGTGTAGGGCGTTGACACTGAGGAAATCCTAACGTATTATCCTCTTGCTCGATTCTTCGGAGGAAGCAATCGAGAGGTAGCTTGACAATTGCACATGGTTAGGCGCATCAAATGGGGATGTGGCACAGCGGCAACTGCGGCGGACTGTAAATCCGCTCTCTCTGAGTTCCCTGGTTCGAGTCCAGGCATCCCCACCACTTTTGCCCGTGTAGCTCAGTCGGTAGAGCACTTCGTTGGTAACGAAGAGGTCACCGGTTCAAGTCCGGTCGCGGGCTCCATTACGTTAGATGGAAATGGCGGTGTAGCTCAGTTGGTCAGAGCACACGGTTCATACCCGTGGCGTCACTGGTTCGAATCCAGTCACCGCTACCATTGATTATCATCGCTCGCCGCATGGCGGGCGTTTATCCATTTATATAGGCATTATTCGCATACTGCGAAATCCTTTGATTCCTTTGAGGAGGAAATAATGGCTAAGGAGAAGTTCGAGCGCACTAAGCCGCATGTGAACATCGGCACCATCGGTCACGTCGACCACGGCAAAACGACCCTGACCGCAGCCATCACCAAGGTTCTCTCCGAGACCGAGGGCTGCAAGGCTGACTTCACCGCTTTCGAGAACATCGACAAGGCTCCCGAAGAGCGCGAGCGCGGCATTACGATTTCTATCGCTCATGTTGAGTATGAGACCTGGGAGCGTCACTATGCGCACGTTGACTGCCCGGGCCATGCTGACTACGTCAAGAACATGATTACCGGCGCTGCTCAGATGGACGGCGCTATCCTGGTTATCGCTGCTACCGACGGCCCGATGGCTCAGACCCGTGAGCACATCCTGCTGGCTCGTCAGGTCGGCGTGCCTTACATCGTTGTCTTCCTGAACAAGTGCGACATGGTTGACGACGAAGAGCTCATTGAGCTCGTTGAGATGGAGACCCGTGAGCTCCTCTCTGACTACGATTTCCCCGGAGATGACCTGCCCGTCATCAAGGGCTCCGCACTGGGCGCCCTGAACGGCGAGGAGAAGTGGGTCGAGTCCGTCCGTGCACTGATGCACGCTGTTGACGAGTACATCCCCACCCCGGAGCGCGACGTCGACAAGCCCTTCTCTATGGCTATCGAGGACGTTATGACCATCACCGGCCGCGGCACCGTTGCTACCGGCCGTGTTGAGCGTGGCGTTCTTCACATGGGCGACGAGCTGGAGATCGTTGGCATCAAGGATACCCAGAAGACCGTCGTTACCGGCATCGAGATGTTCCGCAAGCTGCTGGACGAGGCTCAGGCCGGCGATAACATTGGTGTTCTGCTGCGCGGCATGAAGCGCGAGGATGTTGAGCGCGGCCAGGTTCTGGCTAAGCCCGGCACCGTGACCCCGCACACGAAGTTCAAAGGTCAGGTTTACGTTCTGACCAAGGACGAAGGTGGCCGTCACACCCCGTTCTTCGATGGCTATCGTCCGCAGTTCTACTTCCGTACCACGGACATCACCGGCGTTGCTCATCTGCCCGAGGGCGTTGAGATGGTTATGCCTGGCGACAACGTGGAGATCACCGGTGAGCTGATTCACCCGGTCGCTATGGAAGAGGGCCTGCGCTTCGCTATTCGCGAGGGTGGCCGTACCGTTGGTTCCGGTCGAGTGACTGAGATCATCGAGTAGTTTCTCTACTTGCTTTTAAGTCGGGGCGCCGCAATAGGCGCCCCGTTCTTAACCTGACCAAGTGCAGATCGTTAAGCAATAATATTAGCAAGAAGGAGTATTCATGCGTACTTTGGTCACTTTGGCCTGCACGGAGTGCAAGCGCCGCAATTACACGACCAAGAAAAACAAGCAGAATAACCCCGATCGTCTTGAGTTCAAGAAGTATTGCAAGTGGTGCGGTCATCACACCCTGCATCGCGAAACTCGTTAGTTGATCGATAGGTAATAAGCGTATAGGCCAGTAGTTCAATTGGTAGAGCAGCGGTCTCCAAAACCGCAAGTTGTGGGTTCGAGTCCTACCTGGCCTGCCAGCTTGTTTTAGGTAGTAAGCAGCTTAAAAGCTGCTATTTTTGGGTTTAGAGCAATCCGCATTTTCGGCGGATAGCTGCGTATTGAGGATAATAAGGAAGAACATGGCGAAAAAATCCAAGACTCAGCGCGCCAAAGCTTCCGCAAGGCGCCAGCAGAAAAAAGAGCAGGCGCGTATTGCTGCGGAACAGGAAGCTAACGCTCCCGAAGAGGCGGAGGTTGAGAAGGGCAAGTTCACCAAGTTCCTCGAATCCACCCCGCTGAAGCAGTCCGATGAGGAAAAAGCCGAACGGGCTCAATACAAGGAAGAGGAAAAGCGTCGCGAGGAACGCGAAAAGGCCGAGGCGCAGAAGAACAAGAAGCCGCGCTTCCAGTTCTTCCGCAATGTGCGGTCTGAAATGAAACGCGTTACCTGGCCTTCGCGCGAAGATACCACGCGGTGGAGCTTGGTTGTCGTGGGCGCGCTGGTGTTTTTCACGGCATTTGTCCTGCTTATGGACAACGTGATTGTCACTCCTGTCCTCTATCTTATTTCCGGCTTAGCGTAATAAGGAGATAGCATGGCTAAGAAATGGTATGTCCTGCACACCTATTCCGGTTACGAAAAAAAGGTTAAGGCCGACATCGAGTTGCGCGTAGAGACTATGGGTCTCGAAAACAATGTGTTCGCTGTTGAGATTCCCATGGAAACCGTCACCGAAATTAAGGATGGCGGCAAGCGCGTTGAATCTGAGAAGAAGGTCTTTCCCGGTTATGTGCTGATCCGTATGGATCTGGACGATCGCAGCTGGGCTGCTGTTCGTAACACCCCCGGTGTTACCGGCTTTGTGGGTAGCGAGGGCCATCCCGAGCCGCTGACCCGTGCGGAGTACAACAAGATTATGAAGCGCACGAGCCGCGAGGCTCCGAAGAAGACTTCCACGAACATCGAGGAAGGGCAGACGGTCAAAGTTATCTCGGGACCGCTTGCAGACTTCGACGGTACCGTGTCCGAAGTTCAGCCTGAGGCCGGCAAGGTCAAGGTTATGGTTTCTATCTTCGGTCGCGAGACTCCGGTCGAGCTTTCGTTCGATCAGGTGGAGCTTATCTAGAGTCTCTACGTGTTTGCGTTTTCGTGTAGATAGATAGTCCCTATCTGCCGTACAATTCGACAATACGCGCTGGTGCATGCCCAGTGGACGGGGCTTCTCATGCATCGACGTTTGGCGATAGTTCAACAGAGATTTTTAGTATTTCAGCGAAAGGATTCATAGAGAATGGCTGAAAAGAAACAAACCGGCTTCGTCAAGCTGCAGATTCCTGCCGGCCAGGCTAACCCGGCTCCTCCGGTCGGTCCTGCCCTGGGTGCTCAGCAGGTCAACATCATGCAGTTCTGCCAGCAGTTCAATGCTGCTACGCAGGACCAGATGGGCACCATCATCCCCGTCGAGATCACCGTCTACGAGGACAAGTCCTTCACCTTTGTCTGCAAGACTCCTCCGGCGGCCGTGCTGATCAAGGAGAAGCTGGGTATCGAGCATGGTTCCGGCATTCCTCAGCTGAAGAAGGTCGGTACGCTGACCACGGATCAGCTGCGTGAGATTGCTGAGATCAAGATGCCCGACCTGAACGCGAATGACATCGATGCTGCAATGGAGATCGTTGCCGGCACCGCTCGTTCCATGGGCGTGAACATCGAGGGTCGCAAGGCGAAGAAGCGTTACGAGGTCACTCGTAAGCTGCAGGACATGCTCGCTGGCGAAGAGATCGTTCAGGACGTGGAAGGCGAGTAGCCTTTCTGATCTTTTGAATTATCCGAATGCAGGGCTGAATTGCTTTGCATTCGGTTTTTCATGGGGTGTACGCCCCGTACGGTAGGGTGCAGCATCGGCTGCACACAGGTGTGGCAGGGCTTAGACCCGCTATGACCACGAAAGGAACAACATGGCTAAGTTGACGAAGAAGCAGAAGGACGCTGCCCAGAAGTTCGATCTGGAGAAGACGTACGCTCCGCTGGACGCGTTCAAGATTGTCAAGGAGCTGGCTACGGCCAACTTCGACGAGACCATCGAGGCTCATTTCCGCCTGGGCATCGATACCCGTCAGGCCGATCAGCAGATCCGCGGCACGGTGAGCCTGCCGAACGGCTCTGGCAAGACGGTTCGCGTTGCCGTTTTCGCCGAGGGCGAAGCCGCTCGCGCTGCTGAGGAAGCCGGTGCCGATATCGTCGGTACGGATCAGCTCATCGAGATGATCAACGCTGGCAACCTGGACTTCGACGCCACTGTCGCAACGCCGGATCAAATGGCCAAGGTTGGTCGTCTGGGTCGTGTCCTGGGTCCCCGCGGCTTGATGCCGAACCCGAAGTTGGGCACCGTGACGAACGATGTGGCTAAGGCTATCAAGGAGCTCAAGGGCGGCCGCGTCGAGTACCGCGCCGACCGTTACGGCATCGCTCACGTCATCCTGGGCAAGAAGAGCTTCACTCCCGAGCAGCTGACCGAGAACTACGGTGCGTTGTACGACGAGATCATCCGTATGAAGCCGGCTTCTTCGAAGGGCAAGTACGTCAAGTCCGTTACCGTTACTTCCACGATGGGCCCTGGCGTGAAGGTCGATCCTTCCGTGACGCGCGGCTATCTGGAGACTTCCGCTGAATAATTTCGTGTCATAAACGTAGAACGCCCCGCCGGCAATGAACTGCACCCCAGTTCTTGGAGCCCATAAGTAAAGTCTATCAGCTACGCTGCTGTCTCGAGGGTCCGATTCCCGTATTCCACGGGGGTCAGGCCCTCGAGCCTCTTCTGCCTTCTCACCGTGTTCCAGTGAACGATGTATGCTTCGAGGTCGGCCTTGAAGGACTCGAAGTCGGGCCATTCCTGGCCCCTGAAGAACTCGTCCTTGATGTGGCCGAACAGGCCTTCCGTGCACGCGTTGTCCAGGCAGTTGCCCTTGCGCGACATGCTCTGCCTGAACCCCGCTTCCTCGACCCTCTTCCAGTAGCGCTCGTGCTGGTACTGCCAGCCCATGTCGCTGGTCAGGATGGGGGTCTTGCCCTCCGGCTTCCTGGCTATCAGCATATCCAGCATCTCGTCCTGCTGCCGCAGGCCCGGGTGCTGCGAGACGGACCAGGCGACCACCTCCTCGCTGAAGAAGTCCAGCACCGGCGCGAGGTACGCCTTGCCCCACGGCTGCGCGAACTCCGTGACGTCGGTTCCCATCTTCTGCCACGTCCCGCTGGCGGAGAAGTCCCGTCCGATCAGGTTCTCGAAGGTCTTCCCGACCACGCCCTTGTAGGAGTTGTACCTGTGATAGTCGGTCTCGCGCCTTATGCCGCAGCTGATGCCGATCTCGTGCATCATCTTGAGCACGGTCTTGTCGGCTATGCGCACGCCCTCCTCGGCGCGCAGGCACATCGCGATCTGGCGGTGGCCGCACCCGTTCGGCGTTCTCCCGAAGATCTCGGCGACCTTCGCCCGCAGCTCGGGCCTCGTGGGCGGCTTCGCGGGCTTCTCCCTGTTGTAGTGGTAGGTCGACGCCGGGAGGCCCGACGCGGCCAGGAGGTCCTTGAGCGCGTGGCCCTGCCCTGAAAGCTCCCTGATCACCTGGCACTTCTCCCAGGTGCTCGCTTCTCCGCCTCCAGGGCCCTCAATTTTTTTAGGTAGGCCACCTCGGCCCTCAGCCTGCGGTTCTCCGCCTCGAGCTCCTGTTCGCGGGTCGCCGGGCACGCCCGGCCGCCGCCCTTGCGCGGGCGCCCCCTCGGCTTCGGCCTCAGGGCCTCCGGCCCTCCCTCGCGGTAGCTCCTCGCCCAGTTCTTCAGCTGCGTCGCGCCCACGATGCCGTACCTGGACATGACCTCCTGCCTGGTCATCCCGAGGTCGACGTAGTCCCGAGCAGCGGCCAGCTTGGTCTCGTAGTCGTACGTTCTGTGCTTGGACCCCATCGCCAGGAACACCTCCGCGCCCACCGCCTTGTACGTGTAGACCCAGTATTGCGCGATGTTCCTAGATACGGCAAGCTCCGACGCGATCGCCCTGAAGCTGTACCCCTTCTTGATGAGATCGGCGGCCCTTCGACGGGTTTCCAGGCTATGCCTCTTCATGACAGAACCGCACCTCCTAAATCCGGACTCTCTTTCTAAGTCCAAGATCAGGGGTGCGGTTCACAACGGCGGGGCTTTTTTTGTGCCCAACACGCTCTCCGTGG
The DNA here is from genome assembly GCA_050951095.1 of Eggerthellaceae bacterium. Classification (GTDB taxonomy): domain Bacteria; phylum Actinomycetota; class Coriobacteriia; order Coriobacteriales; family Eggerthellaceae; genus UMGS1519. The sequence continues at coordinate 316,904 of JBMNIQ010000003.1, forward strand.
GAAACGGGGAGCGTTGTCAGGACAGCGTGGCTTGCATGAAACGGGGGACCGCAGTTCCGTAGCACAGCCCTGCAGGGGAAACACAATATAAAACGGGAGCAGCGATTGCTGCTCCCGTTTTGTTCATGCGCCTGAATAAGATGGATTGCTCGATGTGAATTACACGTCAAGCTGTTTGCCGTTCGTATCCCAGTAGAACTTCTTGAACTTCGGTATCTGGTTTACGAGCATGGCATCTGCCCACAGGTTATGAATGGTTGTGTCGGACCAGAACCGAAGCGGATAGCGGTCCTTCGTTGCCCGATACAGCTCCAAAGCGCGCTCTTTCACAGGGTCTTCGGGCATGCTGCGCTTCAACACGTATTCCGGCACGCAGCAGAACAGGTACGGATCGTTCGCATACCCGGGCGTTATCTTATGGCCCAGGATGAAGTCCTCCACGAACAACGTCACGAAGTTGCACCCAGCCAGGCTCATGTAATACGTATTGCGTCCGCAGCGCGTATTCACTTCGAAGAAACGATACGAGCCGTCGCGTGGATCGTACTTGATGTCGAAATTCGCAAAGCCATGGTATCCGACCGCTTTCAGGAAGGCGGCGCCGGCTTCGTAGATGGCGTCCACTTTCTCGCCCATGATGCACAGCGGGTTTCCCAGCGCGGTGGGGTCGTGGTCCTGCAAGCATACCGTACCGCCGGCACCCATGACGGTATCGCCGTTTTCGTCGGCGAACAGCGTTAGCGTATGGATGTTCTCGTCGCCGCCGGGAATGAAATCCTGGATTACGAGTTCGTTGTCGTAATCGGAATCGCGGATGCTCTTCCACACGCGGTCCAGCTCGGCGGCATCCTGGATCTCGTAGATCTTTTTCTTGTGGGGGATATCCGCTTCCTGGAACTGGGCGGAATTCGACGGCTTGGCAATGAGCGGATATGTGAAGCTATCCACAGGCATTTCCAGCTTGGAGTCGGAGCAGTCGAAGTACCATGTTTTCGGGTAGGCGATGTCCAGCTCTTCGCACAGTTCGTAGAAGCGGCGCTTCTGGGTGATGACATCCAGAAGGTCGAAGTCGATGTACGGCACCACGTAGCCGGCGCGTTCCAGGCGCTCCTTGTTCGACGAGAAGATGCGGGCATGCACGTCGTCGCTGCCCAAAAGCAACAGCGTTTTCGCACCGTTCACTTCGCGGGCGATGGATTCCAGCTCGCGACAGAGCACCTCGGGATCATGGATGCCTTCGCGCAGGCGATAATCCGTGAACGTGCTGGATGAGATTACCTTGATGTCCTGCGTGGCCAGCACGATGCATTTGCGCAGGCCGTAGGCGCGGTAGAATTCCCGGACATAGCTGTACGTAAGAATGTCCCCGCCTACCAGCACGGGCAGCAGGTTGTCTTTGACGTCGGCCGCCTCGCTGATGCGACCGGCATTGGGATGCTTGGGCACAGTGCGCCTCCATTGCGTTGAGCGGCTGCGCTTTTGCGCGAACCGCTGCGATGAATTTCCGTTGCGCCATTATCGCACAGCCGGCACCGGCGGGCGGGGTCTCCATGCGGGAATCACGGCATATGCCGCCCTGCGGAAAACGCTCCTGCGATTGCGGTGCGCCGGCATCATGTCGTGTTCGAAATGAGAAATTAGTCGTATGCATAGCAGCGGGCGGTAAGATGGAATCTCATAAAGAACTGCTGCTAGGAACAGGAGCGCTATTTATGTGCGGATTTGTGGGCTTTACCGCCAACGATTACAACCGTGAGATCAACGAGTCCATCGTCAAGGACATGGCCGACCGTATCATCCATCGCGGCCCCGACGATGATGGCTATTTCGTCAATGATGACATTGCAATGGGATTCCGTCGCCTGTCCATCATCGACTTGGCGGGCAGTCCGCAGCCGATGACGAACGAAGACGGTTCCGTTATCGTCACATTCAATGGCGAGATCTACAACTTCATGGACCTGCGCAAGGAGCTGATTGCCGCAGGCCATGATTTCAAGACGAAGGGCGATACGGAGACCATCGTGCATGGCTACGAGGAGTGGGGCACGGGCGTCTTCGAGAAACTGCGCGGCATGTTCGCGATTGCCATTTGGGACGATAAGCGCAAGCGTCTGGTGTGCGCCCGCGACATCTTCGGCATCAAGCCCTTCTATTACCAGAAGGTGGGCGACCGCCTGATATACGGCTCCGAGATCAAGTCGTTCCTGGCGCATCCGAAATTCGAGAAGCGCCTGAACCGTCGTCAGCTGCCGCAGTACCTGTGCTTCGAGTACATGAACGATTCCCAGACCATGTTCGACAACGTGCACAAGCTGATTCCCGGCCATTTCATGGTGTTCGAGAACGGCAACCTGGACATCCAGTGCTTCTACCGCATCACGTACCATATCGACGAGTCGAAGTCCCTGGACGAATGGGCCGACATCATCTGCGACACGTTCGACGAGAGCGTCAGCGCGCATCAGATTGCCGATGTCGAAGTGGGGTCGTTCCTGTCCGGCGGCATCGATTCCAGTCTGGCGGCATACGAGATGGGCCAGCATACGGACGGCATCAAGACGTTCAGCGTGGGCTACGATATCTCGGGCTGCGAGGAGCAGCGCGACAAGGCGGAGAACGCGGGCTTCCGCATCAAGCTGGACGAGCTGGACGATGCCCGCAAGTTCGCGGAGTGGGCCGGTCTGGCGAACGAGGACGTGCAGGTCACTGCAAAGGAGTTCCTGGATATCGTTCCCACGGAGCAATATCACATGGACGAGCCGCTGGGCGCGCCGTCGGCCATCCCGCTGTTCTTCGTCAGCCAGCTTGCGGCGAAGGAAGTCAAGGTCGTCCAGTCCGGCGAAGGTGCCGACGAGCTGTTCGGCGGCTATTGGATCTACCATGATCAGTACGAATTCTCGAAGTACTTCAAGATCCCGGAGCCCATTCGCGCGGCCCTTGGCGCTGCAGCGGAGCTTCTGCCGGAAGGCACGCACGGTCGTCGCTTTGCCATGCGCGGTGCCGGCGGTCCCGAGCGTTCATATCAGCGCGCCAGCATGAACTACATGTGGGACGAGGTGCCGAAGGTCCTGAAGAACTACCAGGGTCCCTGCAAGCCCTGGGAGTGGTGCAAGCCGCACTTCGACGAGGCGGCGAAGCAGACGCAGAACGGCGACGTGATCACGCAGACGCAGTACGTGGACATGGTCAGCTACATGCCGTACGACATCTGCCTGAAGGCCGACCGTATGTCCATGGCGCACAGCCTGGAGCTGCGCGTGCCGTTCCTGGACAAGAAGGTCCTGGATGTGGCGCTGCAGCTTCCCACGGATTGCCGCGTGACGGACGAGCACAGCAAATATGCGCTGCGCCGTGCTGCGGCGAAGCTGGGATTCCCGCAGGCCGTGGCGAACATGCCGAAGCAGCCGTTCATCACGCCGCTGACGGTGTGGCTGCAGACCGACCTGTACTACAACCGCATTCGAGATGCGTTCACGAGCCCTGCTGCCGAGGAGTTCTTCAATACGGACTATCTGCTGGAAATGCTCGACGATCATTACCATGCGGATTTCGCCACGCAGGAGGGCCGCAGCAAGCTGAAGATGATGCGCATCTGGAACGTGTATTGCTTCCTGTGCTGGTACGAGGTGTTCTTCGGCGAAACGAGCAAGCAGTACGCGCCGAAGACGAAGGTGGACTAGCCGTTCGGCATCCGCACTGCGCTGAAAGCGCGGGATAAGCAGGCGGCGAACGATGCCGCTGAGAAGCTTGTTACTTTATCGCAACCGCCCCCGATTCTCGGGAGCGGTTTGCTATCTAACAATACCTCCATAATATATCCATATACGTGCGTTCATGACCTGGGCTTTTGCGAAGACGCCTTACTGCGGTACGCGGCGATTTCAGACATTTTTCAGGCGATGGTACAATGACACGCATACTCTATCAGGGGATTGAGGAGGGTATATCGAATGGAGAATTCGTTCCGCCTGGGGATTCGCAAGATGATTGCGGCAGCGGCGGGCGTGGCCTTGGCGGCCACCCTGTGTGCTGCGCCGGTCTCCGCATACGCCGACGAGAGCACGGGCTCTTCTGCCACCGAGCAGGCGTTGGCGAAAGTCAATGATCTCATGAGCCAGATCAATTCCGCAAACGATGATTACCAGTCCGCTTTGTCCGACAAGGCTGCCGCCGAGCAGAAGGTCAAGGAAGCAAAGCAGACCATCAAGACGGAAACGGCGAAGATCGACAAGAATCAGAGCAAGCTGTCGAACCGCATGCGCACCATGTACCGCGACGGCCAGACGTCGTTCGCGGAGGTGCTGCTGGGTTCCGCAACGTTCGATTCGTTCATCAAGAACTGGGACCTGCTGTCCGACATGAACCAGAACGACGCCGACCTCATCTCTTCGCTGAAGACATCTCGTGCGAAGGTGCAGGCAGCCCAGGTCGAGGCTCAGGAGAACGCCGATACGGCGGCGCAGAAGGCGTCGGACGCAAAGCAGCGCCGCGACCAGGCAAACGAGCTTGCGAAGCAGGCACAGGCCGAATACAAGGCTACGTATCAGGCTGCGCAGCAGCAAGCCGTTAAACAGGCGGCTGCCAAGAGCGGCGCGAAGGGCACCGCTACCGCCACCGAGGCACAGACGGTGAAGCAGGTGACGGGTGCGGGCAACGTATCGAAGGATACGACGAACCAGACCACCGTCTCCCAGAACGACATCACGAACTTCGACCAGAATACCGGCGAAGTCACGCTGACGGACGGCTCGAAGGCCCGCGTGGTGGGCTATGACTCCAAGACCGGCAACGCCATCGTGGATACGGCCATGCAGTATGTCGGCGGCAAGTACGTATACGGCGCCGAGGATGCGGCGAACAGCACGTTCGACTGCTCCGGCCTGGTGCAGTACGTGTACAGCAAGAACGGCATCACGGTCGGCGGCCACAACGACCGCGCCATTCTGAATGCCGGCTCTGTGGTGAAGAACCCGCAGGCAGGCGACATCTGCTGGTGGGACGGCCATGTTGCCATCTACGCCGGCAACGGCAAGATGATCTCGGCCGACAACGAGAAGAACGGCATCACGTACCGCAACGTGGACTCCGGCGTAACGTACGTCCGCTACAAGTAAACGCCGTTTTCATAAGCGCGTCATCAAGAAGAGCTCCGGCAGAACCGGGGCTCTTCTCTTTTTCGGCTTGCATCGGGCGTGCAGCGGGGGTTCGCGGCAGAATAGCTCGCGGCGGGGGGGTTACCGCTGCGGCTTCTCGCTTTCGCGCTGCAGCTGCTTGCCGTAATTCTGCCGCAGCGCGGCGATCGCGCCGCCTTCGTGGTTCAGCAGACGCACCAGCGCCTCGATGCGGCTCATGTCCACCGTTCCCTCCAGCACGGCCGCCCGCAACGGCACTTCCTGCAACATGTGGTCCAGCATGGCGCCCGCGTCGCCGCCGCCGGCAAGGCGGGCACCGACGCTGCGGATGATGCGCAGGGCGAACCTTCCCAGGTGCGATTCGCCCAAGTCGCTGACGGGGGAGTCCACGGTGAAGGGGCGCTTCGGCCGCATGGCCTGCGGAATCGGATGCCCGAGCAGCTTCTCGAATGCGGCGTCGCCGAACGCGCCGGGAGCGGGATGGGCGTAGCATGAAAGCACGGCATCCATGGGTTGCGGCTCCTTGCCGGGCATCTCGACAACGGCATGGGTGCGGATGTCGCGGCTTGAAGAGCCGATGCGGATTTCGTACGTGCCCGCCTCGACGGTCCAAGCGGCATCGTTCACGTCGTAGTATGCGAACGCGCGGCGGTCCAGATCGAACTGCAGCTCCGCGGTTTCGCCCGGTTCCAAATACACCTTGCGGAAGCCCTTCAGCTGCTGGGGCGCTTTGAAGATGCCGTTTTCGCCGGTATCGCCCGGCGCAACGTACAGCTGCACGGCCTCCGCTCCGGCGCGGTCCCCGACATTCGTGAGCGCGATGCAGGCGCGAATGCCCCCGTCCGTTTGCCGCACGTGCGGATCCCCGTACGAGAATCGCGTATACGACAGGCCATGGCCGAACGGGAAGGCGGGCGGTATGGCGGCGGCATCGTACCAGCGGTACCCGATATACAAGCTTTCGCGGTACAGCACGCTGTCCGCGTCGTCGGGGAAGCCCTGCTCGCCGCAGGGCGTGTCGGCCAAGCGCTCGGGCCACGTTTCCGCAAGCTTGCCGGACGGGTTCGCGCGTCCCGTGAGCAGATCGGCAAGTGCCGGTCCGCACGCGCAGCCGCCGAACGACGCCAACAGCAGCGCGCGGACGCGCGTGCGCCATGACGTGTCCACCGGCGCCCCGCATTGCAACACGGCGACGGTATTCGGATTCACGGCGCAGACGGCCTTCAGCATCTCGATCTGACTGTCCGGCAGGGCGAAATCCAGGCGGTCGTATCCTTCGGATTCGCTGTCTTCCGCCTGACCCAGGAACAGCACCACGGCAGCGGCATCCTTCGCCGTGCGTGCGGCCTCCGTGGCCAGCTCCGTGGAGGAGCGGCCCGTCCGGGCGTCGTAGCCGGGCGCGTAAGCAAGATTCGGGAACCGATTCCGCAGCGCCTGGAGCGGCGTGTCCAGGCGGTACGGGTTCACGTGAGACGAGCCGCCGCCCTGATAGCGGGGGTGTTCGGCGAATGCGCCGATGACGGCGATGTCGACGGAAGCATCCAACGGCAGCATGCCGTCGTTCTGCAGCAGGACGGCAGAGGAACGCGCAGCGCGTTCCGCAAGCGCCTGATGGGCGTCCTGGACGACCGAGCGCTTGTTGTCGGGTGTGGCGGGATGCGCCTTCCTGCCCGCCGCGGCCTTCTCGCACACGTCGAGCAGCGGCTGGACGGCGGCATCGAGCTGCGCTTCCGTCAGAGTGCCGCTTGCCAGCGCCTGGCGGACGTGCACGATATGGTCCGGACGCGGGCCGGGCATGCTCAGCGACAGGCCGGCGGCGACGCTGGGGACAGAGCGGCTCATGCCGCCCCAATCGCTGACCACCGCGCCGTCGAAGCCCCATTCGCTGCGCGCGATATCCAGCAGCGCCTTGTTTTGGGCGCAGTACGTGCCGTTCAAGCGGTTGTACGCCGTCATCAGCGTCCAGGGACGGCCTTCGCGTGCGGCGATCTCGAAAGCCGCCAGGTAGATTTCGCGCAACGTGCGCTCATCCACGACGGAGTCCGCCTCCATGCGCTTGCGCTCTTGGCTGTTCGCGGCAAAATGCTTCAACGAAGTGCCCACGCCCTTGCTCTGCACGCCGCGGATATAGGCGGCAGCCAGCTTGCCGGAAAGATAGGGATCCTCGCTGAAATACTCGAAGTTCCTTCCGCAGCGCGGGTCGCGCTTCATATTCACGCCAGGCCCCAAGAGGATGTCGACATCGCTGTCGCGGCATTCCTGGCCCAGGGCGGCGCCGACTTCCTGCAGCAGTTCCTCGTCGAAGCTGCAGCCCAAGGCGCTTGCCGTGGGGAAGCATGTTGCGGGATAGCTGTCCTCCATGTCGCCGGAGAAGGCGCCCGGCCGCTGTTTCCGCAGGCCATGGGGTCCGTCCGACATGCGCAGCGCCTCCACCTTGCCGGGGATGGCTCCGCTGTGCCAGAAGTCGCTTCCCGCCAGCAGGAGGGTCTTCTCGTCGGAGGTCAGCTGGGATGCGTCCATGGCGGCTCCTTTCGGGTGCGGGACATGCGGGCGCGGTGCCCGCGGCGTGTTTATGCCATGATAGCGCTGGAGACGGCGAAGCCCACGGCGGCGATGCCGATTGTGGAGGCGTACGTAACCAGGAGATACAGCAGGCAGGCGCTATAGCGCTTGTCGCGGAACAGGGACGCCGCCTCGAAGTTCATGGTGGCCAGCGTCGAGAAACCGCCCAGGAATCCCATGACGGCTGCCAGGCGCACGAGGTCGTTGAGCGCCAACGGGGCCAGGGCTCCGGCGAAGAAGCACGCGATGAGGTTCACGATGAGCGTGGCGAACGGCCAGGTGCCGGGCGTATGGCGCTTCAGCATGCGCGTCATGAGGCCGCGGCAGAGCGCCCCCAGGGCGCCGCCGACGGCAACGGCAAGGAATCCGAGCGCGCTCATGCGGCCCCTCCCCGGTCTCCGCCATGCGGTGCGCGGCGGTCTTCCACGCGGCGGATGTTCTGCTCGTGCTCTTCGGTCAGCCGGCGCATGCGGCGGCGTTCCAGGGCGGAGACGGTGGCCCATCCCAGGAGCGAGGCGGCGAACGTGCCTGCGAATGTGAGCGTCAGATAAAGCGCGAACAGGCCGAACGCGCCGTTTTGCAAGAACGAGAGGCATTCCGTGGAGAACGCGGACAGCGTGGTGAACGCGCCTACGAGGCCCACGCCCAGGCCGCGGACCACGGCATGCGGCAGATGCACGCGTCGCCCGAACCACTGGTAGATGACATAGATGATGTAACAGCCGAACAGGTTGATGCATAACGTGGAGAACGGCAGCGGGCTGCCGGGAAGCAGGTTCTCCAGCAGATAGCGCAAGCTTGCGCCGACGGCCCCCATGACCATCACGCAGGCGTACAGGAACGCCGGCGTTGCCATGATGCGCTTGCGTCGGGCGCGCGCCGCAGTCTCGGACGATTGTGCCATCACGGGTTTCCGCGCACCTTCCTTTCGCATGCTTTGACTCCTGCCGAATTCGCCTTCCGATTATAGCGCCGGCAACCCGGTCATCCAGATGCACCGAGCCGTTCGCCTTCTGGCGAAGTGATACACTGGGGCGCGAAAACGAAGTGCTGAGCGAAAAGGGGAACGGCCCGACCATGATCTACATCAAGAGCCCGGAGGAGATCGAGGAGATGAAGGAGGCCGGTCGCCTGTCCGCGGCCGTGCTGCGCGAGGTGGGCGCGCGGGTGAAGCCCGGCGTGAGCACCTGGGAGCTGGACCAGTTCGCGGAGGCGTACATCCGCGACCACGGCGGCATCCCCACATTCAAGGGGTACGGCGGGTTCCCGGGCTCCATCTGCGCCTCCGTGAACGACCAGATCGTCCACGGCATCCCCAGCAAGGACACCATCTTGCGCGAAGGCGACATCCTATCCGTGGATACGGGGGCCACGGTGAACGGATGGGTGGGCGACAACGCCTGGACGTTTCCCGTGGGGAAGATCTCGCCCGAGAAGAAAGAGCTGCTGCGCGTGACGGAGGAGTGCATGTGGGCCGGCATTGCGGCTGCACGCCCGGGCAACCACCTGGGCGACATCGGCTTCGCCGTGGAGACGCCGGCGAACAAGAAGAAATTCGGCGTCGTGCGCGAATACGTTGGCCACGGCGTGGGGCATGAGATGCACGAGGACCCGGACGTCCCGAATTACGGCCATCGCCATTGCGGCATGAAATTGCAAGCGGGCATGGTCATCGCCATCGAGCCCATGATCAACCTGGGCACGCGCCGCACGCGCCGCCACAGCGACGGCTGGTTGGTGACCACGCGCGACGGCAGGCCGTCCGCGCATTTCGAGAAGACGGTGGCCATCACGGAGGACGGACCGATGGTGCTGACGCGCGAACCCGATCATGAGCGGCCGGTGAACGACTGATGCGCGCGCTGGTGCAACGCGTCACGCATGCGGAGGTGCGCATCGTGGACGGCACGGCCGGCGCGTTCGACTGGGAGCCGGCGCGCAACATCGGCCAGGGCTTCGTGGTGCTGCTGGGCGTGGGCGAACACGACACGGAGGCGGATGCCGACAAGCTGTGGCGCAAGATAGCGCGCATGCGCATCTTCGCGGACGAGAACGGGAAGACGAACCTTTCGCTTGCGGATGTGGGCGGCCAGGTCATGGTCGTCTCGCAATTCACGCTGTATGCGAATTGCAAGAAGGGCAACCGTCCCAGCTTCAAGCAGGCCGGTGCGCCCGACGAGGCGAAGCGCCTGTACCGCTATTTCACGGAGCTTGCACGCGCAGACGTGCCGCAGGTGGCTGCCGGCGAGTTCGGCGCCGATATGCGCATCGAGCTTGAGAACGACGGCCCGTTCACGATCTGGCTGGATACGGACGAGCTGTAACCGGGGCGCGCGGCGTCCGGTTGCGGGGCAGCGAGTCGAATTGAAACGCAAAGCGGCCCGTCCGATGCCGGTTGGCGTCGGACGGGCCGCTTCCTGGTTGCAGGGCGGTTAGCGTTCCTGCAGGTAGGCGATGATGTCGTCGGATTCGTACAGCGGCTTTCCGTCGATGATCAGGCACGGTGCCTGGTTCTTGCCGCCGATTGCCATCAGGTCCTTCAGGTTGCCGCCCTCGAACAGGTTGCGCGTTTCGATCTGGATGCCGTTCGCATCCATGAAGCGCTGCACCTTCTGGCAATACGGGCAGCCGGGTTTGACATACAGCAGGAGATTCGGTTCGTTGGCCATGGTGTTGCATCCTTTCTGGGAGGGACCGGATTCGGTGCTGCCGGAGCTTATGCGAATAGGATCTTGCGGGACTCGTGCATGGTGCAGGCCGGCGCGGGGCATGCGTTTACAGGTACTGCAGGTAGGACAGGTAGCTCTGCGCGGATTCCGGGACGGACAGCGTGATGTTCTGGTCGTTCGCACAGACGGTCACGTACGAGGGGTCGTCATACGTGGTGATGGTTGCTTCCGTGCCGCCGTAATTGCCGTTGTACGTGTTCGCCACCGTGGCGTTGCTGGGAAGCTGCGTGGCGTTCCAATCCTTGATGTCCAGGTTGTCGATCATGTTGTCCACCTGGCTCTCCGACATGCCGGTGTAGTTCGCGATGGATTCTTCGTTGTTGCGAAGCGTGGAATCGATCTTGCTCTTGATGCCCAGGTTGTCCAGCGCTTGATTCTGGATGGCGGTGGTGATGCCGGTTATCGGGTTCGCATTGCCCAATTGGGTTGAGCTGAAGATGCAGAGCGCCGCGAACGCGGCAACGATCACGAGGACGGTGATCGCCAAGCGTTTCATTACTTTCCCCATAAACGAAAGCTCCTTGTGCAAGTTCGCATGCCGAAGGCAGCGGGGGCAGCTTGCCCGCTGCGGGGCCGAATCCCGTGCGAATGAGCCCAGATTCGGCTATCTGTCCGCATAATAGGGTCATCTGCATGAATAAAGGAGCCTATCGGCGTCGATTCCCTAAACTGTTCGCGCAATCTTCTCGCAACATCCAAAAACCGTGGTGGAACAGTGGTGTCCGAGGGCTTGGCGCCCTGTAAAAATCATGTTTGGCGTATAGTGTTACGAAATTGACGTGACGCAATACGCATTGGCGGAACGACTCGATGCCGGTCGGTTTTCGAACCGCCCTGCACGCCCGGCTCCGTCCTGCAGCGCAAGGAGAGAAGGGATCAACGTTGGCCAAGGTCAATGAAAACTACCAGAAACTCCCGGGAAGCTACCTGTTTTCCGAGATCGCCCGCCGTACTGCCGCCTATACGGAGGCTCATCCCGAGGCGAATATGATCAAGATGGGCATCGGCGACGTGACCCGCCCGCTGGCGCCTGCGGTCGTGTCCGCCATGCATGCCGCCGTCGACGACATGGCGAAGCCGGAGACGTTCCACGGCTACGGCCCCGAGCAGGGCTACGATTTCCTGCGCAAGGCCATTGCCGACAACGATTTCCGCGCACGCGGCGTGGATATCGACGACGACGAGATCTTCGTGTCCGACGGCGCGAAGAGCGATACCGGCAACATCGGCGACCTGCTGAGCGTCGACAACAAGATTGCCGTATGCGACCCGGTGTACCCGGTGTACGTTGACACGAACGCCATGGCCGGCCGTGCGGGCGACTACGACGAGGCCACGCAGCGCTGGACGAACATCTATTACATGCCCACGACGGCGGAGAACGACTTCTGCCCGGCCCTGCCCGACCAGAAGGTGGACGTCATCTACCTGTGCAGCCCGAACAACCCCACCGGCACCGTGCTGAACCGCACGGAGCTGACGAAGTGGGTGGAATACGCGAACGCGAACGATTCCATCATCATGTTCGATGCCGCTTACGAGCGCTTCATCCAGGACGACGACGTTCCGCACAGCATCTACGAGATCCCCGGCGCCGAGACGTGCGCCATCGAGTTCCGTTCGTTCTCGAAGACGGCCGGCTTCACGGGTGCCCGCTGCGGCTACACCGTGGTGCCGAAGGCGCTTGTGCGCGACGGCCAGAGCCTGAACGCCATGTGGCTGCGCCGCCAGACCACGAAGTTCAACGGCGCGTCGTACATCATCCAGCGCGGGGCCGCTGCCGTGTACACGCCCGAAGGCGCACAGCAGATCGAGGAGACGCTGGACTTCTACCGCGAGAACGCGAAGGTCATCGTCGAGGGTCTGACGGAAGCGGGCCTGAAGGTGTTCGGCGGCAAGAACAGCCCGTACATCTGGTGCCAGACGCCGGACGGCATGGGCTCGTGGGAGTTCTTCGACCTGCTGCTGGACAAGGCGAACATCATCACCACGCCCGGCGCGGGCTTCGGCCCGTCTGGCGAGGGCTACATCCGCTTGACGGCGTTCGGCGAAGCGGATGCCACGAAGGAGGCCATGGAGCGCATCAAGAAGCTCATGGCGCAGCGTTAAGCCGTTTGCGAACAGCTGCGTATCCCTATGGAGGCGGGCCCCGTGCCCGCCTCTTTTTCTATTGGCGGCCTGCGCGGACGCTATGCGGATTGCGCTATGCGGGCCACGGCGCCCGGTATGTCGGACGCGGTGGTGCATTCCGCATCCGGGTGGCATGCGGTCAGCACGTTGCGGGGGAACATGCCCCAGAGCGCGGCGATGGTCTGCGCGCCGGCGGCGTTGCCGGATTCCAGGTCGTACGGGCTGTCCCCGGTGTAGATGCACTGCTCGGGCGGGAATCCCAGCTGCTGCGCGCCCGCGAGCACGGGTCCCGGCGCCGGCTTGTACGTGTCGCAATCCTCCTTGCCCACCAAACAGGAGAAATACGATGCGATGCCCGTGATGTCCAGGCCGCGGGCGCAGAGCCGGTGGCGCTTCGACGTCACGACGCCCAGCGCGTAGCCGGCGTCGGCCAGTTGCTGCAAGGAGTCCTTGATGCCGGGGAACAGGGATACCGTGGCGTCGTGGTGCGCATGGTTGAACTCCTGGTAGGCATCCCACAGGCGCTGCCGGACAGCGGGGTCGGGATCGAAGTCCGCGATCTGCGTGACCAGCGGCTGCCCGACCTTCTCCATGACCACGGCTTCTGGGAGCTCATGGCCCAGCACGGTGCGCGTCGCATAGCGGAAGCTGTCCAGGATCAGCTGGTACGTATCCACCAGCGTGCCGTCGTTATCGAACAATATCGCCTTCACGGTCATGGTCTGCGCCTTCCTTGCGGTTTGCCTGCCCCGCTATCATAGGGCATCCGCACGGGGCGTTCGTTGGGGGCATTCGCGGATACGACCGGCGGCAGGGGTTTATCGCCGCCGTCAAGTGGGATACCATAGCGCTAGATTGAAGTGCGATGCAGGGGTACCGCCGGGCATAGGGGCCGGGCGCGTTGAGAAGGCGTTTTCGCCTACCCTTTGAACCTGTCAGCTAACACTGGTGTAGGGAGCATACCTTTGCATGCGAAGGCGTCTTCCCGCTCACGGGGAGGCGCCTTGTTTACTAGGAGGGGAAAGGCCATGGCGCAGAAAACGGAGATACAGGAACGCATCAGGCAGGCGGTCAAGGCGGTGAAGCGCGACAACCCCATGGCGGGCTCCATCACGAACAACGTGACTATCGACTTCGTGGCGAATGCGCAGCTGGCCGTGGGCGGTTCGGCCGCCATGGTCTATCTGCCGGACGAGGCGGAGGCGCTGGTCGCGGGCGGCAATGCCGTGTATGCGAACGTGGGCACGCTGGTGCCGGTGCTGGGCGAGAGCATTCCCGCACTTGCCCGTGCGGCGCATGAGGCCGGCAAGGCGCTCGTGCTGGACCCGGTGGCGCTGGGCATCGGGGCGCTGCGCACGCAGATCGTCTCGCAGCTGAAGCAGTACAAGCCCGCCGTCATCCGCGGCAACGCCTCGGAGATCATCGCCGTGGCGAACCTGTGGGACCTGACGGGCGCCGCCGACGAGGCTTCCCGCGTGCGCGGCGTGGATTCGACGGATACCGTGGATGCCGCCGAGGATGCGGCGGTTGCCATCGCCCGTTTCACGGGCGGCGCCGTGGCGGTGTCCGGCGAAACGGACATGGTGACGGACGGCGCCGTCATCGCGCATTCGCATGGCGGATCGGAGCTGATGACGTGCGTGACGGGTTCCGGCTGCTCGCTGGGCGGCGTCATGGCCGTCTACGCCACGGAGGCGGATCCTTTCACCGCGGCGCTGACGGGCGTCCAAGTCTACAATCTGGCAGGCGCCCGCGCGGCCCGGAAGGCGGACGCGCCCGGCAGTTTCAAGGTGGCGTTCATCGACGAGCTCTATCGCGCAACGCCGGACGATATCGCGGACAACCCGTTCGAGGTGCAGGAGGTTGCGCGATGAATACGCTTGTAGCGGTTGCCATCGCGCCGTTCGGCGTGGGCGACGAGCTTGCCCCCGAAGTGGCGCAGGTCGTGAACGTCATCCGCAAATCGGGTCTGCCGAACCGCACGTACTCCATGTTCACGGAGATCGAAGGCGAATGGGACGAGGTCATGCAAGTGGTGAAGGATGCCACGTTCGCGCTTGCCGAGAAGGGCATTCGCACGGAAGTGGTGCTGAAAGCGGACATCCGTCCCGGCCGACGGGATATGATGGACCAGAAGGTGAAGAGCGTGAACGACATCATCGGCGCGCCCGATGATGCAGAGGAGGCATAGCATGGGTATCCGCGAGAACTTCAGCATCCGGGCATACCTGGTCATCGGCCCGGAGAACACGATGGGGCGCCCGGTGGGGCAGATCGTCTCCCAGGCGCTGCGGGCAGGGTTCACCTGCGTGCAGGTCCGCTCGAAGGTCAGCTCTGCGCGCGAGCTCATCGATCTGTGCGGCGAGGCGGCGGCCGCCATCGCCGCGGAGGGGAAGAGCGACACCGTGCCGCTGCTGGTGGACGACCGCCTGGACGTGGTGCTGGCGGCCCGCGCGCAGGGCATCAAGGTCGACGGCGTGCATGTGGGGCAGTCCGACATTCCCGTGGACGTATGCCGCGAATACCTGGGGCCGGACGGCATCGTGGGGCTGTCCGCCCGCGCGCACGAGATGCTGGAATACGTGAAGACGGCGGACGTCGTGGCGGATGCGGACTATTTCGGCGTGGGACCGCTGCACGAGACGCCCACGAAGCCCGATTGCGGCATGGACGACGACGGCAGCATCGTGGTGCGCACGCTGGAGGATATCGAGGAGCTGGCCCGCGTGAGCCCGCTGCCCATCGTCGTGGGCGGCGGCGTGAAGGCGGCCGACGTGCCGGCGCTTTCGCGCACGGGCGCCGACGGCTTCTTCGTGGTGTCCGCGGTCTGCGGCGCCGCCGATCCGGAAGACGCTGCGCGCGAATTGGTGGAGGCGTGGGAAGGTTAGCGCATGAGCTCCGTTCAAGATGCCGTTCAGATCTGGCAGAAGCTGGAAAGCGATAAGCTCCACGTGCTCATGCACCGTTGCGTCCGCGTGCGCAACCGCAACGTCACGTGCCGCAAGTGCGTCGATGCATGCCCGGTGGAGTGCATCACCGTGGAGGGGAACAACCTGGCCGTGGACCCGTTCGCCTGCATCGGCTGCGGCACGTGCGCCACGGCATGCCCCGTCGGCGCGCTCATACCGCTGAAGCCCGCCGACCGCCAGCTGGAGGACCTGATGGTGAATTCGCTGGACCTGAACGACGGCACGGCCGTCATTGCGTGCCGCGAGATGGCGGACAAGGCGCGCGGGCGCATCGACCCGGGCAAGGTGGTGCGCGTGGAATGCCTGAGCCGCGTGGACGAGAGCCTGCTGGCAAGCCTTGCCGGCCTGGATGCGCGGCGCGTGATGCTGGTATGCGGCGATTGCGACTCATGCGAGCTTTCCCGTGCCGGGCAGGTGGCGTTGGACGTGGTGCTCACGATGCGCGACATCCTGACGCTGTGGAACAGCCCCATGACGGTGGAGGTGCACCAGCGGTTCCCGTCGTTCGTGCGCTTCCAGGCAGAGCATGACGAAGGCCGCCGCGACCTGATGCGCGACGCCCGCGATGCCGCATTCGACGTGGCCGCCGCAACGGCCGACTACGAGATCAAGAACGCGCTGCAAAGTGACGAAGAGCAGGAATTCTCGTTCGCCATGCTGCGTTCCGCGAACGGGCGCAACCTGCCGCAGTTCATGCCGCATCGCCGCGAGCGGCTGCATGAGGCGCTGGATTACCTGGGAACGCCGCGCGACGAGATCCTGACGTCGCGCCTGTGGGGCCATGCGGAGCTCGACCCCGAGGCATGCGACGGCTGCGGCATGTGCGAGATGTTCTGCCCCACGGGCGCCATACGCCTGGTGTACGACGACGGGGACGCCGATGGGCCCCGCACGCGCTCTTCCCGCGCGCATGTCCAGGCGGTGGACGTCTTCCCGCGGCAATGCCTGCAGTGCCGCACGTGCGAGGATATCTGCCCGAGGCGCGCAATACGCATCGACCCGCAGGTGTTCGCAAGCGACATCGCATCCGGCGTCGGCGAGCGGCTGCTCATCGGCAAGGCGTACCGCGATGCGCAGGCGGCCCGGAACGAGCAGGGCGCAGCGGATGACGGCGCGGCGCCCGATGCGCCCGCAGCATCCGATGCCGCCGGCTCCGGAGCGGCCGAAGCCTGAGCGCGCGGTTTACCCGCTGCGCAGCGGCGGCCCGCAGGGTGCGCCCGTGGGAGGTTGCGAAACCGTCATAGCGTCTTCTCATACGTGAGGTACAGTACAGGTAAAGAGAAAAGCAGCGCCGGTCCATGCGGGTCGGCGCTGCGCACCGTACCCGTGTTGAGAGAACGGAGCCTGTATGGAATCCGTGACCTACCATTCCGATACCACCTGGCCGCAGTTCCAGGAATACCTTCCCGAAGCGAACCGGCTGACGCCGCAGGCCATGCCGGACGAATACTACCTGCATACATATGGCGGATGGGAGATCCATGTGGACCGCTACCGTCCGCAGGTGTTCGCCGCGGCGGATGCATCGGATGCCGGGGATTCCCCGGCGGACGATGCCGTGCCGGAGGAGCCGGCCGCCGGGCGGGCGCTCGCGGCCGAGGCCGAGCCGAAGGGCCGCGTCGTCATCTTCCATGGCACCGGCGGCAACGGGCGCCTGATGTCGTTCATCGCCGTTCCGCTGGCGCGGGCGGGATACGAGGTGGTATGCCCCGACCTGCCGCTGTACGGGCTGACGCGCTACACCGGCGACATCCTGTACCGCGACTGGGTCGATGTGGGGGAGACCGTCGTGCAGCATTTCGCGGACGACCATATCCCGCTGTTCGTTCTGGGGCTTTCGGCGGGCGGCATGCTTGCCTACCAGGTAGCGGACCGCTGCAACCGGGCGGCGGCCGAAGAGGGGCGGGAAGCCGACGTCGACGGCATCATGGTCACGTGTCTGCTTGACCAGCGCGACGACAAGGTCACGCGCTCCACGGCGGCGAACCCGCTGATGGGCATCATGGCGAAGCCGGCGCTGGAGGGCCTGACGCCCGAATTGGGGTCGCTGCCCGTTCCCATGATGTTCATGGGCAACACCCGCGCCGTGGCGAACGACCGCAACCTGGCGCGGCTGCTGATGACGGATGCGAAGTCGTGCGGCGCCCTGGTGCCGCTCGTATTCATGAAGTCCCTGCTGGAGCCGGAGCTGGAGACAGAGCCCGAGGACTTCCGCACCACCCCGGTCATGGTGGCGCATCCGACGCGCGACCGGTGGACGCGCCCGGGTCTGACGAAGCGCTTCTACAACCGCTTGGCGTGTCCGAAGATGTGGATCGACCTCGAGGGCGCGGGCCATCTGCCCGTGGAGCCGCTCGGCTTGGCGGAGCTCGAGACGGCCTGCCTCACGTTCATGGAGTGCTATCGCTAGCGCGGATGCGGCAGGGGCCGCCGTGCAGGGATGCACGGTCGGTGGAGAAACGGAAAATACCGCAGAAGAGAGAGGATGTCTGCCCTATGACGCCACAGGAGAAGGAAGCGCGCGTGGCCAGCGCGCTGGAAATGCATGCGAAGGGCTATAACTGCGCGCAATGCGTGGCATGCGCGCTTGCGGATTTGACGGCCGTGGACCGCAACACCCTGTTTCGCCTGATGGAGGGTTTCGGCGGCGGCATGGGAGGCTTCTCGGAGACGTGCGGCGCGCTGTCGGGCGGCGTGGCGGTCATCGGGTACCGCAACAGCGTCGGCCAGGAGAACCCGAAGACGAAGGGCTCCACATACAAGCTGACGCGGTCGCTGGTCTCCGAGTTCCGCGATGCGAACGGCAGCACACTGTGTCCTGATCTGAAGGGCCTGCGCGGCAATCCGCCGCTGCGTTCGTGCGACGGTTGCATCGAGGACGGCGTGCGCATGACGCTGGATGTGCTGGAGGCGGCGAAGGAAGCCGGCCTGCCGGCGGGGGTATAGCCGTCCATGGCGCTTGACGGAGAGGCCATACGCCGGATGGTGCAGCGGGGCCGGGAGGAAGTGCGTGCCGAACGGGCCGCGCGCCTGGCCGCGCATCCCGGCGCCGCCGTGTTCATCCCGCTCCTGCCGCGCGAAGACGGCGGCTACGACATCCTGTTCGAGGTGCGCGCCCGCCATCTGGAGCGCCAGCCGGGAGAGGTCTGCCTTCCCGGCGGCCATGTGGAGCCGGGCGAGGACGGCATCCGGGCGGCCGTGCGCGAGACGTGCGAGGAGCTACTGGTTGCTGCCGACCAGGTTCGCGTGCTGGGCGCGCTGGATTCCGACCGCGGGCCGAAGGACCTGCCGCTGCAGGTGTGCTACGGCGTGCTTGACGGCTATGCCGGCACGTGGAGCGAAGACGAGGTGGCACGCACGTTCACGGTGCCGCTGCAATGGTTCCTGGAGCACGAGCCCGTGGTGTACGCCGGAAGACAGCAGCCCGTTTTCGGCGACGATTTCCCGTGGGATGCCATCCCCGGCGGCCGCGCGTATCCCTGGTGCACGCCGACGCACGAGGTCACGTTCTATTTCGGCACGGACCCGCTTATCTGGGGCATGACGGCGCGCGAGGTGCATCGCTTCGTGGATATGCAGCAGCGCGGGGGCATGGAGACCGGCGAAGCGGGCATTATGCACGACAACAACTAACGAATGTCGTATCAACGTCGGCGAACGGCTTGTTCCGGACAGCGGACGGATGCTCTCCGTTTCGCTTATGCCGTTGAACGGTATCAACCGCACCGTTAACGTCATTTCCTGCAAGCGGGCGTATCCGCCTCGGTACAATCAACAGAGAGTTCCGATATGGTCCTGCGCCATGCCGCAGGAAGCGGAATACCGGTTCCTAGGAGAGGATGAACATGGAGATCAAGAACGTAGTCGTGGCGGGTGGTGGCGTCCTGGGAAGCCAGATTGCCTTCCAGTCCGCCTACAAGGGATTCAACGTGAAGGTGTGGCTGCGCATGGAGAGCTCCATCGGCCGCGCGAAGCCGAAGTTCGAGCGCTGGAAGAACGTGTACTTGCAGACGCTGGAAGCCATGAAGACGAACCCTGCCGCGTATGCCCGCGGCCTGGCGGATACGCCGGACCTGACGGACGAGCAGATCGATGCGCTGAAAGAGCAGGTCGTCAAGGCGTATGACAGCTTGGTGCTGACCACGTCCTACGACGAGGCCATGAGCGATGCCGACCTGGTCATCGAGGCCATTGCGGAGGATCCGCAGCAGAAGATCGACTTCTACACGGAGATGAAGAAGCACCTGCCCCCGGAGGCTATCGTCGTCACGAATTCCTCTACGCTGCTGCCCAGCCAGTTCGCTGAGTACACCGGCCGTCCGGAGCGCTACATGGCGCTGCACTTCGCAAACGAGATCTGGCGCAACAACACGGCCGAGGTCATGGGCCACGCAGGCACGGACCCCGAGGTGTACAAGCAGGTGACGGAATTCGCAAAGAACATCGGCATGGTGCCGCTGTGCCTGAAGAAGGAGCAGCCCGGCTACATCCTGAACAGCATGCTGGTGCCGTTCCTGTCTGCCGCCGAGGCGCTTCTGGCGAACGACGTGGCAGACCCCGAGACCATCGACAAGACCTGGTGCCTGGGCACCGGCGCCCCTGCCGGCCCGTTCCGCATCCTGGACATCGTGGGCTTGGTCACGGCCTATAACATCGTCATCATGAATCCGCAGGCATCCGATCCCAGCACGACGCCGGGCAAGATTGCCGCAACGCTGAAGAAGTACATCGACGAAGGCAAGACCGGCGTGAACGCCGGCGAGGGCTTCTACAAGTACAAGTAGCGGATCCCAACCCAAAGGCTTCAACTCTTCTGCCAGATGTATCCTCGCCGTCACCCTGGTTGCACCTGCAGGAGGGATGAAACAGAAACCGCCTGATCCCTTCGGGGTTCAGGCGGTTTTTTTACTGGGGAGAACGAATTTGTGCGAGCGCGTCGTTCCGTGCGTTCGCATGCGTGCGCGGAGTGCGGCGCAGCGGCTAGCGCACCCGAGCGGCGCGTTGCGCGTTGTGTTCGTTGATGTTGTCGATCAGCTGCGATTCGTAATCCACGACGTCGTTCAGGCCATCGCGCTCGAACTGCTCCACCGTCATGATCTGCGCGCCGATGGCGGCCATGTCGTCGATGTTCGCCTGCTGCACCTCGGGCGAGCGGGACGACGTGGCATCCGAGAGCACGACCACGTTGTAATCCAGCGACAGGGCGTCCAGGCACGTGGCGCGCACGCAATTCGGCGTGGTGGTGCCGGCCAGGATGACGGTGTTGATGGAACGGTCGCGCAGGTCCGTGTCGAGCTTCGTGCCGAAGAACGCCGAGAAGCGGCGCTTGCGGATGACCTCTTCCGTGGGCAGCGGCGTCAGCTCGCGCGGGGGCAGGATGGATTCCGGCCATTCCGTGGACAGCGGCTTGCCGCCGTTCACCCATGCCTCGTAGCGGACGGCTTCGACGGTCGAACCGTCGGAGGCGTATTCGCGATGCGCGTGGAAGACGCGCATGTCCAGATCGCGTGCGCGCTGGAGTGCGCGGGCGCAGGCGGGGACGGTAGCGGCGGCGCCGGCGATGTACAGACCGGAATTCTCGTCGATGAATCCGCGCTGCATGTCGATCAGGATGAGCGCGGCGGCATTGGGCTCGATCACGGATTGCCTCCTGGAATCATTTCGTTTCGGTGAACGAAATTTATCGTAACGCGGGTAAGCATCCATTTTCGCCATGGTTCAGCTATCGGATGCCACGGTCGTGTAAACGGCGCGGAGTCCGCCGCGTACCGTTCGCCGAGCGCTGCCGCGCGTGCTGCGCGCTGCGCAACGCCGAGCGTGCCGTGCATGGTGGCGCGCCGTGCGTACCGGATGCACGAAGAAGCGCCCGTCCGGTGCTTTCGCGAACCGGGCGGGCGCTGTGCCTCAAGCGGATGAAACGGATGCGGCGCGTCTGCCGCGTGCGGCGGGATTACCTGCCGGCCATCTCGCGCGTCTCCTCGTCCGTGATGCCTGCGGCGGCCTCGGCGGCCTCCTGCGCATCGGCCAGCTCGTACGCGTCGTCATGGCGCTTGCCCTTATGCAGCTTCGCCGTGCTTGCAACAACGCCGGACAGCGCAATCAGCGCGATGGCGTTCGGCAGGACCATGAGCTGGTTGAACATGTCGGCCAGCTCCCAAACCAGGTCGTTCGACAGCAGCGAGCCGCAGAAGATGAACGCCAGGGCGATGATGTTGAATGCCAGGACGGCCTTCTTGCCGAACAGGTACTCCACGTTCAGGCGGGCGAACAGGTTCCAGCTGAGGATGGTGGAGAACGCGAACATCAGCAGGCAGATGGCCACGAACGCGTTGCCGCCGAACTCGCCGAATGCGCTGCCGAACGCGATCTGGGCCATGTTCGTCTTGTTCACGCCGGAATCGATGGCGGCCTGGTAGCCCTGTGCCATGACGCCGTCTCCCACGTACATGACGCTGATGACCACCAGAGCGGTGATGCTGACGACCACGATGGTGTCGATGAACACGCCGATCATAGCCACGACGCCCTGGTCGTGGGGATCCTTGACGTTCGCCATAGCGTGCGCATGCGGCGTGGAGCCCATGCCCGCCTCATTCGAGAACAGGCCGCGCTTCGCGCCCTGCGACAGGGCGGCGATCAGGCCGAACGTGGTGCCGCCGACTTCTGCGGCCGGATTGAACGCGCACTGGAAGATCAGCGCGAAGGCCGGGCCGACGTTCTGCCAGTTCACGATCAGCACGATCAGGCCGCCGACGATGTAGAGCAGGGCCATGATGGGAACGACCTTCTCGGTCACGGCGGCCAGGCGCTGCAGGCCGCCGATGAACACGAAGCCGGCGCAGGCGATGACGAACAGGCCCATGACCCACGTGGGAATGCTGAAGGCGGTTTCCATGGTGGAGGCGATGGAGTTCGACTGCACCATGCAGCCCATGAAGCCCAGCGCCAGGATGATGGCCACGGCGAAGAAGCCGGCAAGGAACTTACCGCCCTTGCCCGTGAATGCCGTGCGGATGTAGTACACCGGGCCGCCGTGGACGGAGCCGTCCTCGTCCACCTGGCGCGTCTTCTGCGCCATGACGGCCTCGCCGTAGTTCGTGGCCATGCCCAGCAGCGCGATGATCCACATCCAGAAGATGGCTCCCGGACCGCCAATCAGGATAGCGCCGCAGGCGCCGACGATGTTGCCGGTGCCCACCTGGGCGGCAACGGCGGTGGCCAGTGCCTGGAACGAGCTGATGCCGCTCTTATGCTTGCCGCCGCGCAGCGAGAAGCCGCCGAAGACGCGGCGCATGCCCTCGCCGAAGCAGCGGAACTGAACGCCGCGCGTCCTGATCGTGAAGATCAGGCCGGTGCCGATCAGGAGAATGATGAGCACATAATTAGACAGATACGTGTTGATGGTGACGACAACGTCGTACAGAGCATCCATGCGGAATAAAACCTCCCTCATGTTCCGGTAATACATTCCGGGGAACATCTTGAAGGAGGGGCCGTTCGGGGCAGGGAAGCCGCTCGCATCCAGGGCAGCAAGGGGAAAGTCGATCCGCGAACGTGCGAAATCGCCTCTGTCCTTGTGCCTGAGAGATTGAGCAGCGCGCCGTGCGCGTGCCTTGCACCTTCGGCATCTCATCCAAGAGATTCTCCAGAGGTTCCTCCGCCATCGGTCTCGTGGGGATTCCAACGGTTTCATCGGAACGCAAGGACGTATTATGACGGTGCGGCAACAGGATTGCAACATTTCTTTTCGTTGGCGGCAGCACGTGGAGCCCGTGCGGGACCTGCTGCCGGCGGCGGGATGCCCTCTTTATTTCGCGCTGTCCTGCGCGAATCGGCCGAAGTTCGCCGCAGCGTGCCGCATGCGCGCAGGCGCCGTGCGGTACCATGGATGACCGAAAACAATCGGGACGATGGCGAAAGGCGGTGGCGATGCAGGGGACGAGCGGCCGGGCAGCGGTGAAGCGGGCCGACACGGCGGATGCCGCCGGTGCCGTGGTGCTGGGCATAGCGCTTGCCTGCGTGCTGGCGTACAGCCGCGCGTTCGTGTCGGGCTTTGCCGGTGTGGCGCAGACGGGCCAGGGCGACGCGTTCGGCACGGTGTCGTTCGCCTGTTCGCTGGCGCGCTTCCTGACGCTTGCCGGCGTGGCGGCGCTCGGCGCCCTGGGGCATCGGTTCGCCAGCGCGGTTTCGCTGAAGGCATGCGGCTTGCTGATGATGCTGTCGGCGCTTGCCGTTTCCGCCGGCGCCGCAGGCGATGCGGCCATCGTAGCCGCGTCCGTTGCCGGTGTGGCGAGCGGCTTCGCCATGCTGATCACGCTGCTGTACCTGGCGGCGCGCCCGGTGCGGTGCGTGGTGCGGGCATCGCTTCTGGGCTTGGTCGCGGGCGGCGCGGCTATCGGGCTGATGGGCGTGCTGCCGGAGCTTCCGGCCCTGTTGGTGCTGCTTGTAAGCGGCGTTGCCTGGGTGCCGTGCCTGCTTGCGGCGGACGCGTCGTTTGCGCCCTGCACGCCCGACGGGGGCATGACGCGCAGCCAGGCGCACCGCTTCCCCTGGTTCGCCGCCATCATGTTCTGCGTCTGCGGCATGCTGGGCTCCCTGCTCTACGGCTTTTCCACGCAGCTTGCCTGGGCGGCCGGCGAACCCACGAACCCGGTGGCGTTCGGCGTTGCCGTGGCGGCCGTGCTGGTGCTGACGACGCTGCTCGTGATGCGCGGCGGCAGCCATATGCAGCTCGTCTGGGTGCCCCTGTTCGTCCTGCTGCTTGCCAGCGCGTTGCTGTCATGCTTCGACGTCTCGTTCGCGAACGCGCTGGCCGTCAGCATGCTGCTGGCTTCCGTGTTCTGCTATCACTTCCTGCGGTGGATGGTGTTCCCGGCACTGGTAGGGCAGTCCGACGTGCCGCATGTCCTGACATGCGGTCTGCTGCTGGTGCTGACGAACAGCTTCCTGAACGTGAGCACCGGCCAGGCGCTGGCGCAGACGCTGCCGGAGGCCATGCGCGCCCAAGGCGGCGTGGTGTCCCTGGTGCTGCTGTTCCTGGTGTGCTGCCTGGCCGTCTCCTGGGTCGTCGGGCGCATGCAGGCGCCGCACGGCGAAGGGGCGCCTTCAGGCGAAGGGGCGCCGCTTGCACAGAAGGACGCGGCGGGCGATCCGCGCGCGTCGCAGGAGGTTGTTGCCGTGCAGGGGGGTGCGAACGAAGAACCCCGCGTGGATGCCGCGCCCCGTGCCGCTGCCGCGCCCGACCGGGATGCGCCCACGGCGGATGCTGCGCCGGTGGAGATCGCGCCGGCGGAGACAGAGCCGGCTTCGGAGCGCGAGCCCGATCGTCCGGCAGACGCCGAATCGGCAACGGACGCCCTGGACGCCCGCTGCGCCCGGCTGGCGGATGAGGCCGACCTGACGCCGCGCGAGCGGGAGATATTCGCATTGACGGCACGCGGCTATTCGTCGCCGTTCATCGCCGAGCAGCTCGTCATCTCGGACAGCACGGTCCGCTTCCACCAGCGCAACATCTATGCGAAGCTGGGCGTCCATTCGAAGCAGGAGCTCATCGCGTTGGCGAACAGCGGGCTATAGCTTCGCACACCCTCCGCCGTCGCATTGCGAAAGGCGCTGTTTCCAGGGCGAACGGGCCTGTTGGCGGGAACTGTCAATTTCGTTGGGTGCTTTCATCGGGGCGTTTGCCTACCATACGATAGAGACAGAAAGCGGCGGGGCCGCGTATGCCGCGTGCTCAGGGCACGTTCGGGAAACACGCCCGCGCCGTTCCGTAGCATCCGAGGGGTTCGATGGTTTCAACGAAGATTCCGGCGGCGTCGTCCGAAGGGCGGCATCCCATGCCGTCTTCCCAGTCGCCGCGTCCGACGGCGCCGTATCCGCTCTTCATCTATTTGCAGGGCCAGCCGGTAGCCGTCATCGGCGGCGGGCACGTGGCGGAGCGCAAGACGCAGACGCTGCTTTCGCACGGCGCGCGCGTCACGCTCACGGCGCCGCGCGTCACCGATGCGCTGCGTTCGCTGGCGGATGACGGCCGCATCGTGTGGCGCGAACGGTGCTACCGCGAGGGCGACCTTGCCGACACGCTGCTCGTCATCGGCGCCACGGACAATCGCGCGGTGAACGAAGCCGTGTACGACGAGGCGTGCCGCCGGCACATCCTGGTGAACATCGTGGACGTGCCCGACTTGTGCACGGCCATCGTCCCGTCCATCATGCAGCGCGGCCGCCTGCAGATCGCCGTCTCCACGCAGGGGGCGGCTCCCTCCGAGGCGCGCGATATCCGCCGCGGCCTGGAACGGGAGTTCCCCGAATGGTGGGAACCCTACCTGGACCTTATGGCGGAGATCCGCCTGCTGGTGAAGCAGCGCGTGCCCGGCCCGGCATCCGCGCGCACGCCGCTCTACGCCGCCGTGGGGGCAAGCGGGCTGAAGGAGCGCATCGCGAGCGGCGAATCGCCCTCCGCCGAGGATGTGTACGCCGAGGTTGTCGTGCCCCTGCTGGAAGGAGGCGCGCAATGAGCCTGGTAGTCATGGGCATCAGCCACAAGACGGCGTCCATCGAGCAGCGCGGGCTGGCAGCCATCCCCGAGCAGGATGTTCCCGACGCGCTGCTGATGGTGAGCGCGACGCCCGGCATCAAGGAGTCGCTGATCCTGTCCACGTGCAACCGCGTCGAGGTGTACGTGGACGCGAAGACGGACCGCCTGGGCGTCGATGCGCTCGAGGCGTTCTTCCGCGCGCGGGTCGGCGATGCGTTCGACAGCTCGCTGTTCTACCTGCTCCGCGGCCCGGAAACCGTGCGCCATGCCTATCGGGTGGTGTGCTCGCTGGATTCCCAGCTGCTGGGCGAGGCGCAGATCCTGGGGCAGATGCGGCGCGCCTACGAGCTGGCGGCGCGTACGGGAACGTGCGGGGAGACGCTGGAGAAGCTGTTCAAGAGCGCATTTCACCTGGGCAAGCGCGCTCGCACGGAGACGGCCATCGGGTCGGATTCCGTCTCGCTCTCCACGACGGCGTACCGGGTGGCGTGTGATCATGCGGACGATATCACGCGCAGCGACGTGCTCCTGATCGGCGCGGGCGAGATGGCGCAGCTTACGGCGAAGTACCTTCTGGAAGGCGGCGTGGGATCACTGTCCGTGACCACGCGCACGCCGTCGCACGCGGAGGCGTTCGCGAAGGAGACGGGTGCGCGCGTCGTGCCGTTCGCTCAGCGCGTTCGGGCCGCCGCCGCAAGCGACGTCGTGTTCTCCATGACGGGGGCTACGGAGCCGGTCGTCCGCGCCGGCGATCTGGCGCGCGAGCGCGCCGCTGCGGGAACGCAGGACCGCCGGCTCGTGTTCGTGGACGAGGCCGTCCCGCGCGATATCGAGCCCATGTGCGCGGACCTTCCCGGTGTGGACCTGTTCGATCTGGAGGCGCTGACGGCCATCATCGACGAGGGCCTGGCGCAGCGCATGACGGCCGTCGCGCAGGTGGAGCGCCTGGTCACGCACGCCGAGAAGGAGTTCCTGTCCTGGATGCAGGAGCGCCTGGTGGTTCCCACTATCAAGACGATGTACGAGAAGGGCGAATATACCGTGCAGCACGAGCTGGCGCATGCCGTGAAGGAGCTGGAGAAGCAGCGCGGCGCGGTGCTTTCGCCGGAGGAACGGGAGACGCTGGAGGCGTACGGCAATGCCGTCATGAAGAAGCTGCTGCACGGTCCCACGGTTCGCCTGCGCAAGGAGGCGCAGACGGCGGATTCGTACTATTACACCGGCGCGGCGCGCTACCTGTTCGGCATCGAGACGTACCCGCCGGGAACGCACCACCGCTGCACGGAGAAGCGCTGCCTGTCCGGGGAGCCGTGTCCGAACGGATTCTCGCCCGCCATGCAGCAGGTGTGCGCGGGGATGAAGGGAGACAGATGAGCGAGACGTGCATTATCGGGACGCGCGGAAGCGCCTTGGCGCTCTGGCAGGCGCACGCCGTGGAGAGCGCGCTGCACGAGGCGTTCCCGCATATCGAGACGGAAGTGCGAACGATCGCCACGAGCGGCGACCGCATCCTGGATGTCCCGTTGGAGAAGATCGGCGACAAGGGCCTGTTCACGAAGGAGCTCGAGCGCGCGCTGCTCTCCGGCGAGGTGGACGTGTGCGTGCATTCCCTGAAGGACATGCCCGTGGAGCTGCCCGAAGGCTGCGCCATCTCCGGCGTGCTGCCGCGCGCCGATGCACGCGACGTGCTGGTGTGCGGCCCGCGCCTGGCGCAGGCGCACGGCCTGGAGGATATTCCGGCCGGGGCGCGCCTGGGCACGGGGTCTCTGCGGCGCACGGCGCAGCTGCGTGCCGGTTTCCCGCGCGTGGAGCCGAAGGGCATCCGCGGCAATGTGGACACGCGCTTAGCGAAGGCGAACGGCGACGAATACGACGGCGCCATCCTGGCGGCCGCCGGCGTCATGCGCATGGGCCGCGCGGCGGAGATTGCGGCGTTCCTGCCGGTGGAGCAGATGGTTCCCGCGGTGGGGCAGGGCGCCGTCTGTATGGAGATCCGCCAGGACGACGAGCGGACGGCGGCGCTGTGCGCTGCCGTGAACGATGCCGCCACCTTGTCCTGCGTCGCCGGCGAGCGCCGCGTGCTCCGCGAGCTAGAGGGCGGCTGCCAGGTTCCCATCGGGGCGTATGCGCGCATTGAGGGAGATCGCACGGTGTTCGACGCCGTGGTGCTATCCCTGGACGGCTCGCGTGTGGCGCGCAGCCATCGGGAGGCGGACGCCTCCACAAGCCCGACGGAGCTGGCAGGCGCCGTGCTGGACGATCTGCGCGCGCAGGGCGCCGCGGCCATCTTGGCGGAGATCCGAGCGGAAGGGGAGGACGCATGACGGAGGCGAACACGGTGGTATACCTGGTAGGTGCCGGTCCCGGGGACGCGGGGCTCATCACCGCTGCGGGCTTGGAGCTGCTGGGGCGCGCGGACGTTGTGGTGTACGACTACCTGGCGAATACGGCGCTGCTGGACCGCGTGCCGTCATATGCCGAGCGCCTGTACGTGGGGAAGAAGGGCTTCACGGCGCATACGACGCAGGACGATATCAACGCCTTGCTGGTGGACAAGGCGCGCGAACTGGAGCAGCGCGGCGGCGGCACGCTGGTGCGGTTGAAGGGCGGCGACCCGTTCGTGTTCGGCCGCGGCGGCGAAGAGGCGCTGGCGTTGGCGGATGCGGGCATCCCGTTCCGGGTGGTGCCCGGCGTGACGGCCGGCGTTGCGGCGCCGGCGTACGCGGGCATTCCGGTGACGCATCGCGGCATCTCGTCGTCCGTCACGTTCGTCACCGGCCATGAGGACCCGGCGAAGGACGCCACGGCCATCGACTGGACGGCGCTTGCGCGCTTGGCGGCGCGCGGCTCCACGCTGTGCTTCTACATGGGCGTGCGCAATCTGGACATGATTTGCGCGCGCTTGCGGGAAGAGGGCGCACCGGGGGAGACGCCCGTCGCGCTCGTGCGCTGGGGAACGCTGCCGTCGCAGGAGACGCTTACGGCCACGTTGGCGGATGCGCCGGACGCGGCCCGCGCCGCGCATTTCGCCGCTCCCGCCATCATCCTGGTGGGCGGCGTGGCGCATCTGCGGTCCAAGCTGGCGTGGTTCGAGCGCCTGCCGCTGTTCGGCCGGCGCATCGTGGTCACGCGCAGCCGCACGCAGGCAAGCGCGTTCAGCCGCCGCCTGACGGAGCTGGGCGCCGACGTGTGCGAGTTCCCCACCATCGCCCTGGCGGAACCGGATTCGCATGACGTGCTGGATGCGGCGCTGGCGGACCTGGCATCGTTTCACTGGGTCGTGTTCACCAGCGCGAACGGCGTCGAGCGCTTCTTCGCGCGCCTGGAGCAGACGGCCCGTCCGAATGCTTGGACGGATGCGCGCGCCCTGGCGCATGCGCGCGTTGCAGCCATCGGCCCGGCGACGGCGCGCCGGCTGCGCGCGTTCGGCATCAAGGCGGACGCTGTGCCGGATTCGTATCGCGGCGAAGCCGTGTTCGAGGCCATCCGCGCTGCCGAGCAGCGCGCCGGCGGAACGCTTGCCGGCGCCCGCGTGCTCATTCCCCGCGCGCAGGAGGCGCGCCCGCAGCTGCCCGACCTATTGCGTGAGGCGGGCGCGGATGTCACCGTGGCACCGGCGTACAAGACCGTGCTGCCGAACGGCGCCGGCGCCGCCGACCTGGTGCGCCGATTGCGGGAGGGTGCCGTGGATGCCGTCACGTTCACGTCGTCGTCCACGGCGCGCAACCTGTTCGCGCTGTTGGGCGATAATGCCCCCGCGCTGCAGCAGGGTGCGCAGCTGTTCTCCATCGGCCCGATAACCACGGCCACGCTGGCGGATGCCGGCTGCACGGACGTGCACGAGGCGGCCGAATACACCATCGACGGTCTGGTGGAATGCCTGTGCGGCTATTACCGCGAAAGGAAGGATGAAAGATGATCGGGATCTCGAAGCTGTACTGCGGCGCCGTGGAACCCTCCGATGTGCTGCGCTACCGGCGGCACTCGAAGGAGCTTCCCAGCGGACTGCTGCAGTTCTCGAAGGACAAGAAGCCCGTGGCGGTGTGGAACTGCACGCGCACGTGCAATCTGAAGTGCGAGCACTGCTATGCGCAGTCCGATGCCAAACGCTACGACCAGCTGTCCACGGACGAGGCGAAGGCCATGATAGACGACCTGGCCGCATTCGGCGCGCCCGTGCTGCTGTTCTCCGGCGGCGAGCCGTGCGTGCGTCCCGACCTGGTGGAGCTCATGCAATACGCGAAGAACGCGGGCATGCGCGTGGTCATCAGCACGAACGGCACACTGATCACACCCGAGCTGGCGAAGCGCTTCGCCGACGTGGGCCTGTCGTATGTGGGCGTGTCGTTCGACGGCGACCGCGAGACGCACGACCGCTTCCGCGGCGTGCGGGGCAGCTACGACGCGGCGTTGCGCGGCCTGCACAATGCGCAGGACGCGGGCATCAAGGTGGGCCTGCGCTTCACCATCAACAAGCACAACTGGCGCGAGATCGACGACATCTTCGACCTCATGGAGCGCGAGCACATCAACCGCGCCTGCTTCTACCACCTGGTGTACGCCGGCCGCGGGTCGTCCATGGCAGACGAAGACCTGACGCACGAGCAGACGCGGCAGGCCGTGCGCCTGATCATGGACCGCACGCGCGACTGGTTCGACCGCGGCGGCACGCCGGAGATCCTGACCGTGGACAACCATGCGGACGGCCCGTTCGTCTACCTGGAGCTGCTGAAGGAAGACCCCGAACGCGCGGCGAAGGTCATGCAGCTGCTGCAGTGGAACCAGGGCAACAGCTCCGGCGACGGCATCGGCTGCATCAGCTGGGACGGCGAAGTGTACGCCGACCAGTTCTGGCGCCATTTCAGCTTCGGCAACGTGAAGGACCGCCCGTTCAGCGAGATCTGGTCCGATGTCAGCCGCACGACGCCGGAAAGCGAGCTGATGTACCGCCTGAAGGACAAGCGTCCCTGGGTGACGGGCGACTGCCATGATTGCCGCTGGCTGGATATCTGCGGCGGCAACTTCCGCGTGCGCGCCGAAGCCGTTACCGGCGACCTGTGGGCCAGCGACCCGGCGTGCTACCTGACAGACGAGGAGATTGCCCGGCATCCCGACGACCCCGAGACGCGCGTCGTGGAGGCGCCGGCGTACGAGAACGAGACGCGCGAATAACGATAAGGAGACCAGATAACCATGAACTACGGAACATTCCCTGCATACCGTCCGCGCCGCATGCGCGCGAACGAGACGGTGCGCCAGTTCATTCGCGAGACGGAGCTTTCCGCAAAGGATTTCATCTACCCGCTGTTCGTGAAGTGCGGCACGGGTTGCAAAGACGAGATTCCCTCCATGCCCGGCGTGTACCAGGTGACGCTGGACAACCTGATGGGCGAGATCGACGAGCTGCGCGAATGCGGTGTGACGTCCGTGCTGCTGTTCGGCATCCCGGACCATAAGGACGCCGTGGGCAGCAGCGCTTGGAACGAAGACGGCGCCGTGCAGCAGGCATGCCGCCTGATCCGCCAGCAGGCGCCGGACATGTTCGTCATCACGGATGTGTGCATGTGCGAATACACGGATCACGGTCATTGCGGCAAGCTGGACGACCAGGGCCGCGTGCTTAACGACGCCACGCTGGAGCTGCTGAGCCGCGAGGCCGTCAGCCATGCGCAGGCCGGCGCGCAGATGGTCGCGCCGTCCGATATGATGGACGGCCGCGTTGCCGCCATCCGCCGCGCGCTGGACGATGCCGGCTTCTCGGACGTGCCCATCCTGTCGTATTCCACGAAATATGCCAGCGGCTTCTACGGGCCGTTCCGCGATGCGGCGGATTCCGCCCCCGCATTCGGCGACCGCCGCGCCTACCAGATGGATTCGGCAAATGCCGAAGAAGGCGTCCGCGAGGCCATGTACGACATCGCGGAAGGCGCGGATATGGTCATGGTGAAGCCCGCGCTGCCGTATCTGGACGTGCTGCGCCGCGTGAAATCCGAGACGGGCTTCCCCACGGTGGCGTACAACGTATCCGGCGAGTACTCCATGGTGAAGGCCGCGGCCATGAACGGCTGGATCGACGAGAAGCGCGTGGTGCTGGAGCTGCTGACGTCCATCAAGCGCGCCGGCGCGGACATGATCATCACGTACCATGCCAAGGATGCCGCCCGCTGGCTGGCGGGGGAGGCGTAGCATATGGCGGCCAATCATCCCGGCGCCGCGCCGGCCGCGCATCCCGGTCCCGGCGGTCATCCCGGGGGCTGCCCCGGGCATCCGGGCGGACATCCGGGAGGACATCCGGGAGGACATCCGGGAGGACATCCGGGCGGCACCGTGTCCGTGGGGCGGCCGTCGTACCGGCCCGGCGCGGGCCCGGCGGCGCGCGCCTACGAGGAGCGCACGGGCATCAAGGCGCCGAAGATCGTGGCCTGGGAGATCACGCGCAGCTGCAATCTGGCGTGCGCGCATTGCCGTGCGGCAGCGCATTGCGCGCCGTATCCCGGCGAGCTGTCGCTGGACGAATGCAAGGCGGTCATGGACGACATCGCCTCCATCACGGACCCGATTCTCATCCTGACGGGCGGCGAGCCGCTCATGCGCTCGGACATCTGGGACATCATCGACTATGCGTTCGAGAAGGGGCTGCATCCGGTCATCGGCACGAACGGCACGCTGATAGACCGGGAGACGGCGCAGAAGATAGCCGCGCACGGCATCCCGAAAGTCAGCGTATCGCTGGATTTCCCCACGCCGCAGGGGCAGGATGCGTTCCGCGGCGCGGACGGGGCGTTCGCGCAGACCATTCAGGGCATTGCGAACCTGCGCGAGCAGGGCGTGAACGTGCAGGTGAACAGCACCATCACGAAGGCGAACCGCAATCTGGTGGAGGATCTGCACGCGCTGGCAGAAGACGCCGGCGCCTCCGATTTCCATCCGTTCCTGCTGGTGCCCACCGGCCGCGGCGAGGACCTGGTGGACGTGGAGCTTTCGCCCCAGGAATACGAGGAGGTGCTGACGTGGGCGTATCGGCGGCAGAAGACATCGCCGATGGGCTTCAAGCCCACGGATGCGCCGCAGTACTTCCGCATCCTGCACCAGCGCGCCGCCGCGGAGGGCGTGAAGCTGACCGGCCCGCTGGCACATAGCCGCGGGTGCCTGGGCGGCATCTCGTTCGCGTTCATCAGCCATGTGGGCGACGTGCAGCCGTGCGGGTACTTCGACATGCAGCTGGGCAATGTGCGCAAACAGCCGTTCTCGCAGATCTGGACGGAGTCGCCCGTGTTCGACGACCTGCGCCATTACGACCGGCTGAAGGGCAAGTGCGGCGCCTGCGAGTTCAAGGGCGTGTGCGGCGGCTGCCGCGCCCGCGCGCTGGCGGCCACGGGCGATTACCTGGCCGAAGAGCCGTATTGCGCCTACGTGCCGAAGCGCTACGTACAGCAGCGCGTGCTGAACGCCGTGCAGTCGTCGTTCCCGCTGACGTCCGATCCGTATGCGCAGATGGCCGACGACCTGGGCTTTTCCGTGGAACAGGTGCGCCGGGCGCTGGCGGACAACTGGCGTGCGGGCATGCTCAGGCGCATCGGCGGCTCGTTCGCCTCCGGTTCCCTGGGATACCGGTCCACGCTGTGCGCGCTGGCCGTTCCCGGCGACAACGATGCCGTGGATGCCGCGGCGGCCATTGTGAGCGAATACCCGAACGTCACGCACAACTACCTGCGGCGGGCGCGCTACAACATCTGGTTCACGGTCATCGCGCGCAGCGATGCCGAGGTCGCGTCCATCCTGCAGCAGATCTGCGCGCGCACGGGATGCACGGACGTGCTGAACCTTCCCGCCACGCGCCTGTTCAAGGTGCGTGTGGAGCTGGACTCGTTCGGGGCATCGCCGGCAGCGGAACCGCTGCAGCCGGAGCCGTGGTGTGCGGCAGCTGCGGCGGATGCGGCATCCGCCGCATCGGACGGCTCGTGCGAACCCGTGCCGCCGTTCGATGCGTCCGACCCGTTCGACGTGGCGCTGGTGCGCTGGGCGCAGGGCAATACGGTGCTGGGCTCGGAATCCACGCGCGCGGAGACGGACGGCACCTATGCGGGCGTGTCGCCTCAGCAGCACGCGGCCGTGCAGCTCGACCCGCGGCCGTTCTCCACGGCGGCGGCGCTCATCAGCGCGGAGACGGGCGAACCGGTGGCGGAGGAACGCGTCATTTCCCGGTTGCGGCAGTGGGAGGCGGACGGCACCATGCGTCGGTTCGGCGCCACGGTGCGCCATCGGAACATGGGCTACAGCCACAACGGCATGACGGTGTGGGACATCCCGGACAACGCCGTGGAGGCCGTGGGACGCGCGTTCGCGGAGCTGCGGTTCGTCAGCCACTGCTACGAGCGCCCGCGCCATCCGGATTGGCCGTACAATCTGTATGCGATGTGCCATGCGCGCGGCGAGCAGGACCTTGCCCGCCAGGTGGCGGCACTGCAGCAGGCGGCCGCCGCTGCCGGCGCGGAGCCGGGCGAGCCGCTGGTGCTGACATCGGAGAAGGAATACAAGAAATCCTCGATGCGCTATTTCGAGGAATGCGAGAACCGGTAGGGGGAACGCAGATCATGAACAATCAGAAGTCCGAGCAAGATTTCGCCGCAGCGCAGAAGGTGATCCCGGGCGGGGTGAACTCGCCGGTGCGCGCCTTCGGCAAGGTGGGCTGCGACCCGGTGTTCTACGATCGTGCGCGGGGCTGCCGCGTATGGGATGTCGACGGCAACGAGTACCGCGACTTCATCGGCTCGTGGGGGCCCATGATCTTGGGCCATGGCGATCCGGACATCCTGGCGGCCGTCCGCGCGCAGCTGGACAAGGGCGTGTCGTTCGGCGCGCCGTGCGAGGCGGAGATCGCGCTGGCGCAGAAGATCTGCGAGCTGGTGCCGAACGTGGAGCAGGCGCGCATGGTGTCGTCCGGCACGGAGGCAACGATGACGGCCATCCGCCTGGCCCGCGGCTACACGGGCCGCGACAAGTTCATCAAGTTCGCCGGCTGCTACCACGGCCACAGCGACTCGCTGCTCGTCAGCGCCGGCAGCGGCGTGGCGACGCTGGGCATCCCCGATACGCCGGGCGTGACGGCGGGCACCGTGGCGGACACGATGGTGGCGCCGTACAACGACCTCCGCGCCGTCCAAGCGCTGTTCGCGCAGGCAGGCGACCAGATTGCAGCCGTCATCGTGGAGCCGTTCGCGGGCAACATGGGCGTCGTGCCGCCGGAGCCGGGGTTCCTGGAAGGCCTGCGCGATGTCTGCAGCGAATACGGCGCGCTCCTGATCTTCGACGAGGTCATCACCGGCTTCCGCGTGGCTCTGGGCGGTGCGCAGGAGCGCCTGGGCATCGATGCGGACCTATGCACGTTCGGCAAGATCATCGGCGGCGGGTTCCCCGTGGGCTGCGTGGCCGGTCCGGCGCGCATCATGGAGAAGCTGGCGCCCACGGGGCCGGTGTACCAGGCGGGAACGCTGTCCGGCAACCCCGTTGCCATGGAGGCCGGCCTGACGGCGCTGACGAAGCTGCAGCGTCCGGGCATCTACGACGAGCTGGAGCGCAAGGGCGCGCTTCTTGCCGAAGAGCTGCGCGGCGCCGTTGCGGAGACCGGCGTGCATGCGTGCGTGAACCAGGCCGGCGCGCTGGCGACGCTGTTCTTCACGGACGGGCCGGTGCGCAACTGGGACGATGCCGCCTCCTGCGACACGGACGCGTTCGCGGTGTACTTCCGTTCCATGCTCGCCGACGGCATGCTCATCGCGCCCAGCCAATACGAGGCGCTGTTCCTGTCGCTCGCGCACACGGACGACGACATCCAGGCGTTCGGCGCCGCCGCGAAGCGCGCGCTGGCGAAGGTTGTGGAGTATCGCGCGCAGTAGCGGCTTTTCGCAGACGGTTCGGTATACTGTCATGCGCCCCCATCGTCTAGCGGCCAAGGACGCCGGCTTCTCAGGTCGGTAACGGAGATTCGAATTCTTCTGGGGGCACCAGCACACAACGACGGCCGGGATGCGGCATTCAGCTGCGTCCCGGCCGTTTTTCGCATTTTTCCGCCCGTCTATTGCTCCTGCATCTTCGCCAGCTCGTCCACCAGGCGGTCGAACCATTGCAGGGCCGCGTCAATCGGCTCGGGAGATGCCATGTCCACGCCGGCGCCGCGCAGCAGGTCGATGGGCGCCTTCGAGCTGCCGCCCTTCAGGAAGCCCAGGTAATCCCGCACCGCCGGCTCGCCTTCGTTCAAGATGCGCTGCGACAGCGCGCAGGCGGCCGCGAAGCCCGTGGAGTACTGGTACACGTAGTACTCGTAGTAGAAGTGCGGGATGCGCGCCCATTCCAGCGCGATGGCATCGTCCAGCACGATGTCTGGGCCGTAGTAATCGCGGTTCAGCGTGCGATACAGCTCGCAGAGTGCATCCGCCGTGATGCCGCGGCCTTCGGCGCACATGCGGTTCACTTCCAGCTCGAACTCTGCGAACATGCACTGGCGGTAGATGGTGCCGCGGAACTGCTCCAGGAAATGGTTCAGCACGTACGCGCGCTTTGCCGGGTCGTCCATGTGGGCCAGCAGGTACTGCGTCAGCAGCGCCTCGTTGCATGTGCTGGCCACCTCGGCGACGAAGATGACGTAGTCCGAATAGACCGGCGGCTGATTCTTGCAGGACAGGTACGTGTGCACGGAATGGCCCATCTCGTGGATGAGCGTGAACACATCGTCCAGCGTGCCCTGGAAGCTCATGCAGATCACGGGATGCATGCCGTAGCCGCCGGCGGAATACGCGCCGCTGCGCTTGCCCGGCGTCTCGTACACGTCCACCCATCGGCTGACAAGGGCGTCGCGCACGATGTCCAGGTAATCCTGCCCCAGGGGCTCGAGCGCCTTCAGGATCAGGTCGCAGGCCTGCTCGTACGTGAACTTCAGGTCCACGTTCTCCACTACGGGCACATACAGGTCCCAGAAATGCAGCTCATCCACGCCCAGCAGACGCTTGCGCAGGTCGACGTACTTGTACAGAGCCGGCAGGTTGCGGCGTACGGCCTTGATCAGGTTCGTGTACACGGCCGTGGGCACCTCGTTGCGGTCCAGCGCCCAGTCCAGCGTGGATGCGTAGTGCCGCGCGTCCGCGAAGAACTTCTGCTGCTTCATCTGCGCGGCCAGCGTGGCGGCGCATGTGTTGCGGAACTGGCCGTACGTGCGGTAGAGCGAATCGAACGCGGATTTTCGCAGCATGCGGTCCGGCGACATCATGAGCGGGATGTAGCTTCCATGCGTGACGGGATGCGCCGCTCCCTGCGCATCCACGGCGTCGTCGAAGCGCAGGTCCGCATCCGCCAGCAGCGAGTAGATGTTCTCGGGCTGCGTGGCCAGGTCGGACGCCGAGGCTAGCAGCTTCTCCTCGGCGGGGGACAGCGTGTGCGCACGCTGCGCGAAGATGCGGTCCAGCGCCCGGCGGTACAGCTCCAGGCCGGGCTCTTCGGCATAGAAGCGCTCCATGTCCGCGTCGCTGATGCTCAGAAGCTCCGCGGCGAACCACGACCCGGACCCGGCGATGGCCGTGTACAGCGTCATGACCTGCGAGGCGTAATCCTGGTACGTGGAGTTGCGGGTGTCCTCGTCGCTTTTCCGCTGGGAATAGTTCACCAGCTTGCCCAGGACGATGCCCACCTCGTCGTCCAGCTTCAGGAAGGCCAGCAGCTTCTCCGGTGCCGAAGAGATCGTCCCGGCGAACGCGGACAGGCGGGCGGGATAGCCCTTCGCCTCTGCAAGCGCCTTCAGAAACGCCTCATCGTCCGGGTACATGCTGGAGAGGTCCCAGCGGTATTGCTCGGGAATCTGGTCGCGCGATTCGTATGCCATTCGTACTCCTTTCACATATCGCCCCAATTGTAGGCGAAAAGCCGCCGGGGAACTGCGTTTCCGGAAATCCGTTAGCGGAGGGAATCCGCATGTCAAGGGCCTAAAATGCGACGTCGCACAGGCGCGAAACCGTATGTAAACAGGCATTTTGCCTGCTCATTACATATTTATGGCGAATTGTTATCACGGCATGTATAGCATCTGCTAACAACAATCACGAACGGAGGGAGCCGTAGCTTTGGGAGTACTCGATGCATTCACGGATGTGAAGGCTGCGAATCCTATGCCGCTTCCCGGTGCACGGGACGGCATGGCGAAGCGTCGCGGCGACGCGAAGGCGGGCCGCGGCCTGGTACATGGCGCGTCGCGCGATCGCGGCCGATTCAACTATTACGAAGCGTTCAACAAGCAGGTAGGCTACTGCGAGGAGATAACGCAGAATCTGCTTTCGGCGTTCAAGGCCGGCGAAATGGGCACCGAGCAGCTCATGGCGGCGCTCCATGTGGTGGAGAACGACGCGGATTCCGTCGATCACGACCTGCGCATCCACTTGCTGACGGATCTTATCGTGCCGGCGGACCGGGACGGCATGGTGATGTTGGCGAACAGCGTGGAGAATGCCACGGACAAGATTGAGGACATCGCCATCTTCGCGTATATCTACGGGGCGAAGTACATGCAGCCGCGCATGCGCGACGTGCTGGAGCATATGGCGGCATCCGTCACGCTGCTCCGCGAGGCGTGCGAGCGCATGGACAGCTACGAGCGGTTCTACGACGAGATCTACGTGCGCGTGACGGGCGTGGCGCAGCGCGAGAGCGCGTGCGATGCGATCTTCATCTCCACAATGCACAACCTGTATGCCACGGATGAGATGACGGGCGAGAAGCGCCAGATCACGGCCGCGCTGTACGAGAAGTTCGAGGATGCCATGGACTCGCTGGAGCAGGTTGCCGAAAGCATGGAGGCCATCATCTCGCAGTCGCGTTAGGCGTGCAGCCGAATGCGCGGGGCGCTCTGCCGGCAGGCGAATGCTGTCTGCCGGGCCGACGTTGTGAGTTTGCAAAGATTTGACACCGTCGCGCCGTCGGCAAAACGAGTACGGCACTAGAATGAAGCCATGATCTACTACGTTGAAGATGACACGAATATCCGCGAGCTGGCGCTGTATGCGCTGTGCCAGTCCGGCCTCGAGGCGGAGGGGTTCGCGAAGGCGGAGCCGTTCTTCGCGGCCTGCCGGGTGCAGGTTCCCGACCTGGTGCTGCTGGACATCATGCTTCCGGGCATGGACGGCATGCAGGTGCTGACGCAGCTGCGCAACGATCCCGCCACCGCCACGGTTCCCATCATGATGCTGACGGCGAAGGGCACGGAGCTCGACAAGGTCCAGGGCCTGGATGCCGGCGCGGACGACTACCTGGCGAAGCCGTTCGGCATGATGGAGCTTGTCAGCCGCTGCAAGGCGCTGCTGCGCCGCGCGAAGCTGGACTCCACGGCGCCGGAGGATCGTTTGACATGCGGTCCCATCTCCATGGACACGCGGGCGCACGAAGTGCACGTGAATGGCGTCCTGGTGGAGCTGACGCTGAAGGAATTCGAGCTGCTGCGCGCCCTGATCGCCCACGAGGGCCAGGCGCTTTCGCGCACGCAGCTGCTGGAGGACGTCTGGCACATCACGTTCGTCGGCGAGACGCGCACGGTTGACGCGCACATCCAGACGCTGCGCCGTAAGCTTTCGGACGCCTGCCCGGGTACGGACCATCTCATCCAGACCGTCCGCGGCGTGGGCTATCGTATCAAGCCCGTGGAAGACTAGCGGATGCCCGGACATGTCCCCGGCCGCGAACGCGGCAGTTTGGCACGGCATATCTTCGCAGGATTGACGGGCTTTTCCATATTGGCCATGGTGGTCTTCGCCGTGGCCGCTATCTCCATGTTCTACAACTCGTACGAGACGGATGCGGAGAACCAGCTTCTCGGTCAGGTACGCCAGACGGCATCTCAGCTGGAGGGCAAGACCGCGAAGGAGCAGAAAGCGTATCTGGAATCCGTGCCGTGGTCGGGCCTGCGCTGCACGCTGATCGAGAA
This sequence comes from Eggerthellaceae bacterium, assembly GCA_050951095.1. Classification (GTDB taxonomy): domain Bacteria; phylum Actinomycetota; class Coriobacteriia; order Coriobacteriales; family Eggerthellaceae; genus UMGS1519. The sequence continues at coordinate 356,926 of JBMNIQ010000003.1, forward strand.
AGACGGCACGGTCTCGTACGACAACCAGGTCGATATCTCCCAGTTGGGCAATCATTCCGACCGCACGGAGTTCAAGCAGGCCGAGGAAAACGGCGAATCGTCCATCCTGCGCTATTCCGATACGTTGGGCCAGCAGACCATCTATGCGGCCGAGCGCCTGACGGACGGATCCGTGGTCCGCTTGGCGGAAACGCGGCATTCCCTTATCTCGTTCCTGGAGGGCATGCTTCCCTCGCTGCTGCTGGCGGCGGCGCTCATCGTGGCCGTGGGATTCGGGCTGTCGCGCGTGCTGACGCGCCACATCATGCGCCCGATCGACCGCATGGACCTGAGCAATCCCCTGAACAACGATATCTACGTGGAGATGCGGCCGCTTATGCAGCGCATCTCCGACCAGCAGAACCAGCTGCGCAGGCAGAACAAGGAGCTGGAGGCGGCCGTGGAGACGCGCCGCGAATTCTCCGCGAACGTGAGCCATGAGATGAAGACGCCGCTGCAGGTCATCAGCGGTTATTCCGAATTGATGCAGGCGGGCATGGTCAGCCAGCAGGATACGGCGAAGTTCGCCGGGCTCATCCATTCCGAGGCGGAGTCCATGCGTGCGCTTATCGACGACGTGCTGACGCTGTCGCGCTTGGACGAATCCGCGCTGGGGCAGGCCGAGATCTCGGATGTCGACCTGGTCTGGGTGGCGCAGCAGGTGGCGGACCGCCTGAAGACCGTCGCGGAAGAACGGCAGGTGACCGTGGAGCTGGAGCCGGCAGACGAGCCCATCCGCGTACGCGGCGCCGAGACGCTGCTGGAGGAGACGTTCTACAACCTGATTGACAACGCCATCCGCTACAACCATCCCGGCGGCAAGGTGAAGGTTTCGTTCCGCACGCTGGAGCGCGACGGAGGCAAGCGCGTCGAGTTCACGGTATCCGATACCGGGCCGGGCATTCCGCCCGAGATGCGCGAGCGCGTGTTCGAGCGCTTCTACCGCCTTGAAGAGGGGCGTTCGCGCGAAACGGGCGGCACGGGCCTGGGGCTGGCCATTGTGAAGCACGCCGTGCAGCGCTACGACGGCACCGTGACCATCAAGGACGCGCCCGGCGGCGGATCGGCATTCGTCGTGGACCTGCCCGCCGCTTCGTAACGGCCTGCCGGCAGTGCCGGCGGGAAACCCGGTCCTTGCGGGCCGTATAAGCAACACCAAGACAGCGCCGCTGCGGCGGCCGAAAGGGGAACCGATGCCCAGATACGGCATTATCGACGTTGGATCGAACACTATCCGCCTGTGCGTATACGACGTCTCGGAGCGCAAGGGCGACAAGCTGCCCCATCTTTCCACGTTGCTGAACCATAAGATCATGGCCGGCCTTGCCTCGTATGTCGTCGACGGCGCCATGAGCGACCAGGGCATCGCGAAGGCCGTGCATGTGATCCGCGGGGACCTGCGCAATGCCGCCTACTTCCGCTGCAAGGAAGTGCGCATCTTCGCCACGGCATGCCTGCGCAACTGCACGAATTCGAAGGATGCCGTCGCGCGCATCGAGGACGGCATCGATGCGAAGATCGACCTGCTGCCGGGCGAGATGGAGGCGCACCTGGGATTCGTGGGCGCGAATTACGACCGCGATATCGAGGAGGGCGTGCTCGTGGATATCGGCGGCGGCTCCGTGGAGCTGACGCGCATCGCGAAAGGCAAGGAGAAATGCGGCATGAGCCTGCCGCAAGGGTCCCTGTCCTCGTTCTCGCAGTACGTCCACGGCCTGGTGCCCTCGCCGCACGAGATGGAGCGCATCACGCTGGCCTTCCGCGAGAACCTGAACCGGCGCCCCATGAGGGATTATGCCGCGAAGGAGCTCTACGGCATCGGCGGCTCCGTCCGCTCCGCCATGAAGGTGTACGGCGACCTGTTCAACGACGGCGAGCGGCTGGGCTATATCGAGCTCGTGCATCTGGACCAGATGCTGAACGCGTACCGCAACGACGGCGCTGCCTTCGCGCACGGCTCGCTGCATACGGTGCCCGATCGCGTGCATACGTTCATCCCCGGCTGCCTGATCCTGCGCGAGATCTTCGCCGTGACCGGGGCCCGGCGCATGACGGTGGCGAAGAAGGGCCTGCGCGAGGGCTATCTGCTGGAGCGCGTGCTGGGGAAATAGCGCGTTTTATAAGGGAGATGACAGCCGTTCGTCCGGCGAGAACGTAAGGAAAACGAGGGAGTCGCAGTATGGGATCGGAGAGTGCCGCGGCCCCCTCTTCTTACACAAGCCGGGGGATGGGAGATTCAGGGAAGGATGGGTACCCCGTGCCTGCATCACCCACCTTACCGAAGCGGTATGGATGTGTTTTGCGAATAAGACAACCGTTGAATTGTTGTCAATGTTTGCCCTTTGCACGGGATATCGGCTGAAGCGTCCTGGGGACTGCGAGCCTTCATGTCGTACGTTATGAGAACCAGTCATAACAACTATGAAATTGTAGCGCTATACGCAACGATAACCGTCCGCTAGCATGACCGCGAAGGCATTCCGGCGCCGGTATGCATGCAGTCGCCGGAGCGAATGCGGAAACGTGCAGACAGCGGAGGCGGCCGATGACGGTAAGACAGGCTCAGGCGCTCTTGGCGGCGGTCATCGCCGCCCGCGCCACATCGTTTCTGTTCAGCAAGATGCTTGTGGATTCCCTGCAGCCGTTCGACCTGCTGGCCGTGCGCTTCCTGCTTGCCACGGCCCTGCTGGCCGTGGTATTCCGCAAGCGCCTGGCCGCGCTTTCCGCCCGCGCGTTGCTGCATGGCGGCATCATCGGCTGCGCGTTCTTCGCCACCATGGCGTGCGAGATGCATGCGCTGCAGGGCGCCTCGTCCTCGACGGTTTCGTTCCTGGAGAACATGGCCGTGGTGTTCGTGCCGCTGGCGACGGCGCTTGCGGCACGGCGGCTGCCGACGCCTCCGATGGCGCTTGCCTGCGGGACCGCATTGGCCGGCGTCGGCTTCCTGACGCTCGGCGGATCAGCGGGCGTGGACACGCCTGCGGGCATTCTGTTCGGGCTGGGCTCCGGTGCGGGGTACACGGTTGCCATCCTTGCCACGGCACGGCTTGCCCGCGAAGACGACCCCATCCAGCTGGGCATCGTCCAGATTGCGGTCATGGGCGTGCTGGCGCTTGCCGCAACGCTGCTGTTCGAGACGCCCCGGCTTCCTGCAGGCGCCGGGCAATGGGGCAGCCTCGCCGTCCTGGTTATTGTGTGCACGGGCTTCGGCTTCACGTTGCAGCCGATGGCGCAGCGGCATCTCAGCGCCGATACGGCCGGCTTGTTCTGTGCGCTTTCGCCGTTGGTTGCCACGTTGATGGGATGCGTGTTCCTGGGCGAGCCGCTGACGCCCGTGCGTGTGACAGGCATGGCGCTCATCGGGGGTTCCATGCTCGTTGCGAGCATTCCCCGGGGCAAGAGAAAAACCCCGGCGGGATTGGGGAGAGCCGGGGTTTAGGAACGACAGATGCGGTAAGGAGGGAGATTGGGAGGGGATTGCCTCGCGCTCTGTCGATGTCTGAAACTATAGGGGGCTGAACTTAAACTAGCCTGAAACGGATATGCGCCTTTTATGTAGCACGCCGCCCTCATCTGGCGGGAAATGCTTGTGCACGCGGTAAAATGCCTGATGAAGCGTATGATTCGGCAGCGGTGAAGGTGCGATATGCCGAAGGAGGCAGGGGTTTCCTACTGTTTTGCGGGCAGGATCTCGATCAGCTGCCCATCCGGGTCCGTGATGAAGTAGATGCCCAGTGCCGGGTTGTCGCGCAGGATGCAGCCCATCTTCTCATGCAGGGCATGCGCCGCCTCGTAATCGGGCACTTCGAACGCCATGTGCACGTCCTTGCCGGCGTTGTCGTACGGCTCGGTGCGCCCGCGGTTCCATGTCAGCTCCACTTCGAACGGGCACGTGTCGTTCGCAAGGTACGTGTTCGTCCACGAGCCGTCTTCCGGCCCCATCTCGCGCACGGGCTCCAAGCCCAGCGCCTCGCGGTAGAACGCGATGCTCTTCTCCTTGTCCAGGCAGTGCAGGCAGTGGTGGATGAATTTCGCCTTCATGCTGTTTCCTTCCGTGGGAACGATATGCGGATGCTAGCTGTTCTGAGACGGCACGAAGCCGGTGGCCATCATGATGCCCCAGGCAATGACCAGGACGGCGATGACGATGGCGATGGCGGCATGCTGGTTCAGGCCCTTCTTCTTAGCCGTTCGGGCCTTCCGTTCTTTCTGCACCTTGCCCTTGTAGGCCTTCTGTGCTTTGGACATGCAAGTCTCCTTTCGGGAATCGCGCTGGTATTCCTTTGTACCGCATCGGAGGCCGCTTTCGAACGCAGATGGGAAAGCGTGGTGCGCCCGTTACCCGGGAGGGCGGCGGTTCAGGCCGATGCGTTCGCTTCCAGGAATTTGCCCAGCAGGTTCAGCAGCTGCCGTTGCTCCGCTGCCGTCCAGGCGCCGGTTTCGCGCTCTACCAGGCGGTTGCGCTCGGGGCAGACGCTTTCGAACAGACGGCGGCCGCCGTCCGTGAGCGAGATGGCCGCGCAGCGCCGGTCGTCGGGATTCTCCTTGCGCTGCACCAGCTCGCGCTTCTCGAGATTCTTGATGACCACGGAGATGGTGCCGTCGCTGCTGATGGCGGCTTCGCGCAGCTCCCCGATGGTCTGGTCGCCGTGGCGGTAGAGCGCCTGCATGACAGCGAATTGCCCCAGCGTCAGGCCGTGTTCCTTGCACATCGCGCTCATCGTCCTGTCAAGCATGCTGACCGTTCGATGGAGCGATAGGAGCAAGTCGTCTTCGCGCATGGGCACCCTTCTTTCGAAATTCTCAATGCATTCGAAAATACTCTATGTGGAAATATCGGTCAAGTTCCGGCGTGTATGGCGTAAAACACCAGATGGAAGAATATGTATATTGCATTTGCAAAACGATTGATATATACCTAACTAGATATATTATTTGGTGCGAAAGAAGGAGATGCATATGACAACTACCGAGCATCTGAACGGCTATGGCCCGCTTGCGGGCATCAAAGTCGTCGAGATGTGCACGTACGTGGCCGGTCCCGCAACGGTTCGCGTCCTGTCCGACATGGGCGCCGAGGTCATCAAGATCGAGGCTCCCGTAGGCGACGCACAGCGCACCCAGGGCCCTGCATTCGGAGCAAAGCACACCGAGACGGAAGACCCCACGTTCGACCTGAACAACACGAACAAGAACCTGATCTGCGTGAATACGAAGAACCCCGAAGGCCTGGAGATTGCCATGAAGCTCATCTCCGAGGCGGACATCTTCGTTACGAATACCCGTACGAAATCCCTGAAGAAATTCGGCATGGACTACGATACGCTGCATGCGAAGTATCCCGGCCTGATCTGGGCGCAGATGCGCGGCTACGGCGAGTACGGCGTGGAGAAGGACAGCCCCGGCTACGACGCCGTGTGCTGGGCCGCCCGCGGCGGCGTTGCCGGCACGTTCTGCGAGCGCGGCACGTCCCCTGCCATCGCGCCGCAGGCGTTCGGCGACTACAACTGCGCCATCATGCTGGCGGCCGGCATCCTGGGCGCCCTGGTGAACAAGCTGCGCACCGGCAAGGGCGACAAGGTCACCGTGAACCTGTACCACGGCGCGCTGTGGGCCGGCGGCATCGGCATCGTGGCCTCGCAGTTCGGCAGCCCGTACCCGAAGAGCCGCAAGTCCGTCCCGTCCCCGTTCAACAACACGTACAAGACGAAGGACGACAAGTGGATCTACATCTGCCAGCCGAACCATAACAAGTACTACAACGAGATGATGGAGATCATCGGCCGCCCGGACATGAAGGACGACCCGCGCTTCTGCCGCATGGAGGACATCAAGCCCTTCACGCACCACGAGCTGGTCGAGATCCTGGACGACGGCTTCTCGAAGAAGACGTTCGCCGAGTGGGACCCGATCCTGCGCGAGCACCAGGTGCCGTTCCAGACCGTGTTCGATTACACGGACATCGTGGCCGACGACGAGGCCTACGACAACGACGGCCTGCGCACCGTGCATTACAAGGCCTATGGCGACCGCGCCACGACCACGATCCCCATCCGCTACGGCAGCTTCGGCGACCCGCCGATGATCCTGTCGAAGCCGCTGGGCTACCACACGGCCGAGTACATGCACAAGCTGGGTTACAACGACGAGCAGATCAAGCAGATGGAAGACGAAGGCGCCATCGTGTGCTGGCACGGCGAGGAGATCCCCGACAAGATCTTCAAGTCCCGCCGCCAGAACGCCGGCGAGGCGGAGTGCGCCTGGGAGAAGACGGAGTAGTCTTCTACCGCCATCCGGCAGCCGCGTTCGCATGCCCGTCATAAGACATGACGAAAGCCCCGATACCGATTTGAACCGCACCCCTGATCTTGGACTTAGAAAGAGAGTCCGGATTTAGGAGGTGCGGTTCTGTCATGAAGAGGCATAGCCTGGAAACCCGTCGAAGGGCCGCCGATCTCATCAAGAAGGGGTACAGCTTCAGGGCGATCGCGTCGGAGCTTGCCGTATCTAGGAACATCGCGCAATACTGGGTCTACACGTACAAGGCGGTGGGCGCGGAGGTGTTCCTGGCGATGGGGTCCAAGCACAGAACGTACGACTACGAGACCAAGCTGGCCGCTGCTCGGGACTACGTCGACCTCGGGATGACCAGGCAGGAGGTCATGTCCAGGTACGGCATCGTGGGCGCGACGCAGCTGAAGAACTGGGCGAGGAGCTACCGCGAGGGAGGGCCGGAGGCCCTGAGGCCGAAGCCGAGGGGGCGCCCGCGCAAGGGCGGCGGCCGGGCGTGCCCGGCGACCCGCGAACAGGAGCTCGAGGCGGAGAACCGCAGGCTGAGGGCCGAGGTGGCCTACCTAAAAAAAATTGAGGGCCCTGGAGGCGGAGAAGCGAGCACCTGGGAGAAGTGCCAGGTGATCAGGGAGCTTTCAGGGCAGGGCCACGCGCTCAAGGACCTCCTGGCCGCGTCGGGCCTCCCGGCGTCGACCTACCACTACAACAGGGAGAAGCCCGCGAAGCCGCCCACGAGGCCCGAGCTGCGGGCGAAGGTCGCCGAGATCTTCGGGAGAACGCCGAACGGGTGCGGCCACCGCCAGATCGCGATGTGCCTGCGCGCCGAGGAGGGCGTGCGCATAGCCGACAAGACCGTGCTCAAGATGATGCACGAGATCGGCATCAGCTGCGGCATAAGGCGCGAGACCGACTATCACAGGTACAACTCCTACAAGGGCGTGGTCGGGAAGACCTTCGAGAACCTGATCGGACGGGACTTCTCCGCCAGCGGGACGTGGCAGAAGATGGGAACCGACGTCACGGAGTTCGCGCAGCCGTGGGGCAAGGCGTACCTCGCGCCGGTGCTGGACTTCTTCAGCGAGGAGGTGGTCGCCTGGTCCGTCTCGCAGCACCCGGGCCTGCGGCAGCAGGACGAGATGCTGGATATGCTGATAGCCAGGAAGCCGGAGGGCAAGACCCCCATCCTGACCAGCGACATGGGCTGGCAGTACCAGCACGAGCGCTACTGGAAGAGGGTCGAGGAAGCGGGGTTCAGGCAGAGCATGTCGCGCAAGGGCAACTGCCTGGACAACGCGTGCACGGAAGGCCTGTTCGGCCACATCAAGGACGAGTTCTTCAGGGGCCAGGAATGGCCCGACTTCGAGTCCTTCAAGGCCGACCTCGAAGCATACATCGTTCACTGGAACACGGTGAGAAGGCAGAAGAGGCTCGAGGGCCTGACCCCCGTGGAATACGGGAATCGGACCCTCGAGACAGCAGCGTAGCTGATAGACTTTACTTATGGGCTCCAAGAACTGGGGTGCAGTTCAATTCGGTATCGGGGCTTTTCTCGTACCGCGCGTTTGCAGCGAGGCGATTACTTGTTACGTGCGGGGAACAGCACCGGGCCGCCGGGGATGGTGGCAACGCCGGCGTTCAGCGCATTCGCCACCACGATGAATCCGCCGATGCCGCAGAACAGGAACGCGACGCCTGCCGCGTAGATGAGCGGTGCGACCATGTCGGCCGGGCACAGCCCCATGCCGGTGATGCCGAACAGCAGCAGGCCGATCGTCGGGGCGATGTTCGTATCCAGCGTCAGCAGGTCGCCGTGGATGTAGCACGGCGCCATGGCCACCAGGTACAGGCCGATGGTCAGGTTCACGATGCCGAACATGAAGCCGTCATACGTGATCATGCCCTGCGCCGAGCAGTACGTCAGGATGTTCGACACGCCGCCGACGCCGCCGAATGCGATGGCGAAGATCATGTAGATCTGGCCGGCAGCCTGCTCGCCGCGCTTGATCAGCACGAGCGCGCCCGTGAAGAAGCCGATGAACAGGATGACTTGGATGATGCCGAACGACAGCGCCGTGGTGGCATCCATGGCAGCGCCGAAACCGCAGCACTGGAAGAAGCACAGGAACGAGTAGATGGTGAACACGGCGGCGGGAACGGCCAACGGGCTGCCCCAACCGGTCTTCTGATACTGCTGTTCGATCTCTTCGGGTGTAGGGGTCATGGCAATCTCCTAACCTTCCATGAGGAACTGCTGGTTGTCATGCAGCATGACGCGCGCCTGCGCGGGAGTGATGCCGGCGTTCAGGTATTCCTGGACCATGCAGGCGAAGCCGCGCTTCGCGCGCAGGTTCGGGAACATGCCCTGGTCGGACGAGAAGATGAAGTTCTCGGGCCCCAGCACCTCGAACGAGCGCATGGCGCGTGCCAGGTTGAACTCGTAGAAGCTCTTCTCCATCTTCACGCCCAGTTCCGCGAAGCGCTGCTGAAGCGCCAGGGGAGCCATGATGGTGCGCCATTCGATATGCGTGGCGATCATCTTCTTCAGGCCCATGTCATGGCCGGCCTCGAACAGCGCCAGCGCCTCGCGCGGCGACAGGTGGGCGGAGGCGACGCACATGTCGTTGTCGCGGATGATCTCCAGGATGTCGTAGACTTCGGGCTTCAGGTTGCCTTCCTCGTCGAACAGGTAGATGCCGTTGCCCTTGTACTCCATGGCGCCTTCCGTCATCTCGGGATCGGACAGCTGGTACGGGCATTCCGTGATCCAGATGTCCTTCTCGTGACGCGAGAAGAATGTCGGGAACCAGACGATCTTCGCATTCGCCTTCGCAGCGCCCTCCACGGCGTACGGGTTCAGGCCGCCCCACGTCAGGCCCAGCGTCATGCCGCCGTAGACCTTGATGTTCTTCGCCACGTACTTGTTCAGCAGCTGCGCCTCGAAGAACGATCCGAACTCGTGGTTCTTGATGCAGACGCCGGCCAGTCCGGCTTCGTCATATTCGCGGACAAGCTCGACCACGTCCAGGATGAAGCCGCCCGTCAGGCCGTCGTCGCCCATCGGGCCGACGGTCGGGGTGGCGTGCACATGCAGATCGTAGGCGCCGTGCAGCAGATCCCACGCTTGATCCGTCACCTCGAAGTTCTCTTCGGAGTAGTACTCGTTCTGGATCTCAGGGTAGATCTCCAGAGGAGGCTGTTCCTTGGCACGTGCGCATCGGTTCGGCTCGACAGTCATTACGTTCTCCCTTCATCGGTTCCCTCAATACCTGTTAGGCGCAATATCATTCAAGCAGTCTATAGAAAATGACTGAATAAATAACGTTCCGTCTATGGATAGGAGAATAGCACCGTTCCGTAACGACTGTGCACAATTCGTGAGAATAAATGTTCCGAAATAAGCGTTAGATGATTAAACTAAAAAGATTGTCTAAACGAACAACTGAATGTGTCTAAAAAATTGGCGATGAAAACAGCGCGAAGCCGAGCAGAAGAATATGCGTGTCACGACAATAGCGACGAGATTGCCGACCAATTCGAGATGATGAGCGCTGCGACGGCGCAGATGCACAGGATGATGATGGACTGCGCCTTATTGCGCCGGCGCTCCTGTTCCTCGTGCCGGGCAAGCTCTTCCTGCTGCCGCTTGCGCTTCGCCGTCTGCTTCTTGTTCGCCAGCTTCTCGGGCTCTTTCTTCTTGCGCTGCAGCTGCGCCTGCTTCTGCGCCACGCGGTTGCGGGCGGCAGCGGTCTGCTTCGCGGCAGGATTCTTCTTCGCCATGGAAATTCGCTTCCGTTTCGGATCTCGACGCTCTGCGATGCCGACGCGCCGTCTAATTCGCCGTCGGGGCGATCTCGCGCGATTGCGTCAATTTGCCGACGCGGTCCACCATGGTGCGGAGGCGATCGATGTCCTCGTCCCGCATCTGGGAGAACGTGTCGAAGATTTCGTCTTCGATCATCTTGTTCAGGTGGGCGTTCGCCTCGTAGAGATGCTGCCCTTCGGGCGTCAGGACCAGGTAGATATCGCGCGCGCTGCCGTGCGCCTGGCGCTTGTCCAGCAGCCCTTCGGACTGCAGGCGCGTGGCAAGCTGCGACACCGCGCCCTTCGTGATATCCATGCGCTGTGCGACATCCGTCATCCGTTCCGAGGGATGCGTGCCGACGGTCTCCAGCAGATGCAGCGAGGCCTTCGTCACCGGCGCGGATCCCTCGATGGCAACGGGCGTATTGCGCTGCCGGCTCAAACGCTCTGTCAGCGAACGGAAGTCGTTCATCAATGCCCGCACTTGTGCTTCGTCAGTCATGCTCACCCCTTATTTGCAGTGAGTATAACGCGCATGTACCGGGTCCTTGTCCAACGTAGGCAAACGGTTGTAAAAAGACGGAATCTGCCGTGTGCGCTAGGCGCCCCACACGCGCTCGGCGATGCGCTTCACCAGCGCGATCTTCGCCCACTGCTCGTCTTCCGTCAGCAGGTTGCCCTCTTCCGTGGACGAGAAGCCGCACTGCGTGCTCAGGCGCAGGCGCTCCAGCGGCACGTACTTCTCCGCCTCATGGATGCGGGCGATGACGGCGTCCTCGTCTTCCAGCTCCGGCGTCTTCGACGTGATCAGGCCCAGAACGGCAATCTGGCCCCTCAGGTGGCGCAGCGGCTCGAAGCCGCCGGCGCGGTCGGAGTCGTACTCCAGGAAGAACCCGTCGTAGTTCGCACCGCCGAACAGCGTTTCGGCAATGGGCTCGTACCCGCCCGACGAGAACCAGGTGGAGCGGAAGTTGCCGCGGCAGATGTGCGTCGTGATGGTCATGTCGGCCGGCTTGGCCTCCAGCGCCAGATTGATCAGGTCCACGTAGTTACGCGCCAGCTTCTCCAGGTCGATGCCCTGTGCCTCGTAGGCGGCGCGCTTGTCGGCGTCGCACAGCTCGCCCCAGCTGGTGTCGTCGAACTGCAGGTAGCGGCAGCCCAGGTCGTAGAACGCCTTGATGGCATGCTGGTAGGCGATGCCGATGTCGTGCAGCAGGTCCTCTTCGTTCCGGTAGCGCTCGATGGGCTGGTACGTTTCCTTGCCGCGCACGCACGGGATGAGGTGCAGCATGGTGGGCGACGGGATGGTCATCTTCACCGGGTAGCCGTCCGCAATCTGCGCCAAACGGCGGTAATGCTCCAGGAACGGGTGGTCGCCGAAATCGATGGCGCCCGTGAACCGCAGCTGAGCGCCCTTCGGCTTCGGTCCCTTGAACTCCACGGACCAGGTGTCCGCATCGATGTGCTGCACGCCCTCCAGCTCTTCCAGGAAGTCCAGATGCCACATGGTGCGGCGGAATTCGCCATCCGTGACGGCTTTCAGGCCGGCGGCCTTCTCCTTGGCCACCAGGTCGGCGATGGCGCGGTCTTCTGCCGCCGTCAGCGCGGCGCGGTCGATGGTTCCTGCGGCGAAATCTGCGCGCGCCTGCTTCAGCGCGGCGGGTCGCAGGAAGCTTCCCACGATGTCATACGTATAGGGCGGTTGCTTCAATGCGGTCATGGCGTTGTGCTCCTGTTCCGTGTCGTTTTTCCTGGAACGTACTGTGCCATGATGGAGGGATATAGGGAAGTATCGGAAATATATACGGAGCCATAGCGCGAAGCTATGACGAAAGAGGAGCGCGGCAATCAGTCGCGCGTGCCCTCGCGATACCCCGAGACGTAATCCTGCAGCAGCTCCAGGTAGCGCTTCGCCAAAGCGGAAAGCGGGCGGTCGTGGCGCTGGAGGTATCCCAACTCCATGCGCTCGTCGCTTTCCAGGGGCACGGCCACGATGTCCGTGCCGTTCAGCGAGCTGCTCAGGATGCCGGACGAGATGGTATAGCCGTCCAGGCCGATGAGCAGGTTGAACAGGCTGGCCCGGTCCGTGACCACGATGCTCTTGTCCACGTCTTCCGTGATCAGCGGCTCCTCCGCGAAGAAGAACGAGTTCTGCAGCCCCTGGTCGTACGACAGGCGCGGATAGGGCGCCAGGTCCGCCAGCGTCACGCGCTCGCGGCGCGCCAGCGGGTTCTTCCTGCTTACGAACACGTGCGGCTCCGCCGTGAACAGCGGCGTGAATTTCAAGTCGGCCTTCTTCACGGCGCTTGTGATGACCTCGTGGTTGAAGTGGCTGCGATAGAGCACGCCCAGCTCGCTGCGCATCAGCCGCACGTCGTCGATGATGCCGGCCGTGGTGGATTCGCGCAGGCTGAACTCGTACCGGTCCGCCCCGTATTCGCGCACAAGTTCCACGAACGCGTTCACCACGAACGCGTAGTGCTGCGCCGACACGCCGAACACGCGGCGGATATGGCCGCCGCCCTTGTATTCCCGCTCCAGCATGTCCGCCTGCTCCACAACCTGGCGGGCATATGCAAGGAAGCGCGCGCCCTCCTCCGTCAGCTCCACGCCGCGGCTCGAGCGCGCGAAGATGGTGACGCCCATCTCCGATTCCAATTCCGCTATGGCCTTCGACAGGCTGGGTTGCGCGATGAACAGCTTTTCGGCTGCAGCGCTGATAGAGCCGGATTCGGCCACCTGTATGAGATAGCGGAGTTGTACGAGTGTCATAGGCCCTTCCTATCTTCCGGCATCGATGCCGTCCAGCCAGGCGAACAGCGCGCGCAGCTCCGGCTGCGCCTCCACCTGCCGCCGATGCAGCGTTACCGTAAGTATCATGTGCTGCCATGTCCAGCGGGGGATGGTGAACACGTGCGCGATGGGCTTTGCGCTGCCCGCTTCGCGTGTGCGGGCATCTGCCGCATTCCCTGACGTCAAGGCGTTCAGCCGTGCGGCGAATGCCGTTTCGCTGGCATACGGGCTCATCTTATCCGAGAAACCGTGGATGCTGAAGAACGGCACGGGCGGATGGCCCGGCGGAAAGTTCGCGGGCGTAAGGAATTCGATGGGCGACCACGGTACCAGCGCCTGATGCATGGCCCAGCGGCTGCGGCGCCCATACGTTCGCTCGTTGCACGTGCCCGCATGCGTGTCCAGCTTCACGTACCGATGCCATACGGCGTAGCCGGGGAACGGGCGGAGCATCATGTCGTCGGCATGCGTGATGCCCGCCACGGAGATGCAGCCCGCAATGCGTTCGGCATCCAGGCCGTAGCGGCGCTGCAGGTCCCTGCCGTAGCAGAGCAGCGTTGCCAGATGCCCGCCGCACGACGTGCCTCCGATGACGATGCGCTGTGCGGGCCGGTTATTCTCATCAAGCCAGTTCAGGGCTGCATTCACGCCGTTGAACGCGTCGTCGGCCTGGGCGGGGAACGGATGGAACGGGACCCAGCGGAAGCCCACGGACACGAACCGGTATCCCTGCGCGTTGTATACGTTCGCGGCGTCGATCATGGATTCCGGGTCGCCGAGCAGGTACGCCCCGCCGTGGAAGTAGAACACGACCGTGGAATGCGTCACGGTATCGGGTTCGTACAGCACGCAGTGCTGCAGCTTGTGCGGGCCGAACGGGATGATGATGGGGGCGGAGCTCCGGCCGTTCGGGTGATGATTGTAATAGGCGCGCGTGAGGTAGGCCGCCGGCGTCGAGAGCAGTTCGTATAAGCAGCCCATCGCATGCCTCCTTCCCGTTCGCGCTGACCCTATGGTAGCGGAAAACGGAAGCGGGCCGCCATGGGCTGCGCTGTGCGGATCCCGGGATGCCGGCGGGATTGCGGCATCCCGGCAGATGCCGGCGTCTTACAGGCCGAACGCGTAGCCGGTCATGGAGATGGAACCCAGGTTGCGGACGTTGTTGAACACGTGCGGCTTTTCGCCTTGCGAAGCACCCAGCACGTATGCCAGGGGCAGGAAATGGTCGGGCGTGGGCACGGCGTATGCGGCATGCGGGAGCTTCCCGTATGCCAGCACCGCCTCGTCGTCGCGTGCCTGGACGGCCGTGCGGACGGCGCTGTCGAACGCGTCGGCCATCGGCGTGCCGTGCGGGTTGTCCCATTCCACGGCCCTCAGGTTGTGGACCACGTTGCCGCTTCCCAGCACGAGATATCCCTCGTCGCGCAATGCGGCAAGCTTCCGTCCCACCTCGTAGCTTTCCCGTGCATCAAGCTGGCGGCTCACGCTGAATTCCGTAATGGGGATGTCCGCCTGCGGGAACATGTGCACGAGAGGGGTCCAGACGCCGTGGTCGATGCCCCACTGGTTGTTCTCCTGCACACGCAGGCCGGGGAGGTCCAGCACGGCGCGGCCCAGCTCGGGGCTGCCGGCCGCAGGGTAATCCACTTCGTAGAGCTCGTCCGGGAAGCCGTACATGTCGTAGATCTGCTTCGGATGCTCGTCCGTTTGGACGTTCGTGCAGTTCGTGTACCAATGCGCGGAGATGGCAAGGATGGCCTTCGGCTTCCCGTGGGCGGCGATGATGTCGTCGCCGATCCGCCGGAGCTCGCGCGTTTCGCCATCGTGCGCAAGCGCCAGCATGGGGCTGCCGTGGCCGACGAACAGGGCGGGCATTCTCTTCGTCATGATAATCCTCGTTTCTGCTGTTGGGCGGTCGGTATGTTTCTTATACTGAAGAACGTACCGTGCCGCGCGGCACGTGTCGATACCGATTTATCGTCGTACCTAGTACGTTTCGGGGTACCGTGGCCGGCATCGGCATTGTGGCCGGCCACGGCATGCCGATGCCGGCGTGCCGGTGCGCGCAACGGTGCGCGATACGGGATGAGCGAGAAGGAGAGGATGCGCTATGGCGAAGGATGACGTTGCGGGGTTCGGGAGATGCCCGTTTGTCACGTCGCAGAAGCTTCTGCAGGGCAAGTGGTCCATCCTCATCATGCACTACCTGTCGGAAGGCACGCTCCGCTTCGGCGAATTGCAGTCCCGCATGCCGGAAGTGACGCATTCCACGCTGTCGGCGCAGCTCAAGCGCTTGGAAGAGGAAGGGCTGGTGAACCGCCGCGCGTATTCCGAGGTCCCGCCGCGCGTGGAGTACACGCTCACGCCCATCGGTGCCTCGTTCCAGCCCGTGCTGGACAGCATCGAGGATTGGGGCAACGAATACATCGCCTACCTGAACCGCACGGCCGATGCAGCCGACGCTGACGATGCCGGCGAAGGGGCCGTGCAAGCATAAGCGTTCGGTGCGCGGGCGCGCGTTTCCGAAAACGGTAACGTAGGCTCAAATGGATGGAAACGTCCGAGAAACAGGCGTCCGCTACTCTGAATATGCCCGCATCGGACAGGGCGGGCGTCCCGATGGAAGCCGCGTTGCTCCCGGCGGGAAACCCTTTCGGAATACGAGGACGATATCTCGGCAGTTGCCTGCGCCAGGTCTGCGAAGCCGCGGGAACGGAAGCGATTCGAAGAGATTCGCCAGCCCGCGCGAACGGGCCCTTACGAGGAGCCGTAGCCCATGGCGCGCAACTGGTCCTCATCCATTCCGAAGTAATGGCCCACTTCATGCACGACGGTCTTGCGCACGTTCTCGAACAGGCTCTCCTTCGACCAGGCCATGCGCTCGTGCGGTCCTTTGAACACGGTGATCATATCCGGCATGCTGCTGTAACCGCCGTAATCTGCGCCGCGCTTGCTCAGCGGAATGCCGCTGTACAGCCCCAGCAGTTCCCGCCGACCCTGGCACTCTGATTGCACCATGGAGGCGCGCTGCCCGGCGTCGGGTTCGTCCTGCATGCAGAATGCGACGTTGTCGATCTGGTCGCGGAAGCGTGCGGGGATGCACTCGATGCCGCGCCGAACGGCTTCCTCGAATTCGTCTTCGGTCACTTCGAACATGCGCGCTTTCGCCCTTTCCTTTAGGAAAACGGTGTCCTCATTGTAGCGGTTCGCATTGCGGGCCCCGGGCAGGCGCGCGTTCACGGTAGAATCCGCCGTATGAGAATGATTTCCTGCACAGTTTCCCCCGAATTCGACGGCGCCACCGTGCAGGAGGCGCTGTGTGGGCAGCTGCAGGTCAGCGTCCGCTGCGTGCGGCGCGCGAAGCAGCGTGCGGGCGGCATTCTGCTTGATGGGGAAGCGACATGGACGCCGATGCGCGTGCGCGCCGGGCAGACCGTGTCCCTGGCCATCGACGATGGGCTCCGCCCCGGGCGGACGGGGGTGGTCCCGCAGCCGGGGCACGTGGCCGTGGTGCATCGCGATGAGGATGTGCTGGTCGTGGACAAGCCGGCGGGCCAGGTGATGTACCCGGGCCCCGGCCATCCCAGCGGGACGCTGCTGAATTACGTGATGCAGTACTTCCTGGACCATGGCTGCGACGGCTATCCGCATGCCGCGAACCGCATCGACGGGACCACCTCCGGCCTGGTGGTGTTCGCCACATCCTCGTACGTGAAGGACCGCCTGCAGCGCCAGCTCCACACGAATGCGTTCCAGCGCGATTACCTGGCAATCTGCGAAGGCGAGCTGCCGTGCTGCCAAGGTGTGGTGGATCAGCCGATCGCGCGTGTGGAGCAGGGGCGCATCGGGTTCGCGGTGGACCCGGCCGGCAAGCCGGCCGTTACGCGCTATCGCGTCATCGGTACGTTCGAGCTGCCGTGCGGCGGCACGCGCGCATCTCTTGTGCGCCTGCGCCTGGAAACGGGACGGACGCACCAGATCCGCCTCCATATGGCCTATCTGGGCCATCCGCTGCTGGGGGATGCGTTCTACGGCACGCGCTCGGATGCCATCGGGCGCGCGGCGCTCCATTCGCACGGCCTTGCGCTGGACCATCCCGTGACGGGGCGGCGGTTGACGTGCACGGCGCCGCTGCCGCATGACATGGCACGCCTGCTGCCCGCTGATCTGCGGGAAGGCGCTCATTCGCTTGCGGTTTAGTCCCTCAGCATGAACTGGCTGATGCCGGCACGCCAAAGCTCCTTCGTGCCGCCCTTCACGGCCTTCTTCGCGTTCTCCGCGTCCGTCACGGTGCTGCCGGCGATCAGGTTCGCACCGGCGCGCATCAGCGCCGGCGCCGGCACGGCGCTGGGGCCCACCATGACGGTGTCGACGCCTTGGCACAGCTGCAGCAGGCGCACGGCCGTCTTGTTCGTGAGCGTCGTGCCCGTGATAAGCGCCAGATCCTGCTGGGGCATGATGAACTCGCAGGCGCTGTCGGGCGTGTCGAGGCGCGAGTTGCATTCGCGCTCCAACACGGTCAGATTGCACGTGCCGGCCAGCGCCGCCACGTGCGGGAAATGCCCCACAACGCAGATGTTCTTGCCGGCATAGCAGTCCACCAGGTCGTGGAACGGGTCGTTGTCGCGCGTGTTGCCGCGGTCGATGGAAGCGCCCAGGATGGACAGGCGGTCGGGTTGGGCATACCAGGCGTTCAATGCCGCAATGCCCAGGCTCGCCTCCGTGAAGTTCCACGATTTCGCCAGCGCCGCCAGCTGGTGCAGCTCCATGGAGAAGGGGTCGACCTGCTCGGCGGCGCGCGTCTTTGCGCCGCCCCGCACGGTGTAGCTCACGCCCATGCCGCATTCGGCCTCGACGTAGCTCCAATGCAGGTTGATGCAGACGTCCTTGACGGCGATGCCCTCGGGCACGCCGGCGATCATGCGGTCGTACAGCGTCCAGGGCCCTTCGGCGGGCGGTGCGGGTTCGGTGGATTCCCAAGTGGATTCGGCAGATTCCATGACATGCTCCTCAAGGTCGGGGCGGCCGCTGCGGGCCGCGCACGTTCGTTCGCCTTGCATTGTACGCGACGCATGCCGGCAAAAACGCGCAGCGTGCGGGCGAAAAGGCGTTTCCCCCGGACGGCGCATGGGTAAACCGGTCGGGGGAAGGGGGAAGGCGGAGCGCCGTTATCCGGTGATTGCCCGCTGCCGGCGTATGCGTGCTGACGGCATCAGGGGCAGGCATCGGCTTTACGGGAGCGCTGCGTTCGCGGCGCTAGTGCAGCGCCAGGATGTTGCAGAGCACGCACGATATGACGGCCATGCCGATGACCATGGGAAGCGGCTTGTTTCCCACCTTATGCATGACCAGCAGATTCGCGGCCGTCAGCGCCAGGCAGAGCGCCGGTGCGAACCAGGGCGGCAGGCTGTCGACGACGATGGTGGTGCACGAGCGGATCAGGTTCAGCGCCACGCTGCCCATCAGGCCCACGATGATGGGGGAGATGGCCTTCTTCAGCGTCTTGAACGACCGGAAGTGCTCCAGGCCGCTGTAGAAGAAGTCCACGATGGAGAACGTGGTGCTGGACATGGCGATGGAGCAGGAGAAGCCCGCAAGCGCCACGGCCAACCCGACCATGACGTCGTCCGTGGCGCGGTAGCCCACGAAGAAGCCCATGCCCGACAGCACCTTGCATAGGATGGAGCCCGGCAGCGCGTTCGCCACCGGCACCAGCTGGTTGTAGAAATCCACGTACAGCACCAGGCCCGCCGTGACGAACAGGCCGTCGGCCAGCGCCAGGTACGCATCGCCGCCGCCGAACGACGTCAGGGCGGACAGGATGCCGCGGCCCACGAATTCCGGCGTGCCATCGAACACCAGCATGGCGGGCAGGCAGAACACCACCAGCATGGCAGCGGCTGCGGCGATCTCCTTGCCCAGGTCCTTCAGGCGAGAGACGTCGAAGAGGTGCTGCTTGCCCCGCATCTCCTGGCGCAGGCCCGTCACGGCCATGACCAGCATGGCAATGCCCGCAATCAGCTCCAGGGGCGTGTTCTTCAACCCGAACGAGCCGTCGACGCCCAGCACGTACAGACCGGCCACGATGATGGCGGGCACCACGCGCTTCGCGGAGTAGTCGCCGTGCGTCCAGAACACCAGGAAGAATGCCAGGACCATCACGTTGATGATGGTCAAGTTGACGGTGGGGAGCGTGCCCGTCAGGCCCGTGAGCTTCACGAACGACGATTCGCCCACCATGCCGAACACGACGAGCGCAATCAGCGCGTTCAATACGGACAGCTGATGCGTCTTCGCCTTGAAGATCACCGTGTAGCTGTAATGCAGCAGCACGCATAGGATGTACGCCAGGGCGCCGATGGACAGGAAGCCCACCTGCTCGATGACCTCGTCGCCGAACTGGTTCAGCACGGCCATGGCGAACACGGTCAGCGCCACGCCGGGCAGCGAGATGGACGAGGCGGATGCCAGCATCCCCAGCGGGCCGGCCGCCTGCTTGCCCACGCCGGCGGAAACCTCCACCGGAAGGGCGCCGGGCGTGACGCTGGCTATGACGATGTCCTTGTTGAATTCGTCCTCCGTGATGAAGCGGTGCTTGCGCACCAGCGTCTCCTCCAGCACGGGAATCAGGGCAGAACCGCCGCCGAAACCGACGCAGCCGATGCCCAGCATGGTCTTCACCAGCTGGCCCAGCGTGGGTTTCTCCGATGTGCCGTCCGCCATCAGCGGAGGCCTCCCTCAGCGCCTTCGGGGAAGGAGCGGACTTTGTCAGCGGTTCGGTTCATAACGCCTTTCTAGTTCGTTTACCTGCACGAATAAGCTTAGTGCAATAAAAACCCAGTAGATTGCTTGGATTTATGATGGTCAACTATCGTGAAAAACAGTAATGCGGCGCAGAGCGGCATTACGACGCGCATGGCCTCAGCGCCCCAACGTCCTCTTCAGCTTGCGCTTCGCCCGACTCATGAACGACTGATGCCGGTTTGCCTTCCGGGCGCTTTCGCGGTAGTCGCGGTTCTGTGCGACCAGGGCGTCGAAGGCCAGCGTCAGCGTAGTTCGCATCGAATCGCTGTCGGGTGTCCAGTCGGGGTAGGCGTCCGCCTTCGCCGGTTCGAACAGCTCGCCGCTCTCGATGCCCAGGTACTCGCGCGCCACATACGCGTTTCCCTCCTCGTAGCGGGCAAGGAATTCCCGGCGCTTCGCAGCGGGCAGGATATTCGTCTTGTTCGATTCCGGGTGCGCGGCGCTGATGTCCAACATGGTCTGGCGCATGAAGTTCGGCATGCTCGCATACGTTTCGGAGGCGTTCAGGAGGCGCTTGATCTCCACGGCGTCGTTCGACAGGCGGACGTTGGCCTCCTTGTTCTCGGGCTCCTTGAACGGGGCGATGTCCACGCCGATGGCATTCACGAAGTCGGGCACCACATTGCCGTCCTTCATGCGCGCCCGGTCGAACACGTGCACGGACAGGTTCTCCTTGCCGAACGTGTCGGCAAGCGCATCCAGGCCCTTCGCGTAGTCGCAGACGCGCCTCATGACCTTGCCGTCGAGGTATTCCGGCAGCGATTCCGTCATTCGCGTATCGCCCTTCACGAACTGGTTCCACAGCGCTTCCGCGAAGCGGTCCTGGCGGCGCAGGTACAGGATTATCTCGAATTCCCGGAAGCCGATATCCTCCATGAGCGAGCGCAGCACCGTCCAATACTGCCCATAGCCGGTTGCGGAATACCACAGGCGCTCGTCGGAGAGGATCACGTCCTCGGGCTCATCAAGGTAGCTGCCCAGTTCGGCGCGGCACGTCTGAGCCAATGCCAGCCTGTCCTCCTCGATGGAGCCCGGCTTCACGATGTCATTCACCAACCGGCCGATGAAATAGCCGTTGCGGTCGTTCGGGACGCCTTTGAAATGGGCGGAGAACAGGGGATACGCATAGCCCTGCGTCTTCAGCGCCGGGACATTCGCGGCCATTGCGCCCTGTATGGCCGTCGTGCCGGTCTTATGCGTGCCGATGTGGAGTACCAGTTTGCGGGACATGGTTTCCTTCCTGATAAGTGCGGGGACGGGAACCTCCTCCCAAACCGCCCGTCCCTTCTGCGTCGTCTATTCGGCAGGTGCTTCCTGCCTGTCATCCGCAGCGTCTGCCGCGGGGGATGCCTCCAGCGCGTCGATTGCCTCGAGGATGCGGGCCACGCTGTCCCCCAGCTTCTCCGTGCTGGTGTCGACCGTGATCTCGGGATGCTCCGGGACCTCGTAGGGGCTCGTGATGCCCGTGAAGTTGTTGATCTTGTGCGCGCGGGCCTTCGCGTACAGTCCCTTCACGTCGCGGCGCTCGCATTCCTCCAAAGGCGTGGAGACGTAAACCTCGATGAAACGATCCGGGCCGACGATCTCGCGCGCATTGCGGCGGTCGCGGACGAACGGGCTGATGAAGCTTGTCATGACAATCAGTCCCGCGTCGTTCATGAGCTTCGACACCTCGGCCACGCGCCGGATGTTCTCGATGCGGTCCGTCTCCGTGAAGCCCAGGTTCTTGTTCAGGCCCATGCGGACGTTGTCGCCGTCCAGCAGCATGGTGAACCTGCCGCGGGCGTACAGTGCGCGCTCCACGGCGTTCGCCAGCGTGGACTTGCCGGAACCGGACAGGCCGGTGAACCACAGCGTGCACGCCTTCTGCTCCATATGGCCCTCGCGCAGCGTGCGGTCGATGTCCGTCTGCTGCCATGTCAGGTTGTCGGAGCGGTTCAGGTTGTGCTGGACCACGGCGCAGCCGCTTGTCATGTTCGTGAGGCGGTCGATGAGGATCATGCGGCCCAGGTGCGCGTTGCGCTCGAACGTGTCGATGACCGTCTTCTCGCCCAGGCTGATGTCGCAGACGGCGATCTCGTTCTTCTTCAGCTCGTCGGCAACGACGTGCTCGCCCGTGTTCGCGTTGATGCGGTAGCGGATGTTCAGCACGGTGCCGGGTACGGATTTCGTGCCGATGCGGAAGATGAAGTTCTTGCCGGGCACCAGGTGCGCGTCGTCCATCCACAGCATCTCGACGGTGAACGCGTTGCTGACCAGGGGATCGTAGCCGCTCACCAGCACGCTGCCGCGCGATACGTCCACCTCGTCTTCCAGCACGATGCTGCACGCATGGTCGGCCGATGTCTGCCGCACATCGTCGAATCCCTCCACGATGCGCGCCACATGCGACGTCGTGCCGCTGGGCAGCACCTTCACCGGGTCGCCGACGGCAATGCGGCCGGTTGCAACCGTTCCCTGGAAGCCGCGGAACGTGCGGTCCGGGCGGCTGACGCGCTGCACGGGCATGGAGAAGCCCTTCTCCAGCTCGGCCGTGTCCACGTCGATGTCCTCCAGGTATGTCTGCAGCGTGGGGCCGGTGTACCAGGGCATCTCCTTCGAGGGATGCACCACGTTGTCGCCCTCCGTGGCGCTGACGGGGATGATCTGCAGCGAGTCGTAGTCGAATTCCGCCGCCATCATGCGGATGGACTTCGCTATCTTCTTGAACTCGTATTCGTTGTAGTTCACCAGGTCCATCTTGTTCACGGCGAACACGAAGTGCCGGATGCCCATGAGGCTGCAGATGCGGGTGTGGCGGCGCGTCTGCACCAGCACGCCCTTCGTGGCGTCCACCAGGATCACGGCCAGGTCGGCGAAGCTGGCGCCCACGGCCATGTTGCGCGTGTACTCCTCGTGGCCGGGTGCGTCCGCGGCAATGAAGCTGCGCTTGTCCGTGGTGAAGTAGCGGTACGCCACGTCGATGGTGATGCCCTGCTCGCGCTCTGCCGACAGGCCGTCCAGCAGCAGGCTGTAGTCTATTTCGCCGCCGCGGCTGCCCACCTTGCTCTCAAGCTCGAGCGCCTTCTCCTGGTCTGCGAACAGCAGCTTCGCATCGTAGAGGAGGTGCCCCAACAGCGTGGACTTGCCGTCGTCTACCGAGCCGCACGTAATGATCTTCAACAGGCTGTTCATCTTAGAAGTACCCCTCCCTCTTCCTCTTCTCCATGCTTGCCGAGCCGCCGTCCTTGTCGATGACGCGCGTCGTGCGCTCGCTGGTCACGGCGGACAGCGTTTCCGCGATGATGGCGTCCATGGTGTCCGCGTCGGATTCCACGGCGCCGGTCAGCGGGTAGCAGCCCAGCGTGCGGAAGCGGATCTTGCGCATCTGCGGCTTCTCGCCGGGCAGGAAGCGGAAGCGGTCGTCGTCCACCATGATCAGCTGGCCGTCGCGCTCCACGCACGGGCGCTCGGCGGCGTAGTACAGCGGCACGATGTCGATGCCTTCGCGCTGGATGTACAGCCAGATGTCCTTCTCCGTCCAGTTCGAGATGGGGAACACGCGGATGGATTCGCCCTTGTTCACGCGGGCGTTGTACAGGTCCCACATCTCGGGGCGCTGGTTCTTCGGGTCCCAGACCTGCTCGGCGTTGCGGAAGCTGAAGACGCGCTCCTTCGCGCGGCTCTTCTCCTCGTCGCGGCGCGCTCCGCCGAACGCGGCGTCGAAGCCGTACTTCGTCAGCGCCTGCTTCAGCGCCTGCGTCTTCATGATGTCCGTGTACGCGCTGCCGTGGTCGAACGGGTTGATGCCGCGCGCCACGCCGTCCTGGTTTATGTACTCGATCAGGTCCAGGCCGTACTTCTCCATCTGGCGGTCCCGGAACTCGATCATCTCGTGGAACTTCCACGTCGTGTTCACGTGCAGGAACGGGAACGGCGGCTTCTCGGGCGCGAACGCCTTCAGCGCCAGGTGCAGCATGACGGAGGAGTCTTTTCCTATGGAATAGAGCATGACGGGGTTCTCGCATTCGGCGGCAACCTCGCGCATGATGTAGATGGACTCCGCTTCGAGCGCGTCCAGATGGCTGAGATTCGACATGCGCCCTCTTTCTGTTTGAACGACACCTATTCAATTGTAGCAGAACGAATTGTCGGGATTCAGGCTTAAAAGTACCTGAAACGAAAATGTTCCTTCATAAGAAACTACCAGGTGAAAGGCGTAAAACGGTACCTATGGCACCTGGTTGGCTTCCTTCCTGAATCGAATCACCATAATTGGTTTTTAAACGCGTAGACGGTGTATTAACAGGCGGCATACCAAAGTAAAATAATCACTGTACCGAGTCATATATATAGTAAGCGATGCACGGGCGAAGCCGTGGCTGTAGAGCGCCTGAGCGGCTGTTTTCTCCGCCGGTTCCTGCACGAAAGCGGGCGCAGTGCCGCTCGCCGACGCGACAGCGCCTCCGTTTCCGTTAACCGAACCATGCGCGCCACGCAGGGTACCGCAGGCGATTCATGTCCATTTCTTTCTGACACGGGCGCTACTATGTTTGGACGTTGACATCGGCGAGAGAGTCTCCGAACGGAAAGCCGGCCGGCCGTGCTGTCAGTCT
Source organism: Eggerthellaceae bacterium (assembly GCA_050951095.1). Taxonomy (GTDB): domain Bacteria; phylum Actinomycetota; class Coriobacteriia; order Coriobacteriales; family Eggerthellaceae; genus UMGS1519. The sequence goes on from JBMNIQ010000003.1 coordinate 381,249, forward strand.
TCAGCTGCGGATTCCCGGGCGTCCTTGCCAGCATTCGGGGGTTTCCGGTCGAAGACTGATTCGCTTTATAAGGGGGAAAGGGTCTATGACGAGACAATTGAAATCCATGGATGGCAACAACGCCGCGGCGTATGTCTCCTACGCATTCACGGAGGTGGCGGGAATCTATCCCATCACCCCGTCGAGCCCCATGGCCGACCTGGTCGACCAGTGGTCCGCGCAGGGTAAGAAGAATATCTTCGGCAACACCGTCAAGGTCGTTGAGATGCAGTCCGAAGGCGGTGCCGCCGGCACGGTGCACGGCTCTCTGACGGCCGGCGCGCTGACTACCACCTATACGGCATCCCAGGGTTTGCTGCTCATGATTCCGAACATGTACAAGATCGCCGCAGAGCAGCTGCCGGCCGTCTTCCATGTCAGCGCCCGTACGGTTGCCTCGCACGCGCTGAACATCTTCGGCGACCACTCCGACGTCATGGCGTGCCGCCAGACCGGCTTCGCCATGCTCGCCGAGGGCAACGTTCAGGAAGTCATGGACCTGTCCGCCGTCGCCCATCTGGCCGCCATCAAGGGCAAGACGCCGTTCCTGAACTTCTTTGACGGCTTCCGCACGTCCCACGAGGTGCAGAAGATCTCCGTCTGGGATTACAAGGACCTGGCGGATATGTGCGATTTCGATGCCGTCAAGGCATTCCGCAACCATGCGCTGAACCCCGAGCATCCGCATATGCGCGGCTCCCATGAGAACGGCGACATCTTCTTCCAGAACCGCGAGGCCTGCAACACGGTGTACAACGAGCTTCCCGCCATCGTCGAGGACTACATGCACCAGGTCAACGCTAAGCTGGGCACGGACTACGAGCTGTTCAACTATTACGGCGCGCCCGACGCCGACCGCGTGATCGTGGCCATGGGCTCCGTCTGCGATACGGCCGAGGAGGTCATCGACTACCTGAACGCCCACGGCGAGAAGGTCGGCCTGATCAAGGTTCGCCTGTACCGTCCGTTCGTGAACGAGAAGATCCTGGCGGCCATCCCCGCTTCCTGCAAGAAGCTGGCCGTTCTGGATCGCACGAAGGAGCCCGGTTCCGCCGGCGAGCCGCTGTACCTGGACGTCGCAGCCGCTCTGGTGGGCTCCGACCGTTCCGACATCGTGCTGACGCGCGGCCGCTACGGCTTGGGCTCGAAGGACACCACGCCGGCAGCTATATTCTCCGTGTACGAGGAGCTGAAGAAGGACGCTCCGAAGCCCGAGTTCACCATCGGCATCGTCGACGACGTCACGAACCTGTCCCTGCCCATGGAGCAGAACGTTCCGAACACGGCAGCCGAGGGCACCATCGAATGCAAGTTCTGGGGCCTGGGCGGCGACGGCACCGTCGGCGCGAACAAGAACTCCGTCAAGATCATCGGCGACCATACGGACAAGTACGTGCAGGCGTACTTCCAGTACGACTCGAAGAAGACGGGCGGTGTGACCATCAGCCACCTGCGCTTCGGTGACGAGCCCATCCGCTCTTCGTACTACATCAACAAGGCCGACTTCGTGGCGTGCCACAACCCGTCGTACATCCTGAAGGGCTTCCGCATGGTGAACGACGTCAAGCCCGGCGGCGTGTTCATGATCAACTGCCAGTGGTCGCCCGAAGAGCTGAACACGCACCTGAATGCCGAGACGAAGCGCTACATTGCGAAGAACGACATTCAGCTCTACACCATCAACGCCATCGACCTTGCCGCGCAGATCGGCATGGGCAAGCGCACGAACACCATCCTTCAGTCCGCATTCTTCGCGCTGGCGAAGGTCATGCCGCAGGATGAGGCCATCAAGCTGATGAAGGACGCCGCAACGAAGTCCTACCTGAAGAAGGGCCAGGACGTCGTGGATATGAACCACAAGGCCATTGATATCGGAGCCACGGCGTTCACGAAGATCGATGTTCCCGCCGACTGGGCCGACGCTCAGGACAAGCCGAAGGATGTCGCCATCGAGGGGCGTCCGGAGCTGGTCAAGATGGTCGAGAACGTCATGATGCCGGTGGGCCGTATGGACGGCGACCGCCTGCCCGTCTCCGCCTTCATGGATTACGCCGACGGCCAGTGGGAGCTGGGCGCTTCCGCCTATGAGAAGCGTGGCCTGTCCGTGAATGTGGTGCAGTGGAATCCCGAGAAGTGCATCCAGTGCCATCAATGCTCGTTCGTCTGCCCGCATGCCACCATCCGTCCGTTCGCTCTGACGGAGGAAGAGGCGGCTGCGGCTCCCGAGGGCACCATCCTGCTGGACTGCAAAGGCCCGAAGGCCAAGGGGAAGAACCTGAAGTACACGCTGGCCGTTTCCCCGCTGGACTGCATGGGATGCGCTGTTTGCGTCGGCACATGCCCCACGGGTTCGCTGAGCATGGTTCCCGCCGAGGGCGAATGGCCGAAGCAGGATATCTACGATTATTGCGTCAAGGAAGTCTCCGACAAGCCGTACCTGCAGGGTGCAAGCGTCAAGGACAGCCAGTTCGCACAGCCGCTGGTGGAGTACTCCGGCTCCTGCGCAGGCTGCGCGCAGACTTCGTACGCGAAGCTGGTCACGCAGCTGTTCGGCGACCGCATGTACATCGCGAATGCCACGGGCTGCTCGTCCATTTGGGGCAACCCGGCCGCGACGGCGCCGTACACCACGAACAAGCTGGGCCATGGCCCCGCGTGGAACAACTCCCTTTTCGAGGACAATGCCGAGCACGGCTTGGGCATGAAGCTCGGTTACGAGGCCGTCCAGGCAGAGCTGGTGAACAAGGCCGAGGAGCTGATCTCCGCCTCTACCGACGACGCCTTCAAGGAAGCTGCCCAGACGTGGATCGACTCCCGCAACGACGCAGAGGCCAGCAAGGCCGCTGCCGAGGCGTTCGTTGCCCAGCTGGAGAAGATCTCCGATAACCCGTTGGCGGCCGACATCCTGGAACGCAAGGACCATCTGACGAAGAAGAGCTTCTGGATCTTCGGCGGCGACGGTTGGGCATACGACATCGGTTACGGCGGCCTGGATCACGTCCTGGCTTCCAAGGAGGATGTCAACGTGTTCGTGTTCGACACCGAGGTTTACTCGAACACGGGCGGCCAGGCTTCGAAGGCATCGAACATCGGCCAGGTTGCGCAGTTCGCAGCCGCCGGCAAGGAAGTCCAGAAGAAGAGCCTCGCCGAGATCGCCATGGCTTACGGCTACGTGTACGTTGCCCAGGTGGCCATGGGCGCCAAGCAGGCGCAGACGATGAAGGCCATCGCCGAGGCCGAGGCATATCCGGGACCGTCCCTGATCATTGCCTACAGCCCGTGCGAGATGCACTCCATCAAGGGCGGCATGAAGAATGCCCAGTCCGAGATGAAGAAGGCTGTGGACTGCGGTTACTGGAACCTGTACCGCTTTAACCCGGCAGCAGAGCCCGGCAAGAAGTTCATCCTGGACTCCAAGGAGCCCGCTGGCGGCTACCAGGAATTCCTGATGAACGAGGCGCGTTACAGCCGCCTGACCCGCGAGTTCCCGGAGCGTGCTACGAAGCTGTTCGAGGAGAACGAGGAAGCGGCAATGGAGCGCTACGCGCACCTGCAGAAGCTGAAGGCGATGTACGACGAGGCGTAATCGCCGTCTGTCGCCAATTGCCATGTGGGACGGGGCCTGTCGGCCCCGTCCTTTTTGTGCCTGCTCACATACTGGCGGACTGGCGTTTTCCTGGTCGACCAGGCCGGCGCGTCCCGGGCGTTCGGGCTGGCGTTTTCCAGGCAGGGATGCCCCGAGTACCCAGATTCGTCAGGAAGACCGGACCGGCGCCCCCCCCCGGCGTCCAGGCTGGCCGAATCGGCGCAATCGGGCGCCGAGGGTGGCTGAGCCGGCACGGCCCGAGTGCCCAGGGCAATTGGTTGGCGCAATCGAATGCCGTTTCCGGCGATTCTTCCAGCTGATTCCCGAAAATTGGATGGCAATTGAGTTTGGGAATGGTTTAGATATGCCTAATTCTCAGCATGCTTGCCGATGAATATCTTGCCGCGTCGGTAGGTGCTTCTGAACTGGGATAATGCAACTGGAGATATATCGGCATCCGACCGCTCCAGAGTTCAGCTAGGCTAAAGCATTCCCAAGCCGCATTCTCGTCCAATATTTCCATTTCTGTTGGCGGCCGAGGCCTTGCGTTAGCGCCGGAAGGAGATTCTCGTAACGGCTCGTGAGGGCGGGCGCGTACAGTTCGCCCATGAGGATTTTTCTTACACATTCATCTGCGCTCGAGATGCTACGAGATGTGCGACGCAATGGCGTCGCACGCCCAAGGGCACAGCGCATTACCTTTCAGCCGAATCTTCCAAAAGGAAGGAGCGCGTGGGATGAACTCGCTTCTTCTCCGGCGTTGATGGGGGTTTCTCAGCCGTTGCATGTTGCCGTGACGCATGAGGGCAAGCGGGCTCGCACGTCGCAGGTGGTCTATCACTCGTTACGGAGGGAGCCGCCAGAAAGGGGGTTTCTCAAGGCGGCGAATGGAATTTACTACGCGAATCCCGAATATTGCTTCCTGCAGATGGCGGGCTTGCTGCCGCCGCCGAAGCTCATCGAGTTGGGGTTCGAGCTGTGCGGGACATACGTCCGCGACGAGCGCCCCCAGGGCATCACGGCATATGGGGTCGATGCGGTAACCAGCCCGCTGCGTTTGTCGAACTTCCTGAAGGCGAATGCAGGGCGTTCCCATGTGCGGGTTGCACGCAGGGCTTTGCAGTATGTGCGGGGGAGGTCGAATTCCCCCATGGAGACTATCTTGGCGATGCTGCTTTGCCTTCCGCGGTCGATGGGCGGGTACGGGCTCCCGGCACCGTGCTTGAATGAGAAGGTGCCGGTCCGATTGCCGAACGGGCGGATTGCCGAACGCTACTGCGACCTGTATTGGAAGAAGCTGCGCCTGGCGTTCGAATACGACAGCGACGAATTCCATCGGACAGGGGAGAAGTGGCGGCGGGACTCGGGCAGGCGTGCGGAATTAGGGGCGGAGGACATCGAAGTCGTGTCCGTCGCGCGCTCGCAAGTGGAAGATGCGCGCGAACTGGAGAAGTTGGCGTTGCTGGTGTGCCGCCGCGCCGGCCTGCGCCGGGATCGGGAGAGATTCACATACGCGTCGGCACGGGGCGAGCTGCGTCGGCAACTGATTCCTTGGACGTTCGGCCTTTAGAAGAAGATGTTCGAGATGAAGATCTCCAAGCCGATGCCGATCAGGATCACGCCGCCCAGCATAGAAGCCTTGCCTGCCAGGCGCGTGCCGAATGCTCGGCCGATGAGCACGCCGGCAACGCTGATGGCGAACGTCTCCACCATGATGACAAGCGAGCATACGGTGGCGGAGATCGGGTCGTAGTCCGCGATGGCGAAGCCGACTGACAGCGCGTCGATGGAGGTCGCCACGCCTTGGAGCAGCAGCGTCTTCGCGGTAAGGCGCGTCGAGCCCTCCTCGGGCGCATCGCCGCGGATGCCCTCCAGTAGCATCTTGCCGCCGATGTACCCCAACAGTCCCAGGGCAATCCAGGGAATCAGCAGCTGGAATGCGCTGAAATACTGCACCACGGTATGCACGCAGGTCCAGCCGATCATGGGCATGAGGAACTGGAACCCGCCGAACGTGGCGGCGATGGCCAGCAGCTTGCGGCGCCGCATCTTTGGCTCTCCCAGGCCGTTTGCCATGGATACCGAGAACGCGTCCATGGCCAGACCTACGCCCAGCAGGATGGCATTCATGAAGAATGCGAGATTCATGTTCGTCTCCTTATATCGCAAAACCCCGGTCGCAGCGGATGGCCACGGCCGGGGTCGAATTCAGATATAGGTACGCCCATGCATAGCCTTCGCAGCAATGCATGAGTCTCGCAATCAAAAGCAAGCCAGGCGTATTGTCCCTTGCCAGTATGTTGACTTGCTGCGCACAGCGTGCGCCTGCTACTCCCTCACGCAGACTGCCATTATGAACGATGGTGAAAAGCCCGTCAAGAACGCAACCGGGCAGGCTAGCCCGGGGTGCGGCGGCAGGTGTGGGCGGGGGCGGCACGCGCGCCGAGCGCCCGCGTGGTGCGGCGGCAGGCACACGCGGCAGCTGGCACTACGGCGGCACCACGGCGGGCGCGGGCGGTTAGCGGGCGGCGACGGGCGCGGTCAGCGCATGCGCCACCTGCCGGCAGTGCGGCTCGCAACCGCGCAAACGGCACTCTTACGCGAAGCCCAGCGCGAGTCCTATCAGGCGAACGATGAATGCCGCGACCCACGCCACGCAGCATTGGAACACCACGATGCCGAAGGCCCATTTGTCGCCCAGCTCGCGGCGGATGCTGGCGATGGCGGCGATGCATGGCGTATACAGCAGGCAGAACACCAGCAGCGACAGCGCCGCAAGCGGCGTGATGGCGGATAGCAGCGCACCCGTGCCGCTGAACAGCACGGACAGCGTGGAAACGACGGTCTCTTTCGCCATGAAGCCGGCGATGAGCGCCGTCGCGATGCGCCAGTCGCCGAAGCCCAGCGGAGCGAAGATGGGCGCGATGACGCCGGCCACGGCGGCCAGCAGGCTCTGGCTGGGATCGTCGACCATGGTGAAGCGCCAGTCGAACGTCTGCAGGAACCACACGATGATCGTGGCCAGGAAGATGACGGTGAACGCGCGCTGCAGGAAGTCCTTCGTCTTGTCCCATGCCAGGCGGCAGACGCTCTTCAGGCTGGGCATGCGGTAGTTCGGCAGCTCCATGACGAACGGCACGGCCTCGCCCTTGAACAGGCTCTTCCGGCCGATGAGCGCCGTCAGGATGCCCACTAGGATGCCCAGGAAGTACAGGCACACCATGATCAGGCCGCCCTGCCCGGGGAAGAACGCCGCAGTCAGGAAGCTGTAGATGGTGATCTTCGTGGAGCAGCTCATGAACGGCGTCAGCAAGATGGTCAGCTTGCGGTCGCGTTCGGAAGGCAGCGTGCGCGTGGCCATGACGGCGGGCACGGTGCAGCCGAAGCCCACGAGCATGGGCACGATGCTGCGCCCCGACAGGCCTATCTTCCGCAGCAGCTTGTCCATGACGAAGGCCACGCGCGCCATGTAGCCGGTATCTTCCAGCAGCGACAGGAAGAAGAACAGCACGATGATGATGGGAATGAACGAGATAACCGTGCCCACGCCCGTGAACACGCCGTCTATGACCAGCGAATGCAGCGGTCCCGCCACGTTGCCGGCCGTGAGGGCGGCGTCCGTCGCGTCCGTCAGCTGCTCGATGCCGCTTGCCAGCAGGTCCTGGAAGTACGCGCCGATGACGTTGAACGTGAGCCAGAAGATGAGCGCCATGATGCCGACGAACGCGGGGATGGCGGTGTACTTGCCGGTCAGGAAGCGGTCGGCCCTGCGGCTGCGCTCCTGTTCCTTGCTGCGCTTCGGCTTCACAACGGTCTGCGAGACCACCTTCGCGATGAATGAGAAGCGCATGTCGGCAATGGCGGCCGCGCGGTCCAGGCCGCGTTCCTGCTCCATCTGACGCACGATATGCGTGATGGTCTCGCGCTCGTTCTGGTCAAGCTTCAGGGCCTGCTCGACGCGCTCGTCGCCCTCGATGAGCTTCGTGGCGGCGAAGCGGACGGGAATCCCGGCGCGCTGGGCGTGATCCTCGATGAGGTGCATGACGCCGTGCAGCGCGCGATGGACGGCGCCGCCGTGGTCGGAGGCGTCGCAGAAATCCTGCCGCCCGGAGTATTCCTGGTATTTCGCCACATGCAGAGCGTGGCCGACGAGCTCGTCCACGCCCTCGCCCTTCACGGCGGAGATGGGGACCACCGGGATGCCCAGCAGGCGCTCCATCTCGTTGATGCGGACGGACCCGCCGTTGCCCTGCATCTCGTCCATCATGTTCAGCGCCAGCACCATGGGCACATCCAGCTCCATGAGTTGCATGGTCAGGTACAGGTTGCGCTCGATGTTCGTGGCGTCCACGATGTTGATGATGGCCTTCGGCTTCTCCTCCAGGATGTACTGGCGGCTGACGATCTCCTCGGAGCTGTACGGCGACATGCTGTAGATGCCGGGCAGGTCCACCACGTCCGTGTCCGGGTGGCCCTTGATGGGGCCGTCCTTGCGGTCCACCGTGACGCCCGGGAAATTCCCCACGTGCTGGTTCGCGCCGGTGAGCTGGTTGAACAGCGTCGTCTTGCCGCAGTTCTGGTTGCCGGCCAAGGCGAACGTGAGCACCGTGCCCTCCGGCAGCGGCTTGTTCTCGTCGTGGGCGTGGTACTTGCCGCCCTCGCCCAGGCCGGGGTGCTCGGCGTCGTCGACGGCGCTTGCGGGCTGGCCGAACCGCGATTCATGCGCACGCGATTCGGCGCCCGTCAACGCGCGGACCGTGATCTTCTCGGCGTCTGCGACGCGCAGCGTCAGGTCGTAGCCATGTATGGTGAATTCCATGGGGTCTCCCATGGGGGCATATTTCTCGAAGGAGATGACGGCTCCCGGAATGACGCCCATGTCCAGGAAATGCTGCCTCAGGGCGCCTTCGCCGCCAACGTCGACGATGACTGCGGAGTCGCCGATCTCCAATGTGCTCAGTGCGAACGTTGCTTCGTTTGCCACAGCTTGAGGTCTCCAGCTCTTCTGCTCGATTTACTTGTGCGTTCAAAGTTTTTTACGACGTACATTTTGCGAGAAAGGATGAGCGGCTTCAATACCCGCGTTCGGGAATGCCCAGGGATTTCATGTGAGGGGAAGGCGAACGACGGCGCCCGTTCCGTACCGTCAAACCTTTGTAAATGGAAAGATACGCCCGCGTTCGCCGTACGGTCCGTGCTAGCCTAACGGGGAATGACGGGAGCGGGAGATCCATGCGAAACAGAGTGTGCGGTGTGATAGGAAGAACGGGTACGCGGGTGCGGGCGGTCCGCACGGGGCTGGCGGGCCTTGTGATGGGCACGGCGCTGGTCCTGGCGCTCGGGCCCGCGTGCGCGCAGGCGGCCGAAGCGACGACGGAAGGCGCCGACGCGTCCTCGGCGGACTCCGTGGAAGCCGCCGCCTCTGAAAGCGAGTCGTCTGCGGCCACCACATCCGCAGCGGAGGGCGCGTCGTCCGCTGAGCCGGCAACCGGTGCCGAGAGCGCCGGCGGCGCAGGCGGCAATGGCGAATCGGGCGATGCAGCGTCTTCCGGCGCTTCGGATGCTTCGAATTCGTCGGCGTCTTCCGACTCTTCCGCCAGCACGGATGCGTCGACTTCTGCGGACAAATCGGGCGCTGCAGGCGACGCTTCCGATCCGTCCGCATCCATCGAGCTTTCGGCGCCGGTGATCCAGCGCATCGAGGCGCAGAGCAAGGGCGTCCTTCTGGAGTGGGGCCGTGTTGCGCATGCGGACGGCTACGACATCTACCGGTGGACGGCCGGCACGGACCCGGTTCGGGTCGCGCGCCTGGAATCCCCCTTGCGGCGCTCATGGACGGACGCAAGCGCCCGGGCGGACACGGCATATTATTATCGGGTAGTGGCATATGCGCAGGTCGAAGGCACCTCGAAGACGGATACGGCATCAACGGCGGACAGCGCAGCGTCGCAGGGCAGCACGTCCGCGGCGAAAAGCAACGCATTTCCGGCAGATGAAGCGAGCGGCGGCAGCGCGCTGATCGAGCAGCCTTCGTCGACCGTTTCGTGCCTCACGCTTTCCGCGCCGACGGTGAAGGCATTCTCGAAGAAGACGTCCGCGACAACGGCGAAGGTGTCGTGGACGACGAACACCCGCGCCTCGGGCTACCAGGTCCAATATGCCACGGACGCGTTGTTCGCGGCGCAAAAGACCGTCTGGGTCCGCAGTGCGGCGCAAGGGGATGCCGTGCTGAGCAAGCTCAAGGCGAACCGGACGTATTACGTCCGCGTGCGTGCGTATGCGGATGCGGACGGTTTCCGGTCCTATTCGGCCTGGAGCTCCCGTGCGTGCGTCCGGGCGAAACAGCGCACGCTCTCGAAGCTCAAGATCGGGAAGAAGACGTTCGAGATCCGGACCGCCGCCCGTCAGAAGGTATACGGCTACGACACGCTGCAGGGGTCGTGCAGCGACGGGACGTTCGGCTACTTCGCGCTGTACAACCGCACGAAGGAGAATTGCAAGATCGTGAAGGTGCGCCTTGCGGACGGCACGGTGGCGAAGGTCTCCGGCGTGCTGGACGTGGCCCATGCGAACGACCTGACGTACAACCCGGACGACCGCATTATCGTTGCGACCCGTTGCACGACGAATAAGGAGCGCTTCACCGCCATCGACCCGGACGCGCTCGACGTCGTCGGCACGTTCGCCCCGTCGCTGGACGCGCAGGCGTTGGGCATCAGCGAGAAGAAGCGGGCGCGCATCGCCGGGTTCTCATCCATCGCGTATTGTTCGGCGCGGCAGCAATATGCGGTCGTGACGAAGGGCTGCCGTGACCTGCTGATCCTGGACCGCTCGTTCGAGCCCGTTCGCTTCATGGACATACCGCATGAGGAGAATTGCAACTACCAGGGCATCGAGGTGACGGACTCCTACATCAGCCTGTGCCTGAGCGCGACCGGCAAGGGGCAGACACGCATCATGACGTACACCTGGGACGGCGCATCTATCGGGGCGGTGACGCCGGGCATCGTCGGCGAACTGGAGGGGCTGTTCATCGCCGGGGGCAGGTGCTATCTGGGCACGTATGTCAGCGCCTACCAGCAGGCGTACCGGAAGGTGAAGGTCGTCAAGCATGTTGTGAAGAAGAAGCGCGTCACCGTCGTCCGCCTGGTCCATGGCAAGAAGAAGCGCGTGAAGGTTGTCCGCAAGAAGAAGGTGCGCGTGGTGAAGGTGAAGTACGTTCCCTATACCCGCCTGCTGCGCGACAACTACCTGTATCGGATATAGCCTCAATCCGGCAGCGCGCAGCGCGGCGTGGGCGCGCCGCCGTCGTGCCGGCGCCATGATGGGGCAAGCCCACCGCCCGCATGCCGGCGGGGAAGGGGCGCTCGCCGTGCCGCTCCGTCCGCAGGCCCGCAGTTCTTCGGCGCGAAGAACACCCATGCTATAGTGAACGGGTTTGCGCCCCGGTGGCAGCCGGCCGGGGCATCTGCGGAACGGTTCGGCTGGCGATGCGGGGAAGGGAGCCCGATGGATCGGATGCGGGGAACGGTGCTGTTGCTGGGCGCCGCTCTGGTTTGGGGCATGGCATTCGCATTCCAGACGCAGGCCTCCGGAAGCATCGGGCCGTTCTCGTTCGTGGCCGCGAAGAGCGCGCTGGCGGCAGGTGCATTGGGCATCGTTGCGGCCATCAGGCATTTCGCGACAGGCAAGCCGACGGCGGCGCAGGAATCGTTCGCAGCGGTGGCGGCGGATTCGAATTCCCGGAAGGCGCTGGTCATCGGCGGCATTGCGTGCGGCATCGCGCTGTTTGCAGCCGACAACCTGCAGCAGGCCGGCATCACCGCCTATCCCGCGGATGCGGCGGCGTCCGGGCGGGCCGGATTCCTGACCGCCACGTATGTGGTCATGGCTTCCCTGGCTTCGCCGTTCCTGGGAAAGAAGATCCATCCCGTGGTGTTCGCGGCGGCGGGCGTCTGCATCGTCGGCATGTACCTGCTGTGCCTGTCGGGCGGCATCGACGGCGTGTATGCGGGCGACCTCATCTGCCTGGCGGGCGCCGTCTTCTACACGGTCCATCTGTTCATCATCGACCGCTTCGCGAAATGCGATCCGGTGAAGCTGACGATGCTGCAGTTCGTCACGAGCGCCGTCGTCTCCGGCATCGCGGCGGCCGTTTTCGAGCATCCGGCGCCCGACGTGTTCCTGGGGGCGCTAGGACCGCTGCTGTATGTCGGCGTGATATCCGGCGGCGTGGGCTATACGCTGCAAACGGCCGGGCAGCGGTATGCGGATCCGGCCGTAGCCGCCATCGTCATGAGCCTGGAGTCCGTGTTCGCGGCAGTGGGCGGATGGCTGCTGCTGGGCGAGGTGCTCGGCGGACGCGAGCTGCTGGGATGTGCGCTCATGTTCGCCGCCGTGCTGTTGGCGCAGGTGCCGGAGTTGGCGAAGGGCAGCGCGAAGTCGTAGGCTGGGCTTCCTCAGCGCGCCGGTCCGTCCTGGATGGTCTGCGCCAGCACGTGCGCGGCCAATTGCGAGCCGCATTCGTTCGGATGGCAGCCGTCTGCTGCGTACAGATTCCGGCGTGCGGCCTGCGTGAAGAACGCCGTGCCGACGTCGGCGAGCAGCGCGTCGTTCTCCCGCGCCGCCTGCACGTAGGCATCATGGAGCGCTTCGTAGCATTCCCGATAGCCCACGCCCAGCTTCGCCAGCCGCGCGCAGCCTTCCTTATAGGCCCACGTGGCATAGAACACGGGCATGGCGCCGATGGCCCGGATCTGCGCGCAGAGCCTTCTGCTGCTTTCTTGGAAGCGCGCCGGGCTTGTGATGGGTCCGTTGCTCATCTCCTGCAGCACCACGAAGTTCCACGGCTCCTTCGCGAACGCCCGTTGCGTGGCCGCGCCCATCTTCGTCTGCGGATTCAGATGTTCGGCCAAGCGCGCACCGCCGCGCGTGTGCGCGACGACGACGGCGGCGTTCCGTCCGCCCAACCGGTCTTCCAGCAGATGGGGCAAGTCGTTTGCGGACGTGAAGCTGTTTCCCAGCATGAGCACGCGCAGCCTGCCGTCTGCCTGACGGGCATCGTGCCGATCATGTCCGCGTTCCGAAGCGGCCGTGGTGTTTTCCCGGCGCTCCATCAGGCATCCTCCGCCTGCCCGGCGGCGGATTCGCTGCCGGCCTGCTCCTCGGCATCGTCCATCAGGTCCTCGATGAAGCCCACGCGGTAGTTCGCGAACACGGCTTCGCCCTCTTCCTGCGTGGCATCCAGGTCAACATCCGCCCTGATGCCAAAGTCGCGGTCGCCGTTCTCATCGCTGAATGTCTGGTGCACGTGCCAGACATGGTCCGTCTTCTCGTCGTCCTCGTCGATGGACAGGAACGACCAGGAACGTGCATCGGCATCCAGCAGTATCTCCTCGTGGACGGAGAAGTACGCGTCCAGGCTCTGCTCCCAGCGCGCGGCCGTCCAGCCCCAGTCGCCGTCGAGTTCGCCCAGCTCCCGCGTCTTCTGCCGCGCTGCCAGCTGCACGCGTGCGAACAGCGCGTTGCGCACGAGCACGGTCAGGCCGCGGCGGTCGTGCACCACCACGTCCGCGGCCTCGGGTGCCGCGGCGTTCAGGCCCGCTTCGTCCTGCTCTCCCGCGCCGGCCCATTCGTCCACCAAGCTGGAGTCAACCGTACGCACGACCAGGCTCAGCCAGGCGATGATGTCCTCCAGCTGCTCGTTGCGCTTCGACGCGGGCAGCGTGCGGTCCAGCGCATGGTAGGCGTCCGACAGGTAGCGCAGCAGCAGGCCCTCGCTGCGCGCGATGTTGTAGCGCGCCACGTAGCCTTTGAAATCGTCCGCGTTCTCCACCATGTCGCGCAGGATGCTCTTCGGCGAAAGCTCGTAGTCGCGCGCCCACGGGATGGCCTCGCAGTACTGCGCGAACGCCTGGTCCAGCAGGTCCTTCAGCGGCATGGGGTACGTGACTTCCTGCAGACGGTCCATGCGCTCGTCGTAATCCAGGCCCTCGGCCTTCATGCGCTCCAGGGCGCGCGTGCGTTCCTGCCGCTGCTGTGCGCGGAGAATCTGACGCGGGTCCTCCAACGTGGCCTCCACCAGGGAGATCACGTCCAGCGCGTACGTCTCGCTCTCGGGGTCAAGCAGCTCTACGGCCGCCAGCATGAACGGCGAGAGCGGCTGATCCAGGGCAAGGTCGTCCGGCATCTCCACCGTCAGGAAGTAATCCGTGCCGCCGTCTTCGTTCGTCTCGTGCTCCACGACGTCCGCTGCTTCCAGCGTGTCGAAGATCTCGTCGGCGCGCGTGTACAGCGCCAGCTTCTGCTCATCGGTCTGCAGGCTGTCCGCAATCAGCATGCGGATGCGCGTCCAGGCGTCGCCGCCCTGGCAGACCTCGTTCAGCACCATGGAGTGCGTGATGCGCAGACGCGGATGCAGCGTCTCCGGCACGGCGGAGATCAGGCGCTCGAAGTTCTGCTTGCTCCAGCCCACGAAGCCCTTCGGCGGGGTTTTCGCATGGGCCTTCTTCGCCTTCTTCGGGTCGCCGCCGGCCTTGCGCAACGCGCGCGCCTTCTCGATGTCGTATTCCGTTGCCTGGGCGATGACCACGCCCTCCGTGTCGAAGCCGCTTCTGCCGGCGCGTCCGGCAATCTGATGGAACTCGCGGGCGTTCAGGCGCCGCATCTTCGTGCCGTCGTATTTCGCCAGCGCCGTCAGCACCACGGTGTGGATGGGCACGTTGATGCCCACGCCCAGCGTGTCCGTGCCGCAGATGACGGGCAGCAGTCCCTGCTGCGCCAGCTTCTCCACCAGCAGGCGGTAACGCGGCAGCATGCCGGCATGATGCACGCCCACGCCCGAAAGCAGCAGGCGGCGCAGCGTCTTGCCGAAGGCCGTGGTGAAGCGCGTGCCCTTGATGGCCTCCTTGATGGCCTGGCGCTGCTCCTTCGTGGACACGCCGTAGCTGGACAGCGCCTGGGCGCTCTTCAGTGCGGCGTCCTGCGCGAAATGCACGACGTAGATGGGGGCTTCCTCGGCGCGCAGCGCCAGCTCGATGGTGGCTTCCAGGTTCGTGTCCACCCATTCGTAGCGCAGCGGCACCGGGCGCGGCGCATCCGCGATGATGTCCGCATCCGCGCCCGTCTTCTCCTCCAGCTTCCCGGCGATGGCCGTCATGTCGCCCAGCGTTGCGCTCATCAGCAGGAACTGCGTATGGGGCAGCGTCAGCAGTGGCACCTGCCATGCCCAGCCGCGGTCCGGGTCGCTGAAGAAATGGAACTCGTCCATGGCCACGCAGCCGATGTCGGCGTCCTCGCCGCCGCGCAGCGCGTCGTTCGCCAGGATCTCGGCCGTGCAGCAGATGATGGGGGCGCTGCTGTTGATGGTGCTGTCGCCGGTGATCATGCCCACGTTGTCGCGGCCGAATACGTCCACCAGGTTGAAGAACTTTTCGCTGACCAGCGCTTTTATAGGGGCGGTGTAGTAGGCGCGCCGATTCGTGCACACGGCCAGGAAGCACATGCCCAGCGCGACGAGCGACTTGCCCGAACCGGTAGGGGTGCCCAGCACCACGTGGTCGCCCACGACGAGGCTCATCAGCGCCTCCTCCTGATGCGGCCACAGCTCGATGCCGCGCTGTGACGTCCAGTCCAGGAACAGGTCCAGCGCTTCCTCGGGGTCGATGTCCGGCCATTCGTCGGGATCGTCCGGCCAGGGTATCAGCGCGCCCAGGCTTCCGGGCGCCGCGGCGTTGTATGCGCCGTCTTCCGCTTCGGCGCGCTCCGGGGCGGAGGCGGTGTCTGCTGCGGTTGCCGGCGTTTCGTTAGAAGGGGTAAGGGGCATGCGTGTATCGCTTTCTCATGAAGGGTGTTCGTATGGGGTGTTGTCTCTGCAAGCATACCGCACGCGCTGCAGCCGTCAGCGCGGGATCATCCGCGCTTCGAGCCCTGGCGCCTGATGCCGCCCTTATGGCCGGCGGCTTTATTCGGGCCGATGCCCCGGCCGGCGCGCTGGTCGCGCGGCGTGCGACAGCCCGCAGCAGCCGGGCGGTTCCGCGGTGGAAGATCTCCCTTGCGATGCGATCGATTTGTCATGCTCCTGCTTTCATTTGCGCCTATTTCACGCCCTGAATCTTACAATGGATTCAGGCAACGGAAAATCCGTCTCGAAATACGGAGGTGGTCTCTATGGCTTTGCAGGGATTGTCGGTCCCGGCGAATGGCAACCGCTACGTTCCCTACGGCGAACGCGCGGGCAACGAATCGATCGTCTACTTCACGCGCGACCTGTCTGCGGCGGGGCTGCGCGCGGCGTACGAGAACGTCAACGCCGGCATCTGCGGCAAGGTGGGTGTGAAGCTGCATACGGGGGAGAAGAACGGCCCGAACATCATCCCGCGCCCCTGGGTGAGGGAGTTCATGGAGCGGGAAGTGCCCGGCGCGCATATCGTGGAGACGAACACGTACTACGCCGGGGACCGCTATACCACCGAGCAGCATCGCGAGACGCTGAACGTGAACGGATGGGACTTCGCCACCGTCGACATCATGGACGAATTCGGCACGGCGCTGCTGCCCGTCGAAGGCGGGAAGTGGTTCAAGCAGATGTCGGTGGGCGCGAACATGCTCAATTACGATTCGCTTGTGGTGCTCACGCATTTCAAGGGCCATACGCAGGGCGGCTTCGGCGGCTCGAATAAGAACATCGGCATCGGGTGCGCCGACGGCCGTGTGGGCAAGGCGTGGATCCATACCACGCCCGACCAGCCGGATCAGTGGGACATCGCGGCCGAGGAATTCATGGAGCGTATGACGGAGTCGGCGAAGGCGACGGCGGATTATTTCCGCGGGCGCATCGTGTACGTGAATGTGATG
Organism: Eggerthellaceae bacterium; assembly: GCA_050951095.1. GTDB lineage: Bacteria > Actinomycetota > Coriobacteriia > Coriobacteriales > Eggerthellaceae > UMGS1519. The sequence goes on from JBMNIQ010000003.1 coordinate 397,729, forward strand.
CGGAACATGTCGGTGAGCTGCGATTGCGAGGGCACGTCCGCCCAGCCCGTGGTCACGCCGAACGTGGGCATCCTGGCTTCGACGGACATTCTGGCCATCGACCAGGCGTGCGTCGACCTGGTGTATGCCATGACGCCGGAGCAGAACCACGACCTGGTAGAGCGCATCGAGAGCCGCCACGGCCTGCGCCAGCTTTCGTACATGAAGGAGCTGGGCATGGGCAACGACCGGTATGTGCTCATCGACTTGGACCACGGTCGGGAACGCATATGGCCGCGCGATGCGGTGGCCGACGTCGTGCCGTTCGAAGGGTAGGACGGGGCCCGCATGGCGCCGGGCGGGGTTGCCGGTTACCTTCGGGTAACCAGCGCACTTCAAGATGCCTACTTCCTTTTCGAACGGCGCCACGATACGGTACAGCCAAGGAAAACGAACAGCGGCGGCATTCGCCGCATGAGAACGGAGGATGAAATGGACGCAATGCAGCGCATTCATGACGAACTGGCGGGATATGACGTGTTCTACCTGGCTACGGTAGACGGCGACAAGCCGGCTATTCGTCCTATCGGCATGCACGAGATGTACGAAGGCAGGGAATGGTTCGGCGTCGGCACGTTCAAGAGCGTCTACCGGCAGTTGCAGGTGAATCCTCATCTGCAGATTGTCGCATGCAAGGGCCCGAAATGGATCCGCATCTCCGGCGACGCGGAATTCACCGATGACCCGAAGGTCGCGGAGTACTGCCTGGACCAGAACCCGGAGCTGAAGAAGATCTACAACGAGGAGACGGGCAACAAGATGGGCTGCTTCACGTTGAAGAACGGCCATGTGGAACTGGTTCCCATGGTCATGGGCGCACAGGAGGAGTTCGACTTCTAATCAGTCGGGACTTGCAAGCTGTCAGCAGGGATTCCCCAATGCTCGGAGGAAACGGGATACGACTGGAGCCGTCCCGCCGCCGGGCTTGGGGATGTTTCGTATCGGGGAGTCGCGGTAATCAGGCACCGACGGGTTCACCGTACTCGCGCAGCATGGCATCTCGGTTGACGACCCATTGCTTTCCGTATTTGCGGGCATCCACTCCCGGTACGATCTTGCCGTACGCGATGGCCTTGCGCAGCGTAGACTCGCTCAGGCCCCATAGATCGCTGGCATCCGAGAACGACATGAGTCCGTCGAAGGGCGTCTTCACCTCGTTTCCGTTCTCCCACAGCTCATCGCAGGAGAGATCGAGGTCGTCGTTCCAGACAATGCCGTATCCGCCCTGGTCAACTTCGACGCTTTCGAAGAGCGCCCCATTCTCCAGCGCTTCGAAAGCGGGAAAGCGCCGCTCGAGCGGCTTCACATCGTAGATTTTCGTGGTTCCGTTCATGAACTGTACACTCAGCTTCATGTTCGGAAGGGGCGCGACGTCCTTCACCTTGTGAAACATCATCGTGAGCCTCCTTAGTCGAGCGGTTCGATCTTTCTGAATTCCTGTGTTTCCCAGATCTTAATAAACTCGGAACGATGAATGCCAATCCACTCGCGCACCATGTCGGCGGCGCGCGCAGGCAGGTGGCCATCGATTATCTTGCCCGTCTTGATATCGAACGCAGCAGTGTCCTCGCCGTATATCGCATGAACGTGCGGCGGGTTGTGCTCTGATCCCAAGAAATACATGCGGATAACTATTCCGTAGAATCTTGCAAGTGTTGGCATCTAAGTTCCCTTCGTTATGTTCGATAATATCACGGTAACGTGATTATGTCGAAAGGATAGGAGCATCGCTGAGGTCTCAGATTCGGTATGTGCGGTTTCGGCAAATACGGTTAGACGTTATGACTCGCCGTTAGAAGAAGCGAAGGATGCGCTCAGCTATTCCCACCAGTCTTCGCTGACAGCTGCCGCCTTGAAGGACCAACGTCTACGAGGCGCTCCTGCTGCGGCGCGCGGTCGGGTACGGGTGCCAGCTCATCAGCGCGATGGAGGCCAGCACCAGCGCGATGCCGAAGATCCCGATCGGGTCCAGGGGCTCGTGGTAGAGCAGAATGCCGAATGCGGCGGCGACGACGGTCTCGCTGGAGGCCACCACGGGCACTTTGCTGTTCTCGCGGATGCGGTTCACGCCCGCGTAATAGATCACGTATCCCAGCGCCGTGGGTACCAGCGCCAGCATGAATCCCGCGCCGATCACCGTGCCGTTCACACTCATCGGCGCGGTCCAGGGATGCGCCCACAGCACCATAAACAGGCTGGCGAACAGGTAGCTGTAGGCGCTCATGACGAACGGGTCCGTACGGTTGCCGGCGATGCGCCCCAGCACGGCCGTCATTGCGTACGTGACGCCGGCACCGATGCCGCAGAGCACGCCGAAGACGGAAAACGCGAGCGCGGAGAAGTCCCCGCCGGTCACCACCAGCATGCATCCCAGGATGTCGATGGCCATGGCCGTCAGCTTCAATCCCGTGGGGGCTTCCTTGAACAGCACAACGGCGAACAGGAGCCCGAACACGGGCGCGATGTTCAGCAGCACGGCGGCAGTGGCAACGCCGCAGAGTGTGACGGCATAGGCGTAGAAGACGTTGTAGATGCCGTGGCAGATGATGCCCAGCAACGCGCATGCTGCCAGCGTCTTCGCATCCACGCGCAGCGCATGCGCTCCCGATCTCGCCAACGCCAGGGGCAGCATGATAAGGAAGGCGAACGCCACGCGCAGAAGGCTGATCTCCGTTGCCGAGGCGCCGGCATCCGCCATGACGGACATCAACGGCCCGATGATGCCCCACATGCATCCTGCGGTAAATACCAGCAGGTATCCGCGCGATTCTCCTGCTTGCATCTCGCATCCTTTCTGCTTGCGTTCCGTCCTGCTGACGGTCGTGTTTCTCACAGCCCGATTGTGCCGTCCCCGGGCATGGCTGGGAAGCGAAATACTATGATAGAGCTATAAGCAAAGCTTATATAACTTGGAGAAACATCATTGATAACAGGAAGTCGGCCGTCTTTCTGACGGTGGTGCGCACGGGCAGTTTCAGCCGCGCTGCGGCCGAGGAATGCTGCACGCAGTCCGCGGTAACGCGGATGATGAACGCCTTCGAGGCGGAGCTTGGCTGCAAGGTGCTGGAGCGGAACCATGCGGGCGTTCGCCTGACGCCGGCAGGCGAGAAGCTGCTTCCGAGCATTGCGGAGGCGGACGCATCGCTGCGCCGTCTTGCGGAACAGGCGCAGGGCCTGCACGCGCAGGGGGCGAACGCCAGCTAGTCGATCTCCGCCTCGTCTGCGCCTTCGATCTGGATATCGGCATCGTAGAACGCCGTCAGTGCGCGGATGGCGAACGCCGTGTCGTCCGCACCGGCCGTCTCGAACGCGGAATGCATGGCAAGCTGCGGCATCCCGACATCCACGGCATGAACGCTGACCTGCGTGTTCGACAGATTGCCCAGCGTGGAGCCGCCGGCGGAATCGCTCCTGTTCGCGAAGAGCTGGAACGGCACATCGGCGCGGCGGCAGATCTCGGCGAACACGGCGCGGCTGAACGCGTCCGTGGTGTACTTCTGGTTCGCCGCCTCCTTGATGACGGGGCCGCGGTTCAGCCAGACGCGGTTCTCGTCGTCCGTCTTCTCGGGGTGGTTCGGGTGCACGGCGTGCGCATTGTCGCAGCTGACCAGGAATGACTTCGCCAGCGCCCGGCAGTAGTCCTCGCGGCTGCCGCCCAGCGCGGCGGTCGTGCGCATCAGCGTGTCGGCCAGGAACGTGGACAGCGCGCCCTGCTTCGTGCCGGAGCCCACCTCTTCGTTGTCGAAGCAGGCGAACACGTTCACGGTCGCGTCGTTCTCGGATGCCAGGAAGCCCTTCAGGCAGCTGAACGCGCCCTGCAGGTCATCCAGTTTCGGCGCGGAGACGAATTCGTCCGCGGCGCCCCACAGGCACGGCTGCTGGCGGTTGACCAGGAACAGGTCGCGCCCCAGGATGTCGTCCGGCTTCACGCCCAGCTCTTCGGCGATCAGCTCGTCGAAGGACCCGGCATCCAGCTCCCCGGCGCTGAACAGCGGGCACAGGTCCACTTGGCGGTTATATGCCATGCCCTTGTTCACGTTGTGGTTCATATGGATGGCCACATTCGGGATGAGCAGGATGTCGCGGTCGATGGATAGCAGGCGGCTCTCGATGCGGTTCCCGCTGCGCACCATCACGCGGCCTGCCACGGAGAGCGGCCTGTCGAGCCACGTGCTGTCGATCACGCCGCCGTAGCTTTCCACGTTGAGTCGGACGTATGTGCCGGGGCCGGTAAGCTCGGGTGCGGCCTTCACCTTGTACGTGGGCGAATCCGCATGAGCGGCGGCAATCTGGAAATGGAATCCGCCGGGCACCGTGCGGTCGAAGCGCTCCGCGGAATCTTCGTCCGGCGCCGCCATGCCGCCGTCGCCCAGATTCGAGCCCACCTTGAACGCGATGAGGCTGGAGTTGTTGCGCACGGTGTAGTACGCGCCGCCCTGGCGGATGTTCCAACTGCGCGATTCCGGCAGGTGCGTGAATCCCTCCTGATCCAGATAGCGCCTGATGGTGCGGATGGTATGGAACATGCTGGGGCTGTCGGAGATGAAATCCAACAGCTCTTCGGAAACTTCCAGGTTGCGGGTGTCCATGGCGGCTCCTCCGTGCGAACGACTGCGGTCTTGCCTTCCAGCATAGCAGCCCGGCATGCGGATGCGGTAGGGGCGGGGCCGCGCGCCCGGCCGTGCCGTTTCCTCGGGCGGCGCCTATGCCATCATCTCGACGGCGCACAGGCCCAGGCTGAGCGCGAATGCGCCGTTCAGGCCGCGGTGATGCTGCACGTAGAAGCGCTGCAGGGCAACGCCGGCGCCGATCCACGTGGCGGTGGCCACGGTTCCCAGGGACGCGATGAACGCCTCGGCGATCAGAATCGCTCCCAGCGCCGTGCTGTATGCCGTCACGAACCCCGTCACTGCCGTGATGCCGAACAGGTAGATCTTCACGTTCGCGAACTGGAGCAGGAAGCCGGTCCAGAACGAGGCCCGGCCGTTCGCGGTGTCGCCGAATTCTGGCGTGCTGCGCGCGATGTGGACGGCGAGCCAGACGATGTAGACGATGCCGACGGCCTTCAGCACGTCCATGGCGGCGGGGAGCATGGCCCCGATGGCGAACACGGTGACGCCGCAGATGGCCTGAACGCAGAAGTACCCGCAGAATATGCCGATGAACAGCGGTTTTCCGCGCTGCAGGCCGTATTGCGCGGCCGTGCTCATAGCAAGTATGTTCCCCGGTCCCGGCGTGAATGCGTTCACGAGCGAATATGCCAGGAATCCTCCGATGGCGCCGATGGGCATGTGCGCCTCCTTCTCTTCGTCAAGGCAATCAGCACCGTAGCGCAAACGGATGACCAATAGGTAATACCTGTATGTGATGAAATTTCATAGGGAACGCCTATGAACAAATGCACGCATGCGGTCTGTCGGGCAGCCGGCTACTTGTGCGGGAGACGATCCGCTGAGGCATCGGGCGCGGCATCGGGCGCGCTGTCCGCGAAATGCTCCAGGCTGTCGATGAACAGGCGGCCCAGGTTCCCCAGCTGCGCATTCAGGGGCAGCAGATACCCGATGCCCATGACCTCGTCTGCGGCAAGCGGCACGGAGACGATGGCATCGCCATGCAGACGGCGGGGGAAGATGCCGCTGGAGATGGTATACGCGTTCAGGCCGACCATGAAATTCACGACCGCCGCCCGGTCGCTGACCTTGATGCTCTTGTCGCACGGCTCGAAGCTGAACAGCTCTTCGGCGAAGTTCGCGGATTCGTATGCGCCCTGCACGAAGTTGATACGCGGATACGGCGCCAAGTCGTCCAGCGTGACGGAATCCCGTCCGGCAAGCGGATGGCTGCGCTGCAGGAACACGTGCGGCTTCGCGGTGAACAGCGGATGGAATGCCACGCGCGCATCGCTGAACGCCTTCGCCATCACGCTCCGGTTCGCGTTGCTGAGATACAGGATGCCCACGTCGGCATAGCGGCTGCGGACATCTTCGATGACCTGGTGCGTCTGCGTTTCGTTCAGGATAAGCTCGTAGCGCTCCTGCTCCAGATGCTCTGCCAGGTCCGCGAACGCGTTCGCCACGAAGTTGTAATGTTGGCTGGACACGCAGAAGCGTGTGCGCCGTTTCGCCGCCTTCGTAGCGGGCGTTCAGCAAATCCATCTGCTGCACCACCTGCCGCGCATAGCCCAGGAACTCCACGCCCTCCTTCGAGGGCGTGACGCCGGTGCGGCTCCGGTTGAACAGCGAGAAGCCCAGTTCGCGTTCCAGCTCCTTCACGGCTTCCGACAGGCTGGGCTGCGAGACGTACAGCTGCCGAGCCGCTTCTGTGATGGAACCCGTCTCCGCGATGCGCAAGATGTAGCGCAGCTGCTGTACGGTCGCCTTCATCGGGCTACCCCGCCCTGCGCCCGACCCGTCCGGCGGATGGCGCCGATAAGCAGAACCAGCGCGACGGCTTCGGCTGCCGCCGAATAGCAGATCAGCGCCGGCACGGAAACCGTGTACAGCCCGCCGGCGATGACGCCGCCCAGCAGGCTGCTGATGCCTACGAACACGGAGAACAGGCCGTATGCCGTGGCGCGCTGCGACAGCGGGATCATGTCGGCCACGGCGGCGCGCATCGTGGATTCCTGTATGCCCAGGCTCACGCCCCACAGCATGATGCCGACGATGACCGTTGCCAGGTTGCCCGTGTACGCGAAGAACGGGATGGCGGCGCATACGAACGGCAGGCACAGCAGCACGCGCGTGCCCAGCTTGTCGTACAGCACGCCCGTTATGGCGGCGAACAGGCCGTCGACGCCCATGGCGATGGCGTACAGCAGCGGCACCAGCGCGTCATCTGCCAGGTTCGCGGACACCAGGTGGTAGCCGATGACGCCGAACGTGGCCACGCCCGTAAGCATGATGGAGCAGGCGAACGTGTAGTGCCAGAACAGCCGGGGCAGCTTGCGCCCGGCGCCCTTGCCGGTCTTATCCGATGATGCCTGCTGCTCGTCGGCATCTGCGGTACCCGCATTCGCGGGCGCCGTTTCGCCCTTTGCGGATTCGGCCGCATCCAACTCGTATACGGCCGGGTTCGGCACCTTGCGGCGCAGCGCCAGCAGCACGCAGATGGCGGCGATGCCGGGGATGACGAGCGCGCCGAGCGCCACGCGGTAGTCGCCCGCTGTGGCGGACAGCAGCGCGGATACGACCAGCGGTCCTGCCACTGCGCCGATCTGGTCCATGACCTCGTGCATCGCGAAGCCTTTGCCGCGTCCGACGGCTGCGGCAGCATGCGAGATCATGGCGTCGCGGCTGGGCGTTCGGAGCGATTTCCCGAAGCGCTCGAAGATGATGAGCAGCGACACGCCCAACAGGCTTCCGGCGAAGCCCATGGCAGGCACGGCGCAGGCCGTTGCGGCGTAGCCCAAGATGGCGAATGTCCAATAGCGGCCGGTCCGGTCCGCCAGCGGGCCGGAGAACAGGCGCCCGGCAAGCGCCGTGGCCTCGCCCAGGCCGGAGACCAGGCCCACGACGAACGCGTTCGCGCCCAGGCCGGCAAGCAGCGGTCCCTGGACGGCCAACGCGCCTTCGTAGACGGTGTCCATCAGCATGCTGACCAGGCCGAAGCTGACAATAAAGGCGTACGGTTTCACAGGACTGCGGGTGGCGTTCGCCATGCGCGCGGGTCACTTCCTTAGCTGCGGCGTGCGGCGTATCCGCGCGCGGGTGGTTGAATCTGAATGCATTCTAGCATAGGGGCGCATGACCTTGGTACGGCAGCGGGCACGGAGCGGTAACGGCACGGTAACGCCGCCGCGCCGCCGCGCCGTGCAAAACAGCCGTTCACCTTAACGCCTCCGACCGACCTGAAGCGGACTCCGGGAAAGCGACCTGATTAACTATCTGGAAATACAGACGTTCAAACAGGTCGATTAGTACTATCGACCTGAAATAAATTGTGTGAACCAACAGTACCGACACGATTTTCCCCGCGTTACGTTCTGTCCATCACAACGGCCATCGGTCACGGATGGGCGGCCGCGCAACAGACGTGCGGCTGCATGAACGAGGGAAAGGCACTGCACATGGACAAGCATGTTGACCTGCAAGAAGAATACGGGCTGTACATCGACGGCGAATTCCGTCCGGCTTCGGACGGTGCGAAGATGACCACCACGTGCCCGGCAAACGGCGAGAAGCTGGCAGAGTTCGCCGCTGCCACGGAACAGGATGTCAACGACGCCGTCGCGGGCGCCTGGAAGGCGTATGAATCCTGGAAGAAGACGTCGCCGAAGCAGCGCGGCGCCATCCTGCGCAAGGTCGCCGACATCATCGACGAGAACGCCGAGCGCCTGGCCATGATCGAGTCCCTGGACAACGGCAAGCCCATCCGCGAGACGCTGAACATCGACATTCCGCTGTCGTCCGACCACTTCCGTTATTTCGCCAGCTGCATCGAAGCCGACGAGGGCTCTGCCACCGTCATCGACGAGCGCTACATGAGCCTGGTGCTGCGCGAGCCCATCGGCGTTGTGGGCCAGATCGTTCCCTGGAACTTCCCGTTCTGCATGGCTGCCTGGAAGCTGGCGCCGGTGCTGGCGGCCGGCGACTGCACGGTGTTCAAGCCGTCCAGCTCCACGCCGCTGTCCGTGCTGGAGTTCGCGAAGCTGACGAAGGACGTTATCCCGGCAGGCGTGTTCCAGGTCATCACGGGCTCCGGCGGCAAGACCGGCCGGTACCTGCTGGATCATCCGGACCTGCGCAAGCTGGCGTTCACCGGCTCCACGGAGATCGGCTACAACGTGGCCGACGCTGCGGCGAAGAAGCTCATTCCCGCCACGCTGGAGCTGGGCGGCAAGTCCGCGAACATTTTCTTCGATGACTGCGATTTCGAGAAGGCCATGGACGGCCTGCAGCTGGGCATCCTGTTCAACCAGGGCCAGGTCTGCTGCGCCGGCTCGCGCGTGTTCGTGCAGGACACGTTCTACGACAAGTTCGTGGAGGAGGCCGTGAAGCGCTTCAACGCCGTCAAGGTGGGCATGCCGTGGGAAGCCGATACGCAGATGGGCTCCCAGATCAACGAGAAGCAGGCGCAGAAGATCGTCAACTACATCGAGATCGGCAAGCAGGAGGGCGCGAAGGTCGCCTGCGGCGGCGCCCGTGCCACGGACGGCGACCTGGCGAACGGCGCATACGTGCAGCCCACGCTGCTCGTGGACGTCACGAACGATATGCGCGTGGCGCAGGAGGAGATCTTCGGCCCCGTTGCCGTGGTCATCAAGTTCCACGACGAGGACGAGGTCATCGCCATGGCGAACGACAGCGAGTACGGCTTGGGCGGCGCCGTGTGGACGAACGACCTGAACCGCGCGTTCCGCGTGGCGCGTTCCGTTGAGACGGGCCGCATGTGGGTGAACACGTACAACCAGCTGCCCGAGAAGGCGCCGTTCGGCGGCTATAAGAAGTCCGGCATCGGCCGCGAGACGTACAAGACCATCCTGGACAACTACTCGCAGGTGAAGAACATCTTCATCGACCTGGAAGCCACCCCGTCCGGCTTCTATCCCGCGCCTCAGGCGTAGCACTTCCACCAGCCATAGGCGGCGCATGGGATTGGGGACGCCGCCGCTCTTTCTTTCCTCTGCTGCCCGCCGCGCCCGTCGCGGCGGGCAGTGCGCGTAATGCGGCAGCGCGGGTCTATTCGGCGCCGGCATATGGCGCGGTAGGGCAACTGCTCTATAATCAGTGGGATAGAAAACCGCAGGGACAAGGAGAGCTATGGCAGCGAAGGGCAAGGGCGGCCGCGTCCGCAGCAACAAGATGACGTCGGTGTTCTACGTCGCGCTTGTCGCCATCATCATCTCGATCGTCGGCGTCGTGTACAGCATCCTGGTATTCGTGGCATCGACCGGCGTCGACACGTTCACGCCCATGGGGCTTTCCACGGCGTATTACACTCCGGATATGCTGGTGGGCATGGGCATTGTGATGCTGTTGCAAAGCGTGGCCGGCCTCCTGACGGGCGTCACCGGCATCCGCGCATCGAACACGGCATTCCCCGGCGACGGCAAGCCGTTCATGGCGTGCGCCGTTGTGGCGCTGCTGCTGTCCGCCGGCGGGTTGCTCCGCTACGGGTCCACCTCATTCGTGGCCCTGCTCGTGGACGCGATCTGCATCTACGAGGCATGGGTGGTTCTCCATCTGCCGGACAAGCGCAGCAAGTCGAAGAAGAACAAGAAGAACAAGTAGCGCGCACAGGAGAAAGGCAGGAGAAGGCAAATGGCAGCAGTATCGTGGGATGCGCTTTCGTGGGCGTATGCGTTTCTGGGGAATTCCCTGATGGAGCCCATGACGCAGGGCAATCACGCGGGTCTGGACCCGTCGTTTTGGGATACGTTCCCCGACTTCGGCTCCGAGGAGCTGGCCGAGAAGCTGGACGAGTGCGCAGACTGCGTGCAGAACCTGATCGTCTCGTACGGCGACGATGCCGTGAACCGCACGTCCGTGGAATACGCCCGCCTGTTCGTGGGCCCGCCGGCGCCCGAGGCCGTTCCCTGGGAAGGACACTATACGAACGGCGAGGGCGGCATGGAAAGCACGGAGCCCGCTGCAGATATGGCCGATCTGCTGAACGATGTGGGCATCCATCTTAATGAGGCGGAGGTGCCCCATCTGGACCATATGGGCATCGAGCTGCTGTACCTGTCCGAGATCTGCCATCGCCAGCAGCCGGAATCGCTGGGATTCATCATCGCGCATCCGCTGTCGTGGATCGGCGCGTTCGCCGCGAAGGTGGAGGCGGCTGCGGGGGAGGGCTACTACCTGGCCCTTGTGCGCGTGGCCGAAGCGCTGCTGGAATTCCAGCACAAGCAGATGGTGGCGCTGTAGGAATCGGGCAACGGCCGGTCGCATGGACCGGCCGTTTTTTTATGTGTCAGCCGATCTTGTCCAGCAACGCGGCAAGCGATTGCCGTTCTGCGGGCGAAAGCGCGGCGAACAGCTCTTTCAGCTGTGCATTGTGCGCCGGCCAGATCTCCGCTACCTTCCGTCGGCCGGCATCCGTCAGCCCCAGAAGCTGCGAGCGCGCGTCGGCAGGATTGCGCGTGCGGCTCAGCAGCCCGTCGCGCTCCAGGTTCCGCACCACCACCGTCATGTTGCCGGGCGTGGAGAACGTCTTCTCCGTGACCTGCCGCATGGTCAGGGGACCGTCATGGTAGAGCGCTTCCAATGCGCTGAACTGGGCCGGAGTCAGGCCGTACTGCTTCAAGAGCGATGACGATTTCCGATCCGCCCTGCCGGCGGCGCGTCCGAGTGCCTTCGAAAGCGCCAGAACGGATGTCGCCGCGTCGTTTTTCGGCGTCGGATCTCCCTGCGTTGCCGCTTCAATGCCTTCAGGATGCTCTGCCATGTTGCTTCCTCGATTTCCTGTGCATTCCGCTGCCCTGCATGCGCATGCGGCGCCGTCGGGTGCCGTTGCGCGGCGTTTCGTCAAGCGTACCATTCCGGACGGCGCAAGCCGAGCCACGGACGCGTTCGGCGCCATTCTTCCGCTGCCGAAAGGTTCAGGTCCGCTATGAGCAGCTGCTCGTTGCGGCCCGCTTTCGCAACCACGCTGCCGTCGGGCGCCGCTATCAGCGATTCGCCCGCGAACGCCATGCCGCCTTCCGTGCCGACGCGGTTGCACATTGCCGCGTATACCTGGTTCTGCATGGCCTGCACGCGGACTTCCCACTCGTAGGCCTCCAACGGCTCGTCCGCGGTGTTCGCCGTGGGGATGATGACAAGCTGCGCGCCCTGAAGCGCGCACGTGCGGATGCTCTCCGGCAGATGCCGGTCGAAGCAGATGACGATGCCCATGCGCCCGAAGTCCGTGTCGTACACGCGGAACCCGCTGTCCGACGGCGTGTAGTAATCCTGCTCGTAGAAATGCGGTGCCTGGCAGATGTGGACCATCTTCGATACGCCCACGACGCAGCCCGTGCGGTCGAACAGCAGCGAGGCGTCGAACGTCGCGCCCTGCTCGTCCAGCCATACGTTCGGGCTGACGTAGCAGCCGGCGTCGCGTGCCGCCCGCGCGATGTCCATGAGCGGCTCGCTGTCGTACGCCATGAGGTACTCGTCAACCGGGTATGGCGTGCTGTCCGCGCGGTATTGCGGGAAGAATGGCGTCATTTGGATTTCCGGGAAGAACAGCAGGTCGGCATGCTGCTCACCGGCTTTGCGGCAATACGCCACGGCATGCTGCGCATTCTGCGCGATATCCGAAGTCATCTGCATCTGTGCCAGGGCAAGCTTCATGCGGGAACATTCCTTTCTTCGAACGCGTCGCCTGCGCGGCGGCGCTGCGTGCCGATGCGGCAGGGACGCGTATTTCGGATGGCGGGAGCGCGGCGCGCGGTGCCCACCCGCCTAGATGGGCTGGTCGTCGTTCTCGTTCACGTCTTCCTCCTCGACGCGCGTCTTCTGCGGCTCGGTTCCGCCGCCCGTATAGACCTCCGTGTTCAGGTTGCGGGCGCTCCATGCGGACGAGACGTTATTCAAGGTGAACCGCGGATGGAAATCCTGTTGCTCGTATGAGCGGAACGGGACCGTCTCCGACGGCAGCTGGTCCGGTTTCAGGTACAGGCCCATCATCTTCCGTTCGTGGTGCAGCTCCTTCACCAGGGCCACGGCTATCATAATCATGATGATGCTGAACGGGAAGGCCGTGATGATCAGCGCATTCTGCAAGGCGTTCAATCCGTCTGATATCAGCAGCAGCGCGGCGATGCACGAAAGCAGCACGCCCCAGATCACCTTCGTGCGCGTGCGCGGTGCGGGGTGGCCGTCCTCGGAGATCATGCCCAGCACGAACGTGGCGGAGTCGGCAGACGTGATGAAGAACGAGAAGATCAGCACCAGCGCCACAATGCTGAGCACCTGCCCGATGGGGTAGTGCGCGAACGCGCCGAACAGCACTGTTTCCGTGGCAAGGCCGCTGATGTCGATGCCGGACGCCTGCACGTGCGTGGAGATGGTGCCGAAGATGGCGATCCACAGCGTGCTGAAGATGCTGGGGATCAGGATGACGTAGAACAGGAACTCGCGAACCGTGCGGCCGCGGGAGATACGGGCAATGAACATGCCGACGAACGGGCTCCAGGCAATCCACCAGGCCCAATAGAAGATGGTCCAGCTTTCGATCCAACTATGCTGGGTGCTGTCGTACGGGGCCACGTTGAAGCTCATCTGGATAAAGCTCTGCAGGTAGTCGCCGGTTGCGGTCACGAAGATGTCCATCATGTGCGCCGTGGGCCCCACCACCATGCAGGCCGCCATCAGGCCGCAGGCAAGCAGCACGTTCACGTTGGACAGGATGCGCACGCCGCGGGAGATGCCGCTGACGGCCGATGCAATGAAGCAGACGGTGGTGATGGCGATGATGGCCAGCTGCACCTCCGCCGTGTTCGGGATGCCGAACAGGTACTGCAGGCCGCCGTTGATCTGCATGGCGCCCAGTCCCAAGCTGGTGGCGACGCCGGCGATGGTGGCGAACATGGTGATGATATCGACGAACTTCCCGAATCCGCCTTCCGCCTTCTTGCCCAGGATGGGCTTCAGCGTCACGGAGAGCAGCGGCTTCTCCTTCTTGCGGAACATGAAGTACGCCAGCGCCAGGCCCACGATGCCGTAGACGGCCCATGCCGAGATGCCCCAGTGGAAGAACGAGTAGCGGAACGAATCCGCAAGCGCCTGCGTGCTTCCCACGGGCGCTTCCGGCGATGCGACGGCGTAATGCGAAAGCGGCTCGGCGGCTCCCCAGAACACCAGGCCGATGCCCATGCCGGCGCTGAACAGCATGGCCACCCAGGAAAGGCGCGTGTATTCCGGCTGCGCGTGCGGGCTTCCCAAGCGGATGCGGCCTACGGGGCTCAGCATCAGGAACAGACACAGCAGCACGATGGTGGCTACCAGCAGCAGGTAGTACCAGCCGAAGTTCGTGGCGATGAAATTGCGGATGGCCTGCGTGGAGACTTCGAACTGTTCCGGGAAAAGCGCGCACGTGACAACGACGGCCAGCCCGATGAGAAGCGACACTTTGAATACCGTCGTCGCCTTCTTCGGATGCTCGGCATGCAATGCCTCATCCGGATCGTAGATGTGCGGGTTCGGGGTTGCGCCGGCGCCAGCTGCCGATGCCGGGGAGGCATCGGTGGCAGAGCGCTTGTTTTCATGAACAGTCATACCTGCCTTCACATAGGCCTCTTTTCATTGGGGACAAGAGATGGAAATGCATAAAATGAACGTTTCCACAGAATATGCTGCATCAAATGGATGGGTATCGTCTGCTATGAACTTAACATTGTTACAAAACTGTCAGATTACAATTACAACGATTTCGGAAAACAAATTCCCACGTCAAAGCGCTTTCTTACAATGGGAGAGGGCGGGGCATGCGAAATCGGACGAATCGGGATGCCGATCCGTCCGTAGGCATAGCGTGCATATCCATTCCCGTGTCGAGGGGGCTCGGGCTGCTTCATCGCCCGAATGCGTGCATGTGTATGCAGTGCGGAAGGCGCGCTGCAAGGTTGCAATGCAGCGCGTCAGTTCTGCGTCGGGGTGTCCCGGTTCTCGCGGACCACGTTCCAGACGATGGGGATGTTCTCGCGCGTCAGCAGCGCCAGCAGCCGTCCATATCCGTGCGCGAAGTTGTCCACCGGGTACGGGCGCTTGCGGTTCGGCACGTACACATACAGCGTGCCGCCGCGCATCCGGGCGAAGCGCACGCGCGATACGCGCACGCGCCGGAACGCGATGAACCAGCGGCGGAACATGAGATGCCCGGGCCCGGAGGTGTCCACCTCGATGTCGTAGAAGCCCGCGGCGGGAATCAGGATCATGATGATGCTGGCTGCGAACAGGGGCATTACCGCAACCATATGCGTTGCGGCCAGCGTTCCGTCGGGTTCGCATGCGCCTATGGAGATGCCCACGGCTGTGGCGCCGCCGGCGATGCCCAGGGCGGCCACCCACAGCGGCAGGCGCACGGCGTAGCGCTCTGCCGGGATGCGACCGGCCTTGCGTTCGGCGCGGCCGTCCCAATACCACCGCGCCGCCTCGAATATGCGCGAGCAGGCAAGCATCAATATGCAGCCCGTATACACTATTGCCAGGGTTTTAGCGAATATCATGTACCGTCCGTCTCCTGTTTCCGGCATGCGTTGCCGCGGCCCGAGCGCGCTGCGTGGCAGTGCGGCGCTGCGGGGCGGCGGTGCCGATGCGGGATGAATGTTCAAGGGAACGGCATACGCACCGCGAGGCGTTTTCGGTGAGCGAAGGGAAGCGGAATAGGATGGCCCTTGATATCCCGGCGCCGATGGCGCGGCGTTGCGCCTGGCAGCAGGGGAAGATGTTTTGCCGGGGCATCAGCGGGGCCATTACGTCCTTCGTGAAATCGCGGTGCGTTCATGCCGGAGTGTTGGGGGTGTCGGCCAACGCTCACCTATCAGGCTAGAAACGGCGTGTTTGCGCGTTGCAAGGCATGCGTAAAGTTCTTGCATAGCGGAAAATAGGCGTATGACAAGGCAATCCCCTGCAGCGGAACGTGCCCTTCGGCTCGCTGCAGGGGATTGCGCGGAGCGGCGTATCGCCGCGTTGGCGAGGACGGCCTGACAATCGTCAGTCATCCACGGCTCCGTAGTTGTTCCCGGAGACGTTGCCTCCATTCGCCGTGTCGATGCCGTAGTTGTAGTTGTAATTCGGGTCGTATCCGGACGTGCTGCTGGAAGATGCGTCCGTTCCGTAGCTGGAGGAGGAATCGCTTTGCGAAACCGCATTCGATCCTGCCGTGGACGAAGAGGAGCTGCTGGAGGACGTGCCGCTCTCCGCTTTCGCGTCGGCTGCGGCAATGGCCTTCTGCACGCTCTTCGATGACGGGTTCTTTCCCGCATCCACGGCTTCCATCATGACCTGGATGCCGGGGACGTCAGCGAATACGTACGACACGCCGTCGATGGAGCCGGTGGTGCTGGGCAGCGTGGCGGAATAGATCTTCAGGTCTCCGTTGTTCTTCATGGACAGCGCCAGCGAGAGCAGGTCCTGGGCGCTGAAGTCCGTGGTGACGTATTTCGCGGCCGTGGTGACGGTGTTGCTCAGGTCGGTGACATTCTGGTTCATGGCCTTCTCCGCAATGGCCTTGATTAGCTTGCGCTGGTTCGACACGCGGGTAAAGTCGCCGTCCGCGTATGCGCGGCTGCGGGCGAACACGAGGGCGGCCGCGCCGTCGAGGTGCTGCTTGCCGGCCTCGATGACCACGTTGCCGGCATCCGGGTCGTCGATGCGCTCCTTCACGTTCACGTCCACGCCGCCGACGGCATCTACCAGGTCCGTCAGGCCGTCGAAGTCGATGGAGGCGTAGTGCGCGATCTTCACGCCGCACAGCTGGTTCGCCGCCTTGATGGTGCCCGAGGCGCCGTCATAGGCATAGGCGGCGTTGAATTTCACGGTGCCGTAGTCGCCGTAGTTGATAGCGGTGTCGCGGGGGATGGAGACCATGGTGATGGTGGAGTTCGGCACATCCACGCGCACCAGGATGTTCGTGTCGGAGCGCTGGCCCATGGACGAATCGCCCGTGCGCGCATCGCTGCCGATGAGCAGCATGTAGAACGGCTTGTCGAAGCTGGTGTCGCCGGTCAGCGCGCTGTTGATCTTGTCCTGCTCGTCGCTGGAAAGGTTGCCGGAGAGCAGCGAGTTCAGGTTGTTCAGGTACAGCGCCGCCGCAACGCCGGCTGCAGCAGCCACGGCAACGACGGCGATGATGACGCCCTTGATTACCTTATGCCGGCGGATTTTCTTTCCCGTGGCAATTGCCGAAGCGTATTTTTCCTGGTCACGGGAATATTGCACAGCGGAGTCGGATGCGCCATACGCTGCAGCGGGAGCGCTGTCGGCTGCATGACGGGAATGGCGCTTCTTGGAAAATGGCATGATTCGTCCCTTGGGTAGTTTGCTTTTCGTGCGTTGAGAGACGGACGTTTTTCCGCACAATAGCAGGTTTCAACAGGCATGATGCCTGCTGCCAGATTAATTACATATTCTTTCGGCTGCGGTGCGAACCCGTAAAGCGCCCTGCCGCTGGCATCGTATGCGTTTCGCGCCGCGTTCGCGCGTGCTGCGATTTCTATGGATTACCGCGCTTCTTATTCGCAATGGTCATTTGAATTCCGGGTTTGCAACTGGCTAGCATGGAATCGCGCTGCGGAGAGCGGCGCGTTTCCAACACAACAAGTGAAAAGACAGGACAAAACGGGCACGGCGCCCGCTTTTCTTCGCCATTGCCCGGAGACGGGGGAGGCGAAACGCGCGCATCGTGCCCTGTCTGCTTGGACGGGCGCCCCCCCCCCTTCGGGGACGCGCCGTTCTCGCCTACGTGCAGGGTCGAAAGGCCTGCGGCGTCGCGTGCTGTCACCCGAGGAGAAAAGAGGTTTCTCTGAATGAGTGAAGCATCCGTACGCCATCCGGCGGCCGTCCTGTTCGCCATTGCCGTTTCGGCATTCCTGGCCACGTTCAACGAGACGTTCCTGAACGTTGCCCTGACGCCCATCATGCAGGATTACGCCATCTCGTTCGCGGACGTGCAATGGGTTTCCACGGCTTACATGCTGGTGGCGGCCGTGACGGTTCCCGTTACCGGCTTCCTGTACCGCGACATCCCCACGCGCCCGCTGAACATCGCGGCGTTGGTCCTGCTGCTGGCAGGCACGCTGATGGGATTCGCGGCCGTGAACTTCCCCATGTTGCTGGCTGCCCGCATGGTCCAGGCGCTCGGCACGGGCATGGTGGTGCCCATCGGCATGAACCTGACGCTGCTGGTGGCGCCGCAGGGCAAGCTGGGCACGTACATGGGCATCGTCAGCGCCGTGACGCTGCTCGGCCCCGCTTTCGGACCCATCGCGGGCGGCGTGCTGCTGAGCGTTGCCGGCTGGCATATGCTGTTCGCCGCATTCGCCGTGATGACCGCCGTCGCCCTGGCGTTCACGGTGGCCGTCATCAGGAACTTCAGCACGTTGACGCATCCGAAGGCGGACGCCCCTTCCGTGGCGCTCGTCAGCGTGGGGCTCGTCGGCATCATGTACGGCATCTCCACGGCGTTCGGCGGGAACGTCCCGGTCGTGGCGGCGTCGCTTATCGTCGGCGTCGCCTGCATGGCCGGTTTCGTCCGTCGCCAGCGTCGGCTGGAAGAGCCGCTGCTGAATCTGCAGCCGTTTGAGAACAAGGGTTTCGCACGCGCCATCTGCGTGGTGCTCTTCGCGTTCATGACCGTGTTCGCCATGAACATCATCCTGCCGCTGTTCATGCAGGGGTCGCTGGGCTATACGGCCATGGATGCGGCGCTCACGCTGCTTGTGCCGTGCATGAGCTGCTGCGTGTTCGCTCCCATCGCCGGGCGCCTGTTCGACCGCTTCGGCCTGTCCGTTTCGCTGCCCATCGCACTGGCGGTGATGACGGTGTTCGCGGCGCTGCTCTCGCAGTGCACGGGCGTGGCCACGTCGCTCGTCATCCTGAGCCTGTACACGCCCATCCTGGTGGGCTGCGCGTTCTCCGTGGGACCCAGCCAGAGCTATGCGCTGGGCATGCTGCCGGCCGAACAGCATGCCGACGGCACGACCATCTGCTATACGGTGATCCAGCTGGCGGGCTGCATCGGCTCGTCGCTGTATGTGGGCATCATGGACGGCGTGGAGCAATCCGCCGTCGCCGCCGGCGCCACTGCCGCCGCGGCAACGGGAAGCGGCTTCTCCGCTGCATGCCTGGCGGCCGCCGGCATCTGCCTGGTGGGCTTCTTCTTCGCGCTGGCAACGTCCCGTTCCGCCCGTGCCCTGCAGGCGCAGGCGCCGGTTTCGGATGCGGCGGATTTCGACCGTGTCATGAACAAGAACGCGTACACCGTGCCCGCGGACGCAACGGCGTATGAGGCGCTGCTGGAGATGGTGGTGCGCAAGACCAGCGGGCTGCCGCTTGTGAACGGCGACGGCACGGTTGCCGGGTTCATCTCCGACGGTGACATCATGCGCGCGCTTTCCCGCGGCATGGACGGCACATACGACATCGCCTCGTATTACGCGCAGTGGCTGCGCAAGGATTCGCTGGCGGACAGCTTCGACAAGCTGCGCGATACGCGCGCACTGGATCTTGCCACGCGCCAGGTGGTGTCCATCGAGCGCGGCGAGGGGCTGGAGGCGGCGTGCCGCAAGCTCTCCGATGTGCGGATCAAGAAGATCCCGGTCACGGAGGACGGAAAGCTGGTGGGCACGCTGAGCCGATCGGATGTCGTACGCTATCTGACCGCCTCGTCCGTGAAGGCTATGGAAGCGGCGAAGGCGCAAGAGGTGGCGTAGCCGCGCGCGTTTCGCCCGGCGCCTGTGTCTTGCAAGCGCCCTCGCCAACCGCATCCGCCCGCAGTGCGCCTCCGCGGCCGCTGCGGGCCGTCTGCCCTCGCAGCAGCGCAACGGTGACGCCTACCATAAGCGGCGCGCCCACGACGAACGGCATGGCGTAGCGGGTGAATGCCACGGGGCTGACGACCTGGATCAGGAGCAGCACGATCACCGGCAGCAGCGCGAGCACGGCGCCCTTCTCCGCCCGCTTGCGTTGCGCGATGAGCGCGACCAGGCACATGAGGGGGATGAAGCCGCTGTAGAGCCCGATGGTGAAGAACATGCCCACGAACGGCGTCTGCACCGTTTGGGCGATGGCGCCGTCCATTGCCGCACGGTTGTCCTTGAACGTCTTCGGCTGCTTCAAGCGCAGGTCCACGAAATCGCCGCCTGCCTTGTCAACGGAGCGCGCGAATGCCTGGATTTTGCGGGGCGGAAGGAAGTTCGGCGCGCTGAGGCCGGAAGCCGGCACGAAGAACGCTGCGCAGATGCGCGCTGTTGAATCGAAGTAACAGCTTGCCCCCTGCGCCGTGAGCCCCTTCTGTATCCAGAGGGCGAGGAACGCCATGGTGTCCTGCGCCGTGGCTTCCTTCGTGCGCCAGCGGTCCTTCACGCCGTCCACGCTGAACTCTTTGTAATCGCGAACGGCCCGGTTCAGCTTGATGACGCGGTTCACGGTCTGGAGGTCCTGGTCGCTGAATGAATCGGGATGTTCAAGGTACAGCGAGACCGTCTGGTTCAGCGGCGTGCCCAGCGCCTCCTGCTGGCCGATGGGGGTGACGCCTCCCAGGGCGGGGTAGACGATGGCGGGGAAGAGCGCCAGCGATACGAGCAACGCCCCCGCGAACACGCCGGCGCACGCCGCTTTCATGCGCGCACCCTGCACCCGGACGAGCAGCGCGAGAGCGCTGGCGAGCATGATGTACAGCGCCGTCTGCTTCGATAGGATGCAGATGGCGCTTACCAGGCAGAGGAGGATGGCGAACTTCACGGTCAGGGCCTTCCCGCGCGTGCGCCACGCTTCTATGTACCCCAGCGTCCACAGCAGGAACCACGGCACGAAGATGGCGTCCTTCGACATGTAGCTGAAGAACAGCGGGAACAGGGGGAAGAACATCAGGAACAGCAGGCTGGCGAACGCGTATCCCCAGCACAGGCCCAGCTTCGCATGCAGGTAGCACACCGTTGCGCCCAATACGCCGGATGCGAAGACGTACGTTGCGCACGCGAAGAAGAAGATGCCCCAGGCGCTGTTGCCGGTAAGCGAGCCCAGCCAATAGAAGAATCCGCAGATGAGCGTATCGAATACGGGATGATGGTTGATGAAATGCGTGTCGACCATGGTGCCGGTTGCGGAATACCATGCCGGGCCCTGCGTCGTGAACTGGTACAGCATGTTCACCGTGTCGCGCGAGAAGCCGCCCGGCCACGTGATCAGCAGCACCGGCAGCCAAGCGGCGAGTATCAGCAGCATGCAGATAAGGACGGAGCGTCGATCCCAGGAGAACGGGAGCCTCGTGCGGAGGCGGGGGAGCGAAACGCGTGCCTGCCCGTCGTCTTGCGCGGCCTTCGGGGCGTTCCTCCTTGTCATGCGGGACCATGCCCGGCGCAGGACGCCGGCGAAACGGTGCGGTGCATTTTCCGCGGTCAGCAGCCACATGCCGAAGAACACGGCAAGCCATGCGAACGCGATGTTCGGGATGTTGAACGGGTTGGACGGATAGACCCAGTTCGGCACGCTCATGTTCGCCAGCGGGATGCTCGCCGCCAACAGGGCGGCAAGCATGCTTGCCACGGCAACGGGGAGCGCGCATTCCCTCAGGCGCGGATGCAAGGGTCGCTTGCCGGCGTTCATCGCAGTGCCTTTCTCTCAAGCGGCATTCATGCGGGCTCCGATGGAAGACGCTGTTACGGGGCGACGGATGTCGAATGCAGCCAGCTCCGATGCTTACAGTCGGGTTGGTTCTGTCTGTTATGTCGGTGCCGAAGTGTAGGGGTGCATGATGGAGAGGTTGTGGCGGCCGTTAATCCGTCCGCGATATCCATGAGAGCGCCACACGCCCGTTTCCCGCACTTTACCGATGGCAGCATTTTGCGACCCTGAGTGTGCTGGTTCCAGGATAATCAGAATCGACAATATTCGCAGATTGTCGTGCCCTTTGCCGAAAACTTCCGGGGGGGGGTGGCTTTATTTACCGACTAAACAGAGATTGTAAGGGAAACAACAGAGAGCAGCAGGCATCGGATTTCCCGATGGCGGGCATGTTGTCCCGTTCGATTCTCGCATCGATTTCTGCGAGTGCTGTACCTATCCTGGTACACGCTGCGGGAAATGCCTTGCCATACTTGAGATGAAGTCGAGGGCGAATCCGGCCAGGGGTGCCGAGCGCGCCGGATAGGCTTTGGGGAGCATTTATGGATACGGATCGAAATGGCGAAGAGGAACGGCAGGGCTGTCCCGAGGGCGAGCATGCGTTCGTGACGGTGATGCTGGAAAGCCGTGGCTGGTACCGCGTCTCGCGTGCCTGCATGCGGTGCGGCTACCTCTGCCAAGATTGGACTCCCGAGGACATCCTGGTCGCCGACGGGCCGGGCATCGGTCGCCTCATCCAGCCGCAGGATCGGCCGGGCATGCGCGTGATCTCGCTTTCCTCGTTCAAAGTGCGGTATCTTCCTAAAGAATACGAATGGCGCTAGCGGCACGGCTGCTCGCCGGTTTTTAGAGGATGCGGGTACCTGTGATCTACTACATTGCCGACACGCACTTCGGCGATACGAAAGCGATGGAACTGAGCGGACGGCCGTTCTCGCGCGTCGAGGATATGGATGCGGCCATCATCGCGAATTGGCAAAGCCGCGTGAAGCCGACGGACCACGTGTATGTGGTAGGGGATCTGGCGGTGAACAACAAGAAGCCCGTGGAATGGTACCTGAAGCAGCTTCCCGGCAAGCTGCATCTCATCGAGGGCAACCATGACGGCAAATGGGAGCCCGATTGCGATTTGGGCCGCTGGTTCGTGGAAGTGCGCCAGATTGCGAACATCAAGGATCGCCGTCGCCGCGTCATGCTGTGCCATTATCCGTGCCTGGATTACAACTACGAGCTGTTCGGCGGCTATCTGGCATTCGGGCATATCCATCAGATAACGCGCGCGCCGTATTGGCACGTGCTGCGCGGCATGGAACGCGCCTTGAACGTATGCGTGGACGTGAACAAGTTCATGCCCGTGACGCTGGACGAAGCCATCGAGAACAACCGCGTATGGCGTGCCGAACATGCCGAAGAGCAGCAGATCGCCCCGCGCAATGCCGGATAATCCCGTATGCTGTTCGCATAATTTTCCCCGTACATCCGCAACTTGCAAGGAGAGCGCCCATGGGCACGTTTCATTACGAGCATCTGATTGCCACGATCCCCGATTTCCCCCGTGAGGGAATCCTGTTCCGGGATATCACGCCGCTGCTTGCCGACAGCGAAGGGTTCGCCGCCGTCATCGACGGCATCGCCGACCATTTCGCCGGCAGAGGGGTGACGAAGGTCATGGGCGCCGAAGCGCGCGGCTTCATGGTGGGTGCGCCGGTTGCGTACCGCCTGGGCGCCGGCTTCGTGCCCGCGCGGAAGCCCGGTAAGCTTGCCCGCGCTGTCTACCGCCAGCAGTACGACTTGGAATACGGCACGGATTCGCTGGAGATATGCACGGACTCCATAGGCCCCGATGACGTGGTGCTGATCGTGGACGACCTCATTGCCACGGGCGGCACGGCAGAGGCCATGGTGAAGCTGGTGGGGCAGGCCGGCGCCCAGCTGGCGGGCTTGGGATTCCTTATCGAGCTTGCCGGCTTCAATCCGCGCCAGGTCATCGCGCAGGTGACGGATGCCGAGTTCGTCAGCCTTGTCTGCGTGGACGAGCGCTAGCGCATCGCCGTTCCCCGCAGGGCGCTCACACGGCTGAAAATACCGTTCACCGTGAAAATCATGCCGTTCGCGGCGGGGTATCCGGCGCTGCCGTTCGCCGAATGACCGTTTGCCAGAAGAAGATGCGTTGGCCATTGAATGCGCTTCCATCTGTACAATATAGTAAATCGTCTGCTGAAATGCGGATATGCAACATCCGAGCCTTTTGAAAGGTTGACATGGCCGAGTACAAAGAACTCACCCCCGAATTGGTGGAGCAGCTGACGGCGATTGTGGGTGCCGACAACTGCGAGATTGGTGAGGACATCAACGAAGACTATTCCCATGACGAGATGCCCATCTACGGCACGCATATGCCCGACATGATGGTGCTGCCCGGCAGCACGGAGGAAGTCTCCGCCGTCATGAAGATCTGCAACGATAACAATATTCCCGTGACGGTTCGCGGTGCGGGCACCGGCCTGGTGGGCGGCAGCACGCCGCTGTACGGCGGCGTGGTCCTGTGCACCATGCGCATGAACCAGATCCTGGAATACGACATGAACAATCTGACCGTGCGCATTCAGCCCGGCGTGCGCCTGTGCGACCTGGCGGCCGATGCCCTGAAGCACGACCTGATGTATCCGCCCGATCCCGGCGAGAAGACCGGTTCTGTCGGCGGCAACGTCAGCACGAACGCCGGCGGCATGCGCGCGGTGAAGTACGGCACCACGCGCGACTACGTCATGGCCCTGACGGTGGTCCTGCCCAACGGCGAGATCCTGAAGGCCGGCCGCGCTGTGAAGAAGTCCAGCTCCGGCTACAGCCTGATGCACCTGATCATCGGCTCCGAGGGCACGCTGGGCGTGATCACGGAGCTCACCATGAAACTGATCCCGAACCCGCGCGAGGACGTGAGCTTCATCCTGCCGTTCGAGAACATCTCGAAGGCCATCAGCGCCGTGCCCAAGATCAAGCTTGCCGGCCTGGATCCGCAGTCCATCGAGTTCATGGAGCGCGACATTGTGGACAGCTCGGCCGAGTACACCGGTCAGGAGACGTTCCCCACGGTGGTGAACGGCAAGGAAGCCGGCGCCTACATTCTGGTGACGCTGGACGGCAACGACGGCGACGAGATCTTCCAGCGCGCCGAGACGCTGGTGGAAGTGGCCGACGAGACGGGCGCCTACGACGTGCTGGTGCTGAGCCAGCCCGCTGAAAAGCAGGCGGCCTGGGCGGCCCGCAGCGCGTTCCTGACCGTGATCGAGGCCGACACGCAGTATCTGGACGAGATGGACGTGTGCGTGCCCGTGGACAAGATCGCCGCGTTCCTGGAGTTCATCCACGAGACGGGCGATAAGTACGACGTGCGCATCCGCAGCTTCGGCCATGCGGGCGACGGCAACCTGCATATCTACTGCTGCGGCGAAGGCGACGACCCGCAGGCATTCCTGGAGCAGAGCAGCAAGGTCATGAAGGATGCCTACGCGAAGTGCGAGGAATTCGGCGGTCAGGTGTCCGGCGAGCACGGCATCGGCCATGCGAAGAAGAACTACCTGCGTGCCAGCCTGGGCGAGACCTCCATCAACCTCATGGCGGGCATCAAGAACGTGTTCGACCCGAAGGGCATCCTGAACCCCGGCAAGATCTGCTCGTAGCACACGGCATTGCAGCGGCAAGTCCGCTGATCATTATCGCGAAAGAGAACGCGGCATCGCATTATGCGGTGCCGTGTTTGCCGTTGCGGGGTATGAATACGGTGCCATGCACGATAGAGAGGGTTCTCCGCTGTCCGAGCGCGCGGGGGATGGGCCTTAGCGGCCGCCGAACGCCATCAGGTTCGGGATGGGGACGGTTTCCCTGATCAGATGCGACAGGTTCACGTCGCCCACATGCGCGCCGTTCGCCAGGGCGCCTTCGTATTCCCGTTCCGTCTCGTCGGCATAGCGGATGGTCATCTCCCAGGTGCCGGACCCGGCCGCGCGCTTCGGGGCATCCTGGTCCACGAACGTCTGGATGAAGCCCAGGATGCGTTTGGCATCGTCGCGCCGGATGCGCACCTGGCGGGCATCGGCCAGCTGGCAGGTGCCACGGGAGTAGCCGAATGCGCTGAACCGCACGTGGCCGTTCGCCGTGATGACCAGGCGCTGCTCGACGATGTCGCCCTCGACGGGCTCGGCACTGAAGTAGAGGTTGTTCGACTGGATGGCTACTTCGCGTATCGGATTCTGCGGTACGGGTTCGTTGTTGTCGACGCTCATGTCGGTCTGCCTTTTTCCTTACTGTTTCGTTATGTGCAGTGGGATGCGCCCCACTGTACTCGATGATTGTTAAGCACTGGTTACATGGCCCGCTTTACGCGGTGAAAGAGAATGGAAACCTCACGGGGCGGTATGCCCTGCGTTCGCAGCGCTATCAGGTGCTTCTTGGTTTGGTGCGCTAGGTTCCCCTTCGCGGGCCGATTCGTCTGCCGCGTCCATCCGGGCAAGGCGCTCGGCTTCGGCCTCCTCGTCGCGCATCTCGTGCATGACATCGATGTAGCCGCCGGTGATGATGCCGGCGGGAAGCGCCACCACGGCTATGCCGATCAGGGCGGAGAGCATGGCAACGGCGCGGCCGAATTGGGTGACCGGGTACACATCTCCGTAGCCGACGGTGGTCAGCGTAGCGCAGGCCCAGTACAGGGCTTCGGCGAAGGAATTGAAGGTATCGGGTTCTACGTTGAACGTGATCAGCGCCGTCAGGTACACATAGGCAACCGCGGCCACGCAGACCACCAGAAGCGTCGACTTCTCGCGTTGGAAGACGCGGACCAGGATCTGCCAGCTGCGCGAGCGGCGGATGAAGCGGGCGAATTTCAGGATGCGCACCAGGCGGACCATACGCAGCGCCTTGAATCCCTGGTTCAAGGCGAAGAACGTGGGCAGGATGGTAAGCAGGTCGATGATGGCCATGGGCGTGAACGGGTAGATGAGGAACGATTTGCGCCCGCGCTTCAGGTTCAGGTCGGCTACCGCCCAGCGGGCCACGTAATCGAAGATGAACACGGCGGTGGTGGCGTAATCGATGATGAGGAGCGACCCGTCCTCTTCTTTGAACATCAGCGGGACCAGGCTTATCAGGATCACCACGATGGAGAAATGACCGTAGGCGGTGCTTTCGTTCAAGAGGGCATTGAGCTTTTGCCGCATGGCGCAGAGCGCTCCTTATCTATTCATACGTTCGAATCGGGGCAATTATCGCGCACGATTGTAGCGGCGCTGTGATGAAATCCGCCGATGCCGCAACGGCGCGCCGCCGTTTCAGGGATGCATGAGGAATGCCGCCATCTGCGCCGGCGTCTCCGGGCAGCCCCGATCCAGCCAGCGGCGTGCCACGGCATTGAACCCGGCCTGATGGAACACGTCATGGTAGACGGCTTGAACGCCCTGGGGCGCCTCGGCATGCCAGGTTCGGACTTCGGGCAGCATTTCGGCATCGATGCCGCCCAGCCGAAAGTACAAGCGGAAGACGTTTCGGTGGGCGCGCAGATGCTGGAACATCTTCTGGTAGAGCGCCTGCAGGTCGGTGTTCCCTTCGGTCGCATACAGGGCCCCGATTTCTTCTCGCAGCCGGTTGACCAGGGAATCTGCCAGGTCTTTGATGCCGGTGTAATGCGCATAGAACGTGCTTCGGTGCACGCCGGCGCAGGCGCAGATCTGGGACACGGTGATGCTCGTGGGATCGCTGCTCTCCGGTAGCGCTTCCAGCAGTTCCAGATAGGCCGCTTCCATCTTGCGCCGCGAGGCTCGTCCCCGCGCATTGTTCTTTGTGTTCGCCATGATTATCCCAACAGTTCTCTCCGCCGTGTCGGCATGAGGGAAGCCATTCCCGTTTCAATGGATGAATAGTATTACCAAGACGCTTGTCGCAATAATAATGCGGCATTATCGGAGGCGATTGCAATGGGGGAAGCTGAGATGCACAAGGATCCGTTCGATTTGACGGGGCGGGTGGCACTCATCACCGGCGCCAGTTCGCATGGCATCGGCAATTCATCGGCGAAGCTGCTGGCTGCGCATGGCGCGAAGGTGTTCCTGACGGCCCGCCGCCAAGAAAAGCTCCAGCAGGCGATGGAGGAGATAGAGTCGGCGGGCGGCGTTGCGGCATATCGTCCTACGGACGTGTCGTCCGAAGAGGAATGCGCAGCGGCGGTGAAGGCGTGCGTCGATACCTTCGGCAGGCTGGACATCATGGTGCTGTCCGCAGGGACGTCCGGTCTTTCCGCAAGCGGAGGCTACGATGCGGTATTCGATTCGGAGAATTGGCGCACCGTGCAGTCCATCAATCTGGACGGCGTGTTCTTCATGGTGAAATACGGCGCCCGCGAATGCGCAAAGCACGGTTGCGGCTCCATCATTCCCGTGGGGTCGCTGGCCAGCTGGCATTATTCTGGGTCCGCGGCGTATACCGCCACGAAGGGCGCACTGCGTTCGCTGGTGCAGTATTTCGGTCACATGCTGGCACCGGACGTGCGCGTGAACGGCATCTATCCCGGGCTCACGGACACGGATATGACGCATCCCGCCACGGAGCATCCGCAGTTCGGCAAGATGCTCCTGTCGAACATCCCCATGGGCCGCTTCGGTACGCCGGAAGACATTGCAAATGGCGTGCTGTACCTGGCATCGGATGCCTCGTCGTTCATGACGGGCCAGCATCTGGTGGTCGACGGCGGAGAGCTGGCATAGCCCGAAGCACGCGGCACGTGCCCGCCGCGTAGAGCGGCAGGGGCGTTCCGTCGGGTCTGATTCGCTTCCACGCAGGGTTTGCCGCACGGTATGGCGAAACGTACTAACCGCAGGAAAAGTGCCTACTATGACGAATCCGAGCATTTCAGTATGATTTTGCCATCGAATCATTCCAACAGAAAGCAGGCGAATATGGGCATCATCGAATCTTTGGCACAGCGCCGCAGCATCTACGGCATCAACAAGCAGCTTCCGGTGGCCGAGGAGCAGGTCGTCGAGACCATCCGCAAGGCGACGGAGCTGGTTCCCGATGCCTTCAATATGAAGAGCGCACGGGTCGTCGTGGCCCTGGGTGAAAAACAGGACGCCCTGTGGGATACCATCTACGACGCCTTCGGCGGCAAGGTTGCCCGCGAGAAGATCGACGGGTTCAAGGCCGGCGCCGGCACGGTGCTGTACTTCTACGACACCGACGTGGTGAAGGGCATGCAGGAGCAGTTCCCCGGCTATGCGGACAACTTCCCCGTGTGGGCGAACCAGGCAAACGGCATGCTGCAGATCAGCATCTGGACCGCGCTGCGCGAGCTGGGCGTGGGTGCGAACATCCAGCATTACAACCCGGTCATCGACGACGCGGTGAAGAAGCTGTTCGACGTGCCTGCATCGTACAAGCTGCTGGCGCAGATGCCGTTCGGCGGCATCGTGGCGGAACCCGACGCGAAGCCGGCGGAGGATATTAACGCCCGCGTGAAGATCGCGCAGTAACGCGCTCGCTGCAACGCACCGACGCGCCGGCGATGTGGGCGCGCTGATGCACCTGATGCACCGGGCATACGGAAAGCCCCGAGAGGATTCTGAACCGCACCCCTGATCTTGGACTTAGAAAGAGAGTCCGGATTTAGGAGGTGCGGTTCTGTCATGAAGAGGCATAGCCTGGAAACCCGTCGAAGGGCCGCCGATCTCATCAAGAAGGGGTACAGCTTCAGGGCGATCGCGTCGGAGCTTGCCGTATCTAGGAACATCGCGCAATACTGGGTCTACACGTACAAGGCGGTGGGCGCGGAGGTGTTCCTGGCGATGGGGTCCAAGCACAGAACGTACGACTACGAGACCAAGCTGGCCGCTGCTCGGGACTACGTCGACCTCGGGATGACCAGGCAGGAGGTCATGTCCAGGTACGGCATCGTGGGCGCGACGCAGCTGAAGAACTGGGCGAGGAGCTACCGCGAGGGAGGGCCGGAGGCCCTGAGGCCGAAGCCGAGGGGGCGCCCGCGCAAGGGCGGCGGCCGGGCGTGCCCGGCGACCCGCGAACAGGAGCTCGAGGCGGAGAACCGCAGGCTGAGGGCCGAGGTGGCCTACCTAAAAAAATTGAGGGCCCTGGAGGCGGAGAAGCGAGCACCTGGGAGAAGTGCCAGGTGATCAGGGAGCTTTCAGGGCAGGGCCACGCGCTCAAGGACCTCCTGGCCGCGTCGGGCCTCCCGGCGTCGACCTACCACTACAACAGGGAGAAGCCCGCGAAGCCGCCCACGAGGCCCGAGCTGCGGGCGAAGGTCGCCGAGATCTTCGGGAGAACGCCGAACGGGTGCGGCCACCGCCAGATCGCGATGTGCCTGCGCGCCGAGGAGGGCGTGCGCATAGCCGACAAGACCGTGCTCAAGATGATGCACGAGATCGGCATCAGCTGCGGCATAAGGCGCGAGACCGACTATCACAGGTACAACTCCTACAAGGGCGTGGTCGGGAAGACCTTCGAGAACCTGATCGGACGGGACTTCTCCGCCAGCGGGACGTGGCAGAAGATGGGAACCGACGTCACGGAGTTCGCGCAGCCGTGGGGCAAGGCGTACCTCGCGCCGGTGCTGGACTTCTTCAGCGAGGAGGTGGTCGCCTGGTCCGTCTCGCAGCACCCGGGCCTGCGGCAGCAGGACGAGATGCTGGATATGCTGATAGCCAGGAAGCCGGAGGGCAAGACCCCCATCCTGACCAGCGACATGGGCTGGCAGTACCAGCACGAGCGCTACTGGAAGAGGGTCGAGGAAGCGGGGTTCAGGCAGAGCATGTCGCGCAAGGGCAACTGCCTGGACAACGCGTGCACGGAAGGCCTGTTCGGCCACATCAAGGACGAGTTCTTCAGGGGCCAGGAATGGCCCGACTTCGAGTCCTTCAAGGCCGACCTCGAAGCATACATCGTTCACTGGAACACGGTGAGAAGGCAGAAGAGGCTCGAGGGCCTGACCCCCGTGGAATACGGGAATCGGACCCTCGAGACAGCAGCGTAGCTGATAGACTTTACTTATGGGCTCCAAGAACTGGGGTGCAGTTCATTCCCGCCTCTCGGGGCTTTCTGCATGCAGTGCGGTCGATTTGCGCTTGCACGGGCGGATGCAGCGCGCTCCTATGCTTGCGTGCGGCGCGCCTGCGTTCGCAAGGGTGCGCTGCATCGCTCTCGCGCGCCTGCGCTACAGGCCGTTCACGATGCAGGTGGGCTTTTCGCCGCGCGCCACGCGGGCCAGGTTGTCCCACATGTGCTCCTGCATGCGGCGCCTGCTGCCGGTGGTGATGCCGGCCACATGCGGCGAGAACAGGATGCGGTCGGCCACCGCGGGCTCCAGGTTCAGCAGCACGTTGTCAGCCGTCACCGGTTCCGGCGCGACGGTGTCCAGGCCGGCGCCCGCCAGCTTGCCCGACCGCAAGGCGTCAGCCAGGTCCTGGTTGACCACCAGGTCGCCGCGGGCGGTGTTGATCAGGTAGGCCCCGTCCTTCATCTGGGCGAAGAAGGCGGCATCGGCCATGTTCGCGGTGTCTTCGGTTACGGCCGTATGCAGGCTGACGATGTTGCAGGTGCCCAGCAGCTGGGGCAGCGTGCGCCATTCCACGTGCAGCTCCTGCTCCAATGCGGGCGTCTTACGCCGGCGTCCGGTGTAGAGCACGCGCGTGCCGAAGGCATGCAGGCGCGCTGCCAGCGCCTGGCCGCTGTTGCCCAGGCCGATGATGCCCACCGTGCAGTCCGCCAAGTCGGTGATGCCGTTTGCGAAGCCCTCCGCCTTCGCCTGGAACTGCCGGCCCTCGCGGACGGCCGCATCCCAGGCGCGCACATGGCGCAGCAGCCCCAGCATCAGCAGTATGGCCTGCTCGGCAACCGCGTGCGCGTTGCCCCCGGCGTTGTTGCATACGGGTATGCCGCGTTCAGCTGCGGCTTCGCAGTCGACCCCGTTGTAGCCCACGCCCTCCGTGTTGATGAGCTTCAGGTTCGGCAGACCCTGTATCAGCGCGCGGGGGACGGTGGCCACGGAGTCCGCGAACAGGATGTCCGCATCGGGCGCGGCCGCAAGCGCCTGTTCGGCAGTGGCGGTGGGTCCCACGAACACCATGTCGTCGGTATCCAGATAGGTGTTGCCCAAGGGGTGCGGAACGTAGTTCTCGCGGTTCGCCAGCACCAGGATGGTGAAGCGCTTGCTGGGTGCGGTCTGGGTCATTGTGCAGCCTCCTCTTCGGCAACGGGGGTAGTATTCGCGGCGGCATCGCGCGCGGCAGCGGCCAGGCGCGCCAGCATCCTACCGGTCTGCTGGATGCCGTACCTGCCGGTATTCACGGATGCGTCGTAGTTGCGCACATCGCCCCATTCGCGATGCGCGAAGTAGCGGCAATGCTCGGCGCGGTCGTGGTCCACCTTCTGGATCTTCGCCTTCGCGGCGGATTCCGACAGGTGCTCGCGCGCCATGACGTGGGCGATCTTCTCGGGCATGTTGGCGCGGATGAACAGGTCCAACCGGTTCTGGTGGTCGCGCAGGATATAGTTTGAAAGGCGTCCCACGATCACGCAGCTGCCCTGGGCGGCCAGTCGTTTGATCACGCGCTGTTCGGCATGGTAGAGCTGCTCGACCTTCGGCATCTCGGAATCGGGTACGGCGCCGGCGTAGAAGCGGTAGAACGCCTCGCGCGCCGAGCTGTTGATGCGCTGGTCGTTATCCTGCACGTAGGAGGGGTCGAAGCCCTCCTCGGCGGCCAGTCGGTTGATGATCTCGGAGTCGTAGAACGGCACGTCCAGCGTATCGGCGATCATGCGGCCGATCTCGCGGCCGCCGCTGCCGTATTCGCGGCTGATGGTGACCACGAAGTTGTCCGCGGGCACCGGAGTCTGCGCCTTCGCCGCCTGATCCTGCGCGCGGTTGTTCGGCAGCAACGCGTATTCGAAGCCCTTCAAGTGCTTGCTGTACCATCCCACCACGGTGCCGGTGAACAGCGCCGCGCAGATGGTTCCCTCGCGCACGGTGATGAGCTGCCCCCAGAAGGCCAAGCACATGATGATGGCGATGACGGCCATGGTGGAGTCCGAGATGACGCGGATCACGGCGAATTCCTTGCCGGTGACCTGCGAGATGGTGCGGGCGAACCCGTCGCCGGCCATGACGCCCACGCGGCTGATCAGCGTCAGGTAGGCGCCCAGCGCCAGGATGGGCACGCTGACCAGCATGGTCAGGAAGCACTGCCAGTACACGTCGGGGTTGTAGTTCGTCAGGATCCACATGGACAGGTCCACGATGGAGCCGAACACGGTGGCGAATATCAGTTGCTGGACGATGTCGAACCAATCGGTCTTTCCGCGGAGCATGACGGCCTGGGCCAGGGCGAGCGCCATGTTGAACAGGGCCACCCAGGTGCCGTAGGTAAGCTGGGTCAGGACCAGCGACAGGGTATAGGGAATGACGGAGATGGCGGAGGTGCCCGTGCCCGATTTCGTGAACAGGGCCACGCCGAAGGAGATGCAGAAGATGCCCAGGAAGCAGATCAGGTAGCGCTTTATCCGCTCGCCCCAGGGCATGTCGCCTCGCTTGCCGTTCCGTGACCGTTCGTCGGGCATAGGGTCTCCTTCCTGCTGGCGGGATGCCGGGCATATCGTCTGAGTTCGGGGCGGGGAATCAGGTAGCTGCAGGGACCCCGATCAAGGTTCCCCGCAGCTTGTCCGCCAAGGTTCTAGGATAGTACGAAACGTGCCGTGAACAGCGGATATCCACGTATTCGCTTTGTTTTCCCGCCGGCAGGTCAGAATACCAGCTGGACCAGCAGCATGTAGCAGACGGTGCCGCCGGCGATGGCGACCAGCATCTGCCGCTTCCACAGGTACAGGGCGCCGGTGACGGCGATGCCGATTGCCTCGGGGATGCCGTGCGATCCGCTGAGCAGCGACACGTCCTTCAGGCAGTAGACCACCAGCAGCGCGAAGATGGCCAGGGGCAGCACGCGCCCCAGATACTCGATGCTTGCGGGCATGGGCCGGTTCTCGTTGAACACGGCGAACGGCAGAAAGCGCGTCAGGATGGTGGCCAGCGCGCACAGCCCGATGGTGATTGCCTGCTGTACCAGCGTCATGAGAGGGTCTCCTTTCTTTCTCTCAAGCTGCGATCCGGGGTTTTCGGGCGCATCCACAGCAGCAGCGCCGACATGGCAACCAGGGCGGGGATCATGAAGTTGTCCGGGCCGAATGCCAACAGGCAGATGATGGCGCACCCGAAGCCCACGTAGGCCGGGCGCTTGTAGCCCTGCTTCAGCCATTCGTCCAGGAAGATGACCGTGAACAGCGCCGTCATGACAAACGAAAGGCCTTCGGTGGGGAAGGGGATGGCCATGCCCGCCAGTCCGCCCAACGTGGACCCGCCGACCCAATACAGCTGGTTCAGCCAGGTCACGAACAGCATGAACCAGCCTCTGTCCACGCCCTCCGGAACGTGGGCGCGGTAGTTGATGGCGAAGGATTCGTCGCACATGCCGAAGATGAGGAACGGCTTCTTCCAGCCGGTGTCCTTGTAGATGTCCAGCATCGAAAGGCCGTAGAACAGATGGCGGGCTTGAACCGCGAACGCCACCAGGAAGCAGGACAGCGGGTTGTAGGCCGAGCACAGCATACCCACGATCAGGAATTCCAGCGATCCGCCGAACACGACCGCTGCGGTGATGGTGCTGTAGTACCAGGGGAATCCGGAGGCGGTCATGTACACGCCGTACGTCAGTCCCAGGAAAGCGAACCCGGTCATGATGGGAATGGTCTCCACGAAGGCGGCGCGGAATGCCTTGAGCTTCGCATTGCCCGCGTTGCTGCTCATGATGTTGCGCTCCTTTCGGCTATCTGTTAAATATATTTAATGTTCGTACAGTGATTGTATAAACTAAAACGTACGATTAGACAATATCTTTTACGGATTCTTTTTTCACTCATGCCTTGAACGGCAGTTGATCGCTGCAACGGAGGACGGCTATGGAAGTCAACCAGATCATCGGGGAGAACGTGAAGCGCCTGCGCACGGAGCGCAACCTGAGCCTGGGAAAGCTGGCCGATGCCTGCGGCGTGAGCAAGGTGATGATTTCGCAGATTGAGAAGGGCGGGGCGAATCCCACCATCAATACGCTGTGGAAGATCGCCGGGGGCCTGGGCGTGACCTATTCCGCGCTGTTGGAGGAGAAGGAGCCCGAAACGCAGGTCGTGCGCTATAGCGAGGCGGCCATGCAGGCCGACGAGGACGGCGGGTATCGCCTGCTGTGCTATTTCCCCAGCACGCCGTCGCGCGATTTCGAGCTGTTCCAATGCGAGCTGGATGCCGGCTGCACGCACGTGACGGATGGCCATCCTTCGCATTCGCGCGAATTCGTGCTGGTCACGCGCGGGACGCTGGATATTGCTATCGGTCAGGAGCGCTATTCGCTGCAAGCGGGAGACTGCGCCGGGTTCGATGCGACGCAGCGGCACGAGTATGCGAACACGACCGGGGAAACGACGGTATTCACCTGCATCAACCATTATCCGGCATAGCAGGGGTGCGAAGGGGTGCGCGCGGCCATGTGACGCGCGCGGTATGCGCGGAAGGCATGCTGCCTTGATCGCTGCGTTTCCTGCGTGGTCATTCCATATAGAAACATTCTTGAAACCACCGTGCCGGGAGGCGGGGTGTAGCATCACGGATGCAAAAACGTGCGACAGCGAACCGAAAGCGTCCGATGGAACCGAGGGCCGAGGCCTTCTGCCGACATCGGGTCAGATGCGCGTGTCGCCAGTACCGAACTCCAAGGCATTTCAGAGGCGATAGCTTACGTCGATTCATATGGTAGCCAATCCGCACGGGCGCCCCGCCACCCGTTCGCGGAAGCATGAGATAGATATGCTCCACGGCCCCCTGCTGGGCAAGATCATGGCATTCGCATTGCCGCTGGCGGTGACCAGCGTGCTGCAGCAGCTGTTCAACTCCGTGGACTCCGCCGTGGCCGGACAGCTGGTCAGCAATAACGCGCTGGCCGGCATCGGCGCCACGGGCCCGCTGATCAACCTGCTGGTCAGCCTGTTCGTGGGCCTTTCCGTGGGCGCGAACGTGGTCGTGGCATCGGGCATCGCGCTGAAGGAGCAGCAGAAGCTGGACGATGCAGTCCATACCGTCATGGCGGTGGCCATCGCCAGCGGCGTGGTGCTGGTGGTGCTGGGCTTCTTCGTGTCCGAGCCTGCGTTGCGCCTGATCTCCACGCCGGACAGCATCATCGGCATCGGCACCGTGTACCTGCAGGTGTATTTCTGCAGCATGCCCTTCATGATGCTGTACAACTTCGGGTCGGCCATCCTGCGCAGCAAGGGCGACTCCCAGCGCCCGCTGTACGCGCTGGCCGTGGCCTGCTTCCTGAATTTCGCGCTGGACCTGCTGTTCGTCAGCGTCTTCCATTGGGACGTGGTGGGCATTGCGCTGGGCACCGTGCTGTCCTACGCGGTGGCCGCGGTCATCGTGGTCTACCTGCTCATGCATGAGGAAGGGGCGCTGCGCTTCAAGCCGCGCGGCCTGCGCGTGGTGCGCGAGCCGCTGATGGTAGTGCTGAAGATCGGCGTTCCCGCCGGCGTGCAGGGCGCGGTGTTCGCCATCTCGAACCTGACCATCCAGGGCGCCATCAACGGATTCGGCGCCGAGGCCATCGCCGGTTCGGCCGCCGGCATCAACTACGAATGCTTCACGTACTTTGTCACGGCATCGTTTGCGCAGGCGGCGGTGACCTTCACCAGTCAGAACTACGCAGCGCGCAACATGCAGCGCTGCCGGCGCATCTGGTGGATGTGCATGGCGTGCAGCTTCGCCCTGGATATCTGCGTGAGCGCGGTGTTCGTGGCGTTCGGCCAGTTCTGGCTGGGCCTGTTCACGGGCAACGCAGCCGCCATCTCGTTCGGCATGATCCGCATGTGGAACGTGGAGCTGCTTGAGTGCCTGCCTTCGACCTACGAGATCTCCGCCGGTTCGCTGCGCGGCATGCAATGGTCCACCCTGCCGGCGATCATCACCATCTTCGGCACGTGCATTCTGCGCGTGCTGTGGGTGTTCTTCGTGTTTCCGCTGGTGGGCACCTACGAAATGCTGATCTACATCTTCCCCATTACCTGGATAGTCACCGGCGTTGCCATGATCATCGCGTACCTGTTGGTGCGCAACCGCCTGGAGAAGAAGGAAGACGATCTGCGCAAGAAGTACCCGGTGAAGGACGAGGCCGACAGCTGGGCGAAGGCCGCGTAGGGACCGACGTCCGCGTGCGGGGGACGGCACTCGCTGCGTCCCTCTTGGATTTTCGCGGGCAGGCTATTCCTGCGGACTGCCCGCCGGCGTGTCGTCTGCGGGGCCGATTTCCCGGGCGCAGCGCTCGGCAAGCGCGCGGGCGAACGCCGTCAGGCGGGGCACGGCGAAATCGCAGAAGGCGCTGACAGCGGGGGAGAGCACCGTATCGTTGGGCAGCGCGATGCCTATCTCCACCGTGGTGCGCGGTTCCAACGGCAGAACGTACAGCTTGCCCAGGAATTCCCGGGCATAGATGCGGTTCATCAGGGAGACGCCCAACCCGGCGCCGACCAGCTCGGATGCGGCCAGCGTATCGAATACGGAGAAATGCACGTTCGGCTTCACCTGCGCCTGGGCAAGCGTGCGCGCATTGTCGCTGTCCTGCCCGGGGAACACCTCCACGAACGGGTCGTCTTCCAAGCGCGCGATGGGATAGGCGGGCGCCTGCGCACGTGCCAGCGGATGGTCCAGCGGCAGCGCGGCGACCATGTCGTCCACCAGCAGCGGCGTCCAGAGGTAGTCGCCTTCGTGCCTGCTCACAATGCAGAAGTCCGTCTCGTGTGCGGCAAGGCGCTGCAGCAGCGGCGTGCTGTTCTCCATGCGGATGTCCACATGGATGCCCGGGTGCTGCCGGCCGAACTCCGACAGGATCTGCGCCAGGATGCCGTAGAACTGGCGATACGCGCTGCCCACGCGCACCGTGCCCGTCTCCAACCCGCGGATATGCTCGGCCATCTGCCGGCAGGTGCGGCCGGCGGCGGCAAGCTCTTTCAGGGCCGGCAGCATGCGCGTGCATTCCGGCGTGGGCGCCACGCCCGCCTTGCTGCGGAACAGCAGCGGGAAGCCCAGCTCCTGTTCCAGGGTCGCCATCATGCGGCTGATGCCCGAGGGCGTGTAGCCCAACAGCCCTGCTGCTTTGGAGAGGTTGCCCACTTCCAGGACCTTCAGCAAGGCGGAGCATTTCTCCGGATCCATGGCACGCTCCTTTGCGAAACAGTCAATGCTTTCTGGTTATTGTACGTGCTTGCTCATAGATGCGCGAACGACTTAGGGCGTGCTGTACGAAATGCCCGGCTGCGGCATGCCAGGCGGGTCTTCGGTTTCAGCCACGGCGCACTGAACAGGCCGCCGGCTCCGGCTGCAGCGCATAGGCAAAGTAATATACAGATGTAAAATAGTGCTTGACGATACTAAATTACGTTTGTAAACTATATTACAGACGTTAGATAACGAGGGAGGAAACCGATGAATATCGATGATCCGCGCAGCCAGCGTACGCGCGAGGCGCTGATGAACGCGGCATTCTCCCTGGCTTCTGCGCAACCGGTTGCCGACATCTCGGTGACGCAGATTGCCCAGGAGGCCGGCGTCAGCCGCCCGGCCGTCTATCAGCAGTTCGGCGATGTGCCGTCGGTGGTTGCCGCCGCGGCGGGGCGCTATGTCTCCGCCATCTTCGCCGACATAGACGAGCAGATTGCCGTGGGAGATGACGAAGCATACCTGGCGGGCATGATGGACCTGTTCATCCAGGGGATCTACCGGCAGCGCGACTTTTGCCGCAATGCCCTGAACGGCCCCAGCGGCGGGCGCATC
Source organism: Eggerthellaceae bacterium (assembly GCA_050951095.1). Taxonomy (GTDB): domain Bacteria; phylum Actinomycetota; class Coriobacteriia; order Coriobacteriales; family Eggerthellaceae; genus UMGS1519. Next base: position 435,961 of record JBMNIQ010000003.1, read on the forward strand.
GCCGCGCACACAATCGCGTTCCTTTCGGAGCGCATGGGAACGCGGCTGGTGGGCAAGCGGCTGGCGGATGCCGGGGACGCCTCGGCAGACTGCCTGACGGCGATTGCCGCCGGGGAGGTGTGGCTGCTGGAGGACTGGCTGAACAGCGACTTCACGGACCGCAATGCCCCCGACAGGATTGCCGACCGCATGGCGCAGGTCATGTTTCGACTATCGGGGGCAACCGAAGATTAGATTCACATGAGATACTCCTGCGGCTGTTTCTGCAGGCAGCCGCATGTGCAAGCAGGGGTCCGATCCGGACGGGCCCTTTGGAAGGGTGCGCTCAGCGCACCGCGTATTCGCTTTCAAAGGGAAAGGATGAACCATGTCTGCAAACAATCTGGGAAAGAACCTTGCCATTGCCGCTGCCATCCCAGCGGCTGCCATCGGCGCGGTGTACGGTGGCTTGGAGCTGGTCACGCGCTTGTACACGAACAAGAGCCTGGCCACGCCCGAAGAACAGGCCATGACGCTTCCGGGCGACGACCTGGTCACCGATCCGTACGGCGACAAGATCTTCCGCGTCACGCAGGCCATGGACCTGGACGCCCCGCTGGAAGAGGTGTGGAAGCACATTTACCAAATGGATCCGGCGAAGGGCGGCATGTACAGCTTCATGTGGTCCGAGCGCCTGTTCGGCATGAACGTGGACAACGCCTACAGCCTGGAGGAGATGTGGCAAGGCGAAGACGGCACGAAGCCGGGCGACTTCTGGGCCTGGAGCTATGCGGGCTTTGGCGCCGAAGTGGCCGACCTGGTGCCGAACAAGTACATTGTGTGGTACGCGAACACCGAGCATCCCACCCGCACGCCGGGAGCCAGCTACATGCTTGCGCCGGGGCTGACGCGCGACAATTGGAATTGGACCATCGCGTTGATCCCGAAGGACGGCGGCAAGCGCTGCCGCATCATCTCGCGGTGGAACACGGCCTACCATCCGCATACGCCGCTGCAGAATGCCATCCATCATCTGACCACCGAGAAGGGCGGCATGATGCAATGCCGGCGCATGTTCGAGAATCTGGAGAAGTCGGCGAATGTCGAGCGCAAGAAGTCCATCCCGCTGCAGATCATGCAGCGCGTCATCGGCCGCAGCCATGGCGATGATGATCGGCTGCAGTACCGCATTGCCTACCCGGAGCTGCGCTGGTCCCGCGATTTCCCGCGCGTGGCCACGGAGCGCGCGCCGTTCACCGACGACCCGAATTGGCCGCCCGAGCCCGGCAAGGACTACGTGCCGCCTATCCAGGAGAACAACAAGAAGATGGGCTGGACGCCCCGGACGCCTATCGACAACGACCTCAAGGCCGACGAGAAGCAGGAGAAGCTCCTGCGCAAACTGGGCTACTGATCAGGTGAATTGAACGCCGAAGCGGGCGCCCCGATGCCGTTGCGGTTCGCAGCCATCGGGGCGCCCCTTCGTTGTTATTGCGCGTCGATGCGCATGGCCGCGGTGCGCCAGGCGCCGTCCTGCTTGGCAGCCGTCAGCTCCAGGTGCCATGCCGGCGCTTCGGATTCGTTCGCGTCCTCATCCGCGTCGGCGCGACAGGTGATCTGCGCCTGGCTGCCGTCGAACGAGATGCGCACATCTATGGCGAAACGCGCGGCGCTCGGCAGATGCCCACGGCCATCTGCAAGCGCTGTCAGGAATTCCTGCTTCGAGAGCGTTTGCCCCGACGGCAGCGTGACCGAACAACCGTCGGCAAGGAAGGTGCCGAATGAATCGGTGTCGCCGGCCGCGGCGGCAGCCAGCGCGTCTCGGCAGCGCTGCTCCAGCAGCGGTTTGTCCTTCTCGTAGGGGGCTTGCATGTCTGCTCCTTCCTGGGTATGCGGAACCGCCCGCCGGCGGTGCCCTGCGGTTGCCGGCGGGTACGCGAGGCGGCTACTGCTGGGCGGCCCAGTTCCTCAGCTCGTCTTCGGTGACGTTGCCGGGGAAGCGCTTGCCTTCGGTCACGGTGGCGGCGGGAACAACCTGCTGCATCAGCGCACCGGTGTTGCCCATCTGGCTGCTGCCGCTGGTAGCGAACGGGATGACGGTCTTGCCGGCAAGGTCGCGCGCCTCCAGGAACGTGTCCACGATACGCGGCTCGCGATACCACCAGATGGGGAAGCCCACGTAGATGGGATCGTATGCGGACAGGTCCGGCACCGGGTTCTTCAGAGCGGGCCGGCTGTTCGGGTCGTTGCATTCCTTCGTGGTGCGGGAATCAGGGTCGTTCCAGTTTAGGTCAGCGGGGGTGTAGGGCGTCTCGGGTTCGATTGCGAACAGGTCGGCGCCCGTTGCCGCCGCCAGCTTCTTCGCCACGCCTTCCGTGACGCGGCCGTGCGATGCGGAGAAATAGGCAACCAATGCTTTCGTCATAGCGTGCTCCTTCGTCTGTGGCCGACGTGCACTGCGGCTACGCGGTTGCAGCTGCGCGCACTCCGGCATGCTTTCGTTTCCCTTCGAACGATACACCTTTGCGGGGCATCCCCGTACGGGCGAATGCGTTGCCCACGTGCCGGGGATGGGGGCATCCTTGTGCGCGACACGGTACTGGCGCACGGGGGCCGGTGCCAGATGCTATAGTGCTTGCTGCATATATAAATAGGTAGCGCATGCGGCGAACATGTGCCGGATGCAGGCGGCCCGGGCGGAAATCCAGCCGGGCAAGGCGCTGCGGCTGGCGGCTGCGCAGGCGCAGGCGCAGGCAAGGAGGGGCGTATGGGCGCATCGGAGAAACCGCTGTATTTCGAGTGCGATTATCAGGAGGGCGCGCATCCGGTGATCATGGCGCGGCTGGCGCAGACCAATATGGACCAGACGCTGGGCTATGGCGAGGATGCCTATTGCGAAGAGGCGCGTGCACTGATTCGGGATGCCTGCAGCTGCCCCGATGCCGAGGTCCATTTCCTCATTGGCGGAACGCAGACGAACGCAACGGTGCTGGACGGCCTGCTGGCTTCCTACCAGGGTGTGGTGGCGGCGGATACCGGCCACGTCAGCGTGCATGAGGCCGGCGCGATCGAATTCGGCGGCCACAAGGTGTTGGAGCTGCCCAGCGTGCTGGGCAAGCTGTCCGCCGATACGATCGAGGGATGCATCTCCAGCTGGGAGAACGACGAGAGCTGCGAACATATGGTCATGCCCGGCGTGGTGTACCTGTCCCAGCCCACGGAATACGGCACGCTGTATTCGCTGAAGGAGCTGGAGGACATTGCCGCCGTCTGCAGCGTGCACGGCACGAAGCTCTACGTGGACGGCGCCCGCCTGGCTTATGCGCTTGCCGCGCCGGAAAACGACGTCACGCTTCCCGACCTGGCCCGCCTCTGCGATGCGTTCTACATCGGCGGCACGAAGTGCGGCACGCTGTTCGGCGAGGCCGTGGTTATCCCGAAGCCGAACACCATCCCGCATTTCTTCACCATCATCAAGCAGCACGGCGCCCTGCTGGCCAAGGGCCGCCTGCTGGGCATCCAGTTCGCGGAGCTGTTCCGCACGGGGCTCTACGGGCGTATTGGGGAATCGGCGAACCAGGCTGCGGACCGCATTCGCAACGAGCTGCGCCAGCTGGGTGTTCCGCTGCTCTACGATGCGCCGACGAACCAGGTGTTCGCCGTGGTGGAAGACGCCGTGCTGCCGGAGCTGCGCACGCAGGTGGTGTACAGCTTCTGGGAGAAGCCCGACGAATCCCATACGGTGATCCGCCTCGCTACCAGCTGGGCCACCCAGCCGTCGGCGGTGGATGCGCTGGTGGACGTGCTGCGGCGCGTGTTCGGCTAGCGGCGGCCGGCTATCCGGCAGGCGCGCCCGGCAGCCGCCCCGGCGTGCCGTGCGGCTTCTCCGCGCCTGCCGGCGCTCCCTAGATGCGGGCGTGCGGGCCGATGGCCTTCAGCGTCTGCGCATCCATGTCGGCCGCGCGTTGCAGCTGGTCGACTGCCTCATAGGGCGAATGCTGGCGCGCCGCCACGATGCCCTGGCTCTGCCGGCGCGTGAGGAACGGCAGTTCCCGCTGCAGCTCCTCGCTGCTGGCCCGGTTGATGTCCACGCGCTTGCGCCAGTTGCGCCGTTCGGCAAGGTAGGCGGACAGCGCCGCGGCCTGCGCCAGGCAGGTCAGCGCATATTTCGAGATGCTCACTTCGTAGCTGGCATCGATCTCCAGCAGCTCCTCGATGGGGGAGGCGAAGAACAGGGCCGTGGAGAACAGCGCCAGCGTGAACGTGATGAACTTCGCGATCACGGCGTTCTCCGACTCTTCGACGAATGCCGTCCAGACCATGGTGAAGGATACGACCCAGGTCACCATGGTCACCAATTCGCTGATGACCGTAACGCCGCTGTTGGTATAGCGGCTGACGCAATTCATAGTCAGGCCCAAGTCGATGCGCAGCAGCGCCAGGAAGCTGACGGTCAGCAGCGCGGCTTGCAGGATGCGTACGTTCATGTTGATGCGGGGCAGTTTGCGGTAGGCGAAGCGCGCGGCATAGGCCACGGCCAGGTTGGCCGACAGCATGAACGCGGCGAACAGCGCGGCATCCACATATTCCCCGTCCAGCGGATCGTAGGTTGCCAGGGTGGTCAGGATGAGGAAGGCGGCAGTGCCGATGCCGATCGAGATCAGCGCTGAAAGGTAGTCATGGTGTCTGTTCATGGTGGGTTGGCTCCTTTCCGTTCCAGTTCTCTGTCTGATCCCGATGCTCGGATGCCGCCCCAAAACAGGCTGAACGATTCAAACGGATTTCAAATGCCCCTCCATAATCCCTGGTACGGGGTACACAGCACATAAAAGGGGCACGGGCGAAACGATGCCCGTGCCCCTGGCGCGGCGGGTTGCGCGCCGATGCGCCGCGTGCCGCCGCCCGTGCTTTCCAGCGGTTACTGGTGGTAGTAGCTCAGGAAATCCCGCAGCTTGTCCATGCATTCCGTCAGCACCTCGATGCGCGGCAGGTACACCACGCGGAAGTGGTCGGGCTCGTGCCAGTTGAAGCCGGACCCCTGCACGATCAGGATCTTCTTGTCCTTCAGCAGATCCAGGGCGAACTGCTCGTCGTTCGTGATGTTGAAGCGCTTCGCATCGATCTTGGGGAATATGTAGAACGCCGCCTTCGGCTTCACCACGCTGATGCCCGGGATGTCGTTCAAGGCGTTGTACACGTATTCGCGCTGCTCGTACACGCGGCCGCCCGGCTTGATGTAGTCGCGCACGGACTGATGCCCGCCCAGGGCGGTCTGCACAATGGACTGCGCCGGCACGTTCGAGCACAGGCGCATGTTCGACAGCATGTTGATGCCCAGGATGTAGTCCTTGGCAATGCGCTTGTTGCCGGACAAGATCATCCATCCAATGCGGAAGCCGGCGATCATGTGGGACTTGGACAGGCCGCTGAAGGTCACGCAGAACAGGTCGGGTGCCAGCGAGGCGATGGACACGTGCTCCTGACCGTCCATGACCAGGCGGTCATAGATCTCGTCCGAGAAGATGATCAGCCGGTTCTCGCGGGCGATGTCCACGATCTCCTGCAGCACCTCGCGCGGGTACAGCGCGCCGGTGGGGTTGTTCGGGTTGATGATGACGATGGCCTTCGTGCGCGGCGTGATCTTGCTGCGGATGTCATCCATGTCGGGATACCATTCGGCCTGCTCGTCGCAGATGTAATGCACCGGGGTGCCGCCGGCCAGCGTGGCGCATGCCGTCCACAGCGGGTAGTCCGGGCTGGGAATCAGGATCTCGTCGCCGGTGTCCAGAAGCGCGGACATGCTGATGTTGATCAGCTCGCTTGCGCCGTTGCCCGTGTAGATATCCTCCATGGTCACGTTCGGAATGTGCTTGGTCTGCGCGTACTGCATGATGGCCTTGCGGGCGCTGAACAGGCCTTTCGAAGGGGAATAGCCCTCGCATTCCGTCAGCTGGCGCTTCATGTCGTAGATGACCTCGTCCGGCGTGCGGAAGCCGAACGGCGCGGGATTGCCGATGTTCAGCTTCAATACGTGCGTGCCCGCTTCCTCCATGCGGTTGGCCTCGTCCACAACGGGGCCGCGCACATCGTACAGGACGTTATCGAGCTTGGAGGATTTCTTGAATTCGCGCATGGGGGTGCCTTTCTGCGGTACGGGAGGGTTCGGGGCGGCGGGGGACTGGTCGTTGTCCGGTGTGGCTGCCAGCTGGGCAGCGGCTTCGACGGCGGCGTCCGCCACCGCTTCGGCGGCAGCGGCTATCTCGGCGGCCGCTTCGGCCTGATCTGCCGGCGAGTCGCTCTCGGCGGCTGCGCCCTCTTCGGCGGTGCCGGCCAGCCAATCAGGGGAGACGTTCAGGGTTACGGCCAAAAACTGGAGCGTTGCCTGGCGCGGCATGGTCTTGCCGCTGAGGTACTGGCTCAGCTGGCTCTTGCCCAGCTTCTGGCCGCCGTCTGCGGCAATGCGGACCAGGTCGACCTGCTTCAGGTCGGCGTCGTCCATGGCCTTGCGCAGGCGATCGGCGAATTCCATATGGGACATGCTGCCTCCTGTATGATGCGGTTCAATTTCAAAAGTTCATTTTGAATTGAACCGAGCATAGCATGTTGAACTTTGAACGCAAGACTGGCGGTTCAATTTCAGAGAAGTTCAATTTCAACGGTTCCGTCCACCGGGCAGGCGGTTCGCGCCGGGTGCGTCCGCCCTGCACGGGCCGCGTGCGTCGGGTGCGTTTGACCTGGAGTAGATGCGCCCGCGCGGTGCCGCCATCGGCGTTCGGGTGCTGCGGGCCCGCATGGAAGCTGCCGGCACCTCACAAGGCCGATTCGGCGGGTTCTTGCTGCGACCTGCGGCGCTATATGGATAGTTGCCCCATGTCAAGGGCTTCTACATGAAGAGTCCAAGGGCATTTGACGGCGTCACGACCCCGACCTTACAGACCCTTTACATGCCGTTTCTAGACTCCAATTCAGCAGTTGGACAACGGGGAATCCGTGCGGCCTGACCAACCCCGGAACGCACGCATTCGCAGCTGTCCTTCGAAAAGAACCGAATCTTTCATTATGAGAGGGGAAACGGAAACCGTATGGACATCGCAACAATGGTTGTCGTCGGCCTGGTTATTGCAACCGCACTGACCTTCGACTTCACAAATGGCTTCCACGATACGGCCAACGCCATGGCTACGTCGATTGCAACTGGTGCATTGAAGCCGAAAACCGCAGTCATCGCTGCAGGCACGCTGAATCTGGTTGGCGCCTTCCTTTCCACGGAAGTGGCGAAGACCATTTCAGGCGGCATTATCAACGAGCAGGCGGTGACGATTGGGCCGGAATTCATCTTCGCTGGCTTGGTAGGCGCCATTGTCTGGAACCTGCTCACCTGGCTGGTCGGCCTTCCGTCCAGCTCCTCGCATGCGCTCTTCGGCGGCTTGGTTGGCGCCGTCATCGTGGGTGCGGGCGTTGAGGGCGTCAACTTCGGCGCCGTCATCGGCAAGGTCCTCATCCCCGCTCTGATTTCCCCCGTGGTCGCCGGCCTGGCGGCATTCGTGGCGGTCAGATTGATCCTGTTCATCGTCCGCAAGATGGACGAGAACTACGTTGAGGTGGGCTTCCGCCATGGCCAGACCATCACCGCCTGCCTGGTTGCCCTCTCCCACGGCACGAACGACGCTCAGAAGACCATGGGCATCATCACGCTGACGCTGATCTCCGTGGGCGCCCAGGCCTCGGGCACCGGCCCTCAGCTCTGGGTCATCGCCATCTGCGGCCTGGCCATTGCATTGGGCACCTACATGGGCGGCTGGCGCGTCATCCGCACGCTGGGCAAGGGCCTGACGGAGATCTCCACGCCGCAGGGCTTTGCCGCCGAGGCTGCCTCCGCAACCACCATCCTGGTTTCTTCGCACCTGGGCTTCGCGCTGTCCACCACGCAGGTCTGCTCCGGCTCCATCATCGGTTCCGGCCTGGGCAAGGCCGGCCAGAAGGTCAACTGGGGCGTTGCCGGACGCATGCTGATCGCCTGGCTGATTACCTTCCCATGCGCCGGCCTGCTGGCGGCTGCTGCCTGCGCCGTTGCGAAGATCGGCATGGGCGGCACCATCGCCGTGGCTGTTGCCGCGGTGGTCATCGCCCTGGTCATCGTGCGCCTGTCGCATCGCAACCCGGTCAACTCTGCGAATGTCAATGATTCTTCCGAAGTCAAGATCAACAACACCACGCCGGCTACTCCGGCCGCTGCTTAAGGAAGGGGACGAATAATGGATCAAGCATTGAATTTCCTTCTGGTTCTGGTGGTGGCCGTCGCCATCGCCGGCGGTATCGGAACGCTGTATGCATCCGGTTTGCGCCTGTGGGCGGCCGGTACGGTGGACGACAACGGCAATGCCCACCTGATGCCCCGCATCGGGTCGGTCATCTGCTTCGGCGCCTGCGTCGTGATCGTGCTGTTCGCGCTGTACCTGATCATCCCGTTTTTCCACTGATTAACAACGCGGGATCGGCTGCCTCTGCGCCACCCGGTCCCGCGGCGTTCGAATACGAAGTAGACCGAATGAGAGGTTGAAGCTTATATGAAGAGCATTTTGGTGGGTATCGACGGCAGCGAGCGCGGCGAGCGCGCCCTTCAGTGGGCTGCGCGGCATGCGAACAGGGAATCCGCCCGGCTGACGCTTCTGACCGTTGTCGACACCCAGTTCATGCGGGATTCCGGCGCCAGCGAGGAATCCGTGCATGAGGCCGTGCAGCAGGTGCTGGATGACGCGGCGAAGACCGTTGCCCAGCAGTATCCGTTCGTGACGTGCGAAACCCGCGCCATCAACGGCAAAGTGGTGGACACGCTGATCGATATCGCCGACGAGCATGACATGATCGTCATGGGCACGCACCACGGCCGTTCCATCGGCAAGACCATCGGCGGCGCCAAGGGCCTGCGCGTGGCTATCTCCACAAAGGTCCCCACGGTTGTGGTTCCCGCCGACTGGGATCCCGCACAGGAGGGAACGGGCATTGCGGTTGCCGTGGGCCCCGGCCCCGACGACGGCAGCGACGACGCCGTGATGTTCGGCGTGGAGCACGCGCTTGCCATGAAGGTGCCCCTGAAGCTGGTTTCCGCTTGGGGTCTTCCTGCGTTCCTGTCCCGTCCCGCTAAGGCCATGGGCGGCGAGTTGTATTCCGTGGGCGACACGTTCCAGGCCGCCCTGGACCGCCGCGTGGAGACGCTGCAGCGCAACTATCCCGAACTCGAGGTATCGGGTCAGGCTATGGAAGGCCCTTCGCCTACGAAGGTCCTGCTGGAGTACAGCCAGGATTGCGCCATGCTGGTCATGGGCACGCATTCCCGCTCCGCCCTCGGCCGCACGGTGTTCGGCTCGGTCACGCACAGCGTGCTGCTGAACCTGACCGCCCCGACCGTGGTGGTGCCGCAGCAGAACATCAACAACTAGCATCCGGCACCGCAACGCCGGCGCGAAAGTGCCCGCCATCCCTTCGGGGACGGCGGGCTTTCTTGTTCGGGATATCGGCCGGCGGCGGATGCGGACGGCTGTGCGGCGCTGACATTGCAAATAGAAGGTCAATACGGCTTCCATACCATCGCATAAGCAGGAATAGTAAAAGAAATCGGTAAAAACACCGGGCCGGAGGCTCAACGGCAGCGCTCACTGACCTGAAAACAATTATGCAAATTGAGTCTAGAAAACAGGCCGATTCAGGCATAGGGTACCAGCCAGATACCCGAGAGAAAGGATTCGCATTATGCCTCGCTTTACTATTCCCCGTGACGTCTACTTCGGCTCCGGTGCCCTTGAGAACCTGAAGAACCTCCAAGGCAAGCGCGCCTTCGTGTGCGTCGGCGGCGGTTCCATGAGGCGCGGCGGGTTCCTGCAGCGCGCAGAGCAGTACCTGAAGGAGGCGGGATTCGAAGTCAAGCTGTTCGAGGGGATCGAATCCGACCCCAGCATCGATACGGTGAACAAGGGCGCGCAGGCCATGTTGGAGTTCCAGCCGGACTGGATCGTGGCCATGGGCGGCGGTTCCCCCATCGATGCCGCGAAGGCAATGTGGATCAAGTACGAATACCCCGATATCACCTTCGAGGATATGTGTAAGGTATTCCAGTTGCCCGAGCTGCGCCATAAGGCCCATTTCTGCGCTATCTCGTCTACGTCCGGCACGGGTACCGAGGTGACGGCGTTCTCGATCGTGACGGATTACGAAGTGGGCATCAAGTATCCCATTGCCGACTTCCAGATCACGCCCGATGTGGCCATCGTCGACCCCGACCTGGTCCAGACGCTGCCGCCGAAGCTGGTGGCCTTCACCGGCATGGATGCGCTGACACATGCTATCGAAGCCTATGTGTCCACGGCCGCCTGCGCCTATACGGATGCGCTGGCTGTGGGTGCCGCCCAGGGCATCCGCGACAACCTGGTGAAGTCGTATAACGGCGACAAGGAGGCCCGCGCGGCCATGCATGATGCGCAGTGCATGGCGGGCATGGCCTTCTCCGTGGCGTCGCTGGGCATCGTGCACTCCATGGCGCACAAGACCGGTGCCGCCTTCGGCGACTTGGGCGCGCATATCATCCACGGTGCCGCGAATGCCATGTATCTGCCGAAGGTCATCCAGTACAACGCGAAGGACAACCGCGCGCTGAAACGCTACGGCGCCCTGGTGGACGAGCTGGGTCTGGGAGGTGCGAACGATGCCGAGAAGACGGAGAACCTCATTCAGTTCTGCCGCGGCCTGTCCCAGCAGATGAACGTGCCGCATGCCATTAAGAACTACGGCCTGAAGGGCGAGATTGCCGAGCCCGGCTTCGTGCCCGAGGACGTGTTCAAGGAGCGCTTGAGCACCATTGCGGCGAACGCCCTGCAGGATGCCTGCACGCTCACGAACCCGCGCAAGCCCACCCAGGAGGAGATGGAGCAGGTGCTTACCGCCAGCTATTACGACACCGAGGTGACCTGCTAGCGCATGCCGAGCGGCGGGCGGCATATGACGACGTTCGCCGTCCAAGCAGATAATACGGAGAGGGGGCTGTCCTGCAAGCGCGGGACAGCCCCTTCGTTTCGTATGTCGCGTTCTTTACGCGGCCGCGTTTGCCCGGACGGCTACTTCACAATCAGCACGGGCTTGTCAGAGTATTCCGCCACCTTGCGGCTGACGCTTCCCATGACCGCGCTCTGCAGGCCGCTCAAACCGCGGCAGCCCATTACCACCAGGTCGGCATCCTTCTCGTTCGCGGCGGCGATGATCTCGTCGGATGCCGTACCCTGGCGGACCTCGGCGGCGCAATCCACGCCCTGTTCGGCCAGCAGGGCGGCGGCCTTATGCACGTTCTGCTCGCCGACCTCGCGCGCCTGCGGGGTGTCGGAATCGATGGCGCTCACCACATCCACCGCGGCATGCTTCAGGTTCAGGGCGCTCAGCGCGAAGCGCGCCGCGTCCAGCGACGCCTTCGACCCGTCGCTGGCAAGCAGGATGCGCGTGGGCTGCGCGCCCGGCTGGAGGGGCTGCGCTGCGGATTCCTGCAGGCGGGCACGGTCCAGCTTGGTGTTGCGGAAGTACACCAGCCAGTTCACGCCCAGGAACACCAGGTTCAGGTAGTACACGATGAGCACCCAGTTGATCTGGCCGGATACGTATTTCGCCGCGATGCCGGCCACGTAGCCCAGCGTGATGAGCAGGATGAACTGCCAGCTGGTGCCCGCCGCCGTGCGGGCTTGGTAGTTCTTGTAGGCGTTCAGCGGCCAGGACAGGCCGAAGCAGATGAGCATGGCTGCTTCGAGTGCTTGTGCGATCATCAGGTTCCCCTTTGCGGTTCGATAGGCGAATTCGTGTGCGGGATTCATGCTACGTCGTGAACCGATAACAAACAAATGCTGAAAAAGAAGAGACACATACCAATTGCGATATGATTCAGGTATGAACGAACAGCAGATGAGATATTTCCTGGATGTGGCGGAAACGCAGCATATCACGCAAAGCGCCCAGCGCCTGCATATTGCGCAGCCGGCGCTGAGCCGGACCATCCGCCATCTGGAACAGGAGCTGGGCTGCACCTTGCTGGCCCATGAGGGACGCAATGTCCGCCTGACCGAAGCGGGTCGGCGCACGCGCGACCGCTTTGCGGCGGCCGTTGCCCAGCTGGATGCGCTGCGGGACGACCTGGCAGCGCTTTCCGCCGACCGTGCGCATCTGGTACGCGTGGACGTGCGGGCGGCGTCGTATTTGACTGTGGAGGCCATTTCCTCCTGGATGGCTGCGCATCCCGAAAGCACCATCCGCCTGGTGCAGGCGGGGGAAACCGCGAGTCCGGTGGACGTGGTGGTCCACTGCCCGCTGCCGGATGCCGCCCCGCTGGCGGGAAGGGAGTCGCGCAGCTTCCGCGAGCGCATCCTGGTGGCGCTGCCGGAATCGGCGGACGTCCCGCAGGGGCCGGTGGGCTTCCCGGCGCTGGAACATGCCGGGTTCGTGGCGCTTTCGGGATCGCGCGGGTTCCGCCAGGTGTGCGACAGGCTCTGCGCGCGCAGCGGCTTCACGCCCCGCATCGCGCTTGAGAGCGACAATCCCGCCGTGGTCCGCAAGGCCATCGCCCTGGGCCTGGGCGTGGGGTTCTGGCCGGAGTGGAGCTGGGGCAGCGTGGAAGGCGACGGCGTGGGGCTGCGGGAGGTCGACGCTCCCCGCTTCGAGCGCACCATCAGCGTGGTGCGTAAGACGGAGCAGGGTGCGGCGTTCTTCGCCTTCCTCTGCAGCTTCTTCGAACGATGCGCCCGCACGGCACGCCGCTGAGGCGGGCAGGCGGCAGGGAGCATTGCGCAGGTTTGCAGCGGGTTCTTCTGCGCTGCGGCCGTGCATGGGCTACACTGGCATTAGAGAAGAATCCGTCGAAGAAGGGAGCGCACCATGGCAGCTTTGAGACCCTGTCCCGAATGCAAGAGCACGTCCGTCCACATTGCCGAGTGGTACGACAACTACACGGGGGAGACCTCGTACTACGGCATCTGCGATGGGTGCGGTTACGAGGCGGAGACCCGCAAGGATTCGTACGACGATGCCGTCGACCATTGGAATCGCCGGGCATCCCGTGCCCTGCACGATGCGGACGAATTCAGCGACTGAGGCACGTGCATCTGCCGACGCAACGAGAGGGCGTCCTTCCCGCGGGAGGGCGCCCTCTCTGGTATCTGCCGGCGCATCCGGCGTGCTTCGTCCGGCGCGCCCGCCTCTGACGGAAGCTGCCTACCGGCCGCAGCCCGGGCAGTAGCGGCGCGCGGTGGGGGTGGCGGCAATGCCGCCCAAGGCGCTTTCCCGCAGCTCGAAGGGAAGGCTGGCGCCCACGCGGCGCATGGCCTCCAAGGTCTCGTCGAAGGTGCCGAACGTGGGGATGCCCGCCAGCGCCAGCTGGGCGGATACCAGCGCGTTGGCCGCACCGGTGGCGTTGCGCTTCTGGCAGGGAACCTCCACCAGGCCGCCCACCGGGTCGCACACCAGCCCCATCAGGCCCATGAGCGCATTCCCGGCGGCGTTCAGGCATTGCTGCGGCGTGCCGCCGAACAGCTCCGTCACGGCGCTGGCCGCCATGGCGCTGGCGGATCCCACCTCGGCCTGGCAGCCGCCCTCGGCGCCGGAGACGTTAGCGTTGCGCGTGATCAGGTAGCCGATCGCCGCGGCGTTCGCCAGCGCCCGTTCCAGCTGGTCGTCGGTGAAGCCGTGGATGTCCTGGCAGGCCAGCAGCACGCCCGGCAGCACGCCGGAGGCGCCGGCGGTGGGGGCGGCTACGATGCGGCCCATGCTGGCGTTGGTCTCCAGCACCGCCATGGCGTACGTGACGGCCTTCGCGGTCAGGGGCGCAAGCGGCCCCCTTTCGCCCAGCGCCTCCAGCGCCTGCGATTCGCCGCCCAGCAGCCCGCCGATGGACGGGCGCGGATCGGCGATGGGCTCCGTGGCGGAGGCACGCATGACGTCCAGCGCCTGGAACAGGTAGTTGCGCGTGTCGTCCACGGCGATGCCCTCCGTGGCCAGCAGGCAGCGCTCGCGGCGGCAGATGGCAGCCGACAGCGGCACCTGCTCCTGCGTGCAGTAGGCCAGCAGCGCCTGCGCGGAGGGGAAGTCCAGCTGGTCGAACAGATCCGCCGCCTGCTCCACGGTCAGGTCGAACCCGAAGCCTTCGCCGGCTGCGTCGTCATGCGCCGGGGCGGTGGTGCCGATGCGGTCGCTTTTCACGATGCGGACGTCGAAGATGTCGGGGTGCAGCAGCAGCGCGTCCGAGACGCCCTGGGGAATCTCGTCGTCCGTCTGCATGATGGTGTAGGCCACCTGCCCCTTGCGTTCGCGGAACAGGCGCGTGGTGGCGATGTTGATGTCGCAGGCGTTGATGACGCTGGCGATGTGCGCAAGCACGCCCTTCGCGTCGCGTTGGCGCACCACGATGCTGTGGTATTCGCCGGTCAGCTGCACGTCCACGCCGTTGATGCGCGTGATCTGCGCCACGCCGCCGCCGATGCTCTCGCCGCGGACGCTGGTCTCGGCGCCGGAGGCGTCGCGTACCTGGATGTCGACCGTGTTCGGGTGATGCGTGGGCACGCCGGGCACGGGTTCGAAGGAAAACGTCAGCCCCGCCTGCTTTGCGTAGTCGAACGAATCGCGGATGCGCAGGTCATCGGCCTGCATGCCCAGCATGCCCGCCACCAGCGCGCGGTCCGTGCCGTGGCCGGAATGCGTGTGGGAGAAGCTGCCGTAAAGCTTGAAGCGCACATCTACGGGCTCGGCGGCCAGCAGTTTGCGGCATAAGTAGGCAATGCGCAGGGCGCCGGCCGTGTGGCTGCTGGAGGGGCCCACCATGATGGGGCCGATGACATCGCGGATGCTGATGGTTTTCATTGCGGGTTCCTTTCGCCGCCCGGTATCTGCGCGGGCTGCGTTCGGAATGCTACACCTGCCGGCGCGCGTCGTATGCGGCGTGCCGGCACCCCGTTGCAATCTCCACAGGTTCGCATCCATGCAGAAAAAGCCCCTGCCAACCGGAGCGGTGCGTCCGGTTGGCAGGGGCGGGCGGGTGCGGCAGGAGCGGACGAACGTGCGCGCCGTTGCAGCTGCGCGGGGAGCGCAGGCAGCGTGCGGCTAGCGCAGCGTCACGCCTTCGGGCAGGTCGATGTCGTGCACATCGAACGCATCCGGATCGTCGTCTTCCTGCGGCTGCGGTGCCGGCTGCGGCTCTTCAACTTCAGGTGCGCCGAAGGCATCGTCGAAGGAGGCGAATTGCGCGCGCGGCACGGCGAACACGATCTGGCGCAGGCTGCCGGGATGCTCGTCCAGCCACTTCTGGAAGATGCCGATCACCTGGTCGGCGGGGTACCCTTGGCGCCCGCAGCCGAAGGCGCCGCAGATGACGGCCTCGTCGCCGTTTGCGGCCGCGATGTTCAGGAAGGTGCGGATGCGGTTCTCGATGGCCTGGTCGCGCTCCGCCTGGCCGCGGTTGTTCTCCTTCGCGCGCGCCAGGTTCGGCTCGGGCAGCGCGATGACGTCGGCGCGGCGCACCTCGCCGTTGCGGTTGAACACCACGTCCGGCAGGTACAGCGCGCGGTCCGTGAACAGCTGGCCGGCAGCATAGCCGCGGTTGGCGTCGTGATAGCGCTCCTTCAGCGCCTCCAGCACGCAGAACAGGTCGCTGTCGGAGCAGATCACCTGCTCGGGACCGAAAGCGCCGTCCAGGTAGTTGCCGCCCGGGCGCGTGAACGAGCAGGGGTCCACCACCGCGGCCTTGCCCTCTACCTCTTGCAGCGCTGCGGGAGCAAATGCCGTGGTGACGGAAGTCTCGGTAGCTTCGAACGGCGCTTCCGGAAGCTCCAGGGCACGGCCCTGGCCATCCTCGTAGATGACGGCGCCCTCTGCGGTTGCCGCGATGTCGGAGGCGAACACCGCCTTCATGAGTCCGACGTGCTTCGCCGCTTCCTTCTTGCGGGCTTCCCTGCGTGCGTTGCTGACTGCCATTGCTCCCTCTTTCGCTTTCTGCTCTGCGTTTTCCCTCATGAAAAAAGGGCACCGCGTGCGATGCCCTTGTCCGTTTCCCTATGCGTTGCGCTTATCGGCATCGGCGTGGAACGCCTTGACGTCGATATCCTCCGCCTTGCCCAGGTTCTCCAGGCATTGCTGGATGTCCGCCCAGCTGGAATCGTCGGTTGCCACATGCGCGTGGATGACAATCTGGAAGTTGTCGGCGTTCACTTCCTGGTTGATGTCGTCGATGGCCACGCCCAGGTTCGCCAGCGCCGTGGACAGCTTTGCCAGAATGCCCACCTTGTCCTTGCCCGATGCCGTGATGGTGAAGGCCCCCACGTCGGACGTGACCTCGGCCAGGTCCGCATGCAGCACGCCCACCTGGGACATGTCGAACGGCGTGGTCTGGTACACGTAGTAGTTCAGCCAGTTGCTGTACAGCAGCTGTCCATGCGCGTTCCAGGTCTTCTGCGGCTCCAGGCTGGGGTTGTCGTCGGGGAAGTAGTGCACGGGGAACGGGGCCTTGTCGCCCATCTTCTCCAGGTCGCGGATGTATTCGTTGGCCAGCGTGTCGAAGTCGTACTCCGAATGGCCGAACACGAAGATGTTGCGGCTGTCCAGGCTCTTTGCCAGGTAGGCGCCCGCTTCGTCGGAGATGGCGATGTTCTCCACGTCGGGGCAGCGCTCGATGTCCTGCACGTACACGCCCGTGTTGCGGGAATGCGGCGCCATGAACGTGCTGTCGAAGCCGCGCACCAGCGGCGAGGTGTTCTTCACCACGCGGTGCTCGAAGATGCCGGTGAGCTTGTGGTTCAGCGGATGCTTGTTGATGCCGTAGTGGTAGTACAGGCCCGCCTGCGCGCCCCAGCAGATATGGAAGGTGGAATGCACGTGCGTGTTGCTCCACTCCATGATGTTGCACAGCTCCGGCCAGTAGTCCACCTCTTCGAAGGGCAGCTTCTCAACCGGCGCGCCGGTGATGATCATGCCGTCGAAGTGCTCGTCCTTGATCTGGTCGAACGTGGTGTAGAACGCCTCCATGTGGGCGGCCGAGGTGTTGCGCGACGCGTGGCTTGCCATGCGCATGAACTTGACCTCGATCTGCAGCGGGGTATTCGACAGCTTGCGCAGGATCTGCGTCTCCGTGTCGATTTTCAGCGGCATCAGGTTCAGCAGCAGCAGGCGCAGCGGCCTGATGTGCTGCGTCATGGCGCGCCGCTCCGTCATGACGAAGATGTTCTCTGCCTGCAGCTGGGCTGTGGCGGGAAGGGCATTGGGGATCTTGATAGGCATAGCGGCTCCTTTACGATTCTGTTAACCGTAAAGTATCGCACAATCCGATACGTATGGCATGAAAAGGCGTTTCCCATTTCATATGACCGGCATTCGTCGGAGCAGAATGCAAACGCGCCCCGCCGGACCGCGGCATGCGGTGGGGCGGGGCGCGAAGGTGCGCTGAGCGCGGGAAGTGCGGGGCGCTGCCGTTACAGGGAGGCCTCCAGCGTTTCGCGGATGGCCTTGATGAAGTCCTGCGTGTTCAGCTTCGTGGGATTCGGCAGCTTGGTGATCAGCGTCAGGTCGCCGGTCATCTTGCCGGACTCGATGGTGCCGATGGTGGCGGCCTCCAGCTTGTCCGCGAACGTCATCAGCTCGGGGATGCCGTCCAGCTCGCCGCGCTTGCGCAGGGCGCCCGTCCAGGCGAAGATGGTGGCCACGGAGTTCGTGGAGGTCTCCTCGCCGCGCAGGTGCTTGTAGTAGTGGCGCTGCACGGTGCCGTGCGCCGCTTCGTATTCGTAGTAGCCGTGGGGGCTGACCAGCACGGACGTCATCATGGCCAGGCTGCCGAAGGCGCTGGACAGCATGTCGCTCATCACGTCGCCGTCGTAGTTCTTGCAGGCCCAGATGAAGCCGCCCTTGGACTTCATCACGCGCGCCACGGCGTCGTCGATCAGCGTGTAGAAGTACTCGATGCCGGCGTCTTCGAACTTCTGCGCATAGTCTGCGTCGTACATCTCGCGGAAGATGTCCTTGAAGCGGTGGTCGTACTTCTTCGAGATGGTGTCCTTCGTGGCGAACCACAGGTCCTGCTTCGTGGCCAGGGCGTACTCGAAGCAGCTGCGGGCGAAGCTTTCGATGGAGGAGTCCAGGTTATGCTGGCCCTGGATGACGCCCGGGCCGCTGAACTCGTGGATCAGCTCGCGGGTCTCCGTGCCGTCGGCAGCCGTGTAGACCAGCTCCGCCTTGCCGGGGCCGGGGATGCGCATCTCGACGTTCTTGTATACGTCGCCGTACGCGTGACGGGCGATGGTGATGGGCTTTTCCCAGGAGCGGACGTTGGGCTCGATGCCCTTGACCACGATGGGGGCGCGGAACACCGTGCCGTCCAGGATGGCGCGGATGGTGCCGTTGGGGCTCTTCCACATCTGCTTCAGGTTGTATTCCTTCACGCGCGCGGCGTTCGGGGTGATGGTGGCGCACTTCACCGCCACGCCCAGGCGCTTGGTGGCCTCGGAGGCATCCACGGTCACCTGGTCGTTCGTAGCGTCGCGGTTCTTCAGGCCCAGGTCGTAGTACTCCGTCTTCAGGTCGATAAACGGATTCAGCAGCTCGTCCTTGATCAGCTGCCAGATGATGCGCGTCATCTCGTCGCCGTCCATCTCGACAAGCGGGGTCTTCATTTCGATTTTCGCCATAGCGGGCCCTTTCACCTTTTCTCGTTCGTGTGCAACGTTCGTTATTGTACGGCTTGCGTGTGGCGTGCTTGCGAATTCGCGGCAAGAAGTTACACAGGCGAAACGAGCGAGGAGGGGTTCTCGGCAATCGGCGGCAAGCGGTGCGAAGCGGCGGCGAACGGTTGATTTACGGCGGCGAACGGCATTCTTTGCCGACAGCATGCGGCAATCCGGAAAGGCAGGACGCATGCGGCGCCCGCGGCGGGGAAGGGCGCGCCGGGCGGTTCCCAGTGCGGGCGCTGAGCGATGGACCGGGGCCTACAGGTCCTTCAGGAACGCCACGGTGTCGTGCACCTGCATATGGGCCAGGTGCAGGCGCCCGTCCGGGGTGCGGGAGACGTCGGCGCAGATGAGATGGCAGTTGCCGGGGTTCCAGCTCAGGTAGCCCCGTCCCGCTTTCTCCGCGGCGGACAGCAGCCCGTCGCAGACGGCCATGATTACGCCGCCATGCGCCACAATCAGCGTATACGGCGCGCCGGCGGCCTCCTGCTCGCGCACGCACGCATCCACGGCGGCTATCACGTGGCGCTGGTGTTCCCCGCGCGATTCGCCATGGGGAGCGGGAAGGGCCCATTGGGAGTCGTGCCATGCCTTGAAGCGGGGGTCGTCGGCCAGCTCCGCGGCGTTCGCGCCCTGGAAGTCGCCGAAGTCCATCTCGCGCAGGCCCGGCACCACGCGCTGCTGTGCGTGCGGGAAGCAGATGCGCGCCGTCTGGCGGGCACGTTGCAAGGGGCTCACATAGGCCAGCGTCACCCAGGGCGCGCAGCCGGCGGCTTTCGCCTGCGCGGTGCCCGTGGCGTTGATGGGAATGTCCGTGGTACCCGTATAGCGGTTCTCCACGTTGTAGTCCGTCTGCCCGTGGCGCATGATGACCAGCTTCACAACCGATTACCTCCTTGATGCCCGCAGCCGTGCGGGGCGTTGTTCCGCTCCCGATAGTAGCGCCGTCCCGCCGCCGTGGTCTGTTGAAGATGTGCGCATGGGCGTTCCTTCACGAGGCTCTTACAAATACCCCTTAGAATCACACCGTTTGCAAAGGACCGGCAGCGGCCGGCGGAAGGGAAACGGCATGATACTTATCGAAGCGTTGAAGGCGTTCTTCATCGGCGTGGTGGAGGGCATTACGGAATGGCTGCCCATCTCGTCTACCGGCCATATGATCCTGGTGGATGAATTCGTGAAGCTGGATGTGTCCTCGCAGTTCCTGGCCCTGTTCCTGGTGGTCATCCAGATCGGCGCCATCATGGCCGTCATCATCCTGTACTTCAACAAGCTGAATCCGTTCTCGCGCAAGAAGACCTCCGCCGAGCGCAAGGGCACCTGGCGCCTGTGGGGCATGGTGCTCATCGGCTGCATTCCCGCCGCCATCGTGGGCCTGCTGCTGGACGACTGGGTCAACGCGCATCTGTACCGCGCCAGCGTGGTGGCGGCCATGCTCATCCTGTACGGCGTGGTCTTCATCATCATGGAAACTCGCAACCGCCATCGCCTGGCGGACGCGCTGACCATCGGCGCTTCCCGGGGACGCCATGCGCGCAAGCCCGAATCCCCGGAGGAAGCGGCGAAGTCGCTGTTCCGCATCAACCACGTGGACGACATCGACGCGAAGACGGCCCTGAAGATCGGCTGCTTCCAGTGCCTGGCCATCGTGCCCGGCACCAGCCGCTCCGGCGCCATCATCATCGGCAGCATGCTGGTGGGCGTGTCCCGCACCGCGGCTGCGGAGTTCGCGTTCTTCCTGGCCATCCCCGTCATGCTGGGCTGGGGCCTGGTGAAGGTGGTGAAGTTCCTGGCGGCCGGCCTGGTCATGTCGCAGCTGGAGATTGTGGTGCTGGTTGTGGGCGTGCTCACCGCCTTCGTGGTGTCCGTGCTGTCCATCCGCTTCCTGATGGGCTACATCAAGACGAACGACTTCATGCCGTTCGGCTGGTACCGCATCATCGTGGGTGCCGTGGTGCTGGGCTACTTCGCCTTCATGGGCACGCTGTAGCCGCGCCGACGTAAGGCGGCCCGCTGCAGCGAAGGCCCTCCGTGTACGGCGCATGCCGGGCACGGAGGGCCTTCGTGTTTCTGCGTAATCGGGCGGGTGCGCGAAAAAGCGGGGCGCTCTTCTGCGGATGCGCTACACCAGCTTGCCGGCGCAGTGGTCGATCATGTGCTGGATGATCTGCGCCTGCCACCCTTTGAAATCGCGCTGCCTGCGCACCAGCGCGCCGTCTTCGATCTGATCGAACGCCACCTTGATCTTGTTGTAGCGCGTCACGGTCGACGTGCCTTCCAGCGTCAGGCACTGCTCCGTGGCCTTGATGGCGCCGAAGCCCACCACCATCTTCGGGTTCAGCATAACGTGCGGCACGTCCTTGGCATCGCGGTAGGCCACAACGGCCTTCGCCACGCCGATCTGGTTTGCGGCCAGGCAAGCGGCGTCTTCGATGCTGGCCAGCGTGTCCAGCACATCCTGCGCGGTGTCCGCATCCTCCGCGGTTGCGGGCGCGCAGGGCGTGGACAGGATGTCGGTATCGGTTACGAGTTCTTTGATCATGGGGTTTCCTCCTGATTGTTCGCGTCGCTGAATTCTACCATGCCCCGAAGCGGCGACCTACTGCTCGTGCTCCAGGTAGCGCATGTCCTCCAGGTGGCGCATCTCGTCTTCCAGCTTGTCGGCGGTCTCGTCCAGATGCCGGATGCGGCCGGTGGAATCCGGGTAGATGCTTCCCGTGCGCCAGCGCTCCATCTCCGCGCGCCGGGGGTCCAGCAGCATGATGGCGTGCGCGGCGTCCATGGTGAAGCGGTAGTTCATCTCCAGGCAGCGGTTCACGTCGGCGGCAAGCTTGCGGTCCGCCTGCTTGCGCTTCTCGCTGGCGAAGCGGGAGATGCCGTCCCGGCTTACCGTGCGGGCCAGATTCGACAGCAGCTGGGCGTCCATGTGCAGGTAGTACAGCAGCTGCACCGTGCGCCACATGTCCACGTATCCGCGGTGCAGTCCCTTGCGCACCATCTTCGCCAGCCGCACGTCGATGCGCTCCAGCTCCGTGATCTTCGTGCTGATGGTCTTCGTGCGGCGCGTGCGCATGAACAGGAAGATGAACATCATGACGCAGGTGGCGGCCAGGATGACCAGCACCAGGCGCGTGTACAGCGTGTCGGTCAGCGAAAGGTAGGGGAACAGCGCCGTCAGCGCCATCTGCGTGCCGGCGGCCACGTTCGTTGCCTGCCCGATGTCCAGCAGGATCACCGCGTAGCTGAACAGCACCACCACGGGCATGCGGTAGGGGTCGGGGATGAAATGCACCGCGGCGGCGAAGACGGCGATGCCCACCATGGTGCCGATGATGTTGTTGCCGGTGGACCGCAGCGTCTCGTCGTTGTAGGTGTTCAGGATGGTGAACGCGGTGATGGGGATCCAGATGGCGAACAGCGCGCCGATGTACTGCGTCAGCAGCACGTCCACCAGCATGGCCACGCCCACGATGGCGGCCAGCTGCAGCGCGAAGCGCGTCTGCGTGTTCTGCAGGTTGATGTTGTCGCGCAGGTAGTACAGGCGGTAGGCGGCGCTTTTCAGGAACGGGGTGGTGGTGTCGCGCGACATCTTCGTGTCGCGGACCGTGCGCAGCATGGCCTCCAGCATGCCCTGCCAGGATTCCTGGTACTCCACAATGCCCAGCGTATGGCTGCCCAGGAACGCCTCCAGCTCGTCGGCGAACTGGCGCACGGTGTTGATGCGCCCCTTCCCGAAGCCCAGCAGCACTTCGGCCAGGTCGCGGTAGTACTGCTTCTCCGATTCGTCGAATTTCTCGTAGTGGCTGGCGGCGGCGTGCGTGTTGTAGGCAATCTGCTCGGTGCACAGCATCAACGCGAACGTGTAGCTCTGCCGTCCGGACAGCAGGCCGTCCTGCCGGTAGACCGTGCCGTATTCCAGCTTCGCGTATTCCTGCGCCAGGGCGAACACGCGCTTCGGGTCGATGTCATCCAGCTTGCCGTCCGCCAGGCTGTTCAGCTGGGCGGCGGCTTCGTCGAATACGCGCCGGATGTACGCGCGGTCGCGCAGGAACACGTCCAGCTCGCCGGTGCGGGCAAGGAAGAAGCGCATCAGGTAGACGAAGGCAGTGGTGCAGGCAATGGAGAAGATGGTGGCCAGAAGGCGCATGCCGATGCCGTTCACGTCCACCGGGTAGATCAGCAGCAGCAGATAGCCCAGCCCTAGCCAGAAGAAGTTGCGGGGCAGGTAGTCGTCGGAGTTGAACACCGTCATCACGAACAGGTATACGGTGGTGACGATGACCATGGCCACGGGGTGCAGCCCGGCCAGCGTGGCGCACAGGGCCATGATGAAGAACCAGCACACCCGCCGCGCGTAATTCGTGGGGGACAGGCCGGGCTCGTGCACGATGGTGCGCGAGAAGAACAGGAAGACGATGCCGATCAGGGCGTCGGCCACGCCGAACAGGGCCAGGTCGGCGAAGAACAGCACGGCGAAGAACGCCAGGAACGGCAGGTTGTCCAGAATATTCCGCAACGTGCTTTTCGTTTTGTCCGCCATGCCCGCCTTCCGATTGCTCTGCTGTTTGCAGGGAACATGGTACGGGAAGAAACCGCATGCGGCGCTGGTAAGGGCCAGGATTTCGCCAACGCTCTACAAGCAATCCGCGAACGTGCGCATGATGCTTTGCGTCGTCAGCCTGCGACGCCGTGCTGGCGGGACGCGCGCGGCAACTGCGCGAACTGGCGCGCCGGTGCGGGGCGGAACACTGCTGCCCGCGGCTGCCGGCCGCTACTGCGCGGCGTCCTGCAGCTTCATCATGTCGGGCAGGTCCCGGAATCCCAGGCTGGTGTACAGCGGGCGCCCTGCCTCCGTGGTCTCCAGATAGATTTTGCCCGCGCCCAACTCATGGGCCTTCGCCACCAGCCAGCGGCAGATGGCCCGCCCGGCGCCCAAGCCGCGCGCCGCGGGCCGCGTATAGACGTTCATCAGGTACGCATCCAGACCGCTGGGGTTGTCGGGGGAGGGCATCTCGCGCTGCAGGCACAGCGCCCCGCACCCCACGGGCTCCCCGTCCAGGTAGGCCATGCAGGGGATGTGCGTGCCGTCTGCCAGGGCCTGCCGGTAATAGGCACGGTTCGCGTTCCGCAGATGGGACAGGTCCGCGTCGTCCGGCAGCTCGAACACGCAGCGCAGCACCTCCATGCGCCAATCCAGCAGCTCTTCCACGGGCAGGTCGCCGGCGAACTTCACGTCCAGGCGGCTCATGCGGTGGGCTCCTTCATCACGACGGGCAGGGCGGCGGTGTCCACCTTGCCATGGTCGTTCAGCGGCAGGGACGGCATCCGCACGAAGAACTCCGGGATCATGAACGCGGGCAGCTTCTTGCCCATCTCCTGCTTCAGCTGGGACAGGCTCAGGTTGCCGCCGTCTTCCGGCACCACGTAGGCCACCAGGTACGAAAGCCCGTGCTCGTCCTGCCAGGCGCGGACCGCACCCTGCCGCACCTGCGGGCATTCCGCCAGCACGCTTTCCACGCCGTCGGGCTCCACACGCTTTCCCAGGATCATGACCTGGTTGTCCTTGCGGTGGGCGAAGGCGAACGTGCCGTCCGGCAGCTGGTAGCCCAGGTCGCCGGAGCGGTACAGGCGCCTGCCCTCGGCATCGTGCGTGAATGCGGCAGCGTAGGCGGCCGGGTTTCCGATGTAGCCGGCGGCCACGCCGCCGCCTGATATGCAGATCTCGCCCAGCGTGCCGCGCTCCACGGGATGCAGGTCATCGTCCAGTATCCGGATGCGCGCGCCGTCCACGGCATGCCCGATGGGGTAGGTCCCGTCCGGAAGCGGCGCAACGTCGTTCACGCGCTGGTAGGCGGCGCAGACCGTGGTTTCGGAAGGTCCGTACGTGTTGTATACCGCGGCGCGGTCCAGCAGCCGGTCCACGTAGCGGGCGCGCAGCGTGTCCCCGCCGCTGATCAGCGTTTTCACAGATGCCGGCAGCAGCTGCGGCCGCTCGTTGATCTCCTGCAGCAGGTAGGGGAAGCCGTCGATCACGGTCACGCCGTGCGCGCCGGCGAAGGCGAGGGTGTCTGCCAGGCTCTCCTTCGTGGCGGCGCTGGGAATGGCAAGGGACGCGCCGTTCAGCAGGCTGGCCCAGACCTCCTCCACGAAGATGTCGAAGGTGCACACGGAATACTGCAGCATCACGGTGCCGGGGCCGTTGCGGAATTCCCGGTTGTAGGCGCGGACGTAATGGCATACGTTCGCGTTCGTGACCGCCACGCCCTTCGGCCGGCCCGTGGAGCCGCTGGTGTACAGGATGTAGGCCAGGTCGTCCGGGCGGCAGGCTTGGGCAGCCCGCGCGGCGCCGCGGGCGCTGCCCTCTTCGGCGATTACGCACGGCAGCCCGGCGAACGCGGGCGCCGTAAAGCGCGCTTTATACGCCTGCTGCGTGATGACGGCATCTGCCTGGCAGTTGCCGAACATGTAGGCAATGCGCTGGTCGGGGAAGCTGGGCTCGGCGGGGATGTAGGCGGCGCCGATGCGCCAGACGGCCAGCATGGCGGCAATCTGGTGAATGCCGTGGTCCATGACCACGCCGACCCGCTTCGCCTGCTTCGGCAACTGCGCCGCCAGGGAGGCGGCAAGTGCATCCAGCTGGCCGCGGGTGACCGATGCATGCTCGTCGCAAGCTGCGGGCGCATCCGGATTGCTTCGTACTTTCGCCGTCCAGGCGGCGTAGGCCGTTTCCATTCGATCGTCCATGTCCGTACCTCTTCGTCTGCGGGGTGTTTTCCCGTACCATACCGCTAGCCGGACGCCGCCGCGCAGGCGTCTGCCGGTTGCGGCTAAAATGACACGGGATAAGCTGAATAACGGCAAAGGCGGGAATGATGCAGAGGGAACAGGCATTCGAAGTAGACGGCAGGCAGGTTACCGTGCGCTCGGAGGGAGCGGGCGGCCCGGCGGTGTACCTGCACGTGTTCATGGGCGACGGCGCCGAGGTGTGGCAGGCGTGCCATGAGCTGGGCTGCCCGGAGTTTACGCTTGTCAGCATCGGCAACCTTGCCTGGGACGACGACATGTCTCCCTGGGAATGCCCGCCGCTGACGTGCGACGATTCGCCCTGCCGGGGCAAGGCGCCCCAGCAGCTGGCGCGCCTGACGGATGCCATCATGCCGCAGGTCGAGGGCCTGCTTTCCCAGCCGCCGGCGTATGCGGCGCTTGCCGGGTATTCGCTTGCCGGCCTGTTCGCGCTGTGGGCGCTGTACCGCACGGACCGCTTCGCGCGCTTCGCCAGTGCCTCGGGGTCGCTGTGGTTCCCGGGCTTCCTGGATTTCGCCCGGGAGAACGCCTTCGCCCGTACGCCCGACTGCGTGTACCTTTCGCTGGGCAGCAAGGAGCACAAGACGCCGAACCGCATGCTGCGGACGGTGAAGGACAACACGCTTGCCTTCCGCGACCTGCTGCAGGAGCGCGGCGTGCCGTGCACGTTCGAGTCGAATCCCGGCAACCACTTCGTGCATACGCAAGAGCGCATGGCCGCGGGCATTGCCTGGATGCTTGCCCAGTAGCCGATTGCCGCCCGCCGTCGGGAACCCGCGCACGCCGTTCGGCAACACCTGCACCTGCGCAGGCGGTATCATAGCCGCCGATTGACCAGACCAACCGCTATCAGACAAGAAGAACCGAAGATGAACGAGAACGTACCCAATCCCAAAGCGCTGCTGCCCATTGTGGTGTTCCTGGTGTTCTACCTGGGCTGCGGCATCTACTTCCAATATGTGTCCCCCATCGAAGGGCAGATGGGCTTCTACGTGGTGTCCGTGGTGGTGGCATTCTCCATCGCGCTCATCGTGGCGTTCCTGCAGAACCGGCGCCTGACGTTCGATTGGAAGATCCACCTGTGCGCGAAGGGCATCGGCGATGACAACATCACCATCATGCTGTTCATCTTCCTGGTGGCCGGCGCATTCTCCGGCATCGCCAGCGAAGCGGGCGGCGCCTCCAGCACGGCGAACCTGCTGCTGAACATCATCCCGGCCAGCATGGCGGTGCCCGGGCTGTTCGTCATTGCCTGCATCATCTCCCTGGCCATGGGCACCAGCGTGGGCACCATCACCGTGCTCATGCCCATTGCCGTGTCCGTGGCGGCGTCCACGGGCTTCGACCTGGCGCTGTGCGCCGGCACCGTGGTGGGCGGCGCCATGTTCGGCGACAACCTGTCGTTCATCAGCGACACCACCATCGCGGCAACGCGGACCCAGGGTGTGGAGATGAAGGACAAGTTCCGCGTGAACTTGGGGATAGCGCTTCCGGCCGCCATCATCACGCTGGTTGCGCTGGTGGCCGTGTCGCTTTCCAGCGGCACCGCGCAGCTGGACCATTACGATTTCGACCTGCTGCAGGCGCTGCCGTACTTCATCGTGCTGGTGGTGGCCATCTGCGGCGTGAACGTGTTCGTGGTGCTGCTGGGCGGCATCCTGCTGTTCGCCCTGGTGGGCGGCATCACCGGGTCGCTGACGTTCGCCACGGCGTTCAGCGCCATGGGCGACGGCACCTCCGAGATGTTCGAGACCATGATCGTCACCATCCTGGTGGCTTCCATCAGCGCGCTGGTCAGGGAGAACGGGGGATTCGCCGCCATCCTGGAATTCATCCGCAAGCACTTCCGCGGCGTGCGCGGCGGCATGCTGGGCACCGGCCTGCTGACCATGCTGATGGACATCGCCTGCGCGAACAACACAGTGGCCATCGTGGTGGCGGGACCCATTGCCAAGACGATCGGCGAGGATTACGGCATCCAGCCCACGCGCACGGCCAGCCTGATCGATATCTTCAGCTGCGTGGCGCAGGGCATCATCCCGTACGGCGCGCAGCTGCTGGTGGCGGCGAACCTGGCGGGCATCGCCAGCATCTCCATCATGCCGTTCTGCCTGTACCAGATGATCCTGTTCGTCTGCGTGCTGGTATGGATCGTGGTGCGCGGCCACAACGACAAGGAGAATGCCCGCGCCGCCGCCTAGCACGCGGCCGCGCGTGCGTGGATGCCGCTGCGCATCCTGCGGCACGTGCTGCGGTGCCGGCCTGCGCGCCGGTGCGTTGGTGCGCAGTGCGGGTCGGGACTAGTCCCGTGCGAAGACCAGGCAGTCGTAGCGCACGGCCTTCGCCTTCAGCGAGTAGGCGGGCTTTACGCCGGCCAGATACGGGCCCTTCGGCGGCCGCTTCACCACCACCTTGCGCGGATGCGCGTCGATGGCGGCCTGCAGCAGCTCCTGCTCGTCGGCGCAGGGCCGCTCCAGCTTGTGCAGCAGCTGGAACTTCTTCTTCACTGCGGCGCTTTTCCGGCGTTCGGGGAACATGGGGTCCAGGTACACCACGTCGGGCGCCTGTTCAAGCGCGCCCAGCAACGCGATGCTGTCCGCCTCGTGGAAATGCATGCGCGCCACCGCATCGCGCAGCGCAGGTTCATCCTGCGCGCGGCGGAGCGCATCCTGCAGCAGCGCGGCGATCACCGGGTCGCTTTCGCACAGCGTGACGTCGAACCCCGCGGCGGCCAGCAGCAGCGAATCCTGGCCCAGCCCCGCGGTGGCGTCGAAGGCGGTAGGCGTGCCCGCAGCGCCCTTGATGCGTGCGGCCCGCACCAGCAGCTCGCGCTGCAGCCTGCCGGGCTTCAGACGGGGAATCATCTGGCCGAAATCCGGCCGCAGCTCCATGCCGTCGCCGGCAAGCGTCAGTCCGTCGGCATCGCATCGCAGCACCAGGGGCTCCGCTGCGGCCTGTTCGGCATTCTGGGTGAACAGCGCCTGCAGATGCGCGGCAAGCGCCGCGGCATCGGGTGCGAAATCATCTGCGGGGGCGAATACCGTCACGGGACATTTGGAGCGGCTCGTCGTCGGTTCTTCGGGCATATTCAGCGGCACTCTCGCCGGCTCTAGCGCACGGGGCGTTCGGGAAGGGCGCCGGTGCGGTAGGCGTCCAGCAGCTCTTCCAGCTTCGCCTTGCGCTGCCGCAGCGCGGCACCCTCGTCCGTGTCCTCCACCAGCACCGGCCGGGGTGCCGTCTCTATCTCGCGCCAGGTGGATTCCAGGTCCGCGTTCTTCTCCACGGCCGCACGGGTGCCCGCGAACGACTGGTGCGCGGCCAGGTGCACGCCCTCATCGTCCGACACCAGCGTGAAGCCGGCGATGCCCGTGGTCTTGCGGTAGGCTGCCGACATGCCGCCGTCGATGATGAGCGCCTTGCCGTTGCATTTCACGGGGTCTTCGCCGTCCTTCACCTTCACGGGCACATGGCCGCTGACGATGCGCGCATGCGCGGGGTCCATGCCGAAGTCGCGGAAGATGCCGTCCAGGACATCCTGGTTCTCCAGCAGGGAATAGTAGGGGTTCTTCACTTCCTTGCGTGCGGCCTTGTCGGCAATCTCGTAGATCTCGAACGTGGCCATCTTGCTCTTGGCGAACAGCGGCGACCCCTGGCCCAGCCACAGGTACCACAGCAGGTCGCTTCCGCGCTTGCGGGCCGCCGGGTCGGTGGCGTCGAAAGCGTCGCGCACGAAGCGGTCCACGGCATCGAACAGGCTCTTTCCCTTGTAGGTGCGCCCGTACAGCTCCACTTCCTTCAGGCTGCCGTCGGCGTTCAGCGGGACGCAGGCGTGGTACATCAGCGTGTTGTTCTCAATCTTGTACAGGCTGCCGCGGTCCAGGAACAGGCGCATGTGGCGCTGCAGCTTCTCGCAGTTGCGGAACGATTCCTGCAGGCTTGCCATGACCTGCTGCTCCGCTTCGGTCAGGCGGTACGGGTCGGCGGGGTCCACGGTAGGGAACACGGTGTCCGTCAGGGGCCATTCGGTGCCATCCACCACCACGGTGCCGGCATCCCAGTCAATCTTGTCCAGCAGCTTGCGGTCATCCAGCCCGAACGACGGATTCTCGTCGATGAGCCGCGCCTCCACCTTGAACTGCAGCACGGCCATGGCCTTCTGCACCTTCACATTCAGGTCTATCTCCTGCCGGCTCAGCTCGGGGTAGCTGCCCTTCAGGGCGTAGCCGGCGCACGGGTCGTCCTTGTAGGCGTCCAGGGCGAACGTGATCAGCGGCAGCAGGTTGATGCCGTAGGCGTCTGTGAGGATGGACAGGTTCGCATAGCGGGCGCAGTTGCGGACCACGTGCGCGATGCAGCCCGGCTGGCCCAGCGCCGCGCCCATCCAGACCACGTCGTGGTTGCCCCATTGGATATCCACGGAGGGGTATGCGGCCAGCAGGTCCATGATCAGGTCCGGCTGCGGGCCGCGGTCGTATACGTCGCCCACCAGGTGCAGGCGCGCCACGGAAAGATGCTGGATGGCGTCGGCCAGCGCGCAGATCAGGCTGTCGGCGCAGCCGATGCGCACTACGGTCTCCACGATGCGCGCCAGATAGGCCTCGGCATCCATGCCGGGCCGTTCGGCTGCCAGCAGCTCCTCCACCATGCCTGCGTAGGCCTGTGGAAGCGCGGCGCGCACCTGCGCCCGCGTATGGCGGGCGGCCACATAGGCCAGAAGCGCCGTCAGCTGCGCCACCGCGCGTGCCTGCCAGGCACCGGCATCCTGCGCGCGGGCGGCCAGCGCCGCCTTCTCGCGCGGGTAGCATACCAGCGACACCAGCGCGTCCTTCTCCTCGGCGTTGAGCGACGACCCGAAGGCGGCGTCCACGGAGCGGCGGATGCCGCCGCAGGCGTTCTTCAGGATATGGGAGAACTCCTGGTATTCGCCGTGCACGTCGGACACGAACAGCTCGACGGGCTTCGGCAGGCCCAGCTGCGCTTCGGCGTTTGCGATGCCGCCGGCGGCACTGGCGGCATCGGGGAAGGATTCGGAAAGGAGTTCGAGGTATGCCATATCGGTCATGAGGGGCCTCCCGGGAGCATTGAAAGGAACGGCTATTCTTCGTTGCCGCCTATTCTACCCTTTGGATGACCCCGGCGAACCCTCTGGAACGATCAGCACATCCTGATCATGCTGCGGCTGATGTCCGCCAACGTAGCGGCGCCGCACATGCGCATGGTGTCGGTCAGCTCTGCTTCCAGCTGGTCCACCAGCGCGTTCACGCCGGCGGTTTCTCCGCCGTAGACGGCGGTGACGAACGGGCGCGCCAGCAGCACGCCGTCGGCGCCCAGCGCCAGCGCCTTGAACACGTCCAGGCCGGAGCGGATGCCGCCGTCCACCAGGATGGTCATGCTGCCGCCCACGGCATCCGCGATTTCCGGCAGCACCTCCGCCGTGGAGGGACAGCCGTCCAGCACGCGGCCGCCGTGGTTCGACACCACGATGCCGGCCGCTCCCGCCTCGCGGGCCTTCAGCGCGGCGTGGGGCGTCATGATGCCCTTCAGCACGAACGGCACCTGCGCCTCGCGGGCGATCTGGGCCAGCTGCTCCACGGACTTGCTGCCCGCCGGGGGCGTGAGGCCCTGCAGGAACGGCAGCCCGGCGGCATCGATGTCCATGGCGATGGCGAACGCGCCCGATTCCCGCGCCAGGGCCATCTTCTCGCGGATGGTGTCCATGTCCCAGGGCTTCACCGTGGGTACGCCCACGCCGCCGGCCGCCTTGATGGCTGCCGTGCCCGCCTTCAGCACATCGGCGTTCGTGCCGTCGCCCACGAAGGCGGCGATGCCGGCCTGGGCGCAGGCGGGGACCAGGATGTCGTTGTACGACTGATCCGTGTGCTTGTCGGCGTAGTGCAGCTGCACGGCACCCACGGGCCCGGCCAGCACGGGGATGCGCAGCGTCTTCCCGAACAGGTTCAGCGTGGTGTCCGGGTCGACGTTCTCATGCAGCGTGTCCATGTTCACGCGGATTTCCTGCCATTGCACATAGTTGCGGATGGCCACGTCGCCGCGGCCCTTGGCGCCGGGTCCGGGAATGGTGTTCTTGCAGCCGCGCCCGTCGCAGACGGGGCAGGCCTTGCATTTGCCCATCTGGCCGCGAGCGGCCTGCAGCGTTTCCTGCCAATTCATAGGTTGCGTCTCCTGTTGTCTCGTGATTGCCTGCTTGCCGTTTCGTCCGAACAATGGGTGCATTGTACGGCACGCCCGCGCGGTCTGGGCCCTGTCTGCGGTAAGGCGGCGGCGTGCTCCTGCGGGCGGCGCCGACGGGGCGGGGGTGTGCCGGCGGACGGCGGCAGGCGGGCGGTGCGGGGCGGCCGTCGCGCACAATGGCCGGGGCTGCTGTCGGGCGCGGCATCCCCTGCGTTTCGCGAACATTTCCCGCAGGTTCTCCCGCCTACCTTCCCCTAACGCGCGCATAATGGAGCGGTTATTGGCATTTGACGCGAAACGAGGCGCGATATGGCCGAGAAGAAGAGCGGTGCGATGCCGCCTGCGCAAGATGCGGGCGACGCCGGGTATGCGAAGGAGCTGAAGCCGCGGCATATCCGCATGATCGCCTTGGGCGGCTCCATCGGCACGGGGCTGTTCCTGGGAGCGGGCGGGCGCCTGGCCCAGGGCGGCGCCGGCCTCATGTTCGCCTACGCCATCTGCGGCGTGTTCGCGTTCCTGATGGTGCGCGCGCTGGGCGAGCTGTCCGTCCGGCGGCCGTCGTCCGGTGCGTTCGTGTCGTATGCGCGCGAGTTCCTGGGCGAGCGCGGCGCCTACATCACGGGCTGGCTGTTCTTCCTGGATTGGTCCACGACCGTCATGGCGGACATCACGGCCGTGGCGCTGTACATGCATTACTGGACGCTGTTCCAACCCGTTCCGCAATGGGTCATCGCGCTGATCGCGTTGGCGCTGGTGTTCTGCCTGAACCTGATGAGCGTGAAGATGTACGGCGAGGCGGAGTTCTGGTTCGCCCTGATCAAGGTCGGCACCATCATCGTGTTCATGGTCGTGGCCATCGTCTGCATCGTCCTCGGTGCGCCGGTGGGGGATACCACGGCCGGCATCTCGAACATCACGGACTACGGCGGCCTGCTGCCCATGGGCCTGGCGCCCGTGTTCGCCCTGACGCTGGGCGTCGTCTACGCGTTCGGCGGCACGGAGATGGTCGGCGTCGCTGCGGGCGAGGCGAAGGAAGAGGCCGTGAAGCAGCTGCCGCGCGCCATCAACTCCATGATCATCCGCATCTTCGTGTTCTACGTGGGCTCGGTCATCCTCATGGCCATCGTGCTTCCGTATACGGCCTACTCTTCCGCGCAGTCCCCGTTCGTCACGTTCTTCGCGGCGCTGGGCGTGCCGTATGCGGACTCCATCATCCAGGTCGTCGTGCTCACGGCGGCGCTGTCGTCGTTGAACGCCGGGCTGTACGCCACCAGCCGCACGCTGCGCTCCATGGCCATCGCCGGTTCCGGCCCGAAGTTCGCCGCGCGCATGAACAAGAACAAGGTGCCGTACGGTGGCATCATCATCACGTCGTCGCTGGGTCTGCTGGGCGTCCTGCTGAACTACCTGCTTCCCAGCAACGCATTCGACATCATCATGAATCTGGCCGGCATCGGCATCGCGGGCACGTGGTGCATGATCCTCATCACGCATCTGGCGT
The DNA here is from genome assembly GCA_050951095.1 of Eggerthellaceae bacterium. Lineage (GTDB taxonomy): Bacteria > Actinomycetota > Coriobacteriia > Coriobacteriales > Eggerthellaceae > UMGS1519. The sequence goes on from JBMNIQ010000003.1 coordinate 469,165, forward strand.
TCCTGAAGCAGGTCAAGGCCGGCAAGGAGAAGCGCCCGGACTACCGCATGCCCGGCGCGCCCGTGACGAACTGGCTGGCCATCGCGTTCTTCGTCATCGTGGTGCTGTCGAACCTGACCAGCGATTCCGGCCGGTGGACGCTTGCGCTGTTCGCCGTGGTGGCCGTGGCGCTGGTGGCCGGCTGGTTCTTCGTGCGCAAGCGCATCAAGGGCAACCTGATGGATGATATCCTCGACAAGGAGACGGACCGGATTCTCGAGGATGAATAACATGCAGATACATATCACGTACACGGGCGGCACCATCGGCATGGTGCCCACGCCGAACGGGCTGGCGCCGGGGGCGGATCTCCGCGGTTGGCTGGACCGCATCATCGCAGGCACGCAGCTTGCCTCCGGGCAGGTGTCGTTCACGCAGCTGGACCCGCTCATCGACTCGTCGAATGCCACGCCCGAAAACTGGCAGGCCATCATCGACGACCTGCGCGCGAATCGCGACCGCGCGGATGCGTTCATCGTGCTGCACGGCACGGACACCATGGCGTATACGGCCGCTGCGCTGTCGTATGCCCTGACGGATTTCGGCAAGCCCGTCATCCTCACCGGCTCGCAGCTGCCGTTGGGCCGTATCGAGTCCGACGCGACGGCGAACGTCACCGGCGCGCTGAATGCGGCGCTGTCGAAGCGGACGGCGGGCGTGTCCGTGTTCTTCGGCCACCACTTGTTCCTGGGCAGCCGCGTGACGAAACGCTCGTCTTGGGCGTACGAGGGGTTCGATTCGCCCGCCACGGCGCCCGAGGCGCGCACCGGCGCGCCCTGGCGCTGGTATCCCGTGCGCGCCGAAGGGCAGGGGTGGCCGCACCCGAAGCCGTACCGGCGGCATGATGTGGTCGTCATCGACATGGTGCCCGGCATCACGGCGGAGCGCGTGGCGGCGTTCTGCACGCCGCTGCCTGAAGCCGTGCTGGTCCGCGGATACGGCGTGGGCAACCTGCCGGCAGAAGAGCCCGGGCTCACGGATGTGCTCTCGCGCGTGATAGAGGCGGGCGTACCCGTGGCCGTGGGCTCGCAGTGCGTGCAGGCCGTGGTGCTCATGGGCCATTACGCCACGGGCGATGCCATTGCGAAGGCGGGCGCCGTGGGAACGGTGGATATGACGTTGGAAGCGGCGTATGCGAAGCTGGTCTTCCTGCTGTCTCAGGGGCTGCGCGGCAAGGACGTTGCGGATTGGATGGCCCGCCCCATCGCCGGCGAGCTGACGGCCGTTGCGCCGGAGGCGCCCGAGCAATGAGCCTGGTCCTTGCCGAGAAGATCGGCTCGCTGTTCCTGATCATCGCCATGGGGTTCGCCCTGGTGCGCTCCGGCGCGATGAAGGCGGATCAGAGCCGCGGCCTGTCCATTGCCTCGCTGTACGTCATCTCGCCGTGCATGATCATCTCCGCATTCCAGGTGCAGATGACGCAAGAGGTCTTGCAGGGTTTCCTGCTGGCGCTGCTGGCAAGCGTCATCTGCCAGGTGGGCTTCATCGTCCTTGCCGAGGTCATAGACCGGGTGGCGGGCCTCGACCCGGTGGAGAAGGCGTCTGTGGTGTACTCGAATTGCGGCAACCTCATCATCCCGCTGGTGCTGATGACGTTCGGGCAGGACATGGTCATCTACTGCACGGCATACATTTTGGTGCAGACCATCTTCCTGTGGAGCCACGGCAAGATGCTCATGCAGGGCGCTCCCAGCATCGAGCTGAAGCCCATGCTGCTGGGCGTGAACATGATATCCATCTACATCGGCCTGTTCCTGTTCCTGGCTGGCATCCAGCTGCCGGATGTCGTGGACCAGGCCGTGTCGAGCGTGGGAAGCATGATCGGCCCCATCTCCATGCTCATCACCGGCATGATCCTGGGCGGCATGGACTTTCGGAAGATGCGCGCATTCAAACGCCTGCCCGTTCCGGTTCTGCTGCGCATGATCGTGTTTCCGCTGGTGATTGTGGCCGTCTTCAAATTCGCGCCGCTGGCGTCCCTGGCGCCGAACGGCCAGGCTGTGCTGATGATCTCGCTGCTCGCCGCTGCAGGGCCTTCGGCATCCACCATCAACCAGATGGCGCAGCTGTACCTGCGCAACGCGGAATACGCCAGCACCATCAACGTCGTCACGATCCTGGTATGCATCGTCACCATCCCGCTCATGGTGTTCCTGTTCGAGATGTGACGGCGCAGCGCGCGTGAAGCGGGCGCGTGAAACGCAACGGGGCGCATGCGGCGTGCAGCCTGCATGCGCCCCGTCCGGGATTTCCTTCGCGAAGATATGCCGCGTCTAGAACTTCACGTTGCCCACTTCGGACAGCTTCAGGTCGGGATTGCGCTCCGTGGCCCAGTTGATGTTCCAGGGGCTGGTGAACAGCAGCAGCTTGTTGCCGCGCATGTCCTCCACGCGCAGCGTGTCGCCGGTCAGGTTCAGCTTCGCCAGGTCGTACGTGTCCGGATCGTTCTCGATCCAGCGGATAGCCGTGTACGGCAGGCCCTCGCGGCGCATCTCCACGTTGTATTCGCTCTTCAGGCGCTGTTCCAGCACGTCCAGCTGCAGCACGCCCACCACGCCCACGATGACACTTTCCATGCCGAAGCCCGGGCGGCGGTAGATCTGGATGGCGCCTTCCTGCGAAAGCTCCTGCATGCCCTTCACGAACTGCTTGCGCTTCAGCGTGTTCACCTGCGTGATGCGCGCGAAGTAGTCCGGCGTGAACGTGGGGATGGGCGGGTACTGCACGTGATGGCTTGCCTCGCACAGCGTATCGCCGATGGAGAAGATGCCCGGGTCGAACAGACCCACGATGTCGCCCGCGTACGCCTCATCCACGGTGGCGCGGTCGTCGGCCATGAGCGACGTGCCCGTGGCCAGCTTGATCTTGCGGTCGCCCTGCACGTGGTACGCCTCCATGCCGCGCTCGAACTTGCCGGAGCAGATGCGGATGAACGCGATGCGGTCGCGATGGTGCTTGTCCATGTTCGCCTGGATCTTGAACACGAAGCCGGAGAAGTCGCTGGACGTGGGCTCCACCTTCTCGTTCGTCAGCGTGTCCGTGTACGGCAGCGGGGACGGGGCCAAGCGCAGGAACTCCTTCAGGAACGGCTCTACGCCGAAATTCGTGAGTGCCGAACCGAAGAACACCGGCGTCAGCCGGCCCGTGTTCACGGCGTCGCGGTCGAATTCGTCGCCGGCGCCGTCCAGCAGCTCGATGTCGTCCATCAGGTTGCGGTGGTTCTCCGCGCCGATGAGCGCGTCCAGCGCCTCGTCGCCCAATTCCGCTTCGACTTCCTGGACCTTCTTCGTGGAGTTGCCGCGGCCGGTGCCCTCGAATGCCAGCACCTGGCGCGTCTGGCGGTCGAATACGCCGCGGAACGTCTGGCCGTTGCCGATGGGCCAGTTCATGGGGAACGTGTCGATGCCCAGCACCGTTTCGATCTCCTCCATGAGGTCGAACGGGTCGCGCGTTTCGCGGTCCATCTTGTTCACGAACGTGAAGATGGGGATATGGCGCAGCGTGCAGACCTTGAACAGCTTCTTCGTCTGCGCCTCGACGCCCTTCGCGCCGTCAATGACCATGACGGCGGCATCCGCGGCCATGAGCGTGCGGTACGTATCCTCGGAGAAATCCTGGTGGCCGGGCGTATCCAGGATGTTCACGCAGCAGCCGTCGTATTCGAACTGCAGCACGGACGACGTGACGGAGATGCCGCGCGCCTTCTCGATGTCCATCCAGTCGGACACGGCATGCTTCGCGCTGCTCTTGCCCTTCACGGAGCCGGCCGTCTGGATGCTGCCGCTGTACAGCAGCAGCTTCTCGGTCAGCGTCGTTTTGCCCGCGTCGGGGTGGGAGATGATGGCGAACGTCCTGCGGGAGGATATCTGGTCGGCCAAGCTTGGCATGTCGGTCCTTTCTTTCGCGTGCGGGCGCAAGCTACGTGTTCTGCGGCCCGTATGCGGTATCTGCGCAACTTTTCCATTTTATCCGGAATGGCGCCGGCGCGGGTAAACCGCATGAATTCCCTATGGCGCGGCGCGCGTTCGTTACGGGGATTCGTTCCGCCGCATGCTGCGCGCCGGTGCCGGCTGCGCTACCATGGCACGGAATGAGGCGAAGGCATTGAAAGCTCAGGACGGCATGAAGGAAAAGTATTTCAACATAAACGAGCAGGGTCAAAGCGTGCGCTGCAAGCTGTACAGCCATGACAACGCCCGGTCGTTCGAATCCGTGGTCATTGCCACGTACGGATTCGGCGGGAACAAGGACAACCATCCCATTGCGAAGTTCGCAGAGCGAATCACGTCGAAGTACAAAGGCTATGCCGTGCTGACGTTCGATTGGCCGGCGCACGGCAACGATGGCCGCAAGAAGATGTCCGCTCCCGAGAGCATGGAGTACCTGGACCTGGCGGTCTCCTATGCGAAGCAGCAGCTGGGGGCAACGTACCTGTACCTGTATTCCACCAGCTACGGCGGCTATATCGGCCTGCGGTACCTGGCTGAGGTGGGCAACCCGTTCCGGCGCATCGTCCTGCGCTGCCCAGCCATCGACGCGTACGGCGTCATGCGGGCGACGTTTACGGACGACGAGCTGCATGCGCTTTCGCGCGGGAAGAAGGTGCTGAAGGGGTTCGAGCGGAAATCGGAGTTCGACCAGGAGTTCTTCGACGACCTGAAGGAGCACGACGTCCGCACGCACGAGTACTTCGATGTTGCGGACGATATCCTGCTCATCCACGGCATGCGCGACGACGTGGTTCCCCTGCAGGACACGCAGAAGTTCGCCGACGACAACGTCATCGAACTGCTGGCCGTGGAGAAGGCGGATCATCCGTTCTCGAACCCCGACGCGATGGACTTCGCCATCGGCGAGACCGTGAAGTTCCTGGCGCCCCCGGACCGGGAATAGCGCGTCTTCCAACGGGCGGCCGCACAGGTCGTTCGTCCGCCGGACGTCCGCGGGGCGTGCGGCATGTTCCCCCGCTAGCGCGCCGCCGCCCACCGGCGCAACCCGATGATGCCGCCGATTGCGCCGGCCGCCGCGGCGATTTGCAGTGCAGGGGAAAGGGTGCCGCGGCGTTGCCGTTTCGCCCGTTCTCCCAATGCCGCGCGCGTTTCCCCGGCTTGTTCCGTCACGTCATCTTGACCGGCTTCGGGTGCGAACATCCAGGCCATATGCTTCAGGCGGTAGTAGGGCGTCTGCGGCACGTGGTCCGCGCACCATTCGCCCAAGGCGGCGCCCGCCCGGCAGGCGATGGCCAGGTAGATGCGCCGCAGCCCGTATTCCGCACCGAACGTGCGCCAGATATCCAGCGCCGACGACAGGTCGTATACGTTCGTGCTGGCGTTGAACAGCTGCTCCTGCAGCGTCCAGGGGCTCATCTTCTTCGGCTGGAACGTCACGTTCATCATGTCGAACAGGTTCCAGTCGTGCGTGATCATACGGCCTTCCGTCTCCAGGCGGTCGTAATCCGGCGTTCCGGGGAACGGCGTCAGTATGGCCGGCTGTATCTGGTAGGCGCCGATGGACTTCGCGAACTCGTACGACCGCTTGATGTCCTCGGGCGCATCGGCGTCTATGCCCAACACGATGCTGGCGATGACGCGGATGCCGTGCTCGCGGCACGCGGCGCCGGCGCGCTCTATGTCCGCGATGCTCTGGCGCTTGTCGATGGAATTCAATGCGTCCTGGTTCAGCGATTCGATGCCGATGAGCACGCGCGTCAGGTGCGCCTGCGCCAGCAGGTCCAGCAGCTCGGGGTCGTCCGCCATGTCCGTGCGGCCGAAGAAGAACGTCTCCTTGAACTGCAGGTGCTCGTCTATGATGCGGCGGCAGATCTCCTTCGCGCGGCGCTTGTCGGCCGTGAAGTTGTCATCCTCGAAGTTCATGTACTGAAAGCCCAGCTCATGGCACATCTTGATCTCGGCGATGACGCTGTCCACGCTGCGTTCGCGGTACGGGTGGAACATGCGCGTCGTGGTGCAGAACGTGCAGCTGAACGGACAGCCGCGCGAGCTCATGATGTTCGCGCATTCGCACGGCGTCTTCAGGATGGAGTAGTCGGGGAACGGCAGCGAATCCAGGTCGCATACGGGTTGCGCACGCACGATGCGGTCCGTCATGCGCCCTTCCAGCACGTCCAGGAACACGCCCTCGCCTTCGCCGACGATCACCTGGTCGGCATGCTGCAGCGCCTCTTCGGGCAGGGACGAGGCGTGGATGCCCCCGATCAGCACGCGCGCATGGCCCTTCTCGTGGAACAGATCCGCAAGTTCGTATGCGCGCGATGCCGTGGACGTCATGGTGTACAGGCAGAGCACATCCGTCCAGGCCAGCAGGCGCTTGTAATCAACGGGCCCGTTCATCTCCTGATAGCATTCCGCCTCATGGCCGGCCCGCCGGGCAATGCCTCCCAGGATGAGCGGGCCCGTGATGGGGTTCGAATGCCCGTACAGCTTGCCGCCCAGGCGGTAGATGGGATTGCGCTTCCAGACAAGCGCGGGGACGATGAATGTCACATGCATGGGAAACCTCTTCCGAAGGGGATGAAACGCTTTTTCACGCAGGGTTCACAGGGGCTTTGCGCAGCGCGACCCGCTTTGGTATGTTGCAAAATATCGGGGATAAAAACCCAGGAAAACCAACTGATATGGGAAAAGTGTTGGAGAAACTGCCATGGTAGGGAAAGACCCGCGGTACCTGCAGGCCGACGCGCGCATCCGCGCGGCGTTCCTGGACCTGTTCCGGGACAAGGACATCGAGGACATAACAACATCCGAGATCATCCGTGCGGCGGGCGTGAACCGCAGCACGTTCTATGCGCACTATGCGGACAAATACGCGTTGCTCGATGCCGTGGAGCAGGAGTTCTTGGACCGGTTGGAGACGCTGCTGCCGGATTCTCCGGCGATTGCGATCATGCAGGGCCGGGAATGCGACCGCGCTGCGCTGGAGTCGTATTTCCGCCGCTTCCTGGATTTCCTGCATCAGAACGAAGATCTGCTTGCCGGTCTTGTCTCCCGATCCGAAAACTCGTTCATGGTCCAGTTCAGCAACACGTTCGCACGCGTTCTGCGCGAACATGGCGCGGCCGAGAACCTGCAGATACCGGTGGAGTACGGCGCGTCGCTGCTTGCATGGTCCACAGCCGGCCTGGTGGAGGAGTGGGCGCGCGGCGGCTTCACGGACGACCGCGAGAACGTCCTGCGCATCCTGGTGGATGTAGCGGCCCACATCCAGGGTCTGGTGTTCGGCCAGCCGCCCGCATCCGCGGACTGATACGGGGCGGGCCTGCAGAACGCTAGGCATGGCGATGCCTCCGCGCCAGGCGGATGGCGGCGACCACGGGAAGCGCCATCTCGGCGATGCCGAGCATCTTCAACGGGATGATGGCGCGCTCGGAGGGCATCGGGCGCTTCGGCACGCCTGCGAACGGGTCGGGCCGCAGGCGTTCTTCCCTCTGGACGCGACGCCTTCTGCGTACGATCCTGCGGTCTTCCGCCAGGCGCTTCTCGGCGGCCCTCAGCGCATCGGGCAGCGAGAAGACCGCCGCCGGCGCATGCGGGTCCGCGGCGGTTTCGCTGCTTTCCTCCGGCTCCGAGCGGTGTTCGTTCGCCGGGTCGTCTGCGTACATCCAGCCGGCATGCTTCACGCGCCAATACGACGTCCCCTTCGCGAACGTGCCGGCCGCCCAGGTGGCCAGCGTGCCCCATTGCGCCATGAGCGCCAGGCCGTAGCGGCGCCAGCCGTATTCCGGGCCGAACAGGATGCCGATACGCACGGCGGATCGGCGCGTGTAGAACTTGCGCGCCATGTCGCAGAACGACATCTGCAGCTTCCACGGCGACATGCGCCGGGGCTGGAACGTGCAGTTCATCATGTCGAATGCCGTCCAATCGAATGCATCGTGCTCTTCGCCGCTCAGGATCATGCGGCCGTCGCGCTTCAGCGACTCGTACACCGGCGTTCCCGGGAACGGCGTCAGCACGGCGGGCTGCAGCTGGTAGGCGTCGATGCTCTTCGCGAATTCGGTGGTCCGCGCCAGGTCGTCCGGCCCGTCCGTGTCGATGCCCAGCACGATGGAGGCAATGACCTCTATCCCGTGGTCGCGGCAGGCAATGCCGGCGCGCCGGATATCCTCGACGGTCTGGTGCTTGTCAATGGCGTCCAGCGATTCCTGGTTCAGCGACTCGATGCCGATGAGCACGCGCGTCAGGTGCGCCTGCGCCAGCAGGTCCAGCAGCTCGGGGTCGTTCGCCATGTCCGTGCGGCCGAAGAAGAAGGTCTGTCTGAACGTCAGGCCCTCGGCAATCATGCGCCGGCATATCTCCTTGGCCCGCTCCTTATCCGCCGTGAAGTTGTCGTCCTCGAAGTTCATGTACTCGAAGCCCATGCTCTTGTAGCGGCGGATCTCCTCTATCACGTTGTTCACGCTGCGCTGCCGGTAGGGGTGGAACATGCGGCTGGTGGTGCAGAACGTGCAGCTGAACGGGCAGCCGCGCGTGGTCAGGATATCGGCTGCCTCGCACGGGGTCTTCAGGACGGAGTAGTCGGGGAAGGGCACCTGGTCCAGATTGCAGGGCGGCTGCGGGTGCACGATCTGCTGTGGGATGCGCCCCTCCACGCAGTCCAGGATGATGCGTTCCGCTTCGCCGACAACCACCTGGTCGGCGTGCTTCAGCGCCTCTTCGGGCAGGGCGGAGGCATGGATGCCGCCGATGATCACCCGGGCATGGCCCTCGGTGCGGAACCGGTCGGCAATGTCGTAGGCGCGCTTCGCATTGCTGGTCATGGTGTACAGGCACAGCACGTCCGTGCGCTGCAGCAGGCGGTCGTAATCGAAGCTGCCGTTCAGCTCCTCGTAAGCCTCTACCGCATGCCCGGCGCGGCGCACGATGCCGGCAAGGATGAGCGGGCCGGTGATGGAGTCGGGATGGCCGTAGACATCGCACCCCCAGCGGTACACGGGAAGGCGCCGGAAGAACGGCGCGGGGGTGATGAATGTGACGTTCATGGCGGTCGCCTCGCTTGGAGCGTGGATAACAATTAATAACCACGTTAGATTCCAAGGGGCGCCGATGCCACCGACAGAAGTCGCGCAGCTGTTGGAAAGGTGCGCTTACCTGGGCGAACGCGAAGTTTACCGTTTGGTACCGGTGCATCGGGGCGCTTGCAAGCCGGCGCTTCCGCGTTGGTGCCGCGTCAGCTTCCGCATCGCTGCCTAGGCCAAATCCAGCGAATTCACGCCCGTGCACAGCAGCTTCGTGGACAGGTCGATCAGTTCGTCCACACTGAGCTGCTTGCCGTCGGCTACCCATTGGCGGTATATGTCCAGCGATCCGGTGGTGACGAAGGTGTTCACGATGCTCTGCTGTGCGGGGGAAAGCTTCGCGTACGGGTTGTGGCGGGCGCGGTTGTCCCGCATGTTCTTGGCGAACATGGCGTTGCAGAACGGGCGGTAGCTGGGCTCGCAGACCAGGCGCTCGTAGAACTCGTCCTGCGCGCACGAGTATTCGAAGAAGACGCGGTTGACTTCCGCCATGGGCATCTTGGGGTCGATCTTGGCTATCTGCGCGCTGTAGTCCTCTATCAGCTCCCGGATCATGTCCTCGAACAGCGCCTCGATGCAGGTGTAGTGCAGATAGAACGTCTTGCGGTGGATGCGGGCGCGCTCCGCAAGCTCCTTCACGGTGATCTTCTCCGCGGGCATCTCGCACACCATCTGGCGAAACGCCGTACGGATTGCCTCTCGCGTCTTCTGGACGCGCAGGTCGACATGCGGGGTTTGCTCCATGCGTTCCTCCTTGTGCGCTGTCCACTTTTCCCTTCGTGTGGCGTAAGCGCCACGCCGTTTCAAGTGGACATGGACACGTGATTGTCGTGATTTGATAATAACCACGTGGACATTATTAACCACGCGGATATTCGATGCAAGCGAAAGGAAGCGCATATGGGCAGGATGCAGGACGCCGCGGCATTGGAGGACAAGCTGGGATGGGAAGCGGACGCCCTTGCGGCGGCATTTCCCGAATTCGCAGCAGTGAAGGACGGCTTCACCTTCGGGGAAGCCTGGCAGCAGGGGGACCTTGACAAGCGCACGCGCTTCCTGGTGACCGTTGCCTGCCTGGCGGTGCACGAGGGCGATGATCTGCAGGGCGTGTTGAGCGGTGCGCTGCGTGCGGGTGTGGAACCCGTGGCGCTGCAGGAGGTGTTCCACCAGATTGCCCCCTATGCCGGGTTCTCCGCGGCGCAGAAGGGGCTTGCGGTCCTGAAGCGCGTCTTCGACGCGGCGGGTATTGCCACGCCGCTGGAGCCGCAGGCAACCGTGACCGAAGAGAATCGGCTGGCCCAGGGCATTGCCGCGCAGAAGGGCATCTTCGGCCCGGCGATCGATGCCATGCGGGAGGCAGCGACGCCGGAGAACATGTTCATGCAGGATGCGCTTTCGGCATACTGCTTCGGCGACACCTACACGCGCGGCGGCTTGGACCTGAAAACGCGCGAGCTGCTGACCTTCATCGCCATCATCAGCCTGGGCGGCTGCGATCCGCAGGCGAAGGCACATGCATCGGGCAATCTGGCAGTGGGCAATTCGCCTGAGCTCATCACGCAGGCGGTGTACCAGTGCGTGCCGTACAACGGCTTCCCGCGCAGCCTGAATGCCCTGACGGCGCTGAATCAGGCGGTCGCGTCGTTCGAGCCGTCCACCTCCGACCGTGCATAGCGGCTGCGGCGGGGAAGGGCTTGCAGCGGTGCCGATTGTCTTGGAGGCGCAGGGTGCCCGCATCTTCGCCGTGCTCAATCGCACCGTGGCGGCGCAGGATTTCCTGCAGCGCCTGCCGCTGAGTGCGTGCGGCTGCCGCCGGGATGGCGCATACCGCTGCAGCGTGGCCATCGGGCGTTTCGACCCGCTGGAGACGCAGCGCGGCTGGCAGGCGGGGGATGTATGCCTGGACGGCGGGCAGCTTTCCCTCCGGCAAGACGCGTGTCCCGCGCAGGAGGCGCCGGGGAGCACCATGGTCATCGGCCGCATCGACCGGGTATCGCTTCCCCTGCTGGAGCGGCTATCGGACCAGGTGCGTTTTTCATTTCGCGTTGCGCAAACGCTGACAGAGACAGAAAGGAATGCATCATGAAATACGAGAACGAGGAAGAGTTCGAGAAGGCAAATACGTTCGGCAAGGGCGTGCCGAACGACAATTTCGCACAGTACTTCACCGGGAACAGCTATCTGAACGTGATCACGGAGGACCCCGGTCCCGGCGTTCCGTTCGCGGCGAACGTTACGTTCGAGCCGGGATGCCGCAACCATTGGCATATCCACCACGCCAAGAGCGGCGGCGGCCAGATTCTGGTGTGCACGGCCGGCGAGGGCTGGTACCAGGAGGAGGGCAAGCCCGCGCAGAGCCTGTCCGAAGGCAGCTACGTGTTCATCCCCACGGGCGTGAAGCATTGGCACGGCGCGAAGAAGGATTCCTGGTTCAGCCATGTGTCCATCGAGGTGCCCGGAGTAGATACCTCGAACGAATGGCTGGAAGAGGTAACCGACGACCAGTACCTGGGCCTGTAGCGGCGGGTGCGGAAGAGAGAGAAGGTGCATATGGGCGAAGAGCAGCTGGAACTGACCGAAGAGTGGGACAAGATCTTCCCGCAAAGCGATGCAGTGGAGCATAGCAAGGTGGTGTTCCATAACCGCTACGGCATCACGTTGGCCGCCGACCTGTACAAGCCGAAGGGTGCCGCGGGCACGCTTGCCGCGTTGGCCGTGGCCGGCCCGTTCGGTGCGGTGAAGGAGCAGGCAAGCGGATTGTATGCCCAGACCATGGCCGAGCGCGGATTCCTGACCATCGCATTCGACCCGTCGTATACCGGGGAATCCGGCGGACAGCCGCGCTACGTGGCGTCCGGCGACATCAACACCGAGGATTTCTGCGCGGCGGTGGACTACCTTTCCTGCCGTGATGACGTGGACCCCGAACGCATCGGCATCATCGGCATCTGCGGTTGGGGCGGCATGGCGCTGAATGCAGCCGCCGTGGACCCGCGCATCAAGGCCACGGTGGCTTCCACGATGTACGACATGAGCCGCGTGACGGCAAACGGCTACTTCGACGCCGAGGACAGCGCGCAGGCGCGCAATGCGAAGCGCCGCCAGCTGGCCGCGCAGCGCACGGAGGATTACCGCAAGGGCACGTATGCCATGACCGGAGGCCTGCCCGAGCCCGACCAGGTGCCCGACGACGCGCCGCAGTTCCTGAAGGATTACGTGGCGTTTTACAAGACGAAGCGCGGATACCATCCCCGCGGGCTGAATTCCAACGGCGGTTGGAACGTCACGTCCGACCTGTCGTTGCTCAACATGCCGCTGCTGTCCTACATCCACGAGATCGAGAATCCCGTCATGGTCCTGCATGGGGAGAAGGCGCATTCTCTGTATTTCGGCAAAACGGCCTACGAGAAGATGACAGGGGAAGGCGCGGTGAACCCGGACAACAAGGAGCTGGTCATCGTACCCGGCGCATCCCATACCGACCTGTACGACCGGATGGACGTTATCCCCTTCGACCGCATCCAGGCATTCTTCGAGAAGAACCTGGGGTAACGAAGGCGCGATCCGCAAGAGAGCTTCCTAAAGAAGAGAGCGCGGGGTCCAGTGGGCTCTGCGCTCTCTTCTTCGATTTGCGATAGGGCCGTTCGATTGCGCCCAAGATGTACCTGCGGCGACGTATGCCGTGCGGGCGTCTGCCGAACGGGACGGTCGTATTTCTTGCCCTATCCCTTCAGTTTGCGGAGTTCGTCGGTCCATTCCTCCAGCTCCTGCAGGCTGGTGATGAGGTGGCTGCCGCCGGTCGAATCGAAGCGCACTTCCTTCTGGCAGGCGAAATGCGCACCGGGGCAGAGCGCTTCCATGTCGTCAAGCACCGTGCCCGGCCATCCGCCGTTCGTCATGAACGGCACGACGGTCTTATCGTGCCAGTCGCAGCGCTCCAGGAGCGTTGCGATCGCCGGAGCCATGGTGTACCACCAGGTGGGTGTGCCGACGGCAACAAGGTCGTATTCGGCGGGGTCGTGGGCAAGCGGTCGTATCTCGGGGCGGAATCCGCGTTTCACCTCCCGCTTCCCCTGTTGCACCGTTTCCTGGTAGTTTTCTGGATACGGCTCTGCGGTGTCGATGCGCTCGATGTCGGCGTCCAATACCTTCGCTGCCATCTGCGCGATGCGCTCCGTATTGCCGTTCGACCAGCTGTAGTAAAGAACAAGGGCTTTCTTTGCCATGAAGATCTCCTTCGTTTCGATATCGGGCATCGTGAAATGACCGATGCCCGGGCTGTTGATATTGTTTGCGCTGCATGCTTTCGCTTGTCGCATCGGCAGGGCGTATCGATGTTTGCGATTCGTATCAGCTTGCCTTGTCGAACAGCCAGCCCATCACGTCCTCGTCTTCGGCAAACGCCGAAGCGCCGGCGGCATGCTGGCTTCCCGTGTACCCGCGGTCCGTGAAATAGGCGTCGTCTTTGACGTCCAGCACGAGCAGCGACGATAGGGCGGAATCCGAAACCCCCGCGTCCCGATAGGCGCGGCGGATGCGGCGATACGCGCTCCGATCGGGCCCCGGGCCGTAGTAGTCGTCATGCTCGCCGATGACGAACCGCACGGGGGCACGCGCGGAAACGAGCGCGCTCGGATCGCCGTCCCATTGCGAGCTCATGTGCAGCGCGCCGGCGAACAGCCCCGGGTTCTTCTCCATGACCAGCGACAACGTTTCCCCGCCGCCGGAATAGCCGCTCAACACCACGCGGTCGGGATCCACGGCATACGCCGCCTTGAGCCACTGGATCAGCGCGATGGTCATGTTCGCGGACGTGTTCTCCCAGTCGTCCAGCTGGGGACAGGCCACAATAGCATCGGGGACGTAGTTCTCCGCAACGAACGGGAACGGTTCCTGCAGGTTCGCCCCCACGCCCTGGAAATACAGCCCCTCGTAACTGAACTGCACCCCAGTTCTTGGAGCCCATAAGTAAAGTCTATCAGCTACGCTGCTGTCTCGAGGGTCCGATTCCCGTATTCCACGGGGGTCAGGCCCTCGAGCCTCTTCTGCCTTCTCACCGTGTTCCAGTGAACGATGTATGCTTCGAGGTCGGCCTTGAAGGACTCGAAGTCGGGCCATTCCTGGCCCCTGAAGAACTCGTCCTTGATGTGGCCGAACAGGCCTTCCGTGCACGCGTTGTCCAGGCAGTTGCCCTTGCGCGACATGCTCTGCCTGAACCCCGCTTCCTCGACCCTCTTCCAGTAGCGCTCGTGCTGGTACTGCCAGCCCATGTCGCTGGTCAGGATGGGGGTCTTGCCCTCCGGCTTCCTGGCTATCAGCATATCCAGCATCTCGTCCTGCTGCCGCAGGCCCGGGTGCTGCGAGACGGACCAGGCGACCACCTCCTCGCTGAAGAAGTCCAGCACCGGCGCGAGGTACGCCTTGCCCCACGGCTGCGCGAACTCCGTGACGTCGGTTCCCATCTTCTGCCACGTCCCGCTGGCGGAGAAGTCCCGTCCGATCAGGTTCTCGAAGGTCTTCCCGACCACGCCCTTGTAGGAGTTGTACCTGTGATAGTCGGTCTCGCGCCTTATGCCGCAGCTGATGCCGATCTCGTGCATCATCTTGAGCACGGTCTTGTCGGCTATGCGCACGCCCTCCTCGGCGCGCAGGCACATCGCGATCTGGCGGTGGCCGCACCCGTTCGGCGTTCTCCCGAAGATCTCGGCGACCTTCGCCCGCAGCTCGGGCCTCGTGGGCGGCTTCGCGGGCTTCTCCCTGTTGTAGTGGTAGGTCGACGCCGGGAGGCCCGACGCGGCCAGGAGGTCCTTGAGCGCGTGGCCCTGCCCTGAAAGCTCCCTGATCACCTGGCACTTCTCCCAGGTGCTCGCTTCTCCGCCTCCAGGGCCCTCAATTTTTTTAGGTAGGCCACCTCGGCCCTCAGCCTGCGGTTCTCCGCCTCGAGCTCCTGTTCGCGGGTCGCCGGGCACGCCCGGCCGCCGCCCTTGCGCGGGCGCCCCCTCGGCTTCGGCCTCAGGGCCTCCGGCCCTCCCTCGCGGTAGCTCCTCGCCCAGTTCTTCAGCTGCGTCGCGCCCACGATGCCGTACCTGGACATGACCTCCTGCCTGGTCATCCCGAGGTCGACGTAGTCCCGAGCAGCGGCCAGCTTGGTCTCGTAGTCGTACGTTCTGTGCTTGGACCCCATCGCCAGGAACACCTCCGCGCCCACCGCCTTGTACGTGTAGACCCAGTATTGCGCGATGTTCCTAGATACGGCAAGCTCCGACGCGATCGCCCTGAAGCTGTACCCCTTCTTGATGAGATCGGCGGCCCTTCGACGGGTTTCCAGGCTATGCCTCTTCATGACAGAACCGCACCTCCTAAATCCGGACTCTCTTTCTAAGTCCAAGATCAGGGGTGCGGTTCAAACCGGGCAGGTGGACGTACAGCGGGCACGGTGTGGAACCGTCGTAGGAGGAAGGCACCTTGAGCGAGAAGTGCACGGTGCCCGCCGAAGGCGTGGAGAGCGCATTGTCCACGACGAACGACCGGTCCGTCCGGCTACCCTCCTGCAACTCGTAGCCGTCCACGGATGCCGCCCGCGCGTTGTGTGCGGGGGCGGACGATTTGCTTCCCGCGGCGGTCGAATCGGCACTGCCCGGCATGGAGGCAGTGGCGGATTCCGAGGCTCCGGCATCGGCATCGGCAGCGCCGGTTGACGAAGGGGGATCGTCCGAACGCGCCGAGCAGCCTGCCAGCGCCAACAGGCCGCTGACGCCGGCAACGCCGGACAATGCAAGGAACGCACGGCGGGAGAGGGCGGTGCACCCTGTTGCCTTCATGCGGAACTTTCGTTCAGCCGTCATCGCCGCACCTGCCTCTGCCAGAAGCTCATGGCGTGGTCTATCCAGCCTTCCGCAACGGTTCCCGTGCCCAGGCCGAACCCGTGCTGCAGTCCGTCGAATATCTCGATGCGCGCCGGCGTGCCGTTCGCGCGGATGGTGCGGATGCGCTTCCTCATGGTGCGCCAGCTCGCGATGGAATCCGCTGTGCCCACGCAGGCGTACGTGGGAGGCTCGTTGCCCGTGACTTCGGAGAAGCCGGTGTACTGCATGATGATGGCTTTCGGCTGCGGATAGGATTTCTCGCCGAATGCGACGGTGCCGTCCGTGCCGACCCACGCGGCCATGCGCGCGCCGGCCGAACCGCCCCAGAGCGAGTAGCCTTCCATGTTCACGCCCAGCTCTTCGGCATGGTCGGACACGTAGGCGATTGCCCGGGACAGATCTTCGCAGGCCGTCTGGGCTCCGGGCCGGTAGATGAGCGCGAACGCGTTATAGCCGTGCTTCGACAGCTCCAGTGCGTGCGGGAAGCTGTCGTGCATGGCCGCGACGTACGCGAAGCCGCCGCCGGCGTTGCAGAATGCCGTTCGGGCTCCTCCCTTGCCGCGGAAGAAGAACAGGCCCGTGTCCCGCTTGTCGGGATCGGATGCCTTCTCCTTGGCGGTGTAGATGTCCAGGAATACCGTTTCTCCCGCCTGCGCCTGGTTGTGCAGGTAGTTGCTGATCTCGACGGTCTTGTCCGGATCGATGCAGGTATACCAGGTCAGGTCCATGGTTCCCAGCGTCGAGCCGGACATGAACGAGTCGTTCACCGGGAAGATGAGCCTGCCCCAGTTGCCGAAGACGGAGCTGTTTCGTACTTCGTCGATGGTCGTGTCCCGCGTATACGGCCCGTTGCCGGCGGATGCTGTTTGGCTTGCTGTGCTCGACGTACCGATGCCCCTTTCCTCGTTTCCCCTGCTGCCGGCCGACGCCGTCTCCGATTCCGTCGAATCGGATTCCGTGCCCGTTGTCGATGCGCATCCGGCCAGCATGCTGGCGGCGAATACCGCGCTTGCGCCGATGAACGCCCGCCGGCTCATTGCGGTATGCATCATGACTAGCTCCAATCGATGCTGTCGGCCCAGGCGTCGATGTCGGACAGGTCGGAGTTCTCGCCGAAACGCTGCGAGTCGACCAAGTTCCCGCCGCCGCACATCTCGATCACATTGTCGGCGCTGGATCCGATGCCGGAGGACAGGGAAGTGCAGAAAGCGGCGATCTTCTTGCCGGAGAAGTCGTTGTCCTGGGCGAAATGGTTCAGCGGCCAGGCAGCGTCGCCCCACCAGATGGGGTAGCCGATAAACACGGAATCGTACGAGTCGAAGTTGTCGGGCGCGGTGGTCGACAGCGGCACATCGCGTTTCGAGGGGTCGTTGTATTCTTGGCTCACGCGGCTGTCGTCGTCATTCCAATCCAGATCGTCTTCCGTGTACGGGTCTTTCGGCGTGACCTCGAACAGGTCGGCATCCAGGTGCGATGCCAGCTCCTTCGCCACGCGCTGCGTATTGCCCGTGGCGGAATAATAGGCCACTAGCACCTTGCCGGCATTCGAGCTGTCGGCTGCGGCGGATGCGGAAGCCGCCGTGCTTCCTTCCTCTGCGGCACTTGCGCTTCCGCTGTCGGAAGAAGCTCCAGCGGCGCTTCCCGATGCCGCCGTGCTGCTTGCAGATGTGGTATTCGACGAGCATCCCGTGAGGAACGCCGCGCCCGTGACAAGGGCGGCGCCCATGAGGCCGACGAACCTGCGGCGGCTGATCTGGCTGTTTTCCGTATCCATGATGGCTCGCTTTCTCTTTGAATGCCCGGAATGCAGCGAAGCGGCCCTTCTTGCGGGTTCGCGCTGCTCCCGGTCGCCTGCGTGGAGGGCATCCCCGCGGCAACTTCTCTTCCACTGATAAGTTTCGGGGCGCAGGGCGTGTTTGTACAATTCATTATCGAATGTCTTGCATACGCGAAGCGAATACTGAATACGAAATACCAGCAACAACCAGGGATTATTAATGCTTTCGAAACATACTGCGAAGGCATTTCGGCGTGCACTTCGCCTCGATTCGTGTAGCGGTCCTGTGGAGAACCGAAAGCATGCTATTGATATACGGACTGCGAGACGGTACGGTGGGGCAAGAAGGCGAAAAGGAGGCGGGCGCTATGGAACCGCAGGCTGCATTGGTGAAGACGCTCGACGCGCTGTTGGAGAAGCGCGCGAACAACGATTTGCGCAAGGATGGTCTGACGCTCTCGCAGATCGGCATGCTGCTGGCCTGCCAGGAGGCGGGCGGATCCTGCACGTTGAAGCAGCTCGAACGCATTCTGAAGCTGTCCCAGCCCACGGTTGCGGGCACTGCGAAGCGCCTGGAGGCGAAGGGGCTGCTGTTGGGTTCCACGGATCCCGACGACGGACGCGTGAAACGGGTCAGGCTGTCGGATGCCGGAGCGGACTGCTGCGTCATTTCCCGCACGCGTATGCGCGAGACGAACGAGCAACTGGTTTCCGGGTTCACACCCCGCGAGCAGCAGGAGTTCTCCCGCTTGCTGGAAAAGGCCATCCAGAACTGCTCATGATGCAAATTCCCCCTGACGAGTCCGTTGCAGCGGACCCGGAGCGTGCATACGTGCACGCAAAACAATAGCATGCAATCAAAATACGTTGACGCTTGCCTGCTTTGAAAGGAGATGCGCGATGAACGAAGCGAAGACGGAGGTATTCCGCAACGCGCCGGTGCCGAAGGCCGTGCTGTCGAATGCACTGCCCGCCATGCTGGCCATGCTCATGGTGCTTGTCTACAACCTGGCGGACACGTTCTTCATCGGCCAGACGGGCGATGCGCTGCAGGTTGCAGCCGTTTCCCTGGCAACGCCGGTGTTCCTGATCTTCATGACGCTCGGCACGGTATTCGGCATCGGCGGCACGTCGCTCATCTCGCGCTGCCTGGGTGCGGGGCGGGCGGAGTATGCCCGCCATATCTGCGCGTTCTGCTTTTGGGGCTGCCTTGTCACGGGCGCGGTGCTGCTCGTGATCATGTTCGCGTTCATGGACCCCTTGTTGTACGCCATCGGCGCGAGCAACGAGACATTCGACTTCGCAAAGACGTACCTGGCCATCATCAGCGCCTGCGGGCCGTTGGCCGTGCTGGGGAATTGCTTCTCGAACATCCTGCGTGCCGAAGGGCAGTCCGCGCGCGGCATGGCGGGCATGACCATCGGCAACATTGTGAATTTCGTTCTGGATCCCGTTCTCATCCTGGGTGCGGGTTGGGGCGTTGCGGGCTGCGCTCTCGCAACCGTCATCGGCAACGCCATCGGCGCTGGATACTACCTGCTCTATTTCCTGCGGGGGAGATCCTCGCTATCCATCCGCCTGCCCGATGTGCGCCTCTCGGACGGCATCTTCGGCGGCGTCATGGCCATCGGCATTCCCGCGGCTATCGGCGATCTTATGATGAGCGTGTCGAACATCGTCGTGAATGCCCAGATGGCGGCATACGGCGATATGGCCGTTGCGGGCATCGGCGTTGCCATGAAGGTCACGATGATGACGGGCATCATGTGCATCGGCCTGGCGCAGGGCGTGCAGCCGCTGCTGGGGTACTGCACGGGTGCCCAGATGGAGGACCGCTATCGCAAGTGCCTGCACTTCTCCCTGGCGTTCTCCCTGGGCCTTTCCACGGTCCTCACGCTTCTGTGCTATGCATTCACGGGCCCCATCGTGGGCGCGTTCCTTGAAAACCCGGACGCGTATTCGTATGCGGTCGAATTCTCGCGCATCCTGCTGTCCACCAGCTTCCTGTTCGGCGTGTTCTATGTGCTGCTGAATGCGCTTCAAGCCATGGGCGCTTCCACGGCGTCGCTGATTGTGAACCTGAGCAGGCAGGGGCTTATCTACCTGCCTGCGCTGTTCATCCTGCAGTCCGTTCTGGGCGTGACGGGCCTTGTGTGGGCGCAGCCCGTGGCAGACGTGCTCTCATTGGCGCTGGAGGTCGTGCTGTATCGCCGCGCATTCCGGAAGCTTTGGGGCGGCAAAAAGAATGCGGCAGACCGGAAGATGGGCCGGGCGCATTCGACCGCGGCTGCCTCGCGGCGGCTATCCCGGTAGTGCATGCGCCGGGCGGCGCATCCCGCCTGCGCTTTCGCGGCATTCCGCTGCTGCCGCGCCGCCTTGCCGCAAGCGGATTACGGTCGCTTCAGGCTGCGGATGCGCTTGCGCTGCGCGGCATCCGTCTTCCGGGATTCGACGATCTTCTGCAGCGCGGCGTTGTACGTCTTCTTGTCCAGCCGGCTTTTCGCAAAGTAGGGCTCGACCTGATCGGGGAAGCGGACATAGAGCATGGACAGCGCCCATGCTACGGCCATCAGGGCATATTGCGGCTTGTTTGCCAGACGGTCCAGGATGCGCAGGTTCTGGGCAAGATGCTCCTCGTCGTTGTAGTAGTCCAGCATCATGACGCAGGCGAAGCGGATGTCGTATTCGCGTTCGGACGCGAAGTATGGCTGCAGGAATTCCCAGACCTGCTGCTTGTTCGCCTCCGTGAATTTCAGTCCGGCGCAGAAGCTGTCGCATACGGACCAGTTCCGGATGGACGGCACGAATGCGCGGATGCGCCGCAGGCGCTCTTCAAGCGGGCACGGCGCGTACCCGATGACCATGCCTTTCAGCATGTCCTCCTCAAACGTCCCTGTGGTCTCCTGCTCCAGGAACGCTTCGGGATGCGGGCCGGCCGCGATACGCTTTGCAAGGTGGCGCAGGGCGGGCAGGCGCACACCCAGCACGTGTTCGCCGGGCGGCAGCAGGCGTGCCGAGAATTCCCGGTAGCCCTCTTCGGCCAGATCGTCCAGCGCAGCGCGGATGTCCTTCGGCGTCAAGGGGTCCTGGACCGGCGGTGTTGCGTTATCGGGCATGTCTGCTCCTTTCCCTTTCCCGTAACTATGGCATACTGCGCCGGCGTTTTCCGCAGAGAAGCCGAAAGTGCGATACGTCTTCGGCGGCGGTGCGGAAGAGGCGGCTATAATGCGGGCATATTCCTACGGAGGGCGTATGCGAAGGGGGGTGCCGGATGATCATCAGCGCCAGCAGGCGGACGGACATCCCATCGTGTTATCCGGAGTGGTTCGTGCGTCGTCTGCAGCAGGGCTTCGTGTACGTTCGCAACCCGTTCGATGCGCATCGCCTGAGCAAGGTGGCGCTCACGCCGGACGTGGTGGACTGCATCGCCTTCTGGACGAAGAACCCGCTGCCGCTCATGCCGCATCTGGACGTGCTGGAGCCGTATCCGTATTTCTTCCTGTTCACGCTCACGGGCTACGGGCGCGACGTGGAGCCCGGCGTGCCGGACAAGGCGCACGTCATGATCCCGGCGTTCCAGCAGCTTGCCGACCGCATCGGGCCCGATCGCGTGATCTGGCGCTACGACCCGATTTTCTTTACGGATACGTATACGATGGCGTATCACGTGCGGGCGTTCCGGGCCATTGCGGAAGCGCTGCGGGGCAGCACGCATACGTGCATCATCAGTTTCCTGGACCGGTACCGGAGCATCGAGAAAGCGCTCGACGAGATGGGCGCGCGCGTCGAAGGGGATCGGCCGCTGAGGGAGTTCGCTCGGCAGCTGGGGCAGATCGCGGCCGACAACGGCATCCGCGTGAAGGCGTGCGCGGAAGAGGAGGACTTCTCGGATGTGGGGATCGCCGCAAGTTCCTGCATCGACGCAGGTTTGGTGGAGCGCCTCGTGGGCGAGCGTTTGGATGTACGCAAGGATCCCGCGCAGCGCCCTCTATGCCATTGCGCGGCCAGTATCGACATCGGTGCGTACGGCACGTGCACGAACGGGTGCCGGTACTGCTACGCGAATCGCGGCGCGCAGCAGCTGCGGAAGAATCTCAAGCGCTTCGATCCGGCATCGCCGGTGCTGTGCGATACCGTCCATCCCGATGACGAGATAGCCGTGCGGCCCATGAAAAGCCTGCGTACCGGGCAGACCGCATTGAATCTCGGCGACATCCACGGGGATGGTGCTTTGCCGTTCGGCGGGTCTGACGGATAATTCAGGCCTGGAGACAAGAGGGAAGGAGACCTGGTGGAATATCGGGAATTGGGACGCACCGGGCTGCGCGCAAGCGTTGTGGGATTCGGCGCGGAGTGGATCGGCGAGATGAGCGACGCGCTGCTGGCGGACGTCGTTTCCTGCCTGGAAGAGGCGGGCGTGAACATCGTGGACTGCTGGATGGCCGATCCGGAGATCCGCCGCCGGCTGGGCCAAGCGCTGGCGCCGCATCGCGACCGCTGGATCATCCAAGGTCACATTGGTTCCACGTGGCAGAACGGGCAGTATGTCCGCACGCGTGAGATGGACCGGGTCATCCCCGCATTCGAAGACGAGCTGCGTCTGCTGCGGACAGACCATTTCGAGCTGGGCATGATTCACTACGTGGACGCTGTTGATGAATTCCGACAGATCATGGACGGCCCGTTTTACGAATACGTTTGCAAGCTGAAGAATGCGGGCGCCATCCGGCATGTGGGCCTGTCCACGCACAACCCGCACGTGGCGCTTGCGGCGGCCGAGACGGGCGTCATCGAGATGATGATGCTGTCCATAAACCCGGCGTTCGACACCATGCCGGCATCCGACGACATCAATGCGCTGTTCGGCGACTTGCATGAAGGCGGCGAGGGCATCGACCCGGTACGCGAGCGCCTGTATGCGGAATGCGAGGAGCGCGGCATCGGCATCACGGTCATGAAGCCGTTTGCGGGCGGGCGCCTGCTGGATGCGGAGAAGTCGCCGTTCGGCAAGGCGCTGACGCCGGTGCAATGCATCCACTATTGCCTCACACGGCCTGCAGTGGCCAGCGTGCTCGCGGGCGTGAAGAATGTTGCGCAGGCGCAGGCCGCACTTGCGTATGCGCATGCCACAGACGAGGAGAAGAACTACGGTCCGGTGTTGGCGCAGGCGCCCGTGCATTCCTATTTCGGCCAATGCATCTACTGCGGGCACTGCCAACCGTGCACCGTGGGCATCGATATCGCCACGGTGAACAAGTTCGCCGACTTGGCGAAGATGCAGGATGTGGTTCCCGAATCCGTCCGCCAGCACTACCTGGCGCTGGATGCGAACGCCTCGGACTGCATAGCGTGCGGCACGTGCGAGCCGAACTGCCCGTTCGGCGTGCCCATCGTGGAGCGCATGGAAGAGACGGCCGCGCTGTTCGCGTAAACAGGCAGGTGCGCAGCTTGCCGCCGTCGCTGCAGCCGGGGTGGAGATGCGTATTTGGGGGCGGTAATTCGGACGATTGCGAAAACAGGCGCCTTGACACGCTCATTAACGATTTGATAAAAGAATATTGAACACAATATAAATCCTGTGAGCGGAGGATTTCATGAGCACGTTTTACGACTATTCCGTGACGAAACGCGACGGCTCCGAATTGCCGATGAGCGATTTCCGGGGGAAGGTGGTGCTGGTGGTGAACACGGCTACCGGCTGCGGCTTCACGCCCCAGTACAAAGATCTGGAAAGCATGTACGAGGAGCTGCATGACCAGGGGCTCGAGATTCTGGACATCCCATGCAACCAGTTCGCCGGGCAGACGCCGGGCACGGACGACGAGGTGCACGAGTTCTGCACGCTGAAGTACGACACGCAGTTCGACCAGATGAAGAAGAGCGATGTCAACGGCGAAGACGCACCGGACCTGTACAAGTTCCTGAAGAGCCAGAAGACGTTCGAAGGCTTCGGCAAGGGTCCGAAGGCCCTGGCCATGAGCGCCCTGCTGAAGACCATCGACTCCGATTACAAGCACAACGCCGAGATCAAGTGGAACTTCACGAAGTTCCTGGTAGACCGCGAGGGAAACGTCGTCGCGCGTTTCGAGCCCACGGCCAGCATGGATTCCGTGCGCAGCGCTGTCAAGGACGTGCTGTGATGGCGCGGCAGAGCGCATACGATTCCGACGAGGCGCTGAAGCTGGAGAACCAGCTGTGCTTCCCGTTGTATGCAGCGTCGCGGAAAATCGTGAGCGCGTACACGCCGTATCTGAAGCCGTTGGGCATCACGTATACGCAGTACATCACGTTCATGGTGCTGTGGGAAGAAGACGGGCTGTTCGTGGGAGACATCTGCGCACGGTTGCACTTGGATAACGGCACGTTGACGCCGCTGCTGAAGAAGATGGAGAAGCAGGGGTTCGTGGTCCGTAGGCGCGATGAGGCCGATGAACGTAAGGTGCGCGTGTTCCTGACGGATGAGGGCCGCGCCATGAAGGACCGCGTGCGCGATATTCCGCGAAAGGTCGGCAGCTGCGTTGACCTTGATGCGGAAGAGGCGCAGACGCTGTACCGGCTCCTGTACAAACTGCTGGACGAAGCGTAGCCGGAAGAGCGTTCTGCGCGGTCTCTCTGCCGTGGCCGACATGCGGTGCGCCGATGGCGTCGAGCCCGAATATGAGGAAGGCACCGTTTTTGCACGGTGCCTTCTGGCGTTTACGGGATGTTCTACGTTGCGTATCAGGATGCGGTATGCGGGCGCAGGCGCCTTGGCGGGCGCCGTGCGTTACTGTTCCACGGCTTCGGCGAATTCCGCCAGGAACTCGGAGATGGGCAGGTCCTGCGGGCAGACCTCGCGGCAGGAATCGCACGCGATGCACGCGCTGGGGCGCTTGTCTTCCGGCAGCGCAGCAACGGCCATGGGCGCGATGAATCCCTGGCCGGGATCCTTCGTCAGATGCTCGTTGTACAAGCCGATGAGGTAGGGAATGTCCAGGCCCATGGGGCAGTGGCTCACGCAATAGTGGCATGCCGTGCAGGGCAGGCCCTTCTCATGAGCCATCAGGTCCGCCACCTGTGCAAGCACGTCGTTCTCGGCATCCGTCAGCGGCTTGCGCTCAGCGAACAGGTCGATGTTCTGCTGCAGCTGCTCCAGCGTGGAGCTGCCCAGCAGCACCACGGAGACGCCGTCGATGCCCTGCAGCCAGCGCAGCGCCCATTCCACGTTCGAGCGCGTCGGATTCGCCGCCTGCAGCTTCTCGCGGTATTCGTCCTTCAGGTTCACCAGGTAGCCGCCGCGCAGCGGTTCCATGACCACGATGGGGATGTTGCGCTCGTTCAGGTATTCCACCTTCGCCTTCGCATCCTGGAACGACCAGTCGAAGTAATTCAGCTCCACCTGGCAGAATTCCATGATGTCGCCGAACTTGTCCATGAAGCGCTTGAAGATATCGAAGTTCCCATGGACGGAGAAGCCCAGGTGCTTGATGCGGCCCTGCGCCTTCTGCTCTTGGAAGTACGCCACGGTGTGATATGTGTCCTCGGCCATATACTGCTCGATGTTCGTCTCGCAGATGTTGTGCAGCAGGTAGTAGTCGAAGTAATCGACTTGGCACTTCTCCAGCTGCTTCTCGAAGATCTGCTGATGCTTGCCGAAGTTCGAGACATCGTAGCTGGGGAATTTCGTTGCCAGGTAGAATCTATCGCGCGGATGCGCCGCCAGCGCGCGGCCCACCACGAGCTCGGAGTTGCCGCCGTGATAGCCCCAGGCCGTATCGAAGTAGTTCACGCCGTGGTCGAAGGCGTAATCGATCATCTCCTTCGCGGCCGGCTCATCGATATCGGCATCGCCGCCGGTAACGGGGAGCCTCATGCAGCCCATGCCCATCATTGACACGTTGTTGCCCAGGAAGTCGCTGTATATCATGGTGTCTCTCTTTCGGGTTGTCTCTCGGAAAAGCCTGCAGTCTGAAAAGGGAAATAAGGCAGGCGCTTGAATGAACGCCTGCAAAACAGTATAGCCGACCGCCTCCCTATGCGCCCTTGAAAATGACGCAGTGTCAGCAATTCGCACGAATCGTGCGAATGTGAAGCACGCGGGCTATCGTATGAAATTCGTCGAGATGCGCGAGGCGACCTTTTCCGGACGCGCGATGCCCGCTTCGTCGGCGGCGGAGAATGCCCGGTCCATGAACGATTTCATTCCGCCGGCAATGCCGCCGTAATAGACCGGCGATCCGAACACGAAGCCGTCGGCGTGCTCTGCGGCGTCTTGGAATTCGCGGACAACGTCGTCGAAGACGCAACGGCCCGTTTCCCGGCATCGGTAGCATCCGATGCATCCTGCGATGGGCTTGTTGCCGATCCAGAATTCCCGGGTCGGTATGCCCTCCTTCTCCAATGCGGAAGCGACCAGGGAAAGCGCCGTATGCGTGCAACCGCGCCTGTGCGGGCTGCCGTTCACCAGAAGTACTCCCATTGTCTGTCTCCTTGTCTCCGTTTCGGCTTATGCCATCGTCTTCGCCCACGCCGCAACCATATCGTGCGATTCTGCTGCCTCGGCGCCGTGGACGGAAAGTCCGCTCTCCACCGTGGCTTCGGGGTAGGCGCGCTCCAGGTCGCGGACGCTGCCGTTCCAATAGTTCTCGCCGGTGCGGGAATAATATGCAATCAGGTTCGTCGTGGTCTTCCTCTTCCTGGTAGGGGGGAGTGTTGTTACGGCTTCACTATATCGACTACAATTGCAAAATCTTATTTGTTCGGTTGATTACCGATAGAGAAATTGAATCGGGAGAAGTATGAATACGAAGCAGATGGACTGTGCGCTGGAATTGGCGCGCACGTTGAATTTCAACCGCGCCGCCGAGAACCTGTTCATGTCTCAGCCGTCGCTGAGCTACCAGATCAAGACGCTGGAAGAGGAGATCGGCTTCCGCCTTTTCGACCGCTCGGGCAAGGGGGCGGCCCTGACGCCGGCGGGCATCCAGTTCTGCTCCAGCCTGCGGTCCATCCGTGCGGACCTGCGCCGTGCCGTGGAGCTGGGGCAGAATTTCTCGGCGCAATACCGCACGTCCATCAACGTGGGCCTGACGTGGCGCAGCTCTCTTCTGGCGTTGCCGCAGGCCATGGTCAGGTTGCGGGAGACGCACCCCGACGTCAACGTCACGCCGGTATTCAACCAGGGCGAGAGCATCGACGCGTTCCTGCGCGGCGAGCAGGACATCGTGTTCCTTCGCGACGACGGACGCCGCATTCCCGATGTGACCATGCATGCACTGTACCAGGCACGCATCTACCTGGTTACGCGCAAGAACGATCCGCTGGCGAAGAAGCAGGTCATCCGCGAAGAGGACCTGAAGGGGCGCACGCTCATGGTGGGCGGCAGCAGCCCGATGCCGCTGCGTGCCGTGCAGCATCGCGTGGTGAGTGATTTGGGCCTCGACCACTTCAACAGCAACGATCACGGCACGACGCTCATCAGCGTGCAGGCGGGGAAGGGCGTGTGCCTTTCGCCGGGGCTGTTCAACGACGGCAGCGGGGAATTCGCCTGGACGCCGTTCGATTGCCCGGAGACCGTCAGCTGCGTGTTGCTGACGCATGCTGGAGAGCATCGCGAAGAGGTGCTGGAGCTGGTGCGACTGCTGCAGGAGGCCTACGAGCCGGGCACGCGCTACGCGAAGCTGGTCTAGCGTACGCGCGGCTACGGCTGCCGTCGCAGCGGGTGCGCTATGCTTCCGTCACCCAGTAATGCTTCAGCGACTCCGGCATCATTTGGAAGAGCGCATCGGCTGCCCAATCTGCGGAAAGCGGATAGCGTCCCAGCACCCAGTTCTTGTACATATAGCTGATGCCGTAGCAGAACACGTCGAGCTGCAGGTCCTCCTGCTCCGTTAGCCCCTCACCGCCGCGGTTCGCCTTCGTGATGTCTTCGACGATCTGCTTCGAATACTGATAGATGTAATACTCGAAGGAGTTCACGCCGCTTGTGCGGAAGGCGCCTTTGATCTCGGCAAGTTCCGTCCGGCCGGCGTTGTACAGGTGAAAGTACAGGTCGCGATAGGACGTGCATTCGTCCAGCCGGATCATGCGGTCAAGCAAGTCCGCATAGTTGCTGTTCATCACGTCGTATTTGTCTTTGAAGTAGCGGTAGAACGTGGCACGGCTGACTCCAGCGGCATGCGTTATGTCGTCCACCGAAATGTCCTCGAACGGTGTGGTGGCAATGAGCGCGTCGAATGCCTGGATGATGGCTGTTCTCGTTTGCGGTACCATGGGCGCCCTCCGCTCTTTCTGCATGAATGCGTTTCCCTGCGCCATCATACCGAGATTACGTTGCGCCCTGCTTGGGAAGATGCGGTGAAACGAACGCATTTGCCGGAATCGGGGGGTCTATTCCGCAAGCAGGCGCAGTCCTACAATGCCCGTTGCAATCAGGATGATGCAGATGACCTGGGCAGGCGATATCGCCTCGTTGAACAGGAATACGCTCAAAATGCTGGTGCCCACGATGCCGATGCCCGTCCAGATGGCATATGCCGTGCCGAGCGGCAGGTTCTTCAGGGCAAGTGCCAGGAATATCATGCTCAAAGCCAACCCGATGATGGTGATGGCTGCCGGGCCCGTTTTCGAGAAGCCCTCCGAGGCCTTCATGGCTGTTGCCCACGTGACTTCCGATGCTCCGGCAAGAAGAAGGAATATCCATTCCATACGATGCGCCGCCTTTCCGTGGCTTGTAATCGGCACCTCGCATCTTCAATGGCCTAACGATTGCGAGATCCGATTGCGGAGCGCATGCGAATTGCACGTACGCCCGATTCCTACCCGGCGGCAGCTTCGAGGCCCGAATGTACCGCATCCGCCCGGAATTGGCAAGGGTTTGAGCGGTCGGACAAGGGGGGATAGGCGGGGCGGGGTGCACTCAATCGTCTTGGCGAATCCCGATATAATGGCGGCAGGGAAAGGGAAGCTGAAACAGGGAGAACTGGGAGGATACCATGCTCTTCGTACTGCTTATCATCATCGCGGTCATCATCGTCATGGGCGTCTACATCGTGCCCCAGCAGAAATCCGTTGTCATCGAGCGGCTGGGCAAATTCAACCGCATCACGGGACCGGGCATCCATCTGCTGATTCCGCTGGTGGAGCGCAAGGCTGCCACACTGTCCATGAAGACGGACCGCCTGAGCTTCAATCTGGATGCGAAGACGGCCGACAACGTGACCATCGTGTTGGAGGTGTCCGCGCAATACCACGTGGATTACGACAACGGCTCCGGCACGCCGGAAACGTCCGGCGTGTACCGTGCATTCTACATGCTGGCCGAGCCCATTGCGCAGATGCAGGATTACCTGTCCGATGCGCTGCGCTCGTCCATCCCGTCGTATACGTTGGACGACGTGTTCAGCAAGAAGGACGATATCGCGCGCGACGTAAACGCGAACGTTGCGGAAACCATGCGCGGATACGGCTGGGTGCTGGTATCGACGCTCATCACGGGCATCAACCTGCCGGAATCCGTGGAGACGTCCATGAACGACATCAACGCGGCTCAGCGCCAGCGCGAAGCGGCGCAGGCGCTTGCGGATGCCGACAAGATCAAGCGCGTGACCAGCGCGCAGGCCGAGGCGGAGGCCATGGAGAAGACCGGCCGCGGCATCGCGGCGCAGCGCATCGCCATCGCGCAGGGCATCAAGGATTCGCTGGAGACCATCAAAGAGTCCGGCGTGTCGGAAGGCGAGGCGAACGAGCTGTTCCTGTTCACGCAATGGACGGAGATGATGGATTCGTTCGCGAAATCCGGCCAGAGCTCCACGGTCGTGCTGCCGTCGGACTTCAACGAGTCGCGCTCCATGTTCGAGCAGATGCTGGCCGTGAAGAAGACGGATTCGAAATAAGGCGGACTCCGAAGTGCCGGCATTCGATGCCGGAAGAGTAACGGCCCCGTACCCGGGCAAGATGCCCGAGGAGCGGGGCTGCTTTTCTTTCGCAGGGGGGTAGGCTGCAGCGCTACACCACGAAGTACGGGAATGCGAACAGCACCACTGCCACGACGCAGGCAGTGCCTACGACAATCTTCCAAATGCGGTACTCGCGGTCCATCTTCGCGCGCTCTTCCGGTTCCGGTTCGTCATCGGCGCCGGACGCGGCCAGGTCCAGCGTGAATTCGCCCTGCACGCCGTACACCTTGCGGCAGATGGCGTATACCACCAGCGCCAGGACGCACCAGATGACGCCCGTGGTGAAGGCATCCGGCTCCAGCTGCGTCATCATCAGCACGTAGATGACGGCGCTCACCGGTGCGCCGATGCGGATGCCGGGGGCCTTGTAGGCGCGTTTCATCTGCGGGAAGCGCTCGCGCAGGCACAGGGCGGCAATGATGCCGATGACGTAGTAGAACAGGTCGGCGAACAGCGACAGGTTCGCAATGTAATCCAGTGAGTTCGTCAGGATCAGGATGATGCTGAGTGCACCCAGCGTGAGCACGGCGATGTAGGGCGTGCTGAAGCGCTTGCTGGTGCGGGCGAAGCATTTCGGCACGGCGCCGTCGCGGGCCATCACGAACAGGTAGCGGCCGGTGGTTGCCACGGAGGCGTTCAGCGTGGAGAAGTCGCCGCCGAACGCGATGCCGATGCACAGCAGGATCAGCGGGAATCCCATGATGCCGGCCGATATCATGGCCTCGGCGAACGGGGCGTCGGCATCGGAGAGCATGCTCATGGAATCAAGCGGCGTGATGCCCACCAGGAACCACTGGAACAGCGCATTCACGGCGAACACCACGAACGGCGTCAGGAACATGGCGCGCGGGATGTTGATGTGGGGGTACTTGATCTCCTCGCCCATGGAGACGGCGGATTCGAATCCGGCGAAGCACCACCAGATCATGCACATGGCCGCGAAGAACGTCAGCGGCGTGGTGTTGCTGATGAAGTCGGGGGTGGTGACGAAGGTGGGAAGGCTGACGTTCGGCACCATGGTCAGGAACCAGATCAGGGCCACGCCCCAGAAGAAGAACATCGCCGCATTCTGCACGCGGCCCGAAACCTCTACGCCGAACACGTTCACCAGCGTGAAGCCGGCCACCATGAGCGCGGCAAGGCTGGCATCCGAAATGGGCAGCGTAATGCCCACCGCCAGGAAGATGGTCTTGAAGTAGTAGCTGAACGCCAGCGCCTCGCCGCCGGTCACCGATACCAGCGAGATGATAAAGCTCCAACCGGCCAGCACGCCCGCCCAGCGTCCGATGCCCACGGACGCGAACTGGTAGGTGCCGCCGGCATAGGGCAACTCGGCGCCCATTTCCGCGTACAGTAGGGACGGATAGATGCTTACCGCCAGGGCAAGCAGCGTGGCGAAGATGACCAGCGGCCCCAGGTCGCCGACGACGTTCGAGCCGGTGGTGAACAGGCCCACGCCGATGACGGATCCGGCGGCGATGGTCACCGCCTCGCGCATGCCGAACTTGCGTTTCAGCTGCCCTTTCTGGGGTATCACTGCAGTTTCTGCCATGTAGGTTCCTCTCGTTGGTGCGTATGCTCGTTGCTTGCGAGGACGCTTTAGCAAACTAAAGCGCTAAAGCAACGCGAGAGAGTGTAGCGCATTCCCGCAGAAGGGGAAAGGGCAGAAGGGGATGCCTTGTTTTGCACGCCCTGCGGAGTCTGCCGATGGCACGCGCTGCGACGCGGGCTTTCAGACGATTTCGATGGAGTCTATCAGGAATTCGTTGCCGTTATGGATGCGGAAGTTCGTGCTGTTGCATTCCGGGCAGACCAGGGTGCTCCGCTGCTTCAGGTCGGCCGGATAGACCAGCAGGCAGTCCGTGCATTGCACACGCAAGGGAACCTTCCTCAGCTCCAATGCAGCATGCTCGGCCACGGTGCCGCGCGCCAGGAATTGGAGGCAGCGCTCCATCAGGCTGTCCACCACGTCGTGCAGTTCGCCCACCACCAGCGTGATGGAGCGCACCTGCTTCGCGTCGTTTTCGGCCGCATACCGCAGCACCGCGTCCACGACGCTGGTCATAATGGACATCTCGTGCATGGGGGCCGCCTCCTTTCCCGTACCGCTGCGGCTATTTCAGCGCGCCCTTGTCGCGGCGGTTCTGCTCCATCACGGCGTAGGTCTCCCACACCGTGTCGGGGTATTCGGCAATCTGGTTTTCCGGTTTGCGGGCCAGGATACGGGCATCGTTCGGGCAATTGCGCACGCACTGGCCGCAGCCGATGCAGGTGCCGTTGATGCGCGGATAGCCGTCATCGTCCATCTCGATGACCTTCATGGTGCAGACCTCGGCGCAGGTGCCGCACCGCACGCAAGCATCGCGGTCGTATTCGATGACGTAATTCGTCACGGCGCCGGCGGCGTCGCCCGGCCAATTCTTCAGCGCGGGCAGAATGCCGCAATGGCATACGTTGCACTGGCAGATGATCTCGTTGTCCTTGGCGTAGGTGGTCTGGATGCACAGGCCGCGGTCGATGCTCTTGCGCAGGATAGCCTCCGCCTGCTCTTCGCTGATCTCCGTGCCCAGGTTCAAATCGTCCAGGTAGAAGTCGGCCATGGCGTCCGTCTGCAGGCATACGCCCTCGGGGTGCTTGCAGTTCTCCACGCCCAGCGTATCGCGCACGGCCTGGATGCAGGCGCAGGGGGATACGCAGAAGCGGCGGTGCGTCTTCAGCTTGGCGAAGATGTCGTCCTCGGGCAGCAGCGCTTCGTCCTTCACCACTTCTTTCCCGATGGGAACGCTGCGGTAGAACGGCACGCCCGCGTCGTAGCAGACCTGCAAGGTGCCGGTGCCCAGCGTCTGGAACAGGGGCCCGATCCAGCCGGGGTTCATAGCCTGGCCGGCATGGAACTCGAAGATGCCGTGGGCTGCGGGCGTATTGTGGTACCAGATACGACCGTCATCGCGCTTCTCGCGGTAGACGATGCCGCGCTTGGCCATATCCAGCAGCGTCTCGTTGGCCTGATCTGCGGTCAGGCCCTCCTTCTCGGCAAACCATTCCGGCAGGAAGAAGTCGTCCTTCGGCATATCCAGCGTGTACAGGGCATCTTGCGGGGTGTAGAACTCCTTCAGCATGGCCGTATCGGCGCCGGCTGCCTTCATCTCCGGGTCGTCCGTGTGGTAGCCGAAGCTCAGGCTGTCCACGTAGGCGAGCAGATCCTGGTAGATCTGCTCGACTTCTTCTTCGCTGCGCTCTTTCACTGTCGATTGTCCCATCATGGGTCTCCTTGCCTCTCTCGGCTGTTCGGTTTATTTCCGTTCGGCAAAGGTCGTGCGTCCCGTAAAGACCTATGCCGAATCTTCGGTAACCTTTCCAAGAAATATAGAAGAAGCAACATATATATGAAGATGAATGGGACAGCTCAGGAAAAGTGTTCCGCCCGTTTTCGGGCATGTGCGATGACGCTGCGGATGTCGGCCCTGTTCAGCAGACGCCGCCCGGCGTCTATGCCCACGGTTCGCTGGATGTCGTCGCTTACGGCGCTGCGGTAGTTGAACAGGTACCAGTTCTCGTCCAAGTAGGCGCCCTCCATATGCACCAGCGCGTCGGCAACCTGCGCGGCATTCCAGACCCAGTCCATGTCCTGGCGCAGCATGCGCAGCGCGAAGAACGCCGCATAGCAGATGGCGAAATGCGCACGGAGATGCACCTGCGTATCCACGGGGTAGGGCGGCGCGATGAAGTCGGCGGATATGACCTGGAACGGCTCGTGCACGCGCCACAGCTCGCGGTAGATGTTGAATATGGCCGCGTTCGAGGCGGTCGTCTCGTTCGACACGATGAAGAAGGTCTGGCTGGCATTTGCCCGCATGGAGCGCAAGGCAATCTCCTTCACCTTGACCATATGACCGGTGTGGGCATCTTGGCCGGCGGCGGGGTTGTGGCGGTCGGGGATGGCGAAATCTGCCCGGCGCGATTTGATGCGGTACGTCTGGTTGCGGGTGAACCGGTAGTCGCTCTCATCGGCGGCCCAGCGGTACTGGTCGGTGGTCGTTTCGCTTGCGTGCATCAGCAGCACGAAGCCGTCGTTGCGCGTCGCCAGTTGGGGGACCACCTTCGCCGCTTCGGACAGCTGCGCGGCAACCACGGTCACATGGCGTGCGCCGGTTTCCGTCTTCAGCTGGTCGATCAGATCCAGCGTGCTCCGGGCGCTCATGCGGCGCGGGACAATGCGGTAGGTCAGCGGAATGCCCTCCTGGTCGATGACCAGGCACAAGCGGGTGGACGTGCGATCCTCCAATTCGTCGGGACCGCGCGTGGAGCTGTCGCCCGGCCAGGGCACGATGTAGTTGCTGAATACCAGGCGCACGTTGTCCAGGTGCCGCTTCCCGTGGATGGCCTCGTACCGGTCGTTGAGCATGCGGACCAGCGCGGTATCGTTCTCTGCAATCTGCTCGAATCCGCGGTAGGCATCCGCTACCTCCATGGTGCAGGCGCGGGGAAATTTCGCCCGCGCGCTCCAGGTTTCATGGACGGGAACGGCGTGCAGCATGCGCGCGGAGGCCAGCAGCTCCACCGCCCGGCCCAATTCCTCGTCGGCGTGGGTAGAGGTGTTCTGGCGATCGTGTTTCGCGCAGGCGTTGAAGAAGCGCCCCAACCCCAAGGCGTCAAGATAGCCCAGGGTGATTGCCGCACCCAGCTGGATGGACCCTTCGCTTTCCGCGCCGATCAGGGCGTTGCGCGGAATGGTCAGATGCACGGGCGCGCTCTGCTGTTTCGCCTGTTCGTTCAGTTCGGCCACGTATGTCTTGAAGTGCGCAACGGGGTCGGGGTATCGGTCGGCGAATTCGTCGGCATACCCGATATGCTCGATGGTCTTCGCATGCACTTTGCCCTGGCTGCGGTAATTCTGCATCACGGACAGATAGATGCGGCCGTTGCGCTTCGTCTGCTTCAAATACATGTCTTGCTCCTGCGACGGCGCGGGTGCCGGTTTCCGACTGCCGGCGTTCCTTGCCCTGAAGGTGTATCCCTACATTCCCCTACATTATAAGCAAATATCGGGCATGCGAATAATCCGTCGGTACAATGGGGCGCGTTTGGAACCGAAGAAGGAGCGGTCATGGCAATCACCATGCTGAAAGGCAAGATTCATCGCGCAACCGTCACGCAGGCGGCGCTGGATTACGTGGGGTCCATCACGATCGACGAGGACCTGATGGAAGCTGCGCACATCCTGGAATACGAGCGCGTGGAGATTGCGGATGTGGACAACGGCGAGCGCTTCGCCACCTATGTCATCGCCGGCGAACGGGGGAGCGGCATCATCTGCCTGAACGGTGCGGCAGCCCGCTGCGTCTCGCAGGGCGACAAGGTGATCATCATGGCATACGACACCGTGGAGCCCGAGCAGGCGAAGACCCGCAAGCCCCACGTGGTGTTCGTGGATGGTCAGAATGCCATCACCCGTGTTACGCGGTACGAGAAGCATGGCCGCCTAGCGGACATGGAGAACGAATAACCGGTACGGGAAGCAGAGGGCCGCGCAGCGGGAACGTTGGCGGCCCTTCGCATATCAGCGGTGGATTGAAAGGATGGACAATCATGAATCTCATCGGCAAGGTCGGTAACGTTCTGACCCGCTACGTGGCGCTGATCATCATCGCGCTGTCCGTGTGGGCATATCTGACCCCGGGGCTGTTCGCCTGGGCCACCGGCTACACCTCCATCTTCTTGGGAATCATCATGTTCGGCATGGGCCTGACCATCAGCCCGGACGACTTCAAGGTGGTGTTCACCCACCCGAAGGAGGTTGTCCTGGGTGCCGTGCTGCAGTACACCATCATGCCGCTGACGGCGTGGACGCTTGCCATGGGGCTGAACCTTCCCACGGACATTGCGTTGGGCGTGATCCTGGTGGGCTGCTGCCCCGGCGGCACGGCGTCGAACGTGATCACCTACATTGCCAAGGGTGATGTGCCGCTGTCCGTGGGCATGACCATCGTCTCCACGCTGGTGGCGCCGCTGGCCACCCCGACCCTGGTGTACTGGCTTGCCGGCGCGTGGGTCGATGTGTCGTTCATGGCCATGCTGGTCAGCGTGGTGCAGATTGTGCTGATTCCCGTTGTGGCCGGCATTGTGGTGAACGCCTTCGCCTCGAAGATCGTGCAGAAATGCACGCCCATCCTGCCCAGCATCAGCGTTATCGCCATCGCGCTGATCGTGGCCGGCATCACGGCGAACAACACGGCGAAGATCGTCGAGAGCGGCGCGCTGGTGCTGCTGGTGGTCATGCTGCACAACGCCGTGGGCATGGGCCTGGGCTACCTGATCTCCCGTGCGTTCCACCTGAATTACGCGAAAACCACAGCGGTGGCCATCGAGGTGGGCATGCAGAATTCCGGTTTGGCGGTCAGCCTTGCCGCGGCGAACTTCGCCGCGAACCCGCTGGCCACGCTTCCGGGCGCCATCTTCAGCATCTGGCATAACATTGCCGGTTCCATCTTCGCGAACGTCCGTCGCCGTAAGCTGGAGGGCAAGGACGAGCGTCCTGCCGCCGCGCAGACGGCTTTGGCCGAGTAGCACGCCGCGGATTTGCCCGTCAGCTGAGCGGTTCGGCACGCTGCTTCGCAGACGGCTCGGCCGGCAGCCCGCGACATGCTGAAGCCCGCAGCCCGCAGTCCGCGGCAACCTGCCCCTTGCAGTCCGCGATCCCCCGAAGCGCGCGGTGCCTGAAGCGCACCAGCCGGCAGTTCCAAATGCGCGGTGCCTCCGAAGCATACCGGCCGATAGCCGATAACGCGAATGCGGCCCGCAGCGAGATGATCGCTGCGGGCCGTTGCCATGCTATGCGGGTGCGTACCGTTCGATGCCGAAGAGCCCTTACGTGAAGATGAACATGACCACGAAGGCAGCGGTGGCAATCCACATCAGGGGGCTGACCTGGCGGCCTTCGCCCTTTGCCAGCATGATCAGGCAGTAGGAGATGAAGCCCATGCCGATGCCGTAGGTGATCGAGCTGGTCAGGGGAATGCCGATGATGGTGATGAAGGCGGAGAATGCGGTTTCCAGCTTCGCCCAATCGATGTTCACGATGTCGCTGATCATCAGGTAGCCCACCACGGTCAGGGCACCGCAGGTTGCCGAGCCGCTGACCATGTTGACGATGGGCGAAAGGAACGCGAACACCAGGAAGAGGCCGGCGATGATCAGGTTCGAGAAGCCGGTGCGCGCGCCCGCCGCCGCGCCGGAAGTGGACTCGGCGAACGTGGTGATGGAGCTGGCGCCCATGAAGCCGCCGACGATAGCTGCAGCGGAGTCGGTGACCAGGATCTTCTGGATGTCTTCGACGTTGCCTTCCTTGTCGGCGAACTTGCCCTGGATGCCCACGGCCACCACGGTGCCCATGGTGTCGAAGAAGTCGCTCATCAGCAGGGAAAAGACCATCAGCAGCAGCGCGGGTTGCAGGAACACTTGCAGCAGCGCCATGGTGCCGGTGTTGGGGTCGGTTTGCAGCGGGGCGGCGAAGGTGGAGAAGTCCAGGCCGAAATCCCAGGTGGTGGGCAGGGTGGTGACGCCCAGGGGAATGCCGATAATCGTGGCGGCGATGATGGAGATCATCAGGTCGCCCTTCACATTGAGCGCCCGGAGAATGATGGCCAGGGCAATGGAGATGAACGAGACGATGCAGACCGGCGAGGTGACGCTGCCCAAGGTCAGAAGCGTATCGGGGTCCGCGACGATGACGCCGCCGTTCCGCAGGCCGATGAAGGCGATGAACAGGCCGATGCCGATGCCGATTGCGTGGCGCAGGCTGGCGGGAATGGCGTCCATGACCGCTTTCCGCAGGCCGCAGAGCACCAGGATCAAGATGATGACGCCCTCGACCAGAACCACGCCCATGGCCACGCGCCAGTCCACGGCGTTCTCGTTCGCGCAAAGGGTGAACGCCACTATCGTGCTGATGCCCATGCCGGAAGCCAGGGCCAACGGCCGATTGGCAATCAGGCCCATGGCAAGGGTCATGATGGCGGCGCCGACGCAGGTGGCCGTCAGCGCTGCGTTGAAGGGAATGCCGGCTGAAACCAGAATCTGCGGGTTGACCGCAATGATGTAGGCCATGGCCAGAAAGGTGGTCAGGCCGCCGATGATCTCCTGGCCATACGAGCTGCCGCGTTCTCGAATCTTGAAGAAGGTATCCATACCGTCTTCCGCTGCCTTTCTCCAGGTGGTTGATACGGGTAATACAGTGTGGGTTGCATTATAGGGGTATGCAGGCTGCTTCCTGCGGGAAATCCCTGCTAATCGGGGAGCGATTGGAGCTCAGGGGAGCTTGGGGCGGCGGCACCGGCTTGTTCGCGGTTCGCCGTTACCGGGCGCCGGCGGCGTGCCCCGTATTCCGTTGCGGCAGCGAGATGACCACCAGCATGCCTGCCATCAGGATGAATCCCAGCCAATCGGCGCCGGTGAACGCCGTCCCCAGCAGCGTTGCGCTCAGGATGCAGGCCGTAGCGGGTTCGGCCACGCCGATCAGGCTTCCCTTCACGGAGCCGATGATGGACGTGCCCCACAGGTACATGCCGAATGCGGCGAACGTGCCCAGGACGCTGGTCCCGCCGATAAGCGCAAGCCATGACAACGGGCCGATGGTGGAAGCGGCGGGAATCAAGGATGCTGCTTCGCCTTGACCGGAGAGCATAGCAGCAGCCAGGACAGCGGAGGACACCACGGCGCTGACGCACATGCCGCACCCGATGACCATGATGCTGGAGAAGCGGGCGTACAGCCGCTCGGGTGCAATCAGGTAGAGCGTCACGGCAAGCGCGTTGAGGATGCCCCAGGCCAGGCCTGCAAGGGGGATGTTCAAGGTGCCCAGGTCGCCTTTTGTGGCAATGAGCCAGGTGGCGGCAACAGCCAAGATGACGGCGGCAAGTTCGCGCAGCTTGGGCGCGCGATGCGCCTTCAGGCAGGCAATCAGCAGCACGAACACGCTGGCAAGCATCTGCAGCACCGTGGCCGTGCCGGCATTCGTGATGCCGGTGGAAACGGCGTACGTTGACTGGCTGCCGAACAGCCCTATGCCGAACAGGCAGGTCAGCGCAACGTACGTGGGATTCGCAAGCAGTGCCTTCAGCTGCGCGCGGTAGCGTATGGCAATGAGTGCGATGAACAGGAGCGCGGCGGTGACGGCGCGCACGGCGGTAATGAACAGAGGACTCATAGACGAGACGTCCTGCAGGTATTGGATACAGACGCCGGAGAACCCCCAGAAGCAGGCGCCGATGAATGCGACGACAAGGCCCAACAGGTATCGGGTGTTCTTGGTGTTCGCTGATGCGGCGCTCATCCGTGTCCTTTCATGTTTTCCCGTACAGCGCGAATGGTTCGCGTTCTCGACAATGTTATGCAAGGCAACCATTCTACAGGTGGTGCTGTGCAAGATTCGCGTCAATTCCCGCGATTGTCGGAGAAGGCGCCGGCACGTGCCGTTACGACGAGCGCAGTATCCGCGTGTGCGCCTTGCACCCGAATCTCGCTGCCAACCAACTCGGCTTCGCGTATCGTATATCTCAGGCAAGTGCGGGGTCTGCGCACAGGTGCGCGGCAAGGCGGAAGGCGGTCGCCATGGCGGCATTCGACAGGATAAAAAGCGGCATCGATGCCCTCGATACCGCATTGGACAACATCCGTTTGGGCGACAATGTGGTGTTCCAGCTGTCGCGCCTGGAAGAGTTCGCGTACTTCACCGAACCGTTCGTGCACCAGGCCATTGCCGACGGGCGCGACTTGATCTACTTCCGCTTCGCGTCGCACGACCCGTTTTTCGCTCCCATGCCGGGCCTGAAGATATACGAGCTTGATCCGAATGTCGGCTTCGAGACGTTCACGGTGCAGGTTCGCCGCATCATCACAGAGCATGGGCGCGATGCGTTCTATGTGTTCGATAGCCTGAGCGATTTGCGCGTGGCCTGGTCGTCCGACCTGATGATGGCCAACTTCTTCCGTGTGACCTGCCCCTATCTGTTCGAGCTGGACACGGTGGCGTTCTTCCCGGTGCTGCGCGGCGTGCACTCGTTCACGGCCATTGCGAAGATTCGCGACACCACGCAGCTCCTGTTGGACGTTGCTTCCGACGACGAGGGCAATGTGTTCCTGCACCCCATCAAGGTGTGGAACCGCTATACGCCCACGATGTTCGCCGCGCATCGGTACCGTCCGGAAGACAAGACGGTCTCCGTGCTCACGGACGGCGTGGAGATCAGCCGGTATTATGCGGCCATGAACCAGAGTCCGGTCACCAGCGAGGAGCGGAACATCGATTCCTGGGACCGTTTCTTCATGGATTGCCGTTTGGACGAGGCGCGCGGGCAGCTTTCCAGCGATGCCTGCGCGAAGATGTGCAACATGATGATGACGAAGGATCCGCATATGCGCGATCTGGTGAAGAGGTACTTCAAGCCGGCCGACTATTTCGAGGTGCGCGACCGCATGGTGGGCACGGGCCTGGTCGGCGGCAAGAGCTGCGGCATGCTGGTGGCGCGCAAGATCGTGGAAACCGCCCTGCCCGAGATGAAGGGCCGCTTCGAGCCGCATGATTCGTTCTATGTGGGTACGGACGTGTTCTATACGTACATCGTTTACAACGACCTGTGGAAGCTGCGCGTGGCCCAGAGCGGCGAGGGCTTCGTCAGCGCCGCGCCCGCTTTGAAGGAGGGCATCGAGCAGGGCACGTTCCCCAGCGATATCCGCGAGCAGTTCAAACGCATCCTGGACTATTACGGCCAAGCGCCCATTATCGTGCGCTCCTCGAGTTTCCTGGAGGACGGCTTCGGCAATGCGTTCGCAGGCAAGTACGATTCCGTGTTCTGCGCCAATGTGGGCACCCCCGACGAGCGGCTTCGCGAGTTCGAGAACGCCGTGCGCCATGTGTACGCGTCCTCGCTGGACCGCTCGGCGCTGGAATACCGTCTGCGCAACGGCCTGGACGAACGCGAGGAGCAGATGTCGCTGCTGGTCATGCGCGTAAGCGGGTCGTATCTGGATGCGACCAGCTTCATGCC
This sequence comes from Eggerthellaceae bacterium, assembly GCA_050951095.1. Lineage (GTDB taxonomy): Bacteria > Actinomycetota > Coriobacteriia > Coriobacteriales > Eggerthellaceae > UMGS1519. Next base: position 509,862 of record JBMNIQ010000003.1, read on the forward strand.
AACAGCTGCAGGCGTGGGCTATTCGCACAGCGCATATTGCTGGATGCCCGGCATGGACCCGGATGCCGGCATGCTCCGCCTGGTCATGGGTTTGGGGACGAAGGCTGTGGATCGGACGGAGCGCGACTATCCGCGCATCGTCAGCCTGGACCATCCGCAGGCTACGACGGCGAAGACGACGGCGGAGAAGCACCGGTATTGCCAGCGGTATGCGAATTTCATCGACCTGGATAAGCGCGAGCTTGGCGAGGCCCTGTGCACGGATTTGGCGCCGAAAATGTCCGTCAACTCGCGCAATGCCGTTTTCGAGCATGATTTTGAAGCCGAGGAGAGCCTGCGGTCGCGCGGCAAGTTCCGCCCGGTGCTGTTCGCATCGTGTCGGGGGCTGGTAGCGAACCGGGAGCTTACGGACTTGATGTCCCGCATTCTGCGCGTGCTGCAAGATGCGTACGGGAGCGCTGTCGACATCGAGTTCACCATCAATGTCGGCGCGGAGAATGCCTTCGTGGTGAATCTGCTGCAGTGCCGTCCCATTCGCGCGCTGAAGGGCGGGACCGGCGTGCAGCTTCCCGTGGTTCCGGATAATCAGGCGGTTCTGCATACCGTGGGCGAGGGCATGGGCAACGACCGTGCCGACCAGCTGGATGTCGTGGTGAATGTGGATCCCGGCGCCTACTATCGCTGCCCCTATGCGCTTAAGCCGAGCGTTGCTTCTTTGATAGGTGCAGCGAATGCATATTGCTCGAAGCGTAATCTGAAGGCAGCGCTGTTCACGCCTGGCAGGTTGGGTACCAGCTCGCCTGAACTGGGCGTTCCCGCTACCTTTGCGGATATCAGCACGTTCTGCGCGCTGTTCGAGGTGGCTTATTCGGCGGCAGGGTATGCGCCCGAGCTTTCCTACGGCAGCCATATGTTCCAAGATCTGGTGGAGGCGGATATCTGCTACGGCGCGGTTATGGAAAACGACACGTGTCGTGCATTTCATCTTGAGCTGTTGAGCAAATGCCCGGATATCACGCGCGATGCACTCGGCGATGTGCCTGAAGAGCTTGCCGGTATTGTCTCCGTTATCGATGTACGTTCGTATGAACTGGGGCTTTGGCGCGACTCGCTGAGCAATGAGACCTTAGTGGCGCGGAAATAGACGCGGGCTTCACGGTTGCAAACTAGGTGTTGGCCGGACTTGCGAGACGGGTGTTAGCCAGGAGTGCAAAATAGGTGTTGGCCAGGATTTCAATCCGCGTTGTCGCGCCATGCCTGGCTGCCTCATGCCTGGCTGCCTCATGCTTGGCTGCCTCATGCTTGGCTGCCTCATGCCTGGCTGCCTCATGCTTGGCTGCCTCATGCTTGGCTGCCTCATGCTTGGCTGCCTCATGCTTGGCTGCCGTACCGATTGTTCTATGCCGTCGATGCGCGGCAAGCGCTCGGAGCTCATTATGGCGATGTGAAACGCTGTCTACTCGCGCAGCCTGCGTGATACGCGCTTAGCCGCTGAGCAATCGGCGAGATTTCGTGCGTGGCGGGGGGTTCAGCAGCTGCCTCCAACAGATTTCGATTTATTGGACGAAAATCGCGTTTGGGAATGGTATAGCTACCTCTAACTTGGATAGGCGCAATGCGGCGCGGCTCGATGGAAATGCTGCAGTCGCAAGACATGCATTTGACCTGGGGATATACGCAACGCTACAAAACGGAAAACACAGGCGATAAAAATTAGAAAGCATTAAACCATTCCCAAGTTCGTTCTTCGTCCAATTTTTTCGATTTTGCTGGAGGTCCGCCTGCGTCGTGCGGGTCTAAGCTGACAAAACATAGAACGGAGTAAGGGGAGCATGCCTCGCAATCGCGAATTTCGCCGTTGGCGCTGATGGACGCCGAGGCGCAGGCGGTTTTGCCGTCAGGGCTTGCTTGATGTTGTGCTGTGCGTTTGCCTTTCGTCTCTTTCTGCATATCGCTCAGAGGCACTGCTATACAGTTCGCGTATGGCAACAAATACGGGAAGCATTGTACAACCGCAGATTGCATACCGAAAATTTCCCTAGAACACGAAATCCAATATGCATGAAGAGTTATAGCTGTGCGAATCGCAGCAGCTTTGCCTTCGTGGGGGGAGGTCTTTCTATGGCAGTGCTTCAGCAGATGCTTATCTTCGGCATCCTCATCGTCGTGGGCCTGTTCGCGCGGCGGTTCGGCATGATCACGCAGAACAATCAGCAGCAGCTCTCGTCGCTTGTCGTGAACGTCACGTATCCGGCACTCATTCTGTCCAGCGCGCTTTCTGCAGGAGAGCGCCTGGATAACGGCGCGCTCTTGACGGCCCTGGGCGCCACCGTCGCGCTCATTGCGCTGGCCCTGGTTGCCGGATGGTTGCTGCCCATTGTGTTACGTTATCCGCGCGAGCGTCGGAGCATCTTCACGCTCATGACGGTTTTCACGAACATCGGCTTCATGGGCGTGCCGATGATCCGCGGCCTGTACGGCAACGACGCGCTAATCTATATGACCATCTTCCTGATTCCGTTCAACCTGATGTTCTACGCATATGCCATCCCGAAACTGCAGGGCAAGATTGGCAAGAAGGGCGCCTTCAAGCCGCGCGACCTGCTGAATGCGGGCATGGTGTCCTGTGCGCTGGCCATTGTCTTCTACTTGGCGAATATTCCCGTGCCGGAGTTCGTGTCCAGCGCTGTGGATATGGTCGGCAGCATGACTGCTCCCTTGGGCATGATGCTGCTGGGCTCGTTCCTGACGGATGTGAATTGGAAGACGCTTGCCACCGACGTGCGAATTTGGCTGTTCACGGGTATCAAGATGTTCGTGGTCCCGGTGGTTATCGTTTGGATCCTTTCGTTTTTCATTCAGGATCGCATCCTGTTGGCGGTCTGCCTTGCGGCTATTGCCACGCCGTCCGGCAACGTATTGGCGCTGCTTGCGAACCTGTACAATCCCGCGCTTGCAGACGATGCAGTGAAAGGCATCGCGCTTACCACCGTCGTGTCCCTGGTCAGCATGACCGCGTGCTTCATGGTGCTGGGGTTGTCCTGATTGAAGCCGCTGTGTGTAGTAATAAAAATATACTATCGGAAACAGCATAGTACGATTAGAAACACTAATTATTCTGTCTTACGATGACGTCGTTCGAAAGGAAGGCCGCAGACGCGGCAATGAAGAAGGGGAGCAACATGAAGGACGTCATCTTGGTAATGGGAGCCGGCCGGATCAGCATGGCCTGCACGCGTCGTGTGGGTTACGGCAAGAAGATTATCCTGGGCGACAAGAACCCGGACAACGCGGAAGCTATTGCAAAGACCATGAACGAGGCCGGCTTCGACGTACTGCCGATGGAGGCGGACCTCTCGTCTCGCGAATCTATCAAGGCCTTGATTGCGGAGGGCAAGAAGCATGGCCAGATAGCCATGCTCATCAACGGTGCCGGCGTTTCGCCCAGCCAGGCGTCTATCGAAACCATCTTGAAGGTGGATTTGTACGGTACGGCCGTTCTGCTGGAGGAAGTGGGCAAAGTCATCAAGGAAGGCGGTTGCGGCGTTACCGTCTCCAGCCAGTCCGGTTGGCGCATGCCTCAGCTGACACCCGAACAGGATCGCGCTCTGGCCACGGCTCCGACCGAGGAGCTGCTGGATCTGGACTTCCTGCAGCCGGGGAACATCGAGAATACGCTGCGTGCCTATCAGCTGGCAAAACGCTGCAATGAGAAGCGCGTCATGGGCCAGTCCGTGGAATGGGGTAGGTGCGGTGCCCGCATCAATGCCATTGCGCCCGGCATCATCGTGACGCCGCTGGCGCTGGACGAATTCAACGGCCCGCGCGGCGGTTTCTACAAGAATATGTTCGCGAAGTGCCCGGCGGGCCGTCCCGGTACAGCGGACGAGGTGGCCAACGTGGCGGAACTGCTGCTGTCCGACAAGGCAGCGTTCATGACTGGATCAACGGTGCTGATCGATGGAGGCGCAACCTCGTCCTATTTCTACGGCTCGCTGCAGCCGACGGAGTAGGTGAAGCGGGCAGGGACTGCCGTGTGCGATCCCTGATATCGAACGGGCCGACGGCCAGCTTTGGTCGTCGGCCCGTTGCTTTTCTGTCCTCTCCGGCTTGACTTCGATAAGATGAAGGCCGCATGGCAAGAACGGGGAAGGACCCACATGATTTTCAGACAGGCGAAAACCGCTGACATCGATGCGGTGATGGCGGTTATCGAAGACGGCAGGACGGCCCTTGCGAATCTGGGGCTTGACCAGTGGCAGGGCGCAGAGCCGTCGCGCGAGACCATCGCATCCGACATCGCCCACGGTTACAGCTACCTGGTGGCAGATGATGCCGATGAAACCGTGCTTGCCACCGTGTGCTTCTGGGATTGCGGCGAACCCGATTACGACCGCGTCGTTTCGGGCGCCTGGCTCACGGATTCTCCGAATTCTCCGGAAGCGGCGCAGAAGTCCGGCGCGCCGATAACGTATGTTGCGCTCCATCGCTTGGCTTCGTCTGCTGCTTCGCGCAGAAAAGGCGTCGCATCGTTCATGATCCGCAGCTGCTTCGATTTGGCTCGCGAGAAAGGCCTGACTAGCGTGCGCGCAGACACGCATGCGGGCAACATTCCCATGCAGCGCACGTTCGAGAAGCTGGGCATGACCCGTTGCTGCGAGGTGCATATCACGAATCCGACGGAGGCAACGAAGCTGCGCATCGGCTACGAGATAGTGCTGTAGCTCGTGTCAGGTGACGATGCTCGACGCTAGAGAGGGATAGCGGCGTGCCGGTAATCGCCCGAATTGCTATTCGGGCGGAAATGCCGCTTATCGTGAAGACTTGCAGTCCCAGTTCCCGACATACACTCACATTGACAACGCGTAGAAATATTTGATAAAAGATAATCGGCGCAAATATAAAATGCCTATCGGGAGCACCCGCGGGGTAGGGGGCCTTGGGAATGAGTGAGAAGCAGAATCGCGAGAAGACAATCGTACGCACGAGCGTGGTGGGCATCCTGACGAACGTGCTGCTTGCTGCATTCAAAGCGTTCGTCGGCCTCGCATCGAGCTCCGTGGCCGTTGTGATGGACGCCGTCAACAACCTGAGCGATGCGCTGTCGTCCGTCATCACCATCATCGGCACGAAGCTGGCGGGGAAGGAGCCCGACAGGAAGCACCCGCTGGGTTACGGGCGCATCGAATATCTGAGCACCATGGTCATTGCCGTGATCGTGCTCTATGCCGGTATCACTTCGCTCATCGAATCCGTGAAGAAGATCGTGGATCCGGTGACGCCCGACTACTCCACAACGGCCCTGGTCATCATTGCCGTTGCGGTGGTGGTGAAAGTGGTGCTGGGCCTGTATGTGAAGAAGCGGGGCGAACAGGCGGATTCTGATTCCCTGGTGGCATCCGGGCGCGATGCGCTGAACGACTCCATCATCTCGCTGTCCACGCTTGTTGCCGCGGGCATCTATCTGGGATTCCATATCAGTTTGGAAGCATGGCTCGGCGCCATCATCTCCCTCGTCGTGATCAAGTCCGGCGTGGATATCCTGCGCGATACGGTCAGCGACATTCTGGGCGAGCGCATCGATGCCCAGATGGCGCGCGCGGTCAAGGACACCATCTGCTCGTTCGATGAGGTGCAGGGCGCCTATGATCTGATCATCAACAGCTATGGACCGAACCGCGAAATCGGTTCCGTGCACATCGAGGTGCCCGACACGCTGTCCATCAAGCAGCTGGACGCGTTGGAGCGCGCCATTGCCGAAAAGGTATGCCGCGAGCATGGCGTCTTCCTCACGGGCATTTCCATTTACTGCATCAGTACCGACGGGAAATCTGCCCAGGCAGAGCTTACGGTGCGCAAGATCGTGAACGAGTATCCCGATGTCATTCAGCTGCACGGGTTCTACGTTGACATGCAGGATAAGACCATGACGTTCGATATCATCGTCAGCTACGATTGCAAGGACCGCACGGGCGTGTACCGCAAGGTGGTTGAGAACGTGCAGGCCGCGTTCCCCGACTATACGCTGCACGTGCAGCTGGACATGGATATCTCGGATTAGCGGAGGGAACATGGCATGTCGGATTTCATGAATGACATTCTGAAACGGCGCAGCATCAGGAAGTTCACTCCTGACGAAGTGCCGGAAGCAAGGCTGCGGGTCGTGCTCCAGGCGGGCCTGCTGGCACCGACCAGCATGAACAAGAAGCCCTGCGAATTCTACGTGGTGAGGAACAGGGCGCTGCTGCAGCACCTTTCGCGGGCGAAAGAACGCGGGGCGGCGTTTCTGGCAGATGCGCCTGTCGCCATAGCGGTTTGTGCGGATGCGTCGAAGTCCGATGTCTGGGTGGAGGATTGCTCCATCGCCCTGGCATACATGAATCTGATGGCGGCCGACCAGGGGCTGGGCAGCTGCTGGGTGCAGATGCGGCGTCGGCGCTCTGCGGCGGGAGACGATGCCGAAGCATCCGTGCTGCGCATGCTCCATGCGCCGGCGGATTTTCGCCTGGTCGGCTTGCTTGCCTTGGGCATTCCGGCGCAGGAAGTCGCATCCCATGCTCTTGACGAGGCGGATTTCTCAAAGGTGCATCTGGTGGAATAAGCCCTGCGCGCGTTCGATTATTGGGGTCCCGGTATGCATCTCTAAGCGATTCGAACATTCGTGTGCTCGTATGCGACATCTGCCTGCTATGCACATCACGCATAGCAGGTGCTTTCTTCGGCATTGTACTTCCGCGTCCGCGGGGACCAGAATGATCTTGTAAGAAACAAGCCATTCGAAAGGATCCCCATGATTCAGTTCACTATGAACGACGGTCATACCATTCCCGCCCTGGGCTACGGCGTTTTCCAGATGACCAGCGCGGAGGTTGCCGCGCATCTGCCCGAAGCCATTCAGGCGGGCTATCGCCACATCGATACGGCAAACGCGTATTTCAACGAAGTGGCCGTGGGCAAGGCCATCAAGGACAGCGGCATCGACCGCAGCGAGTTTTTCATCACCTCGAAGCTGTTCCCGCAGGACTATCCGTATGAGAAATGCAAGAAGGCCATCGACGACACGCTGGAGCGCCTTGGCCTGGACTATCTTGACCTGCTGCTGTTCCATCAGCCGTACGGCGAGTACGTCAGCGGTTGGAAGGCCATGGAGGAGGCCGTTCGCGACGGCAAGGTGCGCTCCATCGGCCTTTCGAATTTCACGAACGTGAGCAAGCTGCGCGAAATCACGGATACGGCGGAAATCAAGCCGGCCGTCATGCAGATCCTCATCAACCCGTACTGGAATGCGCATGAGTACAAGCAGCAGGTAAAGGACCTGGACATGGTCTTCGAGGGCTGGTATCCGCTGGGCCACGGCAACAAGAAGATGCTGCAGGAACCCGCAATCGTGCAGGCGGCACAGGCGCACGGGAAGTCCGCGGCGCAGGTGGTACTTCGCTGGCATATACAGGAGGGCAACGTGGTTTTCCCGAAGACCATGAATCCCGAGCACATGGCAAGCAACCTGGATATCTTCGACTTCGAACTGACGGATGACGAAATGGCGGCCATCAATGCGCTGCCCCAGGATCCGCAGTATGTGGTTCCCGACGAAGCGCCTGCCTGGGTGTGGGGCCCGAACGACTACACGAAGCAGGCGTAATCTGCTGCAGCTCGCATCACCCGCTTGCCCGCCTGATCATCAGCCCGCCGACGTTGCTTCCGCAGCAGCCGGCGGGCATTTTCGTTTACGCGGGATTCGCCGCAGGCTTCGGTGAGCGCGCTTTGCGGTTCACCTTGCGGTTCTTGAAAGCGGCTATGCATGTTGCAGCGATAAGCGCAATCGCTCCGATGATCCCAGCCGCAATCAGCGGCATCCAGAGAGAAGTGCCGGGCACCTTCCCGAAGTACAGTATCTGCCTGATGCCCTGGCCCATAGAGGCTTGCGGCGCCCAAGGATAGACGTATTCCGCCCAGAACGACGGCAACATCTCCGACGGGAGCATGGCCGTGTCCAGGCCAAGCGCGAACACGGTTGCGCTGATGACCGCCCCGATGGGGAAGGACAGGTCGCACAGCCCCACGAACAGGAGCATCAAGAGCATGTCGGCCGGCCAGAGGAATGCGAATAGGTCCGAAAGCGGCAGCGTCATGCCGCCGGCGATGGTGTCGACGCACATCGCCTGCGCGGTGAAAACGGCCGACAACACGACGATGATGACCAGCTGGACCGCAAGTGTAAGCGCGTTGCTGCGTTTCCTGAGGCCGGTGACGTCCTTGCGCCAGAAGAGCAGCGCCGTGATGATGGAGCCTATCATGGTCATCATGAACAGCGGCATGACCATCATCTGCACGCCCATCGTCGAAGCCATGGAAAATCAGATTCGTATTCGGGGGCACCACCGCGCTCATCTGCACGCCCGAAATCGAGACGTTCGAAGAGTATCTTGAGGTTCTGCACTCGGGTGTTTTCGAGAGCGTCCTCAACTTGGTGCGCGAGATTGCCCATGTGCGCTCGGATGAGAGTAGGGCGTAGCCGACATCTGGCATACGGCTGTTTTTCGCTCGTATTGAACCCGGATGCCGGGAGCCTTCTTCGTTCCCAGGCGCGTTATTTCTCGTTGACCAGCTTCCCCGTCATGTGGTCGATGTCGATGGCAATCATCTGCACACGGTTCGTCGACGGCTTCCGTATCTCCTCTTCCGCTTCTTCGGCGGTGGGGTAATACTTCAACGTCAGCTTGCGTAGCTTGTCTTCCCAGAAGCTTCGGTCGTCAAGAAGCTTCGCCCGGCCGAAGATGACCACGCTCGTTGCGTTCCATTCCCAGTTGCCTTCCGTCTTGAATCCTTGGTTCCAGACGGTGAAGCACACCTTGTCGCATGCCTTGATGGCGTCGATCTTGTGGCCGCTCATTGCGCTGTGCAGGTAGATGCGGTTCTCATCTGGGTCGTAATAGAAGTTGATGGGAACAGTGTACGGATAGCCGTCCTCGCCGATGACGGAGAGCGCGCCGCGGGCCTCTTCAGTGAGAATCTTCTTGCATTCTTCCGGTGTCACCTGCTGCTTGTAGCGTCTCATCTGCCTGAACATAATTGCCCACTGCCTTCCTTCGATTTTGTTGCGTGCCTGCGTTTCGAAGCGGATCTCGCCCGCATGCGCTCAGGGAACAATGAAACATGATATGCCTGCCTGCTGCGCGCGGGTTGCGCGACTCGGCGGCATGCCTCCTGCGTCCCCCCCTGGGTCAGCAGTATTTCGGCTTTCCCGTTCATGGATGCTGTTCAGCCTAGAACACGGGCTGCTTGCCGTTCTCCAGCCGTTCGGGCTTCTGGGGAAGCCGCGCATACACCACCACGTTCTAGATGGCGAAGCACAGCACGTCGGCGCCCATGGCGTAGAACCACGGGTTGTTCTGCGGCAGGAAGTACGGGCTGATGAGGCTCCGCATATTGTCCAGTGGGTTGAAGGACAGCACGGCCACCAGCACCAGCACGATGGCATGCTGCCAGCGGCTTCCGATGCGCGTTCCGCGCTCGCGCCAGAACAGCCCCGGTGCGCAGACGATGATGGCCTGCGTGAAGATCCAGAACTTGAACATGGACACGTCGCCGAGTTCGGCGCGCAGGAAGTTCAGCGACAGGAAGAAGATGAAGATCTGCGCCACGATGACGAACAGAGGCATGGGCGACCGTGGTATTCGGTCCCCACATCTCGAAACGTTCCACCGTCACGGTCTTGTACAGGCAGTAGATCTCCACGCCGACCCATGCGGCCTTGCCGATGCAGCCCAGCATGAAGAACCAGAACCCGCCGACGGCTTCATACGCGGAAAGGAACACCCAGATTCCCATGAAGTCTGCGGCGCAATAGAACGTATGCATCCATACGGGATAGGGACCGGCGCCTTCCGGCAGCGGCTTCAGCGTCCAGGCGCTGTAGATGGCCTTTACGCTCGTGGCGATGCACAGCAGGCCCACGGTTTCCCACATCATGTTGTTCTGCAGATGCGTCGTTCGGCAATCTGGTGCCCGGCATTCCCTTGACGGATGGAGGTCAGCCGGCATGGGGCGGGATATTGGCCGTGATCGCCATCATCTTCATCATGCTGGTTTCCTGCATCGCCCCGTTTTTCGGCAAGACGGTACTTGGCTGGATCGTGGATATGTCTGCGCTGGGTGTCGCCATCGGGTACGGCTACACCTCTGCCGCCGCGTTCGTGCATGCGCGGAGAAGCGGCGATGCCGGTATCATTGCAACAGGCGTTGTCGGCCTGATCTTCGCGGCGTTGTTCATGGTCCTGCTGCTTGTCCCGATACCGTCGTTCAACAGCTCGCTGGGAACGGAATCCTCTATCTGCCTGGCCGTCTGGGTCGTGCTCGGCTACATTTTCTATTTCCGCAAATGACCGGTCGCAACTTCGGTATCATGCGCGCATAATACCGAAGTATGAATTCGAACGATATGAAAACATCCATCCCGGAGACGGGGCAGAATTCGCAAGCGAACGGGCATTTCGCCGTCATCCTTGCCATCTACCTTCTGGGCCTGCTCATCGGCGGCCTGTATGTCGGCATGGTTGCCCCAATCCGTACCGTCGTGCAAGCCGGCTTCGGCATCGACGACTCCGCCGGCATCTGGATGATCAACGTCTACACGCTGTTCTATGCTGCGCTTATTCCCGTTATCGGGAATCTCGCCGACCGGCACGGGCGGAAGGTTGTGTATACCACCTGCGTCGGTCTGTTCGCGCTGGGTTCGGCGCTGTGCGGCATCTCGGCATCTGCCGGCGGGTTCGGCCTGCTGCTGTTCGGGCGTGTTGTCCAAGCCATTGGGGCGGGCGGCATGATTCCGGTTGCGAATGCGGAGATGGGAACATCGTTTCCGCTGGAGAAGCGCGGCATGGCTTTAGGCATTGCCGCGGCCGTCGTGGGCATTTCGAATGTGCTCGGTGCCGGCGTGGGCAGCTTCATCGTGGGGATTGTCGGCGCGCAGAACTGGGCGGTTGCGTTCTATATCGCGCTTCCGTTCTGCGCTGCCGTCATCATCGGCGCGCTCATTTTCCTGCCGAACCACACCGTTGAGACGAAGGGGCACCTCGACCTGGCCGGTTCCGTGGTGCTGGTGGTCTTCGTGCTGGCGCTGCTCGTGGGCCTGAAGAATATCGATTTCTTCGACTTCGCCGGCAGCATCGTGCAGCCGCTTGCATGGGTTCCGCTTGTCGTAGCCGTGTTCTGCCTGCCGGTATTCCGCGCCGTGGAGCACCGCGCCTCGAACCCGGTCTTCCACATGGAGTACCTGCATAGCCGTCCGATTGTCATCACCATGGCGGTGTCGTTCTTCGTGGGCTGCGTCATCATCTCCATGATGCTGGTGCCGGAATTCGCGGAGTTCGCCATGGGCGACCCGGTGGGGTCCGGCGGATATTACATGCTGGCCATCGGCCTCACGTCCATCATCGGCCCGCCGCTTGCCGGCAGGCTTATCGACCACGTTGGCCCGAAGCCCGTGCTCATGGGCGGATTGGCCGTCATGGTTTTCGGGTATCTGTTTCTGGCGCTATTTGCGGCGCCCCATCCCAGCGCGGTGGCACTCATCGCCGGCCTTGCCGTGGTGGGCGCGGGCATGGGCTTCGCCATGGGCGCGCCGGCTAACTACATGATTTTGGAGAACACGGACCCCGACGACAGCAATTCGGCCATTGCGACCATCACGTTGGTGCGCCAGGTGGGCACGTCGCTTGCACCGGCCATTCTGGTGGGATTCATCTCGCAGGAGGCGGGCATGCTGGGATATCAGCACATGCTGCTGTGCGTTGTGGCGTTCAATGTCATCGCGCTTGCGCTGATGGCGTTCTATCATTCTCCGGAACGAAGGGGATAACGGCATGGAATTGAGAAGGCTTCCGTACGAACTGACCGTCTGCCAAGTGGAGACTGTTTCCGCAGCTAACCTGCAGACCGATTTCTTCTTCATGGGGAAGACGAACGACGAGCTGTCGCTGGTGTGCCCGACGGACGACGTGCCCGAATCCACGCTTGCGCGGGAGGATGGTTGGAAGGCGTTCCGTGCGGAAGGCGTGTTGGACTTCTCGCTCGTCGGCATCTTGGCGAAGATCTCGGGCATCCTTGCGGAAAACGGCATCAGCATCTTTGCCGTATCCACGTTCAATACCGATTACATCTTGGTCAAAGCCGCCGTCTTCGACGAGGCAATGCACGCGCTTCAGGCGGCGGGATACACGGTTGTCTGACGCCGACTGCTCTTTCCGCTTGCATATCCTTCGTGTACAAAACGCATACGGGCTGCAAGTCAACAGAGCGAAGGCGCAACGCCGTTCGCGCTATGTCGAGAACGGCGTTGCGCCTTGCCGATTGACGGAGCAATCGCATGTTACGTTCGGGACTCTTTCAATTCTGACATATGTCATAAAACCACTTGACGCCCGGTATCTTTCCCGTATGTTTATTAGTGACATATGTCGGAAATGGAGAATAATGGCTGGACGCAATAGCAGAACAAGACAGATAGGCATAGTTCCCGAATACACCGGATTCATTCCCGAGGGCATACCCACGGGAACAGTTGTTGTGTTGACGTACGACGAGTTGGAAACGATTCGCCTTCTTGACCTGGAGAAACTGAGTCAGGAGGAAGCAGCGGCCCGAATGGGCGTTGCGCGGACAACCGTTACCGGCATCTACGAACGGGCGCGGGAAAAAGTGGCCGACAGCCTTGTGAACGGGAAGACGCTTCTCATCGAAGGGGGAAACGTCTGCTTTCCCACCTGTACTGGGAGGCGATTCTCCCATGCGAGCAGCCCGAAGAGAAGCGAGGAAATCATGAGGGTAGCAGTGGCGTACGACGATGGGACGATCTTCCCGCATTTCGGCAGGACCCAGACGTTCAAACTCTACGATATCGAGAATGGAGCCGTGGCATCGACGCAAGTGGCGGACACGCAAGGCGCGGGCCACGGGGCGCTTGTGGACTTCCTGAAGCAGAACGGCGTTGACGTGCTCGTCTGCGGCGGCATCGGAGGAGGAGCTCAGGACCGTTTGGCCAGCCAGGGTATCGACCTCTACGGTGGCATCTCTGGATCCGCGGACCAGGCTGTTGCCGCGTTTATCGCAGGCACGTTGGAAAAGAGCGAAATCGTAGAATGCGGCCATCATCACCACGGGCATGACGGGTGCGGCCATCATGATCACGGCCATGCCGAGGGTGACTGTCATCACGGCCATCATGGCGGCGAACGAGGATGCGGCGGGCATCACGGTCATGCCGAAGGCGGTCGTTGCTGCCATAAGCAGTAATCGGATTACGGGTTTGATTCTGGCGAAAGCTTCGCAGGCGCATAGTGCATTTTCGTTAGCTAAGCACAATCCTGTCGCGATTCCGGTAGACGCATTCCGCGCTGACCTCTAGCGCAGCGGCGAAACTGGGCGTTTCGCTGCCAGCGGCTTGCGGATGCGCAAGTCGCTTTTTGGGAAGGGGAGCGGCGCCGACGGAGCTCGGTAAGGGGAATTCTTCGCGCGCCTTAGCCTACAAGCTCGTTCATGACCTCATGATTGGCTGCCAGCAGCTGCTCGTGCGTCAGGCGGTGCGCCGCAAGCGTCTTCTCCAGTTCGGACGCAGCGGCGCTTCCGCTGTACATATTCAATATGGCCTGGCGGGCCAGCGCTTCGGCGTTTATTGGCCGATCCTTTCGCAGGCGATAATACAGTAGCTCGTATATGCCTCCGAGCGTTACGACAACCGTCGTTTCGGCATCTTCGATATCGACGTGCCGATCTGCCAGGTAATCGGCGGTCCAGTCAAGTTCGTTCTCTATGATTTCGGAAATCACGCTGCGGTGCGTCAGCATCTGGCGCACGAGCCGCTGCATCTGCGGCGTGCTTGTCAGGAAAAAATAATGGAGCTGCGCCAGCGTGTATTGATAGGCGATGAAATCGTCTTTGCCCATTTCCAGGCGGTTTGCCAAGTACTGCTCTTGCAGACGTGTCAGCTGCTGCAGAAACGAGGTCGCCATATCTTCCTTCTTCGGGAAGTAATACTGCACCAGCGAACGCTGACGGCCGGTCTCTTCCGCTATGCTGCGATAGCTGGTGTCGTCGAAGCCGCGCTGTATCAGCGAACGATATGTTGCGTGCAAAATGAGCTGTTTGTTATTGCTTGCCATGGTTGCATTGTAGCGAACAGGGTCATTTCGTGCGGGCACCTCAGAAGGGCATGCGCTTAAACGGAAGGTGACAGGTCCTATAGCATGTGCACGGCAACGGGTTCGAGGGCGTCGGCCTGCGCGCGTGTGGGGATGGACTGCTGGGCGCCGACACGCGTGATGGCCAGCGCCGACGCGCGCGTTGCCAGGTCCATTGCCGCCTCATCCGACGCGCCGTCCGCCCGAGCCGCCACGAATGCGCCCAGATACGTGTCGCCTGCACACGTGGTGTCGACCGCGTCGACCGCAAGGGGCTCGGCATGCAGGATGACATCGGAGTCCGCCGTGCCGAGTACCGATCCGCGTTCGCCCAACGTGATGACGGCGCAGCGGGCTCCGCGGTCCTCGAACACGTTCAGCGCACGCCGGATAGACGACGGGCCATCGGGATACACGCCGGTAAGTATCTCGCACTCCGTCTCGTTGACGGCAATCACGTCAAGGTTGGGGTACAGTTCCAGCGGCAGCGCCCGGGCGGGAGCGGGATTCAGCACGGTGCACAACCCGCGGTCGTGTGCACAGGCAAGCGCGGCAACCGTCGTGTCGAAGTCGCATTCAAGCTGCGCCAGGAATACGTCGCCGGGATGTGCGATTTCGTCAAGACGTTCTTCGACGAACGTCATGTTGGGATGGAGGTTGGCACCGGAGTCCACGATAATGCAGTTGTCGCCCCCGACGCGTTCGATGACCGCGACGCCCGTGGGCTTATCATCGACAACCGCGATGCGTTCGCAGCGCACTCCGGCCTCTGCGAGGGAGGCCACCATCTGGTCGCCGAACGCGTCCGCGCCCACCGCTCCCAGCATGTGCACGCATCCGCCCAGCTTGGCGGCGGCAACGGCCTGGTTTGCCCCCTTGCCGCCGGGGTTCGTGATGAAGTTGCGGCCGAGGAGCGTCTCGCCGATAAGCGGCGTTCGATCGCACTCGATGGACAGATCCATGTTGAGGCTTCCGAAAACGATGACCTGATGCGTTGACATGGGAGATGTTCCTTTGACGAGAAGGGGCGTACGGGTTGCGGAGAGGATGGTGCGGCCTTGTGCGCGGATTGCAGGCAAGGCCGCGGCAGCTGGGCGAAGCGGCGGTTTAGCTGTTGTCGGCTTCGCTTTCACGCGGAATCAAGAACGAGCTGGCGAGCGCCGCGACAAGGAGGACGGTCGCGGCAACCATGGCGGCGGAATAGCCGGCAGCAGCGCCGCCGGTTGTAGCGACGGAACCCATGACGGCGTACAGCACGGCGTAGGACAGGCCGGCGCCCAGGTTGAACGCGCCGGCGTTCATGCCGGGCAAGTATCCCGGATTGTCCTCGGGGGACAGCACGATGCCCAGGCCGTTCAGCATGATGTTGGCGGTGCCGGCGTAGGAGATGCCCAGCACGACCGAGATGACCACGAGCGTGACGATGCTCGGGTTGTTCGCCACGACCAGGCCGAACAGCGTGCCGGCAATGGACACGACCAGGCCCAGGCGCAGGATCTTGTGATAGCCGAATTTGCTGGCCATGATGCCGGCGATGGGGCCGAACACCAAGCCGAGCAGAGCGTAGGGCGTTAATGTCGCGAACGACACGACATCGGCGCCGAGGCCGGACCACAGCGTCTTGTCCTGCGCGATTGCCGGCACGACGCCGTTCATGATGGCGAATACGCCCGTCATGGTGAGCAGCGTCGTCAGGAGCAGGCCCCAGGTGCGGCGCTGGCTCAGATAGCGCGTGGTGACCATCGGCGCGGAATCGTTCTTCTCGTGGTTCCAGAACAGTACGAAGAACACAGCCGCAACTATGACAAGGACGGCAACAAGCAGCCAGTTCGCCGCCGCGAGCTTCTCGATCTCGCTGATGGCCAGATACGCCGAAAGAAACGCGATGCCGAGCGTGACAACGCCGAGCCAGTCCATGCGCGGCGTGTCGGATGCGGCGCTCTCGGTGGCGAAGGCACGCACGAGGATGACGGCGATGAACGCGATGACGGCCATGGTAATGAAGACGGAGCGGAAGCCGAACGTGCCGGCAAGCCAGCCGCCCAAGATGGCGTCGACGCCGGCGATGCCGCCATTGACCGAGGTCAGAATAGACATCAGGCGCGTGTAGCGCTTTTCCTCGGTCACTTGCTGATGCAGGATGATCAGGCACATCGGCACGACCGGCCCGGCAACGCCCTGCAGCGCGCGGCCGATCATGAGGACGGTGACGTTGGGGGCAGCGGCCGAGACGACGCAGCCGAGGCCCGTGAGCGCGAGCATGCCCACCAGCACCTTGCGGCGACCCTTGAGGTCGGCGAGCCGCGGCAGGAACAGCGAGAACAGCGCCGCGGCCGTGAAGAACACGGTTTGCGTGAGGCCGATGGCGTCGGCGGTGGTGTTGAGCTCGTTCTGCATGGTGACGAGCGCCGGCGACAGCATGGAGGCGTTCAGCTGGAACGCGAAGATGGCGATGAGCAGCGCCGTCATGAGCGCGACGATGTTCTGCGCGCCCTTATCGTTGGCAATGGAGGTTGGCATGGCAGGTTAGCCGATCCTTTCAATCGCGTCGGTAACAAGGTCCCAGAAACGTTCGAAGTCGAGCTTGACGGCCACCTGGGTGTGGCAATCCTCGGGTGCGGGCTCCGGTCCGCGCAGGTCGGCGACCGTCATGCCCAGGGTGAGCGTCCCGTTGAGCTCGATGTCGACCGGACAGCGGCGCGTTGTCATGACGTTCGGGTCGATAAGGTACGCCACGGTGCACGGGTCGTGCACGGGCGGGTCGACGAAGTCCTGATTGTCCTGGTAGGACTTGCGGAAGAAGTCCATGAGGCCGCTCACGAACCATGCAAGGTCCGTTCCCACGGACTCGATGCGGCGCTGGACGGCGGGCGTGCACAGGGCCTGATGCGTCAGGTCCAGGCCGACCATGGTCACCGGCCACGTCTCGTTGAACACGATGTGGGCGGCTTCGGGATCGACCTTGATGTTGAATTCCGAAACGGCGCTCCAGTTTCCCACGTGGTAGCCGCCGCCCATGAGCACGACCTCCTGCACGCGGTCGACGATGCGCGGTTCCAACCGGCAGGCAAGCGCGATGTTCGTGAGCGGACCGGTGGGCACGAGCGTCACGGTTTTCGGCTCGTTCTCCATGATCGTCTTGATGATGAACTCGACGGCGTGCATGTCGCCGAGCGGGCGGGTCGGTTTCGGCAACTCGACGCCGTCGAGGCCGGTCTCACCATGGATGGACGCGGCGACTTCCTGTTGGCGGACGAGCGGACGGTCGCACCCGGCATAGACCGTGATATCGGTTGCGTGGGCCTTCTCAAGCACGGCGCGGGCGTTGTATGTCACCTTGTCGAGACTCTGATTGCCGCCGACGGTTGTCACGCCGAGCAGGTCGATCGAGGGGTTCCCGACGGCGAGCAAGATGGCGACAGCGTCGTCATGGCCCGGGTCGCTGTCGAGAATGATCTTCCTTGCCATGGATTTCCTTTCTCGATGATGGAATGGATGCTTGCGTCACAATATATGCGGAGCATATGGCCGGCAACGAGAGGCGTCAGGCTGCATGTCCCGCATACATCGGATTTCAGCACGGTGTTGCTGTTAATTGAGCAAAACAGGCTCATTGTAGTCCAATCGGACGGGCAAAACTACGGGGCCGAACTATGTGAAGAATGCCGCTGCGAGATCGTTGCGCCTTGCCGCCGCAAAGAGCCGACGCGGTACGTGGCGCTAACGCGTTGTACAAGACATCTGGATTCCCCTTTGGCTTCGAGCCTATGCAAGGACGCCGGAACGGACAATCTGCTCGTGCTGTTCGGCAACGATGCGTGCCACCTCTTCCGGCGATTCCCTCTTGCCGTTCTGCAGCCATGTCTTGAAGACGGCCACGAAGAAGCCCGCGCGCGTCGCGACGAAATAGTCCGGATGATCTGTCGCAATGTCCTTTCCCAGGCTTTTCAGGTAATCCACGACCACGTCGGCGTTATTCACGAAGCAGTCGTAGATGACGTCGAGGCGGCCAGCATCTATGAGTACTTCCAGGTCGCGACTGTGGCGCATCCAGTAGCGCAGCAGGTACGTGAGCAGTTCGTCCGGCTCGTCGAATGTGGCATGCGTGCGCATGAAATTATTCAGTACGCGAGCGAACTCATCGTTCACTCGCCACCACAGGATGTCGGTCACTTCGTCGAAGTTGCGGTAGAACGTCGCGCGTCCCACGGTGGATGCGTGCGACACGTCCGTGACGGTCGCTTCCGAGAGCTTCTTCTTTTCGAGCACTTTCATGAGCCCGGCGTACATGAGTTGGGCGGAACGTTGCGCCCTCACGTCGTCTTTGATGTGAAACACATCCGCCTCTTTCGTTCTACTTCTTATGAATCATCTGTATCGTATCACAACTGTGATACAAATATCTCGTACGAAACATATGTATCGTATTTTATCGATCACGGAATGAAAGAGGAGATGCCCCATGGATGCCAAGAAATCGCATGTACAGGATATGGACCGTCTTCGCGAATGTCACGAGAACGCACGCAATGCGCTCATCCGCGCGGGGAGGAAGGAGTTCCGCCGCTACGAGGATGCGAAGTGGGCCGATTTCGACGAGTTTCCCGACGGCCGCATGCTCGCAAGCGTGCAGCATGATGACCTGGAAGGCGTGACGCCCGAGATGATCAAATGGTTCTTCGAGCACTTGGGCTGCTGCACGAACTGGGACGGCCAGGGCTTCAACGGGCCGGAGATTTCGCTGTACCACCTGTGGCATAACCGCGATCACGTTGCCGTGACCCCGCTGACCGATGGCTCTGACGGCACGAAGAACCTCGGATTCCTTCAGGGGGCCGACTCCCGTATCCACGAGCTCACGAACGAAGTGAACGACGTGGTGTACTACGAGATGGAAACAGACGTCCTGAACGATCGCGAGTTCACGTTCTACGTCATGAAGGACGGCAAGCGCACCGGCCACGTGAAGCACCTCTATGGGGACAACGGCCGCGGCGGCTCGACGTTCTATACCGAAACGGGCGTGGGTTTGGATGACGGATCCAAGCAGTCTGTGCTTATCAACCATGCGCTTGTTCCGAAGCTCTACAGCAAGAAACAAGGCATGCAGTGGATTCGCCACAATATTCAGGAGACCGGCCGCCTGGTCGACGTGGCGCCCGTGATGTTCGCGAACCGGGACAAGGTCTATTTCGATCCTGAATTCACGAAATTCGAGTAGGTAGCTGACGGTAGGGGCGAGGAGGCGGACATGGCAGAGCTGCGCTTGCGTCAGCGGGTCGCGAAGCGGTGGCTTTCGCTATGGCTCTATGCCATGGTGCTTGCTGCGGGCATTCTGATCGGGCTGACTGCCGCAAATTGGAACACGTGGGACGTGCAGACGAAGCTGGTCGCGCTCTCGACGGCGATGCTGTCGTTCCACGTGCTGGAAGAGTGGCGTTTCCCCGGGGGCTTCCACTATATGTATAACGTGATGGACGGCTCGAAGATGCCGGACCGCTATCCCATGAACCAGCTCTCCGACATGTGGACGAACACGATCGGCACCATCGTCGGATGCGCAATGCTGATTGTCGGCGTCAACCCGATGCTCGCGCTGATGCAGTGCCTTCAGGGTGCAGGCGAGCTCTTCGCCCACACCGCTGCCGGCTTCTGGGCCCTCAAGCGATACCGGCCGCAGGGCAAGCGCACCGTCTACAATCCCGGGCTCGCCACATCGTGGCTGGGATACTTCCCGCTCGTGTGTGCTTTCATCTGGTCGTTTGCGGCGTATGCGGCGCCTACGCCGACGGATATCGTGGGTGCGTTGGTGCTGGGAGGGGCGCTCATGGCGATATCGCTGCCGCTTATGGAGCATATCTGCAAGAGCGAGCAGACGCCCTATGCCTACGACTGGGGAAACGGGTATTTCGAAAGGTTTACGGATTAGCGAATGGCCGGTGGCGGGCGCTCGGATTACCGCTCGAGGCCGGTTCTACTTGCTCGTTCAACCTGGACGAATGCGCCGTCCAGTTGCTCGACCAGCTCTGCACGCTCATGTACCTGAACTTGAGCGGCCGGGGTCGCGAGCTCCTGGATTCATTCATCGAATCCGCGGTGATGCGCGCTCTTGTCGTGGATCCCTACTCTGAAAACTATCAAGAGCGTACCCTGCTTGCGTTCACCACGGGCGGCATCAGCGAAGCACTGCGCTATCGCGGAAGCACCGGCAATGCCATTCCCGTCGGCGATTTTTGCCACGCTTCCGTAGATAACGCCGCCGCGAGCCGATGCCTGGTATGCCACAAGCTCCTGCTTTTCCAGCGCGTTCGCCCAATAGGGAAGGATATGGCAGTGGCCCGATCCGCAAACGGGGTCCTCGGCAACGCCGCATTTCGGGCCGAAAGAGCGGCTCACGCAATCATAGCGGTTGCCCTTTGCGCTGATATGAAGCAGCAAACCGTCAAGGCGCGACACCGCATCGAAATCCGGCACCGCATTGCAAACGCGCTCTTCGCTGTCCAGAATGCAGAGAAGGTCCCTTCCGAGCCACGCCTCCAACGGCCGGCATCCTATGGTCTTCTCAATCTGAGCGGTGACCTGGACTTGAGTAAGCTCGTATGCGGGGAAGTCCATAACCAACAGGTCGTCTGCGGATTCAACCTCCAGCGTTCCGCTCTTCGTTTCGAACGCGATGCTTTCGGCATCTTTTTCGTAGCAGCGGAACAAGACATACGCCGTTGCCAAAGTGGCATGACCGCAGAGGTGCCGGAGGCGGAGCGGCGGCTCATTCGCAAGTAGAATGAACGAATTATCTATTATTGTTGACGCGTCTCCTAAGATGCGAGAACGATAACCCGAGCCTATTGCCGTAGAAATGAGGTTTCTTGAATAGGGTCCATCAGTTCCGATTTGCGGAGAGGAAGGATGTTCCTCTCATCTTGCAGTTCATCAAAGAACTTGCTGAATACGAGAACAAATTAGATGAGGTCGCTGCGGATGAGCCGACTTTGGAGCATTGGATCTTCGATGAGAACGCAGCAGAAGTAATCTTCGTTCTGGCGGATGATGGCGAAGAGGCGGGCTTTGCCCTGTTCTTTCATACCTTTTCGACGTTTATGGGCAAAGCCGGCATCTACCTGGAAGATTTGTTTGTGAAGCCAGAGCACCGGGGTGGGGGCTACGGAAAAGCTCTCATGAAAAAGTTGGCTTCCATTGCGCTTGAACGAGGATACGGAAAGCTTGAATGGTGCTGTCTTGACTGGAATAAACCCAGCATCGATTTCTATCTATCGTTGGGTGCAGTGCCGATGAGCGAATGGACGGTGTATCGCATCACCGATCCGGAGTTGACCGAACTCGCCTCGTCGTAGCTGCAAAGCACCGCAGAGGAATTCGTATTGCAGCGCCAGGCCGCACGTTGAGGCCTTGCGCTGTATTTTTCATATCTTCCTGAAGGCGGGAAAGCGCTGAACCGAGCATATCAACAGCTTTAAAACAGCGGATATCATCAGCTATCCGCGGCTCCATCCGGTGAGAAACCTCGGATCGAACGAGAGCGTTCTGATAATCGCCCATAAATCTACAGGTACCGTAAGAAAACCCCTTGCATTATCTACAGGTACCTGTTAATCTCTCAACGAAAGATTTAACGGTACCTGTAGAAAGAAAGGGAACTTCACATGGAACCAAAGGAACAAGTTACGTCCGACCTGATCACGATATGGGCGCTCATGATGCACAGGCAGTACGGTCATTTCGAACGCGGCGCAGAGCACATGCCTTCTTCGAAATTGAACCCGTCGAAGGGACGCGGGCGGATCCTCTCGCTGCTCCAGCTGAAAGACGGCATCAAGACAAAGGACCTGGCGAAGATCTTGGACATCAGGGTCTCGTCGCTGAACGAGTTGCTTGCGAAGATGGAAGCCGCGGGCCTGATAGAGCGCAGACAATCGGAGGCCGATAAACGCGTGATGCTCATCTACCTTACAGAAAAGGGGGCGAACGCAGAGCTGGAGGAGGAGCCCGACGAGATCGATTTGTTCAAGGGATTCACGGACGCGGAGATTGAGCAGCTCAGCGGCTACACCAATCGTCTTGTGGAGAACGCCGAAAGCGGTTTCGATCCTGAGGAAATTGAGCGGATGCGAGAAGCGCGCGAGGAGCGTGCAAAGGCCTTCGGGGAATGGCAGGGCTCTTCAAGGGACGGCCGCAACCGACGCGATGGGCCCTTCGGACGGTCTCCGTTCGGCTTCGGCGGTTTCGGATTCGATGGGGCGCGCCGATTCCCGTTTTAGGGAACCGTAGCCTGGAAGGAGGTTCTCATGAGAGGGGATATGGAAGCATCCAGCTATTGGCTCAAGGATGCGCCCGTCATGAAGGCCATAGCCCATATGGCCATACCCATGATGCTGGCTATGGCGGCCACGACCATCTACATGTTCACCGATACGCTCTTCATCGGGCAACTGGGGGATACGGATGCGCTGGCTGCGGTGCCGCTCTGCATACCGTTCACATCGCTGGTGCTTGCCATCTCGAACTTCATCGAGGTCGGCGTATGCACGCTCGTTTCCCGGTCCATCGGCAACGGCGACGGGGACAAAGCGCGGCGCGCTTCGGCGTTCGGCATCAAATGGGCATTTATCGCCGGTGTCATTCTTACGGTATTGTCGCTGGTATTCATGGATCCGCTGCTTACCGTGCTCGGCGCGAATGGATCGGTGCGCACGCAAACGGCGGCATACCTTTCTTTCTATTGCCTGGGCGCGCCGATCATCGTGCTGAACATGGTCTGTTCTCAGCTTGTGCGCAGCATCGGCCGTTCGAAGGAGTCGATGGTGGGTTTTGTGGGGAGCGCTCTCGCGAATATTGCGCTTGACCCGCTTTTCATCTTCGCGTTCGGCTTCGGTGTTCGCGGTGCGGCAATCGCCACCGTGGTATCGAACGGATTGGCGGTTGCCTACTATCTGTTCTACATCAGGAAGAGCGACGTGCTGTGCATTTTCAACGCCGGCGGGGGACTGTCCGCACAGGAGGTTGCCGAGGTTTCCAAAGTAGGTATCTCGGCAACGCTCATGGCTGCCCTTATGGGGTTGAGCTCGCTCGTCTTCAACAACGTGGCTATCATCTACGGAGCGGCAGTGGTGGCGGCCTTCGGCATTGCTCAGAATGTCGTGCAGTTGCTCGACCTGGTGGCGATGGGCCTGTACGAAGGCGTGGTTCCGCTTATCGGAGGAGCCTATGGAGCGGGTAACCGTACGCGTCTGAAAGCCATCTTGGTCCGGACTGCACTTCTCATCCTTGCGTTTTCGGCGGTGGGTTGCATTCTGGTTATCGCAGGTCAAGACACCATCCTTTCGTGGTTCACGCAGGATGGCATGGTTCTTGAGGTCGGGAAGCTGATTTTGACGGCTCAGGTTCTGTCGATGATATTCGAGGCGGGAACCGGCCTCATCACGAGCACGTTCCAAGGATGCGGCAAAGGTCTGGCTGCCAATATCATGGCCGTCGGCAAGGGCTTCATCACAATGGCATGCATCGTGTGCGGCAACTTGCTGTTCGGTCTCGATGGCGTCGTGCGGTCGCTGCTTGCGAGCGCAGCATCGACGTTCCTGCTCGGCGTGATTGTCGCAGGTTTCACAGTGCGCGGCGTGAAGAAGCCGAAGGGGTCGAAAGAGTTCGCGAAGCAGCCTTGCCCTGCCGTCCCGGAAAAGAGCGGGGGAGCTGCTTAATAATCGATTCGCAACAATTCATTCCCTTCTGCATACTGCGCCCCTTCGCCTCCGTCTTGCCGGAAGCGAAGGGGCGTTCCTGAGCGGTATTGCGCGTTTGTTATTCCGGCTACGAAGCGGTAACGGCCCGCAGATGCGATGACCGCCGAACGCTATTCGACGATATATGCTGCCACGATTTCGCCGTAGTAAGCGGTGTGGTAATCGCGGTTCGCGCCGTGGTATGTGCCATCTACATCCTGCGGGTAGAACTTCTGATTGTTCTCCTGAGTGATTTCCTCCGCGTCCTGCTTCTGCTTGTAGATGACCCGGCATTCCAAGGTCAGCGGCAGCTCTTTGATTGCCGGGACGGAAATCTCCTCCGGCTCCTCGAGCGTGAGCCCGGCTCGTGCGATCTTGTCCGTGTCACGACCGGTCTTCGTACCGCAGATGCCGAGTATCCTTCGGTCGAAGTCACCGATGGGAATGTTGATTGTGAACTCGGGATTTTCCTCCAGAAACGTCCGCGTCAGGCGGTTCTCCCTCACGAAGACCGTGAAGATGGGCTTCGCCCATTCGATCCCCAGCTCTCCCCAAGAGATCGTCATGGTGTTGACCTTGCCGTTCGACTTCGTGGTCAGCAGAACGCCTTTCTGAAGTTTGCTCAAAATTGTTCCAGCATAGTCCCATACATTGATGTTCGTTTTCATGTTCACTCCTTGCGTTCGGTATGCTTCCATGAAATACTTGCTCATGCCTTTGAGCAAGTACGCACTAATTTGGTAGATACTATCTTTTAGGAAAGAATGACATGACCAGGGAATCCAATGCTGCTGTTGCTGCTGGTTCAAGTGCTGATGCCGGCAACGCGAAAGAGGTTGATATCCGTCCGTTCGCCTATGCGATCTCGTTGATCGATGGCAAATGGAAGATGCATATCCTGTTCTGGCTGTGGAAGAGAGGCGTATTGCGATACGGCGAGCTGAAACGCGCACTGGGAAACGTGACGCACAAGATGCTGTCGAATCAGCTGAAGCAGCTGGAGGCCGACGGCTTGGTCTACCGGCACGAGTACCCGCAGGTTCCCCCGAAAGTGGAGTACAGCCTTACCGAAACGGGGAAAAGCCTCATGCCCATCCTGCAGCAGATTTGCGACTGGGGCACGAAGCATATTCCAAGCGATACGAAAGACGCTTAGATTGCAAAGGGGCGTAGGCTCTTCGCGGCGGGGGAACGTTAACCGTCGGCGCGGGCGATGACGCTCCAAGAGGGCGCGCAATAGGAAAGGGCGCCCGGGGGTTCCCGAGCGCCTGGTTGTCATGTAATGCGCCCTGTGAGCCGTCTGAGCGTCATATGGCAGGACGCTCTGCCGCTGGACGCATGCTTTGCGAGCGACGGCTTCTTAGTCGATCCGTTCGAACACCAGGTTGCACACGGTGCGGTCGCCGCCGCCGAAACCCGCTGAATTCGCCGTCGACTGCGCGAACGTATGCAGACGATAGCCCTGCTCGTACTGCTCGTTGCACAGGTCTTCGATCTCGCGGAAATTCTTCGACCCCTTGCCGACGAATTTCTCCCTGAGTACGACCTGCATCACCCGGTATTTGCCGTTGCTGTAGCTGATTTTGCCTTCTTCGTCGTTGAAGGCGTCCATGAATCCCATAAGCTGCTCCTTTTCCATGATCGGACGCGAAGGATCGACAAGACCATGTGCGCTTTCCGGGCCTTCAAAGGGTTTTCGGTCCCCTTGAGAGTCTCGGTGCTTTCAGTGCGCACTGCACTGATGGTATAGGGAATATCGTTCTTCCGTCATTGATTCGGGAAACAAATTCGGGGAGATGGGGAGGGCCTGTTTCATCGCTACTGCGCGTATTGCATTGCGGATGTCGTAGGCGCCGTCTGCTGCTGCGCGTTCAGGAGCGTGAAGGTCCCCTCCAGGTGGAAGGAGAGCATTGAGACGATCATCTGCTCCGGTGTTGTTTTGCATATTCGCAGACCAAAGCCTAACTTTTGTGGTCAAACCGTGATGGCTTCTATGCGAGGTCTTTGACCGCAGGGGTGGAGTATGTTAATTTATTTTTTCAAATATGTCATCGGAGGACAGTACGCCGTAGCGTAGGGGATCGTAAGCCGCAGGGCTTGCAGGCCGCCTGTCAGATAAGATGTCGAGTGAGCTCGGTTGCGTCACACCCAAAGGGTGCCGTAACCGAGCTTTTTTGATGCATTGGCATGAATGCTCAATCTCGATCAACGGGAAGGGCGGTGCAGGATGCACCCAAGCAGAAGGTTCAAGAGGGCGACGGCTTTCGTCGTGCTGTGCGGCATCATCTCAATCGTCGCACTTATGGTCAACGAGGCCACCGTAAACGATCAGGCAGTGAGCGTATTCGGTCAGATGGGCCTGCTCTTCGTTGCGAACATGTTGGTGGCCCTCGTAGCACGATACGCTATCAACCAGGCGGTCTGGCCGTCAGTCCCAAAGCGGGTCGGTGCCGCAATAGTTCTGGTGTTTGCGTCTGCGGCTCTGCTGTTTGCGGATTACATGCTTGCAGACGCCATCGTAGACAGCGGAGACCCGCTGGAGGATGCCGTTGCGACGCTCGCTGCCGCAACTGTTTGGATCGGCGCGTACATCGTTTCATGGAAGCCCTTCCTTCAGAAGGCTGAGAACCGCTACATTGCGGCCGGCATCTCGCTGGCACTGGGCGCCATTGCGTTCTTCCTCTATTTCCGCTCTCTTTTCGCCAGAGCCTTGTTCGCCGGAGTCGGATGGAAAACGGAGTTCGTCCAATATACGCTCGCATGCATCGCTTTCGCGGCGGCGGCATCGTCGTTCATGGTTCAGAAAGACGCAAGCGCAGCGCAGAAGAAGCGAGAGGCGACAAGCGGTCTGGGTCAGGCGGAGGTCGAAATCTCCGCATTCGACCCGTCTACCGATCTTGAGGAAGCGGAGCGTTTCGCCTCGAAGGGGATGCTCTTCGAGGAGGGCATGAAATCGAGTATTGCCGCATGGGCGTACGGGCGCGATACAGTCTGCGAAGGTATCTTCGGATCGACGAAGATGTACGCGGCACGTTATCACGGCGCGCTTGTAGGTTTGCTTTTCGCGAGTGAAAAGGGAATTCGGAAGCCGTATGCGAGATCGAGATATGCGCTGTTCCACAAGGCATTTGCATTGTTGGAGGCAATCCGGGGCAGAGCAGACGATGTCGAATCGTTCAATCGTGCGCGAGCGGCGCTCCTGGAATCCGCCGACGCCCCATGCAATGTCGAGATCCTGCTCTTCCTGACCGATCCGGAGCTTAAGGGCAAGGGCGTCGGTTCGAAGCTTCTCGATGCTTTCAAACGTGATTTTCCAAACGGCACCGCCCTCCTTTTGGCGGACAACACGCTGCCAACCAGCTATTTCGAAAAACGCGGGTTCTCGCCCGTGACAGGGGAGTTGTTTGAGACAGGCGTTGAGACAGGGGATGGCGAAGAACAATGCCAGATATTCACGAAGCAGATAGGTGAAACCAGAAAGGACACGAATATGACCACGAACGAAGCAAAAGTCACCCTTGAACCGCTGAAGGAGGATGATCGCGAGCAGTTCATCCTTGATAACCAGGAGGCGTTCAACTACGGCGCCTTGGAGGAATTCGGAATGCGCGACGACACCTTCGAGGAGGATGGCCAAATCATTGCCCGCGAGACCATCGAGGAGTCCATCGACAGCGGTGACGCGTGGCGCATCGTCGAAGACGGAAAGGTCGTCGGCGGGGCGGTTGTCAGCGTGGACGGCGACCACGGAGAGCTTGATCTGCTGTTCGTGAAGCCCGATGTGCATAGCAAGGGAGTCGGCTATGCCGCCTGGTGCGCAATTGAGAAGATGTATCCAAACGTCAGAGTATGGGGCCTTGTGACGCCGTATTTCGAGACACGCAACATCCATTTCTACGTGAACCGGTGCGGTTTCCATATTGTGGAGTTTTTCAATCCCCACCATCCGGAGCCCGATTGGCACGATGGCGAGGGTCCCGCGAATGGCCGCGGGACAATGGATTTCCGCTTCGAGAAGGTAATGCCGCGGTAGTCCGCTTGCCCCTGTCTGAATGATTATTTGAGACTCCCCATAAGCTACGCAGAAACTGCCCCGTTCACTCCTTGGGAATGAACGGGGCAGTGTGATAGATGCTGCTTGTTGCTACTGCATACTGGGAGAGCGCACTGGTTGGGTTATTGCCGCTCGATAATGAAAGGGGGCACTTTCCACAGTTCCAACCCAGGTAGCGACCTGGTATTTTCTTCATGTTGGGAAAGGGCTCGAAATCGCAGTACCATCCTACGCCTGAAGTAGTTGCCGGTATTGCACGAAGGCTGCTCCCATTGCATAATCACATGAGCCGTTTTCGTACAGGCAGTATAGTGTTTGACCAGCTGCTCTTGACACTCTGCGTTCTCGGAAGACGCGTAGTCGCTGTGTGGTCGCATCACGGGATTATTTTCTGCAGACCGAAGAGCAACATGCCTGACCTGCGGATACGTATTCCCTCCGCTTCCCATGAGTATAGAATTCACCTGTCCGGAAAGCGCACCGCAGGCGGCTCTAATCGCGCAGGGCCCGAGGCAGCGGGAGGTAGGCGCCCAGATAGACGGCGGCGATCATCCAGACGGCCCCCTCGAGCGGGAAGCAGAGCAGGAGCAGCCCGACTACGAGGAGCGGCCTTCTGACCACGCCGGCGACGAAGACGCCGCAGGTCACGACCACGCAGAAGACGGGGTCGGCCCCCGTGAGCGCCGCGAGCCCGTAGCCGCAGGTCACGCCGATGAAGATGCAGGGGAAGAAATGGCCTCCGCGCCAGCCGAAGCCCAGGCAGAGTGGGGTAGCGACGGCTTTCAAGACCCCGGTTGCAAGCAGGAACCAGGCCGGCAGCGCGCTCCACGTGCCCATGAGCGCGGCAGCTTGCTCCTCTCCGGAGAACAACACGTCGGGGAAGAAGAGCCCCAGGGTCCCGAGCGCGGCCCCGCAGAGCGCTGCCTTCAAAACCGGCCGATCGCCTATCTTGCGCGAGAGCCATGCGGCCGCGACCGTTGCCCCGCGGTATGCAAACACGAGCGCATAGCCGACCGCCGCGAGAAGGAACGCCCAAGGCACGTCCTGCCAGGAGAAGCTCATGGCTTCGAATCGGGGGAGTCCCATCTGCGCTCCCGTGACGCAGGCGAACAGCCGCAAGCCGAGAAACGCCCCCAGCACGGCGAGCGCGTAGAGGACGAGCTTCGCGCCGCGGCGGAACGTGAACTGCCGGGGGTCGGGGGCGTCGTCGGAGGCGGGGCGGCAGTGGTCACCCGCAACGAGACCCGCGAACGGGGCGGCGAAGACCGCGGCGAGCATGGCCGCGATACCCACGTCCCCGAGCGCCCGTGCCCGCAGGCCGGCGCGCTTGAGCCTGTCGGACACCCAGCTGCACGCGGTGGCCACCAGACCAGCGAGCCCGGCCTCGGGGCCGACCGCGCCGCCGAACACGAGCGGCAGCGCGAAGCCGATAACGCTTGCCGGGACATGCTCCACCCGGTAGCCGCCGCTCGCGCGCACGGCCGCCATCACGCTGGACAGCGGCTGCGGAGCCCCTCCGAAGCGCGTGGTCCATATTCCGATGCAGGCGCCGCCGAGCGTGCAGATGACGACAGCTGTGCACGGCAGGCCGACTGCCTGAGGCAGCACTGCCCACAGCAGGTGCGTGCAGACGGAAATAAGGAGCATCACCGCGCGGATAGCGAGCGCCGCTGCAAATCCGATTGCGAACGCGAGAACGGCGAGCGCGAGCTTCCACGCGATGTCCCGGCGTCCCGCGCCCGGGCCGTAGTTGCCCACGTAGCGTGCGGCGCCCGCCGCGGCGCGCTCGGGGGAAGCGTCCTTCATGCGCGCCTCCTTCGCAGCTCCCTGACCTGTCTGGAGAGCTCCTGGAGCTCGGCTGCGTCCAACTCGGGGAGATGCTCAAGCCGGTCGACGAACAGCGCGATGCTCTGGTCCCGATGCATGCGCATGACCTCGCTGCAGTAGTTGACAACGAACGCGGTAAGCACTGCCAGGAAGAAGATGCTCGCAACGCTCAGGACCACGACCACCGTCCGCCCAAGTGCCGTTTTCACCAGCACGTCGCCGAACCCGATGGTCGAGACCGTCTCGAAGCAGCACCAGAGCGCATCGCCGATCCCGTCGATACCGGGCTCGAACAGCACCAGCAGCGCCGCGCATGCCGCGAACACGCAGAGGAAAAGGACCGTGGCGTATCCCAGGTCAGAGCTTTTGAACACGGCGCGGAAAAGCCTGAAATTAAGCATAGGGTTACCCTTCGATCGCTAGATGCGGAGGCAGACGAGCGGACGAATCCCACTATAACGGAAACGGGATAACCGCAAACCTGCGGATTTTGCCATCGTCAGCCTGGCTATCCCGTGCCGCCGAACGGGCGGGCCCTCACAGCCGCTTCGCCCGAATCTCTCGTCGCAATGCGGGGTCTAGGCGATACGGGCACGAGCACGGCTGGGAGGGGACTATTTCTCTAATGTCGGGCTCGTTCCGACTCGTCGAAGTCGGGCTCCCAGAAGGTTGCACGGGCCCTGAAGGCCTGGAAGCGCATGCGCGACCGCCTCTCCGCCGGGAAGATCTCCGAGGAGGACTACGAGGCCTGGAAGGCCCACATCAGGGGCTGAGGACAAGCGAGAGAGGCAATCGAGGGGGCGCGCGAGCGCCCCTTTTTTCACCAGGATTGCCACTCTCCGGCAACTACTGCGATTCAGAAGCGTTCCAAAAACGTTCGGGGAAGGGTTCTGGGACGCATGGCGAGAGTGGCTCCAGTGTCTCCGGATGCCGTCTCAGCCCGCCGGAAACGCATCTGGACCCGGTTTCCGGGCGGTTTGTCACTCTTGTCTCCTACCAGCGCAAACGGTGATTCGGGGCGCCGGAAAGCGGGGTGACTACACGGTGACTACTCTCAAGGCCCTTCGAGGACGGCGCGACCGAAAAACGCGATGGAATCATTCCGTTGATATTGGCACGTTTTTGGAACGGTTCGCGCCTAATGCAGACTAATGCCGTCTTTTGCAGGAGATGGACGGGTGTAAAGAGTATTTCCGCAGGTCGTTCCCAATAAAACAAGCCCCGAAATCGTTTGATTTCGGGGCTTGCGGGCGAATTCCACTCATCTGAAGTTCCGGCGGCTTTGTCCTATTCCCACCACTAGATGCTAACCACCGCCACTAGACGGGAGGCTTGCAACTAGACGGAACAAAAGCCCACGTCACTCCCACTCGATAATGAAAAACAGCGCAGTTTGCAGTACCGACCCGGGCTTTGACCTGGGATTTCTATTATTCCCCATGCTCGGGAAGGGCCCGAAATCGCAGTACCACCGCGGTACCGGGGGTGGTACCGTCACGGTACCACCTCGCGCCTGCAGTAGTTGCCGGTACTGCATGGCAGCCGCTCTCACCTGCGGAAACGCCTGGGAAGAATAGTCGCCGGTACTGTAGCAGGGCTTGGGAGCGAATCCACCCATTACTACGCTTTCAAGGGCAGCGGAGAATAATCGGCAACTTTGCGGAATAATGGCGCCGACCTGAGGAAACGTTCCTTAGAAAGCGCGATTTCCCGACATCGCCTGCAAGCCACCTGCAACCATTGGAATAATCCTGAGCCGACGGAATTCCGCCTGAAAGCGACACCCATGACAGCCGGCAGTCCTGCCGATGGCGAAACCACTCCGGTAGCGTGCTGGAGATTTGCGAAAGGCGATTCTCACATGAGAACGCGAGATCCCTGTTGCCCGAGATATCGAACGATCGACTGCGGAGATTTAACTTTCCCTGACGAAGAGTTCTAGGGGTTCCTCCTCTCCGCCCTTGGACAATCCCGCCCATGGCAGCTTCTTGATCGATCCAAGCTCGCTTTCACCAAGCCATAACGAGAGGTCATTCGACCCCCTGCCACTCGAACGCGACGGGGGCTATAGATTATGCCTGGCTTAAGGAAGCACCATTTTATTCTCTAGCGGGTGAATTCGGTGCTGGGAGCGCTGCTGTCAGGATGTTGCCTGAAGGATCTGCCCGTAGCTGTAGCTGTAGCTGTAGCTGTAGCTGCAATCTCGATCTCGTGGCCATCGAAGTCAGCCGACCGATTAACAGCCGCATCGCCGATCTCGACGACCTTCTGATGGATGTGGTCGGCCCCTTCATTGACTATGCGTTTGCTGGGGCATTGTTCAGGCGACGGTGTGACAATAGAAGGCCAAGCATCTTCATCCTAGCATCAATGCTTGCGACAGCGTTTATCGTAAGATTCCTGATCTTCGACGAAATGGGGCTGGCGAAGAGCCATTCCCTTTCTGATGCGAGAGAACCACCTGTGAAAAACGGGCGGTTCAACCTGCCGATACCGTGGCTAATAGGTCATCGAGTCGTACTCCGCAAGCGAAGCAGTACCCAGGTATTGCCGAATCTCATCCTTCCCATGTGCCTTCAAGCCTTCAAGCAGGCCTACTGTCGCAACATTTGCAGCATAGTCGTCACCAAGAGTCATCAGCCTCTCAACGAAGGCTCCGACGCGTTTGAGCGTCTCTGCATCTTGAGCGTCAAGGGCTTCCGTGGCAAGCGGCAAGAGCAGATCCTCGTAAGTGAGGAAACACCCGGTGTCCATGCCGTCTTGCCACGAGGTGTATTCTTCGAATGCAGAGGCAAGTTCGGGAAAAGCGTCGAGCAATAATCCGTTGAGTTTCGCAGCATCCATTAGATACCCTCCAATGCATCTCTGAGATCGTCCCGTAGCCTTTCGAGGAGCACGCGGTCGGGATGACCTGGGTTCCGCTCCAGAATCTTCTCAATTTGACGAAGACGCTCTCGTCCTTTCTGGATATGGCTTCTTCCGCCGACGGGGTTTCCCGTGGCAAGCTCTACGCGAATAGCGTCTGCTGTGCCCCCATCTCCGACACCGGCGCCTTCGCGGTACAATTCGTTAACAATACGACGCGCCTTGTCGGTAGTTGCCTCGTTGAGAAGTGCCTCTCTCCGAGAGTTTGAGCCTGCGCTGCTTGATGGTCGTATTGTACTATCGCCTCCGCTATCTGGAAGCGAAAGCTGAGGCGAACCAGAGGTCCCGATAAAAAGCCCGCTGCTAAACCCGCCCACTGCAATCACCTCCCAGATTCCCGCGCCCTTTTCCTGGAAAAACGTAGACAGGGATCCCGAGGGAACGGGGATAGTCTGCTGTGCCGTACGCATCGGCTCCGTACCAAACGATGCCGCTTGGATGAAGCTCATCAACGGCAACACGCACCATCGAAACAAACATGCCTCGGCCGTCAACTCGCCTTATGCTCGCCCGGGCACCAAAAGCAATAAGGCTGTTGTGCGGTATTGCGGGCAGGGACCAATCGGCATTTTTCGGCTCGCAACGAACGTTGGGGATGACGTTCAGCCCTTGAGCTTGGAGCCATGATCCCGATGCAAGATTGCGGTAGGTATTGTTGACCTTAAGCGCGTTGGGGAAGTCGTAGCAAACGCTGTAATCAGGAGCGATCACGCCGTCAAATTCCGCCAGTCTGGAAAGGTATTTCTTCGGGTTGTTCCAGAACCTTTCAATATCCGCATCATCTTCGTAAAAGTGCACGAACCCCCTGCGTTCGCAATGTTTTGCACTCATTGCGTCCGAGAAGGCAACGAGCTTTGTTGGGATTACATAGCAGGGTTCCATGACCGGCATGTCCATGGGCCCAGCGAACTTGGCCCCCTTGACCATCCACGCATGGAATACGTCTCGTTTGTGAAAAATGGGTTTCATCTCATTTGCCAACAAATCCAATCTCCTAACTGCTCGATGACAAATACTGGTCCTACGTTAGAATCAGGAAGTAATGTCTTCAATCATTACAACCCATTACTTGGAGATGTCATGGATTACATACCAGCATGGGACAACGGTGCTTATTTCCCGCCCACAAGCAGTGGCTCAATCCGCATCCTGCCATTTACCACTCATGTGTTGAGAGAATGCATCTCGCCTGATGCTTCGGATGAGACGTTGATCAGCTACTTCCCTGGAAGATGCTTTTTCGGGGTTTTCTCAGATCCGGCTTCCGCAGATGAGATTCGCCAATCTCTAGATGTACTCCGAGCGATTCGGAATGCCCACGAGCTACTAAAAGGCGGCAGCAAACTAATCGATGAGAAAGATGCCGTCGCCGAAAAAAGGGCAAACAGAATTCTTGAATTAATGAACGAGGCTTCCGGAATGAACGTACAGCTAGGTAGAGGGTATAGTGACGATTTAAACCCAGAAGACTCAATACCCCAATGCCATATATTGCACTGCGAAATGTCTTTGTCGAGTAACTACTATCGATGGGCCAGGGCACGGATAGAGGCATACGAAGGCGCTGCCCAGTTGTTTCGAGCTGAATCAATCTATTATCTCAATGTTGCAAATAACATTGAGACCGAAGAAACCGCTTTTGGCGGAATGGTGACAATAGACGTCTATGGGACTATATCGCTTCTTTCCGATTGGGACGATTGGCTCGATTCTCATGCGCAAGACTTACCTTCCCCAGGTCCATCAGGGCTTGAAACAATTGCAGGGCTTCTTCATCTAGCAGACACACTTGCTACAATTCATTTAGTTACCTCTGTTCCCATAGTCGACCATTGCTCTTTATGGCGCCCAACCGCCGGAGATTCATTGACGGATTTCTGGCTGAAAATGTATGACGTGTCAGGTAGCGATGATTACGTGATAGGACGATGCGAAGTGTGCGATCGTCTCTTCGTTGGAACAAGTAAAAATAAACGTGGGCACAAGGCTTGTCTCAATCGACAGCGTGTCAAGAGATCCCGAGCAAGGAAATATGCCAAATTAATCGAAGCGGGCGTTTCGCCCGAAGAGGCAAGCAAGCGAGCTTCGATTTCAATAGAAGCGGCGAAAGCCGTTTTACGCGACCTCAATCTAGCTGATGAATAGACCGCAAATACACCATGCAGCTTAGAAGGGCTTGCAGGGGCTTGACGCAATCCATCGACAGCATGCCCGCTGCAGAGAGAATATCGTACTTAGCTGAGGCAACGTGCGCTTATAGCCGCGAATTGCCACTCCCGCTGAGCGGAAAAAGGCGCTTTCCGCGATACCGACCCGGGCCTTGACCTGGGCTTTACATTATTCCCCGTTCCCGGAAACGACCCGAAATCTCAGTACCATCACAGTACCGGCGGTGGTACTGCTGCAGTACCACCCCGCGCCCGCAGTAGTTGCCGGTACTACCCGATAACCCTTTCCACCTGCGGAAACGCCCGGGAAGAATAGTCGCCGGTACTGTAGCCGGGCTTGGGAGCGAATCCGCCAATTACTACGCTTTCGCTGGCCGCGGAGAATAATCGGCAACTTTCTGGAATAATGGCGTTGAACTGCGGAAACGACAATTCTGGAGCGTGGTTTCCCGGCATCACCTGCAAGCCACCTGCAACTAATGGGATAATTTCGCGTCAGTCTACGGGAGGAGATTCGGGCGCCGCTCTGGCGGATGTTCTCGCCCGTCCTTAGTTCGGCCATTAAGGCCATAGCCGAAAATCGAGGTCTTGCTCCACCGCGTCGTCGAAGGTGAAGGATTCGTACGGCTTCCGCATCACAGCGACCCCGAGGGAGATGAACCCGGAGGGGTAGAAGGCTTCGGCGTCGTAGCCTTTCGGGTCCCTCTGGATTACGTAGTCGAACCCTTCCCACGTCTCCCTGAGGAGGTCGTAGGGATACTCCCCCTCGAGCTCTTTCTCATATTCCGTCCCCCCGTAGATGTCGAACTCCGGATTGTACGCGCCAACCTCGATGGCGAATTCCTCGCTGACCCCGCATTTGAACTCGATTCGCACGTCGGCGTCGTAGTGCACCAAGCGGGCCCCCTCGAAGCGGCAGCTCACGACGTCGCCGACGGAGCAGCCGGATATGTTGTAGATGTGCAATAGGAACTGCGCCGAAATCGCATCGGGAACTGAGCACCGATGGCAACTGGAACTGAGCAGAATTCGCATGGGCCGCCCCCTTGGCGCAAGGGGCGCGGCCCGATCTATATTCGCTCCGGGCGGCGAGCTTTGGCGAGACCCCGCCCGGAGGAGGAAAGGAAGATGACCGTGCCCCTTGACGTTCAACAGGATATACGAGAGATGGACGCCCGCGGGATCCCGAGGGCCGAGATATCGAGGAGGCTCGGCGTGAGCCGCAACACCGTGGCCCGCTACGCCGACATGGAGGACATGTCCCCGGCCGCCCCGGTGGCGGCGGCGCACCCGCGCCCCGCGACCGACGCCTACGCCGCATGGATCGGCGCGGTGCTCGAGGCCGACCTCGGCGCCCCGCGAAAGCAGCGCCACACGGCCAAGCGCATCTACGACAGGATGGTCGCCGAGCTCGGCTACGAGGGGTCCTACTCGTCGGTCTGCAGGCGCGTGGCGAGCTGGAGGCGCGAGCACGCGCCGGCCTCCCCGCGCGACGGCTACCTCGAGCTCGAATGGGCCCCGGGCACCGCGCAGGTCGACTTCGGCAACTTCAGCTGCGTCCTCGCCGGCGAGAGGCGGCGGATGAAGCTGCTGGTCGTGACGCTGCCGCACTCGAACGCGCGCTACTGCGAGGCGATGCTCTCGGAGCGGTCCGAGTGCATGTGCGCCGGGCTGGCCCACGTGTTCGAGCTGATCGGGCGGGCGCCCGCGACGCTCGTGCTCGACAACGCCACGGAGGCCGGCAGGATGGTGCGCGGGAAGGTGACCGAGTCCGAGCTGTTCTCGCGGTTCAGGGCGCACTACCGCTGCGCG
This sequence comes from Eggerthellaceae bacterium, assembly GCA_050951095.1. GTDB lineage: Bacteria > Actinomycetota > Coriobacteriia > Coriobacteriales > Eggerthellaceae > UMGS1519. The sequence continues at coordinate 546,559 of JBMNIQ010000003.1, forward strand.
AGCCGCTACTGCAACCCGTATTCCGGCAACGAGAAGGGGTCGGTGGAGAACGCCGTGGGGTTCCTGCGGCGAAACCTGCTCGTCCCCGAGCCCTCCGCCTCGTCGCTCGGCGAGCTCAACGCGCTGCTCGCCGCCGGCTGCGAGAGGACCAACGCCGCCTCGCGCTGCCGCGACGGGCGCCCGACCCCGGAGGCGCTGGCCGAGGACCTCTCGGCGATGCTGGCGCTGCCCGGGGTGCCGTTCGACGCCGTAAGGTGGGTCGGGGCCCGCGCCGACAAGCGCGGCTACGTCGAGGCCTGCGGCAACCGCTACTGCGCGGGCCCCGCCTGGCACGGCCGCGAGCTGCTCGTCGGGCTGCGCGCCGACAGCGTCGAGATCCTCGCCGACCGGGGCAGGCTCGTCGCCAGGCTCCCCAGGTCGTGGGGCGAGGGCGAGACCGTGCGGAACCCCGCCTCGCTGATACCGGCCCTGGTCGCCAGGCCCCGGGCGTTCGGCGAGTCGACGGTGCGCCGGGACATGCCCGCCGCCCTCGTCGCGGCGATCGACCGGTGCGGCAAGGCCGACAGGCGCAGGGCGCTGCGCGCCATCGCCCGCGCCTCCGAGCGGTCCGGCTTCCCCGCCGCGTGCGCCGCCGCGGAGCGGATCTTCGCCGCGGGCCGCGTGCCCGACGACGCCTCCTGCGACCTGCTCGCACGCAGGGCATCCGGCGGCGGGGCCGCCGCGGGGTCGGCCGACCTGTCCGTCTACGACAGGCTCGCCGGGGAGGCGGTCCGCGATGCCGGTTAGCGAGGCGACCGCCGAGCTGGTGGTGGAGACGGGCAAGAGGTGCTCGCTGACGAAGTCGGTGCTGGCCGAGTGGGCGCAGCGCGGCACGCCCAGGCAGGTCGAGTTCCTCTTGGGCTACCTCGAGGCCGAGGCTGCGAGCCGCGACGCGTCGAAGAGGGCCTCGCTGCTAAGGCGCTGCGCGCTGCCGGCGCCGAAGACCTTCGAGGGCTACGACTGGACGGCGGTGTCGTGGCCGGAGGGGTTCGGGCGGGAGGACCTGCTGGGCCTGTCCTTCATGAGCGCGCGGGAGGACCTCGTCCTGATGGGCGACGTCGGGACGGGCAAGACGCACATGGCCTCGGCCCTGTGCGCGCTGGCCTGCTCGGAGAAGCGCGAGGCGAGGTTCTTCACGGCATCCTCGCTCGTGATGCGGCTGCGCAGGGCCCGCGACGACGGCAGGCTCGACCGGGAGCTCTCCCAGATAGGCCGCGCCGAGCTGCTCGTGATCGACGAGCTGGGGTTCCTGCCGCTCGACGAGGACGGCGCCAGGCTCCTGTTCCAGGTGGTCAGCGGGGCCTACGAGACGCAGTCGGTGGTGTTCACCACAAACTCGAGTTCTCCCGCTGGGGCGGCGTGTTCGGCGACGACCAGATGGCCGCCGCCGTCATCGACCGCGTCGTCCACCACGGCCGCCTGCTGCGCTTCAGGGGCGAGTCGTACCGCGTCAGGCACGCCCTCATGCAGGGAGGTGCTCAGAAACCCAGCTCATCTTAGGTGCGAGAACTGCTCAGAAACCGATGCGAATTCTGCTCAAATGCCATTGACAGAACACATATGTCGACGTCGGTGTCGTGGAACCGCACTTCTCCGTACCTGACGCCGATTTTGTGGCTGATTGCCCGATGCCTGAACGGAATCTCGGATTCGCCGATGAGCGCATGAAACTTCCCGAAAGGGGTCTCCAGGGAATGGAGCACATCGAACCGGCTCATCAGCCTCATGTCTTTCCGGAGCCGGCCGGTCTCGAACGCCTCTCCGCAATTGTCGCAGCGATGCTCGAAGCTCCATAAGACCGGCTTGCCGTCCCGACGGTGGACATGGCACGTGGTTTGGATCTTTCCGCGGTGGCATTTCGGGCATGTCAGCGCGACATAGCCATCGACCGGGCAGTCTTCGTCCGGTCTGCTGTCGCCGCAGATGATGTCAGATCTCCGCAGAAGCTCATCGAGGAAGTCGTTCTCCTCATCGAGCGTCATGTCGAACATTGCGGTCCTCCTTCGAATCTTGCCTGGGCGGCTGTGCGCCACGCAGTCGCTTTAGGAGAGCGCTTCCCGGCGGCCGAAGAATTACAGGCCCGAACTGATGGAGAGCGTACTTCCATTCGGTGTTGGCGTTAAGCCGGGGACTGCTGTCAGAAGTGCGGCTGCACATCCGGAAACCTTATGCTTTGGAGAAACGTCGCCGCATCGTCAGGGCCACCGGAAACCACCTCACAAGCGCTTCGCCCGCATCTCCCTCAGTATGCCCTTCTTGAACTGCGACCAGCCGCCGAAGAACTTCTCGTCGGTGGCCGTGGCCCGCTTGTCGCGGTACCGCAGGGCCGCGAGCTCCATAGTGCACACGTAGTCGGCCGCCTGGGAGAGCCGGTACTTCTCGGGCGCGGCGGCGCGGTAGACGACCGCGTCCTTGGAGAGGGCGAAGTCCATGGCCCGGTGCAGCGCGTGGGCCACGGTCGCCTGGCCGTTGTCGTAGTAGATCTTCACCTCGTCGAACCCCTGGAAGTACTCGAGGTGGTCGAAAAGGAAGTCGGATATGCCGCGGCGCATGGCGGCCTCGACGCGCTCCGCGTCCGCGTACTCGGAGAGCCTGAGCCCTATGCACGTGTACCGTATCGGGATGTTCCGGAAGAAGACGCGGAACGACGAGAGCATCCTCTTGCGGTCCGCTATGGCCATGCCCTCGTAGTCCTCGTGGCCCGTCATGAGAGGCCCCGCGTGCAGCGGGATGTCCGGGAGCCCCCTGTCGCGCAGGGAGGCCTCGTAGCGCTCGATCTCGTGCGCGATGGGGTCCGACTGGTCGTGCAGGACGAGGGCGACGAGGTAGTAGCGGTCCCGAAGGTTGTCCGACCCCGACTCGTCTACGAAGCAGCTCACTTCTTTCAAGGGGGAACTCCTAGATAAAGAAAACGCCGGGGAAAAAGGCCCCGGCACTTGGAGGCCATCCTATTGGGATCGCCAATCAGTTTATACCACGGGCGGGCTGGGTTGTCGAGGGTCCCGCCGCGCACTGCCGGGACGAGGGCGCCGGAACGCCCGGTGCGGTCCGCGGGGATCGCGCCCGTGTTTGGCCGGCGAAGCCATTCCCCGGCCCCGAACGGGATGGAGCCCGTCCCAGAAACGGGTTTTCAGGGGTATTGGGACGAATCGCGAGAATAATTTCGTCTGGATCCCCAGATGGAAAGGCTTCCCGAAACGCTCACCGCTCCGTGGCCTCCTGTTTGTCAAGACCCGAATCGGACGAAAATTATTCTCGCACTTTACCTGCGGTTTCTTTTTGGGAAGCGTTTTTGGGAGGGGGTGGTACTGTACTGGTACTGTAAACCGCGAAATCGGCCGTTTTTAATTATTCATTGCAAAAGTTGCCGTTTCACGTACTGGCTGAGTTGGCACAAAGTCGAGTTTCATCGCTTTTCGTTGCTGCCGTGGAATGACCTGAGAATAAAAGCGCAGGTGGACAGGCAAAAAGAACGGCTCCGAAAGCGAAAATCGGAGCCGTCCGTCATGAAATTATTCACACAAAGTTGCGAGTGGCTATCGCGAATTACAGTACCAGTTTGGGCTTTATGAACCCTGTGGAACACATGAAGAGCATGCGCAAAACCCCAGGTAAACGCCCAATTTACTCCCACTCGATCGTTGCATAGCCCGTTTCCGTGTAGTCAGCGGGGCGGGTGAGCTGGGACTTCCTCTACTCTCCTATCTCGAAAACCGTGTAGTCACCCTGTAGTCAGCACTGACTACATGCGATGTAGTCACTTGGAAAGAGTATTTTCGCCCGACCGAAGAGTGACATGTCCGACCTGCGGAAACGCTGTTCGGTTGCGTGCAACTGACTACATGGGCGGAAACGGCGCCGACGAGGTGGGGCGCTACCCGACCCAAGAGTGACAAATTCAGAGTGAAGAGTAACAGCGCTGAGCTGGTAAAACGCACTTTGAGACGAACGAAGTGACTACATGGTTGCACGCCTGCAGCGAAAGAGCCGACACCCGGCGAGATTGGGTGATATTCGGATACGGGATGCGCTGCGGAGCGAAAGTAGGTAGGCTGCGGACGCCCCTCAACGACTCAGCGAGGTGCTTTTGGGGCGAGGCCCTATGATCGCGCACTTATCATCAAGCGCACAGACGCTCATTTCCATTCATGCACTTTTGGATTCCAACGCTTGCCATCCGCTTCTCCTCTGATTGCCGGGTCGAGAAGCTTCCCGGCAAGTTCTGCTGCCGCTTCGATATTCCTCAGCTCCCCTGGAAGGCCCGTCCTCTGGCAGAGCTTCGCGAACTGGCGCGCCTGGGAGACGCCCCAGGCCTCCGGCAGGCCGAAGGCTTCACCCAGACAGACATGCCTAGCGGCAGATTCTCGGCGCAGGCGAGCTTGGAGCCCCGAACCGTCCACCGTGGCCGTAGTGGCATAGACGGCGATGTCCACGAGGTCCTTCACCCTGGAGGACGCCCTCCCTCCGTGAACTTCGACTATGCCGCAGAGCTTGTCCGCAAGGGCGGCCTCAACGGGATAGACAAGGTAGTCGCAGGTCTCAAGCCCGTCCACCTCTATCCTGTCCGCGGGAGCCATGCGCTCGGCGCCTTCGAGCGGCACCTCGTCGACGACGAGGTCGACGGATACGGGTAGCAGGCGCTTCGCGCCGAGCATGGGAACGAACCTGACCGACATGCCGCTCCTGTACTCGTCCTCGGCCTTTATCGGGCGCGACCCCGCGAACTCGAACGTCACGAAGTCGCCCAGGTCGGTCCCGGCGAGCCGGACGAGCTCCTCGAGCGCATCCTCCAGGCTCCCTTCCGTGGAGAGCAGGTCGATGTCGCGCGTCGCGCGGGCGTCGACGGTGCGGGCGAGCATCGCCCGACCGCCCTTGAGCACGAACGAGCCGTTGCCGCCTGCGAACACGCAGCACAGCAGCCGGTGGAAGTAGAATGCCGACACGGCGCGCCCGGTATCCATCGGCGACGCCGACGCCGCGGATTTGACCGCCATCTCGAGCGCGGCCGCGCTCCTGTACCTCATTCCCGCGTCCCCCTCCCGAGAAGCCCGGCATCATCCATCAGGCTCCGGAAAATCTCACATCCCCGCTTCTCGCCGTAACGGCCCTCGAGCAGTCCCCGAAGCTTCCCGTAGTCGAAATCCCGGTACTTCCCCGAGGCGTCCGCCAGCACGTCCGCCACGAGCGAGAGGTCCTCGTCGTCCGCGACGAGGTCGAAGACGGTGCGCTCGGAGCGCGTCACGGGGAGCCCCGACTCGAACGTAACTTCGTCGCGGCCCACCGCGCGCCTGGCGAAGCTCGCCGACGGGTTCCTCGTGTTGATTCTCCTTGGGGCATAGAGCCGGTAGGGCGAGAGCTGCAGGTCTCCGATCCCGAGGAGGGCGGAGGCGGTGGACCCTCCGACGGCGATGCCGTCCCAATCGGAAACCCGCATCCTCTCGTGGGAGAACGTCGCCGGGGCGGTGAGCTTCCATATCGCCGCCAGCTCGTCCGTGAAGGAAGAGCCGGACCCCACCATGCGGTAGGCACCTCGCACGACGCGCACGAGGCGACCGGACTCGACCGCGTCGTGCAGGGCGTCGCGCGGGATGCCCATGCGGGCCGCCTGCGCAGTGGTGAAAACGCCCTCGGACTCGGAGAGCTCTGCGATCTTCTCTATGTGGTTCGAATGCTTCATGTAGCAATCGTAGGCTATTTCCCTACAATTGCAACACATTATCCCAAACTCAAGTACTACTGATGCTGCGAAGGCATACGGAACGGCATTCGGTGCCAGCAACTGCCAGCCAATGCCAAATAAGCTTTATTCCCACTCGATGAGGAAAAGCGTCCACAAGGTCTACCGTGTTGCGTTGATTCCATCACGTTTCATGCGGTGCGCGAAGATGTGCCGCGAGACAGTACCCATTTGATACTCACGGACAATCTTTATTGAATTGCGTCCAAAAGGCTTGTTAGTGATAAAGGGCTATGACCTCAACCTTCAATACCGGGCCGTTCTCGACTATCGGTTCCAAGTCGCGTGTAACCTCGCCCATCCTTCTACGAGCAGCCCTGTTGAGCTTGAGAAAATCCTTAATAGGATCAAAGATGACGACCTTTTCGTCAGAAAGATGGGTGTGTATTTTACAAAGGGCGAACACCTCTTCGTCTTCAATATCTTC